>NZ_CABVPW010000032.1:0-111889 GCF_902499025.1 Burkholderia lata | reverse complement strand
AACGCGGCCGGCGGCGCACCGGCGTCGGCTTGCGCGGCGCGCGCGAGGCCGAGCGCCGCGGGCGACGCGGACAGCACGCGCGCGAACGGCTTGCCGACCGGTTTCAGCGTGCCCTGGGCATGGAACCAGATCGAATTGACGGCCGGCAGGCCGCGCGCCTCGCGGGCCTCGTTGACCGGGTGCTGGAACCACGCCATCTGCACTTCGTTCTGCAGCTTCATCCACATCCGCGAGCGTTCGCCCGTATGGGCCTCGTGCGGCAGCCAGATCTCGATGTTGCGGCCGCTCGCGCGCAGCGGCGCGGCGCCGGCGAGGCGGGCGAGCTGCTCGCTCGACAGGTACCAGCGTGACGGGTGCGGCGCCTCGAGCCGGACGCCGAGCTCCTCGATCAGCGGCCGCGCGACCGCGAGCAGCGCGGCTGCGTCGCCTTCGTCGAGTGCGAGGGCTGCCGGATCGACGAGCACCAGGTGATCGTGCGCGATTTCGACGTGGACGGGTTCGACGCAGGCCCACGCGTGCGCGCCGGGGGCGCCGCCGTCCGCCAGCAGCATGTAGGGCGCGAGCGGCGCCTCGTCCGCGGCGTTGCCCTGGGTCGCGCCGAACTGGCGGGCCAGCCAGCGCTCGTGCGGCAGGGTGCGCTGGAAGTCCTCGCCGGCCACGCGCTCGACGAGGCTGGCGCGGGCGAGCAACTTTTCGAGCGCGGGGCTGTCCAGCGTGTGCAGGGACGAGGCCGCATCGGCCGCCGACGGCAGCGCGAACGGAACGAGAAAATGGAGGCGTCGGTCGTGCATGATGGTGCGCATTGTATGGCAAACTGCGCGCGTGATCGGGCCGGCTGACGGCCCGTTCGCGTCCGGCGGCCGTTTTCGACCGTGCCCGGGCCGGTGGCCGCCACCGGGCGGCGGTCCGGCCGCGGGGCGCCTCCCCGCCGTAACCAGCAGAAAGGATTCGCTTGAAACTTCCGTACGAATGGCAGATCGGCTGGCGCTACACGCGCGCCGGCAAACGCACGACCGGTAACGGCTTCATTTCCTTCATCGCGCTCGTGTCGATGCTCGGGATCGCGCTCGGCGTCGCGGCGCTGATCGTCGTGCTGTCGGTGATGAACGGCTTCCAGAAGGAAGTGCGCGACCGCATGTTGTCGGTGCTCGCACACGTCGAGGTGTTCTCGCCGACGGGCTCGATGCCCGACTGGCAACTGACCGCGCAGGAAGCGCGCCGCAATCCGTCGGTGATCGGCGCGGCGCCGTACGTCGACGCGCAGGCGCTGCTCACCCGCCAGGACGCGGTGAGCGGCGTGATGCTGCGCGGCGTCGAGCCGACGCTCGAGCCGCAGGTGTCGGACATCGGCAAGGACATGAAGGCGGGCCAGCTCGGCGCGCTCGTGCCGGGCCAGTTCGGCATCGTGCTCGGCGATGCGCTCGCCGGCAACCTCGGCGTGACGGTCGGCGACAAGGTCACGCTGGTCGCGCCCGAAGGGTCGATCACGCCGGCCGGCATGATGCCGCGGCTGAAGCAGTTCACGGTCGTCGGCGTGTTCGAGTCCGGGCACTACGAGTACGACAGCACGCTCGCGATGATCAACATCCGCGACGCCGAGGCGCTGTTCCGGATGTCCGCACCGACCGGCGTGCGGCTGCGGTTGAAGGACATGCAGAAGGCGCCGGACGTGGCGGTCGAGCTGTCGCATACGCTGTCGGGCAGCCTGTACATCCGCGACTGGACCCAGCAGAACAAGACGTGGTTTTCGGCCGTGCAGATCGAAAAGCGGATGATGTTCATCATCCTTACGCTGATCATCGCGGTGGCTGCGTTCAACCTCGTGTCGTCGCTCGTGATGACGGTGACCAACAAGCAGGCCGACATCGCGATCCTGCGCACGCTCGGCGCGCAGCCGGGGTCGATCATGAAGATCTTCGTCGTGCAGGGCGTGACGATCGGCTTCGTCGGCACGGCGTCGGGCGTCGCGCTCGGCTGCCTGATCGCGTGGAGCATCCCGTGGCTGATCCCGATGATCGAGCACCTGTTCGGCGTGCAGTTCCTGCCGCCGTCCGTGTACTTCATCAGCGAACTGCCGTCCGAACTCGTCGCGAGCGACGTGATCCGGATCGGGCTGATCGCATTCGCGCTGTCGGCGATCGCGACGCTCTATCCGAGCTGGCGCGGGGCGAAGGTGAAGCCGGCGGAGGCGCTCCGCTATGAATGATCGCGCGACCGCATTCGCGGATTCACGACAACACAACAGACAGGATTCGGCAGGTATGCAGGATTACGTGCTTCAGGCGCGCGGGGTCACGAAGGCGTTCGTGCAGGGCGGCTTCAACGTGCAGGTGCTCAACAATACCGAGCTGACGGTGCGGCGCGGCGAGAAGCTCGCGGTCGTCGGTGCGTCGGGGTCCGGCAAGAGCACGCTGCTGCATGTGCTGGGCGGGCTCGACGAGCCGAGCGCGGGCGAAGTGTCGCTGCTCGGCAAGCCGTTCACGCAACTCGCCGAGCGCGAGCGCAACGAACTGCGCAACCGCGCGCTCGGCTTCGTCTACCAGTTCCATCACCTGCTGCCCGAGTTCACCGCGCTCGACAACGTCGCGATGCCGCTGCGCATTCGCCGGATGACGACCGAGGACGCGCGCGAGCAGGCCCAGACGATGCTCGAGCGTGTCGGTCTCGGCCAGCGTGCGAAGCACCGTCCGGGCGAGCTGTCGGGCGGCGAGCGGCAGCGCGTCGCGATCGCGCGCGCGCTGGTCACGAAGCCCGCGTGCGTGCTCGCCGACGAGCCGACCGGCAACCTCGACGGCACGACGGCCGATACGGTGTTCAACCTGATGCTCGAACTGTCCGAGACGCTCGAAACGAGCTTCGTGATCGTCACGCACGATCCCGATCTCGCCGCGCGTTGCGATCGCATCATGCGGCTGCGCGACGGCGTGCTGCACGAGGAGCCGGCGCTGCCGGTGTAAGAAGCGAACGCGCTTGGCGTGCTGCCGGGGTCGTCCCGGCGCGGCGCCACGGCGCAGGGCTGCCGCCATGTGGATCGACACGCACTGCCATCTCGATGCCGCCGAATTCGACGCCGACCGCGACGCGGTCGCGCACGCGGCGCGCGCGGCCGGCGTGTCGCGCATCGTGATCCCGAGCGTCGGGCGCGACAACTTCACGACGGTGCGCGAACTCGCGCAACGCACGCCGGGCGCGGTCTATGCGCTCGGCATCCATCCGATGTATACGCCACGCGCACGCGACGAGGATCTCGACCTGCTGCGCATGGAGATCGAGGCGAGCCTCGACGATCCGCGCTTCGTCGCGATCGGCGAGATCGGCCTCGACTATTTCGTGCCGGGGCTCGACGAAGACCGGCAGCAGTTCTTCTACCAGGGGCAGCTGAAGCTGGCGCGGGAATTCGACCTGCCCGTGCTGTGCCACGTGCGCAAGTCGCAGGATCGCGTGCTGGCCGGACTGCGCCGTTTCGGCGTACGGCGCGGCATCGCGCATGCGTTCAACGGCAGTTTCCAGCAGGCGGAAGCGTATCTCGCGCAAGGGCTGCATCTCGGCTTCGGCGGCAACGTGACCTTCACGCGCGCGCTGCAGATCCGCCGGCTCGCCACGGAGTTGCCGCTCGACGCACTCGTCGTCGAGACGGACGCGCCCGACATCGCGCCCGAATGGGCGTACAAATCCCGCAACACGCCCGACCAGGTGCCGCGTATCGGCGACGTGCTCGCCGAGCTGCGCGGCCTCGACGCCGGCGCGGTGTCCCTATGCACTTCGGCTAACGCGCTCGCCGCGCTGCCGCGACTCGCACTTTCGTCCGCATAATCGTTGCCGGAAGGCGCCGCATTCGCAATGGCGGCGCCGGGTCGACGAGGAGGCGGGATGCGCGTGTGGTGGATCGCGTTCGCGCTCGGCGTGGTCGTACTGCAGCGGCAGGCGGCGTTGCCGGGTGCGCTCGCATGGACGATCGGTGCGGCCGTGCTCGCGGGTTGCGTGGTGCTGGGCGCGTGGTGCGTGCGTCGCCGGCGTACGCGTACGACCGCCGCGTTCGGATGGATACTGTGCGCGCTCGCGGCCTGCGTCGTCGGGTTTGGCTACGCGGCCGCGCGGGCCGAATGGCGGCTGGACGACAGCCTGCCCGCCGAGTGGGAAGGGCGCGACATCGTCGTCACCGGCTTGATTCGCGGGCTGCCCGTGGTCGACGAGACGGGTGCGCGGCTGCTGTTCGCGGTCGAGTCGAACGATGCGGGGCTGGCCCGTTTTCCGCCGCTGATCCGGCTGTCGTGGCGCGCATACGGCGCATCGGCGACACGCGATCCACTTCCCGATCTGCGCGCCGCACAGCGCTGGCGTTTCGTCGTGCGCCTGAAGCGGCCGCATGCGGAGGCGAATCCCGGCGTGCGCGACAGCGAGGCGGCGTGGCTGGCCGCAGGCATTCGCGCGATCGGGTATGTCAGCGCGCCCCGGCGGGCGGAATTGCTCGATGCGCGCGCAGCGGGATGGCGTGCATCGATCGATCGGCTGCGTGACGCGCTGCGCGCGCGTATCGGCGAGACGCTCGGCGGTGATGCCGGCCATCGCGGCATCGTCGCCGCGCTGGCGATCGGCGACCAATCGGGCATCGGCGACGACGACTGGCACGCGCTGCGCAGCACGGGCACGAGCCATCTGGTTGCGATTTCCGGCCTGCACGTCGGGCTCGTCGGCGCGATCGCGGGCGGGCTCGTGTCGATGGTCTGGCGCCGCCTGTGCTGGCGCGCCCGGGCCGCAACGCTCGTGTTTCCGGCACCGTACGCGGCCGTGCTCGCCGCGCTGGCGGCCGCGGCCGGCTATGCGGCGCTTGCCGGCTTCAACGTGCCGGCGCAGCGCGCGTGGTGGATGATCGCGGCCGGCGGCATCGCGTACCTGGCCGGGCGCAGCGTACCGACTTCCGCGGTGCTGTGCGCGGCGCTCGGCGGGGTGCTGCTTGCCGATCCGTGGGCCGTGCTGTCGGCCGGGTTCTGGCTGTCGTTCGGGGCGGTCGCCGTGATCCTGCTGGCCGTCGCCGGCTGGCGTGGCGTGCGTGAGGCCGATGCGGAAAACGAGGAGGACGTCGGCGCGGTCGGCTTGTCGAGCCGGTTGCGCGCGTGGCGCGCACGTGCCGGGCGCCGTGTCGCCGAGGCCACGCGCGTGCAGTACGCGGTGACGATCGGTCTCGCACCGCTCACGGCCGCATGGTTCGCGCAGATATCCCTGTCGGGCCCGCTCGGCAATGCGTTCGCGATTCCGTGGGTCAGCTCGGTCGTGACGCCGGTCGTGCTGGCCGGCATCGCGCTGCCTGCACCGCTCGATGCGTACGCGTTCCGGCTTGCGCACGCGGCGCTCGAACCGATGATGACGCTGCTCGGATACCTCGCCGACTGGCCGGCCGGCGTGTTCTGGCTGCGCATGCCCGACTGGCCGGTGATGGTGCTGGCCTGCGTCGGCGTCGCATGGGCGCTGATGCCGCGCGGTTGGCCGTTGCGCTGGGCGGCGCCGCTCACGTGGCTGCCGCTCGTCGCGCCGGCATCCGAGGCACCTCCGCCGGGCGGTTTCCGGCTGACCGTGCTCGACGTCGGGCAGGGCGCGTCGGTGCTGGTGGAGACCGCGCGACGCACCTTGCTGTTCGACGCAGGGCCGGGCGCCGAGTCGACCCACGCCGGCGCGCGGATCGTCGCACCGGCGTTGCGCGCACGCGGCATCGCGGTCATCGATGCGCTCGTGCTCAGTCACGCGGATGCCGATCACGCGGGCGGCGTGCCAGCCGTCTATGCGGCAGCCGACGTACGACAGCTGCTGGCCGGCATTGCGCCGAACAGCCGGCTTTGGCGTGACGCGGCAGCCGCCGGTGTCGCCGACCGGCTGCCGTGCGTGGCCGGGCAGCGCTGGACCTGGGACGGCGTCGCGTTCACGATGCTGTGGCCACGGGGCGGCTGGGGCCCGGGTTCGTCGAACGGGCAGTCGTGCGTGTTGCGCATCGACGCGGGCGGGACGTCCGCGCTGCTGACGGGCGACGTCGAGGCGCGCGCCGAACGCCAGCTCGTGGCCGCCGCGCGCGACGCGCTGGCCGCGCAGATCCTGGTCGTTCCGCACCATGGCAGCCGCACGTCGTCGGTCGAGCCTTTCCTCGATTCGGTCGGGCCGCGCGTCGCGGTATTTCCTGTAGGCTATCGTAATCGTTTCGGGCATCCGCACCGGACGGTTCTCGCCCGTTACGAGGCGCGCGGGATCCCGCTGCCGCGTACCGATCGCGACGGCGCCGTGCGGTTCGACGTCGCGCCGGCCGGCGGCGGGTTTGCGTTCGAACGTCATCGTGACGTTCGGCGACGGTACTGGATGGATCGCTGAGCGCGGTGCAGGCCGGCGTATCGATCAGGATGGAAGGCCCGGGACCCGCGCTCCATGCCGAAGCACGGGCCCGGCAGAACGCGAAGCATGAGATCGGAGCAAGCGCTAAAGCACCAACTCCGGTCGACCGCGAAGCATGGGACGAGAGTAAGTGCTAAAGCACTAACTCTCGTCGACAAAGGAGACATCGGCGTTTGAAGGACATCCTCCACTTCTCGCATGCGAACGGCTTTCCGGCGTCGACGTACCGCACGATCTTCGCCGAACTGGCCGACGACTACGAGCTGCGCTACATCGAACGGATCGGCCACGACCGCCGCTACCCGGTGACGCGCGACTGGCCGCATCTCGTCGAGCAGCTGCTCGACGACATCGGCAGCCGCTACGAGCGTCCCGTCTGGCTCGTCGGCCATTCGCTCGGCGGCTACCTGTCGCTGATGGCCGCGCTGAAGAAGCCGCAATGGGTGCGCGGCGTCGTGATGATCGATTCGCCGATCATCGCGGGCTGGCGCGCCGGCGCATTGCGTGCGAGCCAGTGGGCGGGGCTCGACGAGCGGCTGTCGCCGGCCGCCGCGACGCGCAACCGGCGCACGCGCTGGGTGAGCCGCGACGAAGTCTGGCGGCACTTCCGCGAGAAGCCGGCGTTCGCCCGCTGGGACGAACGGATGCTGGCCGACTACATCGACTACGGGATTCCGCAAGCCGGTGCCGACGGCGAGCGCTCGCTCGCATTCGACCGGCAGGTCGAATACCTGATTTACCGGACGCTGCCGCACACGCTCGGCCCGCGGCTCGCGCACGGCGCGCCGGTGCCGCTCGGTTTTCTCGCCGGCACGCGTTCGCGCGAGGTGCGCCAGGTCGGGCTCGATGCGACGCGGCGCGCGGCGCGCGGCCGCGTCGAATGGCTGGAAGGCAGCCACCTGTTCCCGATGGAGCGGCCGCTCGAGACCGCCCGCGCATTGCAGCGGATGCTGAATTCGCTGAAGGCGGCGGAGGGCGATGTGTCGCAGGGCGCCGCGCCGCTCGCGAAGCGCGCCTGACGCACGATTTGGCGGCCGGGCGCGCGCCCCCGGCACGCGCGGCTGCACCGGCCGGCGGGCGGCTTCGCCCCGGCGCGCATGGCTGGTGCGGGGCGGCGCGAAAGGGCGCGATCATCGAGTCAATTGCTGAGAGAAGGGCGGGCTTTACGGTATAATCCGTTTTTCCCGCGAGCATCCAGCGATGACCAAATATGTTTTCGTCACCGGCGGCGTAGTTTCTTCCCTTGGCAAGGGTATTGCCGCCGCTTCCCTCGCCGCGATCCTCGAATCGCGCGGTCTGAAAGTCACCCTCCTCAAACTCGATCCCTACATCAACGTCGACCCCGGCACGATGAGCCCGTTCCAGCACGGCGAAGTGTTCGTGACGGAAGATGGAGCGGAGACGGACCTCGACCTCGGCCACTATGAGCGCTTCATCAGCACGAAGATGCGCAAGGCCAACAACTTCACGACCGGCCAGATCTACGAATCGGTGATCCGCAAGGAACGCCGCGGCGATTATCTCGGCAAGACCGTGCAGGTCATTCCGCACATCACGAACGAAATCCAGGCGTTCATCGAGCGCGGGGCCGCGTCGGCCACCTGCGGTGAGCCGGATGTCGCGATCGTCGAGATCGGCGGCACGGTCGGCGACATCGAATCGCTGCCGTTCCTCGAAGCCGCGCGCCAGATGAGCCTGCGCCTCGGCCGCAACAGCGCGTGCTTCGTGCACCTGACGCTGGTGCCGTACGTCGCGACGGCCGGCGAGCTGAAGACGAAGCCGACCCAGCACAGCGTGCAGAAGCTGCGCGAGATCGGCATCCTGCCGCACGTGCTGCTGTGCCGTGCGGACCGCCGCATTCCGGACGACGAATCGAAGAAGATCTCGATGTTCTCGAACGTGCCGGAAGATGCCGTGATCTCGGTGTGGGATGCCGACAGCATCTACAAGATTCCGCAGATGCTGCACGACCAGGGCCTCGACCGCATCATCTGCGAGGAACTGAAGCTGTCGCCGAAGGACGCCGACCTGACCATGTGGTCGGAGCTCGTCGAGAAGCTCGAGAACCCGAAGCACGAAGTGACGATCGGCATGGTCGGCAAGTATGTCGACCTGACCGAGTCGTACAAGTCGCTGATCGAGGCGCTGCGCCACGCATCGCTGCACACGTCGACCAAGGTCAACATCGAATACATCGACTCGGAAGAGATCGAGACGAACGGTGTCGACAGCCTGAAGCACCTCGACGCCGTGCTGGTGCCGGGCGGTTTCGGCCGTCGCGGCACGGAAGGCAAGATCGCGGCGATCCGCTATGCGCGTGAAGCCAAGGTGCCGTATCTCGGCATCTGCCTCGGCATGCAGCTCGCGGTGATCGAGTTCGCGCGCGACGTCGTCGGCCTGAAGCAGGCGAACAGCACGGAATTCGAGCCGGACACGCCGGAACGCGTGGTCGCGCTGATCACCGAGTGGTACGACCGCGACGGCAAGGTCGAGACGCGCACCGAGGAATCCGATCTCGGCGGCACGATGCGCCTGGGTTCGCAACGCTGCCCGATCAAGCCCGGCACGATGGCCGAAGAGATCTATGGCAAGGACGTGAACGAGCGCCATCGCCACCGTTATGAAGTCAATAACCGCTTCGTGCCCCAGCTCGAAGCCGGCGGCCTTATCATCAGCGCCCGTACCCCGAGCGAGGATCTGCCGGAAATGATGGAACTGCCGCGTTCGATGCACCCGTGGTTCGTCGGCGTCCAGTTCCACCCGGAATTCACGTCCACGCCGCGTGACGGTCATCCCCTCTTCAAGTCGTTCGTCGAAGCTGCGCTTGTCAACAAGCAAGCGCGCGGAGTGTAAGCATGAAGCTGTGCGATTTCGAGGTCGGTCTCGACAAGCCTTTCTTCCTGATCGCGGGTACCTGCGTCGTCGAATCGGAGCAAATGACGATCGACACGGCGGGCCGCCTGAAGGAGATCTGCGCGAAGCTGAACGTTCCGTTCATCTACAAGTCGTCCTACGACAAGGCAAACCGCAGCTCGGGCAAATCGTTTCGTGGCCTCGGAATGGACGAGGGCCTGCGGATCCTGTCCGAGGTGAAGCGCCAGCTCGGCCTGCCGGTGCTGACCGACGTGCATTCGATCGAGGAGATCGAGCAGGTCGCGTCGGTCGTCGACGTGCTGCAGACGCCGGCGTTCCTGTGCCGCCAGACCGATTTCATCCATGCGTGCGCGCGCTCGGGCAAGCCCGTCAACATCAAGAAGGGCCAGTTCCTCGCGCCGCACGACATGAAGAACGTGATCGACAAGGCGCGCGAAGCGGCCCGTGAAGCGGGGCTGTCGGAAGACCGCTTCATGGCGTGCGAGCGCGGCGTCTCGTTCGGCTACAACAATCTCGTGTCGGACATGCGTTCGCTCGCGATCATGCGCGAGACGAGCGCTCCGGTCGTGTTCGATGCGACCCACTCGGTGCAGTTGCCGGGCGGGCAGGGCACGAGCTCGGGCGGCCAGCGCGAATTCGTGCCGGTGCTCGCACGTGCGGCGGTCGCGACGGGCGTCGCGGGCCTCTTCATGGAAACGCACCCGAATCCGGCCGAGGCAAAGTCGGACGGCCCGAACGCGGTGCCGCTGAACCGGATGGGTGCGCTGCTGGAGACTCTCGTCACGCTCGACCAGGCGGTGAAGCGCAATCCGTTCCTGGAAAACGATTTCAATTAAAGATCGAATGAACCTTGCGACGGTTTCGCGCGTCTGTAGCGAAAGCGGTTCAGGCGCGTGCGCCGTCGCAGTTTGAAGAATCCATCGTCATTCTCAGAGGAAACCCATGAGTGCAATCGTAGATATCATCGGCCGCGAGATTCTGGATTCGCGCGGCAACCCCACCGTCGAATGCGACGTGCTGCTCGAATCGGGCACGATGGGCCGCGCGGCGGTGCCGTCGGGCGCGTCCACCGGCTCGCGTGAAGCGATCGAACTGCGTGACGGCGAAGCCGGCCGCTACAACGGCAAGGGCGTGCTGAAGGCAGTCGAGCATATCAACACCGAAATCTCCGAAGCCATCATGGGCCTCGACGCGTCGGAACAGGCGTTCCTCGACAAGACGCTGCTCGAGCTGGACGGCACCGACAACAAGTCGCGCCTCGGCGCGAACGCGATGCTGGCCGTGTCGATGGCCGTCGCGAAGGCAGCCGCCGAAGAGGCAGGCCTGCCGCTGTACCGCTACTTCGGCGGTTCGGGCGCCATGCAACTGCCGGTGCCGATGATGAACATCGTCAACGGCGGCGCGCACGCGAACAACAGCCTCGACATCCAGGAATTCATGATCGTCCCGGTGAGCCAGCCGACGTTCCGTGAAGCCCTGCGTTGCGGCGCGGAAGTGTTCCACGCACTGAAGAAGATCCTGAGCGACCGCGGCATGAGCACGGCAGTCGGCGACGAAGGCGGCTTCGCGCCGAACTTCGGCAGCAACGACGAGTGCCTGTCGACGATCCTGCAGGCAATCGAGAAGGCCGGCTACCGTGCGGGCGAAGACGTGCTGCTCGCACTCGACTGCGCGGCATCCGAGTTCTACCACGACGGCAAGTACCAGCTCGCGGGCGAAGGCCTGCAACTGTCGTCGGCCGAATTCACCGACTACCTCGCGACGCTCGCCGACAAGTTCCCGATCGTGTCGATCGAGGACGGCATGCACGAAAGCGACTGGGAAGGCTGGAAGCTGCTGACCGATCGCCTCGGCAAGAAGGTGCAGCTGGTCGGCGACGACCTGTTCGTCACGAACACGCGCATCCTGAAGGAAGGCATCGAGAAGGGCATCGCGAACTCGATCCTCATCAAGATCAACCAGATCGGTACGCTGACCGAAACGTTCGCGGCAATCGAAATGGCGAAGCGCGCAGGCTACACGGCCGTGATCTCGCATCGCTCGGGCGAAACGGAAGATTCGACGATCGCGGACATCGCGGTCGGCCTGAACGCCGGTCAGATCAAGACCGGTTCGCTGTCGCGCAGCGACCGTATCTCGAAGTACAACCAGCTGCTGCGCATCGAGGAAGATCTCGGCGACATCGCAAGCTACCCGGGTAAATCGGCTTTCTATAACCTGCGCTAACGCGCTACTATCGGGTTCGTCATCTCGACGCCGCTCTGTGCATGTGCGCGGAGCGGCGCTTCTTATATCTGCGGTTCTTACATGCGGCTTGTCACTGTCGTCCTGATTGCCCTGCTGGCGCTCATTCAGTACCCCCTATGGTGGGGACACGGCGGCTGGCTGCGGGTGCATGAATTGCGTCAGCAGCTCGACGACCAGCTGCAGAAGAACGCGGACGAGAAGCTGCGCAACGAGCGTACTGCAGGCGAAGTGCAGGATCTGCAGAGCGGCACCGCGGCCATCGAGGAGCGCGCACGCTACGAGATGGGCATGGTGAAGGACGGCGAGGTATTCGTGCAGTTCGTGTCGCCGAATGCACCGGCTGCGCCGCTGAACAACACGCCGTCGAATACGTCGACGCGCGGCGCCGTATCCGCGGCACCGGTGCGTGTCGTGCCGAATCCGCAGTCGATCGCGAAGCCGTCGCGGCATCATGGCGGCGACAAGGGCAAGGCCGCGCATCACTGAGCACGGCTACTCGAATCCATTGAAAAAGCGCGGGAAATACCGCGCTTTTTTATTTCCTGCCGGTAGTCAATCGGCTGGGCAATGCACGCTCACCACCACCATCCCGGGTAGCCGTAGCTGATGCCCGAGCCCCAGCGATTGCCCCATCCGCCGTAATACCCGCCGTAGACGGTCACGGGCGGCGGCGAGTAATAGGCCCACGCGCGCGCGGCTGCTTCGGCCGCCATCGCGCTGTTCTGTTCGCGCAGCACCTGCTGGTCGATCTCGTCATAGCGCTTGCGTTCGGCGCTCGACAGCGCAGGCGGCTGGCCGCCCGATGCGCCGGGTTCGGGCAGGCGGCTCAGGATCGTGGAGGTCGGCGGCGGCATCGCGCAGCCGGCAAGCGCCAGCGTGCCGGCGGCAACGCTCGTCAGGACGATGGCGCGGAACGGGCGATGAAACGATCGATGAAGCGGGCGATTCATGTGTTTCTCCTGCAGCGCGCCGACGACGGGAAGCGGCTTGCGCCGAAGTGCGGGACTTCGGCGCGGGAGCCGTGCGTGCGACGCTCGAGCGTCATTATGCGCCCGTGCCCGGATGGCGGGCATCGGGCTGCTGCTCAGTGACGCTGCTCGGTCGCGGGCGCGATGCCCGTCTCGACGCCGGGTGCGGCGAACAGCTGCGCGACGTCGACCGGATCGAATTCATAGCGCTGGTTGCAGAACTCGCAATGGATCTCGACGTGGCCGCGCTCGACGATCACGCTGTCGACTTCTTCGCGGCCGAGCATGCGCAGCATCGCACCGACCTTCTCGCGCGAGCACGAGCACTGGAAGCGCGTACCGGCCGGTTCGAAGTGCTGCACGTTTTCCTGCCAGAACAGCCGGCGGAACACGACTTCCGGTTCGACTTCGAGCAGTTCCTGCGCGGACAGCGTGCCGCCGAGCGTGCAGACACGCTCCCACGTATCGGTATCGGTTTCGGCGTTACGCGGCACGATGCCGCCGTCGCCCGGCAGCTTCTGCAGCAGCATGCCGACCGCGCGGTCGCGATCGGCCGCGAGCCACATGCGCGTATCGAGCTGCTCCGAGTGATGCATGTAATGCTCGAGCACCTGCGAGACGGATTCGTGCGGGCCGTCGACGCCGTTCAGCGGCACGATGCCCTGGTACGGCTGCTGGCCCGGCAGCTTGTCGGCCGGGTCGAGGGTGATCACGCAACGGCCATGACCGCTCGCATTGACGAGCGATGCGAAGCTCGTGTCGTCGCCGATCGTCTGGGCGGAATCGCCGGCGAACTTCGCGGTGGCCCGCATCGACAGATCCGAACCGCACTGGACGACCAGCATCTGGACCGGCCCGTCGCCGAAGATCTGCATGATCAGGGTGCCGTTGAATTTCAGGTTCGCGGACAGCAGCGCGCACGCGGCCATCATCTCGCCGAGCACCGTGCGCACGGGGGCAGGGTAGTCGCGGCGGGAGAGCACTTCCTGCCACGTATTGCGCAGCGAAACGATCTCGCCGCGCACGGGCGCCGCATTGAACATGAATTTCTGTAACTGGTCGCTCACTCTTCTTCCTTGAAATCCGTGCGAATCACCCGATCCGCACGAGTTGCTCCTTGAAATGCGCACGCCGCTCGACGTACGTCTTCGCGTTCGTGCGCAGCCGCGCAATGTCTTCCGCCGACAGCTCGCGCACGACTTTCGCCGGTGCGCCGAGAATCAGCGAGTTGTCCGGGAACGTCTTGCCTTCCGTCACGACAGCGCCGGCACCGACCAGACAGTTGCGGCCGATTACCGCTCCATTCAAGACCACCGCCTGGATACCGACCAGCGAACCTTCGCCGATCGTGCAGCCGTGCAGCATGGCCTGGTGCCCGATCGTCACGTTTTCGGCAATCGTCAGCGGAAAGCCGGGGTCCGTATGCAGGACCGCGCCTTCCTGGACGTTGCTGCCAGCGCCGACGGTGATCGTCTCGTTGTCGCCGCGAATCGTCGCGCCGAACCAGACGCTCGCGTTTTCCTCGAGCACGACCTTGCCGATGATGGCCGCCGTATCGGCGACGAATACGCTTTCGTGGATCGTCGGGGCCGTATCGCCCAGCTTGTAGATCGTCACGGAGTCTCCTTGTCTCTTCGATGATGGGCGCCGGTAGAATGGCGCGTCCGGTTTGCCCGGCGCAGTCGCATTGCATTGCGCCGCGGAACAATCGCCTATTGTAAACCGTCGCGTGCGTGCGCTCCCGCGATGCGCACGCAGGGTGTCCCCGTTTATGAGCATGGAGTCTTCTTCTTTCGGCAATGCGCCCGCCTGCGTGCGCCGCGCCGCGCTGGCCGCGCTGCGTGACGCCGAGCCTGCGGCCAAGGCCGCCCAGGTGCGCGCGCTCTACGATGCGCTGCGGGCCGGGCAGGCGGCGATCGCCCCGTCGCTCCAGTTGGCCGAACCGGCCGATCTGCCCGGGCGCCCGGCGCGCCCGCCGCTCGTCGAACCGCGCCAGCTCGAGCGGCGCAGCATGCGTTCGCCCGAAGGGCGCGCCGTGCTGCTGCACGCGCTTGCCCATATCGAGTTCAATGCGATCAACCTGGCGCTCGACGCGGTCTGGCGCTTCGCGGATCTGCCGGATGCGTTCTATGCGGACTGGCTGAAGGTCGCGGCCGAGGAGGCCTATCACTTCACGCTGCTGTCCGACCGCCTGGCGGCATTCGGGCATGCGTACGGCGATTTTCCCGCGCACAACGGCTTGTGGGAGATGTGCGAGCGGACCAGGGGCGATGTGCTGGCGCGCATGGCACTCGTGCCGCGCACGCTCGAGGCCCGCGGCCTCGACGCGTCGCCGCCGATCCGTGCGCGGCTCGTGCAGGCGGGCGACGAGGCGTCGGCCGCGATCCTCGATGTGATCCTGCGCGATGAAATCGGTCATGTCGCGATCGGTAACCGCTGGTTCCGGCATCTGTGCGACGAAGCCGGCCGCGATCCCGTACCAACCTACCGGCAGCTTGCCGAGCAATATCATGCGCCGCGGCTGCGTGGCCCGTTCAATTTCGATGCGCGCCGCGATGCGGGATTCGAGCAGGCCGAACTCGACGAACTGGCGGCGCAGGACGGGGCGGACGGAAGCGCGCCCCGCTAGCCGGCGCGCGCTCGGGGGCGTTTCGGTTGCTGTCAGCCGTCCCGTGTGCCCGCCAGATGGCACTTCCCGGCGGCCCGTGCGTACTGGGGCCGCTAGAGCGGCGCCTCGACTGTCGGCTGCCGGAAAGAAGGCGTCGTCGCTATAATCGAACGATCATTCTTTTTTTGGCGGCTGCAATGAGTGCCTCGAGTTCTGTTTCCGATTTCGTCACGGTGCGCGGTGTCCAGCTGCATGTCCGGCGCTGGGGCCGGCCCGATGCGCCGACGCTGTTCATGCTGCACGGCTGGATGGACGTCGCGGCGTCGTTCCAGTTCGTCGTCGATGCGCTTGCGGGCGACTGGCAGGTGATCGCGCCCGATGCGCGCGGTTTCGGGCTGTCCGACTGGCCGGTCGCTCGGCAGGGCGGCGGCCACTACTGGTTCCATGAATACCTGGGCGACCTCGATGCGCTCGTCGACCACTATGCGCCGACCGGCGAAGTCAACCTGGTCGGGCACAGCATGGGCGCGAACGTCGTCTGCCTGTATGCCGGTGCGCGGCCGGAGCGCGTGCGGCGCGTGGTCGATCTCGAGGGTTTCGGACTCGCGCCTTCGCGGGCCGAGCAGGCCCCGCGAAGGCTGCGCGGCTGGCTGGACGAATTGCGCGAACCGCCGGCGCTGCGCCCCTATGCGTCACTCGACGACGTGGCGGCGCGCCTGACCAAGACCAATCCGCGGCTCGCCCCGTGCCGCGCGGCGTTCCTTGCCGCGCACTGGTCGAAGCGCGGCGACGACGGCCTCTACCACCTGCTGGCCGACCCCGCGCACAAGATGCCGGGCCCGCTGCTGTACCGGCTCGACGAAGTGATGGCCACCTGGGCGCAGGTGCGCGCGAAGGTGCTGCACGTCGAGGCCGTCAATTCGCCGACGCTGGCCCACATCGCAGGCGACATCCCGCTGCCGGAATTCAAGGCGCGTTTCAACGCGTTCCCCGACTGGCGCGAGAAGCTCGTCGAGGATGCCGGCCACATGGTGCATCACGACCAGCCCGAGCAGATCGCGGCGCTGATCGAGGCGTTCTGCGCGTAGGCGCGCGGCGGCAGCGGCGGGGCAGGCGGGCGGCGCATTGCCGCGTTGCAGTAGAATGAAGCCTTACCTGCCATGCCGACAATGAACGCCGATCTCCACTGCCATTCGAATGTTTCCGACGGGTTGCTGTCGCCTGCCGACGTCGCGCGCCGCGCCCATGCCGGCGGCGTGACCCTGTGGGCGTTGACCGACCACGACGAGATCGGTGGCCAGGCGGCGGCGCGCAGCGAAGCGGAAGCGCTCGGCATGCGCTACCTGAGCGGCGTCGAGATTTCGGTCACGTGGGCATCGCGCACCGTGCACATCGTCGGTCTGAATGTCGATCCCGCGAACCAGGTGCTCGTCGACGGCCTGTACCGTACGCGCCACGGCCGCGCGGCGCGCGCGGTGGCGATCGGCGAGCAGCTCGCCACGCTCGGCATTCCCGGGGCGTACGAAGGCGCGCTGAAGTACGTGTCGAATCCCGACCTGATCTCGCGCACGCACTTCGCGCGCTTTCTCGTCGAGAACGGTCATGCCACGTCGACGTCCGACGTGTTCGATCGCATGCTCGGCGACGGCAAGCCCGGGTTCGTCCCGCACCGCTGGGCGACGCTGCCCGACGCCGTCGCGTGGATTCGGGCGGCCGGCGGCGAAGCCGTGGTCGCGCATCCGGGCCGCTACCGCTATACGCCCGTCGAATTCGACGCGTTCTTCGGCGAGTTCATCGATCTGGGCGGCCGCGCGATCGAGGTCATCACGGGCAGCCACACGCCCGACCAGTACCGCGAGTACGCGGACGTCGCACGCCGCTTCGGTTTCGAAGCGTCGCGCGGCTCGGATTTCCATGCGCCAGGCGAGGGCCGTGTCGAGCTCGGCAGCCTGCCGGCGTTGCCGCCCGACCTGACACCGGTCTGGGAGCGCTGGCTCTGACAACAGGCGGCGGATTGCCGCCCGCGTTGCCGCCGGCAACGCACATTCGACTTTTCTCCCTTTACGACCCCCCATGTCCCAGTTCTTCAGGATTCATCCGGATAATCCGCAGCCGCGCCTGATCAAGCAGGCCGTGGAAATCGTCAGCAAGGGCGGCGTGATCGCGATGCCGACCGATTCGAGCTATGCGCTCGCGTGCCATCTCGACGACAAGGACGCGGTCGAGCGCGTGCGCCGGATTCGCGGCCTCGACGAGAAGCAGCACCTGTCGCTGCTCGTGCGCGACCTGTCGGAGCTCGCCAACTTCGCGATGGTCGACAACCGCCAGTACCGGCAGATCAAGTCGGTCACCCCCGGCCCGTACGTTTTCATCCTGCAGGCCACGAAGGAAGTGCCGCGCCGGCTGTCGCACCCGTCGCGCAAGACGATCGGGCTGCGCGTGCCCGATCACGCGATTACGCTCGCGTTGCTCGAATCGCTCGGCCAGCCGCTGCTCGGCACGACGCTGATCCTGCCGCCGGACGACGAGCCGCTCAATGATCCCGAAGAAATCCGCGAGCGGCTCGAGAAACAGGTCGACCTCGTGATCGACGGCGGTGCATGCCCGCGCGAGCCGTCGACGGTGATCGACCTGAGCGGCGACGAGCCCGAGCTCGTGCGCGCGGGGCGCGGCGCGCTTGAACCGTTCGGACTCTCGGCGGCGTAAGCGCGCCGTTCCATTTTTTGCGCGAGTGCGCTTGTTACAATAACGCGATATGGATGCTTCCCTGATACAGACCATCGCCGTCTACGCACTGCCCGTGATCTTCGCGATCACGTTGCACGAGGCCGCGCACGGCTACGCCGCCCGCCTGCTTGGCGACAACACCGCCTACATGATGGGGCGCGTGTCGTTCAACCCGATGCGTCACATCGATCCGCTCGGCACGATCGCGATCCCGCTCGCGATGTACTTCCTGACGGGCGGCGCATTCCTGTTCGGCTACGCGAAGCCGGTGCCGGTGTCGTTCGGCAACCTGCGCAATCCGCGCTGGGGCAGCCTGTGGGTATCGCTCGCGGGCCCGGCCTGCAACTTCGTGCAGGCGCTGATCTGGGGCGTGCTGACCCTCGTGCTGCCTGCCGTCGGCATCGACGAGCCGTTCTTCACGCGGATGGCGTTTGCCGGCGTCAGCGCGAACCTCGTGCTCGGCGTGCTGAACCTGTTTCCGCTGCCGCCGCTCGACGGCGGTCGCATCCTGGCGGCACTGCTGCCGACGAAGCAATCGATCGCGCTGTCGCGCATCGAGCCATACGGTTTCATCATCGTCCTCGTGCTGGTCACGACGGGCGTGCTGACGAATTTCTGGCTGCGCCCGCTCGTCAACGTCGGCTACGCCGTCCTGAGCGCCATCCTGTCCCCATTCGCCTCGCTCCTCTAACGACAATCATGTTCCCTGAACGTATTTTCTCCGGCATGCGACCCACCGGGTCGCTGCACCTCGGTCATTACCACGGCGTGCTGAAAAACTGGGTGAAGCTGCAGTCCGAGTACCCGTGCTTCTTCTGCGTCGTCGACTGGCATGCGCTGACGACGCACTACGAGACTCCCGAGGTCATCGAGAAGAACGTGTGGGACGTGCTGATCGACTGGCTCGCGTCCGGCATCGATCCGGCGCAGGCCACGCTGTTCATCCAGAGCAAGGTGCCCGAGCACGCCGAACTCGCGCTGCTGCTCGGCATGAGCACGCCGCTCGGCTGGCTCGAACGCGTGCCGACCTACAAGGAGCAGATGGAGAAGCTGAAGGACAAGGACCTGTCGACCTACGGCTTCCTCGGCTACCCGGTGCTGATGGCGGCCGACATCCTGCTGTATCGCGGCTCGCTCGTGCCGGTCGGTGAAGACCAGGTGCCGCACGTCGAGATGACGCGCGAGATCGCGCGCCGCTTCAATTACCTGTACGGCCGCGAGCCGGGCTTCGAGGAGAAGGCGCTCGATGCCGCGAAGAAACTCGGCGGCAAGCGCGCGAAGCTCTATCACGAGCTGCGCAACGCCTATCAGCAGGAGGGCGACGACGAGGCGCTCGAACAGGCGCGCGCGATGCTGCAGGAATCGCAGAGCCTGTCGATGAGCGACCGCGAGCGCCTGTTCGGCTATCTCGAAGGCGCGCGCAAGATCATCCTGGTCGAGCCGCAGGCGCTGCTGACCGAAGCATCGCGGATGCCGGGCCTAGACGGGCAGAAGATGTCCAAGTCGTATGGCAACACGATCGGCCTGCGCGAAGACGCCGAGACGATCACGAAGAAGGTCCGCACGATGCCGACCGATCCCGCACGCGTGCGCCGCACCGATCCGGGCGATCCCGACAAGTGCCCGGTGTGGCAGCTGCACCAGGTGTACACGGACGAAGCGACGCACGACTGGGTGCAGAAGGGCTGCCGCTCGGCAGGCATCGGCTGTCTCGACTGCAAGCAACCGGTCGTCGAAGGCATCCTGCGCGAGCAGCAGCCGATGCTCGAGCGCGCGCAGAAGTACATGGACGATCCGTCGCTGCTGCGCGCGATCGTCGCGGACGGTTGCGACAAGGCGCGCAAGTACGCGACGGAAACGATGCGCGACGTGCGCGACGCGATGGGCCTGTCGTACAACTGATCGTCCGCATGAGCGCATCCGTCATTGCCGCCGCGGGCGGCCACGTCGCCCAGGCCGAGCCGTCGCGCTGGGTCGGGCAATGGTCGCGGCTCGTGCCGCCAGGCGGCGCGGTGCTGGATGTCGCCGCGGGCGGCGGCCGCCATGCACGCTGGTTCGCGTCGCACGGGCATCCGGTCGTCGCGCTCGACCGCAACCCGGACGCACTGGCCGCGTTGCGGGCGATTCCGGGCGTCGACGCCCGCGACGCCGATCTCGAAGGTGCGCCGTGGCCGTTGCCGGCCGGCGAGCGGTTCTCGGCCGTGATCGTCACGAATTACCTGCATCGTCCGCTCTGGCCCCATCTGCTCGATGCGGTGGCGCCGGGCGGCGTGCTCATCTACGAAACCTTCGCGCAAGGAAACGAAACGGTCGGGAAACCGTCCAACCCCGCGTTCCTGCTCGCCCCGGGCGAGCTGCTGGACGCCGTGCACGGCCGCCTGCGGGTGGTCGCGTACGAGGACGGGTTCGTCGCCGCGCCGCGCGAGGCGTTCGTCCAGCGTCTCTGCGCAGTGCGCGAGGGCGCGACCCCGAAGGCGGGGGCGGGAATTCCACGTTACGAACTGCCCGGCTAATCCGCTACAATCTCAACGTTTACCGGTACATACTCTCAATCGCGTTTCATGGCTAACGGCACCCAAGACGGCATTCAAATCCGCGGCAGCATCCCCGCGATCGTCACCCCGATGCTCGAAGACGGCAGTCTCGACCTGCCGGCGTTTCGCAAACTGATCGACTGGCACATCGCGGAAGGCACCGATGCGCTCGTCGTGGTCGGTACGAGCGGCGAGTCGGCAACGCTCAACGTCGAAGAGCACATCCTGATGATCCGCACGGCGGTCGAGCATGCGGCGAAACGCATCCCGATCATCGCGGGTGCGGGCGGCAACTCGACCGCCGAGGCGATCGAGCTGACGAAGCACGCGAAGGCTGTCGGCGCGGACGCGACGCTGCAGGTCGTGCCGTACTACAACAAGCCGACGCAGGAAGGCATGTACCGTCACTTCAAGACGATCGCCGAAGCGGTCGACCTGCCGGTGATCCTGTACAACGTGCCGGGCCGCACGGTCGCCGACATGGCGAACGAGACGACGCTGCGCCTCGCGGAAGTGCCGGGCATCATCGGCGTGAAGGAAGCGACCGGCAACATCGATCGCGCCGCGCACCTGATCAAGGCTGCACCGAAGCATTTCGCGATCTACAGCGGCGACGATCCGACCGCGATCGCACTGATGCTGCTCGGCGGCCACGGCAACATCTCGGTGACGGCGAACGTCGCACCGCGCGCGATGAGCGATCTGTGCCGCGCGGCGCTGGCCGGCGACGTACAGACGGCCCGCGCGCTGCACATGAAGCTGCTGTCGCTGCACAAGAACCTGTTCATCGAAGCGAACCCGATTCCGGTGAAGTGGGCGCTGCAGGCGATGGGCAAGATGCAGGGCGGTATCCGGCTGCCGCTCACGGCGCTCGACGAGCGTTGCCACGAAGCCGTGCGTTCGGCCCTCGTCGAGGCCGGCGTCCTCGCCTGATGCCGAGGCGGCCGCGTCCTGCGGCCGCCGGCTCGAACCCTGATCAACCCGCACCGGCCGGCTCCGTCCGGCGCCGCTCCTGACGAGCGTTCTAGCAAGACGAAGGATTTCATGAAACGTTTCGCCTTTTCCTCTCGCGCCATCCAGATGTCGGTGATGGCGCTGGCGCTGGGCGCGCTCGCCGGCTGCGATACGCTGAACGACTACCTGGCCCCTGACCGGGTCAACTACAAGAACACCGGTTCGGCGCCGCCGCTCGCGGTGCCGAGCGACCTGAAGCCGGTGCCGACGACGCAGCAGTTCATCGCGCCGCCGACCAACGCCGGCCTTGGCACGCTGCCGCCGCGGGTCACGACGCAGGCCGGTAATGCCACCGACGGCATTCCGAGCGCGCAGGATCCGCTCGGCATGCATATCGAGCGCGACGGCGATCGCCGCTGGCTCGTCGTCGATGGCCGGACGCCCGAGCAGCTGTGGCCGATCCTGAAGGAGTTCTGGCAGGAGAACGGCTTCTCGCTGAAGACCGATGCGCCGTCGACGGGCATCATGGCCACCGACTGGGCCGAAAACCGCGCGAACATTCCCGACGACTGGTTCCGCCGCACGATCGGCAAGGTCATCGATTTCGCGTACTCGTCCGGCACGCGCGACCGTTTCCGTACGCTCGTGAACCGCACGTCGGACGGCAACACCGACATCTCGATCACGCACAGCGCGATGGAAGAAATGATGGTCGGCCCGCAGGGCGGCACGTCGTCGCGCTGGGAAGAGCGTCCGCGCAACCCGGTGCTCGAAGCGGTGTTCCTGTCGAAGCTGATGCAGAAGTTCGGTCTGACCGATGCGCAGGCGAAGCAACTGCTGACCGATGCGCGTCCCGCGACGGCACCGGCGCAGGTCAGCGACACGAGCAGCGGCGGGGCGACGCTGCAACTGGCCGAGTCGTTCGATCGCGCATGGCTGCGCGTGGGCCTGGCGCTCGACCGCACCAACTTCGCGGTCGACAATCGCGACCGCGAGAAGGGTGTGTACACCGTGCGCTATGCGAACACGATGGAAGAGCTCAAGCGCGACGGCCTGTTCGGCAAACTGTTCTACGGCGGCCCGTCGGCCGCGAAGCCAGGCAAGGAGTACCTCGTCAACGTGCGCGCGCAGGGCAACGGCAGCACGCAGGTCGCGGTGGTCGGCGCAAACGGCCAGGTCGACAACTCGTCGGACGCGCAGCGGATCATTTCGCTGCTCCACGCGCAGCTGAACTGAGCGCGTGCGATTCGCCAGCCTCGGAAGCGGCAGCGAAGGCAACGCGCTGGTCGTCGAGGCCTCGAGCGGTACGACGACCACCCGCGTGCTGCTCGACTGCGGCTTTTCAGCCAAGGAGGTCGAGCGCCGGCTCGGCCGACTGAATCTCTGCATCGGCGATCTCGATGCGATCCTCATTACCCACGAACACAGCGACCACGTCGGCAGTGCGCTGACGCTCGCCCGCCGCGGATCGCTGCCGCTCTACATGAGCTGGGGTACCGCGCGCGCGGTCGGTGCGGACGAGGCCGATGTCGATCTCCACGTGCTGTGGGGCGACGAGACGGCCGCGATACGCGATCTGGCCGTGATGCCCTATACGGTTCCTCACGACGCGCGTGAGCCCCTCCAGTTCGTGTTTTTGGACGGCGCCAGCCGGCTCGGCGTACTGACGGACGTCGGGATGGCCACGCCGCACATCACGGCCGTCCTGAGCGGCTGTGACGCGCTGGTGCTCGAATCCAACCACGACACCGCGATGCTGGCCTCGAGCCGCTATCCGCAGTCGCTGAAGGCGCGTATCGGCGGCAACCATGGCCACCTGAGCAATGACGCCGCAGCGGACATCCTCGCGTCGCTCGAACGCAGCCGCCTCAAGCACCTGGTCGCGGCGCACCTGAGCCAGCAGAACAACCTGCCGGAACTGGTCCGCCAGGCGTTTGGCGGCGTACTGGGGACGAGCGGGGAAGAAGTGGTCGTGGCCACGCAGGACGCAGGCTTCGACTGGCTGGCGCTCGAATGAGCGGGGAGGGCCGCTGCGGCGGCCCGGCGCGGCGGCCGGACGGCAGGCGCGGAAACGACAGACGTAAAAAAACCGGCCCTCGGGCCGGTTCTTTTTCAGCTGACGCTGAGGCTTACTGGCTTGCGCCCGAAGCCGGAGCAGCCGTCGCTGCCGAAGCAGCCGACGCCACTGCAGCAGCAGCGTCGCTCGCAGCAGCCGTTGCCGACGAAGCAGCAGCAGCTGCGTCGCTCGCAGCACCAGCAACTGCCGAAGCAGCCGTCGAAGCAGCAGCAGCTGCGTCGCTTGCAGCCGACGAAGCAGCTTGATCAGCGCTCTTGTTGCAAGCAGCCAGTGCAACAGCAGCCAACAGGGAAGCTACGAGGAGGGATTTCTTCATGATCACGTCCTTTTATGGTTAAAGGTAAGCAACAGCGCGAAACAATACCGGTAATGTGCTCCAACACCGACCTGGGCCGCTGGTGGAGATGCACTTCTAGAGCGTGAATCTTCCCTACGGCTTGGGCGGAAATTATATGCACTTTCCTATCGACCGTCGACAAATGCGGGGTCAATACGTTGTCTTTCCCATACAGAATTTGATCCGTACGGGCATACGGGGCGACTCACACTAATTCCGGTCTCCGACCCGTATCCAGCCCGCACGATACCACTCGTGCAATAAGGCTGTCATTGAGGGAACCCGGGATAGTGTTACAAACCGTTTCGCCTCCATCTGGCGTTGATTGGCCAGTTCGGGCAGCCATTCGCTGGCCTGCTCGAGCGGTCCTTCTTCACCATTAATGAAGTACGAGCGCGCGTTATACATCAATGCGGCCCTTCTGTCGAGACACACGCCACGACGTGACGCTTGCGTGACGAACGCGTCCTCGGACAGCGGGCGCGCGGGCGGGTCGAAAACGACGTTCGGCTTGGGCTCGCTCAGGTAGCAGCCGAGGAACTCGGCAACGTCCCGCTTGCGCCAGCGGATCGCGTCGACGATCTCGGCAACGCGCTCGACCATCGCCGGAGGCAGCTGCGCGGGCGTGTCGACGGCCGGCTGCTTCGGATCGCGGTAGAGGTCGTCGCCGCATTCGTCACGCAGGCCACCACGCTCCGCGAGATAGTACAGGAACTGGGCGCCCAGTTCGCCGGCGGACGGGGCCCGGAAGCCGATCGAGCAGGTCATGCATTCGCCTTCGGCAACACCGTCGTGCGCGATGTGCGGCGGCAGGTAGAGCATGTCGCCGGGCTCCAGCACCCATTCGTCGCTCGGCTCGAAGTTTTCGAGGATCTTCAGCGGCACGTCCGGCTGCAGCGACAGGTCCTTTTGCGCGCCGACGCGCCAGCGGCGCCGGCCTTCGACCTGCAGCAGGAATACATCATATGAATCGAAATGCGGGCCGACGCCGCCGCCGTCCGTCGCATACGAGATCATCAGGTCGTCCAGGCGCGCATCCGGGATGAAGCGGAAGCGGTCGAGCAGCGCGCGCGCCGCATCGACGTGCAGGTCAAGGCCTTGCACCAGCAGGGTCCAGGCCTTGCGCGTGACGGCCGGCAGCGAGCCGGGTTCGAACGGGCCGTGCGCCAGTTGCCACTTGTTACGAAAATGGGTGATCAGTCGCGATTCCGCGTCATAGTCCGCTGCGAGCTCGAACAGCGCGTCGCGCGAGACCGGCGACGCGATGCCGGGGATCGCCTGACGGATCAGGAGCGGCTTCTTCTGCCAGTAGCCGCGCATGAATTGCGCCGGCGTAAGACCGCCGAGCAGCGGTGTGGGAAGATCGGAAGGCGGCGCGCCGAGCGAGGCGGCAGCGGCATCCCGCGGTTCGGCTTGAGACCGGTTGCGCATCGTATAATGAGACTTGTATTTGGGAGAATTGGATGAAAATCGCAAAAAACACCGTCGTGTCGGTCACTTACAAGCTGTCGGATGCACAGGGCAATCTGATCGAGGAAAGCGACGAGCCGATGGTTTATCTGCACGGCGGCTATGATGGCACGTTCCCCAAGATCGAGGAACAGCTCGACGGGCATGAGCCGGGTTACGAGGCGGAGGTTCAGCTCGAGCCGCAGGACGCGTTCGGCGACTACGATCCCGAGCTCGTGAAGATCGAGCCGCGCGATCGTTTTCCCGAGCCGCTCGAAGTGGGTATGCAGTTCGAAGGCACGCCGGAAGACGGCGACGAGGAAGTCGATTCGCTGATCTACACGGTCACCGACATCGCCGAAGACAAGGTCGTGCTCGACGGCAACCACCCGCTGGCAGGCATGGCGCTGCGTTTCGCACTCGCCGTGAAGGACGTTCGCGAAGCAACCGAAGACGAAATCGAGCATGAGCACGCGCATGGCGCGGAAGGGCTCGAGATCGTCGACGAGGACGAAGACGAAGACGGCGAAGCGCCGTCAGGGCGTACCCTGCACTGAACTCGCAGGCAGGCCGGGTGCCGGCCATGACGCGCCGCCTGGTGCGGCGCTGTCACCCTGCAATGGCGGCGCGACCGACGACGAGTCGGGCAGCGCCGGCAACGCAGGAATTTCCGGCATCTGCGGCAGCGGCACGTCGTCGCGCGGCACGAGCGGCAGCGTGGGCGGCACGGGCAGGTTCTTCGGCACCTCCTGCAGGCTCACGTTGAAGATCGTCTGCCGTGCCGGCGACACGCTCACCTTGATCCACTGATTCGTCGGATGACGCGGTCCGATCGCGACGCGCGTCACATTACCCACCAGTTCACCGTCGTCTGCACGCAGCGGGCGGTCGATCAGAAAACCGTTCGCAAGCGGCTCGCCGCTCGCGTGCATCACGAGTATCGGGCCGCGGAACGTCGCCGCCGCCTTCACCAGCGTTCGTTTCAACTCACGGAAGCCGTCGCGCACGCGCGGCCGGTTGAAACGCAGCCATGCGAAGCGTTCCGCGCGCTCATAGCGTTCGAACTGCGGATCGCCTTCGAACATCACCACCATCGCGCGTGCCTCGCGCCGCTTCGCGTATTCGGCAGCGTGGTCGATCCAGAAACCGTTCGCGATGATGCGGTCCTCGAATTCGCCGTTGCGGCCGCCGGCCGTCAGGTAGTGGTTGTTCGGCGCCGGCGCGTTGAGCGCGACGTAGACGATATCGTCGCGCATCCAGCGTGCGTTCTCCCGATACGGGCGGAACCGTGCAACTTCGCTTTCCCGCGTGATCTGCAGCGCGCCGGGGTCGGGTAGCGCCGAATCGGCGAGCAGCGTCTGCCGCAGGAAGTCGAGCCGCTCGACCGGATCGTAGCCGCCGCCGGCCGCGGTGTTGCACGTTACCCAGTCGTCGTGGCCGGGAATGAACACGAGCGGCACGCGTGCCGCATCCAGGATCGCGCCGCGCTGCGAATACAGCGCATCTCGGCATGCTTCCTTCGAACCCTTGAGATCGCCCGCATAGACGACGAACGCGAGATTGCGCTCGCGCGCGATCGCATCGAGCAGCCGCTGGGCGGCCGGTTCGTCACCCGGGACGTTGATCACACCCGATACGACCGCGAACGAGTAGGGCGCGGCGCTGCGCTTCGGCGGCGCGGCCAGCGCGGCAGCCTGCGCGAGCGCGAGCACGGCCGCCACGAGCGCGGCGGCGGTGCGAGCCGGCAGGCCGCGCGGGATGCGCTTACGCGTGCCCGTCGGCATCGTGCGACCGGACCAGCGTGCGCAGTTCGTACAGCAGGTCGAGCGCCTCGCGCGGCTTGAGATCGTCGGGATCGATGTCGCGCAGTTTTTCGAGCGCCGGATGCGGTGTGTCGGGCAGCGTCGGCGCGTCCGCGTATTCGAGATCGTCGGCGGCCACCGGCGGCGCGCTGAACAGGTCGAGCTGCGGCGTGTGCTGCGACGCCGACTGCTGTTCGAGATACGCGAGGTGCTTGCGCGCGGCGCGGATCACGGGTGCCGGAACGCCTGCGAGCTGCGCGACCTGCAAGCCGTAGCTCTGGTTGGCCGGGCCTTCGTTGACCGCGTGCAGGAACACGATGCCGTGGCCGTGCTCGACGGCCGACAGGTGGACGTTGGCCGCTTGCGGGAATTCGGCCGGCAGCTGCGTCAGCTCGAAGTAGTGCGTCGCGAACAGCGTGTAGCACGCGTTGTGCGCCAGCAGGTGACGCGCGATGGCCCACGCGAGTGCGAGGCCGTCGAACGTCGATGTGCCGCGGCCGATCTCGTCCATCAGCACGAGGCTTTGCGGCGTCGCGTCGTTGAGGATCGCCGCGGCTTCGGTCATCTCGACCATGAACGTCGAGCGGCCGCCCGCGAGATCGTCCGCCGCGCCGATACGCGTGAAGATCCGGTCGATCGGGCCGAAGCATGCCGACTTGGCCGGTACGTAGCTGCCCACGTAAGCCATCAGCGCGATCAGCGCGGTCTGCCGCATGAACGTCGACTTACCGCCCATGTTCGGGCCGGTGATCAGCAGCAGCTTGCGCTCGGTGCCGAAGCGGCAGTCGTTCGCGATGAACTGTTCGACCTGCGCTTCGACGACCGGGTGGCGGCCCTGTTCGATTTCGATGCCGATCTCGTCGGTGAAGGTCGGTGCGACCCAGTCGAGCGCGCGGGCGCGTTCGGCGAATGCGGCGAGCAGGTCGAGTTCGGCGAGCGCCGACGCGACGCGCTGGCACTCGGGGATGAACGGCAGCAACGCCTGCAGCACCGCGTCGTACAGCGCGCGCTCGCGCGCCAGCGCGCGTTCCTGTGCGGACAGCGCCTTGTCCTCGAAGGTTTTCAGTTCGGGCGTGATGTAGCGCTCGGCGTTCTTCAGCGTCTGGCGACGACGGTAATCGTCGGGCACCTTGTCGGTCTGGCCGCGCGTGACCTCGATGTAGAAGCCGTGCACCTTGTTGTATTCGACGCGCAGGTTCGCGATGCCGGTGCGCGTGCGCTCGCGCGCTTCGAGATCGATCAGGAACTGCCCGCAGTTCTCCGAGATGTCGCGCAGCTCGTCGAGTTCGGCGTCGTAGCCGCGCGCGATCACGCCACCGTCGCGCACCATCGCGGCCGGCTCGGGCGCAATTGCGCTCGTCAGCAGGTCGAGGCATTCGGCGGGTGGTGCGAGCGCTGCGTCGACGCGGGTGAGGGCGTCCGCGTTCGCGACGATCGCGCTGATGCGCTCGCGCAGTGCCGGCAGCGCGGCAAACGTGTCGCGCAGGCTCGACAGGTCGCGTGGGCGTGCTGACAGCAGTGCGAGACGCCCGGTGATCCGTTCGACGTCGGCGATCTGGCGCAGCGCGCTGCGCAGCGCATCGAGGCTGGCGTTGGCCGGCGCATCGAGTAGCGCACCGATCGCCTGCTGGCGCGACTGCGCGGCGACCGACGCGCGCGGCGGGTGATGCAGCCAGTGACGCAGCAGGCGGCTGCCCATCGTCGTGCAGCAGGTGTCGAGCAATGAATACAGCGTCGGCGACTCGGTGCCGCGCAGCGTCTCGGTCAGTTCGAGGTTGCGGCGCGTGGCCGGATCGAGCCCGATGTACTCGGTCTCGTTCTCGACCTTCAGGCTGCGCACGTGCCGCAGCTGCTGGCCCTGCGTGGCCGCCGCATAGAGCAGCAGCGCGCCGGCCGCGCCGCATGCGCTCGTCAGCGAATGCGCACCGAAGCCGTCGAGGCTCGCGACATCGAGCTGGTCGCACAGGCGCTGCGTGCCCGACGCGATGTCGAAGTGCCAGGCCGGCACGCGCTTGCTGGCGCCCGCGCCTGCGGGCACGGCGTCGGCCGCGCCGTCCGGCGTCAGGATCTCGGCCGGCCGGATGCGCTCGAGCGCGGCAGCGAGCTGCTCGGGCTCGATTTCGGCGAGCCGCAGTGCGCCGCTCGCGAGGTTCAGCCACGCGAGGCCGATGTTCACCGCGACGCCGCGCTTGTTGTGGCCTGTGCACATCGCGAGCAGGTAGACGTCGTTCTTGTCGGACAGCAGCGCGGCGTCGGTCAGCGTGCCGGGTGTGACGACGCGCACGACCTTGCGCTCGACGGGGCCCTTCGACGTGGCCGGATCGCCGATCTGCTCGCAGATCGCCACCGATTCGCCCATCTTCACGAGCTTCGCGAGATATTGCTCGACCGCGTGATGCGGTACGCCGGCCATCTTGATTGGCGTGCCGGCGGAGGCACCGCGTTGTGTGAGGGTCAGGTCGAGCAGGCGCGCGGCTTTCTCCGCGTCTTCGAAGAACAGCTCGTAGAAGTCGCCCATCCGGTAGAAGACAAGCGTGTCGGGATGGTCGGCCTTGATGCGCAGGTACTGCTGCATCATCGGAGTGTGGCCGGCGAAGGCGTCGGGCGACAGCGTGGTCATAAGTCAGGCGTGAAGTTGTTGCTTTGGTTGCCCGAGTTTACCAGTGGCTTCACGTGCGGGCGCGAAGTTGGCCGTTTGGCCGGTTGCCGTTGATGACGAGCGGCCGCTATCGGCCGATCGAGGCGGTTCGACATCGCGGTTCACTTCGTCAACAATTGCGTCTTAGCGTCCGCACGACGTCGACGGGTACCCCAATGCGAACCACTGAAATGCCGGAGCCCCGCCATGGGACCATCGTCGTACTCAACGGTCCGAGCAGCGCCGGCAAAAGCACGCTGGCCAGGTATCTGCGCGATAACCTCGACGAACGCCATTTGCACGTCGAGCTGGATGTCTTTCGAAACATGGAGCCGCCCGACTACTGGGCGGTCGAGAAGCCGTTGGTGCAGATTCGTGTGGCGGCTCTGTGTCGAGCGATCAATGCCACCGCGGCCACCTTTTCCCGGCATGGCCAGGGGGCGATAGTCGATCACGTCTTGTCGTCCGACGCGTGGCGCTACATGCTGGAAGATCTTGTCGGCTTGCCGGTATTCATCGTCGGCGTGTTCTGTTCGCTCGACGTTCTGATCGATCGCGAACGTCTTCGTGGTGACCGCAAGATCGGACTGGCCGAGTCCCAATACGGCACGATTCACGCCGGCCGTCATTACGATTACGTCGTGGACACATCGTCGGCAAACGAAACCGATTGCGGTCAGTCCGTTCTGAACTGGCTGCAAAGCGGGCCGGTTCCTGCAGCCTTCTCGAAAATGCGCGGGGAGTTTTTCGGTAACTCGGATGACGCTGGTGCTCGCCGGTAACGGCCGACCCTCAAAGGGCGAGGGTCGGTCCTGGCGCAGGTTTCGGTGCGGTACTTCGTCGGAAAAGGTGCAGGTACGGCTGCATCATCCCGGTGTGGTTGGCTAAGGCCCGGCCTTACCCGGCGCGCGAACCTCCGCGCGCCGATCCTGCCCGGCACCTCAGGCCGCTTGCGCCGATGCCATGCTGAGCGCGACCGCTTGCGCGACTTCGATCCCGTCGATGGCTGCCGAATAGATGCCACCCGCATAACCTGCACCTTCACCGGCCGGATACAGGCCTTCGACGTTCATGCTCTGGTAATCGTCCTTGCGTCGAATCCGGATCGGCGAAGAAGTGCGCGTCTCGACCCCGGTGAGCACCGCATCGTGCATCGCGAAGCCGGCGATCTTCTTGTCGATCTCGGGGAGAGCTTCGCGGATCGCTTCGATCACGTAGTCCGGCAGTGCGGTGCTGAGATCGGTCGGGTTCACGCCCGGCTTGTACGACGGCTCGACGGAGCCGAGCGACGTCGACGGCCGGCCTGCGATGAAATCGCCGACCAGCTGGCCCGGTGCGCGGTAATCGCCGCCGCCGAGTTCGAACGCGCGCTCTTCCCATTTGCGCTGGAACGCGATGCCCGCCAGCGGGCCGCCGGGATAATCGTCCGGCGTGATGCCGACGACGATGCCCGCATTCGCGTTGCGCTCGGCGCGCGAATACTGGCTCATGCCGTTGGTGACCACGCGGCCCGGCTCGGAGGTTGCCGCGACCACCGTGCCGCCGGGGCACATGCAGAAGCTGTAGACGGCCCGGCCATTGCTGCAGTGGTGGACCACCTTGTAGTCCGCCGCACCGAGCTGCTTGTGGCCCGCGAACTTGCCGAAGCGGCTACGATCGATCAACCCCTGCGGATGTTCGATGCGAAAACCCAGCGAGAACGGCTTGGCTTCGACGTAGACGCCGCGATCGTGCAGCATCTGGAAGGTGTCGCGCGCGCTGTGGCCCACGGCCAGCACCACGTGGTCGCACCGCAGCGTTTCGCCGTTCGAGAGCGTCAGCGAGCGCACCTTGCCCTGATCGATCTCGATGTCGTCGACCCGCGTTTCGAAACGCACTTCGCCACCCAGTTCGTGAATGGACGCGCGCATCTTTTCCACCATGCTGACGAGGCGGAACGTGCCGATGTGCGGCCGGCTCAGGTACAGGATGTCTTCCGGTGCGCCGGCCTTGACGAATTCGTCCAGCACCTTGCGGCCGTAGTGGTTCGGATCCTTGATCTGGCTGTACAGCTTGCCGTCGGAAAACGTCCCGGCCCCGCCTTCGCCGAACTGCACGTTGGATTCGGGGTTGAGCACGCTCTTGCGCCACAGGCCGAAGGTGTCCTTGGTGCGCTCGCGCACGGCCTTGCCGCGTTCGAGGATGATGGGACGGAAACCCATCTGCGCGAGGATCAGCCCCGCGAACAGGCCGCACGGCCCCATGCCGATCACGACCGGGCGCAGGAAATCGCCGTGCTCGGGCGCCTTCGTGACGAAGTGGTACGCCATGTCGGGCGTCACGCCGCAATGCGGCTTGCCGGCGAGGCGCTTGATCGCGGCCGCTTCGTCCGTGACTTCGACATCGACGATATACGTGAGCTTGATGTCGGCGCGCTTGCGCGCATCGTGCGCACGGCGGAACACGGTGTAACGGAGGAGCCCGTCTGCGTCCACGCCAAGCTCCGCGAGGCGCTCGCGAATCGCGGCCTCGAGCGCGCTTTCGGGGTGGTCGAGGGGGAGTTTAATTTCGCTTAGCCGTAACATGGGGACTCGGATGCGATTGCCACGGCGTCGTGGCGGTGTTGATACGGTCGGGGGCCGGCAGGCCGGCGGGGTTGTCCGCCGTGCGGGCATGCCGGACGCAAACCAATCATTGTCATTGCGGGAAGGGCAGTGCAAGCGGCAGTCCGCTGACTGGCCCGAACAACTCAAGCAACTTCAGGATAGGCGCACGAAGCGACCCTTGTGCGGGAAGATTGTCCCGCCTCCCGACAACCGGGAGGCGAACGGTGCGCCGTCATGACGATGCCCGCGAGCGGAGGTGCGCGCAAGCCGCGCCATGCGGCCGCGGCCGGGGCTTATTCCGCCGCCGGATGCACGCGCGTGTAACCCTTCAGGATCGGGATCATCTGCGCGTAGATCTTCGGGTTCGCCGCGACGATTTCATGGCGATGCAGGAAATCGGCGTCGCCCGTGTAGTTGCCGACGAGGCCGCCGGCCTCGGTGATCAGCAGGCTGCCCGCTGCCATGTCCCACACGTTGATGCCCTGTTCGAAGAACGCGTCGAGGCGGCCGGCCGCGACGTTCGCGAGATCGAGTGCGGCCGCGCCCGGACGGCGCAGGCCCGTGCAGGCCTGCGTCATTTCGGTGAAGAGGCGCGCGTAGGCATCGAGGCCATCCTTTTCGCGGAACGGGAAGCCCGTGCCGACCAGCGCGTCCGACAGCCGGTCACGGCGGCCGACGCGGATGCGGCGGTCGTTCAGGTACGCGCCGCGGCCGCGGGTGGCCGTGAACAGGTCGTTCTTGTTCGGGTCGTAGACGACAGCCTGCGTGACGACGCCCTTGTGCTCGAGCGCGATCGATACGCAGTAGTACGGGAAGCCGTGGATGAAGTTGGTCGTGCCGTCGAGCGGATCGATGATCCACTTGAATTCGGATTCGTTCTCCGACTCGCCCGATTCTTCCGCGAGGATCGCGTGGTCGGGGTAGGCGGTCTTCAGCGTCTCGATGATCGCGTCTTCGGCGGCCTTGTCCACTTCGGTGACGAAGTCGTTCTGCTGCTTCTTGCGGATCTCGATCAGGTCGAGATCGAGGGACGCGCGATTGATGATCTGTCCGGCGCGGCGCGCAGCCTTGACAGCGATGTTGAGCATGGGATGCATGAGCCTGGATCCTGTAGCCGGCGGCACGGGCCGCCACGAAGTGGAACAACCGCCCGGCACGGCGCAAGCGTGGCAGGCGAGGTGAGACGCGAATTGACAAAGAACGGGGTACGACCCGCGCCGCACGGAGTGCGACGCGTAAAGGCATGATTTTACCCGATTTTTGGCGGTTTCAGGCGACCGGAATACGGGGAAACCCCCACTATCCGTCCGGACGAGTGGGTTTGCTGCGGCGATGGCGATACCATACTGCCATTCTGATGAACCGAGTCGTATCGTAGTGGAAACCCCGCAGATCACCGCCGCGCCGTCCGAGCCGGGCGCGGCCTCGTCCCGGCCGCCGTCCGGCGGCTTTACGTCCACCCGCTTCGTGCTCGTCGAGCCGAGCCATCCCGGCAATGTCGGGGCGGCTGCCCGCGCGCTGAAAACGATGGGCTTCTCGCGTCTCGTGCTGGTCGCGCCGCGCGTGCCGCACGTGCAGAGCGATCCCGAGGCCATCGCGATGGCCAGCGGCGCGGACGACGTCCTCGCGTCCGCGCATGTCGTGCCGACGCTCGGCGACGCGCTGTCCGGCGTTCACTGGTCGATCGCGTTGACCGCGCGCACGCGCGAATACGGGCCGCCGCGCCTGGCGCCGCGTGCCGCAGCGACGCAGGCGTGCGCGCAGGTCGGCACGGGCGACATCGCGCTCGTGTTCGGCAACGAGCGCACGGGCCTCGCGAACGAGCATGTGGAGCAATGCAGCGCGCTCGCGCATATCCCGGCGAACCCGGCCTACAGTTCGCTGAATCTCGCACAGGCCGTGCAGGTGCTCGCGTACGAGCTGCGCGTCGCGTTTCTCGAGCAGGCGAGCGAACCGTCCGCGCAATCGTCGGCCGAAGTTGGCACGCTGGCGCAGAGCGACGAGATCGAGCGGATGTACGTACACCTCGAGAACGCATTGATCGCGCTCGATTTCCTCGATCCGCGCAACCCGAAGAAGCTGATGCCGCGGCTGCGGCGCCTGTTCGCGCGCACGGGCCTCGAACGCGAGGAGGTCAACATCCTGCGCGGCGTCGCGAAGCACATCCTGCTGAAATCGGGCAAACCCGACGGCGACGCGTAAGCGGCCGGCGCACCGGCTGTCCGTGGTCTCGGCGCGCGGGAGGCGCCCGCGGTCGGGCCGCGGTTACGTCGGCCGCCGGTCGCGCCGAGCCGGGCTGCTCCACCCGGTCGCCCCCCGCAAACGCTGCAGCAGCAAGCGTTCCGCCCGAATACCCGCGCCGGTGGCGGGGTGAACTGGCGGGCTCGTGCGGCCGTTCGCGACTCGCCCTACAATCGCCAAACGTCATAAGTAAATTACCCGGCGCGATAACGGCCGGTCATTGCCGGCGATGCGCGCCGGCCTTTTCCCAGGCCACATCATGTTCACGAGACTGCGCGAAGACGTTGCAACGATTCGCGAGCGGGATCCCGCCGCTCGCAGTGCATGGGAAGTGCTGACCTGTTATCCGGGGTTGCATGCGCTCGTGCTGCATCGTTTCGCACACGCATGCTGGCGCGCGAAGCGCTACTGGCTCGCGCGTTTCGCGTCGCAGGCCGGCCGGTTCCTGACCGGGATCGAGATTCACCCCGGCGCGACGATTGGCCGGCGCGTGTTCATCGATCACGGGATGGGTGTCGTGATCGGCGAGACGGCGATCGTCGGCGACGACTGCACGATCTATCAGGGCGTGACGCTGGGCGGCACGTCGCTTACGCGCGGCGCCAAGCGCCACCCGACGCTCGAGGTCGGCGTGATCGTCGGCGCGGGCGCGAAGGTGCTCGGCGGTTTCACCGTCGGGGCGGGCGCGAAGATCGGCTCGAACGCGGTCGTCGTGAAGCCGGTGCCGGCGGGCGGCACGGCGGTCGGCAATCCGGCGCGCATCGTGATGCCGGCACAGCCGAAGCCGCAGCCCGAACGCGCGGCATTCTGTGCGTACGGGATCACGCCGAATGCCGACGATCCGATGTCGCTCGCGATTCACGGGTTGATCGATCACGCGGCGAAGGAAAGCCGCCGCGTCGACGAGATCGTCGCGGCGCTCGAACGGCTCGGCACGCATCTGGAAACGCTGCAGGGCGCCGACGCGGCGCGTCTCGATCTGCGCCGGCTGTCGGCCGTGCTGGAAGGCAAGTCGGTCGAACGCCAGGCGTAATTCAGCGGATGCCCGCGGCCGCCGCTGGGCGCGATGGCGGCGGCGTCAGTCGAGCGGCATCGCGTGGATGCCTTCCGCATCGACGCGCAGGTAGCCGCCGCGCGGCTTGCCGTGGTCGAGATCCCAGTCGGGCAGTACCCAGCGGATGCCGCCCGGCTCTGCGTGGCTCGCAGGGCGGTGCGTGTGGCCGTGAATGATCACGCTCGCGCGGCTTTTCCGGAACAGCGCGGCCACCCCTTCACGCGTGACATCGTAAATCGCCGAGGCAGGGCGCATCCGGCCCGCTTCGCTGTTCGAGCGCATGCGCTGCGCGAGCGCGCGGCGCCAGCGGAACGGCCAGGCGAGAAACAGCCATTGCGCGATGCGGTTGCGTGCGAAGCGGCGGAACAGCTGGTAGCCGCGGTCGGCCGTGCATTGCGCGTCGCCGTGCGCGAGCACGATGCGCTGGCCGAACGCCATGATCAGCGAAGGGTCGGGCAGCAGCATGGCGCCGGCTGCTTTCATGAAGCGTCGGCCAAGCAGGAAATCGCGGTTGCCGTGCATCACGTAGAGCGCAATGCCGCGCTCCGAGAACGTATGCATCAGCGCGGCCATGCGTGCCGCGAACGGATCGTCGTCGAGGATGTCGTCGCCGATCCAGTATTCGAACAGGTCGCCGAGGATGAACACCGAGTCGGCGCTGTCGGCGGTGTATTTCACGAAATGCTCGAACGCGGCGACCGTCTTCGGGATCGCTTCGCTCAGGTGCAGATCGGAGAGAAACAGGAACGGGCGTGCGGCTTGCGCGTATTCGCGCTCGCCCGGCACGCCCGCGGAGACGCTTCGCGGCGGACTCTCCTGCAACATCGAAGTGCCTCCGTTTAACTGCGCGTCAGACCACGACGGCCTTCTCGATCACGACGTCGTCGGCCGGCACGTCCTGGTGGAAACCAGCGTTACCCGTCTTGACGCCCTTGATCTTGTCGACCACGTCCTGGCCTTCGACGACCTTGCCGAACACGGCGTAGCCCCAGCCTTGCGGCGTCGGCGACGAGTGGTTCAGGAAGTCGTTGTCGTTCACGTTGATGAAGAACTGGGCGGTCGCCGAGTGCGGATCGTTCGTGCGCGCCATCGCGACCGTGTAGTTGTCGTTCTTCAGGCCGTTGTTCGCCTCGTTGTCGATCGGCGCATCGGTCGGCTTCTGCTTCAGGCCCGGCTCGAAGCCGCCGCCCTGGATCATGAAGCCGTTGATCACGCGATGGAACACGGTGCCGTCGTAGTGGCCCTTCTTCACGTAGTTCAGGAAGTTCTCGACCGTCTTCGGTGCCTTCGCGGCGTCGAGCTCGAGCTTGATCACGCCGTGGTTCGTATGCAGTTCAACCATGATGAATTCCTTCGGTGAGGCGGTTTAAATGGCACGCGGCCGGTCGTGCGACGCGGCCGCGTGAGGCGCCGGACGTGCCGGCAGGTTCTTACTTCGAGACGATGCTGGCCGATTCGATCACGATCGGTTGCGCGGGCACGTCCTGCATCGGGCCGCGCGAGGTCGTCGCCACGCCTTCGATCTTCTTCACGACGTCGAGACCCGACACGACCTTGCCGAACACCGCATAGCCATTGCCGTCCGGGTTCGGGTAGTCGAGGCCGCTGTTGTCGACCGTGTTGATGAAGAACTGCGCGGTGGCCGAGTTCGGATCGCTGGTGCGTGCCATCGCGATCGTGCCCGTCAGGTTCTTCAGACCATTGCGGCTTTCCAGCGGGATCGGCGCGCGGGTCGGCTTCTCCTCGAAGTTGGTCTTGTAGCCGCCGCCCTGGATCATGAAGCCCTTGATCACGCGATGAAAGATCGTGCCGTTGTACTGGCCGGCCTTCACGTAATCGAGGAAGTTGGCGACGGACTTCGGCGCCTTCTCCGGGTAGAGCTCGACGCGGATGTCGCCCTGCGAGGTCTTCAGCTGCACGACGGGGTGCGCGGTAGCCGATTGCGCGAACGCAGGTGCGGTCGCGGTCGCGAGAAGGGCGGCGCCGCCAAGCGCCAGCAACAGACGTTTCATTGCGATCCTCAGGTTGGGAGGGAAATAAGATCGCGCCGCTTATTGCGACGGCGCGACGTACGGCGCCGCCAGTGCGCCCGACGGACCGCTGAACTGGAACGTCGGCGACATCGGCAGCGTGGTGGTGCCCACGTTCGCGGCAGCGCGGTCGGAGTAGTCGCGCGTGGCCGGTGCGGCTGCACGGACGTTCGGCGCGGCCTTCTGCGGCGACACGATCTTCTGGAGATCGGCGAGGCGCTGCGCGGTCGCGCCGCTCGTGCGGCCGAGCGATTGCGCGCGCTTGTACGACTCGGCCGCGAGGCGCAGGTAGAGGTCGCCGAGGTTCTCGTACGCGAGCGAGTAGCTCGGGTTCGATTGCGTCGCCGTGACGAGCGCGGTGCGCGCTTCGTCGTAACGGCCATGCTTCGCGTAGAGCGCCGCAAGGTTGTTGTACGGCTCGGGCAGTTCGGGGTACGCCTGCGTGATCGCGACGAACTGCTGGATCGCGTCGTCATCGCGGTTCAGGCGTGCCAGAACGGTGCCGCGCTTGAACTGCGCCTGCACGTCGTGCGGGTTCGATGCGATGCGAGCGTCGAGCTGCGCGAGCGCCTGCTTCCACTGCTTGCCGGCGATCGATGCGTCGATTTCGGGGGTGCCGTCGGCGGTGGCCGGGGCCTTCTGCGCATGCGCCGCGGGAGCCGCGAAAAGCGTCAGCGCGACGCCCATGACGGTGGTCGCAACGAGGGTCGCAGCGCTCTGCGCGCGGCCGCGATGAGGTTTCATAGGCGTAAATCGGAATGTTATACTCCGAGCCATTCTAACAAAACGTCTGCGCGTTCCGGCGAGCGGCAGACAGTCTTTCTTAGCCTCTCGTGGCCGTCACCGCTGTGCTTGCAGCCTGACCGCCCCATGTGATACGTGGACGCTCGGCCTGGTGCCGCAGCAGATGGTCCGTCCGTTTCGCATGCTGGGCGAGCTTCGCCAGGGCGGTTTCCTTCGGCTCACGGTTCATCTCTATGGAATCACTGCGCATCTACAACACGCTCGCGCGTGACAAGCAAGTTTTCGTGCCGCGCCAGTCCGGCGAAGTGCGGATGTACGTATGCGGAATCACCGTATACGACTATTGTCACGTGGGCCACGCGCGGATGCTGGTCGTGTTCGACCTCGTCCAGCGCTGGTTGCGTGCGATCGGCTACCGGGTCACGTATGTGCGCAACATCACCGACATCGACGACAAGATCATCCGCCGCGCGGTCGAGAACGGCGAGACGATCAAGTCGCTGACCGACCGCTTCATCGGCGCGATGCACGACGACGAAAGCGCGCTCGGCATCCAGCGGCCCGACATCGAGCCGCGCGCGACCGAGTTCATTCCGCAGATGCTCGGCATGATCGAGACGCTCGAGACGAACGGCTACGCGTACCAGGCGACCGACGGCGACGTCAATTACTCGGTCCGCAAGTTCGCGAACTACGGAAAGCTGTCGGGCAAGTCGCTCGACGATCTGCGCGCGGGCGAGCGCGTCGCCGCGAACGACGCGAAGGAAGATCCGCTCGATTTCGTGCTGTGGAAACGCGCGAAGCCGGAAGATCCGGAAGGCACGTCGTGGGCGTCGAAGTACGGGATGGGGCGCCCGGGCTGGCACATCGAGTGCTCGGCGATGGGCTGCACGCTGCTCGGCGAGCATTTCGACATCCACGGCGGCGGGCAGGATCTGCAGTTCCCGCACCACGAGAACGAGATCGCGCAGAGCGAAGGCGCGACCGGCCAGACGTTCGTCAATTACTGGATGCACAACGGCTTCGTGCAGGTCGACAACGAGAAGATGTCGAAATCGCTCGGCAACTTCTTCACGATCCGCGAAGTCCTCGAGCGCTATGACGCGGAAGTCATGCGCTTCTTCATCGTGCGCACGCACTACCGTTCGCCGCTCAACTACAGCGACGTGCATCTCGACGATGCGCGCGCCTCGCTCACGCGTCTCTACACCGCGCTGAAGGATGTCGAGGCCGACACGCTCGCGCTCGACTGGAGCGAGCCGCACGCGCAGCGTTTCGCGGCCGCGATGAACGACGACTTCAACACGCCGGTCGCGGTGGCGACGCTGTTCGAGCTCGCGGGCGAAGTGAATCGCACGCGCGACGCGTCGCTCGCACGGCAACTGAAACAACTGGCGGGCCTGCTTGGCCTGCTGGGCCGCGAACCGCGCGCGTTCCTGCAGCAGGCGTCCGGCGCCGCGCAGGCGGGCGGGCTCGCCGCCGACGAGATCGAAGCGAAGATCGCCGCGCGTGTCGCGGCGAAGCAAGCGAAGGACTATGCCGAAGCGGACCGGATCCGGGCGGAACTGCTCGAGACCGGTATCGCACTTGAAGACAAACCGGGCGGATCGACCGAATGGCGTCGCGTATGAGCGCGGTGCGTTCCACTGACCGATCCGTCAGGTAGGAGGCAAGATGGCAACGGCCAGAAAAGCGCCGGTCAGGCGCGCGACCCCGGTCGCCGCGCGTCCGGCAGCCAAGCGCGTGCCGGCGGCGAAGACGGACGCGACGCGCGCCGTGCCGAACGGCGCGCTCAACGGTCACGCGCAGCCGGCGGCCGCGCAGCCGGCCGCCGATGCGGCCCGCAAGTCCCGTGGGTCCGAAGCGGACGGCGAGGAGGTCGTCGTGCGTCCTGCATACTGGGATAAAGCGTGCGCCGACCTCGTCAAGCGCGACCGGATCATGAAGAAACTGATTCCGAAGTTCGGTCCCGCGCATCTCGTGAAGCGCGGCGACCCGTTCGTCACGCTCGCACGCTCGGTCGTCGGCCAGCAGATTTCGGTGCCGTCGGCGCAGTCGCTGTGGGCGCGCATCGGGGATGCCTGTCCGAAACTCGCGCCGCAGCCGGTGATCCGGCTCGGCGCGGACAAGCTGATCGCGTGCGGGCTGTCGAAGCGCAAGACGGAATACATCCTCGATCTCGCGCAGCATTTCGTGTCGGGCGCGCTGCACGTCGACAAATGGACGTCGATGGACGACGAGGACGTGATCGCGGAACTTACGCAGATCCGCGGCATAAGCCGCTGGACGGCCGAGATGTTCCTGATCTTCAACCTGTCGCGACCGGACGTCCTGCCGCTCGACGACCCGGGCCTGATCCGCGCGATCAGCGTCAATTACTTCAGCGGGGAACCCGTCACGCGCAGCGAAGCGCGCGAGGTTGCCGCCAACTGGGAACCGTGGCGCACCGTCGCGACCTGGTACATGTGGCGCAGCCTCGATGCACCCGATACCGACGCCTGAGTGGCGGCTATCGGGTTTTAAACATCAATAGTTGAGAGCCGGTTTTGAGCGTCGCCCGCGCGGGTAGAATACGCGCTGCCGCAAGACCCAAGGATTCGAACACATGAAGACCACGTTTCTGGATTTCGAACAGTCGATCGCCGAACTCGAGGCCAAGATCGAAGAGCTGCGATTCGTGCAGGACGACTCGGCTGTCGACATTTCGGAAGAAATCGAGCGGCTGTCGAAGAAAAGCCAGCAACTGACGAAAGACCTCTACGCGAACCTGTCGCCGTGGCAGGTTTCGCAGATCGCGCGGCATCCGCAGCGTCCGTACACGCTCGATTACGTTGCGGAGCTGTTTACCGATTTTCACGAACTGCACGGCGACCGCGCATTCGCGGACGACGTGTCGATCGTCGGCGGTCTCGCACGCTTCGGCGGTCATCCGTGCATGGTGATCGGTCACCAGAAGGGCCGTGACACGAAGGAGCGCGCCGCGCGCAACTTCGGGATGCCGCGTCCGGAAGGCTATCGCAAGGCCGAACGCCTGATGCGTCTCGCCGAGAAGTTCGGTCTGCCGATCTTCACGTTCGTCGACACGCCGGGCGCGTACCCGGGCATCGGCGCGGAAGAGCGCGGCCAGTCGGAGGCGATCGGCCGCAACCTGTACGTGATGGCCGAGCTGAAGACGCCGATCATCACGACGGTGATCGGCGAGGGCGGTTCGGGCGGCGCGCTCGCGATCGCGGTGGCCGACACGGTGATGATGCTGCAATTCTCGACCTACTCGGTGATCTCGCCGGAAGGCTGCGCGTCGATCCTGTGGAAGAGCGCAGCGAAGGCGCCGGAAGCAGCGGAAGCGCTGGGCCTGACCGCGCACCGCCTGAAGGCGCTGGGCCTGATCGACAAGATCATCAACGAGCCGCTCGGCGGCGCGCATCGCGATCCGAAGGGCATGGCTGCGCTGCTGCGCCGTGCGCTCGCCGATTCGCTGCGCCAGTTCCAGGGCATGAGCATCGATGCGCTGCGCGAGCGTCGCTTCGAGCGCCTGATGGCCTACGGCAAGTTCAAGGAAACCACGCCGGGCGCATGACCGGCTGCGTCTTCCATTCGCGCGCCGCTGCGCGCGCGTTCCCCTCGTGATTCCGCCCACCGAATACTCCGCCGACCGCGTCGTCCTCGACGCGGTCGGCGTTGCGCTTTCCGGCATGCCGCCCGATGCACGCATCGCGATCGCTTACAGCGGCGGCCTCGACTCGACGGTGCTGCTCGACGCGGCGGTGCGCTGCGCGGGCGCGTCGCGTTGCGTCGCGCTGCACGTGCATCACGGGCTGAGTGCGAATGCCGACGCGTGGGTGGCGCATGCCGAGGCGAGCGCAGCCGGGCTCGGCGTCGCGTTCGAATCGATGCGCGTCGACGTGCCGCGCGACAGCGGCCTCGGTGTCGAGGCGACGGCGCGCGAGCGGCGCTATGCGGCGCTCGACGAAATGTGCGAACGCCATGGCGTGGCCGCGCTGTGGCTCGCGCAGCATGCGGACGACCAGGCCGAGACCGTGCTGCTGCAGTTGTTGCGCGGCGCGGGGATCGCGGGCCTTGCCGCGATGGCGCCGCGTTACCGCCCGGACGGCGTGAGCGTCGAGCGTGTGCGCCCGCTGCTGCGATTGTTGCGGGCGCAACTCGAGCGCTATGCGACGCAGCACGACCTGGCATGGATCGACGACGAATCGAACAACGACACGCGTTATGCGCGCAATGCGCTGCGCATCGATGTGCTGCCGGCGCTGGCCGTGCATTTTCCGGGCTTTCGCGACGCGCTCGGTCGCGCGGCCCAGCATGCGGCCGCCGCGCAGCGACTGCTCGACGATCTGGCTGAACTCGACTTCGCCGTTGCCGCGCGCGATGACGGGCGTGCGTTGTCGCGCGACGCGCTGGTCGCGTTCGACGACACGCGCGGCGCGAACCTGCTGCGCTTCTGGATGCGCCGGCTCGGTTTGCCGGGCGCGTCCGCCGCTCGGCTCGCCAACATGATGCGGCAGTTGCGTGCCACCCATGTCGCCCACGCGCTGCGTGTCGATCACGCGGGGCAATGCCTGCGCCTGTATCGCGATGTCGTCTACTGGGAAGCGGGCGACAGCAGCGAGCCGGCGGACGACGGCGCCGGGACGCCGCACCCCGAATCGGTGCTTGCATGGGACGGTCAGGAAGTCTGGCACCTGCCGGGATGGCGCGGCACGTTCGTATTCGCAGCGGCCGATGCGGGAAGCGCCGATGCGGTGCCGGAGGCGCTGCTGCGCGGCGCACGGCTGGCCGCGCGCGCCCGTGCGGGCGGAGAGCGGATGCGCACGTCGCCGGGCGGGCCCGGCCGCACGCTGAAGAACCTGTTCCAGGAGCGCGGCGTGCCCGCATGGCAGCGCGACGTGCCGTTGCTGTTCGCCGGCGACCGGCTGATCTACGTGCCGCGCCTCGGCGTGAACCGCGATGTCGGCTTGTCCGACAGCGGGGCGTCCGGTGACGGCGCGTGGCGCCGGATCGAGTGGCGTCCCGACCTGCTGATCGCATAACGGCGGCAGGCCGCCCGGCGGCGCGATGGCGCGCGGTTTTTCACCATTTGGTAAACAGCGCCGGAACGGCCTCGGGCCCGGCGAGCGGCTTGTCAAGCGGGCCTCTATCGGGTACGCTCGGTCGTTTGCTCGGCTCGATTTTTGAGCGATTTGTGCAGGTTTTCCGCGTGACGTACCCGGTTTGCGCGGCCTGATCGGCCTTCCGGGCAAAATCCGTCACGCTTGCGTGTTGCGTCCCAGCCGTCCCCCTCGTCGTCCGTCCACAGCCACAAGCCGCGTGACCGAACGGCTACGCGGCCTGCCCAGCGCGCCCGTGCGGTTTCTCCTCCAGTTCAGAACGACAATGGCACTCATCGTACACAAATACGGCGGCACTTCGATGGGCTCGGTCGAGCGCATCAAGAACGTCGCGAAACGCGTCGCAAAATGGCATCAGGCCGGGCACCAGATGGTGGTCGTGCCTTCGGCGATGTCCGGCGAAACCAACCGTCTGCTCGGTCTTGCGAAAGAGATTTCGAGCCAGCCGAGCCCGCGCGAGCTCGACATGATCGCGTCGACCGGCGAGCAGGTCAGCGTCGGCCTGCTGTCGATCGCGCTGCAGGAAATCGGCGTCGAGGCCGTGAGCTACGCCGGCTGGCAAGTGCCGATCAAGACCGACAGCGCGTTCACGAAAGCGCGCATTCACTCGATCGACGACGAACGCGTGAAGGCCGATCTGAATGCAGGCAAGGTCGTGATCATCACAGGCTTCCAGGGCGTCGATCCGGACGGTCACATCACGACGCTGGGCCGTGGCGGCTCGGATACGTCGGCGGTGGCGGTCGCGGCTGCGCTGAGTGCCGAAGAGTGCCTGATTTATACGGACGTCGACGGCGTCTACACGACCGATCCGCGCGTCGTCGAAGAGGCGCGACGCCTCGATCGCGTGACGTTCGAGGAAATGCTGGAAATGGCCAGCCTCGGCTCGAAGGTCCTGCAGATCCGCTCGGTCGAATTCGCCGGCAAATACCAGGTGAAGACGCGTGTGCTGTCGAGCCTGACCGATCCGCTGATTGCGCTCGACGAAGAAATGCGCTCGGGCACCCTGATTACTTTTGAAGAAGACGAGACCATGGAAAAGGCAGTCATTTCCGGCATCGCGTTCCAGCGCGACGAAGCACGCATTGCTGTGATGGGCGTGCCCGACAAGCCGGGCATCGCGTATCAGATCCTCGGCCCGGTCGCGGATGCGAACGTCGACGTCGACATGATCATCCAGAACCAGAGCGTCCAGGGCAAGACCGACTTCACGTTCACGGTCGGCCGTGGCGACTACCAGAAGGCGATGGACATCCTCACCAACCAGGTGAAGGGCCACGTGAATGCCGAGCAGGTGCAGGGCGACCCGAAGGTGTCGAAGGTGTCGGTCGTCGGCGTCGGCATGCGTTCGCACGTCGGTGTCGCGAGCAAGATGTTCCGCACGCTGTCGGAAGAGGGCATCAACATCCAGATGATCTCGACGTCCGAAATCAAGATTTCGGTGCTGATCGACGAGAAATACATGGAGCTGGCCGTCCGCGCGTTGCACAAGGCATTCGAACTCGACCAGGCATCGTGAATTTTTCGTGATGCATTGAAGAAAATGCATCACGGAAATTGACGCGCGGTTCGAAACCCTATACTATTTCGTTCTCGTCGCACTGCCTCCCTGGTGCGAGCGAAAGTTTGGGAGACGTGGCCGAGAGGTCGAAGGCACTCCCCTGCTAAGGGAGCATCTGGGCCAAAACCTGGATCGAGGGTTCGAATCCCTCCGTCTCCGCCAAAAGCGGTGACAAAGCCCCGCAAGTTCTCGGACTTGCGGGGCTTTTTCTTTTTCCGGGCCGGCGAGCATGCGATACGCGATGCGGCTGGATCTCTTCCGCGGGTGGATTAGGGCGGGGCAGGTGGTGATCCAGTACGCGTCGAACTCGAGCGGCGAGGTGTGCTCCATGTCACGAATCGTCTGGCGCGGTTCAAGATGACGCTCCTGGCAAGCGTGCAGTCCGTTCTGACAGCTCTCTCTTATCGGCCTGTCGACGGATCCGTCGACCATCACGCGTGTTACGCACGGCTGCACGGTGACCGGTATGCGACGGTCGACAGCTTGCGCGTGTCGCGCGACCGCCAGCAGAGCCTGCACAAGTGCGACGCGAACATCGCGAAGCGCATTGCGATGGAGCAGCGCGCATTGCTGCTCGTGCTCGATCCATTCTCCGTCGTGTTCGACCCGCGCTCGCCGCGGGATGTCGCAGCACGACTGCGCCCGCATCGAAGTCGCCACTGCCCGCCGCAAGCGACATGGCCGACACGCACCGTATCGTCGATACGATGACGCTTGCGTTGTCGCTGGTCTACGCCACGCGTGACAGTCGCTTTTGTCCATGTTCCCGCGCAACACGACCGCTATCGTGCGGTGACGATGCGCATACGGGGCCGCCTGGGTCATCGGCGATAACGTTTCGGACCACGAAGGGTGCCGTTGGCGCGACCATTTGCACCGCCTGTGCCGCACAAGACAAAACGAAATGAAAATGAAAGTATGTTTGTAAGGATCGAGCGTCGCACGCTCGCCGCCCTGACAGGCATCAATTAGCTGATTCCGACCCTCCGAAATAACTCATTGGCGTCAAAAATGCGGCGCTGCATCGATTTTCGCGATCCACGTCGTCGCGCAATACAAAAGATTACTTAGAAAAATCAGCGGCATAGGGTGGCCACAAAAATCGATGTTCTGCTGCGCTGCAGAAAATAATCAATCGCCTTATGCTGGTTAACCCGATCGCGTTTGAGCGGCGTCAAGTTTTCCGGTGATGCCGCTTTACATTTTGCCAACACTGGCGATTCACGAAATCTATCTGTCGATTTGATTTCGTTCCTTTCGTCTCGCCTGTCCCCGATGCAGTGCGCGACTTCATCAAGGCCTTGTTGACATGCATGATTTCCCCTTCCTGAGCCTGGCCATCTGGGCTCCGATCCTGTTCGGCGCATGCCTGTTGCGCGCCGGTTCCGACCATCATCCACGTCGCACGCGAGTGATCGCGCTCGTCGGCGCGCTGGTGGGGCTTGCGGCCGTCGTGCCGCTGGTCGCCGGTTTCGAAGCGCACTCGTCTGCGATGCAGTTCGTCGAAAGCCGCAACTGGCTGGCGGCATTCAATTCCGGATGGCGGGTCGGCATCGACGGTGCGTCGCTGTGGCTCGTCGTGCTGACCGCATTCACGACGCTCGTGGTGGTGGTGGCGTCGTGGGAGTCGGTCACAGTGCGCGTCGCGCAGTACTACGCGTCGTTCCTGATCCTGTCGGGGCTGATGGTCGGCGTGTTCGTCGCACAGGACGGGCTGCTGTTCTTCATCTTCTTCGAGGCGACGCTGATCCCGCTTTACCTGCTGATCGGCACGTGGGGGCGGGAACGTCGCGTGTACGCGGCCGTGAAGTTCTTCTTCATCTCGTTTGCCGGCTCGCTGTTGCTGCTGATGGCGATGCTGTACCTGTACGCGCAGTCGCATACGTTCGACATGGCCGTGTGGCGCACGCTGCAGCTCGGCTTCGCACCGCAGTTGCTGGTGTTCCTCGGCTTCTTCGCGGCATTCGCGGTCAAGGTGCCGATGTGGCCGGTCCACACGTGGCTGAGCGACGTCTACACCGACGGCCCGACCGGCGCCGCACTGATGCTCGCGATGCTCAAGCTCGGCGGCTACGGGTTCCTGCGCTTCGCGCTGCCGGTCACGCCCGATGCGAGCCACTTCTTCGCACCGGCCGTGATCGCGCTGTCGCTGTTCGCGATCGTCTATGCGAGCCTGATCGCGCTCGCGCAGACCGATCTCGGCAAGCTGCTCGCGTATTCGACGGTTGCGCACATGGGGATCGTCACGCTCGGGCTGTTCCTGTTCAACCGGATCGGCGTCGAAGGCGCGATCGTGCAGCTCGTGTCGTACGGTTTCGTCGCGGGTGCGATGCTGTTGTGCGTGAACGTGCTGGTCGATCGCACGAAGCAACGCGAGATCGCCGCGTACGGTGGGGTGGCGGGTGTGATGCCGCGTTTCGCGACCTTCACCGTGCTGTTCGCGATGGCCAACGTCGGCCTGCCGGGCACGTCGGGGTTCGTCGGCGAGTTCATGGTCATCATGGGCGCGATCCGCTTCAACTTCTGGATCGGCGCCATTGCGGCGCTGACGCTGATCCTGAGCGCGTCGTACACGCTGTGGATGCTAAAGCGCGTCGTGTTCGGCAAGGTCGCAAGCCAGCGGATCGCGAAGCTCGCCGACCTGAACCGTCGCGAGATCGTGATGTTCGCGTCGCTCGCACTGGTCGTGCTGGCGGTCGGCATCGATCCGAAGCCGTTCACCGACGCGATCGATCCGACCGTCGGAAGGCTGATCGAAGAGGCGAGCCATTCGAAGCTGCCGACAGGGGACGGCCCTGCGCAGCCGCAGCCGTCGTACATGGCGTCGACGCGCGGCTGATCGCGGCACGTCGCGCGAGCGGGGCGCATCGCACGGCGGTGCGGTCGTTGCACACACATCGATCAGGTCTCGGTCCGGCGCCGGCAGCGCCGGGCCGGCTCTCGGCTGCGTGAAATTGCCCCGCGACAATCTGTCTCACAGCAGATTCTGCAATGATGATTTGCCGCATTAGCTGGTTTTTCATCGCACTCGCGCGACGTATGATTCGGCCACTTTCGTGGATCGAATGCGCATCGGGCATACGCAAACGGATTCAATGACCCTCGGGCTGTGTGATGAAAAGAAAAGCTTCAAAAGGCGGGGTGGCGCTGATGTCGATCGGCGCGGCTTTGAGCCTGTCAGGCTGTAATTTAGATGTACTAAATCCGAAAGGAAGTGTGGGCGCTGCCGAAAAGGCGCTGATCGCGACGTCCACCTGGGCGATGCTGATCGTCGTCGTGCCGGTGATCCTGCTCACGCTGTGGTTCGCGTGGCGTTACCGCGCATCGAACCGCAACGCCACCTATGCGCCGAACTGGTCGCACTCGACCGCGATCGAGGTCGTGATCTGGACGGTGCCGACGCTGATCATCCTGTTCCTCGGCGTGCTCACGTGGAAGACCACGCACGAGCTCGACCCGTACAAGCCGCTGGAGTCGTCGGTGAAGCCGATCGACGTCGAGGTCGTCGCACTCGACTGGAAGTGGCTGTTCATCTATCCGGAACTCGGCATCGCGTCGGTGAACCAGCTCGCGATTCCCGTCGGCACGCCGGTGAACTTCCGCATCACGTCGGATTCGGTGATGAACTCGTTCTTCATCCCGCAGCTCGGCGGCCAGGTCTACGCGATGGCCGGCATGCAGACGCGCCTGCACCTGATCGCCGACGAGCCCGGCAACTACGCGGGCACGTCCGCCAACTTCAGCGGCCGCGGCTTCTCCGACATGAAGTTCCGCACGCTCGCCGAGCCGCGCGAACAGTTCGATGCATGGGTGCAGAAGGTGAAGGCGTCGCCGGACCGGCTCGACGCGACCGTGTACGGCACCGTCGCGCAGCCGAGCGAGAAGGCGCCCGTGCGCTACTTCTCGTCGGTCGATCCGCGGCTCTTCCACAACATCATCGCGAAATACAACGATGGCCACGTCCTCGACCTGAAGGACGCCGCCTGCGGCACGAAGGGGTAACGCATGTTCGGCAAACTCACACTATCGGCGATCCCGTTCGATCAGCCCATCATCATGGTGGCCGGCGCCTTCATGGGGCTGGCCGTGCTGGGCATTCTCGCCGCACTGACGATCACCGGCCGGTGGAAATGGCTGTGGACGGAATGGCTGACCACGGTCGACCACAAGCGACTCGGCGTGATGTACATCATCGTCGCGCTGATCATGCTGCTGCGCGGCTTCGCGGACGCGATCATGATGCGCATGCAGCTCGCGCTCGCGTACAACGCGCCCGGCTACCTGCCGCCGCACCACTATGACCAGATCTTCACGGCTCACGGCGTGATCATGATCTTCTTCATGGCGATGGTGTTCATGGTCGGCCTGATGAACCTCGTCGTGCCGCTGCAGATCGGCGCGCGCGACGTCGCGTTCCCGTTCATCAACTCGCTCTCGTTCTGGATGACGGCTGTCAGCGCGATCCTGATCAACATCTCGCTCGTGATCGGTGAATTCGCACAGACGGGCTGGCTCGCGTATCCGCCGCTGTCGGAGCTGCAGTTCAGTCCGGGGGTAGGGGTCGACTACTACCTGTGGGCGCTGCAGATCTCGGGCGTCGGCACGTTGCTAACCGGCGTGAATTTCTTCGTGACGATCATCAAGATGCGCGCGCCCGGCATGACGCTGATGAAGATGCCGGTGTTCACGTGGACCGCGCTCTGCACGAACGTGCTGATCATGGCGTCGTTCCCGATCCTGACCGCGACGCTCGCGCTGCTCGGCCTCGACCGTTACCTCGGCATGCACTTCTTCACGAACGAAGCCGGCGGCAACGCGATGCTGTACCTGAACCTGATCTGGGCATGGGGTCACCCCGAGGTGTACATCCTGATCCTGCCGGCGTTCGGGATCTTCTCGGAAGTCATCGCGACGTTCGCGAAGAAGCCGCTGTTTGGCTACAAGACGATGGTGTATGCGACCTGCGCGATCATGGTGCTGTCGTTCCTTGTGTGGCTGCACCACTTCTTCACGATGGGTTCGGGTGCGAACGTGAACGCGTTCTTCGGCATCATGACCATGATCATCGCGATCCCGACCGGCGTGAAGGTGTTCAACTGGCTGTTCACGATGTACCGCGGCCGGATCGAATTCACGACGCCCGTGCTGTGGACGATCGGCTTCATGGTCACGTTCACGCTCGGCGGCATGACCGGCGTGATGATGGCGATTCCCGGCGCGGACTTCGTGCTGCACAACAGCCTGTTCCTGATTGCTCACTTCCACAACGTGATCATCGGCGGCGTGCTGTTCGGCTATCTCGCGGGCTTCAACTACTGGTTCCCGAAGGCGTTCGGCTTCAAGCTGAACGAGAAGCTCGGCAAGGCGGCGTTCTGGTTCTGGCAGATCGGCTTCTATGTCGCGTTCGTGCCGCTCTACGTGCTCGGCTTCATGGGCATGACGCGCCGCCTGAACCACTACGACAACCCGGCCTGGCATCCGTGGCTGCTGGTCGCAGCATTCGGCGCCGTGCTGATCGCGATCGGCATTGCATGCCAGCTGCTGCAACTGGTGGTCAGCATCCGCAACCGCAACCTGCCCGAGTATCGCGACACGACGGGCGATCCGTGGGGCGGCCGTACGCTGGAGTGGGCGACCTCGTCGCCGCCGGCCGATTACAACTTCGCGGTGATCCCGCAGGTGCGCACGCTCGACGCATATGCCGACATGAAGGCACGCGGCGACGGCCGGCCGAACCCGGCGGAAATTCGCGACATCCACATGCCGTCGAATACCTGCGCGGGCCTTGTGATTGCGATCTTCAGTCTGGTGCTCGGCTTCGCGCTGGTATGGCACATCTGGTGGATGGCGATCGGCGGCCTGGTCGGCATCATCGCGACGCTCGTGATCTACAGCTCGCGTGACAACGACGGCTACTACATCCCGGCGTCGAAGGTGCGCAAGATCGAAGAGAAGCAACCGCCGGCACGCGTGGCCACGCGGGTCGACGACGTGGAACTGGAGGCCAACTGATGTTGCAGAAAACCTTGAGCGCAACCCTGCTCGAGCACGACGACCATCCGCCGTCGCATTCGGTGTTCGGGTTCTGGCTGTACTTGATGACCGACTGCGTGATCTTCGCGGCGCTGTTCGCGACGTTCGCGGTGCTCGGCCAGCAGCATGCGGGCGGGCCGACCGCGAAAGACCTGTTCGACATTCCGGGCGTCGCGGTGGAAACCGCCGCGCTGTTGCTGTCGAGCATCACGTACGGTTTCGCGATGCTTGCCGCGTACAAGCAGCGGCGCGGCGCGCTGCTCGCGTGGCTCGCGGTGACGTTCGTGCTCGGCGCGGCGTTTCTCGTGATGGAACTGCGCGAGTTCTCGCACCTGATCGCGGAAGGCGCGGGCCCGCAGCGCAGCGCGTTCCTGTCGGCGTTCTTCACGCTGGTCGGCACGCACGGGCTGCACGTGACGTTCGGCCTGCTGTGGATGATCGTACTCGCCGGGCAGATCGTGTTCCGCGGCGGCGACCTGACCGATCGCGACCTGCGGCGCCTGACGTGCCTGAGCCTCTTCTGGCACTTCCTCGACATCGTGTGGATCTGCGTGTTTTCCTTTGTCTATCTCGCGAGCGTGATCTAAATGGCCCATTCGCATTCGTCTCAACTCGAAGAAGGGCACGGCAGTGTCGGCGGCTACGTCGCCGGTTTCATCCTGTCGGTGCTGCTCACGGCCGCATCGTTCGGCCTCGTGATGGGCGGCGTGCTGTCGCCGCACGCGTCGCTGATCGCGCTTGCCGTGCTCGCGTTCGTGCAGATCGTCGTGCACCTCGTGTACTTCCTGCACATGAACGGGTCGTCGGGCCAGCGCTGGAACGTGATGGCGTTCAGCTACACGGTGCTGACCGCGGCGATCCTGATCGTCGGCACGCTGTGGGTGATGCACAACGTCAGCATGAACATGATGTCGCGCTGAGCGGCAGCAAAGCGCAGCGGTAGAAATCCATGCGCGTTCATGAAAAAAAGGCGGCACGCGAGTGCCGCCTTTTTGTTTTTCCCGGCCGCGTTGCGCCGGGCAGCGGGATCAGTGCCGGGTACCCGCATCGGCGGTCAGCGCATGCGTGCAGTCGGCGCGGTATTCGGCGGCGAGCCGCTGTTTCGCACCGTCGAGATCGTCGGGGTAGTACGGGCTTGCATGCGCCGGCTCGTAGCCGACCTGCTCGAGTTCGGTCAGCTCGCGCACGAGGTCCGCATGCGTGACGTCATGGCCGGTGTGGACGAACGGATAGGCGTTGCACTCCTGCGGGGTCAGGTGAGGTGCCGCGAACGCGGCGGTGCTGGCGCATGCGAGCAGCATGCAGGCGACGGTAGTCGACAGTTTCATCCGGTAGCTCCTGGTTTCGCGGCCCGATGCCGCATGACGTCAGCGTAGGCGGCGTGCACGACGGGGCGGACGACGCACGGATGAAACATGTTTCACCCGTTCGCCGCGGCGCCGGATGAAGCAATTTTCATGTAACGCAGGACGGCGACCGGGTCGTCTACGATAGTTGCGGGCGCATCGTATGCGCCTGTCATGACGTTCATTGCGAGGGCAACCATGCGGGTACTGACGGTCGAGGACGATGCGGTGACCGCGAACGAAATCGTCGGCGAGCTGACCGCGCGCGGGTTCGAGGTCGACTGGATCGACAACGGCCGCGAAGGCATGCTGCGCGCGATGAGTGCTTCGTACGACGCGATCACGCTCGACCGGATGCTGCCGGGCGCGGACGGCCTCGCGATCCTCACCGCGATGCGCACGGTCGGCATCGATACGCCGGTGCTGATGCTGAGCGCGCTCGGCGATGTCGACGAGCGCATCCGCGGGCTGCGCGCGGGCGGCGACGATTACCTGACGAAGCCGTTCGATTCCGGCGAACTGAGCGCGCGCATCGAGGTGCTGCTGCGTCGCCGGCAGGCGTCGGGCGTGCCGCAGCAGACGCTGTTGAAGGTCGGCGCGCTCGAGCTCGACCTCATTTCGCGCTGCGCGCGTCGCGGGGGCGACGAGATTCCGCTGTTGCCGACCGAGTTCCGCGTGCTCGAGTTCATGATGCGTAATGCGGGCCAGACGATCACGCGCACGATGCTGTTCGAGACCGTATGGGGCTATCACTTCGATCCCGGCACCAACCTGATCGACGTCCACATGGGCCGGTTGCGCAAGAAGATCGATCCGCCCGGCGCGAACCCGATGATCCAGACGGTGCGCGGCTCGGGCTACATGCTCGCGTGACGGAGGCCCGAATGGATGCGGCTCGCGCGGCGAACTTCACGCGCCGCTGGCACACGACGACGTTTCGCTGGCTGTGCGCGTATGCGGCGATCTTCTCGGTTTCGCTGCTCGTGCTCGCGGGCGTGATCAGCGTGGCCGCGACGCACACGATGACGCGCGACACCGACGAGGTGCTCGCGTGGCAGCTGATCTATTTCGATTCGATTCCCGATGCCGAGCTGCCGCTCGCGATCCACCGGCGGCTCGAGCATGAGCACATGCATACCAGTTTCTACGGGCTGTTCGACGCGAACGGGCGCCGCGTGGCCGGTGACATCGCGACGCCGCCCGTGCTGCGCACGGATCGCCACGGACGTACGCTGAACCGCACGCTCGAGCCGCTCGACGGCCAGCCCGCGCCGATCACGCGTGCGATGGCCGTGCGCCGCGACAACGGGATGACGCTGGTCGTCGCGCGCGACCTGTCGCATTTCATCCAGATCCGCGATGTCGCGATCCGCGGGCTCGTGATCGGTGGCGTGATGATCCTGATCGCGGGCATCGCGGGCGGCAGCATGCTCGGCATGCGGCAGATGCGCCGCGTCGCCGCGATCCGGCGCGTGACACGGCAGATCGCCGAGGGCGATCTCGGCAAGCGGCTACCGGTCGGACGTTATGACGAACTCGACCTGCTTGCGCATCTCGTGAACCACATGCTCGACGAAGTCGAGCGGCTGATGGGCGAGGTGCGTCATACCTGCGACGGTATCGCGCACGATCTTCGCACGCCGCTCGCACGTGTACATACGATGCTGGCGCGGCTTGCGGAGCAGCCGTTTTGCGCGGACGACCCCGCGTCGTCGGCACTGCTGGCGTCGGCGCGCGACGAAACCGACCGGCTGCTCGAGCGCTTTCGCGCGATGCTGCGCATCTCCGAGATCGGCACGCTGAGCCGGCGTGGCGGGTTTGCCGCGGTCGACGTCGCGGCCTTGCTGCGCGACGTTTGCGAGCTTTATGAACCGCTGGCCGAAGCCGTCGACGTGTCGTTCGAACTCGCTGCGACGTCGGTCGATCGCATTCATGGCGACCGCGCGCTGCTGTTCGAGGCATTCAGCAATCTCGCGGACAACGCGATCAAGTTCACGCCGCCGGGCGGCCGCGTGCGCGTCGCGCTCCATGCGACGCCGAGCGGGCCGCTCGTGCGGATCGAGGACACCGGGCCCGGCATCCCGCCCGGCGAACGCGACGCGGTGCTCGAGCGCTTCTATCGTGGCGAGCGCACGCGCCATGTGAGCGGCTCGGGGCTCGGGCTGAGCATCGTCTCGGCGGTGATGCACGTGCACGGCTTCGCGCTGCGGATCGGCGATGCACCCCTGGCCGGCGCGGCGATCACGGTCGAATGCTGGCCGCGCTCGCTCGCGTGACGGCGTCGGGGAACGATCGATGCGCATCCTGCTGATATCCCCGCTGAGCGCCGAGGCGGCGCGGCTCGACAAGGCATTTCGCGAGAGCACGCATGGCGTCGAGCGCGTCGACGGATGGCGCGACGGCTGCTTCGTGGCGACGCAGGAGCGGTTCGATGCCATCGTGATCGTTGCGTCCGACACGGTTGCCGGCCCGGCCATCCTCGACGCATTGCCGCGACTCGCCGCATCGGCCGGCGGTGCGACGATTGCCGCGATCGTTGCCGGCGCGACAGCCGCGCAACGTGCGCAGATGCTGCAGGCCGGTTGCGACGTGTGTCTTGTCCATCCATGTTCGTTCGTGGAACTGCACGAGCGGCTGCGCGCGTTGTGGCGCCGCACGGGCGTCATCGCGACGCGCGAGTCGGTCCGGCTCGATGCGGCCACGCGCGCACTCGAAGAGCGTGGCCGGAGGCTGGCGCTCAGCACACGGGAATTCCGTCTCGTCGAATGCCTGTTGCGCGAATCGGGGCGGCCGGTCGGGCGCGATACCGTGTTGCGTTATGCGTGGGGCGATGCCGATGTCGAACCCGAGACGGTCAACGCGCTGGTCGTGCGGTTGCGGCGCAAGCTTGCCGAGCACGCCTTTTCCGCGCGCATTGAAACGGTTGCGCGATTCGGGTTCAGGTTCGACGCGGGCGGGTGACGCCGCGGTATCGCACCGCGCTTGCGGATGGCACGCATGCCGCGCGTTGCGCGGCATGTTCGATTGCGTGCGCTCAGTGCGAATAGAGTTCGCGGTTGAGTTGCGCGAGCTGGCCGTCGCGTTCGGCGTGGACGAGTTCGCGATAGACCTGCGCGCGAGTCAGTGGCGTTGTCGGCCGCGCGTTCCATGCCGGTTGCGACGACAACGGTGCGGTCGCGGTCGCGGCGAACGTCTGCGGCGCAGTCGTGGCATCGGGCTGCGTTGCGCTGGCCCGGCCGGGCAGCGCGACGCAGAGCGCGGAGAGGGCGGTGGCGAACATCAATGTCTTCATGGCGTGATCCTTGTCGAAGGTCGGAGGCCGGTGTCGCGGATGCGATACCGGCCTGAAACACGTTATCGGGTGCGCCCGTGCGGGCGCCCGGCATGCCGATGAAGAAACGTTCATGAACGCGCGCCGTGCCAACCGCCGCCGAGCGCGCGCACGAGCCCGACGGATGCCTGCAGGCGGCGGGCGTCGACGTCGAGCGATGCGATCTGCGTATCGAGCTCGGTCGTCTGCGCGGTGACCACGTCGAGATAGCTGACCGCGCCGTCGCGATAGCGCGACATCGCCAGCGCAAGCGAATGCCGTGCCGCGACGAGCGCCGCGTCGTCCTCGCCCGATTCGTCGCCGAGGCGGTGCAACTGCGCAAGATCGTCCTCGACTTCGCGGAACGCCTGCAGCACGACGGCGCGATAGTGCGCGCCCTGTTCGTCGAACTGTGCACGCGCGTGGCGGATGCCGGCGGCGCGCCGGCCCCCGTCGAACAGCGTCATTGCGAGACGCGGCCCGATCGACCAGATCTCGTTCGGCGCGGCGAGCCACGGCGAAAACGTATCGCTCTGGAACCCGGCGTCGAGGCCGAGCGACAGGTCGGGAAAATACGCGGCGCGTGCGACGCCGATCCGCGCGTTCGCGGCCGCGACACGGCGTTCGGCGGCGGCGACGTCCGGCCGGCGTTCGAGCAGCGTCGACGCGAGCCCGGTCGGAATCGACGGCACGCCCGGTAGCGCGGCAATGGGCGGCAGCGAGAACGTCGACGCGGATGCGCCGACGAGTGCCGCGATCGCATGCTCGTCGAGCGCGCGACGAGCGGCGATGTCGGACGCGCGCGCTTGGGCGAGCGCAAGCTGCGTTTGCGCACGCGCTACGTCGAGCCCCGACGCGAGACCGCCGCGATGGCGGCTGACCGTGAGTTGCCACGCGCGGCGGTACGTGTCGATCGTTTGCGCGAGCGTGTCCGCTTCACGGTCGAGTCCCGCGAGGTCGAAGTAGGTGCTGGCGACGCCGGCCTGCAGGCTGAGCCGGACCGACGCGAGGTCGTCGTCGGCCGCCTGCGCGTTGTCGCGGCCGGCCGCGACCGCGTTGCGGACCTTGCCCCACAGATCGACGTCGTAGCCGAATCCCGCTTCGAGCGTGTTCGATTCATAGATGTCGGGCTGGCCGCTGCCGCGCAGCGGGCGGCGCGCGGACTGACGGTCGCGGTCGGTCTCGGCATCGATACCCACGGTCGGCAGTAATGCCGCATGCGCGTCGTCGAACAGCGCGGCCGCTTCGTCGTGCCGCGCGACGGCGGCGGCGAGATCGGGATTCGCGCGCGCGACGAGCGGTTCGAGCCGGTCGAGCGTCGCGTCGCCGTACACCCGCCACCAGCCGTCGCGTGGCAGGCGATCGGCCGGTGCGGCGTCGATCCATGCGCCCGTCTCGCGAAACGCGGCCGGCACGGGAACGGCCGGCGCGCGATAGGTCGGCGCGAACGAGCAGCCGGCGAGCAGCGCGACGCTGCCCAGCCACACAGCGAGCAGACGGTCAGCCATGCGCACGCTCCGTCGTCGCGGTGCCGGCGATACGCACGGGGTCGCCGTCCGCGAGCGAATCGGGCGGATTGTCGATCACGCGGTCGCCAGCCGCGAGCCCCGACGCGATCGCGACGCGCGTGCCGAGATCGGTCGCGATCGATACGTTGCGCAGCCGCGCATGCCCGGTTGCATCGAGCACGGCGACTTGCAGCCCGTCGTGGCGGAAGATCAGCGTGCTTGCCGGAATCGTCAGCGCATGCGCGGCGCCGGGCATCCTGATCCGCACCTGCGCGTATTCACCGGGGAACAGCGTGCGTGCCGGGTTGGCGATCGAGAACTGCGCGAGCAACGTGCCGGAAGCCGGGTCGATCGATTGCGCGGAATCCGCGAGCGTGGCGTCGAACGTCATGCCGGGCCGCTCGGGGACGGTCAGCGCGACACGCATGCCTGCGCGGATCGCGGCCGCGTCGTCTTGCGGGACATGGACGTACAGCCGCAGTCGCCGCGCGTCCGAAACGGTGAAGAGTTCGGCGCCGTTGCCGCTGCCCGCGTCGATCAGCGCGCCGATATCGGTCTTGCGGGCCGTGACGATGCCGTCGAACGGCGCGGTGAGCCGCTTGAACGATTCGAGCGCTTCGAGCCGCCGTACGTTGGCGGTGCTTGCCGCGACGGCCGCGCGTTTCGCGTCGAGGTCGCTGCGTTTTTCGTCGGCCTCCTGTTGCGAGACCGAATCCTGCGCGAGCATCTCGGCCCAGCGAGCGGCCGTGACGGCCGCAAGCCGTTCGTTCGCGCTCGCGCTCTGAAGGTCGGCGCGTGCCTGCTGCAACTGCTGGTCGAGATCGGGCGTGTCGATCGACGCGAGCAACTGGCTGGCCTTCACGTGCGTGCCGATGTCGGCGTACCACGCGTGCAGGTAGCCGGGTACACGTGCATAGATCGGTGCGTCGACGTACGCGTCGAGCCGACCGGGCAGCACCAGCGCATCGGCCGCGGCCGGTTGCGGCGCAACCGTCGCGACGGTCGGGATCGCCTGTTGCGCGGTCCAGGCGGCGACCGCGCGCGCATCGTGCATGCGGGCGACGAGGCCGGCTGCCGCGACGGCGAGCGCGGCGACGGCACCCGCGATCGCGAGCGGTTTCAGGTAGCGCGGCGTGCCAGGAGGGCGGACTTCGAATTCAGTGGACATGCTGTTCTCCCGGAGTGAGGGGCAGGGATTCGGAACGGGGCGCGCGATCGCGCCGGTGGACGAGACTGAACACGACGGGCACGAACACGAGCGTCGCGACGGTCGCGCACAGCAGGCCGCCGATGACCGCGCGGCCGAGCGGTGCGTTCTGCTCGCCGCCGTCGCCAAGGCCGAGGGCCATCGGCGCCATGCCGATGATCATCGCGAGCGCGGTCATCATCACGGGCCGAAAGCGCGTGAAGCCGGCCTCGAGCGCGGCGACGGCCGCGTCGGCGGTATGCGCGAGCCGCTCGCGTGCGAAGGTCACGACGAGGATGCTGTTCGCGGTCGCGACCCCCATGCACAGGATCGCGCCCGTCAAGGCGGGCACCGACAGCGGCGTGCGCGTGACGAACAGCATCCAGACGATGCCCGCGAGCGCCGCGGGCAGCCCGCTTACGATCACGAATGCGTCGCGCCACGAATGGAAGTTGACGACGATCAGCAGGTAGATCAGCAGGATCGCGCCGGCGAGGCCCGCGAGCAGCCCGCCGAATGCGCTGTTCATCGTCTGTACCTGGCCTCGCACTGTCACGCGCGATCCCTTGGGCAAGCCGGGCGCGCTTGCGCGCAGCACGCGTTCGATGTCGGCGCTGACCGCGCCGAGATCGCGCTCCTGCGTCGTCGCGAAGATGTCGTACAGCGGTGCGATGTCATAGTGCGACACGACCGCGTCGGTCTGTCCGCGCACGATCGTCGCGAGTCCGCCGAGCAGTTGCGGCGCGCCCGAGTGGCCCGTGACGGGCAGCGCGCGCAGGTCCGACAGCGACGTCATCCGGTACTGGGGCGTCTGTGCGACGATCGGATACGACACGCCGTTGTGCGGATCGAGCCAGTAGGTGGGCGATACCTGGCTCGTGCCGGACAGGCTCGCGACCACGGCATTGGTGACATCCTGCTCGGTGATGCCGAGTTGCGCGGCACGCGTGCGGTCGACCGATACCGTGAACTGCGGATAGGTCGACGCCTGCTGCACGCGTGCGTCGGCAACGCCCGGCACGCCGCGGATGCGCCGCAGCAGATCGGTGGCATAGGCGCGGTTGGCGGCACGGTCGGGGCCTGTCACCTGCACGTCGATCGGGGCGGGCGCGCCGAAGTTGAGGATCTGGCTCACGATGTCGGCGGGCAGGAACGAGAACGTCACGCCCGGAAACGCTCGCGGCAGCAGCGAACGCAGTTGCTTGACGTAGTCGGCCGTCGGCGCGTGGTCGCCCGTGAGCGACACGAGGATGTCGCCGTCCTGCGGACCGATCGTGCCGCTGTTGCTGTATGTGAGGTTGATCCCGCTGTTCGGCAGCCCCATGTTGTCGACGATGCTCGCGACCGCGCGTGGCGGCACGACGCCGCGCACCGTCTGCTCGACGTGGTCGAACAGCGCGGCCGTTTCCTCGATGCGCGTGCCGATCGGTGCGCGCACGTGGATCGCGATTTCGCCTGCGTCGACCGACGGGAAGAAGTTGCGGCCGAGCCACGGCACCAGCACGAACGACACCGCGACCGCGGCGAGGAACAGCGCGACGAAGCGCGCGCGGTGGACGAGTGCGAGACCGAGCACGACGCGGTAGCCGGCGCGCAATGCCGCGAAGCGGCGCTCGAATCCCTGCTGGAACGCGACGAGCGGATTGCGTGCGCGTGGCGGCGGGAACGGCGCACCGTGCGGCGCGAGCGCGGCCGCCGGGTGCGCGGCATGCGGTTTCAACAGGTAGCGGGCCATCATCGGCACGAACGTGCGCGACAGCACGAACGACGCGATCATCGCGAAGATCACGGCTTCGGCCATCGGCACGAACAGGAAGCGGGCCACGCCGTCGAGCAGCAGCATCGGCACGAACACGATGCAGATGCACAGCAGCGACACGAAGGCCGGCGCGACGATCTGCGACGCGCCGTCGAGGATCGCCTCGCGCACGTTCTTGCCCTGCTCGAGGTGCCAGTTGACGTTCTCGATCGTGACGGTGGCATCGTCGACGAGAATGCCGACCGCGAGCGCGAGCCCGCCGAGCGTCATCACGTTGAGCGTCTCGCCCGCGGCCGCGAGCGCCGCGATCGCGGCCAGCACCGCGAGCGGAATGGATGCGGCGATGATCAGCGTCGAGCGCCAGCTGCCGAGGAACAGCAGGATCATCGCGGACGTGAGCGCGGCGGCGATCAGGCCTTCGCGGGCTACGCCGCTCACGGCGCCCTTGACGAACACGGACTGGTCGCCCATCACGACGAGCCTGAGCGACGGCGGCAGGGTCGCCTCGATGCGCGGCAACTGCGCCTTGACGCCCGAGATGATGTCGAGCGTCGACGCCGAGCCGCTTTTCAACACGCTCATCAGCACCGCGCGACGGCCGTCGACGCGCACGATGTTGCCCTGCGGCGGATAACCGTCGCGCACGTGCGCGACGTCGCGCATGAAGATCACCGCACCGTTCACGGAGCGGATCGGCAACGCGTTGAGCTGGTCGATGGTCAGCGGGCTGTCGTTGAGCCGGATGTTGTATTCGAAGCCGCCGATCTTCTGCGTGCCGGCCGGGATGATCTGGTTCTGCTGCGCCAGCGCGGTCGCGACGTCCTGCGCGGACAGCCCCTTGGCCTGCAGCGCTTGCGGATCGAGGTCGATCTGCACCTGGCGCACCTTGCCGCCGTACGGCGACGGAATCGCGACCCCCGCGACGGACAGCAGCTGAGGCCGGATCACGTTGGTCGCGTAGTCGCCGAGCTGCTGTTCGTTCAGTGTGTCGCTCGTCAGCGCCAGCTGCAGCACGGGCACGGTCGACGCGTTGTAGTTGAGGATCTGAGGCGGCGTGGTGCCCGGCGGCATCTGCTTGAGCACGGTTTGCGAGATCGACGTGACCTGTGCGGTCGCGGTGCGGATGTCGACGCTCGGCTGGAAGAAGATCTTGACGATCCCGAAGCTGCGGAACGATTGCGACTCGATGTGCGCAACGTCGTTGACCGTCGTGCCGAGCGTGCGCTCGTAGTAGGTTACGATGCGTCCGGCCATGTCGGCCGGCTGCAGGCCAGCGTAGTTCCACACCACGCTGATGACCGGAATCCGGATGTCGGGGAAGATGTCGGTCGGCGTGCGCAGTGCCGCGAGCGGCCCCGCGATCAGGATCAGCAGCGCGAGGACGATGAACGTGTAGGGGCGCGCGAGCGCGAGTCGGACGAGTTTCAGCATCGGCGAGGTCTCCGCCGGCGCGGAGCGCCGGCCTGTCAGCGAAGTGCCGAAGCGCGGCGGGAGCCCGGTTCGGCTCGCGCAGTGTGCGTGGCGCCGCTTAACGCGGGGCGCGGGGCAGGATGAAAGATGTTTTAGGAACGGGGCGCGAGAGGGCGGGGCGGGCGTCGATTGTTACAAGACGTTAGCGCAGGCTTCCCGTTGCGATGCGGCGCATCAGTTCTTACAAAGTGGAAATATGCGGAGACGGCGCTTGCCGTTATAGTCGAATCACACATGAAACAACCAGAAGAGGAATCCATGAAGACCTTGCGTGTTGCCTCGCTCTTGACCGGTATGACGGCCTTGCTCGTGTCGGGCGCAGCAATGGCGGGAGTCAATGTCGGGATCAATCTCGGCGTTCCGGCGCCGGTCTACGTCGCGCCCGCACCCGTGTATGCGCCGCCGCCTCCGCCGCCGGTCGTCTATCAGCCTGCGCCGGTCTACGCGCCGGCACCTGTTTATGTTCCGGGGCCGACCATCGTGATCGGTTGGCACGGCGACCGCTACTGGGACGGCCGTCGCTACTGGGGCCGCGACGAGTGGTACCGCCATCACGGCCGCGGCTGGGGCGGCGATCGTGGCGATCGCGGCCACTGGGATAACGGCCGCCACAACGGCTGGCACTGATCGGCAGGGCGCGCACGCTCGATGCGTGCGCCCGCGATCCGCTCGTGAAGAAACCGCCCGCGGGGCGGTTTTCTTTTGGCTCGCCGGCTCGAATGGGTAGAATCGTCCCTCGTTACTACCCTCATTCGACCGACAGGGCCTCTATGACGAAGGGTTCGCCCCGGGCCGGCGGTGCGCGCGTCCGTTTCGGCGCGATGCGTGCCGTACGGGCCGCCGGCCGCACGGCAGCGATGTTCGCGCTGCAGGCGGTGCTGGCCGCGACCGCTGCGCACGCGGCCTATGCCATTGCGCAGTACGGCGAGCCGAAGTATCCGCCGGGCTTCAAGCATTTCGACTACGTCAACCCCGACGCGCCGAAGGGCGGCACGCTCGTGCTCGCGAACCCGAACCGGCTGACGTCGTTCGACAAGTTCAACCCGTTCACGATGCGTGGCAACCCCGCGCCGGGCATCGACATGCTGTTCGAGAGCCTCGCGACCGGCAGCTCGGACGAGCCGGCGTCCGCGTACGGGTTGCTCGCCGACGACATCGACATCGCGCCGGATCGCCGTTCGGTCACGTTCCACCTGAATCCCCGTGCGCGCTTCTCGAATGGCGATCGCGTCACCGCCGACGACGTCAAGTTCTCGTTCGACACGCTGAAGAGCAAGCTGGCAGCGCCGCAGTTCGGCGCGTATTTCGCGGAGATCGCGAAGGCCGTGGTCGTCGATCCGGCCACCGTGCGCTTCGAATTCCGCAGCGCGAACCGCGAGCTGCCGCTGATCGCCGGCGGCGTGCCGGTGTTCTCGCGCAAGTGGGGGTTGCGCGCGGACGGCTCGCGCATCCCGTTCGACCAGCTCGCGTTCGAGCAGCCGATCGGCAGCGGCCCGTACCTGATCGAGCATTACGACAACGGCCGGACGATCACTTACCGGCGCAACCCGGCGTACTGGGGCGCCGACCTGCCGGTGCGAGTGGGCACCAACAACTTCGCGCGGATCGTCTACAAGCTGTACGGCGACGGGGTGGCGCGGCTCGAGGCGTTCAAGGCGGGCGAATACGACGTGCTCGTCGAGTACATCGCGCGCAACTGGACGCGCCGCGACGTCGGCAAGCGTTTCGACAGCGGCGAGCTCGTCAAGCGCGAATTTCGCCAGCACAACGGCGCCGGCATGCAGGGCTTCTTCATGAACCTGCGCCGGCCGCTGTTTCGCGACGTGCGCGTGCGCCAGGCGCTCGACCTTGCGTTCGACTTCGAATGGCTGAACCGCCAGCTGTTCTACAGCGCCTACACGCGTATGGACAGCTACTTCGCCGACACCGACCTGCAGGCGACCGGCACGCCCGGCCCCGGCGAGCTGAAGCTGCTGGAGCCGCTGCGCGCGCAGCTCGATCCGGCCGTGTTCGGCCCGATGGTCACGCAGCCGAACACGAACCCGCCGGGCTCGCTGCGCGCGAACCTGCTGAAGGCGCGCGCGCTGCTCGCGCAGGCCGGCTGGACCTATCGCGACGGCGCGCTGCGCAACGCGAAGGGCGAGCCGTTCACGTTCGAGATCCTCGACGATTCGGGCGCGTCGATGGAAGGGATCGTGGCGGCATACCAGCGCAACCTGGCGAAGCTCGGCATCGACGCACGTTTTCGCACGGCCGATTTCGCGCTGCTGCAAAAGCGTCTCGACGCGTTCGACTACGACATGACGACGATCCGCTTGCCGGGCGTGCAGGTGCCGGGCGCCGAGCAATACTCGCGTTACGCGAGCAAGTTCGCCGACGAGCCGGGCTCCGACAACTTCATCGGGCTGAAGTCGCCGGCCGTCGACACGCTGCTGCATGCGCTCGGCACTGCGCAGACGCGCGACGATCTGCTCGACGCAACGCATGCGCTCGACCGCGTGCTGATGCATGGCTACTACGCAGTCCCGCAGTGGTACAGCACGACGCACCGGGTCGCGTACAAGCGCACGCTTGCCTATCCGCAGACACTGCCGCTGTACTATTCGGCCGAGGGCTGGGTCGTGTCGACCTGGTGGGCGAAGCCCGATCACTGAACCACGCCGCCCTAACGTCCAACCCCGCCTACCGATCGCGAGTCGACGCCCTATGTGGAGCTACATCCTCAAACGCCTGCTGCTGATGATCCCGACGCTCATCGGCGTGCTGACCCTCACGTTCGCGGTGATCCAGTTCGTGCCGGGCGGCCCCGTCGAGCAGGCCGTGCAGGAATTGCGCAAGGGTGCGACGGAGCAGGGCGCGGTGCCGTTCGGGATGCGTGCGCACACCGGCGTCGACGCACAGCAGCTCGCGCAGCTCAAGGCGCTGTACGGTTTCGACAAGCCGCCGCTCGAACGCTACTGGCTGATGCTGAAGCGCTTCGCGCGCTTCGATCTCGGCGAAAGCTACTTCCGCCACCAGAGCGTGTGGTCACTGGTCGTGCAGAAGCTGCCCGTGTCGATCAGCATCGGGTTGTGGACGTTTTTCCTCACGTACCTGATCTCGGTGCCGCTCGGCATCGCGAAGGCGGTGCGCAACGGTTCGCCGTTCGACGTCGCGACGAGCCTCGTCGTGCTCATCGGCTATGCGATTCCGGGCTTCGTGCTCGGCGTGCTGCTGCTCGTGCTGTTCGGCGGCGGCTCGTTCTGGCAGCTGTTCCCGCTGCGCGGGCTCACGTCGGACAACTTCGCGCAGCTGTCGCTCGTCGGCAAGGTGCTCGACTACCTGTGGCACATCGCGCTGCCGATCACGGCGTCGGTCGTCGGCAGCTTCGCGGTCATCACGATGCTCACGAAGAATGCGTTCCTCGACCAGATCCGCCGGCAATACGTGCTGACTGCGCGTGCGAAGGGGCTCTCCGAGCGCAGCGTGCTGTGGAAGCACGTGTTCCGCAACGCGATGCTGCCGCTGATCGTCGGCTTCCCGGCCGCGTTCATCGGCGCGTTCTTCACGGGCAGCCTGCTGATCGAGACGCTGTTCTCGCTCGACGGCCTCGGGCTGCTGTCGTACGAATCGGTCGTGCGGCGCGACTATCCGGTCGTGCTCGGCACGCTGTACCTGTTCACGCTGATCGGGCTCGCGACCAAGCTGATCTCCGATCTCTGCTATGTGTGGGTCGATCCGCGCATTCAATTCGACACCCTGGAGCGCTGACATGAAACCGTCCGTCTGCATGCCCGGCGTCACCGGGCGAGGTGCGCGATGAACCGGGCCGTCGTGTCTTCCCGCATCGACGCGGCGCGCGCCCGCGTGTCGCCGTCTCCCGCGCGCCGCGTATGGCAGCGCTTCAGGCAGCAGCGCCTCGGCTACTGGAGCTTCGTGATCTTTTTCGTGGCCTTCGCCGCGAGCCTGGCCGCACCGCTGTGGTCGAACGACAAGCCGCTCGTCGTGCGTTACGACGGCCAGTACTATTTCCCGCTGTTCCACGCGTATCCCGAGACGACCTTCGGCGGCGATTTCCCGACGCCGGCCGATTATCTCGATCCGTATGTGCGCAAGCGGCTCGAGGCGCCCGGCAACTTCGTCGTCTACCCGCCGAACCGTTATTACTACGACACGCTGAACTACTTCTCGAACGTGCCGAACCCCGCGCCGCCGTCGCGCGCGAACTGGCTCGGTACCGACGCGCAGGGGCGCGACCTGCTCGCGCGGCTCGTGTACGGGTTCCGCGTGTCGGTCGAGTTCGGGCTGATCCTGACCGTGATCGGCACGCTGCTCGGGATCGCCGCGGGCGCCGTGCAAGGCTTCTTCGGCGGGCGCATCGACATCGTCGGGCAGCGGCTGATCGAGATCTGGAGCTCGCTGCCCGAGCTGTACCTGCTGATCATCTTCGCGTCGATCTTCGAGCCGAGTTTCCTGCTGCTGATCGTGCTGCTGTCGCTGTTCGGCTGGATCGGGCTCGCCGATTACGTGCGCGCGGAATTCCTGCGCAACCGCACGCAGGACTACGTGCGCGCGGCGCGCGCGATGGGGCTCACGAACTGGCAGATCATCTGGCGCCATGTGCTGCCGAACAGTCTCACGCCGGTGATCACGTTCCTGCCGTTCCGGATGAGCGGCTCGATTCTCGCACTCACGAGCCTCGACTTCCTCGGGCTCGGCGTGCCGCCGCCAACCCCGAGCCTCGGCGAGCTGCTTGCGCAGGGCAAGGGCAATCTCGACGCGTGGTGGATTTCGCTGTCGACGTTCGGCGTGCTGGTCGCGACGCTGCTGCTGCTGACCTTCATGGGCGACGCACTGCGCAACGCGCTCGACACGCGGATCGCCGATTCGGCGCGTGCGGCGGGAGGCCAGCGATGAGCGAACCGGTCGTATCGACGCAGCATGAGCCGCTGCTGGCGCTCGAGCATCTGCATGTGCGCTTCGGCGACACGGTCGCGGTGGACGACGTGACGCTCGCGATCGGCCGCGGCGAGCGTGTCGCGCTGGTCGGCGAGTCGGGTTCGGGCAAGAGCGTGACCGCACTGTCGATCCTGCGGCTGCTGCGCGACGCCGACGTGAGCGGCACGATCCGCTTCGCGGGGCAGGACCTGATGGCGAAGAGCGAGCGCGAGATGCGCGGGCTGCGCGGCTCGGACATCGCGATGATTTTCCAGGAGCCGATGACCGCGCTCAACCCGCTGTATACGATCGGCGTGCAGATCGGCGAGACGATCGTGCTGCACGACGGCGTATCGGCGGTCGAGGCGCGCAAGCGTGCGATTGCGTTGCTCGCGCGCACGGGCATCGCGGAGCCGGAGAAGCGCGTCGACAGCTATCCGCACCAGTTGTCGGGCGGCCAGCGGCAGCGCGCGATGATCGCGATGGCGCTGGCCTGCCGGCCGCGCCTGCTGCTGGCCGACGAGCCGACCACCGCGCTCGACGTGACGATCCGCGCGCAGATCGTCGATCTGCTGCTGGAATTGCAGCGCGAGGAGGCGGAAAAGCGCGGGATGGCGATCCTGCTGATCACGCACGACCTGAATCTCGTGCGGCACTTCGCGGATCGCATCGCGGTGATGGAGCGCGGCCGGCTCGTCGAGAGCGGGCCCGTCGAGCGGATCTTCGCGGAACCCGAGCATCCGTACACGCAGCGGCTGCTGAACAGCCGGCCGCAACGCGCGGTCGCACCGGTGATGCCGATCGCGCCCGTCGTGCTCGACGCGCATCACGTGAGCGTGCAGTTCGCGCGCAAGCGGCCGGGCATCGCGGGCTGGTTCGGCTCGGTGCCCGTGACGGCCGTCGCGGACGTGTCGGTGTCGGTGCGGCAGGGCGAGACGCTCGGCATCGTCGGCGAATCGGGGTCGGGGAAGTCGACGCTCGCGATGGCGCTGCTCGGCCTGCAGAAGACGGCGGGCGGCACGATCGAATTCCAGGGGCGCGCGCTGTCGACCTATCGCGGCCGCGAGCAGACCGCGCTGCGCTCGAACATGCAGGTCGTCTTTCAGGATCCGTTCAGTTCGCTTTCACCGCGTCACACGGTCGAGCGGATCGTCGGCGAGGGGCTCGAACTGCATCGTCCGGACATGACACCCGATGCGCGCCGCGCGAAGTCGCTCGCGGTGCTGCGCGAAGTCGGTCTCGACCGCACGGTGCTGCACCGTTATCCGCACGAATTCTCGGGTGGGCAGCGCCAGCGGATCGCGATCGCGCGGGCGCTGGTGCTGGAGCCGCGCATCCTGATCCTCGACGAGCCGACGTCCGCGCTCGACGTGTCGATCCAGCAGCAGGTGCTGAAACTGCTCGCGAATTTGCAACAGAAATACAACCTCGGCTACGTATTCATCAGCCATGACCTGGAGGTGATCGGGGCGATGGCGCACCGCGTCGCGGTGATGCAGGACGGGGCCGTCGTCGAGTCGGGAGAGGTGGCCGACATCTTCACGAGACCGTCACATCCTTACACACAAAAGCTGTTGAAAGCGGTCTGGAAAGCGTGATAAGCCGCCAATGGTCTGACCATCTCGATTGTATTTATTAATTTGTTTTGACAAACGATTACGCGCTGGCTAGTATCGACCGAAATTTTCCGCCAATCAGCTGATTTTTAAGCAAATTCCATCGACCAATGCAGCATCGATCCCTGACCCTGGCATGCGCGCGCACCATCGCCGGGCTGTTCATCGGCGCCCTGTTCGCAGCAGCACCCGGCGCGTTCGCCGACGAAGTCAGCAGTTTTAACCAGAATGTCACGAATTCGACGCAGAACGCGTCGAATTCCTCCCTCCAGCAGACCAGCGCACAGCCGTCGTCGAGCGGCGGTGCGAAGTCGTTCCTCGCGGGCATGGCCGGCAAGGCGGGCGACGTGGTGGTCGGCGCGCTGAACATGATCGGCGTGCGCTATCGCTGGGGCGGCAACTCGCCGGATTCGGGCCTCGATTGCAGCGGCTTCGTGCGCTACGTGTTCCAGGACACCCTCGGCATGTCGCTGCCGCGCCGTGCGGAAGAGATGAGCCGCGTCGGCGAGAAGGTGAGCATGAGCAACCTCAAGCCGGGCGACCTCGTGTTCTTCAACACGATGCGCCGCACGTTCTCGCACGTCGGCATCTACATCGGCGACAACAAGTTCGTGCACTCGCCGTCGACGGGCAGCACCATCCGCGTCGACGATCTCGACAGCGGCTACTGGGAAAAGCGTTTCACCGGCGCGCGCCGGATCGAATCGGAATTCCCGATGAAGCCGGACGATCTGCGCCAGCGCGTGCGCGCGACGATCGGCGACGATTCGGCGAACGGCAACAACTGACGTTCGACGGCCAGTCCGGCCGGATTGAAAAAAACCCTGTCACCGAAAGGCGGCAGGGTTTTTTGTTTTGGGGCGGTGCAAACGGTGGTGACTCGACTGGCGTTCCACCGTTTGTGGGCCGACGGCGGTGTGCGCCGGCCCGCGTATCGCGCCCTTACGCAGCAGCCACGCCGCGCGCTGCCGCGAGCTTGCGCTGCAGTTCCGGCATGATGCGCGCGACGGCTTCCTCGCCCGCGAGAATCGCCGCGTTGCGCTGGTTGAAGTCGCTGCCGCCCATCGCGTTGAGGTTCGGGCGGATCACGACGTCCGCATACTTGTCGAGTTCGTAGGTCTTGATCGTCTGGCCCATGATCGTGAAGGTCTGCAGCAGCATCTCGATCGGGTTGTTGGTTGCTGCGCCGTCCGGCCGGGCCGAGATGTCGACCGCGATCACGAAGCTCGCGCCCATCTTGCGCGCGTACGATGCGGGCACCGGGCTCACGAGGCCGCCGTCCACATACTCGCGGTTGCCGATCTTCACCGGTTCGAACACCGACGGCACGCTGCACGATGCGCGCACCGCGAGCCCCGTGTTGCCCTGCTGGAACAGGATCGGCTGGCCGTTCTGCAGATCGGTCGCGACGATGCCGAGCGGCTTCGCCATCTTCTCGATCGGCCGGTTGTTGAGCGTCTTGTTCAGGAAGTTCTGCAGCGCCACGCCTTGCAGCAGCCCGCGCGAGCGGAACGGCAGCGCCCAGTCGCTGATCGCCGCCTGGTCCATGTCGAGCGCGATCTTGTTGATCTGCAGCGCGCTCATCCCCGACGCATAGAGTGCGCCGACCACCGAGCCTGCGCTCGTGCCCGCGACGATTTCGACCGGGATGCCGCGCGCCTCGAGCGCCTTCAGCACGCCGATGTGCGAGAAGCCGCGCGCGGCGCCGCCGCCGAGCGCGATGCCGATCTTCACGGGCTTTTCATGCGGCTGCGTGGCGCCGGACGCATTGTCCGGGCGGGATTTGTCGCCGAACGACGTGCAGGCGGCGAGGCTGGCGGACGCGGCGGCGATCGTGAAGTGGCGGCGCGACAGGCGAGGGGACGACATCGAATGGTTCTCCGGCGGCTTGGCGGCGGGTTACACGGCCCGCGGCGGCGATAGGTTCCGAGCGGCCGCGCGGCAGGTTCCGTGCGGCCGGTGCCGCGCCGGCTGGCGGCCGCGGCGCGCACATCATAAAGCAAGCGGCGCGCTTGGCGCGAAGTCCGGCGCGAGTATAATTCCGGCTTCTTTCCCGTTCCGGGTGTCGCCGGCCCCGTTGCTGTCCGGGCTGCCGCCGTCGATCCCGCGTCGAATCATTCATGCGCCCCAGGCGTTCGAGTTACCGTTTATGACCCGTCCTGTCCGTACCCGCTTCGCGCCGAGTCCCACCGGCTTCATCCACCTCGGCAACATCCGCTCCGCGCTCTATCCGTGGGCGTTCGCCCGCAAGATGAAGGGCACGTTCGTGCTGCGCATCGAGGATACCGACGTCGAGCGCTCGTCGCAGGAAGCGGTCGACGCGATCCTCGAAGGGATGCAGTGGCTCGGCCTGGATTTCGACGAAGGCCCGATCTACCAGATGCAGCGGATGGACCGCTATCGCGAGGTGCTCGCGCAGATGCTGGAGAAGGGCCTCGCGTACCCGTGCTACATGTCGGCCGAGGAGCTCGACGCGCTGCGCGAACGCCAGCGCGAGGCGGGCCTGAAGCCGCGCTACGACGGCACGTGGCGTCCGGAGCCCGGCAAGGTGCTGCCGGAGCCGCCGGCTGGCGTGAAGCCGGTGCTGCGCTTCCGCAATCCGCTGACGGGCACGGTCGTGTGGGACGACGCCGTGAAGGGGCGTGTCGAGATCTCGAACGAGGAACTCGACGACCTCGTGATCGCGCGCCCGGACGGCACGCCGATCTACAACTTCTGCGTGGTGGTGGACGACATGGACATGGGCATCACGCACGTGATCCGTGGCGACGACCACGTGAACAACACGCCGCGCCAGATCAACATCCTGAATGCGCTCGGCGGCGAGTCGCCCGTCTACGCGCACCTGCCGACCGTGCTGAACGAGCAGGGCGAGAAGATGAGCAAGCGGCATGGCGCGATGAGCGTGATGGCGTACCGCGACGCGGGCTTCCTGCCTGAAGCCGTCGTCAACTATCTCGCGCGCCTCGGCTGGTCGCACGGCGACGCCGAGATCTTCTCGCGCGAGCAGTTCGTCGAATGGTTCGATCTCGAGCATCTCGGCAAGTCGCCCGCGCAGTACGACCACAGCAAGCTGAGCTGGCTGAACGCGCACTACATCAAGGAAGCGGACAACGCGCGTCTCGCCGCGCTGGCCAAGCCGTTCCTCGCGGCACTTGGCGTCGACGACGCGGCGATCGCAACGGGTCCTGCGCTCGAAGCGGTGGTCGGGCTGATGAAGGATCGCGCGACGACGGTCAAGGAGATCGCGGAAGGCGCCACGATGTTCTACCGTGTACCGGCACCGGAAGCCGATGCGCTTGCGCAGCACGTGACCGACGCGGTGCGTCCGGCGCTGGCCGATCTCGCCGCTGCGCTGAAGGCCGCCGACTGGACGAAGGAAGCCGTGTCAGCCGCGCTGAAGGCGACGCTCGGCACGCACAAGCTGAAGATGCCGCAACTCGCGATGCCGGTGCGTCTGCTGGTGGCCGGTACGACGCACACGCCGTCGATCGACGCGGTGCTCGTGCTGTTCGGTCGCGATGTCGTGGTGTCGCGCATCGAGGCCGCGCTGGCCTGAGGTTCGGGGGCGAGCGAAGCTGTCCGTGCGTGACATCGCGGCAGCTTCGCAAAAAATTTCGCTCGAATCGCAAAAAGGGTATTTACAAGTTCAAAGTAGCTCCATATAATCTCATTTCTGTTCTGCAAGGGGGTATAGCTCAGCTGGGAGAGCGCTTGCATGGCATGCAAGAGGTCAGCGGTTCGATCCCGCTTACCTCCACCATCAGAACAAGCTGGGTTGATTTGAGAAGCAGCGGTAGTAATAAATGCTTCACAAAATGATTCAAAGCAGTTAGAATTTCGGCCTTCGCTGTTGATTGAAAAGTGAATAGCGAAAGTCAGACAGATCTGAAAAGATTTTGTCCCCTTCGTCTAGAGGCCTAGGACATCACCCTTTCACGGTGAGTACAGGGGTTCGAATCCCCTAGGGGACGCCAGATTCAGCGGCGTTTCGTAGAAGTGTCGCAACGCTTGCAGGAACGTAACCGACGTCCTGCAGGTGAGGGTAAGAAAGCTGGAGCGGTAGTTCAGTCGGTTAGAATACCGGCCTGTCACGCCGGGGGTCGCGGGTTCGAGTCCCGTCCGCTCCGCCAGAACGAAGCCCGTTCAAGACGTTTTTGAGCGGGCTTTTGTATTAAAGATGTAAGCAGTACGTTGTCCCCTTCGTCTAGAGGCCTAGGACATCACCCTTTCACGGTGAGTACAGGGGTTCGAATCCCCTAGGGGACGCCAGATTCAGCGGCGTTTCGTAGAAGTGTCGCAACACCTGCAGGATCGTGACGATGTCCTGCAGGTGGGAGTAAGAAAGCTGGAGCGGTAGTTCAGTTGGTTAGAATACCGGCCTGTCACGCCGGGGGTCGCGGGTTCGAGCCCCGTCCGCTCCGCCAGAACGAAGCCCGTTCAAAGAACGTTTTTTGAACGGGCTTTTGCATTAAAGATGTAAGCAGTACGTTGTCCCCTTCGTCTAGAGGCCTAGGACATCACCCTTTCACGGTGAGTACAGGGGTTCGAATCCCCTAGGGGACGCCAGATTTCGGCGTCGTTCGAACAAACGATGCGCCGGCAGGAAGTAACCGACGCCTGCCAGGCAAGTAGCAAGACTGGAGCGGTAGTTCAGTCGGTTAGAATACCGGCCTGTCACGCCGGGGGTCGCGGGTTCGAGTCCCGTCCGCTCCGCCAAAAAAATGAAGAAGCCCGCCTCGTGCGGGCTTTTTCATTTGCATTTCCGGTTGCGCCCGTTAGCGGGCGCGTGACTGCGGAGTGGAGGAAGCTGCCTGCGCAGCTTCCGGCGGGACTCGAAGGGTTGCGCGTGCACGCGCAACCGCGGCCTGCGGGATGTAGGAGAGTCCCGTCCGCTCCGCCAGAAAATGAAGAAGCCCGCCTTGTGCGGGCATTTTCATTTGCGTTTCCGGTTGCGCCTGCCGGCGGGCGCGTAACTTCCGGTCATCCGGTGTCGAGCCGCTACGAGAAATCCGCGATTGCATCCACACGCGACTGCGCTATCGTGGCGGGATGCGTTCTTGACCCCTGCGCGATGCTCGATCCGACCGACCTGCGACTCCTGTATCAGCTCCGGCCCGCGGAGGCTGGCGATTTTCCGTTTGCCGAAGCGCTGACGCACGGCAACATGGGCGGCTACTACAAGCGCCATGGGCTCGTGTGGCGCAGCGACCTGTTCTACGCGAGCTGGCGCGAATCCGAGAACTTCATTCTCGAGGCCGACGGCGAGCGCATCGGCGTGCTGCGCGTGACCGAGGAGGGCGACTCGCTGCACATCCGCGACGTACAGATCGCGGCCGGCCATCGCGGGCAGGGCGCCGGCACCTACATGCTCGACATGTCGCACCGCTGGGCGCGTGCACGCGGGCTGCACGAACTGCAACTGCGCGTGTTCGTCGACAATCCTGCCGCGCGTCTCTACCTGCGCATGGGCTATCGGGTCGCCGGGTCGCGGCTCGCGCAACTTGGCTCGATCCGCCACATGGTGCGGCCGGTCTGAAGTCCTGACGACCTGAAGCGAGGCGTTCAGCGGACGGCGTCGATCGCGTCGTCGTCCGGCGTTTCGTCGTCTGCGAGGCTGCCTTCCGGGCCGCGGTGCTCGTAGCCGCGCAGCATGAATGCGCGCGGGCTTTCGCCGAATGCGCGCCGGAACATCGCCGAAAAGGCGCTCTGGCTCTGGTAGCCGAGTTCGCGCGCGATATGCGACAGCGGGCGCCCCTGGTTCAGCAGCGGAATCGCCCGTGCCAGCAGCGCCTGCTGACGCCACTGCGAAAAGCTCACGCCCAGTTCCTGCTTGAAGAGCCGCGAAATGGTGCGCGTGCTCGCGCCGACCTCGCTGGCCCAATGTTCGAGCGACTCCGCGTGTGCCGGGTGCGCGAGGACTGCTTCGCACAGCATGCGCAGCCGTTTTTCGTCGGGCATCGGTACCGCGAGCGGCAGCGGTTCGGCGTGGCTCAGCTCGTCGAGCACCAGCCCGCACAGCAGGCGCTCGCGCGGGGTACTCAGGTCGCGCGCGTCGAGTGCGACGATCAGCTCGCGCAGGAGCCCCGTCACTTCGACGACGCGGCACGCGTCGAGCCCGTCCGGCACGATCGACTCGTCGATATACAGCGTGCGCAGATACGCCTCTTCGACGATCACGACCTCGTGCGTCACGCGCGGCGGCACCCAGATCGCGCGGGACGGCGGCACCATCCATGTCGTGCCGGTCGTCGCGACGCGCAGCACGCCGCGCGATGCGTACGCGAGCTGCGCCCACGCATGCGTATGCAGCGGGATGCGATACCCGGTATTGACCTGCCGTGCGCGCACGCGCATCGGATGGACGGCGGTCGGTGCGAATTCGGGCGGGATGTCGATGACGTACGGATTCGTCACGTCGGCTTGGAACGGCGGATTCATGGAGGATTCGGGCAGCGCGGCGGCGATGCCGTTATTGTAGAAGGCGCCGCGAAAGCGCATGCGGCGGTTTGTCGGGCGATCATGCCGCGTTCAAATGAACTTTGTGTGGGGCCCGGCGATTTCGGGACTGCCCCGGGGCCGGGCGCGCTCGCGGGTTCGAACCATCGGGCCGGTATCGTGGTCTATCGATGCGCGGGCGATTTCGCCACGAATCGCGCGCGAACACGGCAACATACGAATCAAAGAGGAGAACCACGATGCGTTACGTATTCGTCTACGGCACCTTGAGAAACGGGGAGGCCAACGACATCGGCCATGCGGCGGCCAGGCACGGGATTGCCGCCCCGACGCTGCTCGGCGCCGCCGCGCTGCCGGGCGAACTGTACGATTTCGGTACGTACCCGGGGATGATCGCCGGGGCGGCCGGCAAGTCGCTGGTCTGGGGCGACGTCTACGAGGTCGACGACCTGCTCGTTCCGGTGCTCGACGAGATCGAGCGTGTCTATCCGGGCGTCGACTCGCTGTTCAAGCCGGAAGACGTGACCGTCGAGCTCGGTGGCCGGCAGTACGCGTGCCTGTACTATCCGGTGGCTTCCCACGCGATAGCCGGCCGTCCGCGCATTGCGTCGGGCGACTGGGTTCAGCACCGGCGCGAGCGGGAAGCCGTCTGACCGGTCGCGCGGCAGCCGCGATAGCGGATCCTGCCGCAAAAGAAAAAGCGCCCCGAGGGGCGCTTTTTTTGATGCCGTCATCGCCCGCGACCGGCGCCGACGCACGGCCGGCCCCGGTCGAGGCGGGCAGCTTCGTCAGATTTCCTCGTACAGCGGCAGCGTCAGGAACTCGGTGAAGCCTTCCGACGTCGACATCTGCTCGAAGATCGCCGCGGCACGCTCGTACGGCTGCGTGTTGCCGCCGACCGACCGCTTCACGTTGTCCAGCTCGGCCTTCGTGAATTCGCGCACGAGTTCGGCCGTGACCTTGCGGCCGTCGTCGAGCACGCCCTTCGGCGAGCGGATCCATTGCCACACCTGCGAACGGGAGATCTCGGCCGTGGCCGCATCTTCCATCAGGTTGTGGATCGGCACGCAGCCGTTGCCGTCGAGCCATGCGCCGAGGTAGTGGATACCGACGTTGATGTTGTTGCGCAGGCCGGCTTCGGTGATCGGCGCTTCGGGCTGGAAGTCGAGCAGGTTCTTGCCTTCGACCTGCACGTCGTCGCGCTGCTTCGCGATCTGGTTCGGCTGGTCGCCGAGCACCTTGACGAACTCTTCCATCGCGATCGGCACGAGGCCCGGGTGCGCCACCCAGCCGCCGTCGTAGCCGTCGGTCGCGTCGCGCTGCTTGTCCGAGCGCACGCCGCCCATCGCCTTGTCGTTCGCTTCCGGATCGTTCTTGATCGGAATCAGCGCGCTCATCCCGCCGATCGCCGGCGCGTTGCGCTTGTGGCAGGTCTTCAGCAGCAGCAGCGCATACGCGCGCATGAACGGCACCGTCATCGTGATCTTCGAACGCTCGGCGAGGCAGAAATCGCGGTCGTTCTTGAACTTCTTGATGGCCGAGAAGATGTAGTCCCAGCGGCCGGCGTTCAGGCCCGAGCTGTGTTCGCGCAGCTCGTACAGGATCTCGTCCATCTCGAATGCGGCGAGGATCGTCTCGATCAGCACCGTCGCGCGGATCGTGCCGCGCGGCACGCCGACGCCTTCCTGCGCGGCGACGAAGATGTCGTTCCACAGGCGCGCTTCGAGATGGCTTTCCATCTTCGGCAGGTAGAAGTACGGGCCCGAGCCGCGCGCGAGCAGTTCCTTCGCGTTATGGAACAGGAACAGCGCGAAATCGAAGATGCCGCCGGACACGCGCTGGCCGTCGACCGTCACGTGCTTCTCGTCGAGGTGCCAGCCGCGCGGACGCACGATCAGCGTCGCGACCTTGTCGTTCAACTGGTACGACTTGCCGTTCTGCTCGAGCGAGATCGTGCGGCGCACCGCGTCCTTCAGGTTGATCTGGCCGTCGATCTGATTCGTCCAGCTCGGCGCGTTCGAATCCTCGAAGTCCGTCATGTACGAATCGGCGCCCGAGTTCAGCGCGTTGATGATCATCTTGCGCTCGACGGGGCCCGTGATTTCGACGCGGCGGCATTGCAGGTCGGCCGGCAGCGGCGCGACCTTCCAGTCGCCTTCGCGGATCGCCTTCGTCTCGGCCAGGAAGTCGGGGCGCTCGCCCGCGTCGAGGCGTTTCGTGCGCTCGACGCGCGCCTGCAGCAGCGCCTGGCGGCGCGGTTCGAACGTGCGGTGCAGCGCCGCGACGAGTGCGAGCGCTTCGGGCGTCAGGATTGCTTCGTAACCCGGCTTGATTTCGCCGGTGATCGCCATGCCTTGCGGCAGCGTGATCGGGGTGCTCATGAGTCTCATCTCCTTGGTCGGTCAGTTGCGGTTTCGGTGAAGGGGGAAGGCGGCAGCGCTGCGAACGTCATGCACCCGGGCCGGGGCGCGTGCGGTTCGCGGGTCTGCCGGACGGAGCCGGGGTGGCGAGGAATGCGAGCAGGTCGGCCATGCCGGTCCCTGTGCCGTCGGGCGGCGCGCCGAGTTCCTCGGCGGGCGCGCCCGTGCGGTTGAGCCAGAACGTCGTGTAGCCGAACCAGACGGCGCCGGCGACGTCCCATGCGTTCGACGATACGAACACGATGCCGCGCCGGTTCGGTCCGAACGCGTCGGTGCCGAGTGCGTAGGCGGCCGGGCTCGGCTTGTACGCGCGCACGGTGTCGGCCGACAGCACGCGATCGAACAGCCCGGACATGCCGGCGCTCTTGATCGCGATGTCGAGCATCTGCGGCGTGCCGTTCGACAGGATCCCGAGCGGCGGGCGCGGGTCGAGCGCGCGCAGCTTGCGCAGTGCGGGCACCGTATCGGGATAGGTGGACAGGCACGCGTATTCGTCCATCAGCCGCTTCTCGGCCGCGCTGTTCAGCGCGAGCCCGAGCCGGCGCGCGGCGAACCGCAGCGCATCGAGCGTGATGTCCCGGAACGGGCGATAGCGCGCGCCGGCCGGATCGGCGAGCGTGCGCAGTTGCGAGTATTCGATTTGCTTGCGTCGCCACAGCTGCGACAACCGTTCCCCGTGACCGGGGAACATCTGCTCCGCCGCGGCCAGGACCGCGCGCACGTCGAACAACGTGCCGAATGCGTCGAAGAGAATTGCGTCGGGAGAGGAGAGTGTCGTTGTGGCCGACATAGCCTTGCGCTCCAGTTTCAGAGGTCAGGTGAATTCTATTCGTGATCGTATGTGCTAAAAAAGACGCTAAACATCACTTGATCTTTTACTTTCATCTACCTAATCTTGAGCGGTTTAAGCTATTTGAAGGGCGGCAGCGCCGCCCGTGCGAGTCATGGACCGGTTCAAGCAGATCGAAACGTTCGCCGCGGTCGCGGCGAAGGGCAGCCTGTCGGCGGCCGCGCATGCGGAAGGCGTCGCGCCGGCGATCATCGGCCGCCGCCTCGACGCGCTCGAGGAGCGGCTCGGCGTCAAGCTGCTGGTGCGCACGACGCGCAAGCTCACGCTGACGTTCGAGGGCTCGGCGTTCCTCGAGGACTGCCAGCGCGTCATCAACGACATGCAGAACGCGGAGGCGAGCGTGTCCGCCGGCGGCGTCAAGGCGAGCGGCCACCTGCGCATTTCCGCGCCGGCCGGCTTCGGCCGGCGGCACGTCGCGCCGCTCGTGCCCGAATTCAGCGTCGGGCATCCGGATGTCTCGGTCACGCTCGACCTGTCCGACCGGATGGTCGACCTCGTCAACGAGGGGTTCGATTGCGCGGTGCGGCTCGGCGAGCTGCCTGATTCGTCGCTCGTGTCGCTGAAGCTCGGCGAGAATCGCCGCGTGTGTGTCGCGTCGCCCGCGTATCTCGCCCGGCGCGGCACGCCGGCCACGCTCGCGGAGCTGGCGCGGCACAACTGCCTCGCGCTCGCGGCAAACGCGAACCAGCAACGTGGCTGGGCGTTCCAGGAGGACGACAAGGTCGTATCGATCCGCGTGAACGGCACGATGGAATGCTCGGACGGCGCGGTGCTGCACGAGTGGTGCCTCGAAGGCCACGGCCTGGCGTGGCGCTCGTGGTGGGAGGTCGGCGAGGACATCGCAGCCGGCCGGCTCGTCAGCGTGCTCGACGCGTTCGCCGCCCCGCCGATCGGCATCCACGCGGTGTTTCCGCAACGGCGGCATCTGCCGCTGCGCGTGCGGCTGTTTCTCGATTACCTGAAGCACACGTACGAGCGGCCCGGTTACTGGGGCGAGTAGGCGGCAGCCGGCCGCGCGTTTCCGATATGAGGGCGAACCCGCTGCGCCGCCCGGCCGCGTGCTTTCACGTCCTACAATCGAAACAGGCATGCCCCACGCGACGCGGCCGGATCGCCCGGAAGCGCGGCGCGCGGAGTGCGATTGACGCAGGAGGGCGCGATGTTCCGGCACATCCTCGTTCCAACCGACGGTTCCGAACTGTCGCAGAAGGCGATCGACGGCGCGATCGACCTGGCTCGCGCGGTCGGCGCGCGCGTCACGGCGTACGCGTGCCTGCCGCAGTATCCGTACTCGCCGTTTTCCGAAGTGATCATCGAGCCTCCCGCCGATTTCCGGGCGCGCAGCGAGCGCGAGGCGCGAGCCCACCTCGACGAGGTCGAATCGGCCGCGAAGGCAGCCGGCGTCGACTGCGACACCTGGACGAGCGTGCACCCGTCGCCGTATCTCGGCATCATCGAGGCGGCCGAACGCGGCGGCTGCGACGTGATCTTCATGGCGTCCCACGGACGCCGCGGGCTCGGCAGCTTGCTGATCGGCAGCGAGACGCAGCGCGTGCTGACCCATACGAAAATTCCGGTGATCGTCTATCGGTAGGGCGGCGCCCTGGAAAAAGGGCGCGCCGGACGGAGCCGGCGCGCGTCGTTGCTGGCGGCCCGCAGGCCGCGCGGCCGGTCGCGCGATCTGTATCGCGCGCCTGCCGTCTCCTCCCTGATTTTTGTTTGGTGGCCGATGCCGCACCGTCGCGAGACGGGGCGGGCATCGGCATGACGCGTCGCGCGTCGTGCTCTGCTTACGCGACCTTCTTGCCGTCGAAGAACTGTTCGTCTTCGGTCGAGCCGTGCAGTGCGGTGGTCGACGCTTCGCGCTCGACCGTCTGCGTCACGGCGTCGAAGTAGCCGGTGCCGACTTCGCGCTGGTGCTTGACGGCCGTGAAGCCCTTGTCCGCTGCCGCGAACTCGGCCTGCTGCAGTTCGACGAATGCGCTCATCTGCGTGCGGGCATAGCCGTGCGCGAGGTTGAACATCGAGTAGTTCAGCGCGTGGAAGCCGGCCAGCGTGATGAACTGGAACTTGTAGCCCATCGCGCCGAGTTCCTTCTGGAATTTCGCGATCGTCGCGTCGTCGAGGTTCTTCTTCCAGTTGAACGACGGCGAGCAGTTGTACGACAGCATCTTGCCCGGGAACTGCTTGTGGATCGCTTCCGCGAATTTCTTCGCGTACTCGAGATCCGGCTTGCCCGTTTCGCACCAGACGAGGTCGGCGTACGGCGCGTACGCGAGACCGCGCGAGATCGCCTGCTCGATGCCCGGCTTCGTGCGGAAGAAGCCTTCCACCGTGCGCTCGCCCGTCAGGAACGGCTTGTCGTTGTCGTCGACGTCGGACGTGATCAGGTCGGCCGCTTCCGCGTCGGTGCGGGCGACCAGCACGGTCGACGTGCCCATCACGTCCGCGGCGAGACGCGCTGCCGACAGCTTCGCGACCGCTTCACGCGTCGGCACCAGCACCTTGCCGCCCATGTGGCCGCACTTCTTCACGGATGCGAGCTGGTCCTCGAAGTGGACGCCCGATGCGCCGGCTTCGATCATCGCCTTCATCAGTTCGAACGCGTTCAGCACGCCGCCGAAACCGGCTTCCGCGTCAGCGACGATCGGTGCGAAGAAATCGACGTAGCCTTCGTCGCCCGGGTTCTTGCCTTCCGACCACTGGATCTGGTCGGCGCGCGTCAGCGTGTTGTTGATGCGCTTCACGACGAGCGGCACCGAGTTTGCCGGGTACAGCGACTGGTCCGGGTACATTTCGCCCGCGACGTTCGCGTCGCCGGCCACTTGCCAGCCGGACAGGTAGATCGCCTTCAGGCCGGCCTTCACCTGCTGCATTGCCTGGTTGCCGGTCAGTGCGCCGAGGGCATTGACGAACGGCTCGTCGTTGATGAGGCGCCACAGCTTTTCCGCGCCGCGCTTGGCGAGCGTGTGCTCGATCGGGATCGAACCACGCAGGCGGACCACGTCCTCAGCCGAGTAGCTGCGCTTGATGCCCTTCCAGCGCGGATCGGATTCCCATTGCTGTTGCAGTTCCTGTGCCTGTTGCTGACGCGACATGATGAGCTCCTTGATGCGGTGCGATGCCTGATGGGTTGAATCTGACGGTGGTGACGCTGTTCTCGAAGCCGGGAGCGGTGTGTTCCGGTTCGTGAGGTCTTGTATAAGAGTCTAGGCAAATCGTCCGGAGCGGGACAGGGGGCTTCGTGAGGAGTGGGGTAAATTTTTAGTTGTTTTAAATCAATATCTTGAAATTGTAATTTCGGGATGAGAAATGATTTTTCCCATCCTGCAATCGCCCGGCTTGTGCCACGCAGCATGATTTTTTACGACACAAAAAAATTTTCCGCATCGTGAAATGTGGGGCGGAGCGAAAAAAAACCGGCGCAGATGCGCCGGTTGGCTGGATGGGCAGGGCGGTTATCCGCGGGTCTGCCCTCCGTGGGGCGGCCGGTGGCCGCCCGTGCGTGCTTACGACGCGGAGTTGCTGCGACGCGGGCCGCCGCTGCGCTGACCGTCGCGGCGCGGGCCGCCGTCACGGCTGCCGCCCGGCTTGCCGCTCCAGCCGCCGCCATTGCCGCCGCCGTAGCTACGGCCGTTGCCGTTACCGTTGCCGCCATAACCACCGCCCGGCTTGCCGCCGAAACGGCGACCGCCGTTACCGCCGCCCGGACGGCCGCGGCCGCCGTTGCCGCCGTTACGCGGGGGAGCCTTGCGCGGCTCGAAACCTTCGATCACGTTGACCGGCAGCGGCGAGCGCACGAAGCGCTCGATGCGCTTGAGCGCGCCTTGCTCGGCGTGGTGCACGAGGCTCACTGCCGTGCCCGAACGGCCTGCACGGCCGGTACGGCCGATACGGTGCACGTAGTCTTCCGCGAACTTCGGCAGGTCGTAGTTGAACACGTGCGTGATGCCCGGGATGTCGATGCCGCGTGCCGCGACGTCGGTTGCCACCAGCACGCGCACGCGGCGCTCGCGCAGCGCACGGATCGTGCGGTTACGCGCGCCCTGCGGCAGGTCGCCGTGCAGCGCGGCCGATTCGAAGCCTGCGTCGGCGAGACGGCCGGCGAGCTGGTCGGCGTCGATCTTGGTCGCCGTGAAGATGATCGCCTGGTCGAGCGCGTCGTCGCGCAGCAGGTGATCGAGCAGGCGATCCTTGTGGTCGCGGTCGTCGACGTAGTGCACGGTCTGCGCGATGTTCGTGCGCGATTCGAGGCGTTGCTGGATCTCGATGCGCTCCGGATCCTTCAGCAGGCGGCTCGTCAGCGAACCGATCTTGCCGTCGAGCGTGGCCGAGAACAGCATCGTCTGGCGCGACTCGGGGGTGGCGGCGACGATCGTTTCGATGTCGTCGATGAAGCCCATGTCGAGCATGCGGTCGGCTTCGTCCAGCACGAGCATCTTCAACTCGGACAGGTCGATGCGGCCACGCTCGAGGTGGTCGAGCAGACGGCCCGGCGTGGCAACCAGGATTTCCGGGTTCTTCGCGAGCAGCATCAGCTGCTGGCCGTAGGCGACGCCGCCGAGGATGCTGACCGTGCGCAGGCGCTTCAGGTGCTTGCCGTAGGTCGTTGCGGCCGTGGTGACCTGCATCGCGAGTTCGCGGGTCGGCGTCAGCACGAGCAGGCCCGGGCGCGCGACGGGTTGCGGGCGGCGCGCGCGGCGGTCGCCCTGGTTCGGTTCGCGCGGCGCGCGCGGTTGCTGCGCCTGCGCCTTCTGGAGCTGCGCGAAACGTTCGATCGCGGGCAGCATGAATGCAGCGGTCTTGCCCGAACCGGTCGGGCTCGAGACCAGCAGGTCACGGCCGGCGATGCCGGCCGGAATCGCGCGCTGCTGGACCGGCGTCGGCTTCACATAGCCGGCGGCCTGCAGCGCGGAGACGATCTCCGGCGACAACCCGAGCGACGCGAAGTTCGGCTCGTCCGACGCCGGTTCGACCGCGGCCGGTACGGCGGCGTCGTCGAGACCGAGCGCCTGGTCGGCGATCGCGTTGAGCGGGCTGGAGTTGATGCTCGAAGTCATAACAATCCTTGAAACACAGTGGGTGAAACGTCGGCGCCAATCGCGCATACCCAAGTCGTCGGATTCAGCGAGCAAATCGGGAAACGGGGGTGCAATCCGCCGAACCGTCGGCGGATGAGGCATTAGAAGCTGTTTTGGGTGCGGCGCGCTTCAGGAGCGGGGCCGCCAGCCTGATAAGTGACGACCGCGAAGGTCGAAGCAGGAGGGGACAGGTTCTAAACCGGATTGGAGCTTAACGCTACGAGGCGTCAGGCCGGAACGGCTTGCGAGCCGAGCGCGGGGGGTGACGCAGCCCGCATTATAAAGAGATTTGCTGCGCTGCGCCACTGATTTGATTGCCTATTGCGACAGGAGGCGATTCGGTCAGGAAGCCGTGCCGTTTTTCAGCGATTCGACGAGCTCGATGTACTGCTGCTTTGCCGCATCCTGCGACGTGCCCTTCAGCGCATCCCAGGCGTCGTACTTGTATTTGCCGACGATGTCGGTGAAGCCCGGCTTGTCGCCGTGGGCGTCGCCGTCGGTCGCCTGCTTGAAGAGTGCGTACAGGCGCAGCAGGGTCAGGTTGCCCGGCCGTTCCGTCAGTTGCTTGACGTCGATCTGGGCCTGGTCGAATTGGGCGGTGAGTTCGCTCATCGGGTGTCTCCGTAAGGGTTTCAGGTCGGGCGATCTTAACAAGCGGACCGCCGCGCGGGGTCGAGCGATCCTTCCAAACCGCCGCCGGGCGCAGCGTGCATGCACGGATCGGGCCCGATCGCCCGTGGGAGCGGGGCGCCGCATTACAATGTCGCCCATGACGCAAACAGTGCTCCTCGCCATCGATACGTCGACCGAATACTGCTCGGTCGCGCTGCTGCGCTCGGCCCACGCCGATGACGCCGTTTCCACCCCGCAAACCTGGGTCCGCCACGAGCTGACGGGCGCCGTGTCGAGCACGCGCGTGCTGCCGGCGATCCAGGAGCTTTTCGCCGAATCGGGACTGACGCTCGCCGATTGCGACGCGATCGCATTCGGTGCGGGCCCCGGCTCGTTCACGGGCCTGCGCACCGCGACGGGCATTACCCAGGGTCTCGCGTTCGGGGGCGGGCTGCCGGTCGTGCCGATCGGTACGCTGCTCGCGTGCGCCGAGCATGCGCGGCTGCGCGCGCCCGGCACGACCCGCGTGCTGGCCGCGCTGGACGCGCGGATGGACGAAGCCTACTGGGCGGATTTCGCGTGGGACGACAGCACCGGCGACTGGCGCACGCTGCATCCGGCTTCGCTCGATGCGCCGGGCGCCGTCGGCGTGCCCGATGTGCCGTTCACGCTCGCGGGCAATGCGGCGGCCGCGTTCGGCGCGCAGTTGCCGGCTGCGGCGCGCGCGGCCGTGATCGACCACGACGCGATGCCGCACGCGCTGGCGGTCGCCCATGCCGCCCTGCGCGCATTCCGTGCCGGGCGTGCGGTGCCGGCCGATCAGGCTGCGCCGGAGTACGTGCGCGACAAGGTCGCGCAGACGACCGCCGAGCGCGTCGCGGCACGGGCCGCGCAGACGGGCGGAGCGAAGGGATGACGGGTGTACTGCTGAGCGACCGTTATCTGGCGCCGATGACGGATGCCGATCTCGACGAAGTCGTCGCGATCGAGCACGTCGCGTACGAATTCCCGTGGAGCCGCGGCAACTTCGAGGATTCGTTGCGCAACGGCTATCTGGGCGTGTGCCTGCGGCACGTGACGGGTTCGCTGATCGGCTATTGCGTGCTGATGCCCGTGGTCGACGAGATGCACCTGCTGAACCTGTGCGTCGCGCCGGCCGCGCAGCGCGCGGGCGCGGGCCTGGCGCTGCTGCGCGAGGCCGTGCGCATTTCGCGCGCGGAAGGGCTCGACGGCGTGCTGCTCGAGGTGCGGCCGTCCAATCCGCGCGCGGTTCATCTGTACGAGCGTTTCGGCTTCTCGACGATCGGCCGGCGCAAGAATTATTACCCGGCGAAGCATCGCAGCCGGGAGGACGCGATCGTGATGCGTCTGACGCTGAACAAGGACGAAGGGGACGCGCATGGCATGGGCTGAAGCGGCGCTCGAGGAAATGGGCCTCGCGCAGATCTGGGTGCGGCGCGGGCAAAGCGCGGACGATGGCGCGGCAGCCGAAGCGCCTGCCGTGGCGCAAGCCGGTGCAGCGGACATCGCGCCGGCCGTCGCGATCGAGCGACCTGCGCGCACCGCGCGACCGCCGGTGCAAGACGACGCGCCGCCGGCAGTGGCGATACGCGTCGATGCTTCGCCGGCTCGCGCGCCGGCCGCCTCCGTGCGCCGCGTCGACGATGGCGATCGTGCGCCTGTACCGGTCATGCCTGCCGACACGATGCCGCCGATGGACGACGCTCCGCCCGCCACGGCAGACGATTTCGCGTGGTTCGATGCGGCGCCGCCGGGCGACCCCGCGCCGGTTGCAGAATCGCGTCCCGTCGGTACGCCGGTTGCCGCGCTCGACTGGGACGCGCTGGCTGCGCGCGTGTCGGACTGTACGCTTTGCCGGCTGTGCGAGAAGCGGACCAACACCGTGTTCGGGGTCGGCGACCGCGAAGCGGACTGGATGCTGATCGGCGAAGCACCGGGCGAGAACGAGGACAAGCAGGGCGAGCCGTTCGTCGGCCAGGCGGGCAAGCTGCTCGACAACATGCTGCAGTCGCTGTCGCTCAAGCGCGGCGACAACGTGTACATCGCGAACGTGATCAAGTGCCGGCCGCCCGGCAACCGCAATCCGGAGCCGGACGAGGTCGCGCGTTGCGAGCCTTATCTGCAGCGCCAGGTCGCGCTCGTGAAGCCGAAGCTGATCGTCGCGCTCGGCCGCTTCGCCGCGCAGACCTTGCTGAAGTCGGACGCGAGCATTGCGTCGCTGCGCGGCCGCGTGCATGAATACGAAGGCGTGCCGGTGATCGTGACCTATCACCCGGCGTACCTGCTGCGCAGCCTGCAGGACAAGTCGAAGGCATGGGCCGACCTGTGCCTCGCGCGCGATACGTTCCAGCGCGCCGAGGGCACCGACGCGAACGGGCCGGCCGGACAATGACGACCGGCGCGGCGTTCGCATTCGTCGATACGCTGCACGACGTCGCGGTTCGCGATCTGGGCTGGCTGCTGGCCAGCCCGAGCCTGCTCACGGCGGTACCGGACGCGCCGCTTGCGCGCCCGTGGCTGGATGCCGCCGGTCAGTCGGCCGTCGAAGCATGGCTCGCCGCGCTCGATGCGCAGCCCGAGCCGCTGCATCGCGCGCTCGACGGGTTCCGGCCCACCCGGCTCGGCCGCTACGCCGAATGCCTGCTTGAGTATTTCCTGACGCACGGGCCGTCGCTGCGGCTCGTCGCGGCCAATCTGCCGCTGCGCAGCAATGGCAAGACGCTCGGCGAAGTCGATTTTCTCGTCGACGCGCCGGACGGGCGGCGCCTGCACTGGGAACTCGCGGTGAAGTGCTATCTGTGCGCGCCGGTGCAAGCCGGTGCCTCGCTCGCCGATTTCGTCGGCCCCAACCTCGTCGACCGGTTCGACCGCAAGCGCAGCCGGCTACTCGAGCACCAACTGCGGCTCGGCGATCGCGACGGGTTTGCGCGACTCGGCTACGGCGCGCCGTCCGACGCGCAGATGTTCATCAAGGGCTGGTTGTTCTATCCGCACGGTGCGCCGTTGCCGCCGGTGTCCGCGGAAATCGCGCCGGATCACCCGCACGGCTTCTGGCTGACGCACGCGCAGTGGCCGGCGTGGGCGGCCCGGCAGCGTGCCGGCGTCGCATGGGGCGTGTTGCCGCGGCTGGCGTGGCTCGCGCCGCGACGTGCGGCTGCCGATAGCGGATTCGAACCCGAGCCGCTCGCGGCGGCGCTGGAACTGCCGTCCGTGCTGACGGCACGCGAGGCCCCCGCGCTGATCGGCATTCATGAAAAGGGCAGTGACGGCACGTGGCGCGAAAGGGCGCGCGGCTTCGTCGTGCCGGACGACTGGCCGGTACGCGCGCAGGCGTTCGCGGCGCAGGATCACTGACGCCGCGTCAGCCGGCGCTCACCACCAGCGATGGAAGTGATGGACAGGGCCGACGCCGTGGCCGACGTCGAGGTGGCCGCTCGCGGCGATCGCGCCGGTCAGGTAGGTCTTGGCTTCGCGCACCGCGCTTTCGAGGTCGGGCTGCTGCGGCAGCAGCGCGGCGATCGCCGACGACAGCGTGCAGCCGGTGCCGTGCGTGTTGCTGACCGGTACGCGTGCGCCATCGAGCCGCACGGTGCGTGTCGCTTCGACGAGCCAGTCGGGGCTCGCGGACGCGTCCGGCAGGTGGCCGCCTTTCATCAGCACGGCGCGCGCGCCCGTCTGTAACAATGCCTGACCTTGCCGGACCATGTCGTCTTCCGTGGTTGCGGGCACATCGTTCAGCAGCGCGGCGGCTTCGGGCAGGTTCGGCGTCACGACCGTCGCGAGCGGCAGCAGCGTATCGCGCAGCGCGTCGACGGCATCGGGCGCAAGCAGCGCGTGCGCGCTCTTCGAGATCATCACCGTGTCGAGCACGACGAAGCGCGGCGTGTAACGGCGCAGCGCGTCGGCCACCGCGTGCACGATCGCCGCATTCGCGAGCATCCCGATCTTGACCGCATCGATGCGGATATCGCCGAACACCGCGTCGAGTTGCGCGGTCACGAACGCCGCATCCGGCGCATGCACGCCGGTCACCCCGCGCGTGTTCTGGGCGGTCAGCGCGGTGATCACGCTCGCGCCGTATGCGCCGAGCGCGGAAAAGGTCTTCAGGTCGGCCTGGATGCCTGCGCCGCCGCCCGAATCGGAGCCGGCGATCGTCAGGATGTTGGGTATCGGGTGCGTCATGAGGGCAACGCGCCGGTTCGAAGACCGGCGCCGGCGGACGGAAACGGGAAGTGTAGCGTCAGTGCCGCGATTCGCCGATCAGCGCGACCGAGTCGAACTGACGCTGGTTCGCCTGGTGGCGGCGCATCACGAGCCACATCGTCAGGCAGACGAACGTGCCGAACAGCACGATCACGACGCCGACCGGCACGTCGAGCCACACGAGCACCGCATACAGGCACAGCATCACGAGCACCGACAGGTTCTCGTTGAAGTTCTGCACCGCGATCGAGTGGCCGGCCGACAGCAGCACGTGGCCGCGATGCTGCAGCAGCGCGTTCATCGGAACGACGAAGTAGCCGGACAGCGCACCGACACACATCAGGAAGATGTACGCGATGATCAGGTACACGGGCATGCGCAGGTGGCCGATGTGCACGGCCCAGTGCGACGGGAACAGGTCGCGCGTGTAGAACGCCATCAGCATCACCGCGATGCCCATGATGATGCCGACGGGCAGCACGGTCAGCGACTTCTTCAACGGAATCCGGGCGGCGGCGGCGATTGCGCCGGCCGCGACGCCGACCGCGACCACGGCCTGCAGGATCGCGCCTTCCGACAGCGACATGCCGAGCGACACTTCAGCCCACTTCAGCACGATGAACTGCAGCGTCGCGCCCGCGCCCCAGAACAGCGTCGTGACGGCCAGCGAGATCTGGCCGAGCTTGTCGCGCCACAGCACCATGAAGCAGTCGGCGAAATCGGTGAGAAGCTTGACCGGGCCGCGTTCCTGCTTCGGGTAGCGGGCGCCGGTATCGGGGATGCGCAGGTTGAACAGCGCGGCGATCACGTAGATCGCCATGATGATCGCCATCGCCGCTTCGGCAGGTGTGCCGATCCAGGCGGGCGTATGCGCGATCACGTGCGACGCGATGTGCGGGCTGATCAGCGCGCCGCCGAGCACGGTGCCGAGGATGATCGAGCTGACGGTCGTGCCTTCGATCCAGCCGTTCGCGGCGACCAGCCGGTCGGCCGGCAGCAGCTCGGTGAGGATGCCGTATTTCGCGGGCGAGTAGGCCGCCGCGCCGAACCCGACGATCCCGTACGCGATCAACGGGTGGGCGCCGAACAGCATGATCATGCAGCCGACGACCTTGATCGAGTTGGTGATGAACATCACGCGGCCCTTCGGGCGCGAATCCGCGAAAGCGCCGACATAGGCCGCCAGCACCACGTAGGACAACACGAAGAACAGCTTCAACAGCGGTGTCATCCAGTTGGGGGCGTGGAGGTCTTTCAGCAGGGCGATGGCGGCGATGAGGAGCGCATTGTCGGCCAGCGACGAGAAAAACTGCGCGGCCATGATGGTGTAAAAACCTTTTTTCATCTGATGCGATGCTTTCGTCGCTGCGGCAGGGCCGCGTAGGCCGCCTGGTATGCGATCGGCTTATTCCGTTCGAAATGGGTTGTGCGCACGGCTTTATAACATGAAAATACGCCAATTCGGACTAGCAAGATTCCCCGATCGTTCCGCAAATTGTCGGCTTCAGTGCTCAAAAGGCGCGGTAAGCTGATGATTCGCAAGCGTCTTTACGTAAATTTCCCATGCCGCGCCCGATCTCCGCCACCATCCATACCGCCGCTCTCGCGAACAATCTCTCCGTCGTCCGCCGCTTTGCCGGCCCGTCCAAGGTCTGGGCGGTCGTCAAGGCCAACGCGTACGGTCACGGTCTCGCCCGCGCGTTTCCGGGCCTGCGCGGTACCGACGGCTTCGGCCTGCTCGACCTCGACGAGGCCGTCAAGCTGCGCGAGCTCGGCTGGGCCGGCCCGATCCTGCTGCTCGAAGGGTTCTTCCGCTCGACCGACATCGACGTGATCGACCGCTACAGCCTGACGACCACCGTCCACAACGACGAGCAGATGCGGATGCTGGAAACGGCGCGGCTGTCGAAGCCGGTCAACGTGCAGCTCAAGATGAACAGCGGGATGAACCGGCTCGGCTACCTGCCGGAAAAATACCGCGCCGCCTGGGAGCGTGCCCGCGCGTGCCCCGGCATCGGCCAGATCACGTTGATGACCCATTTTTCGGATGCGGACAACGAGCGCGGCGTTGCCGAGCAGCTCGCGACGTTCGAGCGCGGCGCGGCAAGCATCGCCGGCGCGCGCAGCCTCGCGAACTCGGCGGCCGTGCTGTGGCATCCGGATACCCACTTCGACTGGGTGCGCCCTGGGATCGTGCTGTACGGCGCGTCGCCGTCCGGGCTGTCGTCCGACATCGCCGACACGGGGCTGAAGCCTGCGATGACGCTCGCGTCCGAGCTGATCGCGGTGCAGACGATCGCGAAAGGGCAGGCGATCGGCTATGGTTCGACCTTCTCGGCACAGGCGCCGATGCGGATCGGCGTGGTCGCGTGCGGTTACGCGGACGGCTATCCGCGGGTCGCGCCCGAAGGCACGCCCGTGATCGTCGACGGCATCCGCACGCGGATCGTCGGTCGCGTATCGATGGACATGATCACCGTCGACCTGACCCCGTGCCCGCAGGCCGGTGTCGGCGCGCGCGTCGAGCTGTGGGGCAACGCGCTGCCGATCGACGACGTCGCCCGCCATTGCGGCACGATCGGCTACGAGCTGATGTGCGCGGTCGCCGGCCGCGTGCCCGTGCGCGCGGAATAAGGGCGTCGCGCGTGGCCAAACAGAAAACCGTATACGTCTGCAGCGAGTGCGGCGGACAGACCCCGAAGTGGCAGGGCCAATGCCCGTCGTGCCAGGCCTGGAACACGCTGGTCGAATCGGTCGCCGAGGCGCCGGCTGCCCATCGTTTCCAGTCGCTCGCGAAGCGGGCGCCCGTCCAGCGTCTCGTCGACATCGAAGCGGCCGACGTGCCGCGCTTCTCGACCGGCATCGGTGAATTCGACCGCGTGCTCGGCGGCGGGCTCGTGCCGGGCGGCGTCGTGCTGATCGGCGGCGACCCGGGCATCGGCAAGTCGACGCTGTTGCTGCAGTCGCTCGCCGACATCGCGAGCGAGCGGCGCGCGCTCTATATCAGCGGCGAGGAATCGGCCGCGCAGATCGCGTTGCGCGCGCAACGGCTTGCGCTGCTCGACGGCGGTGCGCCGGCGGATGAACTGAAGCTGCTCGCCGAGATCCAGCTCGAGAAGATCCAGGCCGCGATCGACGCGGAGCGGCCGGACGTGGCCGTCATCGACTCGATCCAGACCGTCTATTCGGAAGCGCTCACGTCGGCGCCGGGCTCGGTCGCGCAGGTGCGCGAGTGCGCGGCGCAGCTCACGCGCATCGCGAAGCAGTCGGGCACCGCGATCATCATGGTCGGGCACGTGACGAAGGAGGGCAACCTGGCCGGCCCGCGCGTGCTCGAGCACATCGTCGACACCGTGCTGTACTTCGAAGGCGACACGCATTCGTCGTTCCGGCTCGTGCGCGCGTTCAAGAACCGCTTCGGTGCGGTCAACGAACTCGGCGTGTTCGCGATGACCGAGCGCGGGCTGCGCGGCGTCGCGAATCCGTCCGCGCTGTTCCTGTCGCAGCACGAGCAGGTCGTGCCCGGCTCGTGCGTGCTCGTCACGCAGGAAGGCACGCGCCCGCTGCTCGTCGAAGTCCAGGCACTCGTCGATACGGCGCACGTGCCGAACCCGCGCCGGCTCGCGGTCGGTCTCGAACAGAACCGGCTCGCGATGCTGCTCGCGGTGCTGCACCGGCATGCGGGCATCGCGTGCTTCGACCAGGACGTGTTCCTCAATGCCGTGGGCGGCGTGAAGATCACCGAGCCGGCCGCGGACCTCGCGGTGCTGCTCGCGATCCATTCGTCGATGCGCAACAAGGCGCTGCCGAAAGGGCTGATCGTGTTCGGCGAAGTGGGGCTGGCGGGCGAGATCCGGCCGTCGCCGCGCGGGCAGGAGCGGTTGCGCGAAGCCGCGAAGCTCGGTTTCACGTCCGCGCTGATTCCGAAGGCGAATGCGCCGAAGCAGCCGATCGAAGGGCTGAACGTGATGGCCGTCGATCGGCTCGAACAGGCGATCGACCGCGTGCGCGATCTCGAGTGACCGGCCCGGCCGGCGCCCGGGCCATGCGGGCGGGCGATCTGTCGCGTAATCCGTTGTAAAGAAGATGTAGGGTTCTGTAACCCGCCGGACATCGCTTTTCCCTATCCTTTGCCGGATTGTCGAACCGCGCAATGCGAAGGGATCCTATGTTGAAATCGTACGGGGAAGCGCCGAGCGGACGCCTTTACAACCTGCGTGGCTGCCGCGTGTCGGAGCCGATTCGCCAACCCTGGGGCGGCGGGTGCCGGATCGTTGAATGGATCGACGACGAAGGGCGCCTGGCGCGCAAGGTCGTGTCCGAGGACGTGACGGAAGCGGAAGTCGCCGCGGCGATCAGGCGACCGACCGAAGGGCGCCGGCACCTGATGGGCGACGACGAGCAGATGCCGCGCGACACGTTGCCGCGACGCTGAGCCGGCAGCTTCGCGAATTGTGCGACTGCGGTAATGAATGAACAGGCCGGGCTCTTGCGCCCGGCTTTGTCGTATCTGGGCCCGCAAAGGGCCCGATGGTCTGTCGAGGTGCAGTGATACCAAGGTACCGCTGCCCGGAGGCAGCCGGCACGCCGGGCTGACTGGCGTATTGGCCGGCCGCCCCGCGACGGCGGTCAGCCGATCTGCTCGAGCTCTTCCTGCGCGGCGAGCCAGTCGGCCTCGACCGTTTCGAGACGCGTGTTGACGTCCCCGAGCTTGCGGATCGCATCGGTCAGTTCCGTCTTGCGCTCGGCTTCGTAGCTCGCCGGATCGGCGACGAATGTGTCGAGGCGCGCCTTCTCCGCGTGCAGGGTTTCCATTTCCTTTTCGAGCTTCGTGATGCGCGTCTGCAGCGGCTTCTTCAGCACCGACAGGCGCTGCCGCTCCTCGGCGGCCTGGCGCTTCTGGTCCTTGCGGTTGGCTGCGGCACCCGCGCCCGGTGATGCCGCGCTGTCGGCCTTCGCGGCGGCGCGCTGCTCGGCCGCGTGCTGCAGCAGCCAGTCGCGGTAGTCGTCGAGGTCGCCGTCGAACGGCTGCAGCCGGTGCTTCGCGACCAGCATGAACTGGTCGGTCGTCGCGCGCAGCAGGTGGCGGTCGTGCGAGACGAGGATCAGCGTGCCTTCGAACTGCGCGAGCGCCATCGTCAGCGCATGGCGCGTTTCGAGGTCGAGGTGGTTCGTCGGTTCGTCGAGCAGCAGCAGGTTCGGCTTCTGCCAGATGATCAGCGCGAGCGCGAGACGTGCTTTTTCACCGCCCGAAAACGGCCCGACCGCGGTGGTCGCCATGTCGCCCGAGAAGTTGAAGCCGCCGAGGAAGTCGCGCAGCTCCTGCTCGCGCGTGTCGGGCGCGAGCCGTGCCAGATGCGCGAGCGGCGAATCGTCTTCGCGCAGCGTTTCGAGCTGGTGCTGTGCGAAATAGCCGATCGTCAGCCCCTTGCCGTCGCGGACGTGCCCCGACAGCGGCGCAAGCGTGCCGGCCAGCGTCTTGATCAGCGTCGACTTGCCCTGGCCGTTCGCACCGAGCAGGCCGATGCGCTGGCCGTTCTGGATCGACAGCGCGACGCGCTCGACGATCGGGATTTCCGCTCCGCCGTCGGCGTGGTAGCCGCAGCGGACGTCTTCCATCACCATCATCGGGTTCGGCGCGGCATCGGGCGTGCGGAATTCGAACGTGAACGGCGACGCGATGTGCGCCGGCGCGATCAGCTCCATCTTCTCCAGCGCCTTCATCCGGCTCTGGGCCTGCTTGGCCTTGGTCGCCTTGGCCTTGAAGCGGTCGACGAAGCTCTGCAGGTGCTCGATCGTCTTCTGCTGCTTTTCGTAGGCGCTTTGCTGCAGCGCCAGTTGCTGCGCGCGCAGCACTTCGAACTGCGAGTAGTTGCCGCCATAGCGCTTCACCTGGCGGTTTTCCAGATGCAGCGTGACGTTGCAGATCGAATCGAGGAATTCGCGGTCGTGCGAAATCACGACGAGCGTACCGGGGTAGCGGTGCAGCCAGTCTTCGAGCCAGACGATTGCGTCGAGGTCGAGGTGGTTGGTCGGTTCGTCGAGCAGCAGCAGGTCGGAGCGGCACATCAGCGCCTGCGCGAGGTTCAGGCGCATGCGCCAGCCGCCGGAGAAGCTGGCGACGGATTCGCGCGTCTGCGCGAGCGTGAAGCCGAGGCCGAGCAGCAGCGCTTCGGCGCGGGCGGGCGCGGTATAGCCGTCGGCGTCGGCGAACGCGGCGTGCGCGTCGGCTTCGGCGGCGCCGTCATGCGCGGCGGAGGCGGCGGCGATGCGGGCCTCGATCTCGCGCAGCGCGGCGTCGCCGTCGAGCGTGTAGTCGAGCGCCGAGCGGTCGACCGCGGGCGTTTCCTGCGACACGTGGGCGATCCGCCACGACGGCGGCATCGAGAAATCGCCGCCGTCCGAGTGCAGCTCGCCGCGCAGGACCGAGAACAGGGTCGACTTGCCGGCGCCGTTCGCGCCGATCAGGCCGGCTTTCTCGCCGGGATTGAGTACGAAGGAGGTCGACTCGAACAGCGGCTTGGTGCCGCGCGCAAGGCTGAACTGATTGAAACGGATCACGGCGGAAATGACTGGCCAAAACCGCTATTCTAGACTGCGCGCCGCTTGCGCCGGGCATTGGCCGTTCGGCGGATGCCGCAACGGGGCAATTTCGCCTAGACTCCACGTCGATCCGGTTTCGTAAAAGGAGTGCCCGATGTCCACCCTGTATTCGTTCAGCGCAGAGACGCTTGCCGGCGCGCCGGCCTCGCTCGATGCATATCGCGGCAAGGTGCTGCTGATCGTCAACACCGCGAGCGAGTGTGGTTTCACGCCGCAGTACGCGGGCCTGCAGAAGCTGTACGACCAGTACGCGGCGCGCGGCTTCTATGTGCTCGGCTTCCCGTGCAACCAGTTCGGCAAGCAGGAGCCCGGCGACGCCACGCAGATCGGCGCGTTCTGCGAGCGCAATTACGGCGTCACGTTCCCGATGTTCGCGAAGATCGACGTGAAGGGCGACCATGCGCATCCGCTGTACCGCTACCTGACCGACGAAGCGCCCGGCATCCTCGGGCTCAAGGCGATCAAGTGGAATTTCACGAAATTCCTGGTCGATCGCGAAGGGCGCATCGTCAAGCGCTACGCGCCGTCGACCAAGCCGGACGAAATCGCCGCGGATATCGACAAGCTGCTGTGACGGCTGCCGGCGGTGTTCGCGGCGCCGGTGCGCATCGCACGGACGCCGCCGTCCCGGCCGTTAGAGGATCGGTGCGAACAGCCGCGCGACGTGCATCGCGATGCGCCGCCAGGCGGGCGACTGGCGGTATTCGCTCGCATCGACCTCGTACGCCTGCGCGAAATCGGCATCGAGCATCGTCTCGACCTCGTCGGCGAATGTGCGGTCGACGGTCAGCACCATGATCTCGAAATTGAGGCGGAACGAGCGGTTGTCGAGATTCGCGCTGCCGATCGCCGCCGCGATGCGGTCGATCAGCACGACCTTCTGGTGCAGGAAGCCGGGCCGGTAGCGGAACACCTTGACGCCCGCATCGACCAGATCGCGCGCGTACAGCTTCGACGCCTCGAATACCACGTAGTGATCGCGCCGGCTCGGGATCAGGATGCGCACGTCGACGCCGCGCATCACGGCGAGCTTCAGCGCGGAGATCACGGCTTCGTCGGGGACGAGGTACGGCGTGGTGATCCAGACCCGCTCGCGCGCGGCGTTGATCGCCTCGACGAAGAACAGCGAGCCCGTCTCCTGCTTGTCGGCCGGCCCCATCGGCACCGCGAGGCAATGCATGTTGTCGCCGGGCTGCGCAGGCGGCGGCAGGGCGAGCGGCGGCAGCTTCTGCGTCGCCCAGTGCCAGTCTTCGGCGAACACGTACTGGATGCTCGCGACCACCGGGCCGCGTATCTCGATGTGCGTGTCGCGCCACGGCGACAGGCGCGGTTTCGCGCCGAGATACTCGACGCCGACGTTATGGCCGCCGACGAACGCGCGATTGCCGTCGACGACGACAATCTTGCGGTGGTTGCGGAAGTTGAGCTGGAAGCGGTTGACGAACTTCCGGTTGGTCGCGAACGGATGAACCTCGACGCCGCCCCGGCGCAACGTGTCGACGTAGCTGTGCGGCAGGTCGAAGCTGCCGATGCTGTCGTACAGCAGACAGCAGCGCACGCCGGCTGCGGCGCGCGCGAGCAGCGAGTCGCGCAGCATCCGGCCGAGCGCATCGTCGCGCACGATGAAGAACTGCACCACCACGTAGTCGCGCGCGGCGTCGATGGCCGCCAGGATTGCCGAGAACGTCGCGTCGCCGTTGACGAGCGTGCGCACCGAATTGCCGCCGAGGAACGGCATGCCGCCGAGCCGCGTGAGCGCGAGTACGGCGGCCTGGCCGATTGCGTCGGCGGCCGGCCCGTCGGTCGCGTCGGTGCTGAGCCAGGGCGAGCGCGGCGTGTGCATGCGCAACATTTCCAGCTCGTGGCGCCGGGCGTCGACGTAGCCGGAGAACTTGCTGCGGCCGAGGAACAGGTACGGAATGAGTGTCAGGTACGGCATGGCCGCGAGCGAGACGGCCCACGCGATCGCGCCTTGCGACGTGCGCGTGTTCATGATCGCGTGGCACGCCGCGACGATCCCGAGCACGTGGATGGTCAGGATCAGGGTGCCGAGATGTAGCCAGTCGAGGGTCATGGGCGCGTGACGGACTCCTGAGGTCGCGCGGCCGGGCGGCCGCCTACGCGCATCTTACCCAACCGTGCGGCGCAACGGTGCACCGCACGGTGGGCGAGCCGGGAAGGCTCAGGCTTTGCGGGGCAGGTCCGACGCCTGGATCAGGAACACGGCGTCGTCGCCCGCGCTGGTGGGCAGCCAGGTGAGCTCGAGGCCGCCGAACGCGGCTTCGACGTTTTCGCGCTCGTTGCCGATCTCGACGACGAGCACGCCGTCGTCGTGCAGCCAGCGATGGGCTTCGGCGACGATGCGTCGCACGATGTCCATCCCGTCGTCGCCGCCGGCGAGCGCCATCTCCGGCTCATGCCGGTACTCGGGCGGCAGTGCGGCCATCGACGATGCGTTCACGTACGGCGGGTTCGTCAGGATCACGTCATAGCGGGAGCCCGGGTCGGTGCGGAACGCGGGCAGCGGCGCGTAGAGGTCGCCGCGGTGCAGCCCGATACGGTCTTCGAGGCCGTAGTCGCGCACGTTGATCTCGGCGACTTCGAGTGCCTTGTCGGACAGGTCGACCGCGTCGATCTCGGCGTTCGGGAACGCGCTCGCCGCGAGGATCGCGAGGCAGCCGGAGCCCGTGCACAGCTCGAGCACCGCGCCGACCTGCTCGGGGTCGGCGACGTATGGCTGCAGCCCGTCGTCGAGCAGCTCGCCGATGAACGAGCGCGGCACGATCACGCGTTCGTCGACGTAGAAGCGGTGGCCGTGCATCCACGCTTCATGCGTGAGGTACGCGGCCGGCACGCGGTCGGTCGCACGCCGTTCGATCACCGCGAGCACGGCCGCGATTTCGTCGGGCAGCAGCCGCGCGTCGAGGAACGGCTCGAGCGTGTCGAGCGGCAGGTCGAGCGTGCGCAGCACGAGGTAGGCCGCTTCGTCGTAAGCGTTGTCGGAGCCGTGGCCGAATGCGAGCTTCGCTTGCGAGAAGCGCGTGACCGCATAGCGCAGCAGGTCGCGAACAGTTGCAAAAGGTGTCGTCATGCGAGGTTCCATCAGGCGATCAGTTGTTCGAGCACGCGGCGGTACACGTTCTTCAGCGGGTCGACGAAGCGCACTTCGATGTGCTCGTCGATCTTGTGGATGCTGCCGTTCGGCGGACCGAACTCGATCACCTGCGGGCAGATGCGCGCGATGAAACGGCCGTCCGACGTGCCGCCCGTGGTCGACAGCTCGGTCGTGATACCGGTCTCGGTGCGGATCGCGTTTTCCAGCGCGCCCGACAGCTCGCCGCGCGGCGTGAGGAACGGCAGGCCGCTCACCGACCACTTCAGCGTGTATTCGAGGCCGTGCTTGTCGAGGATCGCATGCACGCGCGCCTGCAGGCCCTCGACCGTGCTGGCGGTCGAGAAGCGGAAGTTGAACAGCAGGTCGGCGTGGCCGGGAATCACGTTGGTCGCGCCGGTGCCGGCGTGCAGGTTCGACACCTGCCAGGTGGTCGGCGGGAAGTATTCGTTGCCTTCGTCCCATTGCTCGGCGGCGAGCTCGGCGAGCGCCGGCGCGAGCAGGTGGATCGGGTTCTTCGCGAGGTGCGGATACGCGATGTGGCCCTGCACGCCCTTGACGACGAGTTCGCCCGACATCGATCCGCGGCGGCCGTTCTTCACGACGTCGCCGAGCTCGGTGGTCGACGTCGGCTCGCCGACGATGCAGTAGTCCATGCGTTCGCCGCGTGCTTCGAGCAGCTCGACGACCTTCACGGTGCCGTCGGTGGCGGGGCCTTCCTCGTCGCTCGTGATCAGGAACGCGATCGTGCCGCGGTGGCCGGGATGGGCCGCGACGAATTCCTCGGACGCGACGACGAACGCCGCGAGCGACGTCTTCATGTCGGCCGCACCGCGGCCGTACAGCTTGCCGTCACGATGGGCGGGGATGAACGGCGGCGAGCTCCACTGCTCGAGCGGGCCGGTCGGCACGACATCGGTGTGGCCCGCGAACGCGAGCAGCTTGCCGTCGCGGCCGTCGGTGCCGCGCTTGACGGCCCACAGGTTGGTCACGCCGTGCGACGCGATGGTCTCGCATTCGAAGCCGAGCGCAGCGAGGCGCTCGGTCATGATCTGCTGGCAATGCTGGTCGTCGGGCGTCACGGACGCGCGGGCGATCAGCTGTTCGGTAAGGGCTAGGGTGGTGGACATGGTTCGGACCACTTTCGATAAAAAATGCCGGCGCGGTGGCCGGCAGCGACAAGACGTCGGGCTGCGCCGACAGGCGCAGCGCGGGCAGCCCTATGCGGCAAACAGCGCCGCGTATTGATCGGCCGCGAAGCCGAGCGATTTCACGCGGCCGTTGACCACCAGCACGGGGCGCTTGATGACCGACGGCTTGTGGATCATCAGCGCGACCGCGCCGGCCTTCGTTTCGGCGGCCGCCTTCATCGCATCGTCCAGGCCGCGCCACGTCGTGCCGCGCTTGTTGACGAGCGCGTCGAGCGACACGTCCTTCAGCCAGTCCTCGACGAGCGGTGCGCTGACACCGAGCTTCTTGAAGTCGTGGAACTCGAATTCGACGCCGTGATCGTCGAGCCACACGCGGGCCTTCTTCACGGTGTCGCAGTTCGGAATGCCGTAGACGACCACGGTGTGCGGCTTTGCCATCAGTCGCCTCGCAGCAGCTCGTTCAGGCCGACCTTCGCGCGCGTCTTCGCGTCGACCTTCTTGACGATCACTGCGCAGTACAGGCTGTGCGAGCCATCCTTCGACGGCAGGTTGCCGGCGACGACGACCGAGCCCGCCGGGATGCGGCCGTAGCTGACTTCGCCCGTCTCGCGGTCGTAGATCTTCGTGCTCTGGCCGAGGTACACGCCCATCGAGATCACCGAGTTTTCCTCGACGATCACGCCTTCGACGACTTCCGAGCGCGCGCCGATGAAGCAGTTGTCTTCGATGATGACCGGGTTCGCCTGCAGCGGCTCGAGCACGCCGCCGATGCCGACGCCGCCCGACAGGTGCACGTTCTTGCCGATCTGTGCGCACGAACCGACCGTGGCCCACGTGTCGACCATCGTGCCTTCGTCGACGTACGCGCCGATGTTGGTGTACGACGGCATCAGCACGACGTTCTTCGCGATGAACGAGCCGCGGCGCGCGATGGCCGGCGGGACGACGCGGAAGCCGCCCGCGGCGAAATCTTCAGCGGTGTAGTTCGCGAACTTCGACGGTACCTTGTCGTAGAACTGCGAGTAGCCGCCGGCGGGCATCGGCGCGTTGTCCTCCAGACGGAACGACAGCAGCACGGCCTTCTTCAGCCACTGGTGCACGGTCCAGTTGCCGTCGATCTTCTCGGCAACGCGCAGCGCGCCTTTGTCGAGCTGCTCGATCGCGTGCGCGACGGCTTCGCGGACGTCGGCCGGTGCGGCCTTCGGCGACAGCTCGGCGCGGTTTTCCCAGGCGGTATCGATGATTTGCTGAAGTTGTTGCGACATGTTCGTTTTCGCAGGAGATGGATGGAATTGATCGGATGGACGATTACCGCGCGAGAGACCGGCAGAAATCGACGATGCGTTGCGCGCCCTCGACGCATTCGGGGGTGCCCGCGACGAGCGCGATCCGGATGAAATCGCGGCCCGGATTCGTGCCGTGCGCGTCGCGCGCCAGGTACGAGCCGGGCAGAACCGTCACATTATAGTCGGCGTACAGGCGGCGGGCGAACTCGGTGTCCGACAGCCCGGTGCGCGACACGTTGGCCCACAGGTAGAACGCGGCGTCGGGCAGTTTCACGTCGATCACGTCGGCCAGCATCGGCGTGACCGTATTGAACTTCTGCAGGTACAGCGCGCGGTTCTCGCGCACGTGGGCCTCGTCGTTCCACGCGGCGATGCTCGCGTGCTGCCAGACCGGCGACAGCGCCGCGCCGTGGTACGTGCGGTACAGCAGGAATTTCTTCAGCAGCACCGCATCGCCGGCGACGAAGCCCGAGCGCATGCCCGGCACGTTCGAGCGCTTCGACAGGCTCGACAGCATCACGAGCCGCTCGAAGCCGCGGCCGAGGCGGTGCGCGGCCTCGAGGCCGCCGAGCGGCGGCGCCGCTTCGTCGAAATAGATTTCCGAATAGCACTCGTCGGACGCGATCACGAAGCCGTGGCGGTCGGACAGCGCAAACAGCTCGCGCCAGTCGTCGAGCGTCAGCACGGCGCCCGTCGGGTTGCCCGGCGAGCAGACGTACAGCAGTTGCGTGCGCGCCCAGACCTCGTCGGGTACGGACGCGTAGTCGCACGCGAAATTGCGGGCCGGGTCGCTGTTCGCGAAATAGGGTTCGGCACCGGCCAGCAGCGCCGCGCCTTCGTAAATTTGATAGAAAGGATTCGGACAGAGTACGATCGCCTTCTTGCCGTCCGCGGTCGGGCGCGCGTCGATCACCGTTTGCGCGAGCGAGAACAGCGCCTCGCGCGACCCCGACACGGGCAGCACCTGCGTGGCCGGATCGATCGCCGGCAGCCCGTAGCGGCGCTCGAGCCAGTGCGCGATCGACGTGCGCAGTGCGTCCGAGCCGGCGGTGGCCGGGTACGACGCGAGACCGTCGAGCGCGGCCACCACGGCGTCGCGGATCAGTGCCGGGGTCGGGTGCTTGGGCTCGCCGATGCCGAAGCTGATCGGTTTGAGGGCGCCGGAGGGCGTCACGTCCTTGAACAGGGCGCGCAGCTTTTCGAAGGGATAGGGCTGGAGCGAGTCGAGTCGAGGGTTCACGGGCGAAGCGGCCATCGCGGCCGGTTGGAGCGAAAGAAGCGGCGGGCGCGCCGCGCGGCTGCGAACGGGCGCCGATGGCGCGCGGGTCGCAACGCACGATTATAGCGTGACGGAATGCGGTCACGGCCCGCCGGAACGGCGGCCGGGCCAGTCGAATAAAGGGTATTGAACCAAATGAATAACGCGGTACGCGGCAGCCTGCCGACGCTGGCCATCCTGATCGGCGCATCGGTATGGGGCCTGATCTGGTATCCGCTGCGGATCCTGGCGTCGCTCGGCGTGACGGGCACGCTGGCGAGCGCGCTGACGAGCCTCGTCGCCTTCCTGTTCGTGATCGTCGCGCGGCATCGCACGATTGCGACGCTGCGCTGGCACTGGGTGCTGCCCGGCATCGCGGTGACGGCCGGCGTGACGAACCTCGGGTTCGTGTGGGGCACGATCCACGGCGAGGTGCTGCGCGTGATGCTGCTGTTCTACCTGACCCCCGCATGGACCGCGATCTACGCGCACTTCCTGCTGCGCGAGCGGCTGACCTGGGCCGGCGCGGGGCTCGCGGCGCTGTCGATCGGCGGCGCGATGCTGATGCTGTGGTCGCCGCAGCTCGGCCTGCCGCTGCCGGCCAGCCCGGCCGAATGGGCCGGGCTCGCGGCCGGGTTGAGCTTCGCGATGAGCAACGTGCTCGTGATCAAGGCGAGCCGCGAGCTGCCGGAGATGCGCGCGGAGATGCGTACCGCGACCCTCTTCGGCGGCGCGGCCGTGTTCGGCGCGATCGCGTCGCTGTTCGAGGGGATACCGGCCGCGCCGGCGGGCGGCCAGCTCGGCACGGCCGCGCTGATCATCGTCGCGATCGGCGTGACGATGGCGTCGAACAACCTGCTCGTGCAGTACGGGCTGGCGCGCGTGCCGGCGAACCGTGCGTCGATCATCATGCTGTTCGAGATCGTGATCACCGCGTTGTCGGCGTGGGTGTTCGCGAACGAGCTGCCGACCGCGCGCGAGTGGGCGGGCGGCGCGTGCATCGTACTGGCGACGCTGCTGTCGAGCCGGGTCCATCGTGCCGCGCCGGCACCGGACAAACCCGGCGACGGTCGGGACGGTGCACGCGCGATGGTATGATGGAAGCCGTTTGCGGGGCCCAACGCTGTATGCGCGCGGCCCCGCTTTTGAATTCCGGGGCGTATCGCGCGCATGGGCCGTCCGCCCTCGCGCAGTGCGGCTCCGTCCGTTTCACACCTTCTTCACATCCGATACCGCCGTGCGTCTGAGCTCGATCAAACTCGCTGGCTTCAAATCCTTTGTCGATCCCACGCATTTCCAGGTTCCGGGCCAGCTTGTCGGCGTGGTGGGCCCGAACGGGTGCGGCAAGTCCAACATCATCGACGCCGTGCGCTGGGTGCTCGGCGAGTCGCGCGCGTCCGAGCTGCGCGGCGAGTCGATGCAGGACGTGATCTTCAACGGCTCGACCGCCCGCAAGCCCGGCAGCCGGGCCAGCGTCGAACTGATCTTCGACAACTCCGACGGCCGCGCGGCCGGCCAGTGGGGCCAGTACGGCGAGATCGCCGTGAAGCGCGTGCTCACGCGCGACGGCACGTCGAGTTACTACATCAACAACCTGCCGGCGCGCCGCCGCGACATCCAGGACATCTTCCTCGGCACCGGCCTCGGGCCGCGTGCGTACGCGATCATCGGGCAGGGCATGATCGCGCGGATCATCGAGGCGAAGCCGGAAGAGCTGCGCGTGTTCCTCGAGGAAGCCGCGGGCGTGTCGAAGTACAAGGAACGCCGCCGCGAGACCGAGAACCGCCTGCACGACACGCGCGAGAACCTGACGCGCGTCGAAGATATCGTCCGCGAACTCGGTGCGAACCTCGAGAAGCTCGAGGCGCAGGCCGTCGTCGCGACCAAGTACAAGGAACTCGTCGCCGACGGCGAGGAGAAGCAGCGCCTGCTGTGGCTGCTGCGCAAGAACGAGGCCGCCGGCGAGCAGCAGAAGCAGCAGCGCGCAATCGAACAGGCGCAGATCGACCTCGAGGCGCAGACGGCGAAGCTGCGTGAAGTCGAGGCGCAGCTCGAGACGTTGCGCGTCGCGCATTACTCGGCGAGCGACGCGATGCAGGGCGCGCAGGGTTCGCTCTACGAAGCGAACGCCGAGGTGAGCCGCCTCGAAGCCGAGATCAAGTTCATCGTCGAGTCGCGCAATCGCGTGCAGGCGCAGATCGCCGCGCTGAATGCGCAGCGCGAGCAATGGCGCGCGCAGGCCGAGAAGGCGCAGGACGAGCTGGAAGAAGCCGAAGAAGCGCGTGCGATGGCCGACGAGAAGGCCGCGCTCGCCGAAGACAACGCCGCTGCGAAGCACGACGCGCTGCCGGCGCTCGAAGCGAAATTCCGCGACGCGCAGGCGCAGCTCAACGACGAGCGCGCGCGGATCGCGCAGACCGAACAGTCGCTGAAACTCGAAGCCGCACACCAGCGCAACGCCGACCAGCAGCTCCAGCAGCTTCAGCAGCGCCATGAGCGCCTGAAGAGCGAAGCGGGCGGGCTCGACGCGCCGGACGAGGCACAGCTCGAAGAGTTGCGCATGCAGCTCGCCGAACAGGAAGAGATCCTGGCCGAAGCGCAGGCGCGCCTCGCCGACGCGCAGGAAACGGTGCCGCGCCTCGATGGCGAGCGCCGTGCCGCGCAGGAGCGCGTGCAGGCCGAAGCCGCGCAGATCCACCAGCTCGAGGCTCGCCTCGCCGCGCTGAAGCAACTGCAGGAAAACGTTCAGACCGAAGGCAAGGTACAGCCGTGGCTCGACAAGCACGAGCTCGGCGCGCTGCCGCGTCTGTGGAAGAAGCTGCACGTCGAGGCGGGCTGGGAAGCCGCGCTCGAGGCCGTGCTGCGCGAGCGCCTCGCCGCGCTCGAAGTGTCGAATCTCGACTGGGTGAAGGCTTTTGCCACCGACGCACCGCCTGCGAAGCTCGCGTTCTACGCGCCGCCCGCGGCCGGCGAACCGCCTGCGGCCGTGGCCGGGCTGCGTCCGGTCCTGTCGCTCGTGCGCATCGACGATGCTGGCATCCGCGCGGTGCTGAACGACTGGCTCGGCAACGTGTATGTCGCCGACGACGTCGCGCAGGCGCTTGCTACGCGCACGCAGCTGCCGGCAGGCGGCGCGTTCGTCGTCAAGGCCGGCCATATCGTCACGCGGGTCGGCGTGCAGCTGTATGCCGCCGATTCGGAGCAGGCCGGGATGCTGGCCCGCCAGCAGGAAATCGAAAACCTGACGCGCCAGGTGCGTGCGCAGGCGCTGCTCGCCGACGAGGCGCGCACGGCCGCCGTGCGCGCGGAAGCCGCGCACACGCAGGCCACGCAGGCGCTCGGCGACGTGCGAGCACAGGCCGAGCGTGCGACGCAGCGCGTGCACGCGCTGCAGATGGACGTGCTGAAGCTCGCACAGGCGCACGAACGTTACACGCAGCGCAGCACGCAGATTCGCGAGGAACTCGAGGAAATCGGCGCGCAGATCGAAGAGCAGCGCGCGATGCGCGCGGAGTCGGAAGCGAATTTCGAGCGCTTCGACGGTGAACTTGCAGAACTGCAGGCGCGCTTCGAGGACAACCAGCTCGCATTCGAAGCGCTCGACGAATCGCTGACGCAAGCGCGTCAGGAAGCGCGTGACCTGGAGCGCGGCGCGAACGACGCACGCTTCGCCGCACGCAACGCGGTGACGCGGATCGACGAACTCAAGCGCAGCATCCAGGTGGCGCACGAGCAGAGCGAGCGCGTCGCCGCGTCGCTCGAAGACGCACGCGCCGAACTCGAGACGATCAACGAGCAGACCGCGCACACGGGCCTGCAGGACGCGCTCGAGATTCGGGCGGTGAAGGAAGAAGCGCTGCAGGCCGCGCGGATCGAACTCGACGACTTGACCGCAAAACTGCGTGCGTCGGACGAGCAGCGCCTCGTCGCCGAGCGCTCGCTGCAGCCGTTGCGTGACCGCATCACCGAATTGCAGTTGAAGGAGCAGGCCGCGCGCCTGTCGGTCGAGCAGTTCGCCGAGCAACTGACGACGGCCGAGGTCGACGAGGCCGCGCTGTCCGCGAAGCTGACGCCGGATCTGAAGCCGTCGTACCTGCAGGGCGAAGTCACGCGCCTGAACAACGCGATCAACGCGCTCGGCCCGGTGAACATGGCCGCGCTCGACGAGCTGAAGGCCGCGAGCGAGCGCAAGGTGTTCCTCGACGCGCAGTCGGCCGACCTGATCGACGCGATCACGACGCTCGAGGACGCGATCCACAAGATCGACCAGGAAACCCGCACGCTGTTGCAGGGCACCTTCGACGAGGTCAACCGCCACTTCAGCGACCTGTTCCCGCGCCTGTTCGGCGGCGGCCAGGCGAAGCTGATCATGACGGGCGACGAAATCCTCGATGCCGGCGTGCAGGTGATGGCGCAGCCGCCGGGCAAGAAGAACGCGACGATTCACCTGCTGTCGGGCGGCGAGAAGGCGCTGACGGCCACCGCACTGGTGTTCGCGATGTTCCAGCTGAACCCGGCGCCGTTCTGTCTGCTCGACGAGGTCGACGCGCCGCTCGACGACGCGAACACCGAGCGTTTCGCGAATCTCGTGCGTGCGATGTCCAACAAGACGCAGTTCCTGTTCATCTCGCACAACAAGATCGCGATGGAAATGGCGCAGCAACTGATCGGCGTGACGATGCAGGAGCAGGGCGTGTCGCGGATCGTTGCGGTGGACATGGAAACTGCCGCGGGTTTTGCCCAGAATTGACGTTTGACGAAACCGGACCGCGTTCGCGCGGCGCATGGGCGCCCGTTCGCGGTTCCGACGAACAAGAATTGCTGATGGAGCGTGCATGGACGAGTTGACACTCGGTTTGATCGGCGCTGGCGCCGTCGTGGTGGGCGGCGTCGTGGTTTACAACGCATGGCAGGGCGCGAAGGTGCGGCGCAGGATGCCGCGCCCGATGCCGGAGGAAGCGGCCGAGGCGATGAACCGCCCCGAGCGCGACGAAGAACTGCCGTTCATCGAGCCGGTGCGTCAGCCGGTGCGGCGCGAGCCCGCGGCACCGGCTCCGGCGGCCGCCACGGCCGGCACGCCGGCCGAAGTCGCACGCGTCGAGCCGACGTTCGGCGGCGCGGCACCTGCCGACATGCCGGCCGATCTGCAGGCCGAGGCGACCGGCGTCGACCTGCCGGCCGAGTCGGTCGAGCCGGTTGCCGGCGAAGAAGCCGTGCCCGCCGCCGCGCACGAAGCGCACGCTGAACCGGCCGAGCCGGCCGAACCCGTGCTGCCGGCTGCAACGACAATCTCGTCGGCGCCGCCGGCGATCGTCGACCGCCGGATCGACTGCATCGTGCCGATCCGCCTCGGCGGGTCGCTGCCGGGCGACAAGATCCTGCCGGCTGCACAACGGCTGCGCCGCGCGGGCAGCAAGCCCGTGCATATCGAAGGCAAGCCGGAAGGCGGCCAGTGGGAGTTGCTGCAGAACGGCGTGCGCTACGAGGAGCTGCGCGCGGCCGCGCAGCTCGCGAACCGCAGCGGTGCGCTGAACGAGCTCGAGTTCTCGGAATTCGTGACGGGCGTCCAGCAGTTCGCCGACGCGATCGACGGCGCGCCGGAATTCCCGGACATGATGGAAACGGTCGCGATGGCGCGCGAGCTCGACGCGTTTGCCGCGCAGTGCGACGCGCAGCTGTCGATCAACGTGATGTCGGACGGCGCGCCGTGGTCGGCGAACTACGTGCAGGCGGTCGCGTCGCAGGACGGGCTGCTGCTGTCGCGCGACGGCACGCGTTTCGTGAAGCTCGACGCGAAGCAGAACCCGGTGTTCATGCTGCAGTTCGGCGACACGAACTTCCTGCGTGACGACCTCACGTACAAGGGCGGCAACATGATCACGCTGGTGCTCGACGTGCCGGTCGCCGAAGAGGACATCCTGCCGTTCCGGCTGATGTGCGATTACGCGAAGTCGCTGTCCGAGCGGATCGGCGCACGGGTCGTCGACGATTCGCGCCGGCCGTTGCCGGAGTCGACGCTGGTCGCGATCGACCAGCAACTGATGAAGCTGTACGCGAAGCTCGAGGAAGCCGGCATCCCGGCCGGTTCGCCGGTCACGCGCCGCCTCTTCAGCCAGTAACGCGAACGCGCGGACGGCGGGCTTCGGTGCCGTCGTCCGCCGCCATGGTGCACACCTCGCTCGTGTGCGCCGCAGCACGCGCGCCGGGCGCGCATTGCACCCCCGCCACGGCGGCAAACTGAGATAATCGGGCATCCGATTTTCTCAGAACGACTCTGCCGCCAGCATGGCCCGAACCCAAGCCGAACCGCCAGCCAGCCAGCCCGACGCGCGCGCCGCGTGGCTGCGCGACCAACTCGAGCGAGCGAACTACGCCTATTACGTGCTCGACCAGCCGGATCTGCCCGATGCGGAATACGACCGGCTGTTCCGCGAACTGCAGCAGCTCGAAACCGACCATCCCGAACTCGTGACGCCCGATTCGCCGACGCAGCGCGTCGGCGGCGAGGCAGCCGGCGGCTTCACGCCGGTCGTTCATGACGCGCCGATGCTGTCGCTGAACAACGGCTTCGCCGACGAGGACATCGCCGCGTTCGACAAGCGCGTCGCCGATGCGCTCGACAAGACGACGGATCTCGCCGGCTCGGTGACGGAGCCGGTCGAATACGCGTGCGAACTGAAGTTCGACGGCCTCGCGATCTCGCTGCGCTACGAGCAGGGCGTATTCGTGCAGGCGTCGACGCGCGGCGACGGGACGACGGGCGAAGACGTGACCGAGAACGTGCGCACGATCCGCTCGATTCCGCTGAAGCTGAAGGGTACGAATGTACCGGCCGTGCTCGACGTGCGTGGCGAGGTGCTGATGTTCAAGCGCGATTTCGCACGCCTGAACGAGCGCCAGCGCGCGGCCGAGCAGCGCGAATTCGCGAACCCGCGCAACGCGGCGGCCGGGAGCCTGCGCCAGCTCGACTCGAAGATCACCGCGCAGCGTCCGCTGTCGTTCTTCGCGTACGGGATCGGCGTGCTCGACGGGATGCCGATGCCCGATACGCACAGTGCGCTGCTCGACTGGTACGAATCGCTCGGCCTGCCCGTGAACCGTGAGCGCGCGGTCGTGCAGGGCGCCGAAGGCTTGCTCGATTTCTTCCGCAGGATCGGCGAGAAGCGCGAGTCGCTGCCGTACGACATCGACGGCGTCGTCTACAAGGTCAACCGGCGCGACGAGCAGGAGCGCCTCGGCTTCGTGTCGCGCGCGCCGCGCTTCGCACTCGCGCACAAATTCCCTGCACAGGAAGCGCTGACCAAGCTCGTCGCGATTGACGTGCAGGTCGGCCGCACCGGCGCGATCACGCCGGTCGCGCGTCTCGAGCCCGTGTTCGTCGGCGGCGCGACCGTGACCAACGCGACGCTGCACAACGAGGACGAGGTGCGCCGCAAGGACATCCGGATCGGCGATACCGTGATCGTGCGCCGTGCGGGCGACGTGATCCCCGAGGTGGTCGGTGCGCTGCTCGACCGGCGCCCGGCCGATGCGGCCGAATTCGTGATGCCGACCGAATGCCCGGTGTGCGGCTCGAAGATCGAGCGCCTGCCGGACGAGGCGATCGCACGCTGCACGGGCGGCCTGTTCTGCCCGGCGCAGCGCAAGCAGGCGCTGTGGCACTTCGCGCAGCGTCGCGCGCTCGACATCGACGGGCTCGGCGAGAAGATCATCGACCAGCTCGTCGAGCTGAATCTCGTGCGCACGCCGGCCGACCTGTTCAATCTCGGCTTTGCGACGCTCGCCGAGCTCGACCGGTTCGCCGAGAAGTCCGCACAGAATCTGCTCGACTCGCTCGAGAAGGCGAAGCACACGACGCTCGCGCGCTTCATCTACGGGCTCGGCATCCGTCATGTGGGTGAATCGACCGCGAAAGATCTTGCGAAGCACTTCGGCTCGCTGACGCCGATCATGGACGCATCGATCGAAGAACTGCTCGAAGTCAACGACGTCGGGCCGATCGTCGCCGAGTCGCTCCATCAGTTCTTCGCGGAAGAGCACAATCGGACCGTGATCGAGCAGTTGCGTGCGCCGGGCAGGGTGACGTGGCCGGAAGGGCCGCCCGCGCCAAAGGCGCCGCAGGGCGTGCTGGCCGGCAAGACGGTCGTGCTGACGGGCACGCTGCCGACGCTCACGCGCGATGCCGCGAAGGAAATGCTCGAAGCGGCGGGCGCGAAGGTGGCCGGTTCGGTATCGAAGAAGACGGATTACGTGGTCGCGGGCGCCGAAGCCGGCAGCAAGCTCGCGAAGGCCGAGGAACTCGGCATCCCCGTGCTGGACGAAGACGGCCTGCACCAACTCCTGGAGGGCAATACGCCATGATTCGCGAGATCCTGAAGATGGGCGATCCGCGCCTGCTCGAAATCGCCAAGCCGGTCGAGCGGTTCGACACGCCCGAACTGCACGAGATCGTCGCGGACATGTTCGAGACGATGCATCATGCGAACGGCGCCGGCCTGGCCGCGCCGCAGATCGGCATCGGGCTGCAGATCATCATCTTCGGCTTCGGCAACAACAACCGCTACCCGGATGCGCCGCCGGTGCCGGAGACCGTGCTGATCAACCCGAAGGTCGAGTACATGCCGCCGGACATGGAAGAGGGCTGGGAAGGCTGCCTGTCGGTGCCGGGCATGCGCGGCGTCGTCAGTCGCTATGCGAAGGTGCGCTACAGCGGCTTCGACCAGTACGGCGAGAAGATCGATCGCGTTGCCGACGGTTTTCACGCGCGCGTCGTCCAGCATGAATACGATCACCTGATCGGCAAGCTGTATCCGATGCGGATCACCGACTTCACGCGCTTCGGTTTCACGGAAGTGCTGTTCCCGGGGCTCGATCCGGCTTCCGACGACTGATTGGCCGGCTTTCCCGGCATCGCGCAGGAAACAAAAAAGCCCGCTTGCGCGGGCTTTTTCATTGCGTGGCGCACATGGCGTGCCCGCGGTCAGAACGTCTCGTCGGCCGACAGATAGCGCCATTGACCCTGCGGCAGTGCGCCGAGCATCACGCGGCCCATCCGTACGCGCTTCAGGCCGATCACGTCGAGGCCCACCAGTTCGCACATGCGGCGGATCTGGCGCTTCTTGCCTTCGCGCAGCACGAAGCGCAGCTGCTCGCCGTTCTGCCAGCTGACCATCGCGGGCTTCAGCGCGACGCCGTCGAGCTCGAGGCCGTGGCGCAGCTTCGCGAGCGATTCCGCGGGGAAGTGCTGGTCGATGTCGATGAGCCGTTCGCCGAAGCGCACGCGCACCAGGTACTCCTTGTCGATATCCGACTGCTCGCCGATCAGTTGCTTCGCGACCACGCCGTTCTGCGTCAGCACGAGCAGGCCGGTCGAATCGATGTCCAGGCGGCCGGCCGGGGCAAGTGCGTGCAGGTGCTGCGGCGAGAAGCGCACCGGCGAATGATCGCCGCTCCAGCGGTTCGCGCGCGTGATCAGCACGGCCGCGGGCTCGTAGCCGTCTTCCGCCTGGCCCGACACATAGCCGACAGGCTTGTGCAGCAGGATCGTCACTTGCGCGGCCTGCGCGGCGCTCGCCCGTTCGTCGATCTCGATCTTCTGGTCGGCGCGTACCTTGGTGCCGAGCGTGTCGATGCGTTCGCCGTCGACGAGGACCCAGCCTTTTTCGATCCATTCGTCGGCTTCGCGACGCGAGCACATGCCGAGCTCGGACATCCGCTTCGACAGGCGCATCAGGCCCGTTTCGTCGCCGTAGTCGACGTCGGCTGCGGCGCGCTTGACCGGTTGCGCGGTCTTGACCGCGCCGAACGAGCGGCGCTCGCCGTCGCGTGCGGGGCGGGCCGGGCGGTCGCCGAAGCTGCGCTTCGCGCCTTCGCCGGCTGGTTTGTCGCGATACGACGGGCGCTTGTTGTCGTCGGCGCCTGCTCGGCGCGGACGTGCATCGTCATCACGGCGCGGCGGGCGATCGGACGACGTGCGACGGTCACCGAAGCTGCGCTTCGCGCCTTCACCGCCTGCGTTGTCGCGATACGGCGCGCGTGCGCCGCCTTCGCCAGCTGCGCGACGCGGACGAGCATCGTCATCGCGGCGCGGCGGGCGATCGGACGACGTGCGACGGTCACCGAAGCTGCGCTTCGCGCCTTCACCGGATGCGTTGTCGCGATAAGGTGCGCGTGCGCCGCCTTCGTCACCCGCGCGGCGCGGGCGTGCATCGTCATCGCGGCGCGGCGGACGATCCGACGACGTGCGACGGTCGCCGAAGCTGCGCTTTGCGCCTTCGCCGCCTGCGTTGTCGCGATACGGTGCGCGTGCGCCGCCTTCGCCACCCGCGCGACGCGGGCGTGCATCGTCATCACGACGTGGCGGGCGATCCGACGACGTGCGACGGTCGCCGAAGCTGCGCTTTGCGCCTTCGCCGGATGCGTTGTCGCGATACGGCGCGCGTGCGCCGCCTTCGCCACCCGCGCGACGCGGACGAGCATCGTCATCGCGGCGCGGCGGACGATCGGACGACGTGCGACGGTCACCGAAGCTGCGCTTTGCGCCTTCGCCGCCTGCGTTGTCGCGATACGGCGCGCGTGCACCGCCTTCGCCACCCGCGCGACGCGGCCGTGCATCGTCATCACGGCGCGGCGGACGATCGGACGACGTGCGACGGTCGCCGAAGCTGCGCTTCGCGCCTTCGCCGGCCGCGTTGTCGCGATAAGGGGCACGCGTGCCGCGTTCGGCACCGCCGTCACGCGGCGCGCGCTTGGCCGGTGCG
>NZ_CABVPW010000031.1:0-112534 GCF_902499025.1 Burkholderia lata | reverse complement strand
ATTCCCGTGTGAAAGTAGGTAATCGTCAGGCTCCCTAAGCCAAGAACCCCCGCCCGAAAGGCGGGGGTTTTTGCATTTCAGCGGCGGAAATGCGCAGCGGAGCCGGGGTAGGTGGCCTGGCTGGCGTATTCATATCACCGCTCCCAATCGCCGTCAAACGCGGCTCCCGGTTTCCTGATTGGTCGACATCATTCGCGATCCCTGCGTCTATTGATCGCATCTCCGCTCAAAGCTGCGATTCCTCTCCCTGTGTATCGGTCAGCGCTGTCGTGCGCGATCTGCTTACCATCGTCGACAACGAATGTCGGGTTGGCCATGCAAGTCCCGCCGCAATAGGCGCACGGAACCACCGAAACTTCGCCACTTCTCGTCATCGCTTTTCAGCTAAATACCCCCGAACCCGTACGAAATGAACGCTTTATTCGGCGTGTCCACGTAAAATTTGCGGATCCCCATCTCTGCACTTAAAACGATGAACGCCGCCATTCAGGTAGCCCGGGCCGTTTGCCCGCATGATTGTCCGGACACGTGCGCAATGCGTGTGACTGTCGAAAACGGCAAGGCGATCAAGGTCACGGGCGATCCCGACCATCCGCCGACACAAGGCGTGTTGTGCACGAAAGTCAGCCGATACGCCGATCGCGTTCATCACCCCGACCGCCTCACCGTCCCGCTCAAACGCATCGGGGCGAAAGGGGAAGGGCATTTCGTACCGATCAGCTGGGAAGAGGCGTTCGATGAGATCGGCCGTCGTCTCGGTGAAATCGCGGCGCGCGCACCGGAAGCGATCCTGCCTTATAGCTATGCGGGGACGATGGGGCTCGTCCAAGGGGAGGGGATTGCCCAGCGGTTCTTTCACAAGCTCGGCGCTTCGCGGCTCGAGCGCACGATCTGTGCGGCAGCGGGTGCAGCAGGCTTGCGTTACACCTATGGCGGCAGTCTCGGCATGCACCTCGAGCATTTCGAGGAAAGCGAGCTGATCCTGATTTGGGGGGCGAATCCGATCGCGTCAAGCCTGCACTTCTGGACGCGCGCGCAGGAAGCGAAGCGCCGAGGCGCACGCCTTGTCGCCATCGATCCGTACCGTTCGCTGACAGCCGAGAAGTGTCATCAGCATATCGCGTTGAAACCAGGCACCGACGGCGCATTCGCACTCGGCATGATGCACGTGCTGATAGCCGAAAACCTGCTCGATCACGACTACATCGCCAGCCATACGCTCGGTTTCGACGCGCTCAAGGAACGGGCGATGTCCTATCCGCCGGAGCGGGTCGCACAGATCTGCGGCATCGACGCGTCGGAGCTGGTCGACCTCGCGCGTCGTTACGGCGCTACCCGCAAGGCATCGATTCGCCTCAACTACGGCATGCAGCGCGTCCGCGGCGGAGGCAACGCTGTACGCGCGATCGCAAGCCTGCCGGCGCTGACGGGGGCATGGCGGGATCGGGCGGGCGGGCTGTTGCTCTCGTCGTCGGAATCCGCGCCGGTCAACCAGGCGGCGCTGCTGCGCCCGGATCTCATGCCGGGCTGGCCGCACAAGCTGCCGCGCATCATCAACATGAACGCGATCGGCGACGCACTATTGCACCCGGGCGATGCGGCCTTCGGACCGAAAGTCGAAGCGGTGATCGTGTACAACTCGAATCCGGTGGCCGTCGCGCCCGATTCATCGAAGGTTGCCGCGGGATTCGCGCGAGACGACTTGTTCACGGTCGTTCTCGAGCATTTCAAGACAGATACCGTCGATTTCGCCGACATTGTGTTGCCGGCAACCACGCAGCTCGAGCATCTGGACATCCACAAATCGTACGGCCACACCTACGTGATGGCGAACCTGCCGTCGATTCCCCCGGTGGGAGACGCGCGGCCGAATACGGAGATCTTCCGCGGCATCGCGCGCAGCATGGAGCTCGACGAGCCTGCGCTCTATCACAGCGACGAAGAGGTGGCTCGCGCAGCGCTCCGCTGGGACGATCCGGTGCTCGACAGCGATTGGGACACGCTTAAACGCGATGGCTGGCTGAAGCTCAAGCTGCCGGAGGCGCCGTTCGCGAATGGCGGTTTCCGTACGCCGTCCGGCAAGTGCGAGTTCTATAGCCCGCGGCTCGAGCAGATGGGCGTGGATCCCGTGCCCGACTACCTGCCGCCGTTCGAATCGGCCGAGGCCGCGCCCGAGCTGGCCGCACGCTATCCGCTCGCGATGATTTCGCCGCCGGCCCGCCACTTCCTGAACAGCACGTTCGTGAACGTCGACAGCCTGCGCCATACCGAAGGCGAGCCGCATCTCGACATCCACCCGTCAGACGCCGACGCGCGCGGCATCGGCGAGGGCGATGTCGTACGCATCTTCAACGATCGCGGATCGATGCAGGCGCTCGCGAGAATTACCGATCGCGCACGTGCGGGGCTTGTCGTCGGGCTGTCGATCTGGTGGAAGAAGCTGTCACCGGACGGCAGGAACGCGAACGAGGTGACGAGCCAGGCGCTCACCGATCTTGGCAATTCGGCGACGTTTTACGATTGCCTTGTGGAGGTTGAACGCATTTGATCGGATATCACCGTATGATCGGACGAATTTCCACGGAAGTTCGAAGTGGACATCTAACCCTGTTGTCTCGGGACGAGCGAGCCGTTACGATGCGTTTTAGCACGACCATTCGAAAATCTGTGAGGAGACGCGCAGTATGGACAAAATTTGGCTGAAATCGTACCCACCCGGCGTTCCAGCCGAAATTGACGCGTCTCCTTATCCCTCTGTCCCTGACCTGCTCGACGAAAGCTTCCGGCAGTATCGCGACCGCACGGCGTTCGTCTGCATGGGCAAGGGCATCACGTACGGCGAACTCGACAAGCTGTCGCGCCAGTTCGGCGCGTGGCTCCAATCGCGTGGGCTGGCGCGCGGGGCCCGCGTCGCGATCATGATGCCGAACGTGCTGCAGTACCCCGTGGCGATCGCCGCGGTACTGCGCGCGGGCTACACGGTCGTCAACGTCAATCCGCTCTATACGCCGCGCGAGCTCGAGCACCAGCTGAAGGACAGCGGCGCGGAGGCAATCGTCATCCTTGAGAATTTCGCGTCGACGCTGCAGGCCGTCATCGCGAATACGAGCGTCAAGCACGTCGTCGTCGCATCGATGGGCGATCTGCTGGGCATCAAGGGATGGCTCGTCAACTACGTCGTGCGCAACGTGAAGAAGATGGTGCCTGCCTGGCAGCTGCCGTCGTTCACGCGTTTCAAGGCTGCGCTGTCGGAGGGTGCACGCCAGGGATTCAAGGCGCAGAAGATCGGCCCCGACGACGTAGCGTTCCTGCAATACACGGGCGGTACGACCGGCGTGGCGAAGGGGGCGACGCTGCTGCATCGGAACATCGTGTCGAACGTGCTGCAGGCGGGCGCCTGGCATCATCCGGCTCACGAGAAGTTTCCGGACGTGAAACAGTTCGTGACCGTTGTCGCGTTGCCGCTGTATCACGTGTTCGCGCTGACCGTCTGCGGCTTCCTGACGATGCGTACGGGCGGCATGGGCATCCTGATCCCGAACCCGCGCGACATCGCCGGCATGATCAAGGAACTGAAGGGTTACCAGATCTCGACGATCCCGGCGGTCAACACGCTATACAACGCACTGCTGAATCACCCCGAATTCAACCAGCTCGACCTGTCGAAGCTCGTGATCGCCAACGGCGGCGGCATGGCGATCCAGGAGGGCGTCGCGAAGCGCTGGTATGAAAAGACCCATACGGCGATCATCGAAGGCTACGGGTTGTCCGAAACGTCGCCGGTGGCGACCTGCAACCCCGTGACGGCGACCGAGTACAGCGGGACGATCGGCCTGCCGCTGCCGTCGACCGAAGTGGCCATTCGCGACGACGCCGGCAACGACGTCGCGCTCGGCGAGCCCGGTGAGATCTGCATCCGCGGGCCGCAGGTGATGGCCGGCTACTGGAACCGGCCGGACGAGACCGCGAAGGTCATGTTCGCGGACGGCTTCTTCAAGACAGGCGACGTCGGCGTGATGGATGCGCGAGGCTACGTGAAGATCGTCGACCGGAAGAAGGACATGATTCTCGTGTCGGGCTTCAACGTGTATCCGAACGAAGTCGAGGACGTGGTGTCGTCGCACCCGGGCGTGTTCGAGGTGGCGGCGGTCGGCGTGCCTGACGAGCATTCCGGCGAGGCCGTGAAGCTGTTCATCGTGAAGAAGGATCCGGCGCTCACCGACAAGGACATCCTCGCCTACTGCAAGGAGCGGCTCACCGGCTACAAGCGGCCGAAGCTGGTCGAGTTCCGTACGGAGCTGCCGAAGACGAACGTCGGCAAGATCCTGCGGCGCGAACTGCGCGACGGGCGCGCGTAACGGCGCGCTCGATCGAGCGAACGGAAAAGCCCGGCTTGTGCCGGGCTTTTTTGTTTGCGGCGCGGTTCCGAAGGGGCTGTTTCCGAACGAGGCTTGCTTGTGGAATGGGCTCGCTGCGGCGGCAGTGCGTATCGGCGCGATAGAGCCGGCGCGGCGCCTCCACGACGGGCGTGTCGCGGTCGATAACGGCTCACCGCGCTTTAGCTTGGCGGCTGCGCCGGCCGGAAAAGAAAAAGGCGCCCGAAGGCGCCTTCAATATGCTGCGGCTTGTCAGGCAAGCTGATTAGAACTTGTGACGGATACCGACGCGTGCTGCAACCTGGTTGCTGGTGCTCGAGCCTGCGAGACCGTTGATCGCTGCGGTTGCCTGGATCACGTTGCCGTTCGCGTCGAGCACGTTGCCCGATGCGTGCTGGTACACGCCGATCGCGTAGACGTCGGTGCGCTTCGACAGGAAGTAGTCGACACCCAGCGAGCCCTGGTGATACTTGGCTGCCGAGCTGCCGTTGATCTTGCTGCCCTGCGTGTAGTCGTACGCCGCGCCGAGAATCAACGCCGGAGTCAGCTGATACTTGAAGTTGAGTTCGCCGTTGTTGAACGTCGCGGACTGGTTCACGAACGGGCCTGCCGAGAAGCCCTTGAACTTCGTGTTCGAGTACGTCGCGCCGATCGTCGCTGCGCCGAACGTGTAGGCGCCGCCGGCACCGATGACCTGGTACGTGTTCGCGTTGTTCGCGTACGCGCCGTAGATCGGCGACGAGACCGACGAAGACGCCGAACCGTTGTTGAACATGCCGCCGAACTGGTTCGGCGTACGTGCGTTCAAGTAGCCGACGCCCAAGACCAGCGGGCCGTTGTTGTAGCCTGCGCCGAGCGACCAGACCTGGTTCTTCGAGAACTGGCCTGCCTGACCGCCGAAGCTGTACAAGCCGCCGAACGAGAAGCCGCCGTAGGTGTTGCTCGTGAACTTGACCGCGTTGTTCACGCGATAGGCGTTGTTGAAGTTGTCGAGGTCACCCGGGTGAGCGGCGATGTAGCCACCCCACTGGTCACCAGCCTCGAGCGGGCCGACGAAGTCGACGACGGAGTCGTACTGACGACCCAGCGTGACCGTACCGTACTGGCTCGAAAGGCCGACGTAAGCTTGGCGACCGAACATCAGGCCGCCCTGACCGAGCTTGCCGCTGTTCACGTCGAAACCGTTTTCGAGGGTGAAGATCGCCTTCAGGCCGCCACCGAGGTCTTCGGTGCCGCGCATGCCGAAGCGGCTGCCTTGCATCACGCCGCTGGCCATGCTGTACAGGTGCTTGCCGCCCGCGTTGTTGTTGAAGAGCAGGCCTTCATCGATGATGCCGTAAAGCGTCACGCTGCTTTGCGCATGGGCAGCGCCAGCGAACGCGCCCAGCGCGACGAGCGCGAGAAGCGACTTTTTCATTAACGGATCTCCAAGAATCACTGAATTTTTTTGGCGGGGCAGATAGTTATGTTCTGTTGACGGGCCCCATCAACTTCGCAAGAAGTCGGACGTAATGTAGCAAAACCGTTTTTTGCCACAAAGCGAAATGCCGCAGCTCAAGGTCGCCATGTTTCCTTTATGCAACAATGGTTAAAATCACGGGTTAACCGCAATTTCCGCTGAATAATCAAGTCGGTTACGCAGCGGACTCGTGCCCTTGCCGCTCGCGGCAGCACCTGCAGCCAGGAGAACAGGATGGTGTTTGATGAACTGATCAGCGAATTCGATCGCGGCCTGCGATCGCTGACCGGCATTAGCCGGATGAGCCGGCCGGTGCCCGCACCGGCAGAGGCGCCGGCCGTCGAACTGACGCCTGCGGAGCGTACGCATGCCGCTGGGCTGATGCGCGTGAACCACGTCGGCGAGGTCTGTGCGCAGGCCCTCTACCAGGCGCAGAAGCTCACCGCGCGCACGGCATCGGCGAAGGCGATGTTCGAAGAGGCCGCGCGGGAGGAGGAGGACCACCTCGCGTGGACCGCGCATCGTCTGAAGGAGCTCGACTCGCGCCCGAGCCTGCTGAACCCGCTGTGGTACGCGGGTTCGCTCGCGATCGGCGTGGCGGCAGGCGCGCTTGGCGACAAGGTCAGCCTCGGCTTCATGGCCGAGACCGAACGGCAGGTCGAGAGCCATCTCGAAGGCCATATGTCCGAGTTGCCGGCGGCCGATACCGCGTCGCGTGCGATCGTCGACCAGATGCGTATCGACGAAGTGAAACACGGCAAGGCCGCGGCCGACGCCGGCGGGATCGAGCTGCCGCTGCCTGTGCGAATGCTGATGCGCGCCGCGTCGAAAGTCATGACGAGCACTGCGTACTATCTGTGAGATTCGCACCGGGGCGACGTGGGACGCCGCCCCGGTTCCCCGCCCCTGATACCGCCCGTTTATTCCTCGTTTTCCCGCCCCCGAAAGCCCCGTCCGCACACCCCTCTGGCCCGTCTTTCTCACGTATCACCTTCACAAGTTGCACTAGCTCATTCATTTATAACGGTTTTTGGAATGAGGGGCCGCATGAGCATGTGCGCGTAAGTCCTTGTTCTAACTAACAAAATTCGTCAAAAAAGCGGGCCGCTCCCTTGACCGTGCCACACCCTTCCTCTAAAGTGGGAGACAGTGTGAGAAAGTGTATTTTTGTGTGATTTGGCGGGCTATTCCGGCTAAATTCTCAGCATGGAGCGGGTACTTCGGTGCCCTGAACGGGAGAGCGGAACGTGTTCCAAGGGGCGTCGGCGCTGACGCTCGATGCGAAAGGGCGGATGTCGGTGCCGGCTCGCTATCGCGAAGCGCTGCAAGGACAGGCAGAAGGACGGGTGACTGTGACCAAGCACCCGGACGGCTGCCTGTTGCTGTTTCCGCGCCCCGAATGGGAAGTATTCCGCGCCAAGATCGCCGCGCTGCCGATGGACGCGCACTGGTGGCGGCGAATTTTTCTCGGCAATGCGATGGACGTCGATCTCGACAGCGCCGGCCGGATTCTTGTATCGCCCGAGCTGCGCATGGCAGCCGGACTGGAAAAGGAAGTCATGTTGTTGGGAATGGGTAGTCACTTCGAGCTGTGGGATTCGCAGACCTACAACGCGAAGGAGCAGGCAGCGATGGCGCAGGGCATGCCCGACGCGCTGAAGAATTTCACGTTCTGATTGCGGTGACGGAGACGCCCGCGATGGGAAACGAATTGCAGCATCGGACCGTGTTGTTGGACGAAGCGGTCGAATCGCTCGTGACGCGACCGGACGGCATCTATGTCGACGGTACGTTCGGGCGCGGCGGTCATAGCCGCGCGGTGCTCGCGCGTCTGGCGCCGGCCGGGCGGCTGATCGCGTTCGACAAGGATCCGAGAGCGATCGAGACGGCGCAGGGCATCGAGGATGCGCGCTTCTCGATCGTGCATGACAGCTTTGCATCGATGCGCGACGCGCTTGCGGCGCGCGGCGTCGAGAAGGTGTCGGGTGTGTTGCTCGACCTGGGCGTGTCCTCGCCGCAGGTGGACGATCCGGCGCGCGGCTTCAGCTTCCGCGCCGATGGTCCGCTGGACATGCGGATGGATCCGACGCGCGGCGAGTCGGCGGCGGAATGGCTCGCACGGGCTTCGGTGCAGGAATTGACGGAGGTGATACGGGATTATGGGGAAGAACGGTTTGCTTTTCAGATTGCAAAGGCGCTTGTTGCTCGCCGGGCAGAGTCCGACCGTCTTGGGCCTCTCGACACCACGGGCGAGCTTGCCCAAATCGTGGGTCACGTCGTCAAAACCCGTGAGAAGGGCAAGGATCCGGCAACCCGCACCTTTCAGGCTATACGGATTCACGTCAATCAAGAGCTTGCGGACCTGCAAGTCGTACTAGACGCGGCACTGTCGTTGCTGGAGCAAGGGGGGCGGCTGGTGGTCATCAGCTTTCATTCACTCGAGGACCGGATCGTCAAGCGATTCATGCAGGCGCACGCGAGTGCACCTGCGGTCGATCGTCGCCTGCCGATCCGTGCCGTCGATCTCCCGAGCCCCCCGCTCAAGATCATCGGCCGTCATTTCCCGAGCGAAGCGGAAGTGACGGCGAATCCGCGTGCCCGTTCGGCCGTGATGCGCATTGCGGAGCGCGTCACGCCATGAGCCGCTTCAATATCTTCCTGCTGATCATCGTGATGGGTTGCGCGCTGTCGGTCGTCAATTCGACGAACCAGCAGCGCCAGATCTTCATCCAGCTGCAGCGTGCGCAGTCGCAGGAGCGTCAGCTCCAGCAGGACTATGCGCAGCTTCAATATCAGCAGAGCGCGCTGTCGAAGACGTCGCGCATCGAGCAGCTCGCGAACGATTCGCTGAAGATGCAGCCGATCACGACCGGCCGCACGCAATACCTGACGCTGCCGCCGGGCGCCGCGAAGGCGATCGACGCGCCGATCCCGGCTTCGGCGGACACGGCCGGCAAGGGCAAGGGGGGCGCGCGATGAAGCCGTCCCAGAAGCGCCAGAACGTGAAGTTCTCGTCGAGCCCCGTGCTGGGCGTGCATCTGCCGATGTGGCGCTCGAAGCTCGTCGTGTTCCTGCTCTTCATGGCGTTCGTCGCGCTGGCCGCGCGCGCGTTCTGGATCCAGGGGCCCGGCAACGCGTTCTATCGGAAGCAGGGCGAAAGCCGCTACCAGCGCACGATCGATCTGCCGGCGACGCGCGGCAAGATCCTCGACCGTAACGGGCTCGTGCTCGCGACGAGCCTGCCCGTGCGCGCGATCTGGGCGATTCCCGACACGGTGCCGGACGATCTCGACGCCGACAAGGTCAACCAGCTCGGCAAGCTCCTCGGCATGACGCCGAAGGAGCTGCGCGTGAAGCTGTCGGAAGACAAGGGTTTCGTCTACGTCAAGCGCCAGGTGCCGATCGACGTCGCGGACAAGGTCGCCGCGCTCGACATTCCCGGCATCTATCAGCGCAACGAATACAAGCGCTTCTATCCGGAAGGCGAGATCACCGCTCACCTGATCGGCTTCACGAACGTCGAGGACGAAGGGCAGGAGGGCGTCGAACTGGGCGACCAGAAGATGCTGTCCGGCACGTCGGGCGTGCGTCGCGTGATCAAGGACCGGATGGGGCACATCGTCGAGGACGTCGCCGAGCAGATCCCGCCGCACAACGGCACCGACGTCGACCTGTCGATCGACAGCAAGATCCAGTACATCGCGTACGCGAACCTGAAGGCCGCCGTCGAGAAGTTCAAGGCGAAGGCCGGCGCGGCGATGGTCGTCGACGTGCGCACCGGCGAGGTGCTCGCACTCGTCAACTACCCGACGTACAACCCGAACGACCGCTCGCGCATGACGGGCGAGCAGTTGCGCAACCGGATCATGACCGACGTGTTCGAGCCGGGCTCGATCATGAAGCCGTTCACGGTGTCGCTTGCGCTCGACCTGCACCGCGTGACACCGAACACGCTCGTCGAGACCGGCAACGGGCACTTCGTGCTCGACGGCGCGCCGATCACCGACGACGCGGGTTTCGGCACGCTGACGGTCGGCGGCGTGATCCAGAAGTCGAGCAACATCGGCGCGACGAAGATCGCGATGACGATGCGGCCCGAGGAAATGTGGAATATGTATACGAGCATCGGCCTCGGCCAGGCGCCGAAGGTCGGGTTCCCGGGCGCGGTGGCCGGCCGCCTGCGTCCGTGGAAGAGCTGGCGCCGCATCGAGCAGGCGACGATGTCGTACGGCTACGGCCTGTCGGTGTCGCTGTTCCAGCTTGCGCGCGCCTACACGGCGATTGCGCACGACGGCGAGCTGATGCCCGTGACCATTTTCAAGACCGACCCCAACCAGCCGGTCGTGGGCACTCAGGTGTTCAACCCGACCACCGCGCGCGAAGTGCGCGCGATGCTCGAGACGGTGGTCGCACCGGGCGGCACGTCGCCGGATGCGGCCGTGCCGGGCTATCGCGTCGGCGGCAAGAGCGGTACCGCGTATAAGCATGAAGGTCACGGCTACACGCGCAAGTACCGCGCGTCGTTCGTCGGGATGGCGCCGATGCCGAATCCGCGCATCGTCGTTGCGGTGTCGGTCGACGAGCCGACGGCCGGCAGCCACTTCGGCGGCCAGGTGTCCGGCCCCGTATTCTCGGCGATCGCCGGCGACACGATGCGTGCGCTGAACGTGCCCCCGAACATGCCGATCAAGCAACTCGTCGTGTCTGACGATTCGCCGGCAGCCCCTTCCGCAACGGGGCCGCAAAAGCTGGCCGCGGGTGGCGGCGCGAAGCATATGATCGTGTCCAGCACGACGCGTAATTCACCAGGAGTTGTTCGATGAGCGCCGCCCGCAGTTCCCATCCGGCGCATCAGCAGATCGCAGCCGCGCTTGCGTGGCTGCGTCAGCATGTGGCCCCCGCGGCACAACTGCATGCCGACACGCGCAGCCTCAAGGCTGGCGACGTGTTTGTCGCATATGCCGTCGACGGGGCAGACAATCGTGCCTTCATCGCCGATGCCGTCGCGCGCGGTGCAGCCGCCGTGCTGTATCAGCCGGAAGGGCTGGACGCTGCGCCGGCCGTGCCTGTCGCGCTTGCGGTGCCTGCGCTCGACCAGCTCGCCGGCGAGATCGCCAGCGGCTGGTACGGCGATCCGAGCGACAGCCTGCTCACGGTCGGTGTGACCGGCACGAACGGCAAGACCTCGTGCACGCAGTGGATTGCCACCGCGCTGACGGCGCTGCACCAGCCGTGCGCGGTGATCGGCACGCTCGGCACCGGGATGCCGGGTCAACTCGTGCCGACCGGTTTCACGACCCCCGATGCGTCGCAACTGCAGCGCAGTCTCGCGCAGTTGCGCGACGCGGGCGCGAAGGCCGTGGCGATGGAAGTGTCGTCGCACGCGCTCCACCAGGGGCGCGTGAACGGTACGGCCTTCGACATCGCGGTGTTTACGAACCTCACGCAGGATCACCTCGACTATCACGGCACGTTCGATGCATACGAGGCCGCGAAGGCGAAGCTGTTCGCGTGGCGTGGCCTGCGCGCGGCGGTCGTCAATCGCGACGACGTAGCCGGACAGCGCCTGCTCGAGAAACTGGCCGGCCGCGTGCGCACGATCGCATATGGGATCGGTGACGCATCGGCGCCTGACGCCGATCGCGAACTGGTCGCGATCGACGTGCGCGCCACCACGACCGGCACGGCGTTCCGCCTGCGTTCGTCGTGGGGCGACGCGGACGTCGAAGTCGGCACGCTCGGCACGTTCAACGTCAGCAACCTGCTTGCCGTGCTCGGCTCGCTGCTCGCGGCTGACGTGCCGTTCGACGCGGCGCTTGCCGAGATTGCACGGCTCGAGTCCGTCAACGGCCGGATGCAGCGGCTCGGCGGCCGGCTGCAGAACGACGAACCCCTCGTCGTGATCGACTACGCACACACGCCCGACGCGCTCGAAAAGACGCTCGACGCGCTGCGCCCGATCGCCAATGCGCGCGGCGGCCGGCTCGTCTGCATGTTCGGCTGCGGCGGCGATCGCGACGCGACGAAGCGTCCGCTGATGGGCGCGATCGCGGAGCGGCTCGCCGATGAAACCGTCGTCACGAGCGACAACCCGCGCAGCGAGGATCCGCCGCGCATCATCGACCAGATCGTCGCGGGCATGACCGCGCCCGATCGCGCACGCCGTATCGAGGATCGCGCGAGCGCGATCCTGCAGGCCGTGCGCGGCGCGGCACGCGAGGATGTCGTCGTGCTGGCCGGCAAGGGCCACGAGGCCACGCAGGAAATCATGGGCAAGAAGCGCACGTTCTCCGACCAGGATCACGCGCGGCTCGCGCTGGCAGCACGCGCGACGCACGGCAAGGGAGGCGCCGAATGACGATGCTCAGCCTCGGTGAAGCCGCTCGCCTGATTCCCGGCGCAACCGTCCACGGCGATGCGGGGGTCACGTTCGACCGCGTGTCGACGGACAGCCGCACGGCCGGCCCCGGCGACCTGTTCGTCGCCCTGAAAGGCGAGCGCTTCGATGCGCACGACTTCCTGGGCGATGTCGCCGCGCGCGGTGCTGCCGCGGCGCTGGTCGCGCACATGCCGGCGGGCGTCGCGATGCCGGCGATCGAAGGCGGTGAAACGCGGGCCGCGCTTGGCGCGCTCGCACACGGCTGGCGCAAACGATTCGCGCTGCCGCTCGTCGCGGTGACGGGCAGCAACGGCAAGACGACCGTCAAGGAAATGATCGCGTCGATCTTCGCGGCGGCGGTCGGCGCCGACGCGCGGCTCGCGACGGCCGGCAACCTGAACAACGATGTCGGTTTGCCGCTGACGCTGCTGCGCCTGTCGGCCGCGCATCGTCTCGCGGTGATCGAGATCGGGATGAACCACCCGGGCGAGACCGAAGTCCTCGCACGCCTCACGGCGCCGACGGTCGCGCTCGTCAACAACGCGCAGCGCGAGCACCAGGAGTTCATGGCGACGGTCGAAGCCGTCGCGCTCGAACACGCGGCCGTGATTCACGCGCTGCCGCCGGACGGTGTCGCAGTGTTCCCGGCCGATGACGCGTATGCGGGCATCTGGCGCGTCGCCGCGACCGGCAACCGGATCCTCGATTTCGCGCTGCACGATGCCGAACGGCAGAACGACGCGCAGGTCACGGGGCGTCTTCACGGCGGCGAGCTCGCGATCGACACGCCCGCGGGCGCCGTCACGGTGCGGCTGCGCGCGCTCGGCGAGCACAACGCGCGCAACGCGCTGGCCGCGACGGCCGCGGCGCTGGGCGCCGGCGTCGCGCTGTCGGCGATCAAGCAGGGCCTCGAATCGTTCGAGCCGGTCAAGGGCCGGCTGCAGGTGAAGCAGGCGATCGCAGGCAGCCTCGCGGGTGCAACGGTCGTCGACGATACGTACAACGCGAATCCCGATTCGATGCGTGCCGCGATCGACGTGCTCGCCGCGCAACCGGCGCCGCGCGTGCTGGTGATCGGCGACATGGGCGAGGTCGGCGACGAAGGGCCGGCCTTCCATCGCGAAGTCGGTGCCTACGCGCGCGAGCGCGGGATCGACGCGCTGTTCGCGCTCGGCGACGCGTCGCGCGATGCCTGCACGGCATACGGCGACACGGCCCGCCATTTCGGCGACGTCGGCGCGCTGGTCGACGCATTGCTCGCGGCGGGCTACGGCGCGCAAGCGACGCTGCTCGTGAAGGGCTCGCGGTACATGAAGATGGAGCGCGTGGTCGACGCGCTGACGAACCAACCCGCGGCGGGCACGGCGCCCGCTGCACACTGAGTAGAAGGAAGGAAGCATGCTGCTGGCGCTGGCGCAATGGCTGCAAGGAGACGCAAGCTTTTTGCGCTTGTTCACGTACCTCACGTTCCGTGCGGTGATGGCCACCATCACCGCGCTCGGGATCGGGCTCGTGTGCGGACCGTGGGTGATCCGCAAGCTGACGCAAATGAAGGTCGGTCAGGCCGTGCGCAAGGACGGTCCGCAGACGCACCTGGTCAAGTCCGGCACGCCGACGATGGGCGGCGTGCTGATCCTGATCGGCATCGCGGTCGCGACGCTGCTGTGGGGCGACCTGACGAACCGTTTCATCTGGATCGTGATGCTCGTCACGTTCGGCTTCGGCGTGATCGGCTGGGTCGACGATTACCGCAAGGTCGTCCACAAGGACCCGCGCGGGATGTCGTCGCGCGAGAAGTATTTCTGGCAGTCGGTGATCGGGCTGTTCGCAGCGGTCTACCTCGCCTTCAGCGTGTCCGAGGCGAACAACGTGCGCGTGTTCGACCTGTTCATGGCGTGGGTGAGGAGCGGCCTGTCGATGGGGCTGCCGGCACGCGCCGACCTGATGCTGCCGTTCCTGAAGTCGATCAGCTACCCGCTTGGCGTGTGGGGCTTCATCGTGCTGACGTACTTCGTGATCGTCGGCGCGAGTAATGCGGTGAACCTGACCGACGGCCTCGACGGCCTCGTGATCATGCCGGTCGTACTGGTCGGCGCGTCGCTGGGTGTGTTCGCGTACGTGATGGGCAGTGCTGTCTATTCAAAATACCTGCTGTTCCCGCACATTCCGGGCGCGGGCGAATTGCTGATCTTCTGTTCCGCGATGGGTGGGGCAGGGCTCGCGTTCCTCTGGTACAACACGCACCCCGCGCAGGTGTTCATGGGCGACGTCGGCGCGCTGGCGCTCGGCGGCGCGCTCGGCACGGTCGCGGTGATCGTGCGCCAGGAAATCGTGCTGTTCATCATGGGCGGCATCTTCGTCGCGGAAACGCTGTCGGTGATGCTGCAGGTTTCGTGGTTCAAGTACACGAAAAAGCGCTACGGCGAAGGGCGTCGTCTGCTGAAGATGGCGCCGCTGCATCACCATTTCGAATTGTCCGGCTGGAAGGAAACGCAGGTGGTCGTGCGTTTCTGGATCATCACGCTGATGCTGTGCCTGTTCGGTCTGACCACCCTCAAGCTGCGGTAAAGGAAAGGTAACAAGGATGTCTGGCGAGATGTTTGGAGATCGGCAACGGCCGATGGTGCTCGTACTGGGGCTCGGGGAATCGGGTCTCGCGATCGCGCGATGGTGCGCGAGGCACGGGTGCCGGCTGCGTATTGCCGATACCCGCGAGGCGCCGCCGAACCTTGCCGCGCTGCAGGCCGAAGGCATCGATGCGGAATTCGTCGGCGGGGCGTTCACGCCTGCGCTGCTCGACGGCGGCGTCGAGCTCGTCGGGCTGAGCCCCGGGCTGTCGCCGCTCGAACCCGCACTCGCGGCGCTGGTCGCGGCTGCGAACGAGCGCGGCGTCGCGGTATGGGGCGAACTGGAATTCTTCGCGCAGGCGTTGCGCGCGCTCGGCACGAGCGGCTACCAGCCGAAGGTGCTCGCGATCACGGGCACCAACGGCAAGACCACGACGACGAGCCTCACCGGCCTGCTGTGCCAGCGCTCGGGCAAGAAGGTCGCCGTCGCGGGCAACATCAGCCCCGCGATGCTCGACCGGCTCGCCGGTGCGATCGACGAAACCGCGCTGCCCGACGTGTGGGTGCTCGAACTGTCGAGCTTCCAGCTCGAGACCGCGCGCACGTTCGCGCCCGATGCGGCGGCGATTCTCAACATCACGCAGGACCACCTCGACTGGCACGGCAGCTTCGACGCGTACGCGCAGGCAAAGGGCCGGATCTTCGGCGCGACGACGACGCGCGTGCTGAACCGCGACGATGCGGCCGTGATGAAGTTCGCGCCGGCAGCCGGCGCGGCCGATGCGCCGCGCACGGTCACGTTCGGCCTGAACGAACCGGTGCAGGACGGCGACTACGGGCTGTCGCGCGACAACGGCATCGCGTGGCTGGTCGAAGCCGTCGATCGCGACGCGCCGGACGAAGTCGCGACGACGACCCGCCGGCGCAAGCGCGACGCCGCGCATACGCCGGACATCGCGCAGAAGCGCCTGATGCCGGCCGACGCGCTGCGGATCCGCGGGCTGCACAACGCGGCGAACGCGTTGGCTGCATTCGCGCTCGCACGTGCGATCGACCTGCCGGCCGCGCCGCTGCTGCACGCGCTGCGCGAATACCGCGGCGAGGCGCACCGCGTCGAAGTGATCGCGACGATCGACGACGTGGATTACGTCGACGACAGCAAGGGTACGAACGTCGGCGCGACGGTTGCCGCGCTCGACGGGCTTGCGCAGAAGATCGTGCTGATCGCGGGCGGCGACGGCAAGGGTCAGGATTTCGCGCCGCTGGTCGCGCCGGTTGCGCGCTGGTGCCGCGCGGTGATGCTGATCGGCCGTGACGCACCGGCGATCCGCGACACGCTCGCCGAAACGGGCGTGCCGCTCGCCGACCACGCGACGCTCGAAGGCGCGGTGCACGCGGCGGCCGACCTCGCCGAACCGGGCGATGCGGTGCTGCTGTCGCCCGCCTGCGCGAGCCTCGACATGTTCAGGAACTACGCCCATCGCGCGGATGTATTCCGCGCGGCGGTCGACGAAATCGCCATCGACAAAGGAGCGACGCCATGAGCTGGTCCGATCGCCTCGTCTCCCGTTTCAACGATCGCCGCGACACCGGCGGCAATGCCGCGGGCGGCCGCGTCGCATCCGCCACGCGCGCCGCGACGGGCGGCCTTGCGAGCGTCGTCAACGGCGTGCGTCCGAGCCGTTCGCGGATGCTCGACTTCGACTACTCGCTACTGTGGGTCGCGATCGCGCTGCTCGGGCTCGGCGTCGTGATGGTGTATTCGGCCTCGATCGCGATGCCCGATTCGCCGAAATACGCGTCGTATCACGATTACGCGTTCCTGATGCGCCACTGCATCTCGCTCGTCGTCGCGTTCATCGCGGCGGTGATCGCATTCCGCGTGCCGGTGTCGACGTGGGACAAATACGCGCCGCAACTCTTCCTGATCGCGCTCGTCGGCCTCGTGATCGTGCTGATCCCGCACGTCGGCAAGGGCGTGAACGGTGCGCGCCGCTGGATTCCGCTCGGCATCACGAACATGCAGCCGTCGGAAATCATGAAGCTCGCGGTGACGATCTACGCGGCGAACTACACGGTGCGCAAGCAGGAATACATGCAGAGCTTCGCCAAGGGCTTCCTGCCGATGGCGTTCGCGGTCGGCCTGGTCGGTGCGCTGCTGCTGCTCGAGCCGGACATGGGCGCGTTCATGGTGGTCGCGGCGATCGCGATGGGCGTGCTGTTCCTCGGCGGCGTGAACGGCAAGCTGTTCGGCGGCCTCGTCGCAACCGCGATCGGCACCTTCACGATGCTGGTGTGGCTGTCGCCGTGGCGTCGCGAGCGGATCTTCGCGTACCTCGATCCGTGGGACGAGCGCTACGCGCAGGGCAAGGCGTACCAGCTCACGCACTCGCTGATCGCATTCGGCCGCGGCGAGTGGTTCGGTGTCGGCCTCGGCGGCAGCGTCGAGAAGCTGAACTACCTGCCGGAAGCGCATACCGACTTCATCCTCGCGGTGATCGGCGAGGAGCTCGGTTTCGTCGGCGTGCTGGTCGTGATCCTGCTGTTCTACTGGATCGTGCGCCGCGCGTTCGAGATCGGCCGCCAGGCGCTCGCACTCGATCGCACGTTCGCGGGCCTGATGGGGAAGGGTATCGGCATCTGGTTCGGCGCGCAGACCTTCATCAACATGGGCGTGAACCTCGGGCTGCTGCCGACCAAGGGCCTGACGCTGCCGCTCGTGAGCTACGGCGGCTCGGGCATTCTGCTGAACTGCGTCGCGCTCGCGGTGCTGCTGCGGGTCGACTATGAAAACCGGGTGCTGATGCGCGGAGGGAAGGTATGACCGCGTCGCAACGCACGCTGATGGTGATGGCAGGCGGCACCGGGGGCCACGTGTTCCCGGGGCTCGCGGTCGCGCACCGGATGGAAGCGGCGGGCTGGCGCGTCGTGTGGCTCGGCAATCCGGCCGGGATGGAAGCGACGCTCGTGCCGAAGCACGGCATTCCGATGGAGTACGTGCGGTTCGGCGGGCTGCGCGGCAAGGGCCTGAAGACCAAGCTGACGCTGCCGTTCAACCTGCTGCGCGCATGCGGGCAGAGCCTCGCCGCGCTGCGCCGCGTGCGGCCCGACGTCGTGCTCGGGATGGGCGGCTACATCACGTTCCCGGCGGGTGTGATGACCGCGCTGTCGGGGCGTCCGCTCGTGCTGCATGAACAGAATTCGATCGCGGGCCTGACGAACAAGGTGCTCGCGAAATTCGCGAAACGCGTGCTCGTCGCGTTCCCCGGCGCGCTGCCGCACGCGGAATGGACGGGTAACCCGATTCGCGCGGAACTTGCCGGCACGGAAGCGCCCAAAGCACGCTATGCATCGCGCAGCGGCCCGCTGAACGTGCTGGTCGTCGGCGGCAGTCTCGGTGCGGCCGCGCTGAACGAAGTCGTGCCGCGCGCGCTGGCGATGCTGACGCCGGGCGAACGCCCGCGCATCGTGCACCAGGCCGGCGCGAAGCATATCGAAGCATTGAAGGCGAATTACGAAGCGGCCGGTTTCGCGGCCGGCGAAGACGTGCGGCTCGTGCCGTTCATCGACGACATGGCGGCCGCGTATGCGGCGGCGGATCTCGTGATCTGCCGGTCGGGTGCGATGACGGTGTCGGAGATCGCGGCGGTGGGCGTGGCGGCGTTGTTCGTGCCGTTCCCGTACGCGGTCGACGATCACCAGACGAGCAACGCCGCGTTCCTCGCCGATGCGGGCGCGGCCGTGCTGGTGCAACAACGCGACCTGTCGGCGGAACTGCTCGCCGACTGGCTGCGCGGCCAGTCGCGGGCATCCCTCGCGGACATGGCGGAACGTTCGCGCTCGCTGGCGAAGCCCGAGGCCACCGACGAAGTCGCGCGCGTGTGCGCGAAGGCGGCTGGCGCGAACCTGGAAACACTGCAATGAAACACATCGTCAAACACATTCATTTCGTCGGGATCGGCGGCGCGGGCATGAGCGGCATCGCCGAAGTGCTCGTCAATCTCGGCTACGAGGTCAGCGGCTCGGACCTGTCGCGCAATGCGGTGACCGATCGTCTCCAGGCGCTCGGCGCGCGGATTGCGATCGGCCACGACGCGGCGAACATCGAGGGCGCGAACGCGGTCGTCGTATCGACGGCCGTGCGCTCGGACAACCCGGAAGTGCTGGCCGCGCGCGCGAAGCGCGTGCCGATCGTGCAGCGCGCGGTGATGCTGGCGGAGCTGATGCGCCTGAAGCAGGGGATCGCGATCGCCGGCACGCACGGCAAGACCACGACGACGAGCCTCGTTGCGAGCGTGCTCGCGGCGGGCGGGCTCGATCCGACCTTCGTGATCGGCGGGCGCCTGATCAGCGCCGGCGCGAACGCGCGACTCGGCACGGGCGATTTCATCGTCGCCGAGGCTGACGAGTCGGACGCGTCGTTCCTGAACCTGTATCCGGTGATCGAAGTCATCACGAACATCGATGCCGACCACATGGACACCTACGGCCACGATTTCGCGCGGCTCAAGCAGGCGTTCATCGAATTCACGCAGCGCCTGCCGTTCTACGGCAGCGCGGTCGTGTGTGTCGACGATCCGAACGTGCGGCAGATCATCCCGTTCATCTCGAAGCCGGTCGTGCGCTACGGCCTGTCGCCGGACGCGCAGGTGCGCGCGGAAGACATCGACGCGCGCGACGGCCGCATGCATTTCACGGTGATCCGCGAAGGGCGCGCGCCGCTTGCGGTCGTGCTGAACATGCCGGGCCTGCACAACGTGCAGAACGCGCTCGCGGCGATCGCGATCGCGACCGATCTCGGCGTGGCGGACGACGCGATCCAGCTGGCGCTGGCGGAATTCAACGGTGTCGGCCGGCGCTTCCAGCGCTACGGCGACGTGCCGACCGCGGACGGCGGCCAGTACACGCTGATCGACGACTACGGCCATCACCCGGTCGAGATGGCCGCGACGATCGCGGCCGCGCGCGGCGCGTTCCCGGGCCGCCGCCTCGTGCTGGCGTTCCAGCCGCACCGCTACACGCGCACGCGCGACTGCTTCGACGATTTCGTCAACGTGCTGTCGACGGTCGACGCGCTGGTGCTGACCGAAGTCTACGCGGCCGGCGAGGCGGCGATCTCGACCGCCAACGGTGAAGCGCTGTCGCGTGCACTGCGCGCGGTAGGGAAGGTTGACCCGGTGTTCGTCGCGACGGTCGACGACGTGCCGGACGCATTGGCGAAGGTCGCGCAGAACGGCGACGTGGTGATCACGATGGGCGCGGGTTCGATCGGCGGCGTGCCGGCGAAGGTCGCGCAGCACACTCAACAGAAGGCATGACATGAGCGGGATTGATCCGAAACGTTTCGGCAAGGTGGCAGTGTTGTTCGGCGGCGAGTCCTCGGAGCGCGAGGTGTCGCTCACGTCGGGCAAGCTCGTGCTGCAGGGCCTGCGTGACGCGGGCATCGACGCACACCCGTTCGACCCGGCCGAGCGCCCGCTGGCGGCGCTGAAGGACGAAGGGTTCGTGCGCGCGTTCAACGCGCTGCATGGCGGCTACGGCGAGAACGGCCAGATCCAGGGCGCGCTCGATTTCTACGGGATCCGCTACACGGGCAGCGGCGTGCTCGGGTCGGCGCTCGGCCTCGACAAGTTCCGCACGAAGCTCGTGTGGCAGCAGACGGGCGTGCCGACGCCGCCGTTCGAGACGGTGCTGCGCGGCGACGACCTCGCGGCGCGCGCGACGGACATCGTCGCGAAGCTGGGCCTGCCGCTGTTCGTGAAGCCGGCGAGCGAAGGCTCGAGCGTCGCGGTGCTGAAGGTGAAGACGGCCGACGCGCTGCCGGCTGCACTCGCGGAAGCCGCGACGCATGACCCGATCGTGATCGTCGAGAAGAGCATCGAGGGCGGCGGTGAATACACCGCGTGCATCGCCGGCGATCTCGACCTGCCGGTGATCAAGATCGTGCCGGCCGGCGAGTTCTACGACTATCACGCGAAGTACATCGCCGACGACACGCAATACCTGATTCCGTGCGGGCTGTCCGCCGACAAGGAAGCGGAGCTCAAGCGCATCGCACGCCGTGCGTTCGACGTGCTCGGCTGCACCGACTGGGGCCGCGCGGATTTCATGCTCGACGCCGACGGCAACGCGTACTTCCTCGAAGTGAACACCGCGCCGGGCATGACCGACCACTCGCTGCCGCCGAAGGCCGCGCGCGCGGTCGGCATCAGCTATTCGGAGCTGGTCGTGAAGGTGCTGTCGCTCACGCTCAACGACTGACGCAGGAACGGAACGACGTATGTGGAACAACGTTCGCCAACTCAACCTTGCCGCCAGCGCGCTGTACGCGCTGTTGCTGCTCGTGTTGGCGGCGGCCGGTTGCTACTGGCTGATCCAGCGCCCGACGTTCGCGCTGCGGGAAATCCGGATCGACGGCGACACCGAGCACATCAATTCACCGACGGTGCGCGCGGGCGTGGTCGGCCGGCTGAAGGGCAATTTCTTCACGGTCGATCTCGATGCAGCGCGCGCCGCGTTCGAACAGATGCCCTGGGTGCGCCACGCGAGCGTGCGCCGGGTGTGGCCGAACGCGCTGGCTGTCACGCTCGAGGAGTACAAACCGCTCGGGACCTGGGGCAGCGACCAGCTCGTGAGCGTCGATGGCGAGCTGTTCACCGCGAACCAGGGCGAGCTGGAGCAGGAACTGCCGGCGTTCGATGGCCCGGAGGGCAGTGCGAAGGAAGTCGTCACGCGGTATCGCGACTTCGGGAAATGGTTTGCGCCGCTGAAGGCGGCGCCGGAAGAAGTGACGCTGTCGGCGCGGTATGCGTGGACGGTGAAGCTGTCGAACGGCATGCAGGTCGAGCTGGGCAAGGAACGCAACAGCGAGTCGCTGCATGACCGGAGCCAGCGCCTGGTCGCCGCATGGCCGGCCGTCACGGAACGCTGGGGCAACGACATCGAGTACGCGGACCTGCGCTATCCGAACGGATTCGCGATTCGCGCGGCAGGCATGCGGTTCCTGACCGATACCGACAAGCGCAAGAAGTAACGAGAGATCACACGCAAGAGCACTTTATGAGCAAAGACTACAAGGATCTGCTGGTTTCCCTCGACATCGGCACGTCGAAGGTGGTGGCCATCGTCGCCGAGCTGAAGGGCGAAGGCCACTACGAGGTGATCGGTCTCGGCCAGAGCGAGTCGAAGGGTCTGAAGAAAGGTGTGGTGGTCAACATCGAGGCCACCGTGCAGTCGATCCAGCGCGCGCTCGAGGAAGCCGAGCTGATGGCCGACTGCAAGATCACCAACGTGTTCACGGGGATCGCAGGCAGCCACATCCGCAGCTTCAACTCGAGCGGGATGGTCGCGATCAAGGACAAGGAAGTCACGCAGACCGACGTCGCGCGCGTGATCGAGACCGCGAAGGCGATCAACATCCCGACCGACCAGCAGGTGCTGCACATCCTCACGCAGGAATTCATCATCGACGGCCAGGAAGACGTGCGCGAGCCGATCGGGATGAGCGGCATCCGGCTGGAAGTGAAGGTGCACATCGTGACGGGCGCGGTGAGTGCCGCGCAGAACATCGTCAAGTGCGTGCGCCGCTGCGGGCTCGAAGTGAACGACCTGATTCTGCAGCCGCTCGCCTCGTCGCTGGCCGTGCTGACGGAAGACGAAAAGGATCTCGGCGTGGTGCTGGTCGACGTCGGCGGCGGCACGACGGACATCGCGATCTTCGCCGAAGGCGCGATCCGCCACACCGCGGTGATTCCGATCGCCGGCGACCAGATCACGAGCGACATCGCGATGGCCCTGCGCACGCCGACGCCGGATGCGGAAGACATCAAGGTCGGTTACGGCATTGCCAAGCAGGCGCTCGCCGATCCGGACGAAATGGTGGAAGTGCCGGGTCTCGGCGAACGCGGCCCGCGCACGCTGTCGCGCCAGGCGCTTGCAGCCGTGATCGAGCCGCGCGTCGAGGAACTGTTCTCGCTCGTGCAGCAGGTCGTGCGCGAATCGGGTTACGAAGAACTGCTGAGCTCCGGCGTGGTCATTACCGGCGGTGCGTCGATGATGCCCGGCATGGTCGAGCTCGGCGAAGACATTTTCCTGAAACCGGTGCGCATCGGCGCGCCGGAGTATGCAGGCGGCCTGTCCGACGTCGTGCGCAATCCGCGCTACTCGACGGCGATGGGGCTGCTTGTCGAAGGCAGTGCTCAGCGCATGCGCGGCCGCAAGGTCGCCGTGCAGTCCGGCAACGCGGGGCAGGTGTTCTCGCGGATGAAGGAATGGTTCCTGAGCAACTTCTGACGAACCGAACTGAATCGAAATTCGCGCCGGTGCCGGCGGCTGGCGCGCGACAGGGGGTTGCCCGATCTCCTGCCGAATAACGGCCGAGTAGCAGTAATTCTCTTGACGGAGGCAACAATGGAATTCGAAATGCTGGAAACCGAGACCAACGGCACCATCATCAAGGTGGTCGGCGTTGGCGGCGCTGGCGGCAATGCCGTCCAGCACATGATCAACCGTGGCGTGCAGGGCGTCGACTTCATCGTGATGAACACGGATGCACAGGCGCTGTCGCGTTCGCGCGCATCGTCGGTGATCCAGCTCGGCAACACGGGCCTGGGCGCCGGTGCGAAGCCGGAAATGGGCCGTGCTGCAGCGGAAGAAGCGCGTGAGCGCATCGCCGACGCACTGCGCGGCGCGCACATGGTGTTCATCACGGCCGGTATGGGCGGTGGTACGGGCACGGGCGCGGCACCGGTGGTCGCGCAGATCGCGAAGGAGATGGGCATCCTGACGGTGGGTGTCGTCAGCAAGCCGTTCGAGTTCGAAGGCGGCAAGCGCATGCGCGTCGCTGAAGCCGGTTCGCAGCAACTGGAGGATCACGTCGACTCGCTGATCGTCGTTCTGAACGACAAGCTGTTCGACGTGATGGGCGACGACGCCGAGATGGACAAGTGCTTCCAGTGCGCGGACGACGTGTTGAACAACGCGGTTGCAGGCATTGCTGAAATCATCAATGTCGATGGCCTCGTGAACGTCGACTTCGAAGACGTGAAGACGGTGATGGGCGAGCAGGGCAAGGCGATGATGGGCACGGCGACGGTCGCCGGCGTCGATCGCGCACGCCTCGCGGCGGAACAGGCCGTGGCGAGCCCGCTGCTCGAAGGCGTCGATCTGTCGGGCGCGCGCGGCGTGCTGGTCAACATCACGTCGAGCCGTTCGCTGCGCCTGTCGGAAACGCGCGAAGTGATGAACACGATCAAGAGCTACGCGGCGGAAGATGCGACGGTGATCTTCGGTGCGGTGTACGACGACGCGATGGGCGATGCACTGCGCGTGACGGTCGTGGCAACGGGTCTGGGCCGTGCGGCGAAGAAGCAGCAGTCGGCACCGATGACGCTGCTGCGCACGGGTACGGACAACCAGCCGGTCAGCGCGGTTTCGCACGGCTATGCTCCGACGCATCACGTCAGCACGGCCGACTACGGCGCGCTCGACACGCCGGCGGTGTGGCGCAATTCGCGCGAAACCGCGGCATCGCACGTGCAGGCGCTGCAGGAGAAGGGTGTCGACACGTACGACATCCCGGCTTTCCTGCGCAAGCAGGCTGACTGACGCAAACACAGGCGAAGCCGCGGCGAAACTGCCGCGGTATCGCCGGCGTGACGGATGCTACGGACCACGACAGGCCGCGTCGACTGCGACGCCGGGCCGGGAAACGTGCCCTCTCCGCTCAAGCGGGGCGGGATGGACCGTGCTGTCCGCGACACGCTGAAAAACCGTATCGCTATGAGGGACCAGCCATGATTCAAGTGGGCGACGCGCTGCCCGACGCGCAATTGTTCGAGTACATCGACGACGCGCGCGAAGGGTGCACGCTGGGGCCGAACGCCTACAGCGTGCGCGACCAGGTTGCGGGAAAGCGGGTGGTGATCTTCGGATTGCCGGGCGCTTTCACGCCGACCTGCTCGGCGCAGCATGTGCCGGGCTACGTCGAACACGCCGAGCAATTGCGCGCGGCGGGCATCGACGAGATCTGGTGCGTGTCCGTCAACGACGCATTCGTGATGGGCGCATGGGGACGTGATCTGCACACCGCGGGCAAGGTGCGCATGATGGCGGACGGCAGCGCGGCTTTCACTCATGCGCTGGGGCTGACGCAGGATTTGTCCGCGCGTGGCATGGGAATTCGTTCCCTGCGCTACGCGATGGTGATTGACGGCGGTGTGGTCAAGACGCTGGCCGTCGAGGCGCCGGGCAAATTCGAAGTGAGCGATGCGGCGAGTGTTCTCGCGACGTTGACGTCCTGATCGTGCGGTGCGCCGTTGCCTTCCGGCAACGCTGCTCACCGGCCTCAGGGCAGTTGTAACACGGGCTGATGACCGGAAACGCCTCCGTTCCGGGCATCGGCCCGTCCCGTATCGGCGCGGGTAAACGGCCGAAACAGATTGATACGCAGTTTCAAACTACGTTGAATAGGGAATTACGCTATAATCTCCCCTATCGAATATAACTCCTGATTGATATCTTCAATCACGACGAAGAACATCATGCTGAAGCAGCGCACCATCAAGTCCATCGTGAAGACCGTGGGTATCGGTGTCCACTCGGGCCGCAAGATCGAGCTGACGCTCCGTCCTGCCGCACCCGGCACGGGCATCGTCTTCTCGCGCGTCGACCTTCCCACGCCCGTCGACATTCCCGCCGCGGCGACGTCGATCGGCGATACGCGACTCGCGTCGGTGTTGCAGAAGGATGGCGTGCGCGTGTCGACCGTCGAGCACCTGATGTCCGCCTGCGCGGGCCTCGGCATCGACAACCTCTATGTCGACGTGACGGCCGAGGAAATCCCGATCATGGACGGCAGCGCGGCGACCTTCGTGTTCCTGATCCAGTCCGCCGGGATCGAGGAGCAGAACGCGCCGAAACGCTTCGTCAAGGTGAAGAAGACGGTCGAAATCCGCGATGGCGACAAGTTCGCGCGTCTCGATCCGTACTTCGGCTTCAAGCTGAAATTCTCGATCGACTTCCGTCACCCGGCCGTCGACAAGACCGGCCAGGAGCTCGAGGTCGATTTCGCGAATACGTCGTATGTGCGCGAGATCGCGCGTGCGCGCACGTTCGGCTTCGCACATGAAGCCGAGATGCTGCGCGAGATGGGCCTTGCCCGCGGCGGCAGCATGGAAAATGCGATCGTGCTCGACGAGTACCGCATCCTGAACAACGACGGGCTGCGCTACGACGACGAGTTCGTGAAGCACAAGATGCTCGACGCGATCGGCGACCTGTACGTGATCGGCCATCCGCTGCTGGCGTCGTACACGGCGTACAAGTCGGGCCACGGGCTGAACAACGCGCTGCTGCGCGAACTGCTCGCGAACGAAGATGCGTACGAGATCGTCACGTTCGACGATCCGCAAGCCGCGCCGAAGGGCTTCGCGTTCGACATGCAGACGGCCTTCGCCTGACCTGCGTTCCGCGCAAGCAATAAAAAAGCAGCCTTCGGGCTGCTTTTTTATTGGCCGGGGGCCGGCGGCGGCGCGTGCCGTCAGCGCGGCTTCGCGCCATGCCGGGCCGCCATCCGCGCGAGCGCGTCCTGCAGCGGCGACGGTTCGAGATGGTCGGCCAGATCGCGCAACGCGGCCGCGCCGACCGACGTCATGCGCGCCTGCTTCACGTGCGGCGGCTCCGGCGCATCCTTCGGGCGCACGCGCACGCGCAGCGTCGAGACCGGCCAGCCGCGCTTTTGCAGGTCGCCGAGCAGCCGTGGTTCGACCTGTCGCAGCCGAGCGGCCAATGCGTTGTGCGCGGCAAAGAGGGTCAGGGTGCCATCTTTCACGAAGCCGGGCTCGACGTGGTTCGCCAGGTAGTCGGGCAGGAGCGCGGCAAGATCGCGCTGCAGTGACGCGATCTGTTCGACGCCGGCGCGCAGCGCGGCGAACGCGTCGGTGCGGCCGAGCACTTCGGACACGGGTTGCGGGCGATACGGGGCGAGCGGGCCGAAACGCTTGGAAAATCGGTTCATCGAGACATTCTTCGGGCGCGTACGCGCGCGGACGTTGACGCCGATTGTACCCGCGCGGGCCCGTGCACGGGCGGCTTTCGCCCCGTCAGCCCGGCTGCCGGCGCGCAGTGCCCGTCAGGCCGAGACACGGGCGCGCGCGTTCCCGCGTGCTAAAATTCCTCGTTTGAGTCCACTAATTCGCTAAGCCGCCGAGGCTCGGGCGTCGGGGCGCGCAACACGCGCCGGGCGCCGGTGCTGCGACGCAGGATCCGATCCGATGACAACCGGTTTTCTCCAGAAAATTTTTGGCAGCCGCAACCAGCGGCTCGTCAAGCAATACCAAAAGACCGTCACGACGATCAATGCGCTCGAAACGCAGATCGAGAAGCTGACGGACGACCAGTTGCGCGGCAAGACGGACGAATTCCGCCAGCGGGTCGCGGCCGGCGAGTCGCTCGACAAGCTGCTGCCCGAGGCGTTCGCGGTCTGCCGCGAGGCCAGCCGTCGCGTGCTGAAGATGCGGCACTTCGACGTGCAGATGATCGGCGGCATGGTGCTCCACTACGGCAAGATCGCGGAAATGCGCACCGGCGAGGGCAAGACGCTCGTCGCGACGCTGCCCGTGTACCTGAACGCGCTGGCAGGCCGCGGCGTGCACGTGGTGACCGTCAACGATTACCTCGCGCAGCGCGACGCCGAATGGATGGCGCGCCTCTACAACTTCCTCGGTCTGTCGGTCGGCATCAACCTGTCCGGCATGGAGCACGACCAGAAGCAGCAGGCCTACGCGGCGGACATCACGTACGGCACGAACAACGAATTCGGCTTCGACTACCTGCGCGACAACATGGTCTACGAGACCGACGCGCGCGTGCAGCGGGCACTGAATTTCGCGGTCGTCGACGAAGTGGACTCGATCCTGATCGACGAGGCGCGTACGCCGCTGATCATTTCGGGCCAGGCCGAAGATCACACCGAGCTGTACGTGCGGATGAACGCATTGCCGCCGCTGCTCGAGCGCCAGATCGGCGAAGAGAAGGCCGACGGCACGGGCGTCGAGAAGCCGGGCGACTACACGCTCGACGAGAAGGCGCGCCAGGTGTTCCTGACGGAATCGGGCCACGAGAAGGCCGAGCGCCTGCTCGCCGAATGGGGCCTGATCGGCGAGGGCGAGAGCCTGTACGCACCGCAGAACATCACGCTGATGCACCACGTGTACGCGGCGCTGCGCGCACATACGCTGTTCCACAAGGATCAGCACTATGTCGTGCAGAACGGCGAAGTGGTCATCGTCGACGAATTCACGGGCCGCCTGATGGCCGGCCGCCGCTGGTCGGACGGCCTGCACCAGGCCGTCGAGGCGAAGGAGCACGTGAAGATCCAGAGCGAGAACCAGACGCTCGCCTCGATCACGTTCCAGAACTACTTCCGGATGTACGCGAAGCTGGCCGGCATGACCGGTACCGCCGACACCGAAGCGTACGAATTCAACGAGATCTACGGCCTCGAGACGGTCGTGATCCCGACCAACCGTCCGCCGAAGCGGATCGACAAGCAGGACCAGATCTACAAGACGGCCAAGGAGCGTTACGACGCGGTGATCCGCGACATTCGCGACTGCTACGAGCGCGGTCAGCCGGTGCTGGTCGGCACGACGTCGATCGAGAACTCGGAGCTGCTGTCGCACCTGCTGAAGCAGGCCGGGCTGCCGCACGAGGTGCTGAACGCGAAGCAGCACGAGCGCGAAGCCGCGATCGTCGCGGAAGCCGGCCGTCCGAAGCGCGTCACGATCGCAACCAACATGGCCGGTCGCGGTACCGACATCGTGCTCGGCGGCAATGCCGAGAAGCAGGCTGCGTTCATCGAAGCCGACGAAGCGATCCCGGCCGACGAAAAGGCGCGCCGCATCCAGCAACTGCACGACGAGTGGGAAACGCTGCACGAGCAGGTGAAGGCCGCGGGCGGCCTGCACATCATCGGCACCGAGCGCCACGAATCGCGCCGGATCGACAACCAGCTGCGCGGCCGTGCGGGCCGCCAGGGCGATCCGGGCTCGTCGCGCTTCTACCTGTCGCTCGACGATCCGCTGCTGCGCATCTTCGCGGGCGACCGCGTGCGCTCGATCATGGATCGCCTGAAGATGCCGGAAGGCGAGGCGATCGAGGCCGGCATCGTCACGCGTTCGATCGAGTCCGCGCAGCGCAAGGTCGAAGCGCGCAACTTTGACATCCGCAAGCAGCTGCTCGAATACGACGACGTGTCGAACGACCAGCGCAAGGTGATCTACCAGCAGCGTAACGAGCTGCTCGAAGCGCACGACATCACCGAGACGATCACCGCGATGCGTCATGGGGTGGTGACCGAAGTCGTCCGCCAGTTCGTGCCGGAAGGCAGCATCGAAGAGCAGTGGGACGTGCCCGAGCTCGAGGAAGCGCTGCGCAACGACTGGCAGCTCGACCTCGCGATCCAGGAAATGGTGAACGAGTCGTCGTCGATCACGGCCGAGGAGATCCTCGACGCGGTGATGACGGCCGCCGACGAGCAGTACGAGGCGAAGGTCGCGATGGTCGGCCGCGAATCGTTCAGCGCGTTCGAACGCTCGGTGATGCTGCAGACGGTCGACCGCCTGTGGCGCGAACACCTCGCGGCGCTCGACCACCTGCGCCAGGGCATCCACCTGCGCGGTTATGCGCAGAAGAATCCGAAGCAGGAATACAAGCGCGAGGCGTTCGAGCTGTTCGCCGCGATGCTCGAGGCGATCAAGCAGGAAGTCACGCGCGTGGTGATGAACGTGCAGATCCAGTCGCCGGAGCAGCTCGAGCAAGCCGCCGAGCAGATCGAGGAGCGCGGCGGTCATCTCGAGAACGTCGAGTACCAGCACGCCGATTACGCGGAAGCCGGTGCACCGGTGGCGAACGTCACGGCGGCCGCGGCGGCCACCGCGACGGCCGACATGGTCGGCAGCGCGATGTCGCACAGTGGCCCCGGCGGCGAAATGCCGAAGGTCGGCCGCAACGACCCGTGCCCGTGCGGCAGCGGCAAGAAGTACAAGCAATGTCACGGGAAGCTGTCATGATCGACGGCGGCGCGCATCACGCGTGCCGCTTCGTTCGCAGCTTCGAGTGAGTGATGTGAGTTGCGGCGGCCCGCGCGTGCGGCCGCCGGTTCTTCCAATCGATGCCGGCGCATGCCGGCATTTTCCATCCGGCAGGTGTGCCCCATGGCTGTCAATTTTCCGTCGATCGATCCCGCCCAACTGCATCCCGTCGCCGGCGTCACGCTTGGCTGGGCGGAAGCGAACATCCGCAAGCCGAATCGCAAGGACGTGCTGGTCATCTCCGTCGACGAAGGCGCGACGGTCGCGGGCGTGTTCACCGAAAACCGTTTCTGCGCAGCGCCGGTCACCGTCTGCCGCGAGCACCTGGCGAAGGTGCGCGCAGGCGGCGCGGGCATTCGCGCGCTCGTCGTGAATACGGGCAATGCGAACGCGGGCACCGGCGAGCCGGGCCTCGTGAACGCACGCGAAACCTGCACGGAACTCGCACGCCTCGCGGGCATCGAGCCGGCGCAGGTGTTGCCGTTCTCGACCGGCGTGATCCTCGAGCCGCTGCCGATCGACCGCCTGAAGGCCGGCCTGCCGGCCGCGCTCGCGAACCGCAAGGCCGCGAACTGGTTTGACGCCGCGCATGCAATCATGACGACCGACACGCTGCCGAAGGCCACGTCGCGCCAGGTCACGATCGACGGCCACACGGTCACGCTGACGGGCATCAGCAAGGGTGCGGGCATGATCAAGCCGAACATGGCGACGATGCTCGGCTTTCTCGCCTTCGACGCGAACGTCGCGCAGCCGGTGCTCGACACGCTCGTGAAGGAAGTGGCCGACCGCTCGTTCAACTGCATCACGATCGACGGCGACACATCGACGAACGACTCGTTCATCCTGATCGCGTCGGGCAAGAGCTCGCTGCCGGCGATCACGTCGACCGATTCGCCGGCGTATGCGGCGCTGCGCGATGCGGTGACGGAAGTCGCGCAGGTGCTGTCGCAACTGATCGTGCGCGATGGTGAAGGCGCGACGAAATTCATGACGGTACAGGTCGAAGGCGGCAAGAACGTCGCGGAATGCCGCCAGATCGCTTACGCGATCGGCCATTCGCCGCTCGTGAAGACGGCCTTCTACGCATCCGACCCCAACCTCGGCCGGATTCTCGCGGCGATCGGCTATGCGGGCGTCGCGGATCTCGACGTCGACAAGATCGACCTCTATCTCGACGACGTGCTCGTCGCGAAGGCGGGCGGCCGCAACCCGGCCTACCAAGAGGAAGATGGCCAGCGCGTGATGAAGCAGAGCGAAATCACGATCCGCGTGCTGCTCGGCCGCGGCGACGCGCAGGCCACCATCTGGACGTGCGACCTGTCGCACGACTACGTGAGCATCAACGCGGATTACCGCTCCTGATCGGGAGTGCCCGAACGACATGGACAAGCTTGAACAGTTTCTGACGCGCGCCGAAGCACTGCTCGGCCGTCTCGAGGGGATGCTGCCGCCCGCACCGGCGGCGGTCGACTGGAATGCCGCCCACGCGTTCCGCTGGCGCAAGCGCCAGGGTCGCGGCTATCTGCAGCCGGTGCCGGCCGTGTCGTCGATCACGCTCGACGACCTGCACAACATCGATCGCCAGAAAGGGCTGATCGAACAGAACACGCGGCAGTTCGTGCAGCAAAAGCCGGCCAATAACGTGCTGCTGACCGGCGCGCGCGGTACCGGCAAGTCGTCGCTGATCAAGGCGTGCCTGAACGCACATGCGAAGGATGGCCTGCGGCTGATCGAAGTCGACAAGGACGACCTGCATGATCTCGGCGACATCGTCGACCTGATCTCGCAGCGTCCCGAGCGCTTCATCGTGTTCTGCGACGACCTGTCGTTCGAGGAAGGCGAGTCGGGCTACAAGGCGCTGAAGGTCGCGCTCGACGGCTCGATCGCCGCGCAGTCGGACAACGTGCTGATCTACGCGACGTCGAACCGCCGCCATCTGCTGCCCGAGTACATGAGCGACAACGAGTCGTACAAGCATCTTCCGGATGGCGAGATTCACCCCGGCGAAGTCGTCGAGGAAAAGATCTCGCTGTCGGAGCGCTTCGGCCTGTGGGTCAGCTTCTATCCGTTCAAGCAGGACGACTACCTCGACATCGTCGGGCACTGGCTGCGTCATTTCGGCTGCCCGGATGCGGAGATCGAGTCCGCACGCGGCGACGCGCTCGTGTGGGCGCTCGAGCGCGGCTCGCGGTCGGGGCGCGTCGCGTGGCAGTTTGCGCGTGACTGGTCGGGCCGCAAGGAGCAGGCATGAGCGCGGATCTCGCACAAGGCGCCGTGCGCGCGCCCGATGGCCGCAAGGTGACGGAAGTCGCGGTCGGCGTGATGGTGCAGCCGGACGGCAGTTACCTGCTTGCGCAGCGGCTGCAGGGCAAGCCGTATGAAGGCTACTGGGAATTTCCGGGCGGCAAGCTGGAGGCCGGCGAAAGCGTCGAGGACGCGCTTGCGCGCGAACTGCACGAGGAGCTCGGCATCGAAGTCACGGCCAGCCACCGCTGGCACACGCTCGAGCACGATTATCCGCATGCGTACGTGCGGCTTTATTTCTGCAAGGTGACGGGCTGGACGGGGGAGCCGCACAGCAAGGAAGGGCAGGCGTTCGTGTGGCAGCAACTGCCGGTCGCCGTCGCGCCGCTGCTGCCGGCCGCGCTGCCGGTGCTCGAACTGCTCGAGAAGGAAGCCGCGTCGAACTGACGCGATGATGGCCTGCCGGAAAGGCGGGCCATATCACTGGCGGGCGGTGCTGCGCGCCGCTCAGCTGTCGCGGCGGCCGTCCGTGCCGTCCTCTTCCGACGAGGGGCCCTCGTCGGAGGATCCTCCGATCCGGTACTTTTCCGCGGCCCAGGCGCCGAGGTCGAGCTGCTTGCAGCGGGCCGAGCAGAACGGGCGGAACTGATTTTCGGGCGTCCAGCGCACTTCGGCGCCGCACGACGGGCATTTCACAACGGTAGTCATACGAAAGCGATCCGGCACGCGGCCGTTACAGATTGCACAGTGTCAGATGGAACGGCACGTCGATATCCACCGCGCGCGGCCGTACGTCGCCGTCCTGCATGGTGAACCGTACCCACAGCATGTATTTGTTCGCGCTCGCTTCGGGAATGACGCGCAACTCCGGCGGAACGCGCACCTGCATCAACTGGTAGGTGCGGCCGGACAGCATCTGCTGATAGCTGCCCTGCATCGCCATGACCTTCGACGCCTGGCCCGATTCGCGCGCGAGTCGCAGCACGATCGTCACGGCGTCGCGCAGCGGCAGCATCGGCAGGATCCATTTCGCGATGTCCTGGCGCCGCTGCTCGGCGGGCCATTGCTGCCATGCGTAGTACGACGGCAGGTCGAACTTGCACGTGCCGCCAGGAATCACCGCACGACTGCGGATGCTGGCGAGCCACTCGTTGTCGACGAGGTGCTGCCCGGTCTTGCCCTGCATCTGCGCGAGATTCGCGAGCGTCTGCTCGATTTCACCGAGCACGGCCTCGAGCGCGTTCTGCTCGATGCCCGGATTGCCGCGAAAGGGGGCGAGCGTCTGACGCTGACGTTCGAGCTCCTTCATCAGATCCGATTTCAGGTCCGCGCGGCCCGTTACCTCGGCGATTTCGAACAGCGTCGTCAGCGCGACGTGGTGTTCACGCGGGTCCTCCTGAGCCAAAAAGAACGCGAAGCGCTCGAAGAGATCTTCGAGGCGCAACAGCGTGCGAATTCGCTCGTTGAACGGATACTCGTAAAGAATCAAGCGCGCTCGCCTCTTGGGTAGGGATTGAAACAATGCAGGACATTCTAATGCTCACTCTCTACCCTAGCAACGCGCCAATTTCGTACACCATCACGATTGGGCGCGATGGCTTAGCGCGCGGCGGCCGCAAACCCGAGATAGCGTTGGTGCAGTGCATCGACCTGCGCGGCGAGCGCGTCGGGCGTGACAGCGTCGTTGACGATCACGTCGTCGGCCGCCGCGAGACGGGCTTCGCGCGTCGCCTGTTTCGCGATGATTGCTTCGACCTGCTCACGCGTGAAACCGTTGCGCTGCATCACGCGCGCGATCTGCGTTTCGACCGGGCAGTCGACGACGAGCACGCGATCGCTGCGCGCCTTCCAGTTGCCTGACTCGACGAGCAACGGTACGACGAACATCACGTACGCGCCCTGCGCTTCGCGTGCTTCGCGATCGGTCTCCGCGCGGATCAGCGGATGCGTGATCGCTTCGAGGCGCCGGAGTGCGGCGTCGTCGCTGAAGATCAGTGCGCGCATCTTCGCACGGTCGAGCGAGCCGTCGGCGGCAACGAAGCCGCGGCCGAATGCCTGTTCGATCGCGGGCATCGCGAGGCCGCCCGGGGCGGTGATGCGGTGGGCGATCAGATCGGTATCGACCAGCGACGCGCCGCGGGCACCGAACAGATCGGCGACGGTCGTTTTGCCGCTGCCGATGCCGCCGGTGAGTCCAATTGCGAACATGTCAGCCTCCGAGCGCCGAATAGAAAGGGGTGCCGAAAAACAGCGTCGCAACGCCGCCTGCCGCGAGGAACGGGCCGAACGGAATCGGCTCCTCGAAGCGCATGCGGCCGCGCCAGGTCGCAATGAGCCCGACGATCGCGCCCGTTACCGCGGCGAACAGCACGACCTGCGGCAATGCGGCCCAGCCCATCCATGCGCCGAGCGCGGCGAGCAGCTTCAGGTCGCCGAAACCGATGCCCTCGATGCCGCGCAGCCATTTGAACAGCCAGTAGATCGACCACAGGAACAGGTAGCCGGCCATGGCCCCGATCACGGCCGAGCGCAGCGACGTGAACGTGCCGCCGAGGTTCAGCACGAGCCCGGCCCAGAGGAGCGGCAGCGTCATCGAGTCGGGCAGGTAGCCCGTCCGGATATCGATCGCGCTCATCGCGAGCAGCGCCGCGCACAGCGCGAACGCGGCAAGCGCTGCGACGGTCGGGCCGAATGTCGCGAGCGAGCCGGCGGCGAGCAGCGCGCATGCGAGCTCGACGAGCGGATAGCGGATGCCGATCGCGTGGCCGCAGCGCCGGCAGCGCCCGCGCAGCATCAGGTAGCTGACGAGCGGGATGTTTTCCCATGCGCGCAGCACGTGGCCGCAATGCGGGCAGGCGCTGCGCGGGCGCCACAGATCGTAGTGCGGCGGGTAGCCGTCGTCGGGCGGGGCGCTCGCGTTGCCGGTCGCTTCATCGATCTCGGCTTGCCACGCACGCTGCATCATCACGGGCAGCCGGTGCACGACCACGTTCAGGAAGCTGCCGATGCAAAGGCCGATGACGACCGCGAACGCATACTGCAGCGCGGGCGGCAGCATCGCCAGCGCGAGCAGCGTGCTCTCGGGCGAATCGGTAACGGCGGACAGGGGCGCAGGCGTCATGAGGCTCAAGGTTCGGACTAAAAGGCGACAGAATCGGTTGCGATGCTACACCACGTTGCCGAGCTGAAGGATGGGCAGGTACATCGCGATCACGAGGCCGCCGACGAGTGCGCCCAGGACGATCACGATCAGCGGTTCGCCTAGCGCGGCGAGCGTATCGAGACGCGCATCGAGCTGGCGTTCGCACAGCGCGGCGATGTCGGCGAGCATCGTGTCGAGCGCACCCGTCTCCTCGGCGACGGCGATCGGCTGCACGACGTCGTCCGGAAAGCAGCCGGCCGACTGCATCGCGTCCGCGAGACGCGCGCCGCGCAGCACGCGGGCCGCGATGTGCGCGGTAGCGTGCTCGAACACCGGATGGCCGGCCGTGCGCTCGAGCGTGGCGAAGGCGTCGGCGAGCGGCACGCCGGCACTGAGCAGCGTCGCAAGCGAGCGGCACCAGCGTGCGGCTGCGAATCGACCCAGTGCGCTACCCGCGAGCGGGGCGTGCAGCAGGCGCCGCGCGACAGCGTGGCGCAGTGGTGCTGACCGCCGCAGCGCGTGATGTGCGGCCATCCCGGCCGCCGCGGCAATGGCAAGGAACTCACCGCCCCACGCAGACAGTGCGGAGGACAGCACGAGCAGCGCGCGGGTCGGTGCCGGCAGTGCGGCGCCAAAACCGTCGAAGATCTGGCGGAACGTCGGCACGACCCACACCATCAACGCGGCCGAGATCGCGAGCCCGAACAGGATGACGGCCGCCGGGTAGGCGAGCGCGGCACGTAGCTTGCGCCACTGCGTGTCGGCGCGCTCGCGGTGTTCCGCGACCCGTGTCAGCACGACGCCGAGCGAGCCGGACGCTTCGCCGACCTCGATCAGCTGGCGATACAGCGTGCCGAACTGCGATGGGTAGCGTGCGAGTGCATCGGCGAAGCGCCGGCCGCCGACGATCTCGCGGGCGAGACCTGCGGCGATGCGCGGCATGCCGTCGCGCGGCCGCGTACGCGCGAGCATCTCGAGCGACGGCGCGAGTGGCAGCCCGGCCTGCAGCAGGCTTGCGAGCTGGCGCGTGAAACGCGTGACGTCCCGTGCGCCGGCCCTTGGAGGGCGGGCCGGCCCGCGGGCGTCGAGCGACAACACTGCGATGGCGTCGCGCGCGAGCGACGCGCGTGCCGCCTCGGCGTCGAACGCGATGACGATCCCGTGGCGCGGCGTGCCGTCGCGACGGCGGCCGCGCCATGCGAAGCGGATTTCGCGCGGCGGCGTGCGCATGTTCATGTCGCAGGCGTCGCGGCGATGGCTTCCGCGATGCTCGTCGTGCCGTCATGGACACGCGCGAGCGCCGCGTCGCGCAGGCTGCGCACGCCTTCGGCCGCCGCGCATTGCGCGAGCTCGCCGACGCTCGCCCGTGCGACGATGCGTTCCGCCAGCCAGGGCGATACCGGCATCGTCTGATGCAGGCCGACCCGGCCGCGATAGCCGATGCCGTGACAGGCCGAACAGCCTCGCGCAACGAACGGCCGCCATCCGGTTGCGAGGGCGGCCGGGTCGCAGCCGGCTTCGCGCAGTACCGGCACCGGTGCGTCCGAGTGCACGCGGCAGGCGGTGCACAGCCGCCGGACGAGGCGTTGGGCGGTGACGAGGTGCAGCGCGGCGGCGAGGTTGTACGGTGCGACGCCGATGTCGAGCAGCCGCGCGACGGCGGCCGGCGCGTCGTTCGTGTGCAGTGTCGACAGCACGAGATGGCCGGTCTGCGCGGCCTTGATCGCGACGTCGGCCGTCTCCGCATCGCGAATCTCGCCGACCATGATGATGTCCGGATCCTGCCGCAGCAGCGCGCGCAGTGCAGTCGCGAACGTGAGCCCGGCCTTTTCGACGACACTGACCTGGCTGATGCCGTCGAGCTGGATCTCGGCGGGATCCTCGACCGTGCAGACGTTGTGCGCGTCGCGATCGAGCATCTGCAGCGCGCAGTAGAGCGACAGCGTCTTGCCGCTGCCGGTCGGGCCCGTGACGAGCACGAGGCCGTGCGGTGCGCGTATCGCGGCCTCCATTGCGGCTGCCTGTTGCGCGTCGAAGCCGAGGCGGGCGAGCGTGAGGTCGGGCGGCATGGTTTCGAGCCGCCGCAGCACGAGCTTTTCACCGAACAACGTGGGTAGCGAGCTGACCCGGTAGTCACCGCGCGTACCGCCGTCGATCGCGATGCGCAGCCTGCCGTCCTGCGGGAGCCGCCGCTCGGCAATGTCCATGCGCGCGAGCACCTTGATCCGCGTGACGAGTGCATCGCGCAGATGAAGAGGCGGCCGTGCATGTTCGTGCAGCACGCCATCGATGCGCAGGCGGATGCGCCAGCCGGCTTCGAACGGTTCGACGTGGATGTCGGATGCGTCGCGCACGCGTGCCGCGTGAAGCGTGTCCGTCAGCAGCCGCACGGCCGGCGCATCGTCGAGCTGGGCCGCGTCGAGCGCGCGCGGTGCCGTGGCGGGCGACGCATCGGAGTGGGCGGGCGGCGGCTGCGTGCGCAGCGGCGCCCCGGGAGGAGGGAAGTGCATGTGAGCCGGCACGCTGGCCGCCTGTTGACCGTGACCAGCAGATGGTCGCGCGTCGCGGGCGGCGCCGGCAGTCAGCCGTTCGGCTAGCGCGCGGTGACGCGTGCGGTGCGCGCGCCGCGCGGCTTGAAGAGCTTGACGGTGCGCACGGCCTGATCGTCGCTGCGCATCACCTCGAGCATCACGTCGCCGATTTTCAGGCACACGTCGTCTTCCGGAATTTCCTCGAGGATTTCGAGAACCAGCCCATTCAGCGTCTTAGGCCCGTCGGTCGGCAGCTTCAGGTGCAGCCAGCGATTCAGTTCGCGCAGTGGCATGCTTGCCGAGACGATGCATTCGCCGTTCTCGTCCCAGCCGCCCTTGCGTTCGCTGCGCGGCATCGACGTCGTGAATTCGCCGATCAGCTCCTCGATGATGTCTTCGGGCGTCACGAGCCCTTCGAGCTCGCCGTACTCGTTGACGACGAGCGCGGTCCGCTGCCGGGTTTCCTGGAAGAACTGGAGCTGCTGGACTACCGGCGTGCCGGACGGCACGTAGTACGGCTCGGCGAGCAGCGTGCGCAGCGTCTCGCGGTCGAACTCCTGGTTGTGCAGCGCGGTCAGCGTCTTGCGGACATGCAGCACGCCGAGCACCTTGTCGATGTCGCCTTCATAGACAACGAGCCGGTTGTGATAGCAGGTTTCGAGCTGGTGCAGGACGTCGTCGAGCGGCGCGTAGAAGTTGAGCGACTCGATCTGGCGGCGCGGCACCATCACGTCGTCGACCGTGATGTTCTCGAGGTCGAACAGGTTGAGCAGGATGCTGCGGTGCTTGGTCGGCATGAAACTGCTCGACTCGAGCACGATGGCCCGCAGCTCGTCGGCCGACATGCGCTGGTCGCGACCCTTCTTCGTGTTGATGCGCAGCACCCACAGCACGCCGTTCGCGAGTGCGTTGACGAACCAGACGACCGGCTTGAACACGCGCATCAGCGGCGCAATCACGAGGCTCGCGGGCAGCGCGATGCGTTCGGGGAACGTCGCGCCGACGATCTTCGGTGCGATTTCCGCGAACACGATGATCAGGAACGCGACGAGGCCGGTCGCGATCGACAGCGCGAGGTTGTTGCGGCCGAACGTATGCAGCGCGAGCGACGTCGTCAGGACCGGGATGATCGTGTTGAACAGGTTGTTGCCGATCAGGATCACGCTGAGCAGCAGGTCAGTCCGCGTGAGCAGGCCTTGCGTGGTTTTCGCGCCGAGTGCGCCCTGGCCGGCGAGATGCTTCAGCCGATGGCGGTTGAGCGCCATCATCGCGGTCTCGGAAATCGAAAAGAAGCTGGAACAGAGGAGAAGCAGGAAGACGGCGCCGATTTGCGCCCATAAGGGAATTTGGTCCACGCGTTGGAAGGGCAGTGAAGGACAGGGATGGAAGGAATATAGCAGAGGCCGGCGACCGCGATGTGTCGTGCGCGACACGAGGGGCCTGCGGCGGCCGGGTAAAAAAAAACCGTGCACGGAGTGCACGGTTTTTTACAAATCTGGTCGGGGTGAGAGGATTCGAACCTCCGGCCTCTACGTCCCGAACGTAGCGCTCTACCAGGCTAAGCTACACCCCGATTTGGACTCTTCCGACTTCGCCGTCTTCTTCAAGACCGCTGCGTCGTCAAGCAAGAATGTAACTATAACGACGTTTCTTTAAAAAGGGAAGACCTTGGAGAGAAAATTTTTCGAGACAGGTGATTTTCCCGTGTCGAACGTACGTCGCAGCCGTGGCGGCGACGCACGACATGCACTTACGACTGCCGCGACGTCGAGTACGAGCACAACGCGAGCAGGCTTTCCTTATAGATCGAATCCGGGAACGCGGCGATCGCCGCTGCTGCCGCCTGCGCTTCCTGGCGTGCGCATTCGAGCGTGTGATCCAGTGCGCCCGAGCGCGTGATCGCTTCGAAGATCGTGTCGAAGCGATCGGTGCCGCCCTGTTCGATCGCCTCGCGTGCCAGCGCCGATTGTTCCGGCGTGCCGCGCTCGATCAGATAGATGAGCGGCAACGTCGGCTTGCCTTCGCGGAGGTCGTCGCCGGCATTCTTGCCCATTGCCTCGACGGTACCTGCGTAGTCGAGCCAGTCATCCATGATCTGGAACGCGGTGCCGATCCGGCGGCCGTATTCGGCGGCGGCGGCTTCGGTCGGCGCATCGGCGCTGGCGAGCACTGCGCCCAGGCGTGCCGATGCCTCGAACAGCTTGGCTGTCTTGTAGCGGATCACCTGCATGTAGCGCGTTTCGTCGACGTCCGCGTCGTGCATGTTGAGGAGCTGCAGCACCTCGCCTTCGGAAATGATCGTCGTCGCTTCGGACAGGATCTCCATCACGCGCATCTTGCCGACGCCGACCATCATCTCGAACGAGCGCGAATAGAGGTAGTCGCCTACCAGCACGCTCGCCGCGTTGCCGAACAGCGCATTGGCGGTTTGGCGGCCGCGGCGCAGCTCGGATTCGTCGACGACGTCGTCATGCAGTAGCGTGGCCGTGTGGATGAACTCGACGACGGCGGCCAGCACGTGCCGCTGGTGCGACGTCTCGCCGAGCGCGCCGGCGACGAGCAGCAGCAACGCCGGACGCAGCCGCTTGCCGCCCGCGCCGATGATGTACTCGGCGATCTGGTTGATCAGCAGCACGTCGGACGCGAGGCTTTGCCGGATAACGCGATTCACCTGCTCCATGTCACTGCTGATCGGGGCGAGCAGGTGGGCGGCGCTGAGGGTGGGGGAGGCGGTGGACGACGACATGATGATGGAATTGGGTGATGCGGCGGATTATAAGTCGAATCCGAGATATCCCGGTCTGTCGCACGTGCCCCAGCCATGAATTTGGCCATCCGGCCGAGGCCCGCGCGCGGCAATTGTCGATCGGTTTTGACTTCGGTGCTAACCCCATGTATAATCACGTGTTTTCCGCGCACGGTGTGCGGAAAAATTGGATCCAGAGTGAGGTTCTCAATGTACGCGGTCATAAAAACCGGCGGCAAGCAGTACAAGGTTGCCGTTGGCGAAAAACTCAAAGTAGAACAGATACCGGCTGACATTGACGCTGAAATCACGCTCGACCAGGTTCTCGCAGTGGGCGAAGGCGAATCGATTAAGTTCGGTACGCCGCTGGTCAGTGGGGCTTCCGTCAAGGCCACCGTTGTGTCGCACGGTCGTCATGCCAAGGTCACCATCTTCAAGATGCGTCGCCGGAAGCACTACCAAAAGCATGGCGGCCACCGCCAGAACTACACTGAGCTGCGCATCGACGCGATCACCGCGTAAGCGCCTCGGTTAAGGAGCAATCAGATGGCACACAAAAAGGCAGGCGGCTCTTCCCGGAACGGCCGCGACTCCGAGTCGAAGCGTCTCGGCGTGAAAGTGTACGGCGGCCAGGCAATCAATGCCGGCGGCATCATCGTGCGTCAGCGCGGTACGCGCATGCACGCAGGCGAGAACGTCGGCATGGGCAAGGATCACACCCTGTTCGCGCTGGTCGACGGTCACGTCAAGTTCGCGACGAAGGGCGCGGACAAGAAGCATCTGGTCATCGTTGTCCCGGCGGCTGCCTAAGTTCAGGCACCCACGGGCTTCGTAGCCGAAAGGCCCCGCAGTCTTCGCGGGGCCTTTTTTTATTTGGCCGCCGGGCGCGTGTGCGTTCGGGCGGCCATCGCGCAACCGGCGTACGATCGGCCGAACGGCTGATTGTTCAAGCGCGCCGGCGCGCGGCACAATAGCGGAAATACTGGGCGGAGTGACGAATGAAGTTCATTGACGAAGCACGAATCGAAGTCATCGCCGGAGACGGAGGCGATGGCAGTGCGTCGATGCGCCGCGAGAAATTCGTCCCGTTCGGCGGGCCGGACGGCGGCGACGGCGGCCGGGGCGGTAGCGTGTACGCGATCGCCGACCGCAACATCAACACGCTGATCGACTACCGTTACGCGAAGAAGCATCTGGCGCGCAACGGCGAAAACGGGCGCGGCTCGGATTGCTACGGCAAGGGCGGCGACGACGTCACGCTGCGCATGCCGGTCGGCACGATCATCAACGATATGGATACGGGCGAGCTGATCGCCGACCTGACCGAGCATGACCAGCAGGTGATGCTCGCGCAGGGCGGCGCCGGCGGGCTCGGCAACCTGCATTTCAAGTCGAGCACGAACCGCGCGCCGCGCCAGAAGACGGACGGCAAGCCCGGCGAGCGTCGCATGCTGAAGCTCGAACTGAAGGTGCTCGCCGATGTCGGCCTGCTCGGCATGCCGAACGCAGGCAAGTCGACGTTCATCTCGTCGGTGTCGAATGCGAGGCCGAAGATCGCCGACTATCCGTTCACGACGCTTGCGCCGAATCTCGGCGTGGTGCGTGTCGGCCCGAGCAAGAGCTTCGTGATCGCCGACATCCCGGGGCTGATCGAGGGCGCCGCCGAAGGCGCGGGCCTCGGCCATCAGTTCCTGCGCCACCTGCAGCGCACCGGCGTGCTGCTGCATCTGGTCGATCTCGCGCCGTTCGACGAAAGCGTCGATCCGGTGGCGGAAGCGACGGCGATCGTCGGCGAGCTGCGCAAGTACGACGAGGCGCTCTACGAGAAGCCGCGCTGGCTCGTGCTCAACAAGCTCGACATGGTGCCGGAAGACGAGCGCAAGGCGCGCGTCGAGGATTTCCTCGAGCGCTTCGAGTGGGACGGCCCCGTGTTCGAGATCTCGGCACTGACGGGCCAGGGTTGCGAAGCGCTGTGCTACGCAATCTACGACTACCTCTCCGAACATTCGGACGCGCATCGTGCGGCGGAGGCGGAAGATCTCGCGGCAGACGTGCGTTTCCGCGACGCACCGCCTGCCAAGGGCGATGCGGCGCCGGGCGACGACGCCTGAGTCGTTCCGGAACGCGCCGGGCGTGCCGCCCGGCGTCCGCGTTCAATCGCGCCCGGCCGGGCAGGCATCAGAAACAGGAGACAGTGCAGGATGCGTTCGATCATCGCGGATTCGAAGCGATTGGTGGTGAAGGTGGGCTCCAGCCTCGTGACCAACGACGGCAAGGGGCTCGATCACGAAGCAATCGGCCGCTGGGCGGCTCAGATCGCCGCGCTGCGTGCACAGGGCAAGGAAGTCGTACTCGTCAGTTCGGGCGCGATTGCCGAAGGGATGCAGCGGCTCGGCTGGAGCAAGCGGCCGCGGGAAATCGACGAGCTGCAGGCTGCCGCCGCCGTCGGCCAGATGGGGCTCGCGCAGGTCTATGAGAGCCGCTTCACCGAGCACGACATCCGCACTGCGCAGATCCTGCTGACGCATGCCGACCTGGCGGACCGCGAGCGTTACCTGAATGCGCGATCGACGCTGTTGACGCTGTTGCGGCTCGGCGTCGTGCCGATCATCAACGAGAACGACACGGTCGTTACCGACGAAATCAAGTTCGGCGACAACGACACGCTCGGCGCGCTCGTTGCAAACCTGATCGAAGGCGATGCACTGATCATCCTGACCGACCAGTCGGGGCTGTTCACGGCCGATCCGCGCAAGGATCCGAACGCGACGCTCGTTGCGGAAGCCAATGCGGGCGCGCCGGAGCTCGAGGCGATGGCCGGCGGTGCGGGCTCGAGCCTTGGCCGTGGCGGGATGCTGACCAAGATCCTCGCGGCGAAGCGTGCAGCGCACAGCGGCGCGAACACCGTGATCGCGAGCGGCCGGGAGACCGACGTGCTCGTGCGTCTGGCGGCCGGCGAGGCGATCGGCACGCAACTGATCGCGCGTACCGCGAGGATGGCGGCGCGCAAGCAGTGGATGGCCGACCATCTTCAGGTGCGCGGCCATGTCGTGATCGACGCGGGCGCGGTCGAGAAGCTGACGGCCGGTGGCAAGAGCCTGCTGCCGATCGGCGTGATCGACGTGCAGGGCGCGTTCGCGCGCGGTGAAGTCATCGCGTGTGTCGGTCCCGACGGGCGCGAAGTGGCGCGTGGGCTCACGAATTACAGCAGCTCGGAGACGAAGCTGATCCACCGCAAGCCGAGCGGCGAGATCGAATCCGTGCTCGGCTACATGCTGGAGCCCGAGTTGATCCATCGCGACAACCTGGTGCTGGTATGACCATTCGCGCTGACGGTTCCGGCCGTCAAATGAAAAAGCCCGCGTGATGCGGGCTTTTTTCTTGCGGCAAACGGGGGAGGGCGCGGCAGGCGCCGCGCGCCGTCAGCGCAACTGGCTCATCGCGGTGCGGTGAAACCGGACGTTCTCCAGGATCTGCTGGGTCGTGCCCTGCGGCATCTTGTTCGCGCAGAAGTAGTCCTGATAGAGCGCCGAGTGGTAGGCATTCAGCTCGCCATTCTCGATGCGCCGCCAGTCGTTCTCGACCGTACGATCCCAGCCGTCGTGTTCCGAGTTCAGGCCGGCATACTGACGCCATTCGTAGGTGTCGCAGCGGATGCCTTCGTAGTTCACGTTGCGCGCGCCGGCCGGGCTCGTGATGACGACCGCGTAGCGCACGACGCCATCGGTGCCGACCGCGAGCGACTTCGCATCGACGAAGAACTTGAGCGGCGTGTTCTGCGATACGTTGAAGGGCAGCAGGTCGCCCGTCTGCGGCAGCGGCGGCAGCGAGTCGACTGCGTTTTCCTTCCAGGTGCCCTGACGGTCCAGCAGATACACGAACTCGCTGTCATCCTTGTTGGTGGGCGTCTTCGAATTCGCGCAACCTGCCAGCGTGGCCGCCGCGGCAATCGATGCGAGCGCGAGAGCAATCGCTTTCAATATGCATTCCTCGTAAAAAAAGGGCGCGACACCAAGGTCGCGCCCGGTCATGCAGTTCGATTCGTCATTTGCCGACGATCACGGGGGCGGCATCTCGTCGAGCGTGCCCGCTTCCACTTCGATCTCCGAACAGACTACCGATGTGTCGACAATCGTCAGCGTCTGCTGGGCCTGTACGCCAATGACGCGCGGATAGCGCGACAGACGCGGCCCGCGCGGCTTCTCGGCTCGCTGCGCCGGGCGGCGCAGGAAGCGCGACAGTTCCGTCAGCGCCAACTGATAGACATCCCGCTTGAACTCGATCACCGCATCGAGCGGCACCCAGTACTCGTTCCAGCGCCACGCATCGAACTCCGGGTGGTCGGTCGCGCGCAAACAAATGTCGCAATCGCGTCCAACCATCCGCAGCAGGAACCAGATCTGCTTCTGGCCGCGGTAATGACCGCGTACTTCGCGTTTAATGAACTTGTCAGGCACCTCATAACGCAACCAGTCGCGGGTGCGGCCGATTATCTTGACGTGTTCCGGATGCAGGCCCGTTTCCTCGTGCAGTTCCCGGTACATCGCCTGCATGGGGGTCTCGCCGTACTTGATCCCACCTTGAGGAAACTGCCAGGAATGCTCGCGGAGCCGCTTGCCCCAAAACACCTCGTTGCGCGCGTTCAAGAGGATGATGCCGACGTTCGGGCGAAAGCCTTCACGATCCAGCATACAACCACCTTCGAATCCTTTAAAATTGCTTTGATTATAAACAGATAACGGGCGCTGCGCACCGTGACGGAGCGAATCCGCGCGGGGTACACCGGCTGAATTGTCCCTGATTAGTCTGCTACGTCATCTGCGCCATCGTCGTCCCTCGTTGTTCGCCGCGCGCAGCTTTTTCACCTTGAAACTTTTTCGGGCGCCCCGCCTGGGGGCGCCGTTTTTGGAACCGTCCGCATGAAAGCTTCCCGTTTCTTTATCGGCACCCTGAAAGAAGCACCCGCCGACGCAGAGATCGTCAGCCACAAGCTGATGGTGCGCGCCGGCATGATCCGTCGCGTCGCCGGCGGCATCTATAACTACCTGCCGGTCGGCCTGCGTTCGATTCGCAAGGTCGAGGCGATCGTGCGCGAGGAAATGAACCGGGCGGGCGCCATCGAGCTGCTGATGCCGGCCGTGCAACCCGCCGAACTGTGGCAGGAGTCGGGCCGCTGGGAGCAGTACGGCCCCGAGCTGCTGCGCTTCAAGGACCGCAAGGACAACGACTTCGTGATCGGGCCGACGCACGAGGAAGTCATCACCGACATCGCGCGCAACCAGATCAAGAGCTACCGGCAGATGCCGGTGAACTTCTACCAGATCCAGACGAAGTTCCGCGACGAGATCCGTCCGCGCTTCGGCGTGATGCGCGGCCGCGAATTCATCATGAAGGACGCGTATTCGTTCGACAAGGATGCGGCCGGCCTGAACGAGTCGTATCGCAAGATGTACGACGCGTACGTGCGCATCTTCACGCGCCTCGGCCTCGAGTTCCGTGCGGTCGCGGCCGACAGCGGCTCGATCGGCGGCAACTTCTCGCACGAATTCCACGTGATCGCGGACACCGGTGAAGACGCAATCGCGTACTGCCCGACGTCCGAATTCGCGGCGAACATCGAGGCGGCCGAAGCGCTGCCGCTGACGCCCGAGCGCGCAGCGCCGGCCGAAGCGATGGAGAAGGTCGCGACGCCCGGCAAGGCGAAGTGCGAAGCCGTCGCCGAACTGCTGGCCATCCCGCTCGAGCGCACGATCAAGTCGATCGTGCTCGCGACCGACAACGAAGGCGCCGAGCCGACCATCTGGCTCGTGATGCTGCGCGGCGATCACGACCTGAACGAGATCAAGGTGTCGAAGCTGCCGGGCCTGAAGAACCACCGCTTCGCGACCGAGCAGGAAATCGTCGAGTGGTTCGGCACGCCGCCGGGCTATCTCGGCCCGGTCGGTACGAAGAAGCCCGTGAAGGTGATCGCGGACCGCACGGTCGCGAACATGAGCGATTTCGTCGTCGGCGCGAACGAGGTCGACTATCACATCGCTGGCGTGAACTGGGGCCGCGACCTGCCCGAGCCGGACGTCGCCGACGTGCGCAACGTGAAGAAGGGCGACCCGTCGCCGGACGGCAAGGGCGTGATCGACATCTGCCGCGGTATCGAGGTCGGCCACGTGTTCCAGCTCGGCACCAAGTATTCGGAAGCGATGGGTGCGACGTTCCTCGACGAGTCGGGCAAGCCGCAGCCGATGCTGATGGGCTGCTACGGCGTCGGCGTCACGCGTATTCTCGGCGCGGCGATCGAGCAGAACCTCGACGACAAGGGCATCATCTGGCCCGAGTCGATCGCGCCGTTCGAAGTCGTGCTGTGCCCGATGGGCTATGACCGCAGCGACATGGTGCGTGAAGCGGCCGACAAGCTGTACGCGGAACTCGCCGCGGCCGGCATCGACGTGATCCTCGACGATCGCGGCGAACGCCCGGGCGTGATGTTCGCCGACTGGGAGCTGATCGGCGTGCCGCATCGCCTCGTGATCGGCGAGCGCGGCCTGAAGGAAGGCAAGATCGAGTATCAGGGCCGCCGCGACGCCGAAGCGACGCTGCTGCCGGCCGACGCGGCTGCGGCGACGGTCGCGGAGAAGATCCGCGCAGCGCTCGCGCGCTAAGCGCACCGACCGGGGAACGCGGTGGAATACACCTTCCTGTCGGCCACCGTGCTCCTGGTGCTGATCACCGATCCGCTCGGCAACATCCCGCTGTTCATTTCGGCGATGCGGGATGTGCCGCGCGAGCGGCGCGTGAAGCTGATCCTGCGTGAAGTGGGGATCGCGTTCGTGATCCTGCTGTTCTTCATGCTGGTCGGCGACCGCTTCCTGCGGATGATGAGCCTCACCGACCTGTCGCTGCGGCTCGGCGGCGGGATCGTGCTGTTCCTGATTGCGCTGCGGATGATCTTTCCGCATCCCGACGGCGCACTCGGCAACGATCCGCGCGCAGGCGGCGAGCCGTTCATCGTGCCGCTCGCGATTCCGGCGCTCGCCGGGCCGTCCGCGCTCGCGACGGTGATGCTGCTGACGTCGCAGGGGCCCGGCAAGATGCTCGAGTGGGTCGGCGCGCTGACGGTCACGATGATCGTCTGCGCGGTGACGCTGGTGCTGGCCGAGCGGATCCAGCAATGGATCGGCGAGCGGACCGTCGCGGCGTTCGAGCGCCTGATGGGCCTCGTGCTCGTCGCGATTTCGGTCGAGATGATGCTGGGCGGCATCCGCGCGTTCGTGCACCAGCTGTAGGGCAGGCGGCGCGCACCCAAGACGCCCAAAAAAAGCGGCGCTCCGGGAAACCGGAGCGCCGCTTTCTATTTATATAGTGCGGAGCGGGGCGCTCAGACGTTCGTGGTCAGCGCACGGATCGTCGGCAGGTTGCGCCAGTAGCCCTTCGCATCCATCCCGCAGCCGAACACGTAGCGGTCCGGCACCGCGAAGCCGCAGAAGTCGGGATGCAGCGGCTTGGCCTTCGCGAGCGTCTTCTCGCACAGCACGGCCGACATGAAGCGTTGCGCGCCCATGTCGAGGATGCGGTCGCGGATCGCGGCCATCGTCTCGCCTTCGTCGAGGATGTCGTCGAGCACGAGCACGATCCGGTCCTTCACCGATTCGCGCGGCGCGACGCGCCAGTGCATTTCCGGGCTGCCCTGCGTCGTGTTGCGGTAGCGGGTCAGGTGGATGTAGTCGAACTCCAGCGGGAAATCGAGATGCGGCAGCAGCATCCCGGTAAACACCGCGGCGCCACCCATCACCGAGAGAACGAGCGGGAACGCATCGCCGATCTCGGCGCGGATCGCGTCGGCCATCCGGGAGATCGACGCATTGACGGCGTCTGCCGAGACGATCTCTTCGGAGTGGTTGAAAATGTGGAGGGCTTCTTCGCGGTTCATGTGTTCTGGCGGGCAGTCGGTATACAAATAAGAATGAAGCAGAACGGCTGGCGCGCGCTACAGCAAAAACCCGCGCGCCGGCCGATGGGCGGAATCAGCGCATGCCGGGCATCATGCCCTTCAGGCCGCGCATCATCTTCTGCATGTTGCCGCCCTTCAGCTTCTTCATCATCGTACGCATCTGGTCGTACTGGTTCAGCATCCGGTTGACTTCCTGCACCGGCACGCCCGCGCCGGCTGCAATGCGGCGCTTGCGCGTCGCCTTGATGATCTCGGGTTTCGCGCGCTCGGCGGGCGTCATCGAGCTGATGATGCCTTCCATCCGGCGGATCGACTTCTCGGCCTGGCCCATGTCGGCGCCGGCCGCCGCCTGCTGGAACTGCGCAGGCAGCTTGTCCATCAGCGACGACAGGCCGCCCATGTTCTTCATCTGGGAGATCTGCGCGCGGAAATCGTTCAGGTCGAAGTCGCCGCCTTTCTTGACCTTGTCGGCGAGCTTCTGCGCGGCCTGCACGTCGACGCCGCGCTGCGCCTCCTCGACGAGCGCGAGGATGTCGCCCATGCCGAGGATCCGGTTCGCCATCCGGTCGGGGTGGAACACCTCGAGGCCGTCGAGCTTCTCGGCCACGCCGACGAACTTGATCGGCTTGCCCGTGACGTGACGCACCGACAGCGCGGCGCCGCCGCGCGAATCGCCGTCGAGCTTGGTCAGCACGACGCCGGTGAGCGGCAGCGTGTCGTTGAACGCCTTCGCGGTGTTGACCGCGTCCTGGCCGAGCATCGCGTCGACGACGAACAGCGTTTCGGCCGGCTTCAGCGTGTCGTGCAGCGCGGCGATTTCCTGCATCATCGCCTCGTCGATGCCGAGGCGGCCGGCCGTATCGACGATCAGCACGTCATGGTAGTGGCGCTTCGCCCAGTCGACGGCCGCGATTGCGATGTCGACGGGCTTCTGGTCCGGCGTGGACGGGAAGAAGTCGGCGCCGACCTGTTCGCTCACCGTTTTCAGCTGCATGATTGCGGCCGGGCGATACACGTCGCACGACACGGTCAGCACCTTCTTCTTGTACTTCTCGCGCAGCAGCTTCGCGAGCTTGCCGGCGGTCGTGGTCTTGCCCGCGCCCTGCAGGCCGGCCATCAGGATCACCGCGGGCGGCGTGACCGCGAGGTTCAGCTCGGCGGCCTTGCCTTCGTAGTCGCCGCCGATCACGGCGGTCAGTTCCTTCTGGACCACGCCGACCAGCGCCTGGCCTGGCGACAGGCTGCTGATCACTTCTTCGCCGAGCGCCTTTTCCTTGACCTTGGCGATGAATTCGCGGACGACCGGCAGCGAGACGTCGGCCTCCAGCAGGGCGAGACGCACCTCGCGGAGCATCTCCTGCGTGTTCGCCTCGGTAAGCCGGGCCTCGCCGCGCAGCGTCTTGACGACGCGTGCCATCCGTTGAGTGAGATTGTCGAGCATGGGGAGCGATGGACAGTGGGGCCCGAAGGCGCGGCGGAACCGAACAAAGGGAGCCGTCGCGGGAAGGGGGCCTAGTGTAAACTTCGAACATGGATATTGTACTGTATGCCCTCACCGCATTCCTGTACGGCGGCCTCGCCGTCGCAGGCTGGCGCACGCACCGCCAGGGCGCGACGCCGCTCGTCGCGAGCGTGCCGGCCGTGCCGGTTCCTGCGTCCGCCGCGTCCGGGATGAGCGGGGCCGGCCGCGCGCTGCTGTTTGCCGCGCTCGTCGCGCACGGCGTGCTGCTCCACACGACGATCTTTCCGAACGACGCGATGGTGTTCGGCTTCGCGTTCGCGCTGTCCGCGATGTTCTGGCTCGGCGCCGGCATCTACTGGATCGAGAGCTTCTTCTTCCCGCTCGACAGCCTGCGCCTGCTGGTGCTGCCGCTGGCGTGCGGCGCGTCGCTGCTGCCGCTCGTGTTCGGCGGCGTGCGGGTGCTTCCTTATGCCGCAGCGCCGCTGTTCAAGCTGCATTTCCTGATCGCGAACATCGCATACGGCCTGTTCGCGATCGCGGCGCTGCACGCGATCCTGATGCTGATGGTCGAGCGGCGCCTGCAGTCGCTGAGGAGCGGCGGGCGCGACGGCTCGACGGGCTGGATCGCGAGCTGGCTCGAGACGCTGCCGCCGCTGCTCACGCTCGAGAAGCTGCTGTTCCGCCTGATCGGCGCCGGCTTCGTGCTGCTCACGCTGACGCTCGCGTCGGGCATCCTGTTCAGCGAGCAGGTCGACGCGCGCGCGCTGCGGCTCGACCACAAGACCGTGTTCGCGATCCTGTCGTGGCTGATGTTCGGCGGCCTGCTGGTCGCCCGCAAGACGTCGGGCTGGCGTGGCCGTGGCGCCGCCCGCTGGGTGCTCGTGTCGTTCGCCGCGCTGCTGCTCGCGTATGTCGGCAGCCGGTTCGTTTTCGAGGTGCTGCTGCACCGTTCCGTGGTTTGACCGCAGGTTTCCGATGCGACAGATTCTTCTCCTGATTCTTCTCTTCTTCGCGGGTTCGTGGGTCGCGCGCAAGCTGCGCCAGGCCCAGGAGCAAGCGCAGGCGCGCACCGGCCGTGGCGCCGATTACGGCAGTACGCCCGGCGCCGGTGGCGCGGGTGCGGCGCGCCCGAACGGCGACGCGCGGGCGCTGCCCGAGCCGATGGTGCGCTGCGCAGAATGCGGCGTGCATGCGCCGAAGGGCGACGCCGTCGCCGCGGGCGGCGAATACTTCTGCAGTGCCGAGCACGCGCAACGCCACGCCGCGCGTGCGAGCGGTCACGACGCGCAATGAGCGACGCGCCGCTGTTGTCGGTCGACGCGAACGGCTGGGTGCGCGAAGCGCGCCATGCGCCGTCGCCGAACTACGAGGTGCGGCCCGCGGGCGCGGTGCCGACGCTCGTGGTCGTCCACAACATCAGCCTGCCGCCCGGTGAATTCGGCGGCGATGCGATCGAGGCGCTGTTCCTGAACCGCCTCGACTGCGATGCGCACCCCTATTACCAGAGCCACCTGCACGGCGTGCGCGTGTCCGCGCACTTCCTGATTCGCCGCAGCGGCGAACTCGTGCAGTTCGTGTCGTGCGACGAGCGTGCGTGGCACGCGGGTTCGTCCGAGTTCTTCGGCCGGCCGCGCTGCAACGACTTCTCGATCGGCATCGAGCTCGAAGGCGCGGACGACGTGCCGTTCGACGACGCGCAGTATGCGATGCTCGCCGCGCTCTCCCGCGCGCTCGCCGCACGCTACCCGGTCGACGCATTCGCGGGGCACTCGGACGTCGCGCCGGGCCGCAAGACCGACCCGGGCCCGCATTTCGATTGGCAACGCTTCGCGAGCGATGCCGGTTTTTCCGCCGAATACTTTCCTTTCCGTCAGCACTGATCGCGGGGTTTTTTGACCGGAGAAAGTTTTTTCTCCGACCAATGCCTTGTCGTGTCTGCGCGTGAGCGATGTCAAGACCTCCATCGCAAATTATCCGTTTGGACGTCCTCCGAATGTCCACTATACTTGGTGCCAGTTGAGCAGTTCTGCACTAGATATAGTGTGTGTCGCAGGGGAAACCCGAGCGGCACCGGCCGGCGGGCAACGCCGGCGGACAGGGTTCTCAGGGCGGCGCGTCAGGCCGGGCGGTCCGGGCGTCGCGATCAGCGCAGCGAACTTCGACGGGGCAGGGTACACATGACGAAGCACACGACCGGATCGGTTGTCGCGCATCGACCGAACCGGCTTCCCCGGCGCATCGCTCGCCTCTTACCGCTCGCGCACCGCGTTGCGCAGCGTTCGTTTTAATCCGCGGTTCTCTCCGCACCATCCAACACCAGGAGCTTTGCACATGCAAACCACCGACAACGCGACGTCCCAGTACGAGAGCGCCTCGAGCCGTCCGCTCGGCGGGACCGAACAGGGCGCGAAGGCGCTCGCGCCGCAGGCCACGTTCGCCGACTACAAGGTGATCCGCCGCAACGGCAGCGTCGTGTCGTTCGAACCTTCGAAGATCGCGATCGCGGTGACCAAGGCTTTCCTGGCCGTCAACGGCGGGCAGGGTGCGGCATCGGCGCGCGTACGCGAGCAGGTCGAGCAACTGACGCACAACGTCGTGCGCGCGCTCGTGCGCAGCCGCCCGAACGGCGGTACGTTCCATATCGAAGACATCCAGGACCAGGTCGAACTCGCGCTGATGCGCGGCGGCGAGCACAACGTCGCGCGTGCGTACGTGCTGTATCGCGAGAAGCGTCACCTCGAGCGCCAGCATTCGGGCGAGGAAGCTGCGGCAGCGGGCGGCGACGCGAGCACCGGCATCAACGTCGTCGACAACGGCGTCACGCGTCCGCTCGACCTGAACGCGCTGCGCGCGCTGATCGTGTCGGCATGCGACGGCCTCGGCGCTGCGGTTAACCCTGACCCGATCGTCGCCGAAACGGTGAAGAACCTGTACGACGGCGTGCCGATGAGCCAGGTCTACGACTCGGCGATCCTGGCTGCGCGCACGATGATCGAAAAGGATCCGGCATACAGCCAGGTCACGTCCCGCATCCTGCTGCACACGATCCGTCGCGAGATCCTCGGCGAGGAAGTGGTCCAGGCCGAGATGTCGGCCCGTTACGCGGAATACTTCCCGCAGTTCCTGAAGCGCGGCGTCGATGCCGGCCTGCTCGACGACAAGCTGCTGCAGTTCGACCTGAAGCGTCTCGGCGAAGCGCTCGACGCGAACCGCGACCTGCAGTTCGGCTACCTCGGCCTGCAGACGCTGTACGACCGCTACTTCCTGCACGTCGAGGGCACCCGCATCGAAATGCCGCAGGCATTCTTCATGCGCGTCGCGATGGGCCTGTCGCTGAACGAGATCGACCGCGAAACGCGCGCGATCGAGTTCTACAACGTGCTGTCCAGCTTCGACTTTATGAGCTCGACGCCGACGCTGTTCAACTCGGGCACGCACCGCTCGCAGCTGTCGTCGTGCTACCTGACGACGGTCGCGGACGATCTCGACGGCATCTATGAAGCGCTGAAGGAAAACGCGCTGCTGTCGAAGTTCGCCGGCGGCCTGGGCAACGACTGGACGCGCGTGCGCGCACTCGGCTCGCATATCAAGGGCACGAACGGCAAGTCGCAAGGCGTGGTCCCGTTCCTGAAGGTCGTCAACGATACGGCGGTCGCGGTCAACCAGGGCGGCAAGCGCAAGGGCGCGGTCTGCGCGTACCTCGAATCGTGGCACCTCGACATCGAGGAGTTCCTGGAGCTGCGCAAGAACACGGGCGACGACCGCCGCCGTACGCACGACATGAACACGGCGAACTGGATTCCCGACCTGTTCATGAAGCGCGTGATGGAAGGCGCCGACTGGACGCTGTTCTCGCCGTCGACCTGCCCGGACCTGCACGACAAGTTCGGCGCGGAATTCGAGGCGGCTTACACGGCTTACGAAGACAAGGTCGCGCGCGGCGAGATCAAGCTGTTCAAGAAGATCCCGGCGGCGCAGCTGTGGCGCAAGATGCTCGGCATGCTGTTCGAGACGGGCCACCCGTGGATCACGTTCAAGGATCCGTGCAACATCCGCTCGCCGCAGCAGCACGTCGGCGTCGTCCACTCGTCGAACCTGTGCACGGAAATCACGCTGAACACGAGCGACACCGAAATCGCGGTGTGCAACCTCGGCTCGGTGAACCTCGTCGCCCACCTGGTGAAGCAGGCCGACGGCAGCTACGCGCTCGACCACGACAAGCTGAAGCGCACGGTCAGCGTCGCGATGCGCATGCTCGACAACGTGATCGACATCAACTACTACGCGGTGGCGAAGGCGCGTAACTCGAACCTGAAGCATCGCCCGGTCGGCATGGGCATCATGGGCTTCCAGGACTGCCTGCACCTGCTGCGTACGCCGTACGCGTCGGAAGCGGCGGTCGAGTTCGCCGACCGTTCGATGGAAGCGGTCTGCTACTACGCGTACCACGCGTCGACCGAGCTGGCCGAAGAGCGCGGCCGCTACTCGAGCTACCGCGGCTCGCTGTGGGATCGCGGCATCCTCCCGCAGGACACGCTGAAGCTGCTCGCCGAAGCGCGCGGCGGCTACGTCGAGGTCGACACGTCCGAATCGCTCGACTGGACGTCGCTGCGTTCGCGGATCGCCACGCACGGCATGCGCAACTCGAACTGCGTCGCGATCGCGCCGACGGCGACGATCTCGAACATCATCGGCGTGTCGGCCTGTATCGAGCCGACCTTCCAGAACCTGTACGTGAAGTCGAACCTGTCGGGCGAATTCACGGTGGTGAACGAGTACCTGGTGCGCGACCTGAAGGAACGCGGCCTGTGGGACGAAGTGATGGTCGCCGACCTGAAGTACTTCGACGGCATGCTGTCGCGCATCGACCGCATCCCGGCCGACCTGCGCGCGATCTACGCGACCGCGTTCGAGGTCGACCCGACGTGGCTGGTCGAAGCGGCATCGCGTCGCCAGAAGTGGATCGACCAGGCGCAGTCGCTGAACATCTACATGGGCGGCGCGTCGGGCAAGAAGCTCGACGAGGTCTACAAGCTCGCATGGCTGCGCGGCCTGAAGACGACCTACTATCTCCGCACGATGGCGGCGACGCACGTCGAGAAGTCGACGGTCGCACACGGCGCGCTGAACGCAGTGCCGACGAGCGGCGGTTCGAGCAGCGGCGGCGCGCAAGGCGCGGCCGGCGGCTTCGGCGCGGCAGGCGGCGCAGCATCGTCGTCGGGCGCAGTCGACGCAGCACCGGCACTCGCGCCGGTCGAGGCAGATGGTCCGGTGTGCACGATGCGTCCGGGCGATCCTGGCTTCGACGAGTGCGAAGCGTGCCAGTAACGCAGTGCGGCTGACCTGAGAAGAAGGTCAGCGCGGCGCACACGACAACCGATCGAGGTTGAAGTGTGCGCCGCTCTCAACTAAAAAAATGATAAGGAATCTGTAACGCGGCACCTGCGTTGCAGGCAGTGACAAGCGATCGAAACATCCCCGACGACGTCGCGTTTCGATCAGCGTTCGATGCGTCGAGCGCACCTCGCGATACACGCGCGATACACGTCGCGCTCTGCATGAACGACGATGCGTTGCTCAAAGTGTTGTATCGAGGTCGCAACGCGAATCGAAAAAAGGATTTTTCGTGAGCGAACCCTTTTATCGCTCAGGAAAAGATGGTACAAACCGTTCTAAATTGATGGTGAGAATTTATGCTCAACTGGGATGAAGAGAAGACTGCCGTAACTCCCGCGAGCGGAGCGCAGCAAAACGCGATGCGCACCTCCGCAGGAACGGCTGTCGGACTGCAGGCTGCAACGCCTGCCGCCCATCAGGTCCGCGACATTTTCGAAGGCGATCTTGCGGTGCCGCCGCAAGCATCGGCTGTTCCCGCCGGCGGTTCGGAAGCGCGGGTCAATGTCGCCGACAAGCGCATCATCAACGGCCAGACTGACGTCAATCAGCTGGTGCCGTTCAAGTACAAGTGGGCGTGGGAAAAGTATCTGGCCGGTTGCGCGAACCACTGGATGCCGCAGGAAATCAACATGTCCCGCGACATCGCTCTGTGGAAGGACCCGAACGGTCTGACCGAGGACGAGCGCCGCATCGTGAAGCGCAACCTCGGCTTCTTCGTGACGGCCGATTCGCTCGCGGCGAACAACATCGTGCTCGGCACGTACCGCCACATCACGGCGCCCGAGTGCCGGCAGTTCCTGCTGCGCCAGGCGTTCGAAGAGGCGATCCACACGCACGCGTACCAATACATTGTCGAATCGCTCGGTCTCGACGAAGGCGAGATCTTCAACGCGTACCACGAGGTCACGTCGATCCGCGCGAAGGACGAATTCCTGATCCCGTTCATCCACACGCTGACGGATCCGGCCTTCAAGACCGGCACGCTCGAAGCGGATCAGAAGCTGCTGAAGTCGCTGATCGTGTTCGCCTGCATCATGGAAGGCCTGTTCTTCTATGTCGGGTTCACGCAGATCCTCGCGCTCGGCCGCCAGAACAAGATGACGGGTGCTGCAGAGCAATATCAGTACATCCTGCGCGACGAGTCGATGCACTGCAACTTCGGCATCGACCTGATCAACCAGATCAAGCTCGAGAACCCGCATCTCTGGACTGCCGAATTCCGCGCCGAGATCCGCGAGCTGTTCAAGCAGGCTGTCGAACTCGAATACCGCTACGCCGAGGACACGATGCCGCGCGGCGTGCTGGGTTTGAACGCGTCGATGTTCAAGAGCTATCTGCGCTTCATCAGCAACCGCCGTTGCCAGCAGATCGGCCTCGACCCGCTGTATCCGAACGAGGAAAACCCGTTCCCGTGGATGAGCGAGATGATCGACTTGAAGAAGGAACGCAACTTCTTCGAGACGCGTGTGATCGAGTATCAGACGGGCGGCGCGCTGTCCTGGGAATAACCCGCAGCAGCGAACCCGTCACATGATGGTGCAGCCGGCGGCCTCTCGGCCCCGGCCCAAGGTTTAGGAGCAAGAACGCCTGATGCAAAGCATGCCCGGTGCCTTAACGGCACGACGATATGACAGGCACTTTGCGAACCCTTCAGTGGGATGGGCAAACTTCCCTCCGGAAAAAGCGGACGGCCGTGTGGCGGTCCGCTTGATCAAGCGATTAGGGGTAGCGGCGCGAGGTGCGCCGGCTACCGACTTGATTTGGCGCGCGAGGCCGGGTGGTCACGCGCGCCATACCGTATTCATTAGCGTAAGCGCGTGGTATCCGCGTACGCCGATGAATAGCCCGCTTCGAAGCGCACGTCCTGAACAGCGTCCGCGGGAAGCGGGTTTTGACGAAGGGTGTAGTTTGAACTGACTCTCATCTGAACCTGAAGGAGAACAACATGGCTACCGCCAAGAAGAAACCGGCTGCGAAGAAGGTTGCTGCAAAGAAGACCGTTGCGAAGAAGGCTGCTGCTCCGGCGAAGAAGGCTGCTGCAGTGAAGAAGGTTGCTGCCAAGAAGGTCGCGGTGAAGAAGGTTGCCGCGAAGAAGGCAGCACCGGCCAAGAAGGCCGCAGCGAAGAAGGTTGCTGCCAAGAAGGTCGCAGTGAAGAAGGTTGCAGCCAAGAAAGTCGCAGTGAAGAAGGTTGCTGCGAAGAAGGCAGCGCCGGCTAAGAAGGCCGCAGCGAAGAAGGTTGCAGCCAAGAAAGTCGCAGTGAAGAAGGTTGCTGCGAAGAAGGCTGCACCGGCCAAGAAGGCTGCTGCGAAGAAGGCCGCGCCGGCGAAGAAGGCTGCTGCCAAGAAGGCTGCGCCTGCGAAGAAGGCTGCTGCCAAGAAGGCTGCGCCTGCTGCGAAGAAGGCTGCCCCTGCGAAGAAGGCCGCTGCTCCCGCGAAGAAGGCTGCTGCTCCGGCGAAGAAGGCTGCCGCTGCTGCTCCGGCTCCGGCTCCGGCCAAGAAGGCTGCGGCTCCGAAGAAGGCTGCTGCTCCGAAGAAGGCCGTCGTGAAGAAGGCTGCGCCGGCAACGACCGCGTCGACCGCATCGGTTGCGCCGGCATCGGGCGTGAAGACCGCGCTCAACCCGGCAGCGGCATGGCCGTTCCCGACCGGCAGCCGTCCGTAATCGAGGCTGACCTGCACCACCCGGACACTCACGTGGTGTCCGTGGGTTGAGTAGCGCTACTCAATCAGTCCCGCCATCTGGCTCAGGTGGCGGGATTTTTTTCGTCCGTCCTTGCCGATTTGCAGGCTGCCCGAATGCCGGCTGCGGTGAGGACGGACGAAAAAAAACGCATGTGCAGCTTCGCACATGCGTTCGACCGCGGCTTGCGCCGCGTGCTGAGGTACCCGTTAGTGCGTGACGCGCGTGACGCCACCGCTCGACAGCAGTCGCACGCGCTCGCCGGCGCGGAACGCTTCGCCGCTTGCTGCCTGCGTGATCGAGCGCAGATCGCCATTGTCGAGGCGCACGGTGATTTCGACACCGTTCGCCGTGCTGAGGTTTTCGCCGACCGCGTTGCCCGCGACGGCACCGACGAGACCGCCGGCGATCGCGGTCAGGATCGATCCCTTGCCGCCACCGATCGCGCTGCCTGCCACCGCACCGAGTGCGCCGCCGCCGAGCGTGCCGATCGCGCTGCCGCCGCCGTCGGACTGGATGCGCACCGCACGGACGCTTTCGACCGTGCCCATGCGGACCGTCTGTTCGCGCTGCGCCTGGCCGACGCTATAGACATCCGCCGAACCGGGTGCGGTGAAGCAGCCGGTGAGCGTCAGCGAGGCCGTCAGCATGGCCGCGAGCGTGAGGGTCTTTTTCGTCAACATCTTTGCTCTCCCACAAAATTCATTTGAGACTGTAACCGAATGCAGTCTCGAAGCGCGCGTCGATTTCGGCGCGCGTCAGTACGTAAGTCTGGGGCCCCTGGTGGGCGATCTTGACCGAGCCCATCAGGCTCGCGAGGCGGCCCGTGGTTGCCCAGTCGAGGCCATGCTCGATGCCGTACAGCAGGCCACCCCGGAAGGCATCGCCGCAGCCGGTCGGATCGGAGATACGCTCGGCCGGCACGACAGGAATCTGCTCCGTGCCCTGCTTGTGGCGGATGGTCGCGCCGTGCTCGCCACGCGTAATGACGAGGGCGTCGACCCGGCTGGCGATTTCATCTTCGGACCATCCCGTCTTGTCGCTCACCAGCTTGGCCTCGTAGTCGTTGACCGCTACATAGGTCGCAAGTTCAATGCTGCGGCGCAGCGTCGCACCGTCGAACAACGGCAGGCCCTGGCCCGGATCGAACACGAACGGCACACCGGCCTTGGCGAGCTCTTCCACGTGCTGCACCATCCCGTCGAAGCCGTCCGGGCCGACGATCGCGAGCTTGATGCCCGGCGCGTCGCCCGCGTGGTTCAGGTGCGACTGCATCATCGCGCCCGGGTGGAACGCCGTGATCTGGTTGTTGTCGAGATCGGTCGTGATCATCGCCTGCGCGGTGTACGTGTCGGGCAGTACGCGAACGTGGTCACGGCGCAGGCCGAGCTGATCGAGCCGGTCGAGATACGGCCGCGCGTCGAGCGCGCCAATCGTCCCCATGATGCGCGCATCGCCGCCGAGCAGGTGCAGCGCGTACGCGATGTTGCCCGCGCAGCCACCGAATTCGCGGCGCATCGTCGGCACGAGGAAGCTCAGGTTGATGAGGTGCACCTGGTCGGGGAGGATGTGCTCACGAAACCGCCCTTCGAAGGTCATGATGGAATCGTAGGCGATCGAGCCGCAAATCAACGTAGCCAAGGTGTGCGTTCCTGTAGAAATGAGGAGCCCTGCGCGACAACGCCGCGCGAAAGGCGCGGCGCGGCAGGGGAAAGCGAGAGAAAGCTTACTTCAGTGCGGCGAGCGCTGCATCGTAGTTCGGCTCGTCCTTGATTTCGCCGACGAGTTCCGCGTGGATCACCTTGTCCTGCGCGTCGAGCACGACGACTGCACGCGCGGTCAGGCCGTTCAGCGGGCCGCTCGTCACGTCGACGCCGTATGCGTTCGCAAACGCGCGGCCGGTGCGGAACGTCGAAGCCGTCACGACGTTCTCGAGGCCTTCCGTCGTGCAGAAGCGCGTCGCAGCGAACGGCAGGTCGGCGGACACGACGACGACAACCGTGTTGTCGAGCGACGATGCGGCTTCGTTGAACTTGCGGGTCGACGTCGCGCAGGTCGGCGTGTCGAGGCTCGGGACGATGTTCAGCACCTTGCGCTTGCCGGCGAAGCTGGCGAGCGACAGGTCGGCGAGGTCCTTGCCGACCAGCTTGAAATCGGCGCCTTGTGCGCCGACGGCCGGGAACGTGCCGGCGAGATCGATCGGGTTGCCACCCAGCGTAACTTTGCTCATGTTCGTGCTCCGAAATAGCGCGCCGCTCGGGCGCGCGGGTTGAGACGGGCGCGCAGGCGCGCGCCGCGGCGCGTCACGGATAGAAAATCTGGACGCGGAAATTCGAGGCGGGCGTGCCGTTCGTTTCGAGGCGGACGACCATCGTCTGCGTCGCGCCGGGCGGCAGCCCGGCGTCGATCGGCGTGCCCGGGCGCACGTAGTCGCGCGGCGCGAGTACGCGGCGCACGGTCACGTGGTTGGTATCGTCGAGCAGCGTCAGCTCGAGCGACGGGTAGGCGAGTGCGACGCGGTAGCGGTTCGTCAGCGGCACCTTCAGCTCGAGCTCGCGCGGGCCGTCGAGCTGGCGCAGGTCGGTCGCATCGAGCCGCAGGCCGTCGATCGCGCGCGGCGGCGTGACCGTGCAGCCAAGCGGCGCGCAGGCCTGCCGGAACCAGCCCTGCGTGACGGGCCAGTAGATCATCACCGTCTCGCGCTGCCACCACGCGAGTTGCGCGACGAGCAGCACGGCCAGCACCGCGGCGACGAGGCCGCCGAAAAAGCCGCCGAGCATGCCGCGCTGCTGCGGCGCGCGCGTCTCGCGCGTGACGGCGAAGTGCGGACGATCGTCGTCGGTCAGCGCAGCGGGGAACGGGGCGGCCGGTGCGTTGGGGGCTGCGGCGGGCGTCTCGTCATGCCGTGCGGTGCCGGTATCGGTATCGGGCTCTTTCCTGGCTTCGGTGACGGCTGGCGCAGGTGTAAACGCAAAGCGCGGTTCGCGCGGCGCGCGTTCGTCGTCCGGCACCGCGAAGTGCGCGGTGCCGACGGGTTCGGCGGTCTCGCGAGCGGTATCTGTGTCCGACGGACGGTGAGTGACGAAGCGGGGCTCGCGCGGGTCGTACTCGACGGGCGTGGCCGATGGTTCGGTATCCTGCGGCGTTTGCGTTTGCGTCTGCATCGGCAGCGATTCGGCCGGTTGCTCGACGGCAGCGGAGGGGGGCAGCTCGGCCGGGGAGGGCGCGAACGGTGCGGGCGTACCCGACAGGTGAACGACGCCGGCGTCGGTGGACGGAAGGGCGAGCGGGATCAGCGGCTCGGTGCGCACGGTCTGCACGCTGTGCTGCAGAGACGGGTCGACGCCGGCATCGAGCCACGGCGCCCACATGTCCCAGCCTTCCGGCTTGTAATCGGTGTCGGAAGGCAACCCGGCCGGCGCTTCGGCGGCGAACAGCCGAGGCGGGGCCTGATGGTGCGCGTCGCCGTCATCCGGCGCGGCAGCCGGTTCGGTCAGGACCGGCTCGGGCTGCTGCGCGTGCTCGGGAACGAGCGACTCGGATGCGTTGAAGACTTCGTGGCAATGCCCGCAGCGCACGAGCCCTTGATGCAGCGAGAGCTGTTCCTGCTGCAGCCGGAAGACGGTTTCGCAATGAGGGCAGCGCGTCGCAAGAAGCATGTCGAGCCGGGCGGCCTGCTGGCCAGAGTGAAGGACAGCGCTATTCTAATGGCTTTCGCGTCGGGTTCCGGCGAGGCACACCCAACCTTCGTGTTCACGCCAGACCGAGATGTCGACGTAGCGTGCGTAGACGGCCGCGACTTCGTCCGCCTGGCGCGCGAGCACGCCCGACAGCGCGATGCGCCCGCCCGGCTTGACCTTCGATGCGAGCATCGACGCCATCAGCTTCAGCGGATTCGACAGGATGTTCGCGACGACGATGTCGAATTCGGCGTCCGGGCACGCATCGGGCAGCCCGTACGTGACTTCCGCACGGTTGCGTTCGCTGTTCTGCCGCGCCGATTCGACTGCCTGCGGATCGATGTCGATGCCGATCACGGGGTTCGCCCCGCATTTCTTCGCGAGGATCGCGAGAATGCCCGAGCCGCAGCCATAGTCGAGCACCGACTGGCCGGGCTTCACCGACTGCTCGAGCCATTCCATGCACAGGCGCGTGGTCGGGTGGCTGCCGGTGCCGAATGCGAGGCCGGGATCGAGTTCGAGGATGAGCGCATCGGGATCGGGCGCATCGTGCCACGACGGCACGACCCAGATCCGCTCGCCGATCGGGATCGGCTCGAACTGCGATTGCGTGAGCCGCACCCAGTCCTGTTCCTCGACTTCACGGACGGTGAACGCCGGCGCCTCGGCGATGCCGATCTCGTTCGCGGCCGCCGCGAGCAGCACGGCCGGCTCGTGATCGGCCGCAAGCAGCGCGACCACGCGCGAGTGCTGCCACGCGGTGCGGTCGGGCACGAGGCCCGGCTCGCCGAAGAGCGGCTGTTCGTCGGGCGTGTCGGCGTCGGCATCTTCGACCGACACCGACAGTGCGCCGAGTTCGAGCAGCGCGTCGGACAGCGCCTCCGCATGCTCACGGGCCAGTTCGACGACGAGTTCGCGATAGCTCATGCTTACGCTTCTTCCGGTGCGACCTGCTGCTTCTGGGCGAGCCGGTTTTCGAGGTAGTGGATGCTGGTGCCGCCTTCGACGAACTTCGAATCGATCATCAGCTCGCGGTGCAGCGGGATGTTGGTCTGGATGCCTTCGACGACCATTTCGGACAGCGCGATGCGCATCCGGCTGATTGCCTGCTCACGCGTTGCGCCGTAGGTGATCAGCTTGCCGATCATCGAATCATAGTTCGGCGGCACGAAATAGCCATTGTAGGCGTGCGAATCGACGCGCACGCCGGGGCCGCCCGGCGTATGCCACGACGTGATCCGGCCCGGCGACGGCGTGAACTTGAACGGATCTTCTGCGTTGATCCGGCATTCGATCGCATGTCCGCGGAACTGGATGTCGCGCTGGCGCAGCGTGAGCTTCTCGCCGGCTGCAATGCGGATCTGTTCCTGCACGATGTCGACGCCCGTGATCAGCTCCGATACCGGGTGCTCGACCTGCACGCGCGTGTTCATCTCGATGAAGTAGAACTCGCCGTTTTCGTACAGGAATTCGAACGTGCCCGCACCGAGGTAGCCCATCTTCTTGCACGCGTCCGCGCAGCGGTCGCCGATGCGGTCGATCAGGCGGCGCGGAATGCCGGGCGCCGGCGCTTCCTCGATCACCTTCTGGTGGCGGCGCTGCATCGAGCAATCGCGCTCGCCGAGCCAGATCGCGTTCTTGTACGCGTCGGACAGCACCTGGATTTCAATGTGGCGCGGGTTCTCGAGGAACTTCTCCATGTACACCTGCGGGTTGCCGAACGCACGGCCGGCTTCCTCGCGGGTCATGTTGACCGCGTTGACGAGCGCGGCCTCGGTGTGCACGACGCGCATCCCGCGCCCGCCACCGCCGCCTGCCGCCTTGATGATGACGGGATAGCCGATCGCGCGCGCAATCTTGACGATCTCCTTCGGATCGTCCGGCAACGCGCCTTCCGAGCCCGGCACGCACGGCACGCCGGTCTTGATCATCGTCTGCTTCGCGGTGACCTTGTCACCCATCATGCGGATCGTTTCCGGGCGCGGGCCGATGAACGTGAAGCCCGACTGCTCGACGCGCTCCGCGAAATCGGCGTTCTCCGACAGGAAGCCGTAGCCGGGGTGGATCGCCTCGGCATCGGTGACTTCCGCGGCGCTGATCAGCGCCGGCATGTTCAGGTAGCTCAGGTTCGACGGGGCCGGGCCGATACAGACGGCTTCGTCCGCGAGGCGCACGTACTTGGCTTCCTTGTCGGCTTCCGAGTAGACGACCACCGTCTTGACGCCGAGCTCGCGGCACGCACGCTGGATGCGCAGCGCGATTTCACCACGATTGGCAATGAGGATTTTTTCAAACATAGCGAGTATTCGTCTCTTCGAGGGGCGCGCGAACGGCGCCTGGCGGGCATCGGCGGCGCGCGGCCCGCAGGCCGCGCGGCGGACTTAGCCGATCACGAAAAGCGGCTGGCCGTATTCGACGGCCTGGCCGTTCTCGACGAGGATTTCCTTGACCACGCCGGCCTTGTCCGACTCGATCTCGTTGAGCAGCTTCATCGCTTCGATGATGCAGATCGTCTGGCCTTCCTTGACCGTGTCGCCCACCTGGACGAACGGGTCCGCGCCCGGCGACGGAGCGCGATAGAACGTGCCGACCATCGGCGACGTCACGACGTGGCCCTGCGGGACAGCCGGTGCGGCGGCGCCGCCCGCGGCCGGCGCAGCGGCGCCGTCGGTCGGCAGCGCAGCCGACGGAACGGGCGCGCTGACTTGCGGGACATACCCAGCCGTCGGCTGCACGTAGACCGGCGGCGCGTTCTTGACGATGCGCACCTTGCCTTCGCCTTCCGTCACTTCCAGCTCGGAGATGCCGGATTCGGAAACGAGGTCGATCAGAGTTTTCAGCTTACGAAGATCCATCGGGAATTCCCCTTTCAATACGTGAAAGCGCCGGTTAGGGGCCGGCGCTGAATCTAGATCGCGAAATCAGCCGCGCGACGTGCCTTGCAGCTTGTCCAGCGCGTACTCGAGCGCGTACAGATAACCTTTCCAGCCGAGCCCGCAGATCACGCCTTCGGCCTGGTCGGAAAAGTAGGAGTGGTGCCTGAACGCTTCGCGGCGATGCACGTTCGACAAGTGAACCTCGACGAACGGGATGCCAACGCCGGCGATCGCGTCCCGGATCGCGACGCTCGTGTGCGTGTATGCGGCCGGATTGATCAGGATGAAATCGGTCTGTTCCTCCCGCGCGGCCTGGATGCGGTCGACCAGCGCACCTTCATGGTTGCTCTGGAACGACAACAGTTCGGCGCCGGCTTCCCGGGCACGCGCGGCAAGCGCCTGATCGATCTGTGCGAGCGTGACGCGGCCGTACACCTCCGGTTCCCGGGTGCCGAGAAGGTTCAGGTTGGGGCCGTGCAGCACCAGCAATCGTGTCATGGTCGCTTCTATTTCTGCGGAATTGCGCGAACTTTAGCGCTATTTAGAGAAATTTGTCTAGTTTTGCCGAACGGCCGAGTGCGCGCGACCCGCAAGATTTACCGGCACGCATCCAAAGTATCGGCGAATTCACGCGAAATTGCGGCGATCGACGGGCAAATCGCCGCCAACGTGCGGGCTGCCGTTCGAACCGCTTACAGCGCGTCGAGCGTCTTTTTCAGCTCGGCTGGCTGGATTTGTCCCAATTTTGTCTCGCGAATCTTGCCGGTTTCGTCGATGACGACCGTAAACGGCAACGCACCGGCGGTGTTTCCGAAATTACGGGCCAGATCGGCGCCCGCATATCCGCTGACGAATACCGGGTAATCGACCTTCACCTTCTGCAGAAAGTTCTTCACGTTCTGTTCGGAATCGACGCCGATCCCGATGAAACGGATGCCCTTCTGTTTGTACTGGTGCGACAGCGCGACGAGTTCCGGCATCTCCTCGACGCACGGACCGCACCACGACGCCCAGAAATTGACGACGACCTTCTGGCCCTTGAAGGCGGACAGCGTGGCCGGCTTGCCGTCGGTGCCCGTCAGCGACGCCGCCCACAGCTGTTCGACCGGGCTGCCGTGTGCGGCAGGTGCGGCGACGGCGACGCCGTCGTCGGCGGTGCCGCGGAACCAATGGCCGGCGGAGAGCCCGCCGGCAACGGCGGCGGCCGCGACCACCGCGAGCGCCAACATGCGTTTCATCATCATCGTTGAATCATTCCGGTTCGGAAGGGGCCTTGCCTGCTTCGACGAGCGCGCGCAGCGCGGCGGCATCCGCACGGGCGACCCGGCCGCGCGCGTCGGCCTTGACCGCGCCGCGCAGGTCGTCGCTCGCATAGAGCGCGAGGTGGATGCCGATCGCATCGACGTCGCGCCGCGGGCGCCACAGGAAACTGAGCGTCTCGACGTCGGCGCGGCCCGCGAAGTGCCGCGTCTCGGATACGTCGTACTGGACGTTCTGGTTCAGCAGGTAGATCGCGACGTCCTTCGGGTTGTCGGTGAATGCCTGCAAATGGATATCCGAATGCGCGTTCGCGGTGCCGTTCAGCACGGCGCCCGTCACATAAGGATGGAACTCGGCGAGCCGGCGCATCCAGTCGAGTGCGATTTCGCGCAGGCGGCGCAGTTCGTCCGGCTGCGTGTCGCTCTGGAACAGGGCGAGGTACTCGCGCAGTTCTTCCTCGATCTGGTCGTTATCCGGCAGCCATTCGCCGGCAACGCGCGTGTCGCCCAGCAACTGGCGCGCGGCCTTGCGTTTCGCGCCGGCATAGTCCAGACCGTCCTCCGCGATCAGGCGCGCGGCGGACTGGGCGATTTCCTCGCGGACGCGCCGCGGGTCGAGAAGGGTTTTGCGAGACATGATCCGGCAATCATACTCGATCGCCGCAGCGCCCGAGCGCGGGTGCGGCGGCCTGCCGCCCGGTGCGCGGGCGCCGTTCGGGCGCAGCGTTCGGGCCGCCGGGCACCGCAGGCCGTCAGTTACAATAGTGATCTTTGTGTCGCGGCAAAAGCCGTTGGCCGGGCGCCGGCCGCACGGCCCGTCCGGCGCCCCGCACACACATCCTTTCCGAATCGACGGCGCCCGGCGGCGCGAAAGCATTCATCTATGCACATCCACATTCTTGGCATCTGCGGCACCTTCATGGGCGGTCTCGCCGTTCTCGCGCGCGAGGCGGGCCACACGGTGACGGGTTGCGACGCGGGCGTCTATCCGCCGATGAGCACGCAGCTCGAGGCGCAGGGCATCACGCTGATCGAGGGCTACGGCGCCGAGCAGATCGACCTGAAACCGGACCTGTTCGTGATCGGCAACGTCGTCACACGCGGCAATCCGCTGATGGAGGCGATCCTGGATCGCGGCCTGCCGTACGTGTCGGGTCCGCAGTGGCTCGGCGAGCACGTGCTGGCGGGCAAGTGGGTGCTCGCGGTCGCGGGCACGCACGGCAAGACCACCACGTCGTCGATGCTCGCGTGGCTGCTGGAAGACTCCGGCCTGAATCCGGGCTTCCTGATCGGCGGCGTGCCGCTGAACTTCGGCGTGTCGGCGCGGCTCACCGATTCGAGCTTCTTCGTGATCGAGGCCGACGAATACGACACGGCGTTCTTCGACAAGCGTTCGAAGTTCGTCCACTACCGGCCGCGTACCGCGGTGCTGAACAACCTTGAATTCGATCACGCCGACATCTTCCCGGATCTTGCCGCGATCGAGACGCAATTCCATCATCTCGTGCGTACCGTGCCCGGTGTTGGCCGGATCGTCACGAACGGCCGCTCGGACGCGCTCGAGCGCGTGCTGGCGCGCGGCTGCTGGAGCGAGGTCGAGCGGTTCGGCGTCGACGGCGGCTGGCAGGCGTTGCCGGCGGAGGACGGCGTGCCGGTCGACGAGCGCTTCGCGGTGTATTCGCACGCGGAGCGTGTCGGCGAAGTCGCGTGGCAGGTGCAGGGCGATCACAACCGGATGAATGCGCTCGCGGCGATCGCGGCCGCGCGCCACGTCGGCGTGCCGCCCGCGCAGGCGGCCGAATCCCTCGGGTCGTTCCGCAACGTGAAGCGCCGCATGGAAGTGCGCGGCAGCGTGGACGGCGTGACCGTCTACGACGACTTCGCGCACCATCCGACCGCGATCGAAACCACGATCGCCGGCCTTCGTGCACGCATCGGCAGCGAGAATGCCCGCATCCTCGCCGTGCTCGAGCCGCGTTCGAACACGATGAAGCTCGGCGTGATGAAGTCGCAATTGCCGGCAAGCCTGGCCGACGCCGATCTCGTGTTCGGCTACGGCGCCCCGACCGGGCGCGACGCGCTCGGCTGGAACCTGACCGAGGCGCTGGCGCCGCTGGGCGAGAAGGCGCACGCGTTCGACGACCTGCACCTGCTGGTGAAGCGCGTCGTCGAGGCCGCCCGCCCGGGCGACCACGTGCTCGTGATGAGCAACGGCGGCTTCGGCGGCGTGCACCAGAAGCTGCTCGATGCGCTCGGGAGCCGCACGTGATCCTGTATCTGCACGGCTTCCGGTCGTCGCCGGAATCGCAGAAGTCGCGCCAGCTCGCCGCGCGCATGGCCGAACTCGGCCGCACCGGCGAGTGGCGGTGCCCGTCGCTGTCGGTGTCGCCGCTCGAAGCGATCGCGGTCGCGGAAGCCGAGGTGGCCGGCGCGCGCGACGTGACCGTCATCGGCAGCTCGCTCGGCGGCTATTACGCCACGTGGCTGGCCGAAAAGCACGGCTGGAAGGCCGTGCTGCTGAATCCGGCCATCGTGCCGCAGCGCGATCTCGAGCAGCATCTGGGCGAACAGCCGCTGTACCACGGCGGCGGCACGATCGTCGTCGAGCGTCGTCACCTGCATGAGCTCGATGCGCTGCGCGTGCCGGCGATCACGCGTGCCGAACGCTACTATCTGTTCGCGGCGACCGGCGACGAAGTGCTCGATTACCGCGAGATGCTCGCGCATTATCCGGGCGCGAAAACGCGCGTGATCGAAGGCAGCGATCACGGGATCAGCGAATTTGCCGACTATGTCGACGACGTTCTCGCGTTTTGCGACGGAAAGACGTCTTAAACCGGCCATGTGCCGATCGAATTCCCATCATCATGCGGCGCCGCCGACGCGGCGCCCGGCAGTCTGAACGAGAGTACTGAGTGAACGTTTTCTTCGAGGAATCGGGCAGTTTCAAGGCGGGCAGCGTGCTGTCGCGCCAGGGCGACGCGTTTCAGGTCGAGTTGCCCGGCGGGCGGCGTGCAAAGGTGCGCGCGAAAGACGTGCTGATCGAATTCGACAAGCCGGCCGCAAGCGAACTGATGCAGGAGGCCGACACGGCCGCGCAGCAGATCGATCTGGATTTCCTGTGGGAATGCGCGCCGGCCGACGAGTTCGCGTATACCGCGCTGGCCGCGGAATACTTCGGCGCGACGTACGGCCCGGTGGAGCGCGCGGCGCTCGTGTTGCGACTGCACGGCTCGCCCGTCTACTTCCGCCGCAAGGGGCGCGGCCAGTACCAGCGCGCGCCGGAAGAGCAGCTCAAGATGGCGCTCGCGTCGCTCGAGCGCAAGCGCCAGCAGGCGCTCGTCCAGGTGCAGTATGAAGAGGAACTGAAGGCCGGCAAGCTGCCGGAAGCGTTCGCGGGCAAGGTGCTCGGGCTGCTGACGCGGCCGGACAAGAACGCGATCGAATACAAGGCGATGGAAGCGGCGGCCGGTGCGCGCGGCGTGTCGCCGGCGCGGCTGATGCTCGACTGCGGCGGCATCGCGTCGCCGCGTGCGCTGCACGAGGCGCGTTTCCTCGCGGAATTCTTCCCGCACGGCACGGGCTTTCCGGCCGTCGCGGTCGGCGCGCTGCCGGACGACCTGCCGCGCGCGGACGTCCAGGCGTTCTCGATCGACGACATCACGACGACCGAAATCGACGACGCGTTCTCGGTCGAGCACCTGGCCGACGGCCGTGTGCGGATCGGCGTGCACATCGCGGCGCCGGCGCTCGGGATCGTGCGTGGCGACGCGGTCGATGCGATCGCGCGCACGCGCCTGTCGACCGTCTACATGCCGGGCGACAAGATCACGATGCTGCCGGACGACGTCGTCGACGTGTTCACGCTGAAAGAGGGTGATTACCGCCCGGCGCTGTCGCTGTACATCATCGTCAATCGCGAAACGCAGGAGATCGTCGCGAACGAGACGCGCGCCGAGCTCGTGTTCGTGAAGAACAACCTGCGGCACAACCACCTCGACGAGCTCGTCAACGAAGAGACGCTCGCGGCCGGCACCGGCGACTATCCGCACAAGGACGACATCGCCGTGCTGTGGCCGCTCGCGCAGGCGCTGTTCGAGAAGCGCCAGGTCGCGCGCGCGGGCTACGGCCTGAAGCGCGAGGTGCAGCGCAACACCGACTACAACTTCTACGTCGAAGGCGAGCACGTGTCGATCACGCCGCGCCGTCGCGGGTCGCCGCTCGACCTGATCGTGTCGGAGCTCGCGATCCTCGCGAACTCGACCTGGGGCGCATTCCTGCACGACCACACGGTGCCGGGCATCTACCGCTCGCAGCGCGGCTTCGGCGCGCCGGGCCCGAAGCGCACGCGGATGCAGACGACGGCCGCGCCGCACGAAGGCCTCGGCGTCGCGCAGTACGCGTGGAGCACGTCGCCGCTGCGCCGCTACGTCGACCTCGTGAACCAGTGGCAACTGCTCGCGTGCGTGCAGCATGGCGTCACCGCGAAGCTCGCCGCACCGTTCAAGCCGAAGGACGCCGACCTGTACGCAGTCGTGCAGGGCTTCGACGACACCTATACGGCCTACGCCGACTACCAGCGCCGGATGGAATATTTCTGGTGCCTGCGCTGGCTTGCGCAGGAGCAGAAGAAGCAGGTGGTCGCGAGCGTCGTGAAGGGCGATCTCGTGCGCCTCGAGGAAATTCCGCTGCTGCTGCACGTGCCGGGGCTCGGCGTGCATGCGCGCGGCACGCGCGTGCTGCTCGACGTGATGTCGCTCGACGAATTGACGATCGAGGCGTCGGTGCGGTTGCTGAACGTGCTCGACGCGCCGACCGTGACGAGCGGCGATGCGGCCGAGGAAGAGGATGACGCCGAAGGCGGTGAAGACACGCTGATCGACGCCGAAGACGCGACGGCCGAAACCGAAGCCGAAGCGCTGGCGGAAGCGGACGGCGCGGCAGCCGGGGATGGCGGCGAAGCCGCGAGCGGCAACGCCGGCGAAGAGGGGCGCGCATCATGACCGCGGTTGCGTCGACGAGCGGCGCCGACCGCTATGTCGTGTTCGGCAACCCGGTGGCGCACAGCAAGTCGCCGTTCATCCACGCGCAGTTCGCGGCACAGACGGGCGAGCCGGTCGAATACACGCACCGGCTCGCGCCGGTCGACGGTTTCGACGCGGCCGTGCGCGCGTTCGTTGCCGAAGGCGGTCGCGGTGCGAACGTGACGGTGCCGTTCAAGCTCGAAGCGCATGCGCTCGCCGACACGCTGTCGCCGCGCGCGGCAGCGGCGGGTGCCGTGAACACGCTGCGCATCGATGCCGATGGCCGGATCCACGGCGACAACACCGACGGTGTCGGCCTCGTGCGCGACATCGAAGCGAATCTCGGCGTGTCGCTGGCGGGCGCGCGCATCCTGTTGCTCGGCGCGGGTGGCGCGGCGCGCGGCGTCGTGCTGCCGCTGCTCGATCGTGCGCCGCTGTCGATCACGATCGTGAACCGCACCGCGAGCAAGGCCGAGGCGCTCGTCGGCCAGTTCATGCAGGCCGCGCACGATGCGGGCTGCACGCTCGCGGGTGGCGGCCCCGACGTCGTGCGCGCGGAGCCGTACGACGTGGTGATCAATGCGACGGCCGGCAGCCTCGATGCCGCGCTGCCGGAGTGCGATGCGGCGGCGTTCGGCGCGGGCACGCTCGCGTACGACATGATGTACGGCGCGCAGCCGACGGTGTTCATGCAGCATGCGGCGTCGCTCGGCGCGCGCACGGCCGACGGGCTCGGGATGCTCGTCGAGCAGGCGGCCGAGTCGTTCTTCATCTGGCGCGGCGTGCGGCCTGACGGCGCACCGGTGCTGGCCGCGCTGCGCCAGGCGCTCGCGGCGAGCTGAGCGGAGCGCGGCACGTGGTGGCGGTGAGCGGCACGCAGCACACGCGGACGGTGAGCCCGACCCGCTGGATCGTCTATGCGGGATCGGTGTTCGCGGGTGCGTGGCTCGCGACGCAACTGTTCTATCTCGCGCAGATCGCGCTGTGGTCGTTCGTGAACCCGGGCTCGACCGCGTTCATGCGCACCGACGCGTGGTGGCTGTCGCGCGATAAGCCGCCCGCGCAGATTCAACACCAGTGGGTGCCGTACGACCAGATCTCGCGCAACCTGAAGCGCGCGCTGATCGCGTCGGAAGATTCGACTTTCGCGACCAACAACGGCTACGACGTCGACGCGATCCTGCAGGCGTGGGAGAAGAACAAGGCGCGCGGCCGGATCGTCGCGGGCGGCTCGACGATCACGCAGCAGCTCGCGCGCAACCTGTTCCTGTCGCGCGAGAAGAGCTACATCCGCAAGGGGCAGGAGCTCATCATCACGTGGATGCTCGAAACGGTGCTCGACAAGGAGCGGATCTTCGAGATCTACCTGAATTCCGTCGAATGGGGGCGCGGCGTGTACGGCGCCGAAGCGGCCGCCCGCTATTACTACAAGATTCCCGCGAGCCGGCTCGGCGCATGGCAGTCCGCGCGTCTCGCGGTGATGCTGCCGAAGCCGCGCTGGTTCGACGCGCACCGCGGCTCGGCGTACCAGGCGCAGCGCGCGGCAGTCATTGCCCGCCGGATGGGGGCAGCCGAGCTGCCGCAATCGGAGTGAGCGGCGCGTTCGCGCCGTCGCATTGACCGTTTCTCCGCCCGTGCGCCATGCGCGGATCGTTTGTGCGCTGCAGCGCATTCATGTCGCGCGCATTTCGGGCCACATCCTTTAGACGAATTCGTCTATTTCGTTTTGCTGAGTAATACCGGACGCCGTGCGATTTTGTGGGCTGATATGGCACGAAATTCGCGAATTTTTAGCATCCCCGGCTAAACGAGAAAGTCCGTGAAAGGTACGTGAAATGCAACGTTTCGCGAACCGAAGTATTCCTGAAAGGTGTGCACCGCACCTGTCCTCAGCCAAATATTTCAAAATTTTTCAAAGCTGACGGGCTCGCGTATATTGGCCAGCGCCTCGGCTTATCGGCCGCAATCGAGGCGGGGGGTGGCTTATCCGGCTGCTCGACACAAAAACATCCGAGAGAAGGAAAGCAACGATGCCAGCAAGCAAAGCGAAGCTGTTGTTGGGAGTGGTGTTTTCTTCGCTGATTCTGACGGCCTGCAACGACGACGTGACATCGTCCGCTGCTGCCAGCGCCGACAACTCAGCCGATCCCGCCAGTCAGGTGGACAGGGCGTACAACGATCCGAACAGTTATTCGTCGAGCGCGAACGCGTCGCTCGACGCCTCCGCCGCGGTTGAAAAGGCCGCCGTCACGCATCACCAGATCACACTCAACGGCAAGACGATCCGCTACACGGCTACGGCCGGCCACCTCGTCGCGCGCAATCCGCAGACCGGCGCGCCCGAAGCATCGTTCTTCTATGTCGCCTATACGGCCGACAACCAGCCCGCGGCGAAGCGGCCCGTCACGTTCCTGTACAACGGCGGCCCCGGCTCGGCATCGGTGTGGCTGCACCTCGGCTCGTTCGGCCCGCGCCGGATCCAAACGGGCGACCCGAACGCGAACACGTCGACGTTCCCGTTCGTCGACAACCAGGAAAGCCTGCTCGACACGACCGACCTCGTATTCGTCGATGCGATCGGCACCGGCTTCTCCGAAGCGGTCGCGCCGAACACGAACCAGACGTTCTGGGGCGTCGATCAGGACGGCGGCGCGTTCCGCGATTTCGTGACGCGCTACCTGACCGTGAACCAGCGCAACGATTCGCCGAAATACCTGTTCGGCGAGTCATACGGCACGCCGCGCACCGACGTGCTCGCGAACCTGCTCGAGACGGCCGGCGTGAAGCTCGACGGCATCGTGCTGCAGTCGTCGATCCTGAACTACAACGTGAACTGCGACATGGCGAGCGACTACATCGGCAACTCGAACAACGGGTCGAGCCCGGTGAGTTGCGCGGGCTTCGTGCCGTCGTATGGCACCGTCGGCGCGTACTACCAGCTCGACAACCCGAACCCGTCGAGCCTGCCGCAGTATGCGGACCAGATGCGCCTGCTGACGGCCGGCAGCTACGCGCCTGCCGTGAACGCGTACCTGGCGAGCCATACGCCGCCGCCGCCGACCCTCGTCACGACGATGGTGAATTCGACCGGCGTGAAGCAGTCGCTGTGGAATGCGAACTTCAACGTGATCCCGACCTTCTTCGACAACAGCTTCCAGCTGTCGCTGATCCCGGGCACGCTGATCGGCCGCTACGACGCACGCGTGAACGTGCCGGTGTCGAGCCCGCTGGCATCCGGCGGCGACCCGTCGAGCACGTACATCACGCAGCCGTTCACCGACACGATCGGCAAGTACCTGCCGAACGAGCTGAAGTACACCGCGCAGTCGGCGTATTCGTTGAGCAGCAATGCGATCAACACGTGGGACTGGACGCACGACGGCCTAGCGATGCCCGACACGATCCCCGATCTCGCCGCGGCGCTGTCGCTGAATCCGCAACTGAAGGTGTTGTCGCTGAACGGGTATCACGACATCGCGACGCCGTTCTACCAGACCGAGCTCGACCTCGCGCGGCTCGGGACGCAACCGAACCTGACGATCAAGGACTATCAGGGCGGACACATGGTCTATCTCGACGATACGTCGCGTCCGCAGGAGAAAGCCGACCTCGTGACCTTCTACAACGCGGCCGCGCACTGATGCGATGCGCAAGGCAGGCGACGCGCGCCCGCGGTGGCGCCGCGCCTGCCGTCGACGACCTCATTCCAGACTGGAGCCTGATATGAAGAATCGTTTCATCGTCGTTGCCGCGGCGCTCGCCTGTGTCGGCGCCGCAGCATCCGTATCCGCATTCGCGCAGGCGAGCGACGCCGCCGCACCGGCGCGCGCGCGCCAGGCGCAGCTCGGCGATCCATACGTGCCGCCGGCCGCGCGCAAGCCGACCGCCGGCACGCGGACGACGGGCGCCGCGCTGCATGCGCAGGTGGTGCGCAAGCTCGCGCGGCAGTTCAGCGCGGCCGACTCGCAGAACACGGGTTCGATCACCGAGTCGCAGGCACGCGCGGCCGGCCTCGGCTATGTCGCGAACCACTTCCGGCAGATCGACTCGGGTGGCAACGGCCGCGTGTCGTTCGCGGACGTGCAGCGCTACATGCAGGCACGCAGTACGAGCCAGCAGTAAGCGCCGCACGCGGTAAGCAAACGGGGGCGGAACCTGCGACACGGCGGGTTCCGCCCCCTTGCGCATGGCGCCGCCGTGACGTCATGCATGCGGCGGATTCGTGTCGAATCTCATTATCTGGGCAACGCATTCAAATATTGGAGACGAGTGCGTGCGCTCCTACAATCCGAAGCACATCGACAGCTTCGGACCCACGCATCGCGCGGCGCCCGACGCATACGGAGACACCTTCCATGAAGTTCGCCGGGCGCTTTACTCGGTGCATCGACCGCCGCCTCGTCGCGATACCGGACGCCGTTCCGGCGTCGTGCGAACGGCTTCACCGGTTCCGTTGAAGAAGCCCGCCCCATGACCAAGATGCCCGACACACTTGCCCTCGACGCCCGGCGTGCGACGCCGGACGATGCGTCGCTGACCGACAGCATCGGCGCGACCAGCACGCCGCTCGATCTCGCTGCGCAGCAGGCCGGCACGCAGACGTTGCTGCGCGGTCTTGCGATCCTCGAAGCGATTGCGAACGGCGCGCGCGACATGCGCGCGATCGGCGCCGCGCTCGGCACGACGCGCAGCACCACGCACCGCCTCGTCAGCAGTCTCGTGCAGGCGCGCTACCTGCGCCAGGTGCAGGGCGGCTACCTGCTCGGCCCGAAGCTGATCGAACTCGGTACGATCGCGCTCGAGCAGATGCCGCTCACCGCGGTGGCGCGCCCGCACCTCGAGGCGCTCGCGGAAGCGACGCTCGACACGATCCATCTCGGCGTGCGCGACGGCGACGACGTGCTGTACATCGACAAGATTCCCGGCACGCGCGGCCTCGAAATGCGCTCGCGCGTCGGCCACCGGATGCCGCTCGCATCGACCGGCATCGGCAAGGCGATGATGCTCGACACCGATCCCGACATGTGGCGCTCGCTGTTCGAGGCCGCCCGGCGTGCGCTCGCCGGCGTCAATTTCAAGCCGGACAACCGGCCCGAGACGAGCGCGTTCCTGCAGCGCATGGCGCATTACGCGGCCGGCGGCTACACGTTCGATCTCGAGGAGAACGAGGCGTCGATCCGCTGCGTGGCCGCGCCGATCCGCGACGCGTCGGGCGCGATCGTTGCGGCCGTGTCGGTGGCGAGCACGATTCCGTACATGCCGCACGACCGGATGGACGAACTGATTCCGCTCGTGCAGCGCGAAGCGCGAGCCATTTCCGCGGAACTGGGCTGGAGCCCGCCGCAGGGTACCCGCAGGATCAAACGATGACGACTTCGACCCGGCCCGTTCCGGATGCCAGCTCCGCCACCCCGTCGCTGATCGCGCTCGACTGGGGCACGACGTCGCTGCGCGCTTACCTGTATGACGCGCACGGCGCGCTTATCGACACGCGCAGCCGCGCGGCGGGCGTGATGCATGTGCCCGGCGGCGGTGCGCGCGCGTTCGACGCGGTGTTCGAGGAAGCGTGCGGCGACTGGCTCGACCGCACGCCCGGCCTGCCGGTGCTCGCCGCCGGCATGGTCGGCAGCGCGCAGGGCTGGCGCGAGGCGCCGTACGTCGCGGTGCCGGCCGGTGCCGATGCACTCGTCAAGGGCCTCATCACGGTGACGACGTCGCGCGGCACGACGATCTCGATCGTCCCGGGCGTCATCGCCACGGGCGAATTGCCCGACGTGATGCGCGGCGAAGAAACGCAGATATTCGGTGCACTCGCGAGCGATCCCATGCTTGGCGCAGATCGTTCAGGGGTACTGATCGGCTTGCCGGGAACGCATGCGAAATGGGCGTGGGTGAGGGACGGGCTGATCGAGCGCTTCCAGACCTTCATGACGGGCGAGCTGTTCGCGGTGCTGCGCGACCACACGATCCTTGGCCGCACGATGCGCGCCGGCGCGTCGCCCGATCGCGCGGCATTCGTGCGCGGCGTCTCGGTCGCCCGTGGCGCGCAGCACACGGGGCTGCTCGCGACGATCTTCAGCACGCGCACGCTCGGCCTGACCGACCGGCTCGCGCCCGATGCGCAGGGCGACTACCTGTCCGGCCTGCTGATCGGCCATGAGCTCAATGCGCTCGACGCGATGCTCGCGGAGCGCGGCATCGCGCTCGCGGACCAGGCGCTGCTGCTGATCGGCGATGACGGCCTGTGCGCGCGCTACGCCGATGCGCTCCAGGAATTCGGCCACCGGCACGCGCGCGTCGTCGCGCATGCGACCGAGCGCGGCCTGTGGCGGATCGCGTCGCGCGCCGGGCTCGTGCGCGCAGACGGCGAGCCCGTCTGCGCCGACCAATGAACTGTTTGCAGAGGAACCTTCGATGCCGTCCGACCTGACCTTGCCCGCGCCGTACACGCCCCATGCCGCGCTGATGCGTGCATTCGACGCGTGCCCGCTGATCGCGATCATGCGCGGGATCACGCCCGCCGAAGCGGCCGACCACGGCCATGCGCTCTATGAAGCGGGCTTCCGGATCGTCGAGGTGCCGCTCAACTCGCCCGATCCGTTCGACAGCATCGCGGCGCTGCGGCGTGCGCTGCCCGACGATGCGATCGTCGGCGCCGGGACCGTGCTGCGCGCCGAATATGTCGACCGCGTGCAGGACGCGGGCGGCGCGCTGATCGTGATGCCGCACAGCGACGCGGCCGTGATCCGCCGCGCACGCGAGCGCGGCCTCGCGAGCGCGCCGGGCGTCGCGACGCCGACCGAAGCGTTCGCGGCGCTCGCGAATGGCGCCGACGTGCTGAAGATGTTCCCGGCCGAGCAGCTCGGCGTGCCGGTCGTGAAGGCGTGGCGCGCGGTGATCGACCGCGCGGTGCCGCTGATCCCGGTCGGCGGCATCTCGCCCGACAACATGGAGCCGTTCCTCAGCGCGGGCGCGAACGGTTTCGGGCTCGGCTCGGCGCTGTACCGCCCCGGCCAGTCGGCCGACGCGACCGCGGCGAACGCACGCGCGTTCCAGGCCGGCTTGCGCGTCGCACGCGGCGGAGCGGCATGATGGGCCGCCTCGCGGACAAGGTCGCGATGGTGACGGGCGCGGGCCGGGGTATCGGCGCCGCGATCGCCCGCGCGTTCGTTCGCGAGGGCGCGGCCGTCGCGCTCGTCGATCTCGACTTCCCGCAGGCGCAGCGCACGGCCGCCGGGATTGCACGTGAGATCGCCGGCGCGCGCGTGCTGCCGCTGCAGGCGGATGTCGCACGGCAGGATGCGGTGCGCGAGGCCCTTGCGCAGACCGAGGCCGCATTCGGCCCGCTCGACGTGCTCGTGAACAACGCAGGCATCAACGTGTTCGCCGATCCGCTGACGATGACCGACGACGACTGGCGCCGCTGCTTCGCGGTCGACCTCGACGGCGTGTGGCATGGCTGCCGCGCGGCGCTGGAGGGGATGGTCGAACGCGGCCGCGGCAGCATCGTGAACATCGCGTCGACCCACGCGTTCAGGATCATCCCGGGCTGCTTTCCGTACCCGGTCGCGAAGCATGGCGTGCTGGGCCTCACACGTGCGCTCGGCATCGAATACGCGGCGCGCAACGTGCGAGTGAACGCGATCGCGCCGGGCTACATCGAGACGCAGCTCACGCGCGACTGGTGGGACGCGCAACCCGACCCGGCTGCCGCACGCGCCGAGACGCTCGCGCTGCAGCCGATGAAGCGGATCGGCCGGCCCGAGGAGGTCGCGATGACGGCCGTGTTCCTGGCGTCCGACGAGGCGCCGTTCATCAATGCCGCGTGCATCACCGTCGATGGCGGGCGCGCGGCGCTGTATCACGACTGACGCAACGATTCGAAAGACCGCACGTGCGACGGCCGCGCGCACGCTGCGTCGAAACCAACAAGCGGCTGCATCCTGTTCGATGAAGACAAGGAGACACTGGAGATGAAACGCAGAACGTTCGTAACGCTGGCCGCCGCGGCAGCGGTGGTGATCGGGAGCCCGGTCGTGCACGCGGCCGATCCGGTCAAGATCGGCTTCCTCGTGAAGCAGCCGGAAGAGCCGTGGTTCCAGGACGAGTGGAAGTTCGCCGAGATGGCGGCGAAGCAAAAAGGCTTCACGCTCGTGAAGATCGGCGCGCCGTCCGGTGAAAAGGTGATGAGCGCGATCGACAACCTGTCCGCGCAGAAGGCGCAGGGCTTCATCATCTGCACGCCCGACGTGAAGCTCGGGCCGGGCATCGTCGCGAAGGCGAAGTCGCACAACCTGAAGATGATGACGGTGGACGACCGCCTCGTCGACGGCGCGGGCAAGCCGATCGAAGCGGTGCCGCACATGGGGATCTCCGCGTACAACATCGGCAAGCAGGTCGGCGACGGCATCGCGGCCGAGATCAAGAAGCGCGGCTGGGACATGAAGGACGTCGGCGCGATCGACATCACCTACGAGCAACTGCCGACCGCGCACGACCGCACGAGCGGCGCGACCGACGCGCTGGTGGCCGCCGGCTTCCCGAAGGCGAACGTGATCGCGGCGCCGCAGGCGAAGACCGACACGGAAAACGCGTTCAACGCGGCGAACATCGCGCTCACGAAGAACCCGCAGTTCAAGCACTGGGTCGCGTACGGCCTGAACGACGAGGCCGTGCTCGGCGCGGTGCGCGCGGCCGAAGGGCGCGGCTTCAAGGCGGACAACATGATCGGCATCGGCATCGGCGGCTCCGATTCGGCGCTGAACGAGTTCAAGAAGCCGCAGCCGACCGGCTTTTACGGCACCGTGATCATCAGCCCGAAGCGCCACGGCGAGGAAACCTCGGACCTGATGTACACGTGGATCACGCAGGGCAAGGCACCGCCGCCGCTGACGCTGACGACGGGCATGCTCGCGACGCGCGACAACGTGTCGAAGGTGCGCGAGGAGATGGGGCTCGCATCGAAGTAAGCGGCCCGCCGGCTGCCGCGGCGATGCGGCGGCCGGCGGTCGATCGATCCGGAAGTGGGGAGACGACGTGTCAGCGGCACTGCGTTTTGACAATATCGGCAAGGTCTTTCCTGGCGTGCGCGCACTCGACGGCATCTCGTTCGACGTGCACGCGGGGGAGGTGCATGGCCTGATGGGCGAGAACGGCGCGGGCAAGTCGACGCTGCTGAAGATTCTCGGCGGTGAATACCAGCCCGATGCGGGCAGCGTGCTGGTCGACGGCCAGCCTGTGCAGTTCGCGAGTGCGGCCGCGTCGATCGCGGCCGGCATCGCGGTGATTCACCAGGAGTTGCAGTACGTACCCGACCTGACGGTCGCGGAAAACCTGCTGCTTGGCCGCCTGCCGAATGCGTTCGGCTGGGTGAGGAAGCGCGAGGCGAAGCGCTTCGTGCGCGAGCGGCTCGCCGCGATGGGCGTCGACCTCGATCCCGACGCGAAACTCGGGCGGTTGTCGATCGCGCAGCGGCAGATGGTCGAGATCTGCAAGGCGCTGATGCGCAATGCGCGCGTGATCGCGCTCGACGAGCCGACGAGTTCGCTGTCGCATCGCGAGACCGAAGTGCTGTTCAAGCTCGTCGACGACCTGCGTGCGCAGGGTCGCGCGCTGATCTACATCTCGCACCGGATGGACGAGATCTACCGGCTGTGCGATGCGTGCACGATCTTCCGCGACGGGCGCAAGATCGCGTCGCACGCATCGCTGGCCGACGTGCCGCGCGAACGGCTCGTCGCCGAGATGGTCGGGCGCGAGATTTCGGATATCTACCATTACGCGCCGCGCGCGCTCGGCGACGTGCGCTTCGCCGCCGAAGGCATCGACGGCCCGGCATTGCGCGAACCCGCGAGCTTCTCGGTGCGCGCGGGCGAGATCGTCGGCTTCTTCGGGCTCGTCGGCGCGGGACGCAGCGAGCTGATGCGGCTCGTGTACGGCGCGGATCGCCGGCGCGCGGGCGTGCTGACGCTCGACGGCGCGCGCATCGACGTGAAGCGCACCGGCGACGCGATCCGCCACGGCATCGTGCTGTGCCCCGAGGATCGCAAGGAAGAGGGGATCATCGCGATCGCGTCGGTCGCGGAGAACATCAACATCAGCTGCCGCCGCCATTCGCTGCGCGCGGGGCTGTTCATCAATCGCAAGGCCGAAAGCGAAACGGCGGACCGCTTCATCCAGCGACTCAAGATCAAGACGCCGAACCGGCGCCAGAAGATCCGCTTCCTGTCGGGCGGCAACCAGCAGAAGGCGATCCTGTCGCGCTGGCTTGCGGAGCCCGACCTGAAGGTCGTGATCCTCGACGAGCCGACGCGCGGGATCGACGTCGGCGCGAAGCACGAGATCTACGACGTGATCTACCGGCTCGCGGAGCGCGGCTGCGCGATCGTGATGGTGTCGTCGGAACTGCCGGAAGTGCTCGGTGTGTCCGACCGCATCGTCGTGATGCGCGAAGGCCGGATCGCGGGCGAGCTGCCGCGCGAACAGGCGAACGAGCACGCGGTGCTGAGCCTGGCGCTGCCGCAGACGAGCGCCGTCGAGGCGGCCTGACGCAGGACACGACAATCGAATCGGACACGCGCGGCGCGGGCCGCGTGATGCAGGAGCAGGAGACACAACCATGCAAGTCAACGAAAACCTTGGCAGCGCCGCCGTGAAGCCGTCGGCCGACGCGCTGGTGCCGCAGCAGAGCGACCGCCAGAAGTGGTGGCAGCACCTGACCGAATACAGCCTGATCGCGATCTTCGCGGTGATGTTCATCACGATGTCGCTCACCGTCGATCACTTCTTCTCGATCGACAACATGCTCGGCCTCGCGCTGTCGATCTCGCAGATCGGGATGGTCGCGTGCACGATGATGTTCTGTCTCGCGTCGCGCGACTTCGACCTGTCGATCGGCTCGACCGTCGCGTTCTCGGGCGTGCTGTGCGCGATGGTGCTGAACGCGACCGACAACACGTTCGTCGCGATCGTCGCGGCGGTCGCGGCCGGCGCCGCGATCGGCTTCGTGAACGGCGCGGTGATCGCGTACCTGCGCATCAACGCGCTGATCACGACGCTCGCGACGATGGAGATCGTGCGCGGGCTCGGCTTCATCGTGTCGAAGGGGCAGGCGGTCGGCGTGTCGTCGGATACCTTCATCGCGCTCGGCGGGCTGTCGCTGTTCGGCGTGTCGCTGCCGATCTGGGTCACGCTGCTGTGCTTCATCGCGTTCGGCGTGCTGCTGAACCAGACCGTGTACGGCCGCAATACGCTCGCGATCGGCGGCAACCCCGAGGCGTCGCGGCTCGCGGGGATCAACGTCGAGTGCACGCGTGTGTACATCTTCCTGATCCAGGGCGCGGTGACGGCGCTCGCGGGCGTGATCCTCGCGTCGCGCATCACATCCGGTCAGCCGAACGCCGCGCAGGGTTTCGAGCTGAACGTGATCTCCGCATGCGTGCTCGGCGGCGTGTCGCTGATGGGTGGCCGCGCGACGATCTCGGGTGTCGTGATCGGCGTGCTGATCATGGGCACCGTCGAGAACGTGATGAACCTGCTGAACATCGACGCGTTCTACCAGTACCTCGTGCGCGGCGCGATCCTGCTCGCGGCGGTGCTGCTCGATCAGCTGAAGAACCGCGGCGTCCGCGACTGACCCGATCCGCTCTTACGGAGACGAACCGCATGACCATCGACACTTCCGCGCACGACCCGCACGCCGCGAGCCACGCGCGCTATGCCCGCTACCCGAGCCTCGAGGATCGCGCGGTGCTGATCACGGGCGGCGCGACCGGCATCGGCGCGGCGTTCGTCGAGCACTTCGCGCAGCAGGGCGCGCGCGTCGCGTTCGTCGACCTCGACGCGGCGGCCGGTACCGCGCTGGCGGAAAGCCTCGCGCACGTGCCGAACGTGCGTCATGCGCCGCTGTTCCTCCAGTGCGACCTGACCGACATCGACGCGCTGCGCCATGCGATCGATGCGATCCGCGCGCGCATCGGCGCGATCGCGGTGCTCGTGAACAACGCGGCGAACGACACGCGCCACGCGATCGGCGACGTGACGCCCGAATCGTTCGACGCGGGCATCGCGGTGAACCTGCGTCACCAGTTCTTCGCCGCGCAGGCGGTGATCGACGACATGAAGCAGCAGGGTGGCGGCGCGATCGTCAACCTCGGCTCGATCAGCTGGATGCTGAAGAACGGCGGCTATCCCGTCTACGTGATGGCGAAAGCGGCCGTGCAGGGGCTGACGCGCGGTCTCGCGCGCGACCTCGGCCCGTTCGGCATCCGCGTGAATTCGCTGGTGCCGGGCTGGGTGATGACCGACAAGCAGCGCCGGCTGTGGCTCGACGACGCGGGCCGCGCGTCGATCAAGGCCGGCCAGTGCCTCGATGCCGAGCTGCTGCCGGCCGATCTCGCGCGGATGGCGCTGTTCCTCGCGGCCGACGACAGCCGGATGATCACCGCGCAGGACGTGATCGTCGACGGCGGCTGGGCCTGACCGTCCGCACGACCCGCATCGTTTCTTCGACGAAGGAAAGGAGTTCACCATGACCGCCACGTCCTCGAGCGCATCGTCGTCCACCAGCCAGTCGCGCCGCGCGCGCCTGGCCGCCGCCGCGCAGCCGGTCAGCCCCGGCCCGCAGACGGCTGCCTTCGCGCAGGGCGTCGGCGCCGCGCATGCGGCGGCCGTCACGCTGTCGAACGCGTCGCTGCGGCTCGACGTGCTGCCGCATCTCGGCGGCGGCATCGCGCGCTTCGACTGGCGCGGCGACAACGGTGCGCTGATGCCGGTGTTTCGCCGCTGCGAGCACCCCGAGACGGCGACGGACCCGAACGAGCTCGCGTGCTATCCGCTGCTGCCTTACTCGAACCGGATCGGCGACGGGCGGTTCGAATGCGACGGGCGCAGCGTCGCGGTGCCGCGCAACCGCCGCGACGAGCCGCTGCCGATCCATGGCGACGGCTGGCTCGCGCCGTGGCAGGTGGACGACGCGACCGGCACGTCGCTGCAACTGTCGCTCGATCGCACCGCCGGTGCGCCGTATGCGTTCCGCGCGATCCAGTCGTTCGAACTCGACGATGCGACGCTGTCGATTGCGCTGACGATCGAGAACGCGGGGCGCGCGCGGCTGCCATTCGGGCTCGGCGTGCATCCGTTCCTCGTGCGCGACACCGCGACCGAGCTGGCCGCGGCCGCCGGCGGGCTGTGGCTGTCGGGTGCCGATTTCCTGCCGGTGCGGCACGTGAGCGTGCCGCCGGCCTGGCAGTTCGGCGTCGCGTATCCGCTGCCGGCCGCGCTCGTCAATCATGCGTTCACCGGCTGGGGCGGCCACGCGACGGTAAGCTGGCCGCGCCGCAGGCTGTCGCTGACGGTGGCGGCCGACGCCGACGCGTACGTGCTCTATACGCCGCCCGGCGAGGATTTCTTCTGCTTCGAGCCGGTCGATCATCCGATCAATGCGGTGAACCTGCCGGGCGGCGCGACCGCGCACGGGATGACGCTGCTCGCGCCCGGCGAGCGGCTCACGCGGCGTTTCGCGTTCACCGTCGAGCGCGCCGATGCACGCAGCGATGCGGCTTCGCGCGAAGGGCGCCGGCGACGCGGGTAAAATACGCGGTCTACCAACGGTTTGCCGCGAGTACCCGCCATGTCTTCCCCGCTTACTTTCATCGAATCGCTGCGCGCCGCGTGGCAGCGCACCAATTCGCTGCTGTGCGTCGGCCTCGATCCCGAGCCGTCGCGCTTTCCCGCGCAGTTCGACGGCCAGCCCGACGCGATCTTCGAATTCTGCCGGCAGATCGTCGACGCAACCGCGCAATACGCGAGCGCGTTCAAGCCGCAGATCGCCTACTTCGCCGCGCATCGCGCGGAAGACCAGCTCGAACGGCTGATCGCGCACATCCACCTCCAGCATCCGGGCCTGCCGGTGATCCTCGACGCGAAGCGCGGCGACATCGGCAGCACGGCCGAGCAGTACGCGCGCGAAGCGTTCGAGCGCTACCGCGCGGACGCCGTCACGGTGAACCCGTACATGGGCTACGACTCGGTCGAGCCGTACTTCGAGCACGAAGGCAAGGGCGTGATCGTGCTGTGCCGCACGTCGAACCCGGGCGGCTCCGACCTGCAGTTCCTCGACACGAACGGCCGGCCGCTGTACCAGGTCGTCGCCGACCTCGCGGCGAACAAGTGGAACGCGAAGAACGGCCAGCTCGGCCTCGTGGTCGGCGCGACGTTCCCGAAGGAAATCGAGATCGTGCGCGGGATCGTCGGCGACATGCCGCTCCTGATTCCCGGCATCGGCGCGCAGGGCGGCGACGTGCAGGCGACGGTCAACGCGGGCCGCACGGCCGACGGCACCGGCATGATGATCAACTCGTCGCGCGCGATCCTGTACGCGAGCAACGGCGAGGATTTCGCCGAAGCCGCGGCGCTCGCCGCACAGAAGACCCGCGACACGATCAACGCCCATCGTTGATCGGGCGCGCCGGCTGCCCGCCCGGGCAGCCGGTTGCGGCGGGCTCCCACGCGCGGGCCCGCCGCTTCCCTCCCGTTTTCCCGCTCCTCCGCCCGCCCGGCCCGCACTGGCGCACGCGGACAACTTCCCGTCGCTTCCGCACCGCATCCTTGCGCGCCAATCGCGCGATGCTGCCGCTTGTCATCGATCCGTAACGAAAATGTCAAGAAAGGAGCGACGCCATGCCCAAGCTGTTCCGACGTCTTCTGAGCGCGCTTGCCGCGTCGTTGTGCATGAGCTTTGCCCATGCGGCGGATCTCTCGCACTGGCCGGCCGACAGCGCGAAGGCGCTGAACGCGATGATCGCCGCGCATGCGAACCGCGGCGACTACGCGGTGTTCGACGTCGACAACACGACCTATCGCTACGACCTCGAGGAGTCGCTGCTGCCGTACCTCGAGAACCGCGGCGTGCTGACGCGCGACACGCTCGACCCGTCGCTGAAGCTGATCCCGTTCAAGGATTCCGCCGACTACCAGGAATCGCTGACGAGCTATTACTACCGGCTGTGCGAGATCGACGACCTGGTCTGCTACCCGTGGATCGCACAGGCGTTCGCCGGGCAGTCGCTGGCCGACCTGAAGCGCCACGTCGATGCGATGCTCGCCGACGGCAAGCCGATCCCGATCCGCTACTGGCAGGGCGACAAGGTGGTCGACGGCACGGTGAACCCGCCGCGCTTCTTCCGCGGGATGCAGGAGCTGTACCACGCGCTGCGCGAGAACGGCATCGAGGTCTACGTGATGACGGCCGCGCATGAGGAGCTGGCGCGGCTCGTGCTGTCCGACCCGAAGTACGGCTACAACGTGAAGCCGCAGAACGTGATCGGCGTGACGACGCTGTTGCGCAACCCGGCGACCGGCGCGCTGACCACCTCGCGGCTGCAGATCAAGGCCGGCAAGTACGACGAGGCCGCGAACCGCAGCCTGGTGATCACGCCGTTCCTGATGAACCCGATGACGTGGTACGAAGGCAAGCTCGGTTCGATCGTCGGCTGGATCGACCAGTGGAAGAAGCCGGTGCTCGTCGCGGGCGACACGCCGACGTCCGACGGCTACATGCTGCTGAACGCGACCGACGTCGCGCGCGGCGGCGTGCGCGTGTGGGTGAACAAGAAGGACAAGCAGATGGCGCAGATCCGCGCGTGGTCGGATGAATCGGCCGCGCAGCAGAAGTCGCTCGGCCTGCCGGTGACGGCGGACAAGAACTGGATCGTCGTGAAGCCCGACGCGATCCAGTAAGCGGGCAGGCGGGGGAGCCGGCGCGCGCCCCCGGCCCGATCAGCCCTCGCGCTCGTCGAGCAGCTTCAGCAGCCCGCGCAGCGCATGCGCGGCCGCCTGCGTGCGGATCTGCTCGCGGTCGCCCTTGAACACGAGCGTCTCGACGTCGGTATGCAGCCGGTTGCTCCAGCCGAACGACACGGTGCCGACCGGCTTCTTCTCGCTGCCGCCGGCCGGGCCGGCGATGCCGGTGACGGACAGCGCGACCTGCGCGCGACTGTTGCGCAGCGCGCCTTCGGCCATCGCACGCGCGACGGGCTCGCTGACGGCGCCGTGCTTGTCGATCAGATCGGGCGGCACGCCGATCATCTCGATCTTGGCCTGGTTCGAGTACGTGACGAAGCCGCGCTCGAACCACTGGCTGCTGCCGGAAATGTCGGTGATCGCCGCGGCGATCATGCCGCCGGTGCAGGATTCGGCAGTGGCGAGCGTCAGGTGCTCGTCACGCAGCTTGTTGCCTGCGCGGATCGCAAGCTGATGGACGACGGAATCGGTTGGCATGCGCGTCGGGAAACGGGAGTCGGGAAATCGGTCAGCCGACGACGGAGCGCCACAGGGCGATCACGAGCAGCGTCATGAACGCGGCGACCAGGTCGTCGACCATGATGCCGAGCCCGCCTTTCAGGCGGCGGTCGAAATAGCGGATCGGCGGCGGCTTGAGCATGTCGAAGAAGCGGAACGCGACGAACGCCCACAGCTGGCCGACGAAGGTCGCGGGCGTGACGAACAGCATCACGAGCCAGATTGCGACGACCTCGTCCCAGACGACGGCGCCCGGATCGGCCGAACCCATCTTCCTCGCGGTGAAACCGGTGAGCCACGTGCCCGCCAAGAAGCCGGCCGCGATCAGCGCCCACCATTCGGGCACCGTCAGGTAGCGGTTGAGCACCACGAACGAGAGCCAGCCGAACAGCGAGCCGAACGTGCCGGGCATGATCGGCGCGAGCCCGCTGCCGAAGCCGAGCGACACGATGTGCGCCGGGTGCGACAGCATGAAGCGCGCGGTCGCGCGCCGCGGCGCGTTGCCGTCGGGTGCGGCGCCGGGCTCGGCCGCGGCGTGCGCGGGCGTCGGGTCAGTCTGCATGGAAGTGGTCGAAGCCGTGCAACGTGAGAGCGAGGGGCGCGCCGGCGGCGTCGCGCCACGCGATCGCGGGCTGTTCCGACGGTGCGGACAACGCGCGTATTGTACCGATTCGGGTGACCGGCACACTGGCCGTCACGCCGGCTGCTTCGACCGCTGCGCGGGCCGTCGCCGGCGCGGTGAAGCACAGTTCGTAGTCGTCGCCGCCGGCCAGCGTGCAGCGTCGCTGCACGTCGGGCGGCAGCGTCGCGAGTGCGGCCGAGCGCGGCACCGCGTCGGCATCGATTTCGGCGCGCACGTTCGAGCGATCCAGGATGTGCTGCAGGTCGCCGGCGAGGCCGTCCGAGATGTCGAGCGCCGCGTGTGCGACGCCCGCGAGCGCGAGGCCGAGCGCGATGCGCGGTTCGGGGCGCTCGAGCGCGCGCCGGAACGCGGCTGCTTCGTTCGCGCCGGCCGCCCATTCACCGCGGGCGACGCCGAGGCCGGCGCGCGCATCGCCGAGCGTGCCGGACACCCAGACATCGTCGCCGTCGCGCGCGGCATCGCGGCGCAGCGCCGCGTCGGGCGCGACTTCGCCGAATACGGTCACGCACAGGTTCAGCGGGCCGCTCGTCGTGTCGCCGCCGATCAGCTCGCAGCCGTAGCGCTCGGCGAGCGCGAACAGCCCGTTGCTGAACGCTTCCAGCCACGCCGCGTCGGCACGCGGCAGCGCGCACGCGAGCGTAAACGCGCGTGGCTCGGCGCCCATCGCCGCGAGGTCGGACAGGTTGACCGCGAGCGTCTTGTGGCCGAGCGCGTCGGGCGCGACGTCGGGGAAGAAGTGGCGGCCTTCCACCAGCATGTCCGTCGAAATGGCCAGCAATTTCCCGGGTCGGGGCGTGATCAACGCGCAGTCGTCGCCGATGCCGAGCGTCGACGCACGGGCGCCCTGCGCGGCGCGGCGCGTGAAGAAGCGTTCGATCAGCGAAAACTCGGAGAGGGCGGCTGGCACGGCGGATGGATCCGAAACGGTTGAAGGAACGGCATTGTACGAGGCGAACGGCGGCGTTCCTGCACCGTTCGGTACAATTTTGTCGCGGCTGTTGCACCCGAATCGCCGGTCTGGCGGCCGATGATTGGCGCTACAATGCCGTCGAAGAGTTATTCTAATCCGCCCGCCAAGAGACACATGTCTACCCAAGCCTCCTCCAAAGCCAAGCTCCGCGAAGCCGCGCTCGACTATCACGAATTCCCGACCCCCGGGAAAATCGCGATCGCCCCGACCAAGCAGATGATCAACCAGCGCGACCTCGCGCTCGCGTACTCGCCGGGTGTGGCGTACGCGTGCGAGGAGATCGTCGAGAATCCGCTCAACGCGGCGCGCTTCACCGCGCGCAGCAACCTGGTCGGCGTCGTCACGAACGGCACGGCGGTGCTCGGTCTCGGCAACATCGGCCCGCTCGCGTCGAAGCCGGTGATGGAAGGCAAGGCCGTGCTGTTCAAGAAGTTCGCGGGCATCGACGTGTTCGACATCGAACTGAACGAATCGGACCCGCACAAGCTCGTCGACGTGATCGCCGCGCTGGAGCCGACCTTCGGCGGGATCAACCTGGAAGACATCAAGGCGCCGGACTGCTTCATCGTCGAGCGCGAAGCGCGCAAGCGGATGAAGATTCCGGTGTTCCACGACGACCAGCACGGCACCGCGATCGTCGTGGCCGCGGCCGTCACGAACGGGCTGAAGGTCGTCAACAAGGACATCAAGAAGGTCAAGCTCGTCGCGTCCGGCGCGGGTGCGGCCGCGCTCGCGTGTCTCGACCTGCTGGTCGACATCGGCCTGCCAATCGAGAACATCATCGTGACCGACCTGGCGGGCGTGGTCTACAAGGGCCGCACCGAGCTGATGGATCCGGACAAGGAGCGTTTCGCCCGCGAAACGGAAGCCCGGACGCTGGCCGAAGTGATCGACGGCGCGGACATCTTCCTCGGCCTGTCGGCCGCCGGCGTGCTGAAGCAGGAGATGGTGAAGGGCATGGCCGAGCGCCCGCTGATCCTCGCGCTCGCGAACCCGACGCCGGAAATCCTGCCGGAACTCGCGCTCGAAGTGCGCCCGGACGCGGTGCTGGCCACCGGCCGCACCGATTACCCGAACCAGGTCAACAACGTCCTGTGCTTCCCGTTCATCTTCCGCGGCGCGCTCGACGTCGGCGCGACGACGATCACGCGTGAAATGGAGATCGCGGCCGTCAATGCGATCGCCGAGCTCGCGCAGCACGAGCAGAGCGACATCGTCGCGACCGCGTACGGCATCCAGGACCTGTCGTTCGGGCCCGAATACCTGATTCCGAAGCCGTTCGATCCGCGCCTGATCGTTAAGATCGCACCGGCCGTCGCGCAGGCCGCGATGGACGGCGGCGTCGCGACGCGCCCGATCGAGGACATGGAGGCGTATCGCGTCCACCTGCAGCAGTTCGTGTACCACAGCGGCACGACGATGAAGCCGATCTTCCAGATCGCGCGCGCCGCGCCGGAAGAGAAGAAGCGCGTTGTGTTCGCGGAAGGCGAAGAAGAGCGCGTGTTGCGCGCCGTTCAGATCATCGTCGACGAAAAACTCGCGAAGCCGATCCTGATCGGCCGCCCGTCGGTGATCGAGCACCGTATCCAGCGCTACGGCCTGCGCCTGACGCCGGGCACCGATTTCACGGTCGTCAACACCGAGCACGACGAGCGCTACCGCGACTTCTGGCAGACGTACTACAAGATGATGGCGCGCAAGGGCATCAGCGAGCAGCTCGCGCGTGTCGAGATGCGCCGCCGCACGACGCTGATCGGCTCGATGCTGGTGAAGAAGGGCGAAGCGGACGGGATGATCTGCGGCACGATCAGCACCACGCACCGCCACCTGCACTTCATCGACCAGGTGATCGGCAAGCGCCCGGGCTGCAGCGTGTACGCGGCGATGAACGGCCTCGTGCTGCCGGGCCGCCAGATTTTCCTCGTCGACACGCACGTGAACGTCGATCCGACCCCGGAACAGCTGGCCGAGATCACGATCATGGCCGCGGAAGAAGTGCGCCGCTTCGGTATCGAGCCGAAGGTCGCGCTGCTGTCGCACTCGAATTTCGGCACGAGCAACGCACCTTCGGCGAAGAAGATGCGCGATACGCTCGCGATCGTGCAGGAACGTGCACCGGAGCTGAAGGTTGACGGCGAGATGCACGGCGACGTCGCGCTCGACGCGGCGCTGCGCAAGGAAATCCTGCCGGAATCGACGCTGGAAGGCGAAGCGAACCTGCTGATCCTGCCGAACATCGACGCCGCGAACATCGCGTACAACCTGCTGAAGACGGCCGCGGGCAACAACATCGCGATCGGGCCGATCCTGCTGGGCGCTGCGCAACCGGTGCACGTGCTGACCGAATCGGCGACCGTTCGCCGCATCGTCAACATGGCGGCGCTGCTGGTCGCCGACGTGAACGCCACGCGTTGAGCCAAAACGAACGCGCCAGGCCGGTCGAACCGGTGTGGCGCGTCGGGCGAAATTGTAAACAAAAGCAAAAAGAGGCGTGCCCGCAATGGGCACGCCGCGGGCAGGGCGCAAACGCGCTTCCCTCAAGCAACATCAGCATCTCTCTCCACTCAGCGTAGCCGGCGTGGCAAGGAGGCAGAGTCTCGCCATGCCAGAGATGCCGCCCGCATTTTATCCCATGTAAGATAAATGTAGTGTGATTTCGGTAAAAAATGCGCAATTCCGGGTATCACGACGCTTTCGATTCCCAAACGGACATTGATTCGCGCGGCCAATAACGCTACGCTAACGCCTTTGTTGGTCGTCAACTACTTGATTTAACAGCGGGAACCCTGGTTCATGGCACGCAAGTGGCTCCGCAACGGCGCGCTCGCGTCCGTCTTCGCGATGTTCGCGATGGGTATCGTCGGCACGCCGACGGGCAGTCTGGTTTCCGCCGCTTACGCACGGGAGGCCGTTCCGGCCGACGTGGCGGCGAGCGGGCTCGATACGATTCCGACCGCTCGTCTTCCGCGCGAGGCCGTGACCACGCTGGGCCTGATCGGCGCCGGCGGTCCGTATCCGTACGAGAAAGACGGCGTCGTGTTTGGCAACCGCGAGCGGATCCTGCCAAAAGCGAAGCGCGGCTACTACCATGAGTACACGGTGCCGACGCCGCGTGCCCGCAATCGCGGTGCGCGCCGGATCGTCTGCGGCGGGCCATTGCGCCGGATCGACAACTGTTATTACACGGGCGACCACTACAACAGTTTTAAACGTATTGTTGAATGACTTCGGGACGAATGGCATGAGCGACTCCATCTACGCGCACGAAACGGCGGCGGCGGAACTGTTCGCGGCCGGCGACGGCAATCTGTTTCAGCGCGTGATCCAACTGCACGCGGCGGCGCAGGCTGGCGGCACGCCGGAGCAACAGGAAGCCGAACCCGGGCTTTCATCGAACGAGGAGCCTATGAGCCTTTTCACGACCGTGCGACCCAATCTCGTGCAGTCGATCCGCGCGTTCCGCGTGCAGGATCTTGCCGACGAAGCCGGCCGGCTCGGCCAGCATTTCCTGTATGCGTTTTGCGGCGCCGCGCAGTCGAAGCAGGAAGTGATGGAAACGATCGCGACGTCGTTCCTGTTCCCGAAGCATTTCGGGAAGAACTACGACGCGCTGTACGACTCCCTGACCGACCTCGTCGCGAAGGCCGGCGCGCAGCCCGGTTTCGTGATCGTCCTCGACGGGCTGCCGATCGCGCAGAAGTTCGACAAGGAAGGGCGCGAGACGCTGCTCGACGTGTTCCGCGAGGCGGCCGAATTCTGGGCCGAGCGCAAGGTTGCGTTCCGCGTGTTCTATTCGTTCGCGTAAGCGCGTCGGCCAGTGGCCGATGCGGTGAATCGCCCTCCACAAGCCCGCCGCGAGCGGGCTTTTTTGCGCCCGCGCAATGCGTCCGGGCCGGCGCGGCGTGTCGCTCGCTGACATTGACCTTTCATCGGGCACCTTTTTTCGAGACAATCGCGGTCGGCCCGGCCGCGGCAGCCGCCGCATCGGGTGCTTACAACAAACCATCGAGAGAGGGCTGTCTTCCCATGAATATTTCCCGTTCCGCACGCGCCGTCGTGCTGCCCCTGCTGGTCGCGGCGGGCGCCGCGCACGCAGCACCGCTGACGCCCGAGCAAACCGTCGACCTTTACATCGGCGCACTCGTCAACGGCGACGTGTCGAAAGCCCGCGAATTCAACGACGCCGTACGCTCGAGTTACAGCGGCAAGGACGCACTCAACATCGACGTTCTGTCGAAGATGGGCGATTCGATGCGCAAGGATATGGCCGAAGACTTGCTGGTGCCGATGCCGACGAAGGCGAGTGCCGCATTGCGTCCATCGGTCGAGAGCATGGCCGCGGCCTATCAGCGTGCGATCAATCGCTCGGAGTGCAAGGCAACCGGGTCGTCGCAACAACCGAACTCGGCTCGCGACGGAGAAACAATCGCGACGGTTGAATTTGCGTGCCGCGTCCCGGATGTGGCGCCCGGCGCGAAGGCGCTGGAGGCGAAGCTCGGCAACGGCCGCCTGAAGAATGATGCGGCCCGGATTGCCGCGTTCAATGCGATCTGCTCCGGCATGGCGAAGGTGCTGGACGCGGCGCCCGTCACGCATCCCGTAACGGGCAAGATCGATGTCTACAGCCTGGACGGCGGCTGGACGACCGGAAGCCCGCAAGACGTGCTGACGCCGGTGCTCGACGCGTTGTCCGAAGCGATCCCGCATGGCTCGTCGAGCGACAAGTAAGTTGCGATAGACCGGCGCGTCGCATTCCGGTGGTGATGCCGGCCGCGTGTCGCGCAGCGGCCGGGTGGCGTGCGGTCAGGGCGTGCCGCACCGTCTCGCGGCGGCACGACTTCCCGTTACCACCCGCCCCAGCGCGCCGCGAGCGCGGCAAGCACGGCTGCGCCGGCCGTCTCGGTGCGCAGCACGCGGGGCCCGAGCGACAGCGCCGTGAACCCGCGTGCGCGGGCCGCGTTTTCCTCGTCGGGCGACAGCCCGCCTTCCGGCCCGATCAGCAGCGTGACGGTGGCGGCGGGCGGCACGTCGGGCAGCGACGCGAACGGGATGCTCGCGCGCGGCGACAGCAGCAGCCGCAGCTCGCCATCGGCCGGTGCGGCCGGCAGCGTATCGAGCCACGCGTTGAAGCCGGCGACCGGTGCGACGTCGGGTACGCGGTTGCGCCCGCATTGCTCGCACGATGCGCGCACGACGCTGCGCCAGTGTGCGACGCGCTTGTCCGCGCGCTCGCCGGACAGCTTCACGACGCCGCGTGCGGTCGATAGCGGCACGACCGCCGTCACGCCGAGCTCGACGGCTTTCTCGATCACCCAGTCCATCTTGTCGCCGCCGGCGATGCCTTGCGCGAGCGTCACGCGATAGGGCGGTTCGGCCTCGGCCGGTTCGAACGTGTCGATCTGGGCGAGCGCGCTGCGCTTGTCGATCTCGACGAGCCGGGCGCGGTACTGGCCGCCGGTGCCGTCGAACAGCGCGAGCACGTCGCCGGGCTGCAGCCGCAGCACCTGCGCGTGGCGCGCGACATCGGCCGGCAACGCGAGCGTGGCGTCGGCGCGCAGGGCCGCGTCGACGAAAAAGCGCGGCACGGCCGCGGTGGTGGTGGCTTCGTTCATGCGTGTAGCGGTGTGGGTCATGCGTCGAGACGGCGCCCGAGCGCCCATCGGTAGCCGTCGAGATCCTCGATCTGTGCGAACCGGTCGCCCCAGAACTGATCCTGCGGCGCGCTCAGCGATTTCGCGCCCGCGTCGAGCGCGCGCTGCCAGGTGGCGTCGACGTCGTCGACATACAGGTAGAACGACTGCGGCGCGGTGGCGTTCGCACTCTTCGGCGTGAGCGCAGTCGAGCCGAACGCCCCCTCGGGCGCGAACATCACGATCAGCTGGCCGCGATAGGCCATCTCGACGTGCATGATCACGCCGTCCTCGTCGTGCACGTCGCGCAGCTCGAAGCCGAATGCGGCCTTGAAGAAATCGATGGCCGCGCGCGCGTTGCGTACGGCCAGGTAGGGCGTCAACCAAGGCACGTTGGCCGGACGTGGATCGGTCATGAAAATCTCCTGTGGGGGCGCTTGGGCACGTGCTCCGATTCCATGCTTGGGCGTTCGTTCAGGGGGCGGCGCGGTGTCCGGGGCGTTCCGCCCCGGTGCCGTGCATCACGAAACCTGCAAGGACGCGATGGAAAAATGGAGCGAGGCGGCCGCGCGGACGTTCAGCGGCGAACGCCCAGTGTATCGCGCAGCGCGCACGGCAGGGCAAAGAGGGACGCATGCAGCCGCGCGTCGTAGTAGCGCAAGCCCTGGACGCGGCGTGCCGCGAGCCGTTCGTCGATGTCGTGTGCGAACAGCGCGGCCGCGTCGAGCGTGTCGCTCGCGATCGCCATCAGCCACTGCGAACCGTACAGCGGTACGTGCGCGGACAACGGATCGACGACCGCGAAGCTTGCGCGCAGGTCGTCGAGCAGCGCGGCGATGCGCGCCGTGTGGAACACCGGCGAGCCGAGGTGCATCGAGATCGCGCCGCACGGTGTCAGGATCCGCTTGAGCCGCGCGTAGAACTCGCGCGTATAGAGGCCGGCCGCCGGCGAATCGGGCGGAGTGAGGTCGAACACGACGAGCTCGAAATGCTCGACGGTCGACTCGACGAAATGTGCGGCGTCGCCGATCACGACCTCGACGCGCGGGTCGTCGAGTGCGCCCTGGTGCACGTCGTCGAGATAACGGCGCGCCATCCCGACCACCTCGTCGTCGAGTTCAGCGATCACGATCCGCTCGATGCACGCATGCTTGAGCAGCTGGCGTGCTGCACCGCCGTCGCCGCCGCCGAGCACGAGCGCCCGGCGCGGCGCCGGATGCGCGAGCGCGGCAGGGTGCGTCATGCACTCGTGATAGACGTACTCGTCGCCGACCGACGTCATCGGCCGGCCGTCCAGCGTAAACAGGCGGCCGAGCTGCGGGGTCTCCCAGACTTCGATCTGCTGGTGCGGGGACGCGACGCGCGCGAGCCGCCGGGCGTTCGGGAAGCCGTAGGCGGCATCGGGCGTAGGGTGAAAGAGAAGCGTGGTGCTCACGGGCGGGCGGCTCAGGGCTGGCAGTTCCGACGTCTGAATTATAGGAGGCGGGCGGTTTGACGGAAAACCGTGCCGGAACACTGTGCACAGACAAGGGAAATGTCAGCCCATCTGTTAAAATGACGAGCTTTGCAGCCCCGTCCGTAGGCTCCGTCCGCTTCGCGTCCGTCAGGCGCCGCACCGCGCGCCGGGAACGATCGACGCTCGAGCTTCCGGATGCCGCCGTGCCCCCGTTTCCTCGACTCGTTCTCCGGACTCGACATGACGACTTCGTCTCCCGCCTCCACCACCCTGATGGCCAACGCGATCCGTGCGCTCGCAATGGACGCCGTCCAGCAAGCGAACTCCGGCCACCCCGGCATGCCGATGGGCATGGCCGAAATCGGCGTCGCGCTCTGGTCGCGTCATCTGAAGCACAACCCGACGAACCCGCACTGGGCAGACCGCGACCGCTTCGTGCTGTCGAACGGCCATGGCTCGATGCTGCTGTACTCGCTGCTGCACCTGACCGGCTACGACCTGCCGATGGAAGAGCTGAAGAACTTCCGCCAGCTGCACTCGAAGACGCCGGGCCACCCGGAATACGGCATCACGCCGGGCGTCGAGACGACCACCGGCCCGCTCGGCCAGGGTCTCGCGAACGCGGTCGGCATGGCGCTCGGCGAAGCGCTGATGGCCGACGAGTTCAACCGTGACGGCGCGAAGATCGTCGATCACCACACGTACGTGTTCCTCGGCGACGGCTGCCTGATGGAAGGCATCTCGCACGAAGCCTGCTCGCTCGCCGGCACGCTGAAGCTGAACAAGCTGATCGCGCTGTACGACGACAACGGCATCTCGATCGACGGCGACGTCGTGAACTGGTTCCACGACGACACCCCGAAGCGTTTCGAAGCCTACGGCTGGAACGTGATCCCGCACGTAAACGGCCATGACGTCGACGCGGTCGACGCAGCCATCGCGAAGGCGAAGCTGTCGGACAAGCCGACGCTGATCTGCTGCAAGACGGTGATCGGCCAGGGTGCGGCGACCAAGGCCGGCGGCCACGACGTGCACGGCGCGGCGCTCGGCGCGGAAGAAATCGCGAAGACGCGCGAAGCGCTCGGCTGGACGTGGGCACCGTTCGTGATTCCGCAGGAAGTCTATGCGGCATGGGACGCGAAGGAAGCCGGCAAGCGCGCGGAAACCGAATGGGACGCGAAGTTCGCTGCCTATCGCGCCAAGTTCCCGGCAGAAGCCGCCGAATTCGAGCGCCGGATGGCCAACCAGCTGCCGGCCGACTGGGCGCAGAAGGCTGCGGCGATCATCGCCGGCGCGAACGAGCGCGGCGAGACGGTGGCGACCCGCAAGGCGTCGCAGCAGGCGATCGAAGGTCTGGCTGCCGCGCTGCCCGAGCTGCTCGGCGGCTCGGCCGACCTGACCGGCTCGAACCTGACCAACTGGAAGGCATCGAAGGCCGTCCGTGCGAATCCGGAAGGCCCGGGCGTCCAGCTGGGCAACCACATCAACTACGGCGTGCGCGAATTCGGCATGAGCGCCGCGATCAACGGCCTCGCGCTGCATGGCGGCCACAAGCCGTTCGGCGGCACGTTCCTGACGTTCTCCGACTACAGCCGCAACGCGCTGCGCGTGGCCGCGCTGATGAAGCTGCCGTCGATCTTCGTGTTCACGCACGATTCGATCGGCCTCGGCGAAGACGGCCCGACGCACCAGTCGATCGAGCACGTGTCGAGCCTGCGCCTGATCCCGAACCACGACGTGTGGCGTCCGGCCGACACGGTCGAAACGGCCGTCGCATGGACGCACGCGGTTGCCGCCGACCGTCCGTCGAGCCTGATCTTCAGCCGCCAGAACCTGGCATTCAACCCGCGCACGGATTCGCAGATCGCGAACATCGACAAGGGCGGCTACGTGCTGAAGGACTGGGACGAAGAGATCGTCGCGCGCAAGATCATCCTGATCGCGACCGGCTCGGAAGTCGAACTCGCGATGAAGGCCGTCGAGCCGCTCGCGCAGCAAGGCATCGCGGCACGCGTCGTGTCGATGCCGTCGACCAACGTGTTCGACCGCCAGGACGCCGAGTACCGTGAGCGCGTGCTGCCGCACGGCGTGCGCCGCGTCGCGATCGAAGCGGGCGTGACGGCCTTCTGGCACAAGTACGTCGGCCTCGAAGGCGGCGTCGTCGGGATCGACACGTTCGGTGAGTCGGCGCCGGCAGGCGTGCTGTTCAAGTACTTCGGCTTCACCGTCGAGCACGTCGTCGAGACCGCCAAGGCCGTGCTGGCCTAAAGAGACATACGCGACGCGCGCTACCCCTCGCGCGCGTCGCACCGTGAAGCTGCACGAAACGAATTTTTTTCAGCCATCAGGAGATAGACCATGACGATTCGCGTCGCAATCAACGGCTACGGCCGCATCGGCCGCAACACGCTGCGCGCGTTCTACGAGAACGGCAAGAAGCACGACATCGAGATCGTCGCGATCAACGATCTGGGCGATGCGAAGACCAACGCGCACCTGACCCAGTACGACACCGCGCACGGCAAGTTCCCGGGTGAAGTGTCGGTCGACGGCGATTACCTCATCGTGAACGGCGACAGGATCCGCGTGCTGGCGAACCGCAACCCGGCCGAACTGCCGTGGGGCGAGCTCGGTGTCGACATCGTGATGGAGTGCACGGGCTTCTTCACGACGAAGGAAAAGGCGAGCGCGCACCTGAAGGGCGGCGCGAAGAAGGTGATCATCTCGGCACCGGGCGGCAAGGACGTCGACGCCACGATCGTCTACGGCGTGAACCACAACGTGCTGAAGGCCGAGCACACCGTCATCTCGAACGCATCGTGCACGACGAACTGCCTCGCACCGCTCGTCAAGCCGCTGCACGACAAGATCGGCCTTGAAACGGGCCTGATGACGACGATCCACGCTTACACCAACGACCAGGTGCTGACGGACGTCTATCACGAAGACCTGCGCCGCGCGCGTTCGGCCACGCACAGCCAGATCCCGGCGAAGACGGGTGCTGCTTCGGCGGTCGGCCTGGTGCTGCCGGAACTGAACGGCAAGCTCGACGGCTACGCGATCCGCGTCCCGACGATCAACGTGTCGATCGTCGACCTGTCGTTCATCGCGAAGCGCGACACGACGGTCGAGGAAGTCAACGCGATCATGAAGGAAGCATCGGAAGGCGCGCTGAAGGGCATCCTCGGCTACAACACCGCACCGCTGGTGTCGATCGACTTCAACCACAACCCGGCTTCGTCGACGTTCGACGCAACGCTGACCAAGGTGTCGGGCCGCCTCGTCAAGGTGTCGAGCTGGTACGACAACGAGTGGGGTTTCTCGAACCGCATGCTGGATACGGCTGTCGCGTTCGCGAACGCGAAGTAATCCCGCACGTTGCGCGGCCGCCGCGAGGCGGCCTGCGTAGCGAACGAGCCCGGCCCGGTTTTCCGGCCGGGCTTTTTTATTGCCCGCCGTTATGGCTCGATGCTGCCGTCACCTGCTCGAGCGCGGCAACGAATGCGCGCTTTAGCGGGCTGTCGAGGTCGGTCCACGCAAGGCCGATACCGGTGCGATGCCCGGCGAGGTCGAGCGGCCGCGCGAGCACGTTCGGCGGCAGCGCGCTGGCGGCTTCCGCCGGAATCAGCCCGATTCCCATCCCTGCCGCGACGAGTGCGAGCATCGTCGTGAATTCCCCGAACTCTTGCGCGATCTCGAGCGTCGTGCCCGCGCGGCTCAGCGCGAGCAGCATGTCGTCGTGAAAGCCCGGCGCGTAGCGGCGCGCGAGCACGAACGCGGGCTGGCCGCGCAGCGCGGCCGGTGAGATCGCATCGTGCGCGGCGAGCGGATGGTCGAGCGGCAGCGCGACGACGAAGCCTTCCTCGAGCACCACGCGCGTGTCGATGCCCGCATACGCGGCCGGCAGCCGGATCATCCCGAAATCGATCCGCCGGTCGCGCAGCGCGGCGATCTGGTCGGGCGTCGGCAGATCCTTCAGTTCGAGCGTGATCAGCGGATAGCGTTCGCGCATCGTGCGCAGCACGGCCGGCAGCAGCACGGGCAGCACCGACGACACGAACGCGATCCGCAGCGTGCCGATCTCGCCGCGGCTCGACAGCCGCGCCAGCTGTTCCGCGCGCGCGGCCTGCTGCAGCGTGGCGCGCGCCTCGGGCAGGAACACGCGCCCCGTATCGCTCAGTTCGACCTTGTGCCGGTCGCGCTCGAACAGGCGCGCGCCGAGTTCTTCCTCGAGCGCCTTGATCTGCATGCTCAGTGCGGGCTGCACGATGAACAGGCGCTGCGCGGCGCGCCCGAAATGCAGCTCTTCCGCAAGCGTGACGAAGGCGCGCAATTGCTTGAGTTCCATGGACGGCGGGCAGGCAAGGGCGGTAATCAAGTTTCATGATAACCGGATCAAAAAAGACCATTGGCGCGGCGCCCGGCCGGCAGCCGAAGATACCGTCAACGCGAGACCGGCCGCGATGGGCCGCCGGCTCGACTGGCACGAGGAGACACGCATGACCAACGCGCTTGAACGGTTCCGCCTCGACGGCCGCCGCGCACTGATTACCGGTTCCGGTCGCGGGATCGGGTTGACGCTCGCCCGCGGGCTGGCCGAAGCGGGGGCGGCGATCGTCATCAACGATCGCAATGAGGAGAAGGCCGCGACGCTCGTGCGGCACCTGCGCGAGGAAGGCTTCACGGCCGACTACGCGGTATTCGACGTCGCCGAGCACGCGCAGGTACGCGCGGCGATCGACGATTTCGAGGCGCGCGTCGGCGCGATCGACATCCTCGTGAACAACGCGGGCATCCAGCGCCGCGCGCCGCTCGACGCATTCGAACCCGACGACTGGCATGCGCTGATGCGCGTGAACCTCGACGGCGTGTTCAACGTCGCGCAGGCCGTCGCGCGGCACATGATCGCGCGCGGCCGCGGCAAGATCATCAACATCTGCTCGGTGCAGAGCGAGCTCGCGCGGCCGACGATCGCGCCGTACGCGGCGACCAAGGGCGCGGTGCGGATGCTGACGAAAGGGATGTGCGCCGACTGGGCGCGCCACGGCATCCAGGCGAACGGCCTCGCGCCCGGCTATTTCGAAACCGAACTCAACCGCGCGCTGGTCGACGACGCGGCGTTCTCGGACTGGCTGTGCAAGCGCACGCCGGCCGGCCGCTGGGGGCGCGTCGACGAGCTGTGCGGCGCGGCGATCTTCCTCGCGTCGGCCGCATCCGATTTCGTGAACGGCCAGACGCTGTTCGTCGATGGCGGCTTGACCAGCGCCGTCTGAGCGGCGGCGCGCCCGCGCCGTTGCGCCGGCTGCGGCCGGCATCCGAATTCCCAGAAGAGCCCGCCGTGACGAGCGGGCCGATGTCCCGGTCGCGCGATGCGCAGCCGGTTCCGGAACGGAAGGCAGGAGACAGGAGACAACGATGGATCGCATTTCCCCGCCGCCCGCGCGGCACGATGCAGGGTCCGGCACGCCGGGCGAGACCGCCGGGCGCCGCGGCGTCGACACGAAGCAGCTCAACCGCGCGGCATGGACCTGCTCGCTCGGCAGCGCGCTCGAATACTACGATTTTGCGTTGTACACGCTCGCGTCGGCGCTGGTGTTCGGGCCGCTGTTCTTTCCCGCGCAGACCGCCGAGATGCGGCTGATCGCGAGTTTCGGCACCTACTTCGTCGGCTTCGCGGTGCGCCCGCTCGGCGGCGTCGTGTTCGGCGTGCTCGGCGACCGGATCGGCCGCAAGTTCGTGCTGACGGCGACGGTGCTGCTGATGGGTATCGCGAGCACGCTGATCGGCGTGCTGCCGACCTTCGCGACGGCCGGCTACTGGGCGCCCGCGCTGCTGATCCTGCTGCGCATCCTGCAGGGCCTCGGTGCCGGCGCGGAGCAGGCCGGCGCCGCGGTGCTCATGACCGAATATGCGCCGCCGGGCAAGCGCGGCTTCTATGCGTCGCTGCCGTTTCTCGGCATCCAGCTCGGCACGGTGCTCGCGGCGGCCGTCTACTTCCTGCTGCTCGCGAACATCGACCGAGTGACGGACGGCTGGGGCTGGCGCGTGCCGTTCCTGTTCAGTGCGGTGATCGTCGCGGTCGGGATCTACATGCGGGTGCGGCTGCACGAGTCGCCGACCTTCGTGCGGCTCGAGAAGCGTGCGCAGGTGTCGGCGAATCCGCTGAAGAGCGCCGTGCAGCATTCGAAGCGCTCGCTGCTGATCGGCATCGGCCTGCGGATGGCCGAGAACGGCGGCTCGTCGATCTACCAGGCGCTCGCTGTCAGCTATCTCGCCGGCGTGATCGGGATGAAGGGGCCGATCGGCGCGCTCGCGCTGGTGTGCGCGGCGACCGTCGGCGCGTGCACGGTGCCGCTGGCCGGCTGGCTCAGCGACCGCTATGGCCGCGTGCGCGTGTATCGCACGTTCGCGTGGCTGCAGCTCGCACTCGCATTTCCCGTGTGGTGGATCTTCAGCCACGGCAACGTGGTCGCGAGCGTGATTGCGATCTCGGTCGCGCAGGGGTTCGCGAACTGGGGAATGCTCGGCGCGCAGGCCGCGCTGCTGCCCGAGCTGTTCGGCGCGCGCCATCGCTACATGGGCGTGTCGTTCTCGCGCGAAGTGTCGGCGGTGCTCGCGGGCGGGATTGCGCCGCTCGTCGGCGCGACGATCATCGCGACCGTGATCGCGTTGCACGGCGGCGACCACACGGCCGGCGTGCGCGCGTGGGTGCCGATCGCCGCGTACCTGGTGCTGCTGACGCTGATCACGTTGTTCACGACGTCGCGGATGCCCGAAACGCTGAACCGCGATCTCGACGATCCGTTCGACGCGGCGCAGGCGGCGCCGGCACCGGACGCCGATGCGCTCGCGCGGCACGCATGAACGTGCCGGGCGGCTGACGCGGCCCGGCACGCTTTCGCATTCAACCTACCTCGACAGGAGCAAGCGCAGATGGCGCACGAATCGACCCAACGGCCCGAACTGCTGATGACGGGCCCTTACCAGCCGTGGGACGAAGCATGGCTGTCGGCCGGCTACCAGGTCCACCGGCTGTGGGAGGCCGCCGACCGCGCGGCGTTCCTCGCCGAACACGGCGCCGGCGTGCGCGCGATTGCAACGCGCGGCGATCTCGGTGCGAATGCCGAGCTGATCGCCGCGCTGCCGAAGCTCGAGATCATCTCCTGCTACGGCGTCGGCACCGATGCGATCGATCTCGCCGCCGCGCGCGAGCGCGGCATCCGCGTGACCAACACGCCCGACGTGCTGACCGGCGACGTGGCCGATCTCGGCGTCGGGCTCGCGCTCGCGATGATGCGCCGCATCGGCGCCGGCGACGCGTACGTGCGTTCCGGCGCATGGCGCGACGGCGACATGCCGCTCGTCACGCGGCTTTACGGCAAGCGCGTCGGCGTGGTCGGCTTCGGCCGGATCGGCACGACGATTGCGCGCCGGCTGTCCGGCTTCGACGTCGAGCTCGGCTACTTCGACGTCGCACCGCGCGCGGACAGCCCGCACCGCTTCTTCGGCGATCTTGCGGAGCTGGCCGGCTGGTGCGACCTGCTGATCGTCACGCTCGCGGGCGGGCCGACGACGCGCCACCTCGTCGATGCAACCGTCCTCGACGCGCTCGGGCCGCAAGGCTATCTGGTGAACGTGTCGCGCGGCACGACCGTCGACGAACCGGCGCTGCTCGACGCACTCGAGCGCAATGCGATCGCCGGCGCGGCGCTCGACGTGTTCTGGAACGAGCCGCGCATCGACCCGCGTTTCCTCGCGTTGCCGAACGTGCTGCTGCAGCCGCACCATGCGAGCGGTACGATCGAGACGCGCCAGGCGATGGGCTGGCTCGTGCGCGACAACCTTGCCGCGCACTTTGCCGGCGAGCCGCTGGTCACACCGGTCGTCTGAGGAGGCGGTCATGCGTATGCGTTGCATGTGTGTCGTGATCCACGGGCCGAACGACCTGCGGGTCGAAGAGCAGGACGCGGGCGAGATCGGCCCGGGCCAGGTGCGCGTCGATGTCGCGATGGGCGGCATCTGCGGCTCCGATCTCCATTACTTCCGGCACGGCGGTTTCGGCGCGATCCGGCTGCAGCAGCCGATGGTGCTCGGCCACGAGGTGGCCGGCACGGTCGCGGAAGTGGCGCCGGACGTGACGTCGGTGAAGGTCGGCGATCGCGTCGCGGTCAATCCGAGCCGGCCGTGCGGCGCGTGCCGCTATTGTCTCGAAGGGCTGCCGAACCAGTGTCTCGACATGCGCTTCTACGGCAGCGCGATGCGGATGCCGCACGTGCAGGGCGCGTTCCGCAACGCGCTCGTGTGCGATGCGGTGCAGTGCGTGAAGGTTGCCGATCACGTGCCGCTGTCGCTCGCGGCGCTCGCCGAACCGTTCGCGGTCGGGCTGCACGCGGTGTCGCGCGCGGGTCCGCTGATCGGCAAGCGCGTGCTCGTGTCGGGCTGCGGGCCGATCGGCGTGCTGGCGGTTGCGGCGGCGCGCGTGCACGGCGCGGCGGAGATCGTCGCGACCGACGTCGTCGAGGCGCCGCTCGAAGTGGCGAGCGCACTCGGCGCCGACCGCACGATCAATGCGGCGGCCGATGCCGGCTGGGTCGAGCGCTACGGCGCCGACAAGGGCACGTTCGACGTGATGATCGAGTGTTCGGGCAATGCGCGCGCGTTGCGCGACGGGCTGGACGTGATGCGTCCGCGCGGGGTGGTCGTGCAGCTCGGGCTCGGCGGCGACGTCAGCCTGCCGCAGAACGTCGTGGTCGCGAAGGAGCTGTCGATCTGCGGGTCGTTCCGCTTCCACGCGGAATTCGCGCTCGCCGTGCAACTCATCAACGCGGGGCGCGTCGACCTTCGGCCGGCCGTCACGCGTGTGTTCCCGATGCGCGACGCGAACCTCGCGTTCGAACTGGCCGGCGACCGGCAGCGCGCGATGAAGGTGCTGATCGACTTCGCGGACGAGGCGGCGTGACGATCACGCGCTAGCGCGCGGCGGGCGGTATCGACGTCATGAAAAAGGCACGCCCGCGATTCGCGCGGCGTGCCTTTTTTCGTCGTGCTGCGGAAACGCGCTACCGCATTACTGCGTGACCTGTCGGGTGCCGACGCGCTGCGATGCGAGCCACAGCGCGATCAGCACACCCGACAGCGCCGCGCCTGCGACACACACGCCGCGCCAGCCGTCGATGCCATATGCGACGCTCGCCGCGAACGACCCGAACGCGCCGCCGATGAAGTAGCTCGTCAGGTAGATCGTCGTCACGCGGCTGCGCGCGTTGCCGGCCAGCGCATAGATCACGCTCTGATTCGAGATGTGCATGCCCTGCACGCCGACGTCGAGCAGCAGGATGCCCGCGATCAGCGCCGCGAGCGAGTGCGCGCCGGTCGCGATCAGCGCGAATGACGCGAGCACGGCCGCCGCGAACAGACCCGTCGCCGCGTTGCCATGCCCGCGATCGACGAGCCGGCCGGCCGACGTCGCCGCGAGCGCGCCCACCGCGCCGACGACGCCGAACAGGCCGATCTGCCCTTCGGAATAGCTGTACGGCGGCTGGCTCAGCAGGAACGTGAGGCCCGTCCACAGCAGGCTGAAGCATGCGAACACGAGTGCGCCGTAGGTGGAGCGCAGCGCGATCAGCGGTTGTGCGCGCACCAGCGCGACGAGCGACTTCATCAGCGCTGCATAGTCGAGGCGCGCGTCGCGACGATCCTTCGGCAGCTTCACGGCGAGCACGACGGTCAGCGCCGCCACCATCACCGCGGCGATGCCGTACACCGCACGCCAGCCGAACCCGTCGGCGATCGCACCGGCCGCGACGCGCGCGAGCAGGATGCCGAGCAGCAGCCCGCTCATCACGGTGCCGACCGCGCGGCCGCGCGAGCGTGCATCGGCGAGCGACGCCGCGAACGGCACGAGCAGTTGTGTCGAACAGGTGACGAAGCCGACCGCGACGTTTGCGATGACGAACATCGTGAAGTTCGTGCTGAACGTGACCGCGACCAGCGCGACGACGTTCAGCATCAGCAGCCGCACGATCAGCGTATGACGGTTGACCGCGTCACCGAGCGGGACGATCAGCAGCAGGCTCGCCGCATAGCCGAGCTGCGTCAGCGTGACGAGATAGCCGAGCTCGGTCGGCGCGCGGCCGAAGCTGCGCGCGATCGCGGCGAGCAGCGGTTGCGCATAGTAGATGTTGCCGATGACGATGCCGCACGCGCAGGCGAACAGCAGCGTCATGCCGCGGGTCAGGGGAGGATGGGTGTCGTGATGCGGTTCCATGGTCGCGAAAAACAGCGGCGCCGGCCGGCGGCATGGGGCCGTCGGCTGCGCGGGGTGACGGAAATCGGGGCCGGCGTCGACGGATCGGCGGTGAGCCGATGCGCGCCGGGTGGATCGCGGCCGGGCCCGGATCGGGCGGGCGGCGGATCGTCGTGCGGCGGGCGGAGGCAGGGCGGGCCCGGGCGAGCCGTTCCGGTGCGGTGACAGCAGCGATGCACGGGAACGGATGTGCGTATGATGCGGGAATCGAACCATAGCGTCCAAGACTGGATCGTTATGCGCTTCATTGGTAAAACCAATACGTCGGCCGCCATGCTACTCCGCCACATCCGCTATTTCCTGGCCGTTGCCGAGCAGCGCAGTTTCACGCGCGCGGCTGACGCGCTGCACGTCTCGCAGCCGACGCTGTCGCAGCAGGTGCGCCAGCTCGAGGACACGCTCGGCGTGCAGTTGTTCGACCGCTCGGGCCGTACGGTGCAGCTCACCGAGTTCGGCGAGGTCTATGCGCGCCACGCGCGCGCCGCGTTGCACGAGCTCGATACCGGGCAGCGCGCGCTGCACGACGTCGCCGATCTCGGCAGCGGGTCGTTGCGGCTCGCGATGATGCCGACCTTCGCGGCCTACCTGAGCGGCTCGTTGATCGACGCGTTCCATGCCGACTATCCGAACGTCGCACTGACGATCGACGCGATGCCGCAGGAGCGCATCGAGGCGCTGCTCGCCGACGACCGGCTCGACGCGGGCTTTGCGTTCATGCCGCCGCGTGCGCCGGACATCGACGCGCTGCCGCTGTGGGACGAGCCGCTCGCGCTGGTGACGGGCCGCACGCACCGTCTCGCACGGCGCCGCCGCGCGCTGACGCCGGCCGAGCTCGGCGGCGAGCCGCTGGTGCTGCTGAGCCGCGCGTTCGCCACGCGCGAGAGCATCGACCGGTATTTCATCGAGCATGGCGCTCAGCCGAAGATCGCGATCGAGACGAATACGATCAGCGCGGTGCTGGAGCTCGTGCGGTGCGGCCGGCTCGCGACGGTGCTGCCCGATGCCGTCGCGCGCGAGAGCGCCGACCTGTGCGCGCTGGAGATCGATCCGCCGCTGCCCGCGCGCACGGCGGCGCTGCTGACGCGCAAGGGCGCGTACCGCAGCGTCGCGGCGCGCGCGTTCATCGAGCGAGCGCTCGCGTATCGGGATCCGTCGGGAGGTTGACCGGTACGACCAGGCGGCGCGCGCGACGGGCGGCCGCCCGGGCCGTCACGTACGCGGAGTCGGGAAGAAGATGCCCGCGCGCTGCGCGGCGTTCGCGATGTGCGTTTCGATCGCGGTGCCCGCGGCAGCCGCATCGCGTGCGATCAGCGCGTCGACGATCGCGCGGTGCTCGTGCCACGTCGACAGCAGCAGCTCGCGCCGGTAGAACGGCATGCGCTGGCTTTCCTTCATGATGTCCGCGCTGCTGCGCAGCACCGATTCGATCGCCGCGTTGCCGGCCAGATGGATGATCCGCATGTGGAAGTCGAAGTCGAGCTGCGACGCGTCGTCGAGCGCGTTTTCGCTGAGCGCGACGTGCAGGTCGGCGAGGTTGTCCTCGAACCACGCGATGTCGTCATCGCTGACGACGTGCGCGGCCATCCGCGCGGCGAACCCTTCGAGCGCGTAGCGCATCTGGTACGTGTCGGGCGGCGACGACTGCTCGGCGTACCGCCATGCATGCGCGGCCGTGGCCTGCGCACTTTCGACGTACACACCCTTGCCCGCGCGGATGCGCAGCATCCCGAGCGCCTCGAGCGTCGACAGCGCCTCGCGCAGCGACGCGCGGCTGATCTCCAGCTCCTCGGACAGCTGGCGCTGGGCCGGCAGCAGGCTGCCGACCGGATACACGCCTGCCTCGATCCGGTCGCGGATCGTCGCGATGGCGGCGTCGGTCACGGTATGCGGAACGTTTTTCATGATGTGAACTTTGGCCGGTCTGACCGGCATTGTAATCCGCACGCAGGCGGTGCATGCCCGACCTACGGGAAAGCCACGATCTGCCCCTGTCCGGTGCATCGAAACCGGGCGGGCGGGGGCGGGAAATCCCTATTTCGTCCGTCCTTGACGCGACTATATCGGCTTCCTACTATCCACCATAACATCACTGGTCTTACCAGTATGAACAGACGAAACTGCAACCGTTGGATCGGGAGAGCGCCGTGTCGAAATTCCTCAATTCGCTGTTTGGCCGGGTAGTCGTCGCATTGATCCTGGGGGTCGCGCTCGGCGCGTTCTTCCCGCACTTCGCCGAGTCGTTGCGACCGCTAGGCGACGGTTTCCTGAAGCTCATCAAGATGGTCATCGGCCCGATCGTGTTCTGCGTCGTGGTCAGCGGGATGGCCAATGCGGGCGATCTGAAGAAGGTCGGCCGGGTCGGCCTGAAAGCGGTCGTCTACTTCGAGATCATGACGACGATCGCGCTCGGGATCGGCCTCGTGCTCGCGTGGCTCACGCGCCCGGGTGTCGGGATGAACATCGACCTGCGCTCGCTCGACGCGGCCTCGCTCGCGTCGTACGCGAAGAACGCCGAAAGCCTGAAGGACACGGCCGGCTACCTGATGAAGATCATCCCCGAGACCGCGATCGACGCGTTCGCGAAGGGCGACATCCTGCAGATCCTCGTGTTCGCGGTGCTGTTCGGCTCCGCGCTGTCGCTGCTCGGCGACAAGGCGCAGCGCGTCAACTCGCTGATCGAGGAACTGTCGCACGTGTTCTTCCGGATCATCGGTTTCATCATCAAGCTCGCGCCGCTCGGCGTGCTCGGCGCGATCGCGTTCACGACCGGCAAGTACGGCGTTGCGTCGCTCAAGCAGCTCGGCTATCTGGTCGCGGTGTTCTACCTGAGCTGCTTCGTGTTCGTCACGGTCGTGCTCGGTGCGGTGATGCGGCTCGCGGGCTTTTCGGTGTTCAAGCTGATCCGCTACCTGCGCGAGGAACTGTCGATCGTGCTCGGCACGGCGTCGTCGGACGCGGTGCTGCCGCAGGTGATGAGCAAGCTCGAATACATGGGCATCAAGGATTCGACGGTCGGCCTCGTGATTCCGACCGGCTATTCGTTCAACCTCGACGGCTTCTCGATCTACCTGACGCTCGCCGTGCTGTTCATCGCGCAGGCCACCAACACGCCGCTGTCGACGCATGACCTGATCGTCGTGCTGCTCGTGTCGCTCGTCACGTCGAAGGGCGCGCACGGGATCCCGGGTTCGGCGATCGTGATCCTCGCGGCGACGCTGTCGGCGATCCCCGCGATTCCGGTGCTCGGCCTCGTGCTGATCCTGCCGGTCGACTGGTTCGTCGGCATCGCCCGCGCGCTGACCAACCTGATCGGCAACTGCGTCGCGACGGTCGTCGTCGCGGTGTGGGAAAACGACATCGACCGCGCTCGTGCGACGCGCGTGCTGAACCGCGAGCTGCGCTACGTCGCGGCCGACGCGTCGGGCAGCGCTGCGCCGGTCGCCGGCGACCAGGCTCACGCGCTCTGAGCGCAACCTCGCGCGGAACGGTTTCGCCCCCGGCCGTTCCGCGCAAACCGCATTCATGTGGCCGGCGCCTCGATGCGCCGGCACGTCATCAAACAGGAGACGACATGGCAGCCCCCATCCTCGATCCGAATGCGCCGGCCTTTACGCGGCGTTACATGAACCTCGCCGACCCGCGCCTCGGGGCGCAGGCGCTCTTCGCCAGCGACGAGTTCTTCGCGCCGAAGGAGCGCATGCTGAATCCCGAGCCGGCCGTGTTCATTCCCGGCAAGTACGACGACCACGGCAAGTGGATGGACGGCTGGGAAACGCGCCGCAAGCGCACGACCGGCCACGACTTCTGCGTGGTGCGGCTCGCGCGGCCGGGCGTGATCCACGGCGTCGACCTCGACACGAGCCATTTCACCGGCGACTTCCCGCCGGCCGCGTCGATTGACGCGTGCGTCGCCGAAGGCGACACGCCGCCTGACGACGCGCAGTGGCGCCCGATCGTCCCGGCGACGACGCTGCAGGGCAATTCGCATCACTACGTGAGCGTCGACGATGTGCAGCCCTATACGCACCTGCGCGTGAACCTGTACCCGGACGGCGGCCTTGCGCGGCTGCGCGTGTACGGCCAGCCGCAGCGCGACTGGCGCCAGGTGCCGGCCGGCGAGCTCGTCGATCTCGCGGCGATCGAGAACGGCGGCTACCTGGTGGCCGCGAACAACCAGCACTTCGGCCCGGCGTCGCAGATGCTGATGCCGGGGCGCGGCGTGAACATGGGCGACGGCTGGGAAACGCGGCGCCGCCGCGAGCCCGGCAACGACTGGGCGATCGTCGCGCTCGCGCGGCCGGGCATCATCCGGCGCGTCGAGGTCGACACCGCGTTCTTCAAGGGCAATTTCCCCGACCGCTGCTCGCTGCAGGCCGCGCGGGTCGCGGGCGGCACCGACGATTCGCTCGTCACGCAGGCGATGTTCTGGGCCGAACTGCTCGGCGAGCAGAAGCTGCAGATGGATCACGTCCATACGTTCGACCAGCTTGCCGCGCTGGGCCCCGTCACGCACGTGCGTTTCAACATCTTCCCGGATGGCGGCGTGTCGCGCCTGCGTCTGTGGGGCGAGCCGGCTTGAAGGAGGGCAACGGCATGAGCGGATCCCATATCCTGCGCGTCGAGCGCCTGACCCGCGAAGCGTTCGCGCCGTTCGGCGACGTGATCGCGCTCGAAGGCGCGCGGCATTTTCCGATCAACGGCGGCACAACCGAGCGCTTCCACGACCTGGCAACGATCGACGTGTGCGCGGACGGCGGCCGCCCGCTCGTCAGCGTGTTCCGCGCGCAGCCGCGCGCGCTGCCGGTCGCGGTCACGCTGATGGAGCGCCATCCGCACGGCAGCCAGGCGTTCATCCCGCTCGCGGCCGTGTCGCGCTACGCGATCGTGGTCGCGCCCGCCGGCGAATTCCGGCCCGACGCGATGCGCGCGTTCCTGGCCGAAGGCTGGCAGGGCGTGAACTATGCGAAGGGCGTCTGGCACCATCCGCTGCTCGCGCTCGACGCGGTCAGCGATTTCGTGATCGTCGATCGTGGCGGCCCGCAGCCGAACTGCGACGAGATCCCGCTCGAGCGCGCATGGGCGCTCGAGTTCGAGCCGGCCTGCGCGGCCTGACGCACGCGAGACGCCTGGCTCCGGCTGCCTGACGGCAGCCCGGGCCGACGTATCGAAGGGTTTTCGAAAGCCAGAGGCGCACCGCCGCTATCCCGAAAAAAACACGGCCCGGCCGGCGAGATGCCGGCCGGGCCGTGCTGCGTATGCGGGTGATGCGCGTCAGTGCTTGCGGTGCGGGCAGTTCTCGGTCGTGCAGGAACCGTACATCGCGAGCGAGTGCTCCTGGAGCTTGAAGCCGCGCTCCTTCGCGATCGCCTGCTGGCGGCCTTCGATCTCGGCGTCGAAGAATTCCTCGACCCGGCCGCAATCGAGGCACACGAGGTGGTCGTGGTGCGAGCCTTCGTTCAGTTCGAACACGGCCTTGCCGGATTCGAAGTTGCTGCGCGTGAGCAGGCCGGCCTGCTCGAACTGCGTCAGCACGCGGTAGACGGTGGCGAGCCCGATGTCGAGCTGCTCGTTGAGCAGGTTCCGGTAGACGTCTTCTGCGGTCAGGTGGCGCACCGGGCTTTGCTGGAAGATCTCGAGAATCTTGAGGCGCGGTAGGGTGGCCTTTAGCCCGATATTCTTGAGATCCGTCGGATTGGTCATGGCTAGGCATCCCTAGAGTACAATGCAGGGCTTCAATGTTACCGGCTTTTCGCCGTTCCAGAAACACGCGCGGCCTGCGACGCGGGCCTGCACGGTGAGGGAAATGATTCCAGAATCTCTTTCGCACTTTCAGAGGAGCCGCATGCGGAGTGTCATCATCGCTGCCGCCGCCGTTGCCGCGCTGGCTGGTTGTTCGTCGTACGACAGCGTGACGCAGCGCATCGCGCAGAGCATCACCCCCTACCGGATCACCGTCGTGCAAGGCAACTTCGTGTCGCAGGAGAAGGCCGCGCAGCTGCAGATCGGCATGTCGCGCGAGCAGGTGCGCGCGCTGCTCGGCACCCCGTTGCTGGCCGACATGTTCCACGCCGACCGCTGGGATTACCTCTTCTACTTCAAGCGCGGTTCGACGGCAGTCGTCCAGCAGCGCGATCTTGTCGTGACGTTCTCGGGCGATCGCCTGGCGGGCTGGACGGGGGCGGACAACCTGCCTTCGGAACTCGACCTGCTGGCCGACATCGACGGCGACCGCGGCGGCAAGAAGGCGAAGGCGGCCGCAGCGGCGAAGAAGGCCGCCGAGGCTGCCGCCGCCGCGAGCGACGCGCAAGCGGCAGCGAGCGCGCCGGCGCCGGAGGCTGTCGCCAGCCCGTCCGCCGTGCCGGCGTCCG
>NZ_CABVPW010000030.1:0-123321 GCF_902499025.1 Burkholderia lata | reverse complement strand
GGCGTGCTGCGCGCGTGCGCGGCGCTGGCCGATCTCATCGCGGGCGCCGGGCCCGACACGCAGCCGACGCTGGCCGTGCGCGAAGCGCACCCGCGCACGCACGTGTGGGTGTCGCAGTACGCGGTGCCGCTGCTGCTCGCCACGCTCGTGTGCGCGCTGGCGACGCTGGCCGCGAGCGCGCTGCTGCGCGTGTTCGACCTGTCGAACGTCGTGATGCTGTTCCTGATGACGGTCGTGCTGATCGCGCTGCGGCTCGGCCGGCTCGCCGGCGCGTGGGCCGCGTTCTTGTGCGTCGGCTGCTTCGACTTCTTTTTCGTCGAGCCGAGGCTGTCGTTCGCGGTGTCGGATACGCAGTACGTGTTTACGTTCGCGCTGATGCTGGCCGTCGCGCTCGCGATCGGCCAGCTCGCGGCGCGCCTGCGCGCGGAGGCGCGGGCCGCGCGCGCGAACGAGAAGCGCTCGGCCGCGCTTGCGCGCGTCGCGCATGACCTGTCGGCCGCGATCGAGACCGAGCAGATCGCATCGATCTGCACCGGCACGATCGCGCCGCTGCTCGGCGTGCGCGTCGCGCTCGTGCTGCCGGATGCGGACGACCATCTGATGCCGGCGCAGCACGCGCGGTTCGTCGAAGCACCGATCGCGCGCTGGGTCTACGAGAATGCGCGCGGCGCCGGGTGTGGCATGCCGCCGTTCGAGCGTGCGACCGCGCAATACCTGCCGCTGAAGGCGCCGATGCGCGTGCGCGGCGTGCTCGTGCTGTTCGGCGACGCGCAGCCGGTCCCCACGGACCCCGACGATCGCCGCCTGATCGACGCGCTGTGCTCGTCGATCGCGATGGCGCTCGAACGCGTGCACTATGTCGGCGTCGCGCAGCACACGCTCGTCCGCATCGAAGGCGAGCGGCTGCGCAACGCGCTGCTCGCCGCGGTGTCGCACGACCTGAAGACGCCGCTGACCGCGATCCGCGGGCTCGCGGAGACGCTGGAGCGGCCCGAGCGGCTGGCCGACGGACAGCCGGCCGCGCTCGCGCACGGCATCCGCAACCAGGCCGAGGCGCTGCACGGGCTCGTCGTGAACCTGCTCGATCTTGCACGGATGCAGAGCGAGGGCGTGCGGCTGAATCGCGAGTGGCACATGCTCGACGAGATCGTCGGCAGTGCGCTCGCGCATTCGGCCGGCGTGCTGGCCGGCCGCGACGTGAGCGCCGACTTGCCGGCCGACCTGCCGCTGATCGACGTCGACGCGCTGCTGATCGAGCGCGTGCTGATGAACCTGCTCGACAACGCGTCGAAATACGCGGGCACGGATGCCGCCGTAGCGGTGCGGGCACGCGTGTTCGGCGAAACGCTCTACGTATTCGTCGAGGACGACGGGCCCGGCTTCGTCGCGCGCAACACCGAGCCGCTGTTCGAGCCGTTCGAGCGCGAACGCAAGGAATCGTCGATCAGCGGCGTCGGGCTCGGGCTCGCGCTGTGCCGCAGCATCGTCAACGCGCACGGCGGCTCGATCCGCGCGGTGCCGCTCGATCCGCACGGCGCGCGGTTCGAGATTCGCCTGCCACTGGGCGCGCCGCCCGATATCGAACACGAGAGCCGGACATGATCAGATCGCGCGTACTTATCGTCGAGGACGAATCGGACATCCGCCGTTTCGTGCGGATGGCGCTGGAACAGGAGGGGCTCGACACCTGCGAGGCGTCGACCGCCCGCGAGGCGCGGATGTATGCGTCGAGCAGCAAGCCCGATCTCGTGATCGTCGATCTCGGGCTGCCGGACGACGACGGCAAGACCTTCATCCGCGAGCTGCGCGAGTGGTCGACGGTGCCGGTGATCGTGCTGTCGGCGCGGCAGCAGGAGGTGGAGAAGGTCGCGGCGCTCGATGCAGGCGCGGACGATTACCTGCCGAAGCCGTTCGGCGTGCCCGAACTGCTCGCGCGGGCGCGCGCGCAGCTGCGGCGCGCGGCGTTCGTGTCGGCCGACGGGCAATCGTCGTCGATCGTGCGGTTCGGCGACGTGACCGTCGATCTCGGCAAGCACGAAGTGGCGCGCGGCGGCGAGCCCGTCCACCTGACGCGTCTCGAATTCCGGCTGCTCGCCGCGCTGATTCGCGCACGCGGCGGCGTGATTGCCGCGCGGCAACTGCTGGCCGAGGTCTGGGGCATCCATGACGCGGACCGCGCGCACTACGTGCGCGTGTACATGACGAACCTGCGGCAGAAGCTCGAGCCGGTGCCGGCGCGCCCGCGGCATCTGCTGACCGAGCTGCAGTTCGGCTACCGGCTGGTCGGTCTGGAAACGGTCGGCATGGCGGACGGGCCGCGCGGTGCGGCGTTGCCAGGTCTAGACAAGTGAAAGCCCGCACCCGGCGGCGCCTGTACGTCTGGAGAAAGCTGTTGTTTAGCTTGGCGTAATTCGTAATTAATTGAAATTTAAGGAAAAATGCCATTAGTGAAACAATCCGCCGACAACTAGTGATAAACACGGATTGCTGGCAAACCTGCAGAAAAGGCAAAGTTGTATGTACAACTTGGGGTGTCGCCAAAAAGGGCGATCTCCGGGTTGGAAGGGTTCACGGCGGCGCCGCCCGACGGGACCCCTGCCCAGTTCGCCTCTGACAGGAACGCCATGAAGAAACTCGCGCTCAGTATTGCCCTTGCCTGCATCGCGGTCGGTGCCCACGCCAAGGATTGGTCGACGATCCGGTTCGGCGTCGACGCCAGCTATCCGCCGTTCGAATCGAAGGACGCAAGCGGCAAGGTCGTCGGCTTCGACGTCGATCTCGGCAACGAGATCTGCGCCCGCCTGAAGGCGAAATGCGTGTGGATCGAGAACGACTTCGACGGGATGATTCCCGCGCTGAAGGCGAAGAAGTTCGACGGCGTGCTGTCGTCGATGTCGATGACGCCGGCGCGCGCCGAGCAGATCGCGTTCTCCGACAAGCTGTTCAACACGCCGACGCGCCTCGTCACGAAGAAGGGCGCGAACCTGCAGCCGACGGCCGAATCGCTGAAGGGCAAGTCGGTCGGCGTCGAGCAGGGCACCATCCAGGAAACCTACGCGAAGGCCTACTGGGCGCCGAAGGGCGTGCAGGTCGTGCCTTACCAGAACCAGGACGGCGTGTACCAGGACCTGATGTCGGGCCGCCTCGACGCGGCGCTGCAGGACGCGGTGCAGGCCGACATCGGCTTCCTGAAGACGCCGCGCGGCGCGAACTTCGAATTCGCCGGCAAGGACATCGACGATCCGAAGACGCTCGGCAACGGCGCCGGCATCGGGCTGCGCAAGGACGATGGCGACCTGAAGGCGAAGATCGACCACGCGATCGCCGACATCATCAAGGACGGCACGTACAAGAAGCTCGAGAAGAAGTACTTCGCGTTCGACGTCTACGGCGGCTGACCCACCAGGCGGCGCGCATCGGCTGTGGCGCGCGCCGCGTCTTTTCTGGGTGCAACCCGCCTCGCGCGATGCGTCCGACTTGATGAGCAGGTTGCATCAGGTAGTGCGTAGATATCGTTTGATGCCCGGGTAATGGCTATTGACAATCCAGCCACCTCGCTCTGGATCCCTCATATGATCTTCCAAGGATTTGGCCCGCTGCTGTGGGCCGGCACGGTGGAAACCGTGAAGCTCGCGGTGCTGTCGCTTGCCGCGTCGCTCGTGCTGGGCCTCGTCGGCGCGAGCGCGAAACTGTCGACGAACCGCGTGCTCAAGTCGATCGGCACCTTCTACACGACGCTGATCCGCGCGGTGCCGGACCTCGTGCTGATGCTGCTGCTGTTTTACGGGATCCAGATCCTGCTGAACAACTTCACCGACATGCTCGGCTGGGACCAGATCGACATCGATCCGTTCGTGGCCGGCGTCATCACGCTCGGCTTCATCTACGGCGCGTACTTCACCGAGACGTTCCGCGGCGCGTTCCTCGCGGTGCCGCGCGGCCAGCTCGAAGCGGGCTTCGCGTACGGGATGAGCGGCTGGCGCGTGTTCCGCCGCATCCTGTTCCCGCAGATGATGCGCTTCGCGCTGCCCGGCATCGGCAACAACTGGCAGGTGCTCGTGAAGGCCACCGCGCTCGTGTCGATCATCGGCCTCGCCGACGTCGTCAAGGCGTCGCAGGACGCGGGCAAGAGCACGCTCGATTTCTTCTTCTTCACGCTGGCTGCAGGCGCGATCTACCTCGCGATCACGACGGTCTCCAACGTCGTGCTGCATCACCTCGAGAAGCGTTATTCCGTTGGCGTCCGGAGGCTCGCACTGTGATCGAACTCGTCAGCCAGTACTGGCAAAGCTATCTCTACACCGACGGCTACCGCTTCAGCGGCCTCGCGATCACGCTGTGGCTGCTGGTCGTGTCGATCGCGCTGGGCTTCGCGCTCGCCGTGCCGCTCGCGATCGCACGCGCGTCGTCGAACCGCTGGATCTCGACCCCCGTGTGGCTCTACACGTACGTGTTCCGCGGCACGCCGCTCTACGTGCAGCTGCTGATGTGCTACACGGGCATCTACAGCCTGCAGGTCGTGCACAACCACGTATTGCTCGACACGTTCTTCCGCAACGCGATGAACTGCACGCTGCTCGCGTTCGTGCTGAACGAATGCGCGTATGCCACCGAGATCTTCGCGGGTTCGATCAAGGCGACGTCGGCCGGCGAGATCGAGGCCGGCATGGCCTACGGGATGTCGCGCTTCAAGCTCTATACGCGGATCATCCTGCCTTCCGCGCTGCGCCGCTCGCTGCCGAGCTACAGCAACGAAGTGATCCTGATGCTGCACGCAACGACGCTCGCGTTCACCGCGACCGTGCCCGACATCCTGAAGGTCACGCGCGACGTCAACTCCGCGACCTACATGTCGTTCCAGGCGTATGGCATTGCGGCCGTGATGTACGCCATCGTCGTGTTCACGCTCATCTGGGCGTTCCGCAAGCTCGAGACGCGCTGGCTCGCGTACCTCTCGCCGCGCGGCCATTAACGCATTCGCAAGATTCGCAAGGAAGGACCCAGCATGTACAAGCTTACCGTTGACAACCTGCACAAGAAGTTCGGCGACAACGAGGTGTTGAAGGGCGTGTCGATGAAGGCGAAGGCCGGCGACGTGATCAGCATCATCGGCTCGAGCGGCTCCGGCAAGAGCACGTTCCTGCGCTGCATCAACTTCCTGGAGCAGCCGTGCTCCGGGCAGATCACGATCGGCAGCGAGCCGATCCAGACCACGCGCGATCGCAGCGGCTCGCTGCGCGTGGCCGACCAGAAGCAGCTGCAGCGGATGCGCACCAAGCTGTCGATGGTGTTCCAGCACTTCAACCTGTGGGCACACATGACGGTGCTCGAGAACGTGATCGAAGCGCCGATGGCCGTGCTCGGGATCGGCAAGGACGAAGCGATCGCGCGGGCGCGCAAGTACCTGGAGAAGGTCGGCCTCGCGCCGCGCGTCGAGGGCATGTATCCGTCGCACCTGTCGGGCGGCCAGCAGCAGCGCGTGGCCATTGCACGTGCGCTCGCGATGGAGCCGGAAGTGATGCTGTTCGACGAGCCGACGTCGGCGCTCGATCCGGAACTCGTCGGCGAAGTGCTGAAGGTGATGCAGAAGCTCGCCGAGGAAGGGCGTACGATGGTCGTCGTCACGCACGAGATGGGCTTCGCACGCAACGTGTCGAATCACGTGATCTTCCTGCATCAGGGGAAGATCGAGGAGGAAGGGGATCCGCAGGAGATTCTCGTGAATCCGAAGAGCGAACGGCTCGGGCAGTTCCTGTCGGGGCGGTTGAAGTAAGCCGGCAGGCGGCGTCGCGGGCTGCCCGCGACGCCGCACCCTGGAACGCCAAATGCTTGTCACGCGTGATCCTTTCGATGAAGGAGCACCGCGATGAGCACCCCGACCACGACCGCCTTTTCCCATGTGAAGCCGCAGGACACCGCCTATCACGGCGAAGGCCTGCGCGACTTCTTCCTGTACCGCGATCTCGGTATCGCCGCCGCGACGAACGGCAAGGTCGTCGCGCAACTCGTCAGGGCGAATCATGCACCGGAGGCGGGCACCGGCTGGCACCGTCACGAGGCAGAGTTCCATATCGTGATCATGCTGAAGGGCTGGGCGCGCTTCATGTACGGCGAACGCGAGACGCTGGTGAGCGCCGGCGATTGCGTGCACCAGGCGCCGGGGATCGTCCACTACCTGTTCGACTACTCGCCGGACATGGAGTATCTGGAGATCGTCGGGCCCGCCGATTTCAAGTCGATCGACGTCGAAGGGCCGTGCGCGGTGCCGCCGCCGACGCCTTGGGGTGAGGTGGGGGCGTAGCCGCCGCGCATGACGTGCACACTTCCATCAGGCCGCCTTCGGGCGGCTTTTTTGCTTCGCCTCCCACGAAAGCGTCCGTATGCTCCACGCGCCCCCGCGATCGGCTTTCCCCTGCGTCACATTCTTTCGAGTTCCGAACGGCTTCGAAGCTGAAGATCCGGAAAGGAAAGAAAGACATTCGTCAGCTTCGAGGCGTTGACGGCGCTACGTTGTCAAAGATCGTCAATTGCACATGAGCGCGGTGCACGGCCTGTCGACGACCGGCGTTAAGGAGGTACCAGCCGGATCACCGGTTGACCTACCCGGGAGAGTTTCATGAAGCGCATCGCGAAGATCCTGACGGCCACCGCAGTGGCATGTGCCGTTCTTGCTCCGGCACTGGCCGAAGCGCATTCGCACCGTGTGTGTCATTTCGATCACCACCACCATCGCGTGTGCCGCTGGGTGCGGTAACCGCGACTTTCCCGGGAATCCCCGGAACGCATTCTTCATTCAGGCAAATCAGGAGAGGACTATGAAAAAGACGATGTTGATCGCCGCGCTGGTCGCCGGCATGGGTATGTCGATCGGTGCGTTCGCGCAGGTTCCGGCCAGCGCGCCGGCCGGCACGACCGGTCTGTGCAAGGACGGCTCGTTCTACTCGGGCGCATCGAAGAAGGGCGCATGCGCGGGCCACAAGGGTGTGAAGACCTGGTACGGCGCATCGGCGGCGGCCGCCGCGAGCGCACCGGCCGCAGCGCCGGCAACGGCCGCCTCGGCAGCCCCCGCATCCGGTACCGCACCGGCGAAGAGCGCGGCTGCAACGACCGCGGCGGCAGCGCCGGGCGGCGGCCCGGGCAAGGTGTGGGCGAACGACAGCACGAAGGTCTATCACTGCTCGACCGACAAGTACTACGGCAAGACGAAGCACGGCAGCTACATGTCGGAAGCCGATGCGAAGGCAAAGGGCTACCACGCGTCGCACGGCAAGGCCTGTTCGTAACGCAGGCTGACGCGCGAGCCGCTCCCTCGCGCGTCGTCGGCACGCTGCCGCACCTCACGCCCCGCCACCCCCGGCGGGGCGTTTCATTTTCAGCGCCGTATAGCGTCAGTGGGCGTGATGCGACGGCGTGTCGGTCGCTGGATCGTGCGCCGTTGCGCGCGCATCGAGCAGCGCGCGCAGCGTCACGTAGTGCGTGCCGTCCGCGTCGCCTTCCGCGCCCGCGGTGCGATCGTACGGCTCGTTGTCGTGGATCGTCGCGCGCACGATCGGATAGATCTGCGTTTCCCAGCGGCTGCCGTTGAACACACCGTAGTGGCCGGCTCCCGTCTGCACGTGGTGCGTTTTCAGGTACGGCGGCAACCCCGAACACAGCTCCTGCGCGGCCACCGTCTGGCCGACCGCGCAGATATCGTCCTTCTCGCCTTCGATCGTCAACAGCGCGGTGCGATGAATCGCCGCCGGCTCGACGAGCCGGTCGCCGACCGTCAGCTCGCCGCGCGCGAGCGCGTATTGCTGGAACACCTTCTCGACCGTTTCCAGATAGAACTCCGCGGTGAGATCGGCAGTGGCGAAGTATTCGTCGTAGAAGTGCCGCAGCGTGTCGGCTTTCGCCGGATCGCCTTTCGCGCGCTCGTAATACAGGTCCGCGAACGACGCCGCATGGCGATCGGGATTCATCGACATGAACGCGCCGACCTGCACGAAGCCCGGATACACGCATCGCTGCGCACCGACGAAGCCCGCCGGCACGACGCTGATCAGGTTGCGCGCGAACCATTCGATCGGCTGGCTCGTCGCGAGCGCGTTGACCTTCGTCGGATTCACGCGGCAGTCGATCGGCCCCGCCATCAGCGTCAGGCTCGCGGGCTGCGCCGGATCGCCGCCGGCGGCCATCAGTGCGACGGCCGCGAGCGCGGCGACGGTCGGCTGGCAGATCGCGAGCACATGCGCGTCCGGGCCGATCTGGCGGATGAAGTCGATCACGTGCATGACGTATTCGTCGAAGCCGAATCGTCCGGCCGTCAACGGGATGTCGCGCGGGTTGTGCCAATCGGTGATGTACACGTCATGGTCGGCGAGCATCGTATGCACGGTGCCGCGCAACAGCGTCGCGAAATGCCCGGACATTGGCGCTACGATCAGCACGCGCGGCTGGCGGGCGACCGGCAGCGCCTTGCGGAAATGCAGCAGCGTGCCGAACGGCGTGGCCGCGGCGGCTTCCTCGACGATCGGCACCGTTTCTCCATCGACGACGATCGACGCGATGCCGAACGGCGGACGCCGATGCGAGAACGCGCAGCATTCGAGCAGTTCGCACAGCGCGTCCAGCATGCGGCCGGTCGGTGTCGATGTGGCGGGCGGCCACAGCGACATCGTCGCGCGGGCGGCGGCGGCCCATGCGCGCGCTGGGCGCGTGCATTCGGCAGACCATTGATAGAACGGATAGGCAAGCAGATTCATGGCTGTTGCTCGTTGTGCCGCGTTGCATTGAACGAGGCAAGCGATGTGCCAGCCTGCGGCTGGCACGCGCGTTGCACGTAGTTCGGTAACGCGGCGACGCAGGCGGCACGCGACACACGGCAGCCGCGTGCGATGCGTTGCCCGGTCGGTCTGTCGCGCGGCACGTGACGCGACAGCGTGCGCTGCTGCGCCAGTTCGGCGAATGCGTCGCACAGGCATGGTGCGGGTGACGTCACACAGCGTCCGTTTTCGGTGCAGGGGCACGAACGGCTTTGAACAGGGGAGCGACATGGAAGTCACCGGACAGACGACGCTGACCATCAGCAGCCGCAATTACTCGTCGTGGTCGATGCGCGGCTGGCTGCTCGCGAAGCTGAGCGGGCTCGTGTTCGAGACGGTCAGCGTGCCGATCGATGCCGCGTCGCGTGCGGAGTTGCTGCTGCTGTCGCCGTCGATTCTCGTGCCGTGTCTGACGCACGACGGCAACACGGTGTGGGACACGCTCGCGATCGCCGAATACCTGAACGAAATCCGGCCGCAGGCGAGGCTGCTGCCTGAAGACCGGAAGGCGCGCGCGCATTGCCGGTCGATCTGCGGCGAGATGCATTCCGGTTTCAGCGCGTTGCGTTCCGCATTGCCGATGAACCTGCGCGCGCATTTCCCCGGCTTCCGGATCTGGTCGCGCGCGCAGCACGACATCCAGCGGATCGTGACGATCTGGCGCGAGTGTCTGGCCGCGTACGGCGGCCCCTGGCTGTTCGGCGCGGAGATCGGCATTGCCGACGCGATGTATGCGCCGGTCGTCACGCGCTTCCTGACCTACGACGTGAAGCTCGAGCCCGATATCGCCGAGTACTGCATGCAGGTACTCGCGCATCCGTTCGTCGCGGAATGGATCGATGCGGCGAAGGCCGAGCACGAAGACATCGACGAACTCGACATGGAGTTCTGACGCGCGGGATCACGTGCGGCGCACGGGTTGTCATGTATGACGCGCTCAAATATCGGATGAATGGCGTCTGACCAAAGCGCGCTTAAATCGGACGAATCGACGCACGGCGTGAGGCCCCGTGCGGCGGGCCTCGCATGCAATCGGGGTAAACATCGCGGGCGCGGTGCCGATAACGCAGGTCCAGTGACCGCAAGAGAAACACGTGAAACCGTTCGTCATGCTTGTCTTTGCCGCTGCGCTCGTCATGTCAGCCGGCTGCGCCCAACTTCAATCCGGACACCAGGACGCGAATGCGCACAACGACGCGCCCTCCGCGTCGACGTCCCTCGTCGATTTCGTCATACCAGCCGATGCGCTTGGGGCACGCGATCCTCAGCTGACCGCGTTGCTCGCGAAAGTCGGTGCGCTGGCATCGAAGCAATCGCAACCGATGACGATTCGCGTGGCCGCGCTGCCGCAGGATTTCGGCTACCTGAACCAGTCCATCCGGCGCGGCATCGCGACGCCGCGTGTTGCGGCGGTGCGCGTCGAGAACGTCGCGGCCGGTAGTTGCCGGCCGTACAGCGTCCAGGTCGGACCGACCCAGTAACAGGAGATCCCGCGATGCTACGACTATCGATCTGTGCAGCTGTGCTCGTGTGCGGCACCGCGTTTGCGGCGCCACCCGGCGACGGCGCGCCGTTTGCCCCTGCCGCATCCAACCAGGTGTTTCCGCCGCTGCCGCCGTTCGCGTCGCTGCCGCCGGGAGCGGGGGGGGACGACGAAGTGCAGGCGCCCGCACCGACGGGCGGGCGTCGCGCGAAGAAGCTGCGCCACGCGCAGCCCGTGAAGAAGGCGCCGGAATTTCAGGTGCGTCTCGTCGTGACCGACGAGTCGCGCGCGGCGCTCGCCGCCGAGGACAAGAAGCTCGACGACGCGCTGGCGAAGAGCACACACGAGCGGCGCACGACGGGGGCCGGTGCCGCTGCGCTGGCGATGACGCCATGAACCCGCGGAATCGAAGCGGCGGATACGTGGCGGCCCGCACCCGGATTGTCTCGATGCGACCCGGCGGCATGCCGTGGCGGTGGTTCGCGATGTTGTTGCTGAGTGCGCTCTTCGTCGCGCCGGTGCGTGCGGATGACGCGGTGCCCGACGGCGAATGCTTCGAGCGCGCGGCCGGCTATCAGGGCGTCAACCCGCAGATCCTGCGCGCGATCGCCTGGTACGAATCGAAGGGCAATCCGGCTGCCGTGCATCGCAACGCGGATGGCAGCATCGACGTCGGCCAGACCCAGATCAACTCGGTGCATTTCGGCGAGCTGCGCCGCTACGGCGTGCCGCCGGGCGCGCTGAAGGATGCCTGCGTGAACATCTACGTCGCGGCGTGGATGCTGAAACGCAAGATGGTCCGCTACGGGAACACCTGGCAGGCGATCGGCGCCTATCACTCGGAGACGCCGCGCTTTCGGGACGAATATGCGCGAAACATCCACGCGGTGCTCGTGTCGTGGGGCTTGCACGAGTGAGCCGCGTGTTCGTGTGCGTTGAAGGCCGGAAGTAAGGATCGCGGCGGGCCCGGCCGATTCGAAGCACGCGCCGCGGCCTGTCGTTTTCCCTGATGCATCAAGCCGTTTCCGCAGCGCAAACGATTTACATCAAATTCTGCTCACGGAACCCCTGCGACGAGGTTAAAGAACTCCACCGCTCGTGTCGTAAACGGGAGCACGGGGACGGCGGCGATGATCGCGCATGCAGCGCGACGCGCAGCCGCACAAGAAAGCAAGCGCAGCAGGGGAATCGACGTGAATCGTCAGCAATCATGGACGCGTACAGCGGCGCCCGGGGAAATCATTTACTCCGAGGGCTTTGCGGGTGAGCCCGTCATCTTCTTGATCACCGACGGCAAGGTCGAGCTGTCCACGCGATGCGACGACAAGCGCGTCGTCGTCGCGACGCTCGGCCGTGGCGAGTTCTTCGGTGAATCGGCGCTGCTCGCGGCCGAGCCGCGTGCCCATACCGCGAAGGCCCTTTCATTCTGTCAGCTGACGGTCGTGCCGGCCGGCATGCTCGACGAAGAAATCGAGCGCGTGTCGGCGCTGCTGCGCCATATCGTGCGGACGATGATCCGCCGCGTGAAGCGCAAGGACGACCAGCTCGCCACCTACACGCACGCGGACTTCATGCCGGGCGTGCTGTCGTATGCGCATGTGCTGGCGCTGATGGCGGGTGCCGATGCGCGCGATGGCGGCGATGCGTGGGCGCGCCGGCCGATGCAGACCCATGCGGCCGAAACCTCGGTACCGCTCGCCGAAGTGATCCGCAAATGCCGTGCGATTGCCGGCCACTCGCGGCCGCACGTGCTCGCGATGCTGCGACGCATGGAGAAGCTCAATCTCGTCACGATAGAGGCCGCGCAGACGGACCTCTCCGGCGGGGCAACCGACTATGCGTCTTCGTCGGATGCACGCCAGGTCGTCACGTTCGACGCCGCGCGCGTGATCGATCGCGCGCAGCAGGTGGCCGATCACGATCTCGACCTGTCGATCAACAGCGAACTCGAGCTCATCGAGCTGGCCGATCTCGAAGCGCTGATTGGTGTCGAGAAGACGATGCTGCTCAACAAGCTGTCGAACGGCGAGATTGCCGACGAGTTGTTTGCGTTCCGTAAATCGAAGGTCCTCAGTTACGTCGAGCAGAAGGGGGTGACGTACTTCTCGCGGCGCAACGCGCGACGCGGCGGCGACGTGCGCGCGCTCGAGGATCTCGTGTGGATCGACCAGCGCACGCTGTTCGACGTCATCAGCGCGTTCGATACCTACGATCTCGCGAAGCTGATCGCGAATCTCGACGATCGCGCGGTGGCCGACAAGCTGTTCTCCGTGATGACCGAGGCGCGGCGCAACGAGGTGTCGTGGGTGATGCGCCGCGAGCTCAAGCTCGATCCGGTCGAGATCGAGGACATCGAGCGGCGCGTGCTGGATGCCGTTCGCGCGGCGAAGGCGCCGGCGGCGGGCACTGCGCCTGTCGCATCGGCTTCGGATGCATGACGAGGAGGCGCGTATGGATCTGTTGACCCTGGCCGGTGTGGTGTTGGGTGGCGCGGCGATCGTGTTCGGTTTCGCGCTAGAAGGCGGGCACTTCTCGATGTTGTTCCAGTTCGAGGCGCTCGTGATCGTGCTCGGCGGCACGCTCGGTGCGGTGATGATCCAGAACACCTGGGCGCGCTTCTTCGACGCGGTGAAGCAGTTGCGGCTCGCGTTCGTGCGGGCGCGCGAGGTCGATCGCAAGAACCTGTCCGACCTGCTCGAATGGGGCGATCGCGCGAAGCTCGACGGGCTGCTCGCGTTCGAATCGATGGACGTGAGCGGCATCCATCCGTTCGCGCGCCGCGGGCTCGAACTGCTGGCGAACGGCGTATCGACCGCCGTGCTCGAGGACGCGTTGCAGCGCGAACTCGATGCCTACGAACGCAGCCGCCTCGCCGCCGCGCGCGTGTGGCAGCAGGCCGGCGGGTATGCGCCGACGTTCGGCATCCTCGGGTCGGTGCTCGGGCTCGTGCAGGTGACGAGCCATATTCTCGAACCGGCGCAGCTCGGGCCGGGCATTGCAGTCGCGTTCATCGCGACGCTGTACGGGCTGGCGTTCGCCAACCTCGTGTTCCTGCCGCTTTACGGCAAGCTGCGCGCGCAGATCGACAGCGAGCTGCGGTTTCGCAAGCTGTATCTCGACGGCTTGCTGGCGATATCGCGCAAGGAATCGCCGCATACGATCGAGACGCGCCTGACCGGTGACGTGCGCGGGCGTGCGGCCGAATCGCTCGCGTGATGCGCGTGTGTCATACGACGAACCCGGAATTCCAATCGCATGACTGCTCGAACTGACGGTGCATCCGCCGCCGATCGCGACGACGACGAACTCGAAGGCGCGCAATCCGGCCGCTGGCTGATTTCGTACGCGGATCTCATCACGACGCTGATGGTGCTGTTTCTCGCGTTGTACGTGCTCCAGCTCGCGAAATACAACGCGCTCGACGCACGGTACCAGACGCTTGCGCGGCATGCCGAAAACGCGGCGAGCGCATCGGCTGCCGCTTCCGCTGGCGTGACGCCTGAGCACTCGCCGCCGTGGCTCGCGTTGCTCGATTCGTTGAAGTCGAACGGCCGGATCTCGCTCGTGAAGGCGCCGCATGGCGTCGAGATCGGCATCGACGCGAAGATCCTGTTCAATGTCGGCGATGCGCGCCTGCTGCCCGATTCGTCGCCCGTGCTGAACCAGATTGCGCAGGCACTGAGCGATCACGCGACCGGCGACATTCTCGTCGAAGGGCATACCGACAGCGTGCCGATCGCGAATGCGAAATACGAATCGAACTGGGAGCTGTCGTCGGCGCGTGCGGGGAGCGTCGTGCGCTACCTGACCGAGCGCGGCGTCGCCCCGCATCGGCTCGCGGCGATCGGGCGGGCCGATACGCAGCCGCTCGTCGCGGGGGACGATGCGGCCGCGCGGGCGCGAAACCGGCGTGTCACGATCTTCGTTGCATACTGATTCGCGCTGAATTTTTGTCGATCTTGCGTCTATAGGCGGCCGCATATGCCCGCCTGACAACAACATAACGAATCTCGCATGATGAACATCTGAAATCAGCGATGCGGTTCTGCGCATGCATGCCGATAACCCAATCTGGCTCAGACCGAGCGGTTATCGAGGGTTCCCCATGCATTTCTGGCGCAAGCTTTCCATACAGAACAAGCTGATTCTCAGCATGACGAGCTGCCTGCTCGTGTTCGTCGCGATCTCGAGCGGACTCAGCATCCGTCTGATCGGCAACGCGGTGCGCGATCGCGTCGTCCGCGAAGAGCTGCCGACGGCCGTGAACGGCATCCGCGCCGACGTGCAGCGGCAGATGGCCGGGCCGATCGCCGCGTCGCGGATTTTGGCGCGTGACGCGTTCCTGCTGCAATGGGAAGCCGACGGCGAACCCGACGCCGGCACGCGCAACTGGATCCAGCTCGCGAAGAACGTGAAGGACGAGCAGAAGGCGGCGTCGGTGCAGTGGGTGTCCGTGAAGAGCGGCAACTACTACAACGAATCCGGCCTGCAGCGGAAGGTGACCGACAAGGATCAGTGGCTGACCGGCTTCCTGTCGTCCGGCAAGGCGTTCGACGTGAACATGGACCGTGAGGTGACGGTCGGCGGCTACATGATGTTCATCAACAGTCGCGTTGAACTCGACGGTGTGCCGATCGGTGCGGCGTGCATGAGCTTGTCCGTCGATGCGCTCGCGAAGGGTATTGCTGCGTATCGGATCGGTGAGACCGGGTTCGCGTATCTCGTGCGTCCCGATGGCGCGATCATGATGCATCGTGATACGGCGCTGATTGATGGCAAGCATTTCATGAAGGATCAGCCGGGGCTGCCTAGTGATGCGTCGTCGACGCTGTTGGCTGGTCAGCCGTATGCGTATCTGAGCTACAACGGCGACGGCGGTGCGCGATTCATCGCGACGTCGTTTATTCCGGAGTTGAACGCGTATGTCGTGGTCGAGGTGCCGCAGGCCGAGCTGCTCGGGCCGGTGACGCGTGCGATTCGTAGTGCAGCGCTGGTTGCTGCGGTGGTGGGGCTGGGTGTCGCACTGCTCGTGATCTGGCTGGTGGGGCGCGCGATTGCCGCGCCGATCCGCCGGGCGGCGACGTTGCTGTCGGAGATCGCAAGCGGTCAGGGCGACCTGACGCGCCGGATGACGGTCGAGAGCCAGGACGAGATCGGGCAGTTGTCGGATGCGTTCAATCGGTTCGTGTCGTCGCTTTCGACATTGGTGCACAGCATTCGCGCGGCTTCCTCGTCGATTGCGACCGGGTCGGCGCAGATTGCGACGGGGAATGCGGACCTCAGCGAACGCACCGAAGGGCAGTCGAGCAACCTGGAACGCACGGCTTCGTCGATGGAAGAGATCACGGCCGTGGTGCGGAACAACACCGAGACGGCGACGACGGCCGCGAAGATGATCAACGGCGCTTCCGATACGGCGGCGCGCGGCGGGCAGGTGGTGGGTGAAGTCGTGAGCACGATGCAGGAAATCAGCGACGCGTCGCAGCGGATCTCCGAGATCATCGTGATGATCGACAGTATTTCGTTCCAGACGAATATTCTTGCTTTGAACGCGGCTGTGGAAGCGGCTCGGGCCGGCGAGCAGGGGCGCGGGTTTGCGGTGGTGGCTTCGGAAGTGCGGAATCTGGCGCAACGCAGCGCGCAGGCGGCGAAGGAGATCAAGGTGCTGATCGAGCATAGCGCGGGGACGGTGAATACCGGGTCGCGGCTGGTGAGTGAGGCCGGGAAGGTGATGCGCGATGTTGTCTCGCAGGTTCAAGGCGTGAGCGCGATGATGAGCGAGATCGCCGAGGCTAGTCTGGAGCAGAGCGCTGGTATCGATCAGATCGGGGACGCGGTGCAGTCGCTCGATCAGATGACGCAGCAGAATGCGGCGCTGGTGGAGGAAAGTGCGGCGGCCGCGGCGAGCTTGAAGCAGCAGGCGGCGGAATTGACAAGGCTGGTGTCGGCTTTCAAGGTGGATGAGTAAAGTCTGATTCGCGATTTAGAATAAGGCGTTTCTGAGGGACGGCTGCCGTGGGGTCACGGCAGCCGTTTTTGCATGTCGGCGCGGGATTTGGTAACGCTTATAAAAATGAAACGCATTTCCAAGTGGAAGATCGGGGTGGGGGCGGCGGTGCTCGTCGCGGTGGCGGCTGCGGTGGGGGCGAAGGTGATTGCTTCGCCTACCGATTCGTATCTTGCCTATCGGAAGAAAGCCGTCGACACGATTACAGCGGCGCGGATGGAAGATCAGGGGGATCTGGACAAGAAATACACGGCTGAGGTGAGTGCGCGGCTGGTCAAGCTTGTCGGGACGGTTAGGGCGAGAGGCTTTTCCGCGAAGGCGGGGAGTACCGTGGATACCCTTTACATCGACAACGGGATGACGCCCGGGCCGGACGGACTGCTTTTGAAGTCAAATGACGGGAAGGTGAATCTCGTTGTAACGACGGTTCCGCTTTTGAAGGCCTGGGTGGCGACGGCCGATGCGGGGATCAAGTCGGCGGATGACGTAGCCGCGATTTTCGATTACGAGACGTTTTACACCGACGTGCTCGGTGGCGACGCTGCGGAGTATCGATTTGCTGAATTGCCGGTGAAGCGGAAACCGGCTGATGCGGTGGTGAAGGCGTTGTTGTTGGGTGACAGCCAGGACGGGATGCCGGATGGGCCGAATACGTTGATGGTGTCGGTCAGGCAGGGGGCGCGGGTTTATCTCATGTGGCGGGATGCGACGTTGCCGACGATTGTCGCTTGCAGTGCGGGGCACGTGGCCGAGGAACAGCGGCCAGCCTGTTTCGCGCAGCAATTGCCCAAGCAGAGGCGCTATTCACGGTTTGTCTCGGATGCGCAGGCGATGGTCGATGCGGTTGTTCAATAGGATGCATTTGTCTTGATGGTCGGTGAATCGGGCGATCTCACGAGGTGATCGGATTCGCCTGGTTTTTTGAGAGGTTCGACAGCGCCGGAGACATCGCTGAGAATTAGCGTCTGAAAACCGGACGGCCATCGATGTCGCGCATGGCTTCGTCGCCGGGTACTTCAATTTCCCTTTTGCCCAGCTTTGTCAGCCATGACTATCGCCTTCGAGTCTCCCGACCAGCCCGATGTGATTGCTCTCATCGCCGATCTTGATGCGTACCAGGACACCCTATACCCGCCTGAGAGCCGCCACGCTCTGGATATCGCGTCACTGAAGCAATCCAATGTGCTGTTCGCCGTTGCGCGGGACAGCGAGGGCAAGGCAATCGGGTGCGGGGCGATTGTCCTCAACCCCGAGTTCGGCGAATTGAAACGCATGTACGTCAGCCCGCGCGGGCGTGGGCAGGGTGTGGCGAGGAAGCTAATGACTATGCTTGAGCTACGGGCGGTCGACTCGGGTTGCAAGGTGATCAGACTTGAGACTGGACCCTATCAACATGAGGCGCTGGCTTTGTATGCATCTGCCGGATATCAGCGAAGGGGACTGTTTGGCGATTATTCGGACGATCCGTTGAGTGTTTTCATGCAGAAACACATCGGGTCCTGAGGGGCAGACTAGTGCGGACTCGAAATGGCATCTAGTGATGTCCAGTTGGTGGTCTAGTTTCGGGCATCTATGGACGTTAATCCATACTTGCACTCGGACGTTCGAATGTCGGCTCCGCCTCGCGTGCTCTGTGCCCTGAAATTCAGAGGGAGGGCTGCTCCACGGCATACCTTGGTCATCAGACTGGCTCGACTAAAAATTGTCGCTTGATGACAGATTGACCTGCCCCTAAATTATCAGAAGACACTCTAGTTCTTTCCCTTATCTACGCAAAGAAAGAAGCATCGATCGAAGCCGATCTGATACGCTAATCAGGAAACTAAGAAAAAAGGTCGACCGAGTTAGATCTACTCTAGGGCATCGGGGGAATTTGAGTATGTCAATCGAAAGCATCTACAGTTTTCTGACCTATCCAAAGAACCATGAGCGGGCTGCCGATTCCATCGATGGTATCCACATCAGACCAGACAAGGGCAAGCTTTCCAAGATGCTTTCGGAAGTATTTGATAGCGCCAAGTCCCGGCGCGATGTTCCGGTCACATTCGTTTCCGACAATCAAATCAATCCGATCCGGGAGCAACTGCTTGCCTTCTTTGCGAAGCCGAGGCTAGCGAGTGCGCTCCCGTTGGCACAGTCATTGCAAGCCGCAACGCCTGGCACTGCAGGTATGGGGCTATTCTTCGTCTGTCTGGGTGCTGACGAGGGCAAGGCAGGTAAACGCACCGTGCTTTCTCGCTTCGCTGCGGACGAAGGAGTTGTAGCTAGTAAGAACGGCAGCGCGCTAAGTGTGGAGTTTGTTGAGCAAGTTTTTTTAAAGAATGCACACACGTACAAAGCTGCGACATATCGGCACGAAGCGGGTAAAAGCGACGCATGGAAAGGCATCGCCACAGATCGACAACTAAATCACGGATCGAAAGCAATCGCCGATTATTGGATTGTGGACTTCCTGCGCTCAGAACTCACAACCACCGCGGCGGAGGGGACCCGTCGGCTCGCCATTGCCATGAAGGATGCAAGCAGGTCTACCAGCGACCCTCGAGTTCGTGGAGAGATCGTCGCAGCCGCGCGACTCGCGGGCAATTTGACATCAAACGCAATGACTATTGAACAGTTCTGCGATCAGTTCGCGATGTCCCAAAGGGCCAAAGACGCAGTAAAAGCCGCTGTCAAGCCAGCGCGTCTCATCACTGAATCATTTCGATTTGATGCCGACGAGTTCATTAAGCATGTCCCATACAAGCAAATAGAACTGGATAATGGTGCAACTTTGTCCGCACCGACGGATAGATTTGAGGACATCTTCCATCCGGAGAAAATAGGTGACGCCCACGCCTATTCCACTCAAGGGATGATCGTGGACGAAAAGCTGAGGTCAAGTCGATGAGTGACGAAGAACTTTTCGCTGAGTATTCGCGCCGGCATGCGAATGTTCTTTCTCCCTTGGCTACGGGCCTAATGTCATTCCTAACTCAGCGTCTCGACGGCATAAAACACATCGATCGAGTCAGCGCACGCGCCAAGGATCCTGCGCGATTCCTCGCAAAGGCAGTCAAAGAAAACGGCGGGAAGCGCAAATATTCCGACCCTTTTAGTGAAATACAGGATCAGGTCGCCGCTCGTATCATTGTCTTCTATCTGTCGGACGTTGAAGCGGTCGAGGTAGCAATCATGAAATACTTCAATCGCATCGAAGCAAACTCAGTCATACAAGATTCGCCAAAGCAATTTGGCTACGAAGGTAGGCACCTTGTGTTGGCGATTCCTGAAGAACTATTCGAGGATGAAGAGCACAACGATGCCCCGGATTTCTTTGAGTTGCAAATTAAGACGCTTTTTCAACATGCATGGGGAGAAGCCGAACACGACCTATCCTATAAACCGTCGTCACCGCTAACCGAACTTCAAGCGCGGGAGATTGCGTTCACTGCAGCGCAGGCTTGGGGGGCAGACCAAATGTTTGCCAAGCTCGCTAAAGAATTAGCGGCTAGATAAATTTTTATATTTCGGTGACGACCGGGATCCAACTAGACGGTGATGACTGCAGTAATCTGCAACCCGCCATTCAAAGGAGACGAGTTCGAGCATCCGAGAAGTGCCGGCATCTACCGTCGGCATCCGCGGCATCCAACTTTCACTTTAAAAGACAATCGCTGGATTCGATTTTTCCGTATCAAAGAAAAACGGAATGTTTTTGTGATCTCTACTGGTAAACTGTAATTTATATTACAAGAATTAATAATGACAATTTACAAAAATCTTCTTGCGCGTGGTTATTTCCCGAAGGAACTACCTCCTTCATTTTTCTCCGATCATTTCGCGGCCTATGCGACGTCAAAGGCTGGAAGGGCAGTTTTGGATAGCTACAAGCCTTCTGACAATTTTACCGAGTGCGTCTCCTACCGCCTCGCGTTGCCTGGATTAAATCATCGACTGCTTCGTATCCCTCATCCTTACTCTTATTCAAAACTGGCTAGGATAACCGCGAAGAATTTTCGACGCCTTCTTCAGAAGGCTGGCAAATCAACTTTTTCCAAAAGCCGCCCTGTGTATCAAGTTGGACAACGACGTGCGTTACGCACACTTGTCAAACCTAGCAGCTTGGCACGCGAGCGCGCTTTGAGCCGCGGGGGGGCGTCGCATCTTCTTAAGGTCGATATTAGTCAGTTTTATCCGTCTCTCTATACTCATGCGGTCGGTTGGGCAGTTGATCCAAAGCTCCGGGATCGAGCAAATTGGTCAAAAAAATCTTTGGTTGGCAAACAACTTGATCAAGCTTTAATGGATTTGCAGGGGAAGGTGAGCCAAGGAATCCCTATTGGAACTGACCTCTCATTTCTACTCGCTGAAACGGTTTTATCGCAAGTTGATAATTCTATAGATATCGGCAAGAGCAGCGCCTACCGGTGGTTCGATGATTATGAATTCGCATGTAATACAAGAGAGGAGGCTGAAAGAATCCTATCCAGCCTTCAACGAGAACTTGACAGCTTCCGGTTGCGCCTCAACCCCAAAAAAACACAGATTATTGAGTTGCCGCAACCGGCGAGTGATGGCTGGCATGACGTAATAATTGATGCGAGTAAAACTGCATTCTCTCGCCCTCACGCGATGGTCAGGTATTTTGATATTGTATTTTCTCTGGCATCAGGACACCCCGAGCTACCAATATTGCTGTATGCAATCGGAGCGCTTTTCCAAAATCATAAACCTTGGGATTCTGTCCTTCGTGTGGCGGAAAGTTGCATCTCCCAAGCTATGCTGCGAGAGCCTGGCTGCGCCCAAAAAGGACTGTCGCTTCTCCAGTTCTGGCAAATTAACGGTTGTCCGATTGATAGAGCGCTTTGGGCGCATACGGTTGAGCAGATTATCCTGCGCCACGAACGGAGCGGCGCCAGCAGCGATGTCGCATGGGCCTTAGCTTTTTGCATAGCCCAAAAGCTGCCGGTTTCAAAGAAAGCCGGCCGCATTCTCGCCTCTCTCGATGACGACGTGATATCAATTCAGTCATTGCACGCTAATTCATTAGGGCTGGTTAGTGGCTTATCGAAATCTGGAATAGAGAAGTTTCTCTTAAAAAGCGAGATGGACGGAAACCATTGGTTTGCAATATATGAATCTGTTCGTCATGGTTTTCTGACTAGCCTTGCGTTGAAAGTGACAAGCAATAATCTGATGAATGATATGCTTAATAAAGGTGTTACTTTCTACCGTCCCACTTTGCCATCATACTCGTTAGTGATTCACTCTGGTGGGGCTCCTGATTGGATTACTCGAAAATGGATCAAAACCATTACCACTACAAATCCAGAGAAGTTTGAAGAAATTTTTGCTGGCAATTCCATACTTGCGCTGATGGGAGAGGACCTAAAGAGCATCCCACACCAGGAGAAAAATGAAATTGAGATTCTCCTCGACTTGATGAGCATCGAGGAACCGGACACCGCTGTTTTTGAGCCTTACGCTTGACTCTCTGATGCCTGGACATCCTGAACTTCCGGGGGCGTTCGCAGCCCGCTCAGATATGTCTGTGGGTGTTGACGAGCAGCCATTGGAGTTCGGATGTCTTGATAGTCCGCTCAGGGTCGCTTCCGGCCAGTCGCCATACTTCGATGCCGTCTTGGCTTATGCGAAGCGCATGAGGTGTAGTCGACCAGTAGTGGTCGTTCGACCCCATTGACTAGATCGTCGATAATGCGGTTATGGACCGCACCGGGATCAGAATAATGAACACAAAACGAGAGTTTTTGCTGCCGTTCGGGATCGAAATCACCGTCGAACACGGAAATGTAAGTATCGAATCTCACTTGCCAGAAGTGCTACCCAGCTTCCACGATCCCGTCGGAAGTGGACGCATTGTCGGAGTTGTCGAAGGGGTGGAGCAATTGTTGCGTTCGCTCGCTCGTGTTGGCATCGATTTATCCCATCCGCACTTCGCAGAAGCAATCCTCGACTGCGTAGCCAACCTTCGATCTGGCTGATCGGCATCCAGCCCGACGTGTATCTCGTATTCAATTTCGATCTTCGGATCATCACCATCCAACCTGATCGCAGGGCGCTGAACTGGCGAGAGCAGCCTTACGGCGCGGCCGCCCAAGAAGAGGAACCGGAATAAGCAACAAGCGCCGCTTCGCGCGGCTCTTGTTGCGGGATTGCTGTTTCCGCGTGAGCACAACCGAGAGCGGGGGCTATTGCGGGCCCCGTGCCGGTGTTGATACTCACCTTTAACGATTGTCACGGCCGCTGTACACGGCGCGATCCACGCAACCGCAAACCCTAACCCGCCCGCACCTTCACGATCTTCCCACGCTGCAGCACATATTCGACTCGCTCCCCCTGACCGGCCACCACCCCGATATCCTCAAGCGGATTCCCATCGAGCACGACCAGATCTGCAATCGCTCCCGCCGCCGCCACCCCGAGCTGCCCCTGCATATTGACGATCTCCGCCGCCACGGTCGTCGCCGACCTGAGCGCTTCCAGATTCCCGAGCACCTCCGCCCGAATCCGAAACTCGCCAGACTGAAACGTATGCATTTCCCCGAGCAGATCCGACCCGAACCCCATCTTCACGCCGGCGTTCGCATAGATTTCCAGCGATTCGCGTCCTTTCTGCTGAACGGAGGCCACCTTCGCCACCGATTCCGGCGGCATCCCAAACTCCGCACCGTGTTTGGCAAGCGCGTCATAAGTAACAAGCGTGGGCACCACAAACGCCCCGCGCTCATGCATCAGTTTCGCCGCCGCCTCATCCACAAGATTCCCGTGCTCAATCGTCCTAACCCCACAGCGCACCGCCCGAGCAATCGCCCGCCCCGTATACGCATGCGCCATCACATAAGTATTCGCGGCCTCGGCTTCATCCACGATCGCCCGAATCTCGTCCTCCGAATACTGCGTGTTCGCAATCGGATCGGTCGGCGAAGCCACGCCACCTGACGCCATGATCTTGATCTGCGTCGCGCCTTTCTGAATTTCTTCACGCACAGCGAGCCGCACACCCTCAACCCCGTCCACCACCCGAGCAATCGCCCCCGTCCTGAAGCAGCAAGAACAAGGCTCCAGCAAATCCCCGCGAGGCCGAAAGTCCCCATGCCCGCCGGTCTGCGACAACGCCTTTCCCGACGGAAAAATCCGCGGCCCCGACACCAGCCCGGTTTCGACTGCCTGCATCAAACTCCAGTCCGCACCGCCTGCATCACGCACGCTGGTGAACCCGCGCGACAACATCGCATCGAGAATCGGCAACGACCGAATCGCGGCAAGAATATTCGGCTGCGTCGCATTCGCGCCGAGATTCGCATTCGAAGCCAGCACATGCACATGGCAATCGATGAACCCCGGCATCACGGTATTGCCGCGCACGTCGATCACCTGCGCATTCGGAAAATCCACCGGCCGATCGGTGACTTCGACGATCCGGTCGCCGTCGATCACGACATGATGATGGTCGAGCAGCACGCCCCGTTCGAGATCGAGTACGTTGCCGCCTTGCAGCACGGTAATGGTCATGGAGAGAGATCCTTATCGATTGACGGAAACGGCACGCTTGGCGTCCTTCACGAAGCGCGTGCCGATGAAGCTGACGGCTGCCGCGAGGGTCACGTAGAAAGCAGGCGCCATGTTGCTGCCGGTGCGGGCGATGAGCCAGGTGATCAGGAACGGCGCGAAGCCGCCAAAGATCGTGACCGCGAAGTTGTAGGCGACGGACAGCCCGGTCGACAGCACCTTGGTCGGGAACAGTTCGGCGAACGCCGCGAGGATCGGCCCCGTGTAGATCGCGATCAGCACGCCGAACACGGCCTGGAACACGATCAGCGACGTGAACCCGGGCGCATGGTTGATCCACGCGAACATCGGCCACGCGAGCACGAAGATGGCAAGCGCCGATCCGGACAGGAACACGCGCCGTCCCCACACGTCGGCGAGCCGGCCGACGATCGGCGAGCAGCACATGATCATCAGCCCGCCGACCATGCCGGCCGCGAAACCGGTCGATTGCGGCAGATGCAGCGTGCGCACGGAATAAGTCGGCATGTAGAAGAGCAGCACGTAGGTGCAGACGGTCCACAGAATCACCATCGAAAAGCTCGCGAACGTCTCGCGCGGGTAGGTGGACAGCACTTCCTTCAGCGGCGAGCTTTCTTTTGCCTGCGCTTCGACGGCACTGAATGCGGGCGTCTCGTCGATATGGCTGCGGATGAAGTAGCCGACGGGCCCGACGATGATCCCGAGCAGGAACGGCAGTCGCCAGCCCCAGCTATGCAGCGCCTGCACGTCGAGCGACGTCGTGACGAAGGTGCCGGTCGCGGCGCCGAGCAGCACCGCGAAGCCGATGCTCGACTGGATCCAGCTCGAGTAGTACGCGCGCTTCTCCGGCGGCGCGTATTCGGTGAGGAACGCGGTGGCGCCGCCCATCTCGCCGCCGGCCGAGAAACCTTGCAGCAGCCGCGCGACGACGATCAGCAGCGGCGCGGCGATACCGGCCTGTTCGTAGGTCGGCGCGAGCCCGATGAGCGCGGTGCCGGCGGCCATCATGAGGATGGTGAGCGACAGCGCGGCCTTGCGCCCGACCTTGTCGGCATAGATGCCGAGCACGATGCCGCCGACGGGCCGCATGAAGAAGCCGACGCCGAACGTCGCGACGGTCAGCAGCACGGACGTCAGCTCGTTGCCGGTCGGAAAGAACAGTTTCGCGATGATGACCGCGAAGAAGCTGTAGACGGTGAAATCGAACCATTCGAGACCGTTGCCGATCACGGTCGCGACGATGGCGCGGCGACGCTGCTGCACTGCCGCATCGACGGCAGGCGCGGCGCGCGGGGAAAGCGTTCCTTGCATGGTCTCTTCCTTGGTCAGAAGACGGGACGGGCGCCCCGCGTGAACCCCATGCTAAGGACAGCGCGATTTTTTTCTGAAACGAAAGATTCGCATGCACGCATGCGCTGCACGCATGCGTTGCGTTCCGGATGAGTCAGGGCGCCGTCTGCCGCTCCGCCTGTTCGAACAGCCAGCGTGTGAACAGGCGTGCGGCGTGGTTCTGCGCGCGGTCGTTGGGCGAGATCACGTAGTAGCCGCCACCGTGGCTCGCGGATGCGTCGGTCACGCGCACGAGCAGCCCGGCCTCGATGCACGCGTCGATCATGTAGCGCCAGCCGAGCGACACGCCCTGGCCGAGAATGGTCATCTGCACGATCTGCGGATACGAGTTGATCGTGATGTCTTGCGGTTGCGTCTTCTGCCGGTCGATGTCGTTCTGGTCGAACCATTCGGACCACGACATCCACTGACGTTGCCCGTCCTCGAGGCGCAGCAGCGTCTCGTTCGCGAGATCGGCCGCGTCGAGCGTGCGGCCGGCCAGGTAACCCGGCGCGCAGACGGGAAACACTTCCTCGTCGAACAGGCGGCGCGCGGTGTATTCGGCGGGCGCCTGCTGGCGCACGTAGTAGACGCCCACGTCGAACTCCGCCGGCGACATCGACGCAAGCCCGTCGCGCACGATCAGCCGCAGCTTGATGTCCGGATACGTGGCGCGAAAATCGGGCAGCCGCGGCGTGAGCCACAGCAGCGCCACACCGGACGAGCACGCGATCGTCAGTTCGAGATCGCCGTAGGGTTTCATCACGTCGTGCGTGGCTTCCGCGCATTGCGTGAGCAGATGGTGCACCTGCGCCGCGTATTGCTCGCCGGCGATCGTCAGCCGCAGCGAACGATGTTCGCGCACGAACAGCGAGCGGCCGAGGAATTCCTCGAGCTGCTGGATCTGCCGGCTGATTGCGCTTTGGGTCAGGTGCAGCTCGGCGGCCGCGCGCGTGAAGCTCGCATGCCGCACGGCGGCTTCGAACGCGATGAGGCACTGGAGGGGCGGTAGGGGCGTGATGCGCATGGCGGGCGTGAAGGTCTCGTGGCTCGCGACATCATAAGCGCGGATCGAAAGGAAATCACAAGCTGACGCATGGGGGAAAGCCCGACCGTCTGGGGCGTAATACAGATTTACAAAGTCCGGGCGATGCGGCGTCAACAGTGGATCGCGGCGGGGCGTTCACTACTGCGGGAACAATCCCTTTCACGACAAGACGGAAGAACTGCACTCATGAAACTCAAATCCATCCCCGTGATTCTGTGCGCCGCTTTGATGGCGAACGCCGCGTTCGCCGACGAGCTTCACAACAAGGCAATGGCCGCCACGCACGATCTTCAGCGGTCCATCGAGGAAATGCACATCATCCAGCAGGAACATGGCGGCGAGTTCGGCGGCCACATGGCGCGTGCGGAGCAACTGGCCCGGCAAGCCGAGCAGGAGCGTAATGCCGCGCTCGAGTACTACCGCGCGCGACATCCCGGCTGGCAGTAACCCCAGTCCGCCTCACATGGCCACGACGTCTGGATGATCAATGATGAAAACGAAAACCTGTTACACCCTGGTCGCGTCGCTGCTGTTGGGCGCGTCGCTGTCCGGCTGCGTGGTGGCGCCGGCTGAACCGCCGGCAGTCGCCCCTGCTGGCGTCGTCTATGTTGCGCCGGTCGGCGTGATGCCGGCTCCCGGCTATTCGTGGCGCTATCACCCGCACTATGGGTGGGGATGGTGGCATCCGCACTACGGCTGGCATCGCGGCTGGCGTTGATGGGTGACCGTGCGCGGGAAGGCCCGCGCGTCGATCGCGGACGCAGAGCAGGGTACTCGCGATTTAGAATGACGCGTTTCTGAGTGACGGCTGCCGTGGGATCACGGCAGCCGTTTTACCTATCCGCGCAGGATTCGGTGACGTCCATAAAAATGAAAGGATCCGAGCGGGGGCGGTAGTGCTGCTCGCGATCGTTGCAGGGGGGCGGCGAAGGCGATCGAGTCGCCGACCGATGCTTGCCTGGCCTATCGAAAGCGGGCTGTCGAGGTGATCGATGCGGCGCAACTGGACGACCAGGCGGATCTGGACAAGAGGATGCAATTGTCCTGGAACCGATGCGCCGGCATCCGGGAATTTCCCGTGATTCGTGGCGCCCGCATCGATAAAAACGAAGCGAACACCGAGTAACAAGCTGAAATACTTCGACCGTCAACGACATCGCACATTGACCGTCGAGCGTCGATTTGAAGGTAGCTGCAGCCCCTATAAAAAAGGAGTCTTGCCATGCTGCACAGTGTTAAAGCGGTTGCTGTCGGTAGCGTATTGATTCTGTCCTGTACCGTTGCACAACCCAATCCCGTCTTTTCCGATACCGGATACGCGGCCGACGCCTACGGTGCCGGCGATCACTATCCGTTGCCGGTGCCCGGCCACACGAGAACGCAGCGGCAGTTCGTCGGCTATTACACGCACTTCGACAAGGTTCGCATGGCCGATCCCATCGCCCGGGCCGGCACGCCGTCGATACTGAAGTCGTCCGAGCACGAGCTGACGCTGAATTACCCGTATGGCGGGCAGAATCGCAATCTCGACGATTATCTCGAGCGCAATCCAGTAACCGGCCTGCTGATCGCGCGTGGCGACACGATCCTGTACGAACACTATCGCTACGCGCGAACGGATTCCGATCGCTTCATGTCGCAATCGATGGCGAAGACGCTGGTCGGCATGCTGGTCGGCATCGCGGTATCGGAAGGCGCGATTCGCTCGATCGACGATCGTGCGGCTGTCTATGTGCCGGAGCTGGCGGACAGTCCATACGGACAGACGTCGATCCGCGACCTGCTGCACATGTCGTCCGGCGTCCGTTTCTTCGAGGACGACAACGCCGGCGACGATCGCGACAAATTCGGGCTTGCACTCTTCGATCCGCACGGGCTGGGCGCGATCGATGCCGTCAAGCACTTCAACACGCGCGAGCGTGCACCCGGTACGCATTTCCACTACGCGAGCATCGAAACGGAAGTGCTCGGGCTCGTGTTGAGCCATGCAACCCACATGACCGTCGCGCAATACGCGAGCGAGCGGATCTGGCAAAAAATGGGCATGGAGTCGGATGCATCGTGGGGGCGTGATGCGACGGGACAGAACATTACGTATTGCTGCGTGAGCGCCACGCTGCGCGACTGGGCACGGCTCGGCATGATGCTCGCGTACGACGGTCGGTGGAACGGCCAGCAGATCGTTCCGCGAGACTGGGTGTTGCAGGCCACGACGGTGGCGGCGCGCGACGGCTTTCTGGCGCCGGGCACGGCGAATCCGGTTTTCGGATACGGGTATCAGGTCTGGCTGTTGCCGGGCGAGCGGCGCATGTTTGCATTGCAGGGGATGGACGGTCAACGAATCATCGTCGATCCGGCCTCGAAACTCGTCGTCGTGCAGACAGCGGTGTGGACCAACGATCATGATCCCGGCATGAAGGAGATTTATGCGCTGTGGTATGCGCTCGTCGCCCAATATGGAAACACCAGCCTCGCGAGTCGCTGACGGGTTGCTCTCGGGAAACGCGATCGATCATGGCGGGCGGATGCTCGCCCCACATCCAATTCACCCAGCCAGACCACCATGGACCGCTTCGAAAGCATGTCGGTGTTCGTCGAGATCGTCAGCACCGGCAGCCTGACCACCGCGGCCGAGCGGCTCGGCCTGTCGCCGAGCATGGTCGGCAAGCACCTGAACGCGCTCGAAGCACGCCTGGGCGTGAAGCTGCTTCACCGCACGACGCGGCGCCATCATCTGACCGAGGCCGGCGCGCTTTACCTGGAGCGCTGTCGCGACATCCTCGACCGGGTCGAGACCGCCGACGATGCCGCATCCACGCTCGGTAGCGATCCGTCGGGCCACCTCCGCATCGCCGCGCCGATTTCGTTCGGCGTCACGCAGCTCGCGCCGGCCGTTGCCGCCTTTCTCGTGCAATACCCGCGCGTCGATATCGAACTCGTGCTGACCGATGCGGCAGTCGATCCGGTCGGTGACGGTATCGACCTCGCGTTTCGCGTCGGTCCACTGGCCGATTCGACACTCGTCGCGCGGCCGTTGCCGTCGTACTACCGGATGGTCGTATGTGCGTCGCCGGATTATTTGGCCCGCCACGGCACACCGGCCACGCCGCACGATCTGCTGAATCACGATTGCCTGGGCCATACGCGCTGGGGGCCGCGTTACCGGTGGCGATTCGACGGGCCGGATGGCGCGATCGAAGTGCCGGTCGCGTATCGATTGCGAGTCGACAGCGGCCCCGCGCTGCGCGAGGCCGCGCTGGCCGGTGGCGGCGTGATCCTGCAGCCGTTCGGGCTGGTCAAGGCCGACCTCGAAGCCGGCCGCCTGCGTCGGCTGCTGGCCGCGTATGAATCGCGCGGCCGCGATTTATACCTGCTCTACGCGCGCGATGCCGGCGCGCCGGCCAAACTCCGCGCGTTCATCGCGTTTGCGCTGGATCGTTTTGCGGCGGCGGACTCGACGGATTGAGCGTGTCGGCATCGGGCAGGGCGGCGAAGACTTCCGCCACGACGCCCAGCGCATTGTTCACGGCCGCACCGCCGGCATAGAACATCGTCTGCAGGATCGTCTCGATGATCTGCTCGCGCGTCGCGCCGGCAACCAGCGCGGCTTCGGTGTGCGCGCGCAACTGCGGCAACGCGTATCCGAGCGTCACGCAGCAGGCGATCACGACCAGCTCGCGCGTCGCCAGATCGAGCCCCGGCCGGTCCAGCACGCCGGCGAACGCCCATTGCATCGTCATCGTCAGGAAGTCGGGGCAGAGCGTTTCGCGCGACTGCGCAAGATCCTTGCCGCTGTGCGCGCCGTGCAGGCGCTCGAACAACGCGAGGCCACGTGCATAGGTGTCGTCGCGGGGAAGTAGGGGCTGCGTCATCGTTGACCTCGTCGGGAAGCGCCGAAATGCCGGCGGACCAACGCAGTGTGGGGCGACGGGGCGCGTTGAAAAACACCTGTTCGGTTGGATCATTTCGCACCGGGAGTGGGGAATGCATCAGGGGCTGATCGTCCATCCGGCGTCGTGTTACCGGTGACGCTCGTCGCCGTGCATCATTCATGCGAAGATTGACCGCACATCACACTCGCCCGAGAACGACGTGACCCGATCGAACCCTGAGAGCAAACCGGAAGCCGCCGATCCGCCGTGGATGCCCGTCGCGATGGCCGAACTCGGCATCCGCCGCCATCCTCCCGGCAGCATCAACCCGCGCATCGTTGAATACAACAACCAGACGAACCTGGTCGGCTACGACGACAAGATTTCCTGGTGCTCGTCGTTCGCCAACTGGTGCATGACGCACGCCGGCATCCGCGGCACCGGCTCCGCACTCGCACGCTCGTGGCTCGAATGGGGCCGGCCGCTGGAACGCCCGGTCTACGGCTGCATCGCGATCCTGACGCGCGACGACCCGGCGAGCTGGAAAGGGCATGTCGGTTTCTACCTGCGTCACGACGACGAACAGGTGTATCTCTTCGGCGGCAACCAGCTGGAAGAAGTCCGCGAACTTGCATACCCGTTGAACGAAGTGATTGGATACCGTTGGCCCGACGCCGCATGACCGCGTAGCAACAGCACACACAAAACCACAGACATTACGAAACCAGCCGCTGCTAACCTGTCACACAACCGCATCGACCCACCCGGAGCCCGTCGGCGCATCAACGAGCAGCCGCCGGCCTCCGTACCCACAAGGAGCCAGCAGTGCAAACCGGTAATCTCCGCCTCTACGCAGATACGCAATACGCGAGCCCTTACGCGATGTCGGTCTTCGTTGCGCTCGAGGAAAAATCGCTGCCTTACGAACTGGTGACGGTCGATCTCGGCAACCGCGCGCATTTCGCGCCCGACTATGCGGCGACGTCGCTGACGCAACGCGTGCCGACGCTCGTGCATGACGATTTCGCGCTGTCGGAATCGTCGGCGATTACCGAGTATCTCGACGAGACGTTCCCGGGCACGCGGCTCTATCCGGTCGAGCCGCGCCAGCGTGCACATGCACGACAGGTGCAGGCATGGCTGCGCAGCGACCTGATGCCGGTTCGGACGGAGCGGTCGACTGAAGTGCTGTTCTACGGCCCGTCGAGCGAGCCGCTGTCGAGTCTGGCGCAGGCTGCCGCGCAAAAGCTGTTCGCGGCCGCCGACAAGCTGCTCGCGCCGGGCACGGCAAACCTGTTCGGCGAGTGGAGCATTGCCGATGTCGACCTGGCGGTGATGCTGAACCGTCTGGTGCTGAACAACGATCCGGTGCCGCAGCGCCTCGCCGACTATGCGCGTGCGCAGTGGGAGCGGCCGTCGGTGCAGCGCTGGGTGAAGCTGAAGCGGCCGCCGCTGTAATTCGCGGAGGCAAGGGGCGGCAGCGCGGGCGTCTGCGCTGCACGCCGATGAGTTGTAGGTCAGTCGGTCCCGCACGCATCGAGAAGTGGTATGTCGGCGCGACTTCATGTCACCCGCCGAATCGGCGTGAGAGCGTATATCGATGAAGAAGATCGGTTTGTCGGTCGCGATCATGGCCGTGTCCTGTATCGGATGGGCAGCGCCTCCGGGCGACGGGCTGGTGAAAAGCTGCCTGATGGCGCAGTCTGTCTCGCCGTCCATTGCGATCCAGGACATCGACACGCACGAGGTGTCGCAAGAGGGTGACTACGCAGACGGATTCAACGCCAGTTACGTCGTCAAACATGAGGGTGCCGACGTTGGCTACGCTGAAGGAAAGTCGACGCAGGCGCTGATCTACGCTGGCAAGCTCTACCGATTGTCCGCGGCGATACCCGTTGGAAATAACGGTGGAATCAAGCCGACTGCATTCGATCCCGCGCTGGCCGAGTGGAGCATGGCAACGGTCGGCCGTCAGCGCTATCTATGCGTGAGCTTCGATTTCGACGGGCTCGGGCGAAGCGGGTCGTATCAGAATGTTCACGGTGGATACCTGCTGAACGCGAAAACCAAAGACCTGTACTTTGTTGTGCGCGACGTCAGGAAGTGAGTGACCTTTTCTTGCACGGTGCTGCGTCGTGCAGGGCAGGGGTGCCATTCGGTGCTGTATCAGTCTGGACTACAGCAGGCCGGCAGCGTCAGATTGTCTGACTCGGTTCGGCCAGTTTCGGTCGTTCGCATGAAGCGATGGCGGGACATTCAAACGTCGGGTGGGCGTTCAAAAGCGGACGCCCGATCGATGTATCGCGCACAGGCACCATCGGATACCTGTCGCGGAAATCTCATTGCTGCTCGGATTCAAAGAGGCGAGTTCTTTCTATCGCGCCTTCGAGCGCTGAACAGCAACAACGCCCGATGAAATTCGGTGACGACGGGTGCGTCCCGCTGAACCCGTCTGACGCGATCGCCCGGTCAATCCGTGCCGAGGTACGGGCCAATGGCAATTGCTGCACGTGCATCTATCTTCCATGCCGGATTGAGCATCCGCGGGGACTGGAACGCTCACGACTCCCCGTCGAACGACTGCTTCAAGCGATGCCGCAGATCTTCGAGCAGCCAGCCTCCTGCACGGCCCAGAGGTCGATCGCGAACATGTGCCGCGTAGATCGGCAGCGATCCCGTTGGCGACAACGCTTCATCGGCAATGTTCAGCTCGACGAGGCTACCGTCGGCCAGATACGGCTCGACGATATACGGCGGCATCTTGCACCAGCCAAAGCCAGCACGAAGGAAATCGAGTCGCCTGCCAAGATCGACGAAGCGCCAGATGCGACGCCCGATGACGCCGTGCCTGGGGCCCTCCGCGCCATAGGCATCGGACAAAACGAGCTGCACGTGCGACTCCAGGTCGTACCGGTTGAGCGGCCGGCCAAGGCGAACGAGCGGGTGATCGGCGGCGGCGACAGGCACCAGCGTGAGGTCCATGAGCGGATAGGCGATCAGGTCGTCCGGGATGGACGGCAACAGCAGGCACAGTGCGAGCGACGCTGCGTTGTCGCGCAGACGTTGTTCGGCACCGCCCACCCCCTCGGTGGAGAACGAAACCGGCAGGTCCGGGAAAGCATCGTGCAACGCACGCAGACTGGCTATGAGCGGCGCGGTCGGGACCAGCGGGTCGATCGCCACGGTGATTGACGGTTCAAGCCCTGTCTTCGTACCTGCCGCAATGGCCTCGAATCGGTCTGCGCTCGCCAGGACGGCGCGGGCCTGCTCAACGAGTGCGCGGCCAACCGGTGTCAGCACGGGTCGTTGTCGGGTGCGGTCGAACAGCTCGATTCCCTGTGTTTCCTCGAGCGTCCTGACCGACTGGCTGATGGCCGACTGAACGCGCCCAAGTGCGCGGCCAGCTGCCGAGAAACTGCCGACATCGCTAACGGTCACGAGGACACGCAACTGATCGAGTGTGAGACTGCCAATCAAACCTATCTCCAAATATGATTGAACTCATCGAAATTTAATCACTTCCGGAGTTAGGTGTCACGTCTTATATTGCGTTGCATGTTCGCAGGCTTGCGCATCACGCGATGAGGCGTGTCTTGCAGAAAAGCCGTCCGGCAAGACGGTTCTCCCATCCATCAACGTCAAAGGTTCCTCTCATGCCCACATTGCTCGTAGTCGAAGCCAGCCCGCGCGGCGAACGGTCCATCTCCCGTGGACTCACGAAAATGTTCGTCAATCAATGGAAGCGGGAACAGCACGACGGCCGCGTGATCCAGCGCGACCTGATGGCGACCGACCTGCCGTTTGTGACGATGCCGTGGCTCGACGCCTATTTCACGCCCCCGGAACATCAAACGCAGGATATGAAAAACCTTCTGCGTCTTTCCGATGAACTCGTGGAGGAGATACTGTCCGCTGACCACATCGTCATTGGCACGCCGGTTTACAACTACAACGTCCCCGCCGTGCTGAAGGCGTATATCGACCATATCGTGCGAAAGGGCAAAACGCTGGGCTTCTCCGGCGAAGGTCTGGTCAAAGGCAAGGCATGCACGATCCTGATGGCGTCCGGTGGCGCGTACACGCCGGATTCGCCCATTCGGGACCGCGATATCGCGACCGGCTATTTGCGACTGATCCTCAAGGTGATCGGGATTGAAGACGTCACGGTCATCGCAGGGGGGAACGCAAAGGCGGTCGATATGGGTGAAATATCGCGTAGTGACTTCCTGGAAGCGTTCGCGTCCGATATGGCTGGCGCAGTGGCAAGATCCGTAGTGCAGGTGTAAATCTGGACGGCCGGCATCCTCACAAACCGGCCACTCGATTTGCTGCAGTGGACAGACGGGTTCGGGTCGGTCACCGCCCTTGACGAGGTGACGTCCAGGCAAGCGCAGAGCTGATCCGACGCTGACTGGGAGAGCAGTTCCAGACTGACACGGCTTCAGTCCTTCGCCACCGCCTCTACCTCCGGCCCACCCGCCGCGTCATTCCTGCTCCACCCACCCCCAAGCGACCGATACAGCGCGACCGCCGCCAGCGCATGCTCGCGCTTGACCTGATTCAGCGAATCCGAATCCCGCAGATAAACCTCCTGCGCGGACAGCACATCCAGAAAATCCGTCGCGCCACCCTTATAGAGCTGATTCGCCAGCCCAAGCGCTTTGTCCGACGCAGACAGCGCACTACCAAGCCTGCGCGACGCCTCATCGGAACTGACGAGATTCGCCCGCGCATCCTCGACTTCCCGCAACGCCTGCAGCATCGTCTGCCGTAGCCCGAGTTCCGACTCGCGCATCCGGCTTTCGCTCTGCGAGATATCGGCGGTAATCCGCCCCGCGTTGAAGATCGGGCTCGTCGCGCTCAACGCGGCGCTGAACAGGTTATCGGTCAACGTAGGCAACCCGAGATACGAAGCAGCGAGAATCCCGTCCGTCAGGTTCAACGAAAACTTCGGATACCGCTCGGCCTTTGCCACACCGACTTGCGCTGCTCGCCGCTCGACCTGCGCATACGCCGTCAACACATCCGGCCGCCGCAGCAACGCCTGCGAAGGCAACGTCCCCGGCGCGCCAACCGGCGGCGCCGGAATCTCCCCGGCCTGCACGAGCACGAGCCGATCGACCGATTCCGGCGTGCGCCCCGAATACACGGCAATCAGATTGAGCTGATGCGCAATCTGCGCCTGCGTCGGCGGAATGCGCGCTTCGAGCGCATCGAGCTGGTTCTGTGCGCGTGTGACGTCGAGTTCCGTCGACAGTCCGAACGCCTGCCGCTTGCGCGTGAGTTCGAGCGCATGCTGCCGGATCTTCGCGTTGTCCTGCAGGATCTTCAATTCCTGCTGCGCCCAACGCAGATCGACATACGCGGAAGCCGCATCCGCCGCGAGCGCAAGCCGCATCGCATCTTCCGCGTGCTTCTGCCCGACCAGCTCGGATTGTGCGGCGAGGAGGTCGAGCCGTTCACCGCCAAACACATCAGGCGACCAGCTCAGCGCGAGCCCCGCGCCGGCCTGCCGCACATACCCGAGCGGGGGCGGCGTGTTCTGCCGCGCGTCGGCCGCATGCGCGGTCGCATCGAGTTCGGGCAGCAGCACCGCGCGCTTCTGCACGGTCAGCGCCTGCGCCTGCTTCACGCGTTCGGCTGCCGCCTGCAGATCGAGGTTGCCGTCGAGCACGGTCGCGATCAGCCGGTCGAGCACGGGATCGTGGAATTGCGCCCACCACGCGGCGGCGTCGATGTCCGCGCGCGGCACATCGGTATCCCAACCATCGGGCGCGAGCGTTCGAACCGAATCCTGAAGCGCCGGATGCTGCGCGGGCTGCACCGCACATCCTGCGGCGAGTGCGCTGACGGCGAGGGCGACGAGAAGTTTTTTCATGATGGTGATGACCTCAACCTCAGTGCGCGTCCGGCGGCGGCGCGTTCAGGGAAATGGGTTTGGAGAAGACGACCGCGATCAGCGCGACGACGAAGCACAGCGACAGCGCGTAGTACGCATCCGCATAGGTGAGCGTCAGCGCTTCGCGATAGATCAGGTGGTGCAGGTTCGCGAGCCCGGCTTGCGCGGTGTCCAGCGTGTTGCCGGCCACGGAGGTCCAGTACGCGGCCTGGCGATCGAGCAGCGATGCGACCTGCGGCTGGCCGGCGCTCACGTGCTCGTTCAGGCGCAGGTAGTGAAAGTTCAGCCGGTCGTTGAGCATCGTCGCACTCACCGCGATGCCGATCGCCCCGCCGAGATTGCGCATCAGGTTGAACAGGCCGCTCGCCGATTTGAGGCGCGACTGCGGCAGCGAGCCGAGCGCCATCGTCACGATCGGCGGCACGCTGAACTGCTGGCCGATGCCGCGCAGCGCCTGCGGCAGCAGCAGTTCGCGCCAGCCCCAGTCGTGCGTGATCGGCGTGTACAGGTAGCAGCCGAGCCCGAAACAGATCAACCCGAACACGAGCAGCGCACGCAGGCTGAAGTAGCGCGCGGCGAACGCATACGCACAGAGCGCGACCAGCTGGAACGCGCCGACCGACAGCAGCGCCATGCCGATCTGCAGCGAGCTGAACGCGCGCACCTGCGCAAGAAACAGCGGCGTCAGGAACACGGTCACGAAGATCCCGATGCCGGTCACGAACGACAGCAGGCTGCCGATCCCGAAGTTGCGCACGACGAGCGCGCGCAGGTCGACGATCGGATCCTTCGCGGTCAGCGCATGCACGATGAACAGGAAGCCGCAGATGCCGGAGATCCATGCGCAGATCACGATCGCGTCGTCGCCGAACCAGTTCTTGCGCGGGCCTTCCTCCAGCACGTATTCGAGGCAGCCGAGGAAGCCCGACATCAGCACGATGCCGAGATAGTCGCCGCGCTTGATGAGGCTGAGGTCGGGTTCGTCGATGTGCACGTAGCGCGGCACGAGCGCGGCCACCGCGATGCCCGGCACGAGGTTCAGGTAGAACAGCCAGTGCCACGACCACTGGTCGGTGATCCAGCCGCCGATCACGGGGCCGATCGCCGGCGCGAGCGACGCGAGCGCGCCGATGGTCGTCGACGCGATCAGTCGCTGCTTGCCGGGGAACAGCACGAACGCGGTGGTGAACACGGTCGGGATCATCGCGGCGCCGAGCGCACCCTGCAGCCCGCGAAACAGGATCATCGAGTTGATGTCCCACGCGACGCCGCACAGCATGCTGGTGATCGTGAAGCCGACCGCCGATGCGGCGAACAGCCAGCGCGTCGACATCACTTTCGACAGCCAGCCCGACATCGGGATCACGATGATCTCGGCGATCAGGTAGGCCGTCTGCACCCACGACAATTCGTCCTGGCTGGCGGACAAGCCGCCGCCGATGTCGCGCAGCGACGACGCGACGATCTGGATGTCGAGTGTCGCCATGAAGAAGCCGACGCACATCAGCGCGAACGCGAACACGCGCTGCCTGGTCGGTTGCGACGCCGGGTCGCCGGAAAACGCGGTGGTCATCGTCGTCTCCCGTTCAGCTCGCGTGGCCGGTATGCACGGTCACGACCGCGGACAGGCCGGGACGCAGCACGTGGTCGAGGCCCGGCTGCGGATCGAGATGCACGCGCACCGGCACGCGCTGGACGATCTTCGTGAAGTTGCCGGTCGCGTTCTCGGGCGGCAGCACGCTGAAGGTCGCACCGGTGGCGGGCGCGAGGCTGTCGACGCGGCCGTGCAGTTTCGTGTTCGACGCATCGAGCGACACGTCGACGCGATCGCCCGCATGCATCTTGCGCAGCTGGTCTTCCTTGAAGTTCGCGTCGATCCACAGCCCGGAAGCCGGTACGACCGTCAGCAGCGGCACGCCGACGTTCGCGAGCATCCCGACGCGGCCCGTGCGGTTGCCGACGTAGCCGTCGACCGGCGAGCGGATCGTCGTGTATTCGACGTTGAGTGCGGCGACGCGCTGCGCGGCGAGCGCGGTGTTCACGCGGGCCTGCGCATCGGCGAGCTGCGCGCCGAGCACGTCGAGTTGCCGCTTCGACGCGAGCAGCGCGGCGTCGCTGCGCTCGACGGCGGCACCTGCCTTCGAATAATCGGCGTCCGCGCGTTCGACGATCTGGTTCGACACGGCGTCGGATTTCACGAGTTCGCGGTAGCGCACGCGATCCGATGCGGCACGCGTGAGTTCGGCCGACGACGCGTTCTTGTCGGCCGCCTGCTGGCCGATCACCGCGTATTGCAGTTGCTGCTTCGCCGCGAGTTCGGTCACGGCGGAGCGGGCGCTGTCGACTTCTGCGCTGGCCTGCGCGAGCTTTGCGTCATAGTCGCGCGCATCGAGCTGCACGAGCACGTCGCCGGCCTTCACGCGCTGGTTGTCGGTCACGAGGATCTTGTCGACGAAGCCGTTGACCTTCGGCGCGAGCACCGTCACGTCGCCGCCGACATACGCATCGTCGGTGCTCTCCTGGAAGCGCAGCACGAACAGCCAGTCGAGCGCGGCGGCGGCGACGACGACGATGACCGCACCCACCGCGATGCGCATCCACGGCACGCGGCGCTGCTGCTTCGCGGGCTTGTCGAGTGTGGCTGCTTCACGGGATGAGGCAGCGGCTTGGGTCGTATCCATCGATTCACCTATGTATATGCACTTATCAAGTCGATCGACGGCATGTCGTCGATCGGGGAAGGGCTAGCGTTCCGGCAGGTTGTGCGTGATCCGGAACAATTCGTCTCTCAGGCGGGCCGCCTGCGTCGGCCCGAAGCGCCGCTCGAACGCTTCCTGCGCGGCGAGCCAGTGCACCTGCGCATCGGCGATCTTCGTTTCGCCGTGCGCGGTCAGCGCGAACGTCTGGCGGCGGTACGGCGGATCGATCCGGCCGGCCACCAGCGCCGCGCCGACGAGCGGCTTGAGCGCGCGCAGCAGCGCGGTGCGTTCGATCACCAGCACCGCCGACAGCGTCGCCATCGTCAGGCCCGGCCGGTCGCGCAGCAGCGCGAGAATGCTGTACTGCGACGGCGTCACGCCCGCGCGCGACAGATAACGCTCGTAGAACTGCGAGATCCGGCGTGCGGCTTGCCGGACCGCGAAGCAATCGTCATCGGTGAGCGTCGTCTTGTGCATGTACACATGTTAGGGGGCAATACGGCGCGAAGCGAGCAGTGGGGCGCGATCAGATTGTTGTCACGGCTGTACCAATCGGCGTCAGGCCGCCGCCGGAACGATCCAGCCTTCGCGGTCGCAGTAGGCGGCCGTGTAGTCGATGAACGCCTTGACCTTCGCGGGCAGCAGCGCGCGGTTCGCGTACGCGAGCTTGATCTCGACGAACGCATCGACGAGATCGGCGTCGGCCAGCAACTGCACGAGCGCGCCCGACGCGAGCTGGGCACCGACGAGCGTCTTCGGCACGACGCCGATGCCGAAGTCGTGCATCACCATTTCGCGGTTGAAGACGGGGCTGTTCGACGAGATGTCGAAGCGGAACGGCACGGTCAGCGTGTTGCCGTCGACGCGGAACGACAGCGCGGGCCGGCGCAGCGATGGCGACATCGGCACGAACGGATGGTCGGCGAGATCGGCAGGCGCGACCGGGCGCGGATGGGCGCGCAGGTACGCGGGCGTCGCGACGATCACGAGTGGAATCCGCTCGACCAGCCGCACGACGGTCGATTCGTTCGTCAGCATGTACGGCACGACGATGCCGATATCGTAGCCTTCGCCGACCAGATCGACCGGCCGCTCGGTGAGCGTCACGTCGAGGCGCACCTTCGGGTGTGCGGCCTTGAAGCCGGCGATCAGCGGCACCAGTTGGTTCAGCGCGGCCGTCGTGTGCGCGACGAGGCGCAGCAGACCCTCGGGCTCGCGCGTGTGCGTCTGCGCTTCCACCTCGAGTGCGTCGAGTTCGTCCAGCACGGCCGCGCAGCGCTCGTAGATGCGCTCGGCCGTTTCGGTCAGCGACACCTGGCGCGTGGTCCGGTGCAGCAGCCGGCTGCCGAACCGCGCCTCCAGATCCGCGACCGCGCGCGACACGACAGGCCGTGCGAGGCCGTGCATGTCGGCGGCGCGCGTGAAGCTGCGCATCTCCACCACCGACCGGAAGATCCGCAGCTTGTCGATGTAGTCCATGTCCGTCTCCTTGACGCGAGGCCGGCCACCGGCCTTGTTACGGCGGAGTGTACATTGACTTTATGCATATGCACATATAAATTGGCAGGCATGAACGACACCTCGATTGCCCAGGCGTGCAACTGTCTCGCGCTGCGTCAGGCGGCGCGTTTCGTCACGCAACTGTATGAGCGCCATCTGGCCCCGGTTGGCGTCACGCCCGCCCAGTTCTCGATCATGGCGAACCTGACGCGCCGGCCCGGCCTGCTGATGAGCGAACTCGCCGATACGCTCGTGATGGACCGCACGACGCTGCTGCGCGCGCTGAAGCCGCTGCAGCGCGACGGCTTCGTCGCGACGGCCGCGTCCGAGCACGATGCGCGCGCGCATGCGCTGAGCCTCACGAAGCTGGGCGAGCGCACGTTCGTGCAGGCGAAAGTCGCGTGGCAGGCCGCGCAGGACGAATTCGAGACCCAGTTCGGCCGCGACCGCGCGAAGGCGCTGCGCGACGAACTGTTCAGTGTGACCGCGGAACGCTAGACGGCGGGCTGGCGGCAAACTGGAGCGGAATTCGAGCCATTGGCCACTTCCGCGGCGTTCAAGAGCGGAAATTGGTTTTTGAAACTGTCCGGATCGATGGCGATCTGGACAGTTTTTATTTCCAGTTGTAGAGTCCCCTGACGGATTTCACGGGCCGGCGCCGCCGGCACGCGTCAGAGGAGTCACCGATGCTGCAGTTGAGTGACCGCGACAGCGCGATGCTGCGCGGGGATTTCGGCGAGGGCGTCGCACGCGCGATGCGGATCGTCGCGCGCACGGCGCACGTGATGTCCGCGCCGCACCTGATCGACATCACGTCCGCCCATATCGACGGCTGCCTGTACCACGGCCAGACCAGCCTCGACTTCGTCGAGTATTTCGTCGACACCGGCGCGAAGGTCGCGGTGCCGACCACGCTGAACGTCGGGTCGCTCGACCTGATCCATCCCGAGCTGTACCACGGCGACCGCACGATCCAGCGCGACGCGCAGCGCCTGATGGACGCGCATCTGCAGCTCGGCTGCGAATCGAGCTTCACGTGCGCGCCCTATCAACTGAAGAACCGTCCCGCGAAAGGCGAGCAGATTGCGTGGGCCGAATCGAACGCGATCGTGTTCGCGAACTCGGTGCTCGGCGCGCGGACGAGCCGGTACGGCGATTTTCTCGACCTGGCCGCCGCGATCACCGGGCGTGCGCCTTATGCGGGGCTGCATGTGGAGGCGAACCGCGCCGCGCGGATCGTGTTCAACGCGCCGGACTTCAGCCGCTTGCCGTCGCGCGATATCTATTTCGCCGCGCTCGGGCTGCTGATCGGCAGGATCGCGGGCGCGGTCGTGCCGGCGATCGTCGGGCTGCCCACGGACACCACGGAAGACGAACTCAAGGCGCTCGGCGCGGCGGCCGCGTCGAGCGGCGCCGTCGCGCTGTTCCATGCGGTCGGCGTGACGCCGGAAGCGCCTACGCTCGACGCCGCGTTGCACGGGCAAGCGGCGCAACGCACGGTTGACGTCACGATGGCCGACCTCGACGAGATTCGCCGCACGCTGAACCACGGTGCGGCCGGCGATGCGCTCGTCGCGGTGGCGCTCGGCACGCCGCATTTCTCGCTGGCCGAATTCCGCACGCTCGATGCCTTGCTCGACGCGTTCGACGGCAAGCCGGCCTGCGATTTCTACGTGAACACGAGCCGGTTCATCTTGTGGGAGCTGGACGAAGCCGGCCTCGCGGAGAAATTCGCCGCGCGCGGCATCCAGATCGTCGTCGACACCTGCACGTACATCACGCCGGTGATGAAGCAACTGTCGGGGCTCGTGATGACCAATTCGGGGAAATGGGCGTCGTATGCGCCCGCGAATATCGGCGTGACGGTTGCGTACGGCAGCATGCGCGAATGCGTGCGCTCGGCGTTCGAAGGAAAGGTGCGATTCGATGACTGACGCGACGGGCAAGGTGTTGACGGGCGATACGCTCGTGCCGGGCAGCGCGTGCGCGCGCCCGTTCGTGCTCGACAAGCCACTCAGCTTCTGGGGCGGCTACGACTCCGGTGCGGGAAAGATCGTCGATCGCGGGCATCCGCAGGCGGGCGCGAGCCTCGCCGGCAAGGTGATGGTGATGCCGCACGCGAAGGGCTCGAGTTCGAGCAGCAGCGTACTCGCGGAAGCCGTGCGCAACGGCACGGGGCCGGTCGCGATCGTGCTGAAGGAGCGCGACCTGATCATCTCGATCGGCGCGATCGTGGCCGCCGAGCTGTATGCGATCGCAGTGCCGGTGGTGTGCGTGACCGATGACGTGTATGACGCGATCGTCGCCGCGACGGGGGAGGTGCGGATCGAAGCGGGCGAGGGGGATGGCGGCGCGAGGATCTGCGTCGGCCACTGACGACTCGTGTGCCGGATCGGCTCAGATGAAGCGAATGTGCGGTGTTTCTTCGTTCGAGAGCGACAGTGCGCTCCGGGCAGCATTCATCTCGCGCTTGCCGCCTGGCTGCCTGAGCCGCCGGATCTCGGGCCACACGATTGCGCCGAACACGGTGCGCAGGATCGTGCTCAGCAGGAAGAGGGCGATCGCGGCGCCGCCGAACCATGTGGATATCTCCAGCACGCTGTCCGTGCTGCGTTCCATCGCGGACACGAGGCCGATGGTGATGGCCATGGCGACCAGCATGCCGATCGTTACGACAACATCGATGCGGGCAGCCGCGACTTTCGCGGTGCGAACGAGATACACCGAGCCATCGGTCACGTTGCGGATAGCGTAGATGGCGCGGCGATCCTGACTTTGGGTGTATGCGACTGTCAACTGGTCGCCCGCGACGATGAACACGCTTCGCGTGCTGTCCGTCCCGAGTGTGAGCGGTACGTCGATCGTGTCGAGGTGGAGCGCGATCTCCTCGATGCTTTGCGTGGTCATGCCCAGGTTGTTGCTCCAGACCTTCGTACTGATCGTCTGCTGGCTCACGGACGTCACGCAGCCAGACGCGATCTGCATGGTGCGATCGCTCATGCGTTGCTCCGTTCCACCGTGAAACTGACGGGTTCGTATTGCCACTTTTCCTGGGCTTCGCGCCGTTGAGGCCGGAAGACCAGTTCGGACAGGCCGGCGATCGCGAGCAGGGTGCCCAGCAGGCTGATGATGCCCACGACCAAGGTCACCGCGCCGACGAACGCCCAGCCCGATTTGAAGGCGGCCCCGTCGATCAGCAGGCTCAGCATGAAGATGCATGACGCCCACGTGAGCAGCGACAGGTTGCTGTTCTTCTGTCGGAACGCATCGTAAGGGGCGATCGCCAGATCGTGGCTCCTGATCCACGCGATCTGGTGCCGGCCGCGATCGTCGAAGGTGCACGCGCGCACCGCCATCCCGGGCTTCAATTGATCGATCTGCTTGAACGCCTCTGCGTCGATATCGTCGGCGGAGAGGAAGTAGCACGTGCCCCGCATCGTCAGGCGATAAAGCGGCACCTTCTTGATATCGGACGCGACACGGATGAGGTTCGTATCGATACGGTCGATCGTCGCTTCGATCAGGGTGGTGTGATTGGGCATGGGGCGGGAAGTGCGCCGGTGGGCGCCGCTTTGGCGTGGGAATGATCATACCGATGAAATCGCGGGCGGGGGCGTCGTGCCGTTCGCAGTTTCCCATTACTCGCGTGCGGCACCCGCGGCCGCGTCCCGATACGCACTCGGCGTCTGCCCCGCCCAGCGCCGGAACGCGCGCGTGAAATTCGCCGGGTCGGTGAATTGCAGCCGCTCGGCGATCGTCTTCAGGTCGAGATCCGACGCGGCGAGCAACTGCTTCGCGTCGCGAAACCGCGCTTCGTCGAGCAATTGCCGATAGCTCGAACCGGCTTCCTCGAGCCGGCGCCGCAGCGTGCGTGTCGACACGAGCAGCGCGTCGGCGAGCGTCTCCGGCCCGGGATAGTCACCGGCCCCGCGTGCCAGTTCCGCGCGCACGCGCTCGACCAGATCGCCTTCTTCCTGGCGTACCTGCGCATACTCGCGCTCCACCTGCACGAGCGCCTGCCGGTGCGCGACTTCGTCGGCGAGCGGCAGCGGCCAGTCGAGCACGTCACGCGCGATCCACAGCGCGTTGGCGGCGCAGCCGAATTCGACCGGCGGCAACTGGTCGCGATAGCGCGCGAAATAGGGCGGCTCCGGCCACGCGAATTGCAGCTTGATCGGCGGCGACGCGCGCCCGGCCCATTGCGAGATGTTCTGCGCGAGCCCCGTCAGCACGAATTCGAACATCACGTGATGCTGCAGCACGGGGCTGGCCTGCACGCCGTGCAGTTCGAGCGTCGCGCCGCGCGCGTCTTCGTCATAGGTCAGCCGATATTGGCGGTTGCGCATCCGGAAGTAGCGCTGCGTGACGGAGAGCGCCTCGCGGATGTCCCGCGCGGTCAGCGTTGCGTAGCCGAGAAAGCCGTGCACGGTCGGCTTCAGCAGCAGCCCGAACGCGAGCCCGATGCCCGGATCGCCGCCGATCTCGATCGCATTGAGCACGAGCCGCCCCCATTGCGACGGCGCAACGCGCGCGTCCGGTTCGGCCAGCACCGCATCGCGCAGGCCCGTGCCGGCGCGCACGGCGGCCAGGTCGACGCCGCGCGCGGCCAGCGCCTGCAGCAGCAGGCGCGTATAGGCGACCGGAATCGTCGGCCGGCGCAGCCCGAGGCGGTCCTTGGCGAGAGGGGAAGTCATGTCGTCTTGGCCGGAAATGACAAGCATTATGGCTGTTTGCCCCCTCACGTTCAAGGCGGCGCGCGCCTACGATGTCACGCATCGCTTACTGGTACGAATTGGCACGCTCATCATGACCACGACCTTTCCCCACCTGCTCGCCCCGCTCGATCTCGGCTTCACGACGCTGAAGAACCGCGTGCTGATGGGCTCGATGCACACGGGCCTCGAGGACAGCCGCAAGACGCTGCCGCGGCTCGCCGAATATTTCGCCGAACGCGCACGCGGCGGCGTCGGCCTGATCGTGACGGGCGGCTTCGCGCCGAACGTGGCCGGCTGGACCAAGCCGTTCGGCGGCACGCTGATGACGTCGGCTGCCGCGCGGCGGCATCGCGAGATCACGGAGGCCGTGCACGCGGAGGACGGCAAGATCGCGCTGCAGATCCTGCATACGGGCCGTTACGGCTATCACCCGTTCGCGGTCGCGCCGTCGAAGATCAAGTCGCCGATCTCGCCGTTCGCGCCGCACGAACTGAGCGCGCGCGGCGTCGAGCGGCAGATCCGCGCGTTCGTCCGCTGCGCGACGCTCGCGCGTGAAGCCGGGTATGACGGCGTCGAGATCATGGGCTCCGAAGGCTACCTGATCAACCAGTTCATCTCGATGCATACGAACAAGCGCACCGATCAGTGGGGCGGTTCGTACGAGAACCGTATCCGGCTGCCGATCGAGATCATCGAGCGCACACGCGAAGCGGTCGGCCGCGACTTCATCCTGATCTACCGGCTGTCGATGCTCGACCTGATTCCGGACGGCAGCGACTGGAGCGAAACCGTGCAGCTTGCGAAGGCCGTCGAGCGCGCAGGTGCGACCATCATCAACACGGGGATCGGCTGGCACGAAGCACGGGTGCCGACGATCGCGACGTCGGTGCCGCGCGGCGCGTTCGCCTGGGTGACGAAGAAGATGAAGGGCGAGGTCGGCATTCCGCTCGTGACCACCAACCGGATCAACCGTCCCGAAGTGGCCGAGCAGATCCTCGCGGACGGCTGCGCGGACATGGTGTCGATGGCGCGCCCGCTGCTCGCGGATGCCGAGTTCGTCGTCAAGGCTGCACAGGGCCGCGCCGACGAGATCAATACCTGCATCGGCTGCAACCAGGCGTGCCTCGATCACGCGTTCAAGAACAAGATCGCGTCGTGCCTGCTGAATCCGCGCGCGTGCCACGAGACGGAGCTGAAATACACGCCCGCCGCGCAGCCGAAGCGCATCGCGGTGGTCGGCGCGGGGCCGGCCGGGCTCGCGTGCTCGACCGTGCTTGCGCAGCGCGGCCATCAGGTCGACCTGTACGATGGCGCGGCCGAGATCGGCGGCCAGTTCAACATGGCGAAGCGGATTCCGGGCAAGGAAGAGTTTCATGAGGCGCTGAGCTACTTCGGCCGCCAGGTCGAGCTGACCGGCGTGAACCTGCACCTGAACCGTCGTGTCGACGCGAGCGACCTGATCGCGGGCGGCTACGACGAGATCGTGCTCGCGACCGGCGTCGCGCCGCGCGACCCGAAGATCCCGGGGCAGGACGGGCCGAACGTGCTGAGTTACATCGATGTGCTCGCGGGCAGGCAGCCGGTCGGCCGGCGTGTCGCGGTGATCGGTGCGGGCGGGATCGGCTTCGATGTCGCCGAGTACCTGGTGCAGGAGGGCGAATCGCCGGCGCTCGATCTGGAAGAGTGGAAGGCCGAATGGGGCGTGACCGACCCGGCCGCGACGCGTGGCGGCGTGACGCGCGCACAGGTGACGGCGCCGGCGCGCGAAGTGACGCTGCTGCAGCGCAAGGCCGCGCCGCTCGGCAAGGGGCTCGGCAAGACGACCGGCTGGATTCACCGCGCGACGCTGAAGATGAAGCAGGTGAAGATGATCGGCGGCGTGAACTATGAACTGATCGACGCGCGCGGGCTGCATGTGTCGTACGGCAAGCAGCGCACCGATCACGAGCTGATCGAGGCCGACACGATCGTGCTCTGCGCGGGGCAGGAGCCGCAGCGCGCGCTGCTCGCGCCGTTGCAGGCGGCCGGGCGCTCGGTGCACCTGATCGGCGGCGCGGAACTGGCCGCCGAACTCGACGCGAAGCGCGCGATCGATCAGGGCTCACGGCTCGCGGCACGGCTGTAACGGGCGGTCGCTGCAACGGCCAACCGGAGGTACGCCGCGCGGCGGTTCGTGGCTCACCGGTCGATGCACCGATTCGCTGGCGCAGGGCTGCCATGAGCTGCAGTACCGGCCGCGCCACCACGCAACGTGACGGCGCGATCCGGACAGACCGTGACCGCGAACGGCCATCGCATGGCTCAGGCCGCTTCGGCGCGCTCTTCCTCTTCCGCGTCGAGCATCGCCTTGACGATCAGGTAGATGGCCGGCAGGTCGTCATCGTCGCGGCGCCAGTCGACCGGCTCCTCGACGTCCGCTGCGACCAGGCGGCTGTCGCGCAGCCGGATGAAGGCATCGACGACGGCCGGATCGTTGCGGTTCAGGAAGCCGGCATTCGAGAATGCCAGCTCTTCGACGTTCAGCAGCGCCTGCCAGCTCATCGTGCGGACGGCCGCAGGATGGGTGCGGCGCCGCAGGCCGAGCGCCCGCTGCGCGGGGCCGCCGGCGACACGCTGCAGATCGACGACCGCCCGCTGCGCGGCGCGCTCGAAGTGGACGGGGTTGAAGCCGGGTTGCTCGGGATCGAATGCGGATGCCTGGAACATGGTCGCCTCACAAAAGTCCGTCCGTCTGTGGATGACGGAATTCGGGTCAAATGGTGCAAAAAGCACTGTAAATATATACAGTGTTTGGAGCGGTTTCAAGCCCCGGATGAAGGATTTCGTGCGACGGCCATCGAAGCGGGTGGCCGCACCGGGCAGGCGAACGATCTACACCGCTGCCGCGATCGTCTCCCGCAACCACCGGTGCGCCGGATCGCGATGCACGCGTTCGTGCCACAGCATCGACATTTCGTAGCCGGGCACCTCGACGGGTGCTTCCACGACCCGCAGCGCGGGCACGTCGCGCGCCAACCGCTCGGGCACCATCGCGACCAGATCGGTGCTGGCAACGGCCGACATCACGAACAGGAAATGCGGCACCGACAGCACGACGCGCCGCGTGGCACCCACCTTCGCGAGCGCTTCGTCCGTCACGCCGAAGAAGCCCGCGCCGTCGGGCGACGTGATCACGTGCTCGAGCGTGCCGAACTGCGCGAGCGTGGGGCGCCGCTTCAGCTTCGGGTGACCGGCGCGGCCGATGAGCACGTAACGTTCGACGAACAGCGGCAGGCGCCGCATGCCTGCCGGCGATCCTTCGGTCGTGTGGAACGCGAGGTCGACGCCATTTCGTTCGGTATCCTGTTCGATGCGCGGCGGCACGAGCTCGACGACCGCGAGCCGCGTACCGGGGGCGGACGAACGCAGCGCATTCAGCGCGGGCAGGACGATCGTCGATTCGCCGTAGTCGGTCGCGGCCACGCGCCACGTGTTCTGCGCGGTGGCGGGATCGAACGGCGTGGCGGGGATCACCGCGCGCTCGATCGCTTCGATCGCGTCCCGCAACGGTTCGCGCAGCGCTTCCGCGCGCGCGGTCGGCCGCATCCCGCGCGGCCCCGGCAGCAGCAGCGGATCGCCGAACAGGTCGCGCAGCTTCTGCAACTGCACGCTCACCGACGGCTGCGACATGTTCAGCTTCTCGGCCGCACGCGTGACGTTGTGCTCGGCGAGCAGCACGTCCAGCGTCACGAGCAGATTGAGATCGAGTCGTCTGAGATTATTCATGGCTATACCTGGAATATCAGGAATTCATTTCAAATATACCGTTGATAGCGGCATCCTGCAGTCATTCAATCAACGGAGTACCGAACATGAATGTGCTGATCGTTTATGCCCATCCCGAACCGCGTTCGCTGACCGGCGCGTTGCGCGACTTCACCGTCGAGCATCTCGAAGCGGCCGGCCACACGGTGCAGGTGACCGACCTGTATGCGATGAACTGGAAGGCGGCGTTCGACGCGGACGACATGACCGGGCGTGACCCGGACGCGCGTTTCGATCCGTCGAACGACTCGAAGCACGCGTTCGCGACCGGCACGCAGCGCGAAGACATCGTGCGCGAGCAGGACAAGCTGAGGTGGGCCGATGCGGTGATCCTGCAGTTCCCGCTGTGGTGGTTCTCGATGCCGGCGATCATGAAGGGCTGGTTCGAGCGCGTATATGCGTGCGGCTTCGCTTACGGCGTTGGCGAGCACTCCGACACGCATTGGGGCAATCGCTATGGCGAAGGTTCGTTTGCCGGCAAGCGCGCGATGCTCATCGTCACGGCGGGCGGGTGGCAATCGCATTACAGCCCGCGCGGCATCAACGGACCGATCGACGACGTGCTGTTCCCGATCCAGCACGGGATGCTGTATTACCCGGGCTTCGACGTGCTGCCGCCGTTCGTGATCTACCGGTCGGGGAAGATGAACGAAGCGCGCTTCGACGAAACGCGTGCGGCGCTCGGCAAGCGCCTGGACGAACTGTGGGCCACGCAGCCGATTCCGTTCCGGCGGCAGAACGCGGGCGACTACGAGATTCCGGCGTTGACGCTGAAGGACGAGATCGCACCGGGGACGGTGGGGTATGCGGCGCATCTGGCGCACGCGTATTGATGACGCATGGCGGGCCCGCGCGCGAACGCGACGCGCGGGCATATCGACACGTGCGCTCGAATCAAGTAGTTTCCGGAGATCGACACGATTCGTCTGCACAATAAGCCGGCACATCCCGCACAGCGAATCGGTCTCGACGGAGAACAACAACGATGACTTTCGAACAACCGGGCCACGCAGAACCGATCGATGACAACCGCGCCGTCCTGCTGATCACGCTCGAAGCCGGCGGCTATCTGACGGAGGAGCAGGCGGCGCGTGTCACCCAGCGTCTGAGGGACGCACCGGCCGAGTTTCCCGATACCGATTCCGCCCGCACACTGCTCGACTGGCTGATCGCCGAGGGCTACACGACCGCGGACGCCGAGGCGAAAGCGACGCATGAGCTGCTGGACGGCAGCTACGGGAGCGCCGACGAGAAACTCGTCCTGATGACGATGCTGGAGGAGATCGATCCGCCCCGGTTCGAACAGCGTCTGAACGAAACGGTCGCATCGATCCAGCGCGCGCAAAAGAAGAAGCAGATGCTGATCGGCTTCGGCGGCCTTGCTGCGGCGCTCGCGGTGGGCGCTTACCTGTTGTGGCCCGCATCGACGCCTGCGTGCAGCGCGTCGAGCACCACCAAGGCGCTGAATTCGCTGATGTTCGACGCACGCATGGCCATGATGCGCGAGAACCCGATGCAGATGCTCGACCAGGGCAGCAAGTCGTTTCCACGCGTCAGCAACCCCCGTGAGGTCGGCTACGACGAGGCCGATCGTGCACGCGGCTGCCTGGCGGACGTGAGTATCGCCGGCGAGCACGCGACGCTCGGCTATGTGGTCCGGCACGACGACAAGGACAAGAGCGCCTTTGTCGTGCAGATGTTCCCGCCCGAATACGTGACGGCTCGCTACAGTGCGCAAGGCCTCGATCCGAAGCTCGGCGCACCGCTCGGCCGCGACGCCATCAGCACGGCTTTCATGGCGGGCGTCGCACAACTCGACAAGGACGTGTCGGCGCGCATGCCGAGCTACGGCAAGCCGATGTTCGGCGACGACAAGCCGACGACGCTGACGAGCAGCGTGCTGGGCGTCATGCCGGCCGCCGACTGCAAGCAGATCGACGGCGACCATGTGTCGTGTCCGTTGCTGATCGATTATCGCGACCGGTTGCTCGGCGCGATCGGCGCACCGTCGATGCTGCAACTGAAGGGCGATTTCACGTTCGTCAAGGATGGCAGCGGCTGGAAAACCGCCGACGATTTCGACAAGACGCTGATGCAGGCGATCGTCGCGCGACGTGTCGCGAAGGTGTATGGCGACGAAGCCGCCGACAAGATGGAGGCGCAGAAGCAGAAGTAGGCCGCGCGGCAACCCGATCCACCGCTGCGAATGACGAAATGAAACGGGCGGCCTGCGAGGCAATCGCGGGCCGCCCGTTGTTCTTGTCAGTGCTCGACCGTCTGCTTACCGATCGTCTTCCCGCACCGAAGAAGGATGCCGGCACAGCGCCCGCACTTCCATCTCCATATACGGGAACAGCGGCAGCTGACTCAGCAGGTCATGCAGCTGCTGCACGCTTTCGACGTCGAAGATGCTGACGTTCGCATACTGCCCGGCGATCCGCCACAGATGCCGCCAGATCCCTTCGTTCATCAGCCGCTGGCACATCGCCTTTTCTTCCGCCTTCAGCGTGGCCGCCTTGACCGGATCCATGTCCGTCGGCAGACGGACGGTCATTTCCACATGAAACAGCATCCTGCACTCCTTGCGTTATCGGTTCGTCGAACGGGAAGGCCGCTCACGCCTGCGCGCGGGCCCGCTCGACTTCGCTGCCCGGCACGTCCTGCTTTTCCTTGAGCAGCGAGAAGTCGAAGTCGATCAGCGCGAACTGCCCGTCGACGCCGTACGGTTTGCCTTCCGCGCCTTCGGCCTGCTTCACCGGCGGAATCAGCCCGTCGCGCGTCGCGAACGCGAAGTCGTCCCACAGGTGCGGATCGCCATCGATGTTGATCTGCGTCGTCAGCTTACGATAACCGTCCGCCGAAACGAAGAAGTGAATGTGCGCCGGACGATGGCCGTGGCGGCCGAGCTGGTCGAGCAGCTGCTCGGTCTTGCTGCCCGGCGGCACGCTGTAGCCGACCGGCAGCACGCTGCGGAAGCTGTAGCGGCCTTCGGCATCGGTGCGGATCGAGCGGCGCAGGTTGAACGCGGGCTGCGACTGATCGAAGTACGAGTAGTTGCCGAGATGGTTCGCGTGCCACACCTCGACCAGTGCGTTCGCGATCGGCGCGCCATCCTGGCCGAGCACCTGGCCGCGCATGATGAGCGTTTGGCCCGGATCGGTGCCGTCGTCGAGACGCGCATGGCCGAGCGACTCCGGCGCACCGGCGACATACAGCGGCCCTTCGATCGTGCGCGGCGTGCCGCCCTGGATGCCGGCCTTTTCCTCGGCTTCGTCCATGCGCACGTCGAGGAAGCGCTCGAGGCCGAGGCCTGCGGCGATCAGCCCGAATTCGCGGCCGGCTTCGTTCAGGTAGTTCAGCGCCGTCCAGAATTCGCTCGGCTGCACGTCGAAGTCCTCGATCGTGTAGCAGATGTCCTGCACGATCCGGTTGACGATCGCGCGCACGCGCGGGTTGCCCGGCTTTTCGGCGGCGTCGTCGAAGGTCTTCAGCAGTGCGTCGATGGCTTGCTTGTTCATCTGTGTCTCCGGTTTCGGTTGTCGTGTGGGGTCAGCGGGCGTCGCGTCGCATCCGTTCGATGCGGGCCCAGTCGAAGGTGATGCCGAGGCCGGGCGCTGCCGGCAGGTGCAGCTTGAAATCCGCGTAGCGCAGCGGCTCGACGAGGATTTCCTCGGTGAGCAGCAACGGGCCGAACAGCTCGGTGCCCCATTTCAGCGAGTCGAACGTGCTGAACAGTTGCGCGGACGCCATCGTGCCGGCCGCGCCTTCGAGCATCGTGCCGCCGTACAGTTCGATGCCGGCGGCCGCCGCGATCGACGCGACGCTCGCCGCCCCCTGCAGGCCGCCCGATTGCGCGATCTTCACCGCGAACACGTCGGCCGCGCGATCCTGCGCGAGCGCGAATGCATCGACGGGGCCGTGCAGCGCCTCGTCGGCCATGATCGGCACTTGCGCGAGCTGCGTGAGGCGTTTCAGCCCCGCGCGGTTGGTCGCGGCGATCGGCTGTTCGACGAGGCTCACGCCGGCTTCCGCCAGGCGCGCGCCGGCCCAGATCGCGTCGGTTTCGCTCCAGGCCTGGTTCACGTCGACGCGCACGTCGCCACGCTCGCCGAGTGCGCGCTTGATCGCGATCACGTGCGCGACGTCGTCGGCCACGGCGTTCGAGCCGATCTTCAGCTTGAACGCGCGGTGGCGGCGCGCTTCGAGCATCGCTTCTGCTTCCGCGATGTCGCGCTGCGTGTCGCCGCTCGCAAGCGTCCATGCAACATCGACCGCATCGGTTCGACGGCCGCCGAACAGTTCCGACAGCGGCACGCCGAGGCGGCGCGCCTGCGCGTCGAACAGCGCGGTCTCGATCGCGCACTTCGCGAAGCGGTTGCCCTGGAACAGCTTGCGGGCACGCGCCAGCGCGGCGCCCGGACGGGTCGCGTCCATGCCCTGCAGCAGCGGCGCGAAGTAGGTGTCGATGTTGACCTTGATGCTTTCGGGGCTCTCCTCGCCGTAGGCGAGACCGCCGATGGTCGTCGCCTCGCCGACGCCTTCGATACCGTCCGTGCATCGAACACGCACCAGCACGAGGGTCTGGCAATTCATCGTGGCGACCGACAATTTGTGGGGCCTGATCGTCGGCACGTCGACGAGCAGCGTCTCGATGCGTTCGATGGTGGCGGCAGTTGCTATCATGCGATTCCTCCTGTTGGTGCACATGGTAGGAATTCCCGCCCCGCGTCGTCCAACACTCTTTCCGACTACTTCCATACCTTTGAGGCATGAAATGGAATTGCGTCAGCTCCGCTACTTCATCGCCGTCGCCGAGGAAATGAACATCACGCGGGCGGCGGAGCGGCTGCACATGACGCAGCCGCCGCTGAGCCGCCAGCTCCAGGCGATCGAGGACGAGATCGGGTTGCCGCTGTTCGAGCGCGGTGCGCGGCCGCTGAAACTGACGGATGCGGGGCGCGTGTTCTATGCGCAGGCGAAGCGCCTCGTCGACCAGGCCGACGAGCTCGGCCCGCTGACGCGGCGGCTCGCGCAGCTGTCGGAGCGGATCGTGATCGGCTTCGTGCCGTCAACGCTGTATGGCGCGCTGCCGGACGTGATCCGCGCGTTTCGCGAGGCGCAGCCGGACGTCGAGCTGTCGCTGATCGAAATGTTCACGCTCGAACAGCTCGGCGCGCTGAAGGGCGGGCGGATCGACGTGGGCTTCGGCCGGCTGCGCTTCGACGACGACCAGCTGGTGCGCGAGGCGCTGATCGAGGAAAAGCTGATCGCGGCGCTGCCGGTCGGGCATCCGCTTGCCGATCCGGCCCGGCCGCTGACGCTCGCGGATATCGCGGGCGAGACGCTGATCGTCTATCCGAGCACGCCGCGGCCGAGCTTCGCCGATCAGCAGCTGTCCGCGCTGCGCGACGGCGCGCTGGTGCCGGCGGCCGTCCACGAAGTGCGCGAGCTGCAGACGGCGCTCGGGCTCGTGGCTGCGCAGGTCGGCGTGTCGCTGGTGCCGGAGAGCGTGGAGGGCGTGCGCGTGAAGGGCGTGGTCTACCGGCGGTTGCCGGAGCCGGCCGCGACGTCGCCGATCATCATGAGCCGCCGGCTGCACGGCGAGAGCGCCGCCACGGCCGCGTTTTGCGCGATTGCGCGCGAGATGATCGTGCCGGTAGGGTGACGATCGCCATTAAATTCCGCAAATCGCAACTAACGGTCTGTTTCGGCCGGTACTGGCAGATGCGGGGAGGGCGTCGCGATGTCATGCGCTGTCGTGTGAGCGCTTTGGCGGTTACGCAAGCCGCAGGGCGCGCGAGCATGCGCGACGACGTCAGCGCTTCCCGTCGAGCGTTTCCGACGGCGATTCCCCGAACTTCTCCCGATACGCGATCGCGAACCGCCCCAGGTGTGTAAACCCGCAATCGAGCGCGACATCGGCGATCCGCCGGTCGGACGCCGTGCCGCGCAGCAGCTCGCGCGCGTGGTCGAGCCGCGTCGCGCGCAGGTATTGCATCGGGCTCATTCCGCGGAACTGCAGGAACGCGTCGCGCAGCGTCCGTTCCGGCACGTTGGCGGCCTGGACGATATCGGCGAGCTGCAGCGGCTGCGCATAATGCGCGTTCACGAACTCCTGTGCACGCCGCACGAAGCCCGGTGCCGGGTCGCGGTGCGATGCCTGCAGCACGGACGGCGGGTGGCCCTCGATCAGCAGGTCGATCAGCAGGTGCTCGAGCTGGGACGCGACGCGCGGGTTCGCGTTCGCGCGTTCGAGCAGTTCGGGCGAGCGTGCGACGAGCATCAGTTGCTGGCGCCACGCGGCGAGCGCGGCGTCGCTGACATGCAGCACGGGATCGAGCGTCGCGCGCGGGTCGCCGGTCAGCGAGCCGACGGTCGCCGCGTCGATGCGCAGCACGAACTGTTCGCAATCGGCCGACAGCACCGCGTCGAAGCGTTCGCCGGGCGCACACAGCACGCCGGTCTGGCCGTCGACGCCGAGCTGCCGCCCCATCGCGCGCACCTCGGCCTGGCCGGACAGGCAGAACATCAGCAGGTAGTAGCCGTCGACCGCGTCGACCTGCACGCGCATCGCGTCGCCGAATGCGATCGTGCCGATCCCGAGCCCGCCGAGCCTGACGAAATCCATGTGCGACGCACCCCGCGTGCGGCCGCTCGGCAGCAGCGCATGCGGCTGCATCACGCGCGAGATCCGCTCGCGCGTCTCGTCGAGATCGCGGGATTCGAACAGCCGGTGCGCGCGCAGCGCGAGCGGCTCGAACGACGTTGGGGACATGGGCATCAGCCTTGGTGTAGACGGCGTGCGCTTCGATCCGATCAATGGGTCGCGATCGTGCGCCGGGTCGTGTGTGCCGTCATGCTAGCGCAGAAATCCGCCGAAAGTGGATATTGCACCGCCGCAATCGCACTTTCCGGATAGACGGGGAATATTAGCTTTTCAAAAATCGGCTCCATGCATTCAACGAAACGGATCGACAAGGAGTCCGACATGGAGCAGACAGAATCGCCCGTCGTTTTCGCCGCGCGCGGCGACGCATCCGACGTGACCTTTCCGCACGACGACGGCTCGCGCGTGCCGTACAAGGTGTTCAGCTCGCGCGCGGTCTACGATCGCGAGCAGGAACGCATCTTCCGCGGCCCGACCTGGAACTTCGTCGCGCTGGAAGCGGAAATCCCGAACGCCGGCGACTTCAAGAGCACGTTCGTCGGCGATACGCCGGTGGTCGTCACGCGCACCGAGGACGGCACGCTGTCCGCGTGGGTGAACCGCTGCGCGCACCGTGGTGCGCAGGTGTGCCGCAAGTCGCGCGGCAACGCGAGCTCGCACACGTGCGTCTATCACCAGTGGAGCTTCGACAATTCGGGCAACCTGCTCGGCGTGCCGTTCCGGCGCGGCCAGAAGGGGATGTCCGGGATGCCGGCCGACTTCGACCCGAAGCAGCACGGGCTGCGCAAGCTGCGCGTCGACAGCTATCGCGGGCTCGTGTTCGCCACCTTCAGCGACGACGTGATGCCGCTGCCCGACTATCTCGGCGAGCAGATGCGCCCGTGGATCGACCGGATCTTCCACAAGCCGATCGAGTATCTCGGCTGTACGCGCCAGTATTCGAAGTCGAACTGGAAGCTGTACATGGAGAACGTGAAGGACCCGTATCACGCGAGCATGCTGCACCTGTTCCATACGACCTTCAACATCTTCCGCGTCGGGATGAAGGCGCGCTCGATTCCGGATGCGAACCACGGGCTGCACAGCATCATCACGGTGACGAAGACGGGTGACGACACGTCGGCGGCCTACAAGCAGCAGAACATCCGCTCGTTCGACGAAGGCTTCCATCTGGAAGACGAATCGATCCTCGATCTCGTGTCGGAATACGACGAGGACTGCACGAACCATATCCAGCCGATCTTCCCGCAGCTCGTGATCCAGCAGATTCACAACACGCTGGTGGCGCGGCAGATCCTGCCGAAAGGCCCCGACAACTTCGAACTGATCTTCCACTTCTTCGGCTACGCGGACGATACGCCCGAGCTGCGCGCGCTGCGCATCAAGCAGGCGAACCTCGTCGGGCCGGCCGGCTACATCTCGATGGAGGACACGGAGGCGACCGAGCTCGTGCAGCGCGGCACGGTGCGCGACGGCGACGCGACGTCGGTGATCGAGATGTCGCGCGGCAATCCGGACCAGCAGGACACGGTGATTACCGAAAGCCTGATCCGCAAGTTCTGGGTCGGCTACCAGAAGCTGATGGGCTATCGAAGCGGGAGCGCGGAATGATGGAAAACCTGACGGAAGACATGAAGACGTGGTTCGAGATTTACATGCTCCAGAACCGCTATATCGGGCACCTCGACAACAACCGGCTCGAAGCATGGCCGACGATGTTCACCGAGGACTGCACGTACGAAATCGTGCCGAAGGAAAACGCCGATCTCGGGCTGCCGGTCGGGATCGTCCACTGTACGAACCAGCGGATGCTGCGCGACCGCGTGGTGTCGCTGCGGCACGCGAACATCTATGAAGAGCACACGTACCGGCACATGACGTCGGGCCTGACGATCGTCGCGGAACGCGACGGCGAGATCGACACGGAGAGCAACTACGTCGTCGTGCAGACGCGCAGCAACGGCGAGTCGAACGTGTACCAGGCCGGCAAGTACTACGACACGGTCGTGCGCACGCCGGACGGGCTGCGCTACAAGACCAAGCGGGTGATCTACGACACGTCGCGCGTGCAGACGCTGCTCGCCACGCCGATCTGATACGCAAGCAAGGAACAGACATGACCGAAGCAACGCTGACCGAGTGGCATCCGCTCGGTGCTTTCGACGAATTCTCCGAAGACGAACCGGCGGCGCGCGTCGCCGGCCAGAAGCCGATCGCCGTGTTCCGGATCGGCGACGAACTGTTCGCGATGCACGACCTCTGCACGCACGGCCATGCGCGGCTGTCCGAAGGCTATGTGGAGGACGGCTGCGTCGAATGCCCGCTGCACCAGGGGCTGATCGACATCCGCACCGGTGCGCCGAAATGCGCGCCGATCACGGAGCCGGTGCGAACCTATCCGATCCGGATCGTCGACGGGCAGGTGGAAGTCAATGTCGGCTGACCCGTTCGTGATCGTCGGCGCCGGCCATGCGGCGCGGCGCACGGCCGAAGCGCTGCGCGAGCGCGATGCGGCGGCGCGCATCGTGATGATCGGCGCGGAGCGCGAGCTGCCGTACGACCGGCCCGCGCTGTCGAAGGATGCGCTGCTGAGCGACGGCGGCGAGCAGCGTGCGTTCGTGCGCGATGCGACGTGGTACGACGCGCAGCGCATCGAGCTGCGGCTCGGCACGCGCGTCGATGCGATCGAGCGCGATGCGCTGCGCGTGCGGCTCGACGACGGCACGACGCTGCCGTATGCGCGGCTCGTGCTCGCGACGGGCTCGCGGGTGCGCACGTTCGGCGGGACGATCGACGAAGGCGTCAAGCCGCATTACGTCCGCACGGTCGACGATGCGCGTGCGTTGCGCGCGCAACTTTCGCCGGGCCGCCGCGTGGCGGTGCTCGGCGGCGGCTTCATCGGCCTCGAGGTTGCGGCGGCGGCGCGCCAGCTCGGCTGTGACGTGACGGTGATCGATCCCGCGCCGCGCCTGCTGCAGCGCGCGTTGCCGGAAGTCGTCGGTATGTATGCGCGTCAGATGCACGACGCACGGGGTGTGGTGTTCCAGATGGCGACGCTGCCGCGCGCGATCCGTCGCGCACCGGGCGGCGGCGCGATCGTCGAGACCGATCGCGGCGACGTGCCGGCCGATCTCGTCGTGGTCGGCATCGGTGTGGTGCCGAATGTCGAGCTGGCGCAGGCGGCCGGACTCGATGTCGACAACGGGATACGCGTCGACGCGGGCTGCCGCACGGTCGATCCCGCGATCTTCGCGGCGGGCGAGGTGACGATGCACTTCAATCCGCTGCTCGGGCGTCACGTGCGGATCGAATCGTGGCAGGTCGCGGAAAACCAGCCGGCCATTGCGGCCGCGAACATGCTCGGTGCCGACGACACCTATGCCGAGCTACCGTGGCTGTGGTCCGATCAATACGACTGCAACCTGCAGATGCTGGGGCTGTTCGGCAGCGAGCGCACGATCGTCGTGCGCGGCGATTCGGCGAATGGGCCGTTCACCGTGTTCGGGCTGGGGGACGACGGCAGGATCGCGGCGGTGGCCGCAGCGAACCTGGGGCGCGACATCGGCGCATCGCGCCGGTTGATTGCGGCGGGGGCTGTGCCGGACCCGGTGAAGCTTGCGGATCCGGCGGTAAACCTGAAGACGTTCATGTAGCAGGCGCACGGTCGTCCGGCCCGGCATGCAGTGACGATGCCGGCCGGCGCCGCCGTGTGCGATCCGCCGGTCAGATCCGGGGGGCTGCGGCCCGCTCGACGCGCGTCGCAATGTTTGTCGGCGGCACCGCAACCGGTGCATATTAGCGGCATCGTTCGCCCGACCCGTTGCCCATGACGCCAGACAAAGCCCTTGAACTGAAACGCAGCAAGCGCCGCGCGCTGTGGCTGCTGCTGGCCGCCGTCGCGGTGTTCGTCACGACGATCCTGCTGCCGCGCGGCCCGTGGGTCGACGGCTTCAAGGCCGTGGCCGAAGCCGCGATGGTTGGCGCGCTCGCCGACTGGTTCGCGGTCGTCGCGCTGTTTCGCCGCGTGCCGATCCCGTTCGTGTCGCGCCATACCGAGATCATTCCGAAGAACAAGGACAAGATTGCCGACAACCTCGCGGTGTTCGTGCGCGAGAAATTCCTCGGCCCCGATGCGCTCGCCGCGCAGATCCGCCAGCACGATCCCGCGCAGAAACTCGGTGCGTGGCTCGGCGAGCCGGCGAACACCGAGGCGCTCGGCGGCTACGTGACGAAGCTGATGAGCTTCGCGCTCGACATGACCGACGACGCGCGGATCCAGTCGTTCGTCCACGACGCGTTTCGCGCGGTGATCGACCGGGTCGACCTGTCGCAATCGGCCGGCGCGATCCTCGACACGCTGACGAAGGACGGCCGCCACCAGGCGCTGCTCGATGATGCGATCGAACAGGTGGTCGACGTGCTCGACAAGGAGGAGAACCGCGAGGTGATCGCGGGTTTCATCGTCGAATGGCTGAAGACGCAGTACCCGAAGGTCGAGAAGATCATGCCGACGCAGTGGTTCGGCGAGAACGGCGCGCGGATGCTCGCGAGCGCGGTGAGCCGCGTGCTGGAAGGCGTGGCGGCCGACCCCGAGCACGAACTGCGGCAGCGCTTCGACCGGACGGTCGTGCGGCTGACCGAGCGGTTGAAGCACGATCCCGCGTTCATCGCGAAGGGCGAGGAGATCAAGCGCTATGTCCGCGATGGTGCGGCGTTCAACGAGTATGTGCGCGACCTGTGGGATCAGTTGCGCGCGTGGCTGAAGGCCGATCTCGCGCGCCCCGATTCGGCGCTGCACCGGCAGGCCGCGACGCTCGGCGGCTGGCTCGGCGCGCGGCTTGCGGAGAGCCCGGCATTGCGCGCGTCGCTGAACGAGCACGTCGAGAAGGCGGTGCACGAGATGGCGCCGGATTTCGCGGATTTCCTGATGCGTCACATTCGCGACACGGTGCGCAACTGGGATGCGCGCGAGATGTCGCAGCAAATCGAGCTGAACATCGGCAAGGATCTGCAATACATCCGCATCAACGGCACGCTGGTCGGCGGACTGATCGGGCTCGGGCTGTACCTGGTGTCGCTGGTGCCGCGCTGGGCGGCCGGCTGGCTGCACTGACGCGGCCACCGGTATCGCACGGCGGGCGCGGCGGGCGCGACGGGCTGCGCCCGCGCATCACGCGTGCGCTTTCGAGCCGTGCAGTTGCAGGCCGAGCGCCTTGATGACCTTCAGGATCGTGCCGAAGCTCGGGTTGCCGTCGTGCGACAGCGCCTTGTACAGCCCTTCGCGCGACAGGCCCGCATCGCGCGCGACCTGCGACATGCCGCGTGCGCGTGCGATCACGCCGAGCGCGTGCGCGATGAAGGCCGGATCGTCGCCGGCTTCCTGCAGGCACGCTTCGAAGTAGTCGGCCATGTCGTCTTCGGTCTTCAGATGATCGGCCGAATCCCACGGCCGGGTGCTGATCTTGTCCATCGGTTACTCCATGTCGAGATGCGCGAGCATCGCGTGCGCGGCGCGGATGTCGGCCTGTTGCGTCGATTTATCGCCGCCGCAGAGCAGGATGACCCAGATCGTTCCGCGCCGGACGTAGTAGACGCGATAGCCGGGGCCGTGGTCGATCCGCATCTCGACGACCGGCGAGCCGGCGGACTTCCAGTCGCCCGGATTGCCCATCGAGAGACGATCGATGCGTGCCTGGATGCGGCGCTTCGCGACGCGATCGGGCAGGCCGGCAAACCAGGCATCGAAGACGTCGGTGGTCCGGATGCTGAACGTAGGCGCACTGTAGGGCATGGATTGCAATGTGTCAACCATGGTTCACAAGTCTGATGTGTTGAATGGCGTGGCCGCTACAGTAGGGCGCGCGCTTCGTTTGCGTGCGAATTGGCCGTTCGGCCGAAGTCGGGATCTTCCGAATCCGTCTACAATCAAAAACATCTTTGCCGCCCGTGCGTGCTTGCCGCGCACGGGCGAGTCCGTTTGTCCTCCGGTATCCGGAGGCGCCGCCGTGCAGCGCGTGTCGCGCGGCGGGCAGTGCCGTGGTTTGTGTCCAGTAGGTAAAGCGTCCGCGTGCCGTAGGCCGGCGCGCGTTCTGAACGCTGCGTGTCCGTAGGCCGGGCAGGCGGCATCAACCGAGAGTCCCCCATGAAAGCATCGGATCTGTTCGTGAAGGCGCTGGAAGCCGAAGGCGTCGAGTACGTGTTCGGCATTCCCGGCGAAGAAAACCTCGATCTGCTCGAATCGCTGCGGCGATCGAAGATCAAGCTCGTGCTGACCCGGCACGAGCAGGCGGCCGGGTTCATGGCCGCCACCTACGGCCGCCTGACGGGCCGCACCGGCGTGTGCATCGCCACGCTCGGGCCCGGCGCGACGAACTTCGTGACGGCTGCCGCGTATGCGCAGCTCGGCGGCATGCCGATGCTGATGATCACCGGGCAGAAGCCGATCAAGTCCAGCAAGCAGGGTCACTTCCAGATCGTCGACGTGGTCGACATGATGCAGCCGCTCACGAAGTTCACGCGGCAGATCGTGTCGATCGGCAACATCCCGTCGGCCGTGCGCGAGGCGTTCCGCCGCGCGGAGGAAGAGCGCCCGGGCGCGGCGCACCTCGAACTGCCGGAAGATATCGCGCACGAGGAAGGCGACGGCAAGCCGATCCCGCGCAGCTACAGCCGGCGGCCGGTGGCCGAGGAGAAGGCGGTCGCGCACGCGATCGACGCGATCCAGGCCGCGCGCCATCCGCTCTTGATGATCGGCGCGGGCGGCAACCGCAAGACCACCTGCAAGATGCTGCTCGAATTCGTCGACAAGACGGGCATCCCGTTCTTCACGACGCAGATGGGCAAGGGCGTGATCGACGAGACGCACCCGCTGTGGCTCGGCAACGCGACGCTGTCCGACGGCGATTTCGTGCACCGCGCGATCGAGCATGCGGACTGCATCATCAACGTCGGCCACGACGTGATCGAGAAGCCGCCGTTCTTCATGCGTACCGACGACAAGACCGTGATCCACGTGAACTTCCTCGGTGCGCAGGTCGACCCCGTCTACTTCCCGCAGATCGAGGTGGTCGGCGATATCGCGAACGCGGTATGGCAGATGAAGGAGGCGCTCGCGCCGCAGCCGCACTGGGATTTCGCGCGCTTCGCGATGATCAAGGAGCACTTCGACGCCCATCTGGAGAAGGGCCAGCACGATCCGCGCTTCCCGATGTACCCGGTGCGGATCGTCAACGATCTGTACAACGCCATGCCGGTCGACGGCATCGTCTGTCTCGACAACGGGATGTACAAGATCTGGTTCGCACGTTACTGGCGTGCACACGAGCCGAATTCGCTGCTGCTCGACAACGCGCTCGCGTCGATGGGCGCGGGCCTGCCGTCGGCGATCGCGACGAAGATCGTGCATCCGCAGCGCAAGGTGATCGCCGTGTGCGGTGACGGCGGCTTCATGATGAATTCGCAGGAGCTCGAAACGGCCGTGCGGCTGAAGCTCGACCTCGTCGTGATGATCCTGCGCGACGACGCGTTCGGGATGATCCGCTGGAAGCAGGAGAACATGAACTTCCCCGATTTCGCGATGACGCTGCAGAACCCCGATTTCGTCGCGTATGCGCAAAGCTACGGCGCGCACGGGCATCGCGTCGAATCGGCCGACGATCTCGAGCCGCTGCTGCGCGAGTGTTTCTCGTCGCCGGGCGTGCACGTGATCGATGTGCCGATCGACTACTCGGACAACGAGCGCGTGCTGAACCGCGAGATCAAGCGCCTGTCGGCGCAACTCTGAATGTCCCGTTCACAGGAAGGAGTCGTTCCATGTTGAAGGAAACCTATCCGTACTACCTCGCCAACGAAGCCGTCTACGCGAACACCGATCTGGAAGTGACGGACAAGTTCAGCGGCAAGGTCGCGACGCGCGTCGCGCTGGCCGACGCGAAGGCCATCGACGCGGCGATCGGCGCGGCGGTCGATGCCGCGAAGCCGATGCGCGAGCTGCCGGCCTACAAGCGCCAGGCCGTGCTCGACCATTGCGTTGCGCGCTTTCGCGAGCGTTTCGACGAGCTGGCCGAGGCGTTGTGCATCGAGGCCGGCAAGCCGATCAACGATTCGAAGGGCGAAGTGACGCGGCTGATCGACACGTTCCGCGTGGCGTCCGAGGAATCGGTACGTATCGACGGCGAGATCATCAACCTCGAGATCTCCGCGCGTGCGCAGGGCTATACGGGCTACACGAAGCGCGTGCCGGTCGGCCCCTGTTCGTTCATCTCGCCGTTCAACTTCCCGCTGAACCTCGCCGCGCACAAGGTCGCGCCCGCGCTCGCGGCCGGCTGCCCGTTCGTGCTGAAGCCCGCGAGCCGCACGCCGATCGGCGCGCTGATCATCGGCGAGGTGCTCGCGGAAACCGACTTGCCGAAGGGCGCGTTCTCGGTGCTGCCCGCGCATCGTGACGGCGCCGACCTGTTCACGACCGACGAGCGTTTCAAGCTGCTGTCGTTCACGGGTTCGCCGGCCGTCGGCTGGGCGCTGAAGGAAAAGGCCGGCAAGAAGAAAGTCGTGCTGGAGCTCGGCGGCAACGCGGCCGCGATCGTCGATGCGGACCAGCGCGACCGGCTCGACTACGTGGTCGAGCGTCTCGCGTTCGGCGCGTACTACCAGTCGGGCCAGAGCTGCATCGGCGTGCAGCGGATCCTCGTGCATGCCGACCTGTACGACGCACTGCGCGAGAAGCTGATCGCGAAGACGCGTTCGCTGAAGATGGGCGATCCGAAGGATCCGTCGACGTTCGTCGGCCCGATGATTTCCGAATCCGAATCGCGCCGGCTGTCGGGCTGGATGGATGCAGCCGTCGCAGCGGGCGCGAAGATCGTCGCGGGCGGCAAGGTCGATGGCGCGATGTTCGAGGCGACGCTGCTGGAAGACGTCGGGCACGAGCAGGACCTGTACCGGAAGGAGGCCTTTGGCCCCGTTGCGATCCTCGAGAAGTTCGACCGGTTCGACGATGCGCTCGCACGCGTGAACGACAGCGACTTCGGGCTGCAGGCCGGCGTGTTCACCGATTCGCTCACGCATGCGCAGCGTGCGTGGGACGAGCTGGAGGTCGGCGGCGTCGTGATCAACGACGTGCCGTCGTTCCGCGTCGACAACATGCCCTATGGCGGCGTGAAGGATTCGGGCCTCGGCCGGGAAGGGATCCGCTACGCGATCGAGGACATGACCGAGCCGCGGCTGATGGTCGTGCGGCGCCGGTAACGCGCGGGCAAGCGGCGCGGTGCCTCGACGGCACGCGGGCGGGCGATCGGGCCGGCCCGCGTGCCGTTTTTCATGGTATCGCACGCATCGGGCCGGCATCGGGCGTGCCTCGTGCCCGCAGCGCGTGGCGGGTTGCCCAAACGCGCTCGACTGCGGGCCGCGCCTCGTGATGTAATCGCGCGAAACTGCCGACCGGGGTACGACGCCGGAAAGCGCGAATTCATTCTTCACGAGGTCGATTCATGTCTCCCGTCTCGGCATTCAAGCTGGTTTTGTTGTCATTTCTCGCGATCGTCGCGCTCGAATGCATCGCCAAGCGGCTGCGGTTGCCGCCCGCGGCCGCGCTGCTGATCGGCGGCATCGGCATCGCGTTCATCCCCGGCCTGCCGCCGATCAATCTCGATCCCGAACTGGTGCTGCTGGTGTTCCTGCCGCCGCTGCTGATGGACGGCGCGTACTTCTCGGTGTGGGAGGAGTTCAAGCGCAACGTCGGCGGCATCCTGCTGCTTGCGATCGGCGCGGTCGTGTTCACGACGTTCGCGGTCGGCTTCGCCGTGCACTGGGTGGCGCCGTCGCTGCCGTGGGCCGCGTGCTTCGCGCTCGGCGCGATCGTGTCGCCGCCCGACGCCGTTGCCGCGAAGGCCGTGCTCGAACGCGTCGCGCTGCCGCGCCGGCTGATGGTGCTGCTCGAAGGCGAGAGCCTGCTGAACGATGCGGCCGGCCTCGTGCTGTTCCGCTTCGCGGTCGCGGCCGCGCTCACCGGCGCATTCAGCCTCGAGCACGCGGTCGTGCGCTTCGCGGAGCTCGGGCTCGGCGGCGTGGCGATCGGCTTCGCGGTCGGCAAGCTCGTCGTGTGGTTCCTGAAACAGCTCGACGACGACTATCTCGTGATTACCGTCGCGGTGATCGCGGGCTGGATCGCGTACATCGCGGGCGAAATGGTGGAAGTGTCCGGCGTGATCGCCACGGTCACGGCCGGCATGATCATCGGCTGGCATCAGCACGAGGTGTTCTCGGCGGCCGTGCGCACGCGCGGCACCGCGTTCTGGCAGGTCATCGTGTTCCTGCTCGAAGCGATGGTGTTCGTGCTGATCGGGTTGTCGCTGCGCGGCGCGATCCACCGGCTCGGCGGCTTCGAGCAGGTGCTCGCCACGATGGTGCCGCCGATGCTCGCGGTGCTGGCGGCGGTGATCGTGTCGCGCTTCGTGTGGATCTACGCGGTCGAGGCGCTGAAGTGGCCGGTGCGCGGGATCGCGCGGCGTGGCGAAGCGCCGGACTGGAAGGCCGCGACGATCATGAGCTGGGCCGGGATGCGCGGCGTCGTCACGCTGGCGATCGCGCTGTCGCTGCCCGAGGCGATGCCCGGCCGCGACGTGATCCTGGTCGCGTCGTTTGCGGTGATCCTCGTCACCGTGCTGCTGCAGGGCACGACGATCGGGCCGCTGATCCGGCTGCTGCGCCTGCCGCAGCGCGAGGAACGCGCGGCGCATCATCTGACCGAGCCGCAGACGTGGGCGTACGTCGAGGCTGCGCAACTCGCGGCGATCCAGCCGCTCGTGCGCGACGAGAACGGGGTCGTGATCCATCCGCGCCTGCTCGAGCAGTACACGTATCGCGCGGAGTTGACCGAGCGGGCGAAGAACGAGCCCACCTATCCGGCAGAAGTGCGTACCGCGCACTACGACGTCGTGCTGGCCGCGATCAAGGCCGGGCGCGCGGAACTGTTGCGCCTGCACCGTTCGGGCCATATCCACGACGAGATGCTGCACGCACTCGAGCGCGACCTCGACCTGCAGGAAGTGTCCGCGCAGCACGCGCGCGGGTAGGGCCGCACAGCGCCTTCACATCACCATCGAGCGGCCGGCGCCAGCCGGCCCGAAGCGCGCGCGGGCCGATCGTTGCCCGGCGCGCTTTTTTTTCGCGCGCCCGCCAATTCGGCTCATTTCAATCCGGCCCCAAATGCAGCGGATAGCCAGCCTTGCAGCGCATGCAAACCTTATCGCACCGGTCTCGCAAACGTTATCGTCTTTCGAATCCGGAAATGATCGGATTTAACTGTTTCCGTCTGTTTCTGCATATTTGGCAAAACTAAACCGGATTGAGATAGATGCTGTGTTCTAATTTCATTTAGAATCAGCCGGTTATGTTTATTGAGAGAAAGGATGCGGAGGTAATGCGGCCGCCAACGGGGAGAAATCGGCGTCCAAAACCCTGCGAGGCAGTGCCGACAGGCCAAATCGGCGGAATCAGGCGGGGTTTTCAACCGCCCGAATAAGATAGCGTCCAAGTCTGATAAACAACTCCTATGAAAGAATCGATTGGAGAATCGGCGTTTGAAACTGTATTTATGAAAGAATCGAGCGGTGATAATGCCTCGGATTGTCTTGAATCGGGGTTATCGGTCCTTCTCGTCGACGATCAACCGTTCGTCGGCGAGGTGATCCGCCGCGCGCTGCGCAGTGAACACGACATCGACCTGCACGTGTGCACCGACGCGCACCGGGCGATGGCGGTGGCGCGCGACGTGAAGCCGACAGTCATCCTGCAGGATCTGGTGATGCCGGAGATCGACGGCCTCGATCTGGTCCGCGCGTGGCGCGCGGACGCCGGCACTGCCCGCGTGCCGATCATCGTGCTGTCCGCGAAGGAGGAGCCGATCGTCAAGCGCGAGGCGTTCATCGCCGGCGCGAACGACTATCTGGTGAAGCTTCCCGACGCGATGGAGCTGGCCGCCCGTATCCGCTATCACTCGAATTCCTACCTGATGTCGCGGCAACGCGACGAGGCGCTCGATTTCCTGTCGCACGACATGCGTTCGCCGCAGACGTCGATCCTCGCGCTGCTCGACGTCTACCGCGCCGAGCACGGCGAGATGCCGGCGATCATGGAGCGCATTGCCGGCCACGCGCGGCGCGCGCTGGCGCTTGCCGACGGCTTCATCCACCTGACCCGCGCGCAGTCCGAGCGCCGCGCGCACGAGGTCGTGAGTCTCAACGAAATCGTGCTCGACGCCGTCGACCAGCTGTGGGAGAAGGCGGCCGGGCTCGGCAGCCGGGTCGCCGCGCAGGTGCCCGATACCGAGTGCGTGACGATGGGCGACCGCTTGATGCTCACGCGCGCGGTCGCGAACCTGATCGACAACGGGCTGAAGTACGGCCCGGCCGGCACGGACGTGCACTGCACGCTGAGCAGCGAGGACGGTGCGTGGCTGATCGGCGTCGAGGATACCGGCGCCGGGATCGCACCGGAGCAGCGCACGGCGGCGACCGAGTCGTTCGTGCAGCTCGAATCCGCGCATGGCGCGGCGCGCGGCGGCTTCGGCCTCGGGCTCGCGTTCGTTCGCGCGACGGCGGCGCGGCATCGCGGCCAGATCCTGATGCGCAATACGGCGCGCGGCTTCATGGTCGCGCTTCGGCTGCCGGCGCAAGCGGAGCGGTGATTTCGCGGCGCGGCCTGCCGGCGCCGCGCCGCCCGCAGACCCCGATGCGCTCGTGGCGCGCCGTCCGGCGCGCAGGCGGGCGCGGATTTTTTCAACGCTGATATTAGAAAGCCCATAACGAACATGGCCACCGTGACGCCCCGCGCGACCAATGAAAGCCTGCATCCGACGATCGGCGCTGCCCGGCTGACGCTCGGCAATCGCATCCTGCTCAGCTTCGGCGTGCTGTTCGTGCTGATGCTGGTGACAGCCGGCGTGTCGTACGAGCGACTGCGCGCGATCAACAGCGAAGCCGTCAGCATCGAGCGCGACTCGTTGCCCGGCGTCTACCTCGCGTCGTCGCTGCGCGGTTCGGTCAACGAATCGTTCACGCTGCTGCAGCAGGCGACCTTCGTCGACACCGATCCCGAAATCGTGCAGCGCGATCTCGCGAAGATTTCCGACGCGCTGAAGGATATCGAGTCGCTGTCGGTCGACTACCAGAGCACGACGTTCCGCGACGACGACCGGCAGCGCTTCGCGGCGTTCCGCGGCGCGTACGACCACTATGTGCCGCTGCTGAACGAAGCCGTGCAGAAGAGCCGCGTGTCCCGCGAGGAGGCCGTCGCCGCGTACGCAAAAACGCAGCCCGCGTGGACCGAGGTCGTGCGCAACGCGAACGTGCTGGTGCAGGAAAACCGCAAGTTCGCCGAACAATCCGCGAAGCTGATCCGCGAATCCGTGCAGGACACCGAGGTGGTGCTCGCGGTCGCGGTGGCGTTCGTGCTGCTGTCCGCGCTCGGGCTCGGCTATGTGCTGTACCGTTCGGTGACCGTACCGATGGCGCGGCTCGTCGAGGTACACGACGTGATGCGCACCGGCAACCTCACGCATCGCCTCGACCTGCGCCGCCGCGACGAATTCGGCACGCTCGAGACGGGCTTCAACCGCATGGCCGACGAGCTGACCGAGCTCGTCGCACGCGCGCAGCAGTCGTCGCTGCAGGTGACGACGTCGGTGGCCGAGATCGCGGCGACGTCGCGCGAACAGCAGGCGACCGCGAACGAAACCGCGGCCACGACGACCGAGATCGGCGCGACCTCGCGCGAGATCTTCGCGACGTCGCGCGACCTGCTGCGCACGATGAACGAAGTGGCCGGCGTGGCCGAGCAGTCGGCGACGCTCGCGGGCGTGAGCCAGAGCGGGCTCACGCGGATGGGCGAGACGATGCGCAGCGTGATGGACGCGGCCGGCTCGGTGAACGCGAAGCTCGCGATCCTCAACGAGAAGGCGCTGAACATCAACCAGGTGGTCGCGACGATCACCAAGGTGGCCGACCAGACCAACCTGCTGTCGCTGAATGCGGCGATCGAGGCGGAGAAGGCCGGCGAGTACGGCCGCGGCTTCGCGGTCGTCGCGACCGAGATTCGCCGCCTCGCCGACCAGACGGCGGTGGCGACCTACGACATCGAGCAGACGGTGAAGGAAATCCAGTCGGCGGTGTCGGCCGGCGTGATGGGGATGGACAAGTTCTCCGAGGAAGTGCGTCGCGGCATGCTCGACGTGCAGCAGGTCGGCGGGCAGCTGTCGCAGATCATCGCCGAGGTGCAGACGCTCGCGCCGCGCTTCCAGATGGTCAACGAAGGGATGCAGACGCAGGCGAACGGCGCCGAGCAGATCACGCAGGCGCTGTCGCAGCTGTCGGAAGCCGCGCAGCAGACGGCCGAGTCGCTGCGCCAGTCGTCGCAGGCGATCGACGACCTGACGCTCGTCGCGAACCAGTTGCGTACCAGCGTGTCGCGCTTCAAGGTCGACGCGTGACGCGCGCCGACCCGCAGAACGGCGCCCACGCGCTGTTCCTGATGTTCGAGCTCGACGGCGAACGCTATGCGCTCGACGCGGCCGGCATCGAGGAGGTGCTGCCGCTCGCGGTCACGAAGGCCGTGCCCGGCGCGCCCGACTGGATCGCCGGGCTGCTGATGCGCGGCGGCCAGCCGGTGCCGGTGATCGACGTGCCGATGCTGGCGCTCGGGCGCCGCGCGCATGCGTTGCGCTCGACCCGGCTCGTGATGGTCCGCTATCGCGCGGCCGAGGCGGGCAGCGAGCGCACGATCGGGCTGATCGTCGAGCGTGCGACACAGACGATGCGGATCGACCGCGCGGCGTTTCGGTCGAGCGGCATCTCGACCGCGCGCACGCGCTGGCTCGGGCCGGTCGCGAATACGCCCGACGGTGTCGTGCAGCAGGTCTCGGTGTCCGACCTGGTCGACGACGTAGCGCGCCTGTATCTGTTCGACGGCCTGCCGGGCCACGGGGGGGAGTTCGCATGAAAGAGTCCGAATCGCGATTTCGCGGCTGGCTGCTGCGCGAGACCGGTATCGACCCCGATTCGCTCGGCAACGATTTCCTGACCCGTGCGCTGACGGAACGCGTGCACGCGCTGCAGGCGGATGGCGAGCGCCTGCCGTCGGCGGCGCGGCCGCCGGTAACGCAGGACGCGCTCGACGCCTACTGGCAACAGCTCAACGCGTCCGCCGACGAGCGGCGCGCGCTGATCGAGCTGTTCGTCGTGCCCGAGACCTGGTTCTTCCGCGATCGCGAGGCCTTCGCGACGCTCGCGCGGCTCGCGGCCGAACGGCTCGCCGCGCTGCCCGGCCGCATGATCCGCGTGCTGAGCGCGCCGTGCTCGACGGGCGAGGAGCCGTATTCGGCCGCGATGGCGTTGCTCGACGCGGGGCTCGACCCGGCCAGCTTCACGATCGACGCGATCGACCTCAGCGCGCGCGCGATCGAGCAGGCGCGGCTCGGCTGCTACGGGCGCAATGCGTTCCGCGGCACCGCGACGGAGTTTCGTGCGCGGCACTTCACGCCGACCCGCGACGGCTGGCTGCTCGACGAGCGCGTACGCGCGTGCGTGCAATTCAGTCAGGCGAACCTCGTCGAACCGGCTGCCGATACGGGCATTCGCTACGATTTCGTGTTCTGTCGCAACGTGCTGATCTACTTCGATCGCGACGCGCAGGACCGCGTGATCCGCTCGCTCGACGAGCGTCTGGCCGACGACGGCATGCTGTTCGTCGGGCCGGCCGAAACGGGGGTCGCGATGCGGCACGGGATGCGCTCGGCGCGCGTGCCGCTGGCATTCGCGTTTCATCGCGGGCCCGCCGGCGCGGCGGCCGACGTATTCGCGGCCCGGCCGGCGGCACCGCTGTCGGCGGCAGCGCCGTACCGGCGCGCGGAGCGTTTCACGGTCGCGCCGCTCGCGGCGACGCGTTCGGTGCTGGCGGTCGCGCCGCCGGCCTGGCTCGGCGATGCGCGTCAGCCGTTCGCGGCGCCGCCGCCCGCGATGCAGGCGACTGCGTTCGACGGATGGACCGACCTGCCGGTGGCGGCGGCCGAATCGGCTGCGCCGGTTGTGCCGGTTGTGTCGGTTGTGTCGGTTGCGCCGGTCGCTGAAGTCGCCGCGCCGACGCTGGAAGATGCGCAGGCGCTCGCGAATGCCGGCGCGTTCGACGAGGCCGAGCGTGTGCTCGCGCAGTTCTCGGCGCGTGTCGGTCCGCATGCCGATGCGTTCTACCTGAACGGGCTGATCGCGGATGCGCGCGGCCGCGCTGCAGAAGCCGGCGACTTCTACCGGAAGGCGCTGTACCTGCGGCCCACGCACCACGAAGCGCTGACCCATCTGGCGACGCTGCTTGACGTCGGCGGCGATCGTGCGGGCGCGCAATGGCTGCTCGAGCGCGCACGGCGCTCGGCCGGCTGACAAGACTACGGGTTGGGGACCGACACCGCGATGACGAGAGGATTTGATGAACCGCGCCGCCGCTGCCATTGACGAGACGACGATCGACGTCGACGATTGCTGGAACCGGATCGGCACGCGTGGCGACCGCACGTGCGAGCGGCTGAACGACTGCCTGCGCTGCCTGAACTGCCCGGTGTACGCGTATCACGCGGCGAAGCTGCTCGAGCGCCCGCTCGACGCGGCCGAGATGGCCGACGCCACGCGCCGGATGAGCGCGCCCGGCGCGCCGCACGTGCACGACACCGATGCCGATACGCGCCACGCGGCGCTGGCATTTCGCGTGGCCGACGAATGGCTCGCGCTGCCGATCGGCGTGCTGCGCGAGATCGCTGGCACGCGCCCGATCCATTCGCTGCCGCATCGGCGCAATTCGGCCGTGCGCGGCGTGGTCAACATCCGCGGCACGCTGCGCATTGCGATCTCGATCGGCGCGCTGCTCGGCCTCGACGCCGGCAAGGGCGGCCACGGCCACGGTGGTGACGATGGCCGCTTCACGCGGCTGTTGGTGGCTGCGCACCAGGGCGAGCCGGTCGTGTTTCCGGTCGACGAAGTCGAGGGCGTGCTGCGCTTCGGCGCATCCGACTGGGTGCCCGTGCCGGCGACGGTCGGGCGCGCGAGCGCCGGCCTGTCGCGCGGCGTGCTGTCGTGGCGCGGCAAGTCGGTGGGCCTGCTCGACGACGACCGCCTGTTCGACGCAGTCACACGGAGCATGCGATGAGCGGCGATGACGACCTGAGCCACCTGTCGCTGCTCGAGCTGTATCGCGAGGAGACGCGCACGCAGACCCAGGCGCTGTCCGAGCGGCTGCTCGCGCTCGAATCGGGCGAACCCGATTCCGTCGCGCTCGAGGCGTGCATGCGCGCCGCGCACTCGCTGAAGGGCGCCGCACGCATCGTCGGCGTGCCGCTCGGCGTCGAGATCGCGGGGCGCATGGAAGAGTGCTTCGTCGCCGCACAGGCCGGCACGATCGCGCTGACGGCCACGCACGTCGACGTGCTGCTGGCCGGCGTCGATTTGCTGGTGCGCGTCGGCGATCCGCAGGGGCAGCCCGTCACGCAGACCGAGATCGACGTGTTCGCGGCGGCGCTGACGGGTGCCGACGGCGCGCAGACGATGCAGGCGCCGGCCGCCGTCCCGCCGCCGTTGCCGCCGTCGGTCGTGCCGTATCGCGAGCACGACGGCGCGGCGAACGAGCCGGTCGGCGCCAACGCCGCGGTGCCGCCGCTCGCCGTGTCGGGCACGGTGCCCGATCCGGCCCAGGCCGGCCGCGTGGCCGGTGCCGGCGCGATGCGCCGCGTGCGTGCGGATACGCTGAACCGGCTGCTGAGCTTGTCCGGCGAATCGCTGGTCGAATCGCGCTGGCTCAAGCCGTTCGCCGAATCGATGCTGCGCGTGAAGCGCGCCCAGCGCGACGCGGCCCGCTCGCTCGATTTGATGTACGAACAATTCGCCGACGATCTCGACGCGGGCATGCTCGCGTCGATGAACGAAGTGCGGCACATGCTCAACGACCTGCAGCGTTCGCTCGCGGAGCGCATGGACGAATTCGACCGCTTCGAGCGGCGCAGCACGCATATCGCCGAGCAGCTTTACGACGAGGCGCTGCAATGCCGGATGCGGCCGTTCGGCGACGCGACACGCGCGTACCCGCGCATCGTCCGCGATCTCGCGCGTTCGCTCGGCAAGCAGGTGCGTTTCTCGATCGTCGGCGAGGGTACGCAGGTCGACCGCGACATCCTCGACCTGCTCGACGCGCCGCTCGGCCACCTGCTGCGCAACGCGATCGATCACGGTGTCGATTCGCCGGACGCACGGCGTGCGCGCGGCAAGCCGGCCGAGGCGAGCGTGACGCTGGAGGCGCGTCACAGCGCCGGCTCGCTGCTGGTCAGCGTGATCGACGACGGCCCGGGCGTCGACATGGACGCGCTGCGCGCGGCCGTCGTCCGCCAGCGCCTGACCGACGACGAGACGGCCGCGCGGCTGTCCGATCCCGAGCTGCTCGAATTCCTGCTGCTGCCGGGCTTCTCGATGCGCGATGCGGTGACCGACGTGTCGGGCCGCGGCGTCGGCCTCGACGCGGTGCAGGAAATGGTGCGCGGCGTGCGCGGCGCGGTGCGGATCTTCAACGAGCCGGGCGCGGGCATGCGCTTCGTGCTGCAGTTGCCGCTGACGCTGTCGGTGATCCGCAGCCTGCTCGTCGAAGTCGGCGGCGAGCCGTATGCGTTCCCGCTCGCGCACGTGCGCCGCACGCTCGAACTCGCGCACGACGATATCGACGTGCTCGAAGGGCAACCGCATTTTCCGTTCGACGGCCGGCGCGCGGGCCTCGTCGCCGCGCACCAGTTGCTCGATGCGGGCGAGCCCGACGTCGCGCGCACGAGCACGGCGGTGGTGGTCGTCGGCGGGGAGCCCGAACTGTACGGTGTCGCGGTCGACCGCTTCCTCGGCGAGCGGATGCTCGTCGTGCAGCCGCTCGACAGCCGCCTGCACAAGATCCAGAACATAGCGGCCGGCGCGCTGCTCGAGAACGGCGACCCGGTGCTGATCGTCGACGTCGAGGACCTGATCCGCTCGGTCGACAAGCTCGTGCGCGGCGGCCAGCTCGCGCGGCTCACGCGTGACCCGCAACTCGCGCTCGTCGACCGGCGCCGCCGCGTGCTGGTCGTCGACGATTCGCTGACGGTGCGCGAGCTCGAACGCAAGCTGCTGGAAAAGCGCGGCTACGACGTGACGGTCGCGGTCGACGGGATGGAAGGCTGGAACGCGGTGCGCAGCGACGCGTTCGATCTGGTCGTCACGGACGTCGACATGCCGCGCATGGACGGCATCGAGCTCGTCACGCTGATCAAGAACGATCCGATGCTCAAGCGCCTGCCGGTGATGATCGTGTCGTACAAGGATCGTGACGAGGATCGCCGCCGCGGGCTCGATGCGGGTGCCGACTACTACCTCGCGAAGAGCAGCTTCCACGACGAGGCATTGCTCGACGCCGTGCACGACCTGATCGGGGACGCGCGCGGATGAACATCGGCATCGTCAACGACTTGCCGCTGGCCGTGGAGGCGCTGCGCCGCGTGATTGCGCTGCGCACGGACCACCGCGTGCTGTGGGTCGCGACCGACGGCGACGAGGCGGTGGATTTCTGCGTCGCGCATCCGCCCGATGTCGTGCTGATGGATCTCGTGATGCCGAAGGTCGACGGCGTCGCCGCGACCCGCCGGATCATGGCGCGTGCGCCGTGCGCGATCCTGATCGTGACGGCGAGCGTCAGCGCGAACACGTCGTCGGTCTACGAGGCGATGGGCGCCGGCGCGCTCGATGCGGTCGACACGCCGACGCTCGCGCTCGGGCTGTCGGCCGGCGCGTCGCCGCAGGCGCTGCTCGCGAAAATCGACCAGATCGGCCGGCTGCTCGAAAGCCGCACCGCGGCGCTCGTGCCGCCGGGGCCGGCGCCCGAGCGCGGCCAGCCGACGCTCGTCGCGATCGGCGCGTCGGCTGGCGGGCCGACCGCGTTGACCGCGCTGTTGCGGGCGCTGCCGGCCGATTTTCCGGCGGCCATCGTGATCGTCCAGCACGTCGACCAGGCGTTCGCACTCGGGATGGCCGAGTGGCTCGACGGCTATACGCGGCTGCCGGTGCGCGTCGCGCGGCAGGGCAGCGTGCCGCAGGCCGGCGAGGTGCTGCTCGCGGCGACCAACGATCACCTGTACCTGTCGCCGCGCGGGGTGCTCGGCTATACGCGGCATCCGGTCGAGACGCCGTACCGGCCGTCGATCGACGTGTTCTTCAACAGCGTCGCCGACGGCTGGCAGGGCGAGGCGTTCGGCGTGCTGCTGACGGGCATGGGGCGCGACGGCGCGCTCGGCCTGAAGGCGATGCGCGCGAAGGGCTGCTACACGATCGCGCAGGACGAGGCGACCAGCGCCGTCTACGGGATGCCGAAGGCGGCCGCGGCGATCGGCGCGGCGTCGGCAATCCTGCCGCTGGAGCGGATCGCGCCCCAGCTGATCTCGCGCATCACGCGCCCGCTGCGCGACTGACGGCGCCCAGGGCGCGCGCGGAGCCGCCCGGTGGCCGCATTGCGAGCGGTGCGTGGCGTCGCGTACAATGGCGGCCAGCGGAGATGGCATGCCTCCCTGCGGTCGTACGCGGCGCGTTGTTGCGCACGGTGCGGCCCTCAACCGCCGGTTAGCCCGGCTGATGATGCCTGCGTGTTCCTGGGTCGTCAGGAGGTCGCAGGCCGTCCATGCGGATTTCTGCCGCCCAGGTTTTGATGTTCCGTCGAATCTGGAAATCATGTTTTTCACGACTTCTGCCGATCTTCTCGCGACCGTGCGCTACGTGTGCCGCTGGCTCGCGCTCTCGGCCCTGCTTGGCACGCTGGCCGGCACGGCTTCCGCCCTGTTCCTGATCGCGCTCGACTGGGCGACCGGCACACGCGTCGCGCATCCGTGGCTGGTGTGGGGGCTGCCGGCCGCCGGTTTCGCGACCGGCTGGATCTACCATCGCTTCGGCCAGTCCGTCGCGCGCGGCAACAACCTGCTGATCGACGAGATTCACGACCCCAAGGCACTCGTGCCGAAGCGGATGGCGCCGCTCGTGCTCGTCGCGACCGTCGTCACCCACCTGTTCGGCGGCTCGGCCGGCCGCGAGGGCACGGCGGTGCAGATGGGCGGCGCGCTCGCCGATCGCATCACGCACGTGTTCCGTCTCGATCGCGAACATCGCCGCGTGCTGCTGATGGGCGGCATCGCGGCCGGTTTCGCATCGGTGTTCGGCACGCCGCTCGCGGGCGCGGTGTTCGGGCTCGAGGTGCTCGCGATCGGGCGCGTGCGGTACGACGCGCTGCTGACCTGCGTCGCCTCCGCGATCGTCGCGGACGTCGTCTGCCGCGCGTGGGGCGTGCATCACACGGCCTATGCGATTCCGTTCGTGCCGGCCGTGTCGGCGACGGGGCTGGCCGTGACGGTCGTCGCGGGCATCGCGTTCGGCGTGGTCGGGCGGCTGTTCGCGTTCGCGACGCATGCGCTGACCGCGTGGTTCCGCCGCATCGTCCGCTATGCGCCGCTGCAGCCGGTGCTCGGCGGCCTGCTGGTCGCGGCGGCCGCCACCGCATTGAACGTGCCGCAGTATCTCGGCCTCGGCATCCCGACGATCGAGGCCGCGTTCCACGGCCCGCTGTCGCTCTACGATTTCGCCGGCAAGTTCGCGTTCACCGTCGTCACGCTCGCATCGGGGTTCAAGGGCGGCGAAGTGACGCCGCTGTTCTACATCGGCGCGACGCTCGGCAACGCACTCGGCCAGGTGCTGGCGCTGCCGGTGCCCGTGCTCGCGGGGCTCGGCTTCGTCGCGGTATTCGCCGGTGCGGCCAATACGCCGATCGCATCGACGATCATGGCGATCGAACTGTTTGGCGCGGATATCGGCGTGTACGCGATCGTTGCATGTGTCGTCGCGTATCTGTTCTCGGGGCACGCGGGGATCTATCGCGCGCAGCGTGTGGCGGTGGGGAAGGGCACGCAGGCCGAAGCGGAGTGACGCGGGTGCGTAATGAAGATTCGTCGCGGCTCCTCCGGGAACGCGATGCGAGCGATGCCGGCGGGGGAGCGAGTCGTTGCTGGTACATCTGATCGGGCCGGGCGGGGCCGGCAAGACCACGGTCGGGGCGATCGTCGCGGCGCGCCTGAACTGGCGGTTCGTCGATGTGGATCGCTGTTTCCTGGCCGCGCACGGGAACATCGCCGAGTTCATCCGGGACCGCGGCTATGTCGAATACGCCGCGCACAACGTCAGGCTGTACGCGCAACTCAGGCGCGATACTTCGGTGCCCACGATCTGCGCGGTTTCGTCCGGTTTCATGCTGTATCCGACCGAGGTCGCGCCGGCCTATCCGGCGCTTCGCCGTGGCATCGAGGAGGACGGATACACCGCGCTCCTGCTGCCGTCGTTCGACCTCGAACGCTGCGCGACACTGATCGTGGGCCGGCAAATGTCCCGGCCGTATCTACATGCGAATGAAGCCGACGAGATGCGCAAGATCCGCGATCGGCTCCCCGCGTTCATGCGCCTGAACTGCAAGCGGTTTGCGAGCGACGGTTCACCCGAAAATGTGGCCACCGACATCGAACGCTTTATCGTGGCGTCGATGGCTTTGCGTGACCACGGTTCGCATCCGGTCGCGGCCGGTACGCGGTGATCCAGCGGATCACCTGGCTTCCCGGCACCCGTTACTGCTTCGGCAGGCGCGCGACATGGCGCGCCAGCAGCTCCTCGATATCGATGCCTTTTTCCGCCAGCAAGGCGGTGACGACGCCGTTCAGTTCGCCGAGCGTTTCCTTGACCGATTCCCGGATCGTATCGACGACCACCTGCGTGCTGCGCTCGATCTCGATGTTGACCGTGTCGTTGACGCCTTTTGCATCGAAGGTCGTCGCGCGGCGCGTTTCGGGAATCAGCCAGACATCGAACCAGCCTTCGTCGCGGTTGACGTCGGACACCGTCAGGCTGCAGCCGTTGATCGCGATATAGCCCTTCGCGAACACATACCGCTTGAATGCCTCCGGCACTTCGATGCGCACCATCCGGTTGTGTTCGGACATCGCGATGTGCCGGATGGTCCCGGTGAAGTCGACATGGCCGGACAGCGGATGCCCGCCGATTTCCGCGCCGTCCTTCGCGGCCCGCTCCACGTTGATGTGCGCGCCCGTCGCGAGATCGGCCAGCGTGGTGATCCGCAGGCTCGGCAGCATCACGTCGAAGTCGATCAGTTCCGGCGAATGGATGGTCGTCACCGTCAGGCAGACGCCGTCGACCGACACGCTGGCGCCGATCTCGATGTCGTCGGTAAAGCGTTCCGGGAATTCGATGCTGAAGGTTCTCAGTTCCCCGTGATCGGCGATGGTCTTGATGGTGGCAACGCCCTGGACAATTCCTGTAAACATGGTCGATCCCTAGTCGCAAATTTCCTGGTCGACATGATAAGGGATACCGGAAAAGGGCACGTCGCGGCGCGCGGCGTCGGGGCGGCAGGTGCGAGGCGCGGACGCAAGAAAAGGCCGTGCACCTGGCACGGCCTTGATCCGGATCCGTTTATCGACGCGTGCCGGCGGTGATGACCGCACCGCCGGCACGCATGGCGACATGCTTGCGTCACACCTCGGCCGGCTCGCCCAGCGGCCCGGCATCGTCGTCCGCCGTGCGCCGCGGCGAATCGGTGAGCCCCTTCGCGAGTTCCAGCGCCTGCCGCTCGAACAGCCGGCGATAGATGCCGCCGTCGATCCGGATCAGCGCATCGTGGCTGCCTTCCTCGATCACCTTGCCGCGATCGAGCACCAGCAGCCGGTCGAGCGCGCGCACGGTCGACAGCCGGTGCGCGACCACGAGCGTCGTGCGGCCGACCATCAGCCGCTCCATCGCCTGCTGGATCAGCAGCTCGCTCTCGCTGTCGAGGCTCGACGTGGCTTCGTCGAGGATCAGGATCGGCGCATCGGCGAGGAACGCACGCGCGATCGCGACCCGCTGGCGTTCGCCGCCCGACAGCTTGATCCCGCGTTCGCCGACGAGCGTGTCATAGCCGTCCGGCAGCGTGGCGATGAAGTCGTGCGCGCTGGCCAGCCGCGCGGCACGCTCGATATCGGCCCGGCTCGCGTCGGGGCGCGCATACGCGATGTTCTCCGCGAGCGTGCGGTGGAACAGCACGGGCTCCTGCTGGACGATCGCGATCTGGCTGCGCAGCGAATCCTGCCGCACCCGCGCGATGTCCTGGCCGTCGATCGTGATGCGGCCGTCCGACACGTCGTACAGGCGCTGGATCAGCTTGATGAACGACGTCTTGCCCGACCCTGAATGGCCGACGAGGCCGACGCGCTCGCCCGGCGCGATCCGCATCGAGAAATCGTCGTACAGCGGCACCGGATGGTTGTCGTAGCGGAACGTCACGTGCTCGAAGCGGATCTCGCCTTGCCCGATCCGGATGGCCGGTGCGCCGGGACGATCGTCGATGCCGAGCGGCTGGCGTTCGAGCGCGACGAGTTCTTCCATGTCGTTCACCGAGCGCTGCAGGTTGCGGATGTGCATCCCGACGTCGCGCAGGTAGCCCTGCAGCATGAAGAACATCGTCAGCGCGAACGCGATGTCGCCGACGCTCGCCTCATTGTTCGCCCACAGCCGCAGCGCGACGCCGATCATCGCGGCCTGCATCGCGACGAGCATCGCGCCCTGCAACCCGCCGTTGAGCGTGCCGCGCACCCACGTGCGGCGCGTGCGCTGCCGCCACTTGCCGATCACGCGCGCGAGCCGCGCTTCCTCGCGCGTTTCCGCGCCGAACGCCTTGACGACCGCGTTGCAGCTCACGGCATCGGCAAGTGCGCCGCCCATGCGCGTATCCCACAGGTTGCCGAGCCGCGCGGCCGGCGCGACGATGCCGAGCGACACCGCGACCGTCACCGTGATGTACAGCAGCGAACCCGCGCCGACGACGAGCCCCATCACGGGCCAGTGCGTGCCGAGCAGCACGGTGGCGCCGACGAGCATGGTGACCGACGGCAGCAGCGCGATCAGCACGGTGTCGTTCAACAGGTCGAGCGCCCAGATGCCGCGCGTGATCTTGCGTACGGTCGAGCCCGCGAAGCTGTTCGCGTGCCAGTCGGTCGAGAAGCGCTGCACGCGATGGAACGACGCGGCCGCGATCTCGCTCATCATCTTCAGCGTGAGCGTGATGATGTTCAGGTAGACGCCTTGCCGCAGTATCGTCGCGCCGAGCCCGAGCGCGGCGAGCGTGCCGAACGCGACGAGCGCCGCATGCCACGCGGCGGCGCGGTCGGTCAGGCCGGTCGACAGCGCGTCGACGAGGCGGCCGGCGAACAGCGGCGTGAGCACGTCGGCGAGCGCGGCGAGCAGTGCGAGGCCGGCGACCGTGGCGGTGCGGGCCGGCTGCTTGCGCCAGTAACGGAAGGTGAAGCCGAAGACGGCCTGGAATGCCTGGCCGCCCAGATGGGAGGTTTTTCTGGTCATTTATCGTTGCCCGGCGCATCGCGCGACGGGACTTTCCGGTTCGGAGAACATCGAAAACGCAACAGCCGGACCGCGCGAAAATCGCGGGCGGAAAACGAAACGGGCTGTCGGGAAACGGCGCGGCTGACGGGTTAGCGGAAAACTCGGGAGCCGGCGCGGACGGCGGGCTGGATCAGCTGCGCCGTGGGACCACGTTCGGGAAGGTTGCTGGCAATCGGAACATCTGCACCTCCCCTGAAGTGAACGGTTGAAAGGACGCCGAAAAGACGTGGAAAGATTCTATCAGCAGTGTCGGGCGCGCCGCAACGTCTGACGAATGCGGCGTTGCAGCGTCGATACGGTTAGTATTCAGGGTTTCGGCCCTTCTTTTGCGGCCTTTCCCCAGTGCGGCAGCGCAAGGGGCGGCACCCGCATCGATTACACTTCAGCGTCTGCGGCGCACGCCGCCGCGGCCCTCGCAGATTCACCACGATACATTCCTGAGGAAACGATGAGCGACGTTCAGCAAGGCATCCTGACCCCGATCGATACGGCGGCCCGATACCTCACTTTCACGATGTCGAATGACGGCAATGTGGCGGCGGCGCTGGCCGCGCTGCGCGAGATCGTCGACGGACGCGACACGGTCGTCGGGTTCGGGCATGCGCTGGCGGCGCACCTCGGGCACCCGGTGCCGGGCCTGACCGAATGCCCGGCGTTCGCGGTGAAGGACCGCACGCTGCCGGTGACGCCGGCCGACGTGTGGGTCTGGCTGCGCGGCGACGATCGCGGCGAGATCGTGCTGCGCGCACGGGCGATCGAACGCGCGCTGGCGCCCGCATTTGCGTTGCAGGATGCGGTCGACGGTTTCCGCTATTCGAACGATCGCGACCTGTCCGGCTACGAGGACGGCACCGAGAACCCGGAAGGCGACGAAGCGGTGGCCGCGGCGATCGTGACGGGGCAGGGCGCGGGGCTCGACGGTGCGAGCTTCGTCGCGGTCCAGCAATGGCTGCACGACTTCGACCAGATGGAGCGCATCCCGACGGGCGACATGGACAACATCATCGGGCGCCGCCGCTCGGACAACGAGGAACTCGACGACGCGCCCGCATTCGCGCACGTGAAGCGCACCGCGCAGGAGAGCTTCGAACCCGAGGCGTTCATGCTGCGCCGTTCGTCGCCGTGGTCGGATGCGCGTCGTGCGGGCCTCTACTTCGTCGCGTTCGGCTGCTCGTTCCGCGCGTTCGACGTGCAGATGCGCCGGATGAGCGGCGCGGAAGACGGGATCGTCGACGGCCTGTTCCGCTTTACGCGGCCGCTGACGGGCGCGTATTTCTGGTGCCCGCCGCTGAAGGACGGCAAGCTCGACCTGTCCGCGCTCGGTCTGTAAGCGCCTGACGGGTTCGACGAAACGGGGGGCCGCGCATCGTGCGCGGCCCCCCGTTTTTTTGCGCGGCGATCGTGCGTCGCGTGCGCGGCGCGCGCTGCGTGTCAGTTCAACGTCGTGTCGATCCGCGTGCCGCGCTTGATGAACTGCGTGACCGGCGTCTTCTCGCAGATTTCGGCCAGGCGCTGGCGTTGCGCATCGTCGAGCGGGCCGTCGAGCGTCACGACGCGGCGCACGTATTGCGTGCCGTCGCGATCGGCATGCAGCTCGGTGCGCACGTCGATGCGTGTGGCCGGCCACGTCTTGCGCTGCATGTACATGCGTAGCGTCGCGGCCGTGCATTGCGCAAGGCCGGCCAGCACGAACTCGTAAGGCGCCGGCCCGCGACCCTGGCCGCCTTCGCGGGGCGCTTCGTCGCCGGTCAATGCGTGCGTGCCGGCCTGCAGCTGGACGACGTAGTCGGGCGCATCGGCGTCGAGGACGGCGGCGGCATGGATGAGCGACATGGCAAGTCTCCGGTCAGCAGTAGGAAGGAAGCGGGCGCCGCGTGGCGGCGTGCAGCCGTCAGCATACCGCCCCGGTCGTGACGACGCGCGCGATGCGGTTACGCGTCGGCGGCGCCGGCGCTGCTGCGCACGAGCGCGGCGATGCGTTCGCGCACCCACTGGTGCGCACGATCGGCGTCGCGCGATACGTGCCAGTACGCGAGGAGCGGGAACGGCTTGAGCCGCAACGGCAGCGGCCGCACGACGATCGGCAGCAGCGCGGCCATCCGCAACGCATAGGTGTGCGGCAGCGTGACCAGCAGGTTGCCGGTCGCGGCGATCTGGCACGCGGCGAAATAGTGCTGGCAGGTGAGCCGGATATCGCGCAAGCGTCCGTCGTTGCCGAGCAGCACGTCGAGCGATTGCGGCTCGCCGAGCGACGACACCGCGACATGCTGCGCCGCGAAATAGTCGCCGCGCCGCAGCGTGTCGCGCGCAAGCGGATGATCGCTGCGCAACGCGACGACGAGCGAATCGTCGAGCAGGTGTTCGGTGGCGATGCGCGGGCCGGTCGGCACGCGGCGATCGACGGCGAGATCGAGATTGCCCGATGCGAGTTCACGCTCGATGTCGGCCACCGCGATGCGGCGGCTCACGAGCCGCAGGCCCGGCGCTTCGTCGGCGAACGCGGCGACGATCCGCGGCAGAGCGATCGATTCGAGCACGTCGCGAATGCCGACCGCGATGCTCAGGTCGAGCGTCGCGGGATCGAATGCCGACGGCGTGCGTGCGGTGCCTTGCAGGCCCTTCAGGTGCAACTGCACGTCCGCGATGATCGAGCGCGTGCGCTCGGTTGCGACGACGCGGTTGCCCTGCCGCACGAACAGCGGATCGTCGAAGTGCGCGCGCAGCCGGTTGAGCGCATGCGTGACGGCCGGCTGCGTGAGATGCAGCGCGCGGGCGGCCGCGCCGATGCCGCCATGCACGTAGACGGCGTCGAGCACGCGAAACAGGTTCAGGTCGAGACGGTGATCGGCGGGCACGGGGCGCGGGTGGCGTGGTGAAGGGTGGACCGATTCTAAAGGATGCGCAGGCAACGGATGTGCAGGCTTTCGTGCATGGCGATCGATGGGTTTGAAACCGTATCGATATCGTTTGCGCCGATATTCGGTTGTGCATTTATCCGGATACCCGACGCAATATATCGCGATGAAATGCGCGGATTGCGACGTACACGATCGCAATAATTGGCGCCATCGGCCCGGGTAATTCCGCGCAGCCCCACCAGCAACCCCTGACAGCCTGTAGTAATCCGCCATCATGCTGTCCACGTCGGCCATTTCGCGCCAAAGGCGCGACCCGTTCGGCTAAGATGCCGTCGCTTCATATTTCGGGATAGCCGTCCTGTCGCACGCATTCAAACCAAATATAAGCCTGACAGTTCGACGGTATTAAAAGAAGTCGAACAAGTCGGGGGCTTGGCCAGTGAATGCAGCAGATCAGAGATGGGTCGTTATCTATTTGAGTACGGGATTTTCGTTGGCCCAGGCCGCGCGCCTTGGCGAGGCTTTCAACCTGGCGAATCGCCTGCACGCATACAGTGCCGACTACCAGTTGAAGTACGTATCCGAAAGCGGGGGGCTGTTGCAGTCGTCGTCCGGCGTCAGCATCGCAGCCGATCCGTTCGGCGACGAGCACGGTCGCCGCGCGCTCGCGTTCTTTCATCTTCACGGTGACCGCGCGGCCGTCAACTGGGACGACGCATTGCAGCGCCGCCTCACCGACATTCGCCGTCATGCGCGCTGGATCGTCGACGGGATGGACCTGCCCACGCTGGCGGCCATGCAGCGTCCGTCGGCGGCGCTCGATGAGCGGCCCGGCCGGGGCGGGCGTCGGGTCGCCACGACGGTCGAGGTGCAGGCCGGCGAAACCGACGTGTTCGCTGCCGTGCTCGACATATTCCGCGTCGATCTCGGCGACGGCGCCGCGCAGGAGATCGCCAGCAACATGCTGCGGCCGGTCGAGCAACGCTATACGCAGTCGATGTGGGCCTTTCGCGAGCTGAGCGCGAGCCCGTCGATCCGGATGTCGGCGCAGCGGCTGCGCGCGCAGAGCGTGAACCGCATCTCGATCGCGAACGCCGCACAGGCCGCCGCGATGAGCGAGCGCAACTTCCTGCGGCGCTTCAAGAAGGAGATCGGCGTGACGCCGACCGAGTTCGTCCAGCACGTGCGGCTCGAGCGCGCCTGCCACATGCTGGTGCACACGACGCTGCCGGCCGACAAGGTCGCGCGCCGCACCGGGTTCGGCAGCGGCGAGCGGCTCGCGAAGCTGTTTCGCCAGCGCATGCTGATGTCGCCGACCGAATATCGCGTCACCGAGCGTGAACGGATCCTCACCCGTGGCACCCCGCCGCCCGATGCGGACGGGGGGGACGGCGACGACACCGGGGGGCTATGCGCCACGTGCACCGTCGCGCGGGAGAAAACCGGACGGATACCCGTAGAATCGTCCTGTCGCGATCTCGATCCCCGGTTTCCATGCCCTTCCTCCCCACTACCGCCACCGCCCCTTTCTGCCCGTCGGAAGTAAAGGGCAGCATCACGATCGATGCCGGCGCGCCGCGCTGGCAGAAGCTCAAGCGTTTCTTCGGCCCCGGCCTGCTGGTCGCGATCGGCTACATGGATCCCGGCAACTGGGCGACGGACATCCAGGCCGGCTCGCAGTTCGGCTATTCGCTGCTGTGGGTCGTCGCGTTCTCGAGCCTTGCGGCGATCTTCCTGCAGATGCTCGCGGCGCGGCTCGGGCTCGTCGCGGGCAGGGATCTCGCGCAGGCCAGCTACGACCGTTATGGCCGGTTCGGCCGCATCGTGCAGTGGGTGACCGCCGAAGTGTCGATCATCGCGTGCGACATCGCGGAAGTCCTCGGCTGCGCGCTTGCGTTCAAGCTGCTGCTCGGCGTGCCGCTCGCGTGGGGGATCGTGCTGACCGCGCTCGACACGGTGATCGTGCTCGGCCTGCAGGGCAAGGGGTTCCGGCAGATCGAGGCGATCGTGCTCGCGCTGATCGCGACGATGGCGTTCTGCTTCGTCGCGCAGGTCGCGATCACGCCGCCCGACTGGCACGCGGTGGTCGGCGGGCTGGTGCCGGGCGATCCGGGCCACGACCGCAAGGACGCGATCGTGCTCGCGCTCGGCATCGTCGGCGCGACGATCATGCCGCACAACCTGTACCTGCATTCGTCGGTCGTGCAGACGCGGCGCGTGGTCGGCGGCGCGCGCGGGATGATCCGCGACACGCTTGCGCTGGTGCGCATCGATACCTTCGTGTCGCTGTTCGTCGCGATGCTCGTCAACGCGGCGATCCTGGTCGTCGCCGGCGCCGCGTTCCACGCGACGGGCCAGCACAACGTGACCGACATCGAGCAGGCCTACAAGCTGATTACGCCGATCGCGGGCGGCGCGGCCGCACTGCTGTTCGGCATCGCGCTGCTCGCATCGGGGCAGAGCTCGACGCTGACCGGCACGATCGCCGGCCAGGTCATCATGGACGGCTTCCTGCACACGAAGATCCCGTGCTACCAGCGCCGGCTGATCACGCGCGGGCTCGCGCTCGTGCCGGCGCTGATCGGCGTGCTGTGGCTCGGCGACGGCTCGGTCGGGCAGCTGCTCGTGTGGAGCCAGGTGCTGCTGAGCCTGCAGCTGCCGTTCGCGATGTGGCCGTTGATCCGCTCGGTCAGCGATCGCAACACGATGGGCGAGCACACGATCGGGCGCGGGATGCAAATGGCCGCGTGGGCGCTGTTCGCCGTCATCACCGGCACGAACCTGCTGCTGATTACCGGTGTCGCGGGCTGATACAGCCTGTCACAGGCTGACACAGTCGCGCGGCGCGCATGCGGTAAACTGCGGCCTTTCGATCGTCGTCCGAAGTCCGTTATGTGGAGTGAAATCAGCAACATCGGCGATGCCGCGCTGACCTTGCCGATCGCGCTGACGTGCGCCGCGTGGTTCGCGCTGACCGATTGGCGCCTCGCCGTCCGCTGGGGCGTGCTGCTCGCCGCCGGCATGGGCCTCGTCGGCGCCACCAAGATCCTGTATGCCGGGTGCGGCATCGAGCTGCCGCAATTCGATTTCCGCGTGATCAGCGGCCATACGATGCTGTCGACGTCCGTGTGGACCGTCGCGCTGTCGATGCTGTGGCAGGCGTTCCGGCCGGGCAAGGCGCCCGGCATCGCGGCCGGGCTGGCCGTCGGTGCGATCACGGCCGTCGCGCGCGTGTTCGATCATTCGCACACCGTTCCGGAAGTGATCGTCGGCTGGATGCTCGGCGCGCTGGTCGCATTGCTGTTCCTGCGCGGCTACGACAGCGCGCGGCAGCGTGCTTTCTCGCCGCGCGTCGCGGCCGCCTGCCTGCTGCTCGTGTCGGGCATCGCGTACGGGCACCGCGCGCCGTTCCAGCAGATGATCGACACCCATTCGCCGCAGCTCTGCGCGTTCGTGCGCGCGCCGTCGGGCGACGGATTCTGACGGTAGGCGGTCGCGGCGCACCGGCGCCGCTTTCTTGCCGCCGGCGTTCGCTCGGCGGTTGCACGGTTCCACACCCGTCCATCTTCCCGGTTGTTTCCTCGCCTGCGCGGCGCGCGCCTTCCGTTACGCCCCAAATCAATGAACCGGCGGCCCTGCATGACCGGCAGGCGCCGCGCGCCTGTGCATGCGTGCCGGCACGCGAAGGTCATGAACCGTGCGTATGACCGGGCATAACGATTATTCATTTCATCGATTGGCGGCATTCGCGTACGCTGGCTGTCGTTCAACGGCGTCAGGCTGCCCGGCGCGCGTCCGGCACGCGTCAGGTTCATCTCGATATACTCGCGGAAACCGTGCGGCGCCTTGCGATGTCGAGGCACGGTCGACCGGCCCGCGTCGGCCGGAACAGGCACGGCCAACCCGTCGCGGCAGCGTTCCGCGACGACGATTCACGATAGGAGCAGGTCACATGACAGTCGTTTCTTCGCGCCTTGCCGGCAAGTGCGCATACATCACGGGCGCCGCGGGCGGCCTCGGCCGCGCGATCGCGCGCCGGATGGTCGAGCAGGGCGCGCGCGTGTTCGTGACCGACATCGCCGACGCGGCGGTGCTCGACGCGTTCGCGCAGGAACTCAACGCGGGCCACGCGACGCCGGTCGCGTTCGCCGCGACGCAGGACGTGCGCGACGAAGCGCGCTGGCAGGCGCTGCTCGCGCAGGCGGTCGACGCGATGGGCGGGCTGTCGGTACTCGTCAACAACGCGGGCGTCGGCTCGATCGGCTCGCCCGCGCAGATCGAGCTGGACGAATGGCGGCGCGTGATGGCGATCAACGTCGAGAGCATCGTGCTCGGCTGCAAGCATGCGCTGTCGTATCTGGCCGAAAGCCATCCCGCGTCGATCATCAACATCTCGTCGGTCGCCGCGTTCAAGGTCGAGCCGGATTTCACCGCGTACAACGCGTCGAAGGCGGCGGTCGCGTCGCTGACGAAGTCGGTCGCGATCGACTGCGCACGCCGCGAGATCGACGTGCGCTGCAACTCGATTCACCCGGCGTTCATCCGCACGGGGATCGTCGAGCCGCTGTTCCAGTCGCTCGGCGAACGCGACGCGACACGCAAGCTCGCGCGCGGCATTCCGCTGCGCCGGCTCGGCGAGCCGGACGACGTCGCGCATGCGGCCGTGTATCTCGCGTCCGACGAGAGCCGCTTCGTGACGGCCGCCGAACTCGTGATCGACGGCGGCATGTGCGCGGTCTGACGCGCATCCCGAACTACAACGACCGGAGGAGAACATCGTGTCCACACCCGTGAACCGCCAACTGCTGCTGAAGACGCGCCCGGAAGGGCGGGTCGGCCGCGAACACTTTTCGCTCGTCGAGACGCCGGTGCCGGCGCTCGCGGACGGCGAGGTGCTCGTGCGCGTGCTGTACCTGTCGATGGACCCGACCAACCGCGTGTGGATGAGCGACGTGCCGCAGTACCTGCCGCCCGTCGCGATCGGCGAGGTGATGCGCGCGCTCGGCATCGGGCGCGTGGTCGCGTCGCGCCATGCGGGGTTCGCGGAAGGCGATCTCGTGCAGGGGCTCGTCGGCTGGCAGGACTACGCGGTCGTGCCGGCCGACCAGGCCGCGCAGCTCGTGAAGCTGCCCGCGCAGTCGGGCCTGCCGCTGCCGACGCTGCTCGGCGCGTGCGGGATGAGCGGGCTGACCGCGTACTACGGGCTGACCGACATCGCGCCGGTGCAGCCGGGCGAGACGCTCGTGGTTTCGGCGGCGGCCGGCTCGGTCGGCTCGATCGCCGGGCAGATCGGCAAGATCCACGGCGCGCGCGTGGTCGGCATCGCGGGCGGTGCGGACAAGTGCCGCTACCTGACCGAGACGCTCGGCTTCGACGCGGCCGTCGACTACAAGGCCGACGATTTCCGTCAGCAGCTGAAGGCGGCGACGCCGGACGGCGTGCACGTGAACTTCGAGAACGTCGGCGGCGAGGTGATGCGCGCGGTGCTGTCGCGGATGGTGATCGGCGGGCGCGTCGCGTTGTGCGGCGTGATCTCGAATTACAACAGCGGGCGCGCGGCGGACGACGTCGGCGTGCTGATCTCGAAGCGGCTGACGATGCGCGGCTTCCTGATCCTCGACTATCGCAAGAGCCGCGAGGCCGTGCAGACACTCGCAGGCTGGCTGCGCGACGGCCGGCTCAAGGCCGAGGAGACTGTTGCAGACGGTCTCGAGAATGCGCCCGACGTGCTGAATCGCCTGTTCGACGGCGACCATCGCGGCAAGCTCGTGCTGCGCGTCGATCCGGACGCGTGACCGGCCCGCGGCCCGGCGTGCGAGGCTGTTCGTACGCCGCCGCGAGCGGGTGCCGAACGCTGCGCGTTCGATCAGTCGGGCCTTAGTTTAGGACTTGTCCCATATCTTGTCCGGACGTCTCTCCCTAAAGTGATTGCCAGCAGACAGGCGGCGTGACCGACGCGTCACGCCGCCTTTTTTTCTGGTCACGCGGCAGAGGGGAGGGAACATGCGAAACGACGCGAATCGGGCGCAATCGGCAGTGATGCGCAATCGAACGGCGCAGTGCGCCGGTGCCGTGCGGAAGGTGGCGATCGGGTTTGGCGTGGCGTTCGCGATGTCGAATGCGGTGGCGGCCGGGCACGCCGCGTCAGGCGGTGACGTGCGGTTCACGGGCGCGCTCGTCGATCTCTACGACGTGACGCTCGACGCACCGTCGGCCGTAGTGGTCGAAAGTCGAGAGAGGGCGCGCGGCGGGGCGGCGGCAACGCTGCGGTTCGATGCACATGGCCGGCGTTTGCCGGGCGCCCATGTGGCGCTGGTCGGTCCCGACGGTGCGCCGTTCGCGCCGGAGGTCGCTTCGCGCGTGCGGGCCACGTGGCGCGATGCGCACGACGATCGAAGCATGCCGCTGGTGTCGGGGCGCACGTATCGCGTGGGCCCGTATGGCGGTGTGATGTCGCTGGCGGCGGATGCAGAAACGGGCGCCGAGGCGCCCGTCGTGATCCGCATTCGCCATCCGTGACGGCGCATGCCTGCAGGTGCGTGGCACGCGGCCACGCGCTGCGTCATTCGCCCTGTTCGGAGCGTGCGTAGATGTCCCAGCTCGCCATGAACAGCGCGGCGACGAGCGGCCCGATCACGAAGCCGGTGATGCCGAACAGCGCCATCCCGCCGAGCGTCGAGATCAGCACGACCCAGTCGGGCATCTTCGTGTCCTTGCCGACGAGGATCGGACGCAGCAGGTTGTCGACGAGGCCGATCACGCCGACGCAGAACACGACGAGGATCACGCATTTCCACACCGCGCCGATCATCAGCAAGTAGAGCGCGGCCGGCACCCATACGAGGCTCGCGCCGATCGCGGGCAGCAGCGACAGGAACGCCATCAGCGCACCCCACAGCACGACGCCTTCGATCCCGAGGATCCAGAAGATCAGGCCGCCGAGCGCACCCTGCACGAGCGCGACCGCGATGTTGCCCTTCACGGTCGCGCGCACGACCGTCGTGAATTTTGCCAGCAGCAGGTTCTTGTGCTCGTCGTCGAGCGGCAGCGCGCGGCGCACGCGGCGGCCGATCTCGCCGCCGTCGCGCAGCAGGAAGAACACCATGTACAGCATCACGCCGAAGCTCACGACGAACTGGAACGTGTTCTGGCCGATGCTGAGTGCCTGCGCTGCCGCGAGCTGGCTGATCTGCGCGGCGCCGTCGGTCAGTTTCTTCTGGATGCCCGGGAGGTTGCTCAGCCCGTATTTCTGCAGCAGGTGCTGGATCGACGACGGCAGCGCGTGGATGATGTCCTGGAAGTATTGCGAATAGTTCGGCTGCGCCGTCTTGATTTCCTGGTACACGTACGCGATTTCCTGCACGAGCGTCGCGGCGACGAACACGAGCGGCAGGATCACGATCAGGACGATCAGCGACAGCGTCAGGAGCGCGGCGAGGTTGCGCCGCTTGCCGAAGCGCGCGGCGAGCCAGCGTTGCACGGGCTGGAACAGGATCGCGAGAATGGTGCCCCAGAACACGGCTCCGGAAAACGGCGCGAGGATCCAGCAGAGTCCGACGGTGACCGCGGCCAGCAGGAAGTAGAAGAATTTTTGGTGGTCGTGTCCGCTTTCCATGGATGACATTCGCGCAGATTGATGCGTGGTTTGATTGAATCTCGTTGCTCCGTGCGCGATCGGTTCGCGATCGTCACGGGTTCGCGGCGCAACGCGCCGCGGGCGGCCGTCCGCCGGGCAACCCGAACCGGAGTATGCCCGCAAAGGTGCCGCCATCATAGCCGCTGCGCGCGGCACATGCGAAAACGCCGCGGCCGGGGCCGCGGCGCTGCCGGGAAGCAAACGCGGCGCGACGCCGCGTGCCGCATCGTCAGATATCGAGCTTCGTGACCTTCGTGCCATTGACGGACAGGTCGCCCATCAGGCCCGCATTGGTCAGGACCAGCACTTCGACCGGTGCGGTCGCCGTGGTCGTATCGACCGCGCCGTTCGCGCCGACCTTCACGACCGCAACCGATGCGTCGGCGCCCGCGGCCCAGCCTTCGGACTTGCGGAACGAGTCGAGCGCATCCTGCGTCATGAACAGGAACACGATCGCCTTCGACTGCGCGCCGGCCTGCAGGCCGACCGACAGCGACGACGTGTTGTAGTAGCCGACCGTGCTGCCCCCGACGCGCAGCGAGCCGTTGCCGGACTGGCCGCCGACGATGAAGCCGGCCTGCAGCACGTTCGGGAACACGAGCACGCCGCGCGATTTCGCGACGAGCTCACGCGAACCCGGCACCGTCGAATAGAGGCGCGACAGTGTCGCGTTGACGCTGGCGTCGATCGACTGACGCTTCGACGCGCTGGCCGCGGCGCTTTCCGGTTTGTCCGGGGTGGTCGTGCAGCCGGCGAGCGCGAGGCTGCCGAGCAGGACGGCGGCGGCGGCTTTCATGGCAAAGGTGTTTTGCATGGCGTTTCTCCTTCGTTGTCTGATTGAGGACGGACGGTGCGGGCGGCGGGGCAGCCGGCGCCGTTCAACGGCGGGCAAGGAGCAGGCCCGCAACGAACGCGAGGCCGGCGACGACGCCGGCGGTTTGCCACGGGTTGTCTTGCACGACCTGCGACACGCGTTCGGCTGAGTCGCGCAGCCGGGCGACGGCGCTGCCCGACGCATGGTCGAGCGTGCTGCGCGCTTCATCGAGCCGGGATTGCACGCGCTTGCGCAGCGCGGCGATATCGCCGTCGCCATCGTTTTTCAGCAGATCTTCCAGTTCGTCGACCAGCCCGCGCAGATCGTCGGTGACGTCGGCATGCAGGTCGCGGGCAGCCGAACGCGTCGTGCGTCCCACGCGCCGGCCCGTGCGGCGAATGTCGGACAGGCCGCGGTCCAGCTTGTGTTCGATCGAGTCGGTGAGCGCCATGGTGTTTATCCTCCTTCGATTCAAGGCCAATTTGAAGATAAGACGAATCCCTGCAACTAATGTGATTCACTTGGCCCAGTTGAGTTTCGAGACAAATTTTCAATTCGTCGGCAGGATTGCCGCGAAGCCCCGCCACACGGGGCGGCGCGGCGGTTGAAAAAAATTCGCATTCCGGGCGAAGCGGCGTATCGGGCTGCGGTACGCGGTGACGGTCCGGTAAATATCGCGTCGCCAGGGCTACCAGGTAAATAGTGCCGTTGCAGGCGTTGTGCTGATGCAAATGCACTAGTCGACGGTTTGTCGACGAGCACGGCTTGTGCCCGTGACCGCCAAGGGTCCGCTGTCGCCAAGCGCGACGTCGATCACGACGGGATCGTGATCCGATGACCGGTACGCGTCGGGTGCGTAATAAGACGACCGTTGTGCGGACGTTTTGTAATCGGGCACGGGTTGCAGCGCGACCGGCTCGTCGGCGTTGATGTGCCAGACGTGCACCGCCTTCACGCGCGCGGCGAGCGCCGGCGTGGCGAGCGCGTGGTCGAGGCTGCCCGCTTCGCCGCGAAATACGTAGCTGTACGCAGCATCGCCGACGAAGCGGGCCACCAGATTCGCGTAGCCGCGCGATTCGAGCGCGCGAACCGGATCTTCCTTCGCGTAGCTGTTCAGGTCGCCGATCAGCAGCACGCCGTCCGCCGCGGTGCCGGTTGGCGATGTGGCGAGCCAGTCGGCGACGCGCGCGGCGGCCCGCGTGCGCGCCGCATTCCAGCAGCCCTGGCCGTCCGACTGGTCGCGATCGGCGCCGGTCGCGTTCGGGCAGTTCTTCGATTTCAGGTGATTGACCGCGACCGTGACGGCGCGCGTGCCGCCGATGCGCCGGAATGTCTGCGCGAGCGGCGGGCGGTGCCGGCCGCCGAGCGCGACGGTCGCCGCGCGCCCGGCCGGCTCGACCGTGCGGCTGTCGTACAGCAGCGCGACCGCGATCGCATCGCGGCCGAGCCGCGCGGTGCCGGGATCGACCACGCGCCAGCCGTCGCCAAGTCGCGCGGCGAGACGGCGCACGGCGCTTGCTTCACCGTGGCCGTTGTTCGCGATTTCCATCAGCCCGATCACGTCGGCACGCAGTGCGCGCAACGCCGCGGCGATCTTCGCCTCCTGCCGCGCGAACGCGGCGGGCGTTTTCGCACCCCGGTTGGCCGGGGCATCGAATCCGCCGCCATGCCCGTCGCCGTTGAAATAGTTGAATACGTTGAACGACACGATGCGCATGTCGGCGTCGGGATGCCGGGCCGGCGCATCGGTACGCGGGTTCGCGGCGGCATCGAACACCGGCGCCGCGCCGGCCACCGGTTGCAGCCGCCACGCGCCGTGGCGCAGTTCGAGCACAGCTTCGACGCCGCGCACCGTGTAGCCCGCGCGCAGCGTGTTGGCGGCGCTCAGTGTGGGCGGCGGATAGCGCACGGTCGCGGGATCGCGGCGATTCGAGCCGTCGTCGAGCACGATGCGGTTGCGTGCGTTGGCTGCCGCGAGCGCGGCGGCCTCGGCCGGCGGTGCGACGTGGGTCGGGATGCGCAGCCGGCCGTTGCTGAGGACGACGCTGCCGTAGCGGCCGAGTTCGTAGGTATCGCTGACCATCAGCGTTTGCGGCAGGCGCACCCGCATGCCTTCATGTGCGGCCAGTACCGCCGGCGTTGCGACCGGCAGCGTGAGCGTCGCCGGTGTGACCGTCTGACCGCGTGCGCAGACGGTCACGCCGCCCGACAGCGTGAATTGCGTCCGGCCGTATCGCTCGTCGACGCGGCCCGTGAGATGCACGAGGTCGCCGGCCTGCGCGTGCGCGTTCGGCGCGTACACGAACACGCCTTCCGGGACGCCCGGCCGGTGCCGTCGCTGCGCGTCGGCCTGCTGGACGAAAAAGCCGCCGAGGCCGTCGGCGCCGCCGAAGGCCGCGGTGACGACCGCTTCGATCGAGGTCGTTTGCCCGGCCAGCGGCGACGGGCCGCCTGCGCCGCGGAGGTCGGCAATCGGCGTGGCTGTGCCGCCGCAGCCGGCACTGACCGACGGCGCGGCCGCGGCCGGCTGGACCGAGCAGGCGGCGAGGGCGAGGAACGGAGCAGCGGCAAGCGACAGGCGTGACATGGGACGGTCCACAGGAAGAAAATCCGACAAGTTCGAGAGGGCATCTTGACGGCAAAATGTCAGGAAGCGGCCGAAATGGCCGTCCGGCCAGTTGCCGATTGGCCGACGATGCAAGCCGCACGGCGGCTGCTACGCTTTTGCATCGGCCGGCGCATCCCGATCGCGCAGCGACCGCTGCCGCGCCCCGTTCCCACAGGAGAAGTCCATGTCTTACATGCTGTTGATTGTCGAGCCGACCGACCAGCGTGCCGAACGCACGCTCGAAGAAGGCCAGGCGCTGTACGCACGGATGGTCGATTTCGCCGAGACGCTGAAGGCGCGCGGCGTGCTGCGCGGCGTCGAGTCGCTGGAGCGTTCCGAGCGCGGCACGCGCGTCCAGGTGCGCGACGGCGAGACGCGCCTGCTCGACGGCCCGTTCGCGGAGGCGAAGGAGATGGTCGGCGGCTTCTTCATCGTCGACGTCGGCACGCGCGAGGAAGCGATCGAGATCGCGCGCCAGTGCCCGGCCGCGCAGTGGTGCACGGTCGAGGTGCGCGCGGTCGGCCCGTGCTTCCTGTAAAGGCTGCGACTCGGTATTTACCCTGATATGTCGCGGAATATGTCGATCCGGCTGTCTTCCGGCCGTCGTCCGGATAAGGCGCCGATGAATGGGCGCTGCCTTCCACCGACGACAAGGAGTGAACGATGCGATTCATGATCATGATCCGGGCGAACGCCGTCAGCGAGTCCGACGCGTTGCCGGACAACCGGCTGGTCGAGGCCATGACCGTCTATCACGAGGAACTGGCCAAGGCTGGCGTGCTGCTCGACGCGAACGGGCTGCGGCCGAGCGCGCGCGGCTGGCGCGTGCGCTACGCGGGCGGCAAGGGCACCGTGGTCGACGGCCCGTTCGCCGAAACGAAGGAACTGATTGCCGGCTACACGTTGATCCAGGTGCGTTCGCGCGACGAAGCGCTCGAATGGACGCGCCGGTTCCCCGCGCCGTTCGGCGCCGAGATGGATTGCGAGATCGAGGTGCGGCCGCTGTTCGAGCTCGACGACCTCACGCCGAGCGACGCGGTCGAGCGGTTCCGCGAACTCCACGTCGGCCGCACCGGCGCCTGATTGATTGCCCACCTGAACCCAACCTCACCGGGAGCACCCGTCATGCACAAGATGGTCTTCATCAACCTGCCCGTGGCCGACCTGCCGCGCTCGAAGGCGTTCTACCAGGCGCTCGGCTTTGAAGTCGTGCCGGCTTATACCAACGACCAGGCCGCCTGCATCAAGATCAGCGACACGATCTTCGCGATGCTGCTCGTGCGGCCGTTTTTCCAGACGTTTACCGGCAAGACCATCATCGATCCGGCGACGCAGGTGCAGGTCCTGTCGTGCCTGTCGTGCGACAGCCGCGCCGAGGTCGACGCGATCGTCGCGAAGGCGCTCGCGGCCGGCGGCTCCGCGCCGCAAGCGCCGCGCGAGTACCCGAACATGTACGGCCACGGGTTCGACGATCCCGACGGCCACGCATGGGAGCTGATGGCCATGCCGCTGGACGCGTCCGCCGAGGGGCATGCGTCGTGACGCGTGAGGCGACTCACCGTGCGATCGAAGCGGTCTGGCGGATCGAGGCGCCCAAGATCATCGCGCGCGCCGCGCGCGTGGTGCGCGACGTCGGCGTGGCCGAGGAGCTGGCGCAGGACACGCTCGTCGCGGCGCTCGAGCACTGGCCCGTCGACGGCGTGCCGGACAACCCGGCCGCATGGCTGATGACGGCCGTGAAGCGTCGCGCGCTCGATCGTGTCCGGCAGGAGTCGCTGCACGCGGTGAAGCGCGACCAGCTCGGCCACGAGATGGACGCGCTCGAAGCGCATGTCGTCCCCGATATCGCGGAGGCGCTCGCCGACGCGAGCGACGACGACATCGGCGACGACCTTTTGCGGCTGATCTTCACGTCGTGCCACCCGGTGCTGTCGACCGATGCGCGCGTCGCGCTGACGCTGCGGCTGCTCGGCGGGCTGACGACGGGCGAGATCGCGCGCGCGTTCCTCACGCCCGAGCCGACGATCGCGCAGCGGATCGTGCGCGCCAAACGCACGCTCGCGGCGGCGCACGTGCCGTTCGAGGTGCCGGCCGCCGATGCGCGGCCGGCGCGGCTCGCGTCGGTGCTCGAAGTGATCTATCTCGTGTTCAACGAAGGCCATGCGGCGACCTCGGGCGACGACTGGACGCGCCCGGCGCTGTGCGACGAGGCGTTGCGGCTCGGCCGCGTGCTGGCCGGGCTGGCGCCCGACGAGAGCGAGGTGCTCGGGCTCGTCGCGCTGATGGAGCTGCAGGCGTCGCGCATGCATGCGCGTACCGACGCACAGGGCCGCCCCGTGCTGCTGCTCGACCAGGATCGCAGCCGCTGGGATCCGCTGCTGATCCGGCGCGGCCTCGCGGCGCTCGAACGCGCGACGAAGCTCGGCGGCGTACGCGGGCCGTATGCGCTGCAGGCTGCGCTGGCCGCCTGCCATGCGCGCGCGCGGCAGGCGTCGGATACGGACTGGGCGCAGATCGTCGCGCTGTATGACGCGCTCGCCGAAGTCGCCCCGTCGCCCGTCGTCGAGCTGAATCGCGCGGTGGCCGTCGGGATGGCGTTCGGGCCCGCCGCGGCGCTCGAACTCGTCGACGCGCTGCGCGACGATCCCGCGCTCGCGCGCTATCACTGGCTGCCGAGCGTGCGGGGCGACCTGCTGGCGAAGCTGGGCCGCGCCGACGAAGCCAAGGCCGAATTCCGCCGCGCGGCGGAACTGACGCGCAACGAGCGCGAACGCGAATTGCTGCTCAGGCGCGCGACGGACGCGTGATCCACGCGGCACACGCGGCACGCGCGAATGCCGCGCATCGCGCACCGTGCGCCGGGCACCCCCGGCAGCGCGCACCGCATCCCGCCAAGCACTATCGCCCGGATTGAAAAAGCCTATTGGGGGATGCGAACGCGAGCGCCTAGATTGGAGAGCACGATGCGCGCGCCCCGGCACACGCATCGTTCCCCACATACCTGATCGGCCCGGCTTCGCACGCGGCCGCGCCGACTCGAACGGAGGCGCAAATGGCTCAACTCAAGGGCAGCAAAACCGAAGAGAACCTGAAGGCCGCATTCGCGGGCGAATCGCAGGCGAACCGGCGTTATCTGTATTTCGCTTCGAAGGCTGACGTGGAAGGCCAGAACGACGTCGCCGCGCTGTTCCGCTCGACCGCCGAAGGCGAAACCGGCCATGCGCATGGCCATCTCGAATACCTGGAAGCCGTCGGCGATCCGGCAACGGGCTTGCCGTTCGGTTCATCGCGGCAGAATCTCGAATCGGCGATCGCCGGCGAAACGCACGAATACACCGACATGTATCCGGGCATGGCGAAGGCGGCGCGCGAAGAAGGCTTCGACGAAATCGCAAACTGGTTCGAGACGCTCGCGAAGGCTGAACGCAGCCACGCGAATCGCTATACGAAGGCGCTGGACAGTCTCGTCGACTGACGGGCCGCCGCGGGCCGCACGGCAGGCTGTGCGACCGGCAAGCGGCCGGCTGTTCGTTCATCGCTGCCCGCATCGCGCGGGCGGCGCTGGCGCGCATGCGCGCCACGCTGGATGGAGCGCCCCATGCCCCACAAGGAAGGCAGTCTCGAAGCCCCGACCCGGCATCCGCTCGACTGGCAGTCCGATGCGTTCTACGACCAGGCCGCGATCGACGCGGAAATGACGCGCGTGTTCGACATCTGCGCCGGATGCCGGCGCTGCGTGTCGCTCTGCGGCGCGTTTCCGACGCTGTTCGATCTGGTCGACGACACGCCGATGGGCGATATCGAGGAGGTGCCGAAGGAAGCGTTCGGCAAGGTCGTCGACCAGTGCTACCTGTGCGACCTCTGCTACATGACGAAATGCCCGTACGTGCCGCCGCACGCGTGGAACGTCGACTTCCCGCACCTGATGCTGCGCGGCAAGGCCGCGCGCTACAAGCGCGGCGAAGCGACGCTGCGCGACAAGGTGCTGTCGAACACCGATGCGCTCGGCCACTTCGCCGGCATTCCGATCGTCACGCAGGCGGTGAACGCGGTGAACCGCACGCCGCCCGCGCGCCATGCGCTCGAAGCGACGCTCGGCGTCGATCGCAACGCATGGCTGCCGGAATTCGCGCCGCGCAAGTTCCGGCGCACGGCGAAGCCATCGGACGGCTTGCCGGTGCGCGACGGCGAACGCACGCCCGGCAAGGTCGCGATCTACGCGACGTGCTACGTGAATTTCAACGAGCCGGGCATCGGCCACGACCTGCTCGCGATCCTCGCGCACAACGACATTCCGTACGAACTCGTCACGCGCGAAGCCTGCTGCGGGATGCCGCTGCTCGAGCAGGGCAATCTCGCCGGCGTGGCCGCGAAGAAGGACGTGAACCTGCCCGTGCTCGAACGCTATGCGCGCGAAGGCTATGCGCTGATCGGCGCGATCCCGAGCTGTGTGCTGATGTACAAGAGCGAGTTGCCGTTGATGTTCCCCGGCGACGAAGCCGTGCGCGCGGTGGCCGATGCATTCTGGGATCCGTTCGAATACGTGATCGCGCGGCATCGCGACGGACTGCTGAAGACCGATTTCAAGACGGGCCTCGGCACCGTGTCGTATCACGTGCCGTGCCATGCGCGCGTGCAGAACATCGGCCGCAAGACGGCCGACGTGCTGCAGCTCGTGCCCGAGACGCGCGTGAATGTCGTCGAGCGCTGCTCGGGCCATGCGGGCACGTTCGGCGTGAAAAAGGAATTTCACGCGGACGCGATGCGGATCGGCGGGCCCGTGTTCAAGGCGATGGCCGAGCCGCAGCCGGATTTCGTGTCGTCGGACTGCGCGCTGGCCGGCCATCACATCGTGCAGGGCATCGACGACAAGGGGCTGCCGTCCGCGCCGCTCGCGCATCCGCTCACGTTGCTGCGCCGCGCGTACGGCATCTGAGCCGCCGCCGGCCGACCCACGAGGACATCCCATGACGTTGACCCGCGACTCCCTGCTGACGCTCGAAGCGTACGCGAAGATCCGCAAGGCCGAACACGCGCGGCTGGTCGCGTACAAGCGCCGCCGCGCGGTGGCGCTCGGCAACCACCTGCGCTTCCTGTTCGAGGACGAGACGACGATCCGCTATCAGATCCAGGAGATGCTGCACATCGAGAAGATCTTCGACCAGGCGGGCATCGAAGGCGAGCTGGAAGCCTATCTGCCGCTCGTGCCCGACGGCACGAACCTGAAGGCGACGATGCAGATCGAGTACGAGCACGAGATCGAACGGCGCGCGGCGCTCGCGCGGCTGATCGGCGTCGAGGATCGCGTGTACCTGCAGGTCGACGGGCACGCGAGCGTCTACGCGATTGCCGACGAGGATCTCGACCGCGACAACGCCGAAAAGACGTCGGCCGTGCACTTCGTGCGCTTCGAGCTCGGCGCGCCGATGCGCGCGGCGCTCAGGGGCGGGGCGGCGCTGTCGATCGGCTGCGATCACCCGGCCTACACGATGCCGCCGCAGCGCGTGGGCGCGGATGTGACCGCCTCGCTGGCCGGCGATCTGCGCTGACGCGTCCACCGCGCGTCCGGCACACCGGTTTCCGTTTTTCCGTTCCGACCCGAAACAGAATTTCCGCCGCCGACGCGGTGCTTGCGCTCGCCTGCCGCCGCGGAGATGTAACAGGCATCACGAGTTTGCGTGCGGCGAAAAATGTGCATCTCGCGTCACCGTGCTTTCATCACTCGCAGAGAAACAATAAAAAGATTGTGCATGGAGATAATTAAAATCGGTGAAATTCGAATGATTTACCGATTCGTGAATATCTTGTTACGAATTTTCCCCTGATTTACCGATGTTGGGCAGCAATGCGCGGGATTGTTGCCGGCAGGGGTCGGGGTGGCCCGAAAATGCCCATAAAAAGGCATTCTTCATACGCTGCGGAGCCCCGCCGGACGGGCTTTTGCAGCGGAGCGCATAAAGATCTCGCAAAAAAATTCATGCGTAAATACATTACGCATCAATGGCAGGTTGTTTCAGTGCGTAACATTAAGTCATTGTCATACTGAGATAAACCCTAGGGGTGGTATGCTTCGTGCACAAAAATTCCCACATTGGAGTGAGACCGTGATTTGTGCGTCATTGCCGGGAATGGCGGCACCGTGAAAGTGCGGTGCTGCGCCGGCATGCACAACACCGGATAACCATAATGTGCAACCTGGCCGCCCCGCGACGCGATGTGTCGCGACGGCGCCGCCAATCGCAGCCCCGGCCTGGCTGCGTGGAGAGATCTACTATGTTCTTCGATGAGCTTAACGATGAAGAGTGGTTTCGTCTTTCAACGCTGATCGCCGATGAACCCATCCGGCTGAACCGTCGTGGGCGTCCACGCGCCGAACCGCGCGTCGTTGCCAATGCGGTGCTCTGGATCCTGACGACCGGTGAAGCCTGGTCGAAGCTGCCCGGTCGCTATCCGTCCGGGCCGACGTGCCGTCGCCGTTACGAGGAGTGGCTCGCGACCGGCACGCTGCTGCAGATGATCGACGTGCTGACCCAGTTCAGCGGGCGCACGTTCGCGTATATCCCGCCGCCCCCGGTGCCGGTCGTGCCCGCGCGTCGTGCCGAGCCCGTGCCCGACAACGACCGCTTGCGCGGCGTGTTCTGGCAAAACCCCGAGTCGTGGCAATTGCCGGTCGCTCAGGCAAACGTTTGGGATGGCGAGGGCGCGTCGCTGAGCGCGAGGCCGGACGACGAAGTGGTCGATCCGTCGGACACTGCGTTCACGGTGCCCGGTGCGCCGTCGACGGCGCTGCGCCATGCGCATGCGTCGTCGGCGAGCTTCGCCGCGGCCGAACCGCAAGTCGACGAATATCGCGGCTATACGATCTGCGGCATCGCGCAGCCCGTGCAGAACCTGATGTATCGCGCGTGGGCCGAGATTGCGCAGGACGACCGGCGCGTCGAGCGCTCGGGCCTGATCGGCCCGCGCTTCACCGATGCCGAGGAAGCCGAGCAGTTCGCGCTCGACTGGGCGCGCCAGTGGATCGATCGCCATGGCGCGAGCGACGAACCGGCGCGCGAGCCGCAAGGCGAGGTGCTGGCCGGCCTGTCCGCGCTTGCGCGTGCGGAGTCGGACATCCAGCGCTTCATTGCCGAGCGTCATGCGGGCGCACTGTCCGAAAGCCGTAACGATCCGGTGCAGTCGGAGCGTCGCGAATACGTGTACCGCGTAGGCTGATCGCCGCACCGCTGACACGCGCGGGCCGTCGTGTGCCACGACGCCCGTGCGGAAGTCCCGTCTTTCCGTGCCTGCCTTGTCCGGGGCGCCGCTGTCGAAGCGGCGCCCCATCTGCACGTGCGTTATTGCCGGCCGTAGGTGTCGTTGAAGCGGACGATGTCGTCCTCGCCGAGATACGCGCCCGACTGCACCTCGATCAGCTCGAGCGGCATCTTGCCCGGGTTCTCGAGGCGGTGCGATACGCCGAGCGGGATGTACGTCGATTCGTTTTCGGACAGCAGGAACGTTTCGTCGCCGCGCGTGATGCGCGCGGTGCCGCGCACGACGATCCAGTGCTCGGCGCGATGGTGGTGCATCTGCAGCGACAGTTGCGCGCCCGGTTTCACGACGATGCGTTTCACCTGGAAGCGCTCGCCCATGTCGACCGAGTCGTAGTGGCCCCACGGGCGATGCACCTTGCGGTGATCGGTCGCTTCCGTGCCGCGTTGCGCCTTGATGCGCCCGACGATTTTCTTCACGTCCTGCACGCGCGACTTGTCCGCGACGAGCACGGCGTCAGGCGTTTCGACGACGACGAGGTTCTGCGTGCCGACGCAGGCGACGAGCCGGCTCTCCGAATGCGCGAAAGTCGATTCCGCGCCTTCGAACAGCACGTGGCCGCGGCCGACGTTCTCGGCATCGTCCTTCGGCGAGATCTGCCAGATCGCGTCCCACGAGCCGACGTCCGACCAGCCCGCGTCGAGCGGCACGACCACGCTTTCGCACAGCTGCGGCAGGCTCGCGAGCGGCTCCATCACCGCGTAGTCGATCGAGTTCGACGGCGACGCGGCGAATGCTTCGCGATCGACGCGGAAGAAGTCGCCATCGGCCTTGCCCCGGGCGACGGCCTGTTCGCAGGCGGCGTAGATCGCAGGCTCGAGCTGGCGGATCGCTTTCAGCCACACCGAGGCGCGAACGATGAAGATCCCGCTGTTCCACCAGTACTCGCCCGATGCGACGTACTGCTGAGCGAGTTCGAGATGCGGTTTCTCGACGAAACGGTCGAGACGGCGCACGTCGAGGCTGCCCGTCGCGGCGTCGCCGAGCGGCGCGCCGACGCGGATGTAGCCATATCCGGTTTCGGCATGCTTGGGCACGATCCCCATCGTCGCGATCTTGCCTTGTGCCGCGCAGTGCACGCCGGCCGCGACGGCCGCGTGAAAGCGCGGCAGGTCGGCCACCGCGTGGTCGGCCGGCATCACGGTCATCACCGCATCGTTGCCGCCGGCGACGAGCCGCAGCGCGGCCAGCGTCAGCGCGGGCGCGGTGTCGCGGCCGAGCGGCTCGAGCATGATCGTCGAGGACTTGGCGGTCAGGCGCAGCTGTTCGGCGGTCGTGAAGCGGTGATCCTCGCCGCATACGATCAGCACGTCGTCGTTCAGCGGATGGTCGCCCGCCAGGCCGTCGAGACGCAGCGCGGTCGACTGCAGCAACGAATGTTCGCCGAGCAGGCCGATCAGCTGTTTCGGAAAACGTTCGCGCGACATCGGCCACAGGCGCGTGCCGGAACCGCCGGCGAGAATCACCGGTTGCACGGCGACGCGCGTGCCGGCGGCGGGTGCGGCGGAAGAAGAATGGCGCGTTTCGGCAGCCACGGCCGGAGCATTCATGGTGACACTCTCCACGGTTGAAGTCAGTGCCTGTCGTTGTAGCATGAAGTAAATCGACAATAAAACCGGGTCCATTGGTCGATATTCGCCACGCATTCATCAGGGAGAATTTTCCGCGCTAGCATCAGATGCAAATAAAAAAATAAAAAATAAATCCGGATATCGACCTGTCTTGACCGCCCGCAAAGGGTGAGCGGAAATCGTAAAGGTTCCGAAAAAATTCCGATTCCTGCGTATTTCGGGAAAACCTGCCGATTTAATTCAAAAACTTAACGGCAATAATTTCCGATTATTTTTCGAAATACTTGTACGCTTGAGGCGAAAATTTCTTACCGCTTCAATAACGTCATGCAACGTTTGAATCGAATGTGCGGCATGGGTCGCACAAGGAGCTGTTCGGCAAACGCCTGTTCAAAGAGGAAGCAGACATGTTGAGCGTGCTGGCGAGAGTCATCGATATCGCGATGGTCGTGACGGGGGCGCTGATCGCCGCCGCGCTGCACGGTGGCGGCATCTGGCTCAACGACCTGCAGCGCACGATGATGCTGTTCGATTGCCTGCTCGTCGTCGTGTGCTTTCCCGCGTTCGGCATCTACCAGTCCTGGCGCGGCAAGCGTCTCGTCGGGCTGGTGGGGCGGGTTGTGTTCGCGTGGCTCCTGGTCGAGCTCGCGGGCATCCTGCTGAGCTTCAGCTTTCATCAGTCGGGCGACCTGTCGCGGATGTGGCTGGGCTATTGGGCGCTCGTGACGATGGCGCTGCTCGCCGGCTCGAAGGCCTGCGTGCACGTCGTGCTGCGGCAACTGCGCCGCGGCGGCTACAACCTGAAGGCGGTCGCGATCGTCGGCGGAACGCCGGCGGCGCGGCGGCTGATCGCGCAGATGCGGGCGCGGCCGGAAGCCGGTTTCAACCCGGTGTGCGTGTATGACGAAAGCGAAGCGCCGGGCGAAGTCGCGCTCGACGACGTGCGCATCGAGCGGCAGTTCGAATCGCTGGTGTGGCTGGTGCGCAGCCGCGCGATCAGCGAGCTGTGGCTTACGCTGCCGATTACGGAAGAGCGCCGGATTCACCAGATCGTGACGGTGTTCCGCCATGACTTCGTGAATATCCGCTTCATCCCGGACGTGCGCACGCTGTCGTTCTTCAACCAGGAAGTGGTCGAGGTGCTCGGCGTGCCGGCGATCAATCTCGCGGCGTCGCCGATCACCGACGTGCGGATCCTGCCGAAGTTCGTGTTCGACCGCGCGTTTGCGCTGGTGGCGCTCACGGGCCTCGCACCGGTGATGCTGCTGATCGCGTGCCTGATCAAGCTGACGTCGCGCGGGCCGGTGTTCTTTCGCCAGAAGCGCAAGGGCATCGACGGGCACGAGTTCGAGATCTACAAGTTCCGCTCGATGAAGGTGCACCAGGAAGTGGCGGGGCAGGTCACGCAGGCGAAGAAGAACGATTCGCGCGTGACGCCGGTCGGCCGGTTCCTGCGCCGCACGAGCCTCGATGAGCTGCCGCAGTTCATCAACGTATTGAAGGGCGAGATGTCGGTCGTCGGCCCGCGTCCGCATGCGCTCGCGCACGACGACATCTACAAGGATCTGGTCAAGGGCTACATGTTCCGCTACCGGATCAAGCCGGGCATCACCGGGTGGGCGCAGATCAACGGCTTTCGCGGCGAGACCGACCAGATCGAGAAGATGATGGGACGCGTGAAGCTCGATCTGTACTACATGCAGAACTGGTCGTTCTGGCTCGACATCAAGATCGTCGTGCTGACGCTCTGGAAAGGCTTCACCGGCAGCAACGCTTACTGACCTGGTGCCGCACAGGCATTCCGGTTTTACGAATTTCGAATCATTGGTCACGAGGTCCGACACATCATGAATCTGACTATCATCGGCAGCGGTTACGTAGGGCTTGTCACCGGCGCATGTCTGGCCGACATCGGGCACGACGTGTTCTGTCTCGACGTCGACCAGGCAAAGATCGACATCCTGAACAACGGCGGCGTGCCGATCCACGAGCCGGGCCTCAAGGAAGTCATTGCGCGCAACCGCTCGGCGGGCCGCCTGCGCTTCTCGACCGATATCGAGGCCGCAGTCGCGCACGGCGACGTGCAGTTCATCGCGGTCGGTACGCCGCCCGACGAGGACGGCTCGGCAGACCTGCAATACGTGCTCGCCGCGGCACGCAACATCGGCCGCACCATGACGGGCTTCAAGGTGATCGTCGACAAGTCGACGGTGCCGGTCGGCACGGCCGAGCGCGTGCGCGCAGCGGTGGCGGAAGAGCTTGCGAAGCGCGGCTGCGACCAGATGTTCTCGGTCGTGTCGAATCCGGAATTCCTGAAGGAAGGCGCGGCGGTCGACGATTTCACGCGGCCGGACCGCATCGTGATCGGCTGCGACGACGACGTGCCGGGCGAGCGCGCCCGCGAGCTGATGAAGAAGCTCTACGCGCCATTCAACCGCAACCACGAACGCACGCTGTACATGGACGTGCGCTCGGCCGAGTTCACGAAATACGCGGCGAACGCGATGCTCGCGACCCGCATCTCGTTCATGAACGAGCTGGCGAACCTCGCCGACCGCTTCGGCGCGGACATCGAGGCTGTGCGCCGCGGGATCGGTTCCGATCCGCGCATCGGCTATCACTTCCTGTACGCCGGCTGCGGCTACGGCGGCTCGTGCTTCCCGAAGGACGTCGAAGCGCTGATCCGCACCGCCGACGAGCACGGGCAGGCACTGCAGATCCTGAAGGCCGTGTCGTCGGTCAACGCGACGCAAAAGCGCGTGCTCGCCGAGAAGATCGTCGCGCGCTTCGGCGAGGACCTGACCGGCCGCACGTTCGCCATCTGGGGCCTCGCGTTCAAGCCGAATACCGACGACATGCGCGAAGCGCCGAGCCGCGAGCTGATCGCCGAGCTGCTGTCGCGCGGGGCGCGCATCGCCGCGTACGACCCGGTCGCGCAGCAGGAAGCGCGTCGCGTGATTGCCCTCGATCTCGCCGATCACCCGAGCTGGCTCGAGCGCCTGACCTTCGTCGACGACGAGGCGCAGGCCGCCCGCGACGCCGACGCGCTCGTGATCGTCACCGAATGGAAGATCTTCAAGAGCCCCGACTTCGTCGCGCTCGGCCGCCTGTGGAAGACGCCGGTGATCTTCGACGGCCGCAACCTGTACGAGCCGGAGACGATGAGCGAGCAGGGCATCGAATACCACCCGATCGGCCGGCCGGGCTCGCGCCAGGCCGTCGCCGCCCGTGTACCGGGCACCGCGCCCGCGAGCGCATAACCCGTTTCCCGTCACTCGTTACGAGACGCCATGTTCCGGAACATCCTGATCGTCTGCCACGCAAACGTCTGCCGCAGCCCGGCAGCGGAAATGCTGTTCAAGTCGCACGCCGCGTCGCGCGGCGGCCCGCGCCCGACGTTCCACTCGGCGGGTGTGCATGCGAATGACGGCGACGGCATCGATCCGGTGATGCGTCAGCTGCTTGCCGAGCGGGGCGTCGATGCGACGACCCATCGCTCGCGGCGGCTGTCGCGCCGGATCGTGCGCGACGCCGACCTGATTCTCGTCAGCGAGCGCGGACAGATCAAGGCCGTCGAATCGGTCGATCCGTTCGCGCGCGGCAAGGTCCACCTGCTCGGCAAGTGGGAAGAGGCCGAGATTGCCGACCCGCACGGCGGCCCCGAGGCCGATTACCGCGAGAGCTACTCACTGATCGAACGTCTGGTTCAAGGATGGCTACAGAAACTATGCTGAAACGCCCGATGCGCCCGGTGGCGCTTGCCGTCGCGCTGACGACTTTCCTGTCAGCCTGTGCAACCGCGCCCGGCAACTACCTCGACTCGTCGAACCTGAAGGACGAAGGCCGGCAGCAAGCGGCCGAAACCTATCCGGTTCATTACATCGACGCCAAAGTGGTGATGGACCAGCTGCAGAAAGCGCAGGTCGATCATCCGCTGCCGCCCGGACGCTATACCGATCCGTCGCAGTACGTGTACCGCGTCGGCCCGCAGGACATCCTCGGCGTCACCGTGTGGGATCACCCGGAACTGACGACGCCGCAGGGCCAGTCGTTCTCGAGCGGCGGCAACACGACGCAGACGGTCGCGGGTGCGCTGCAGCAGCCGTATACGACCGCGCTGCCGGGCCAGGCCGATCCGTACGGCCAGACGGTGGCCGCCGACGGCACGATCTTCTTCCCGTTCGTCGGCCGCATCAAGGTGGCCGGCAAGACGGTCGCGCAGATCCGCGAGCAGATGGCCACCACGCTGTCGCGCTACGTGAAGAATCCGCAGCTCGACGTGCGCGTGCTGTCGTTCCGCAGCCAGAAGGTGCAGGTGACCGGTGAAGTGAAGCAGCCGGGCCCGCTCGCGGTGAGCGACGTGCCGCTGACGCTCGTCGACGCGATCTCGCGCTCGGGCGGCTCGACCAACGAGGCCGACCTGCAGCGCGTGCGCCTGACCCGCGACGGCAAGCTCTACACGCTCGACGCGAACGGCGTGCTCGATCGCGGCGAGGTGCGGCAGAACGTGATGCTGCAGCCGGGCGACATCGTCAACGTGCCGGACCGCAGCGACAGCCGCGTATTCATCATGGGCGAGGTCAAGACGCCGGTCACCGTGCCGATGCTCAAGGGCAAGCTGACCCTCGCCGATGCGCTGACGTCCGGCGGCGGCATCCTCGACACCGATGCGAATCCGCGCAAGATCTACGTGATGCGGGGGATGCACGACAACCCGACGAAGCCCGAAGTGTTCCGTCTCGACATGACGCAGCCGGATGCGCTGATGCTGTCGAGCCGCTTCCCGCTTCAGCCGCTCGACGTCGTCTACGTCAGCACGGCCGGCTCGGTGCAGTTCAACCGTGTGCTGCAGCAGGTGTTGCCGACGATTCAGACGATCTTCTTCATGCGGCAAATCACGCGCTGATAGCCCGCCGGGGCGGCGCCTCCGCCCCGGCACCACTCAAGCGGGAACGAATGGTGAACACGCAAGCGAAACACTCCTACGCGGATCTGTCCGCGAAAACCGAGGAAGAGGACGTCGTCCTCGGCCAGCTGCTCCAGGTGATCATGGACGACATCTGGCTGCTGCTGGGCATCGCGGTGACGGTCGTCGCGCTCGCCGGCCTCTACTGCTACATCGCGAAGCCGGTGTACCAGGCCGATGTGCATGTGCGGGTCGAGGGCAACGACAACACGTCGCAGGCGCTCACGCAGACGCAGACGGGCGCGATGATCAACAGCGGCCCGCAGCAGGCGCCGACCGATGCGGAAATCGAGATCATCAAGAGCCGTGGCGTGGTCGCGCCGGTGGTCGAGCAGTTCAAGCTGAACTTCTCGGTCGTGCCGAAGACGCTGCCGGTGATCGGCAGCTTCGCCGCGCGCGTCGCGACGCCGGGCGAACCGGCGAAGCCGTGGCTCGGCCTGAAGTCGTACGCCTGGGGCGGCGAAGTGGCCGACGTCGATTCGATCAACGTCGTGCCCGCGCTCGAAGGCAAGAAACTGACGCTGACGGCCGGCCCGAACGGCACCTATTCGATCGTCGACCAGAACGGCATGCGGCTGCTGTCGGGCCAGGTCGGCGAATCGGCGCAGGGCGGCGGCGTGACGCTGCTCGTGTCGAAGCTCGTTGCGCGCCCCGGCACGCAGTTCACGGTGGTCCGCTACAACGATCTCGACGCGATCAGCGGCTTCCAGACCGGCATCCAGGTGACCGAGCAGGGCAAGCAGACGGGCGTCGTGCAGATCTCGCTCGAAGGCAAGGACCCGGACCAGACCGCCGCGATCGCGAACGCGCTCGCGCAGTCGTACCTGAACCAGCACGTGGTCGCGAAGCAGGCCGAAGCGACCAAGATGCTCGACTTCCTGAAGGGCGAGGAGCCGCGCCTGAAGGCCGACCTCGAACGCGCGGAAGCCGCGCTGACGCAGTACCAGCGCACGTCGGGCTCGATCAACGCGAGCGACGAGGCGAAGGTCTACCTCGAGGGCAGCGTGCAGTACGAGCAGCAGATCGCCGCCCAGCGCCTGCAGCTCGCGTCGCTCGCGCAGCGCTTCACCGATTCGCACCCGATGGTGATCGCCGCGAAGCAGCAGCTCGCGGAGCTGCAGGGCGAGAAGGACAAGTTCAGCAACCGCTTCCGCAGCCTGCCGGCCACCGAAGTGAAGGCCGTCCAGCTGCAGCGTGACGCGAAGGTTGCCGAGGATATCTACGTGCTGCTGCTGAACCGCGTGCAGGAGCTGTCGGTGCAGAAGGCCGGCACGGGCGGCAACATCCACCTCGTCGATTCCGCGCTGCGTCCGGGCGATCCGGTCAAGCCGAAGAAGGTGCTGATCCTGTCGGCTGCGGTGTTCCTCGGGCTGATCCTCGGCACGGGCGTCGTGTTCCTGCGCCGCAACATGTTCCAGGGCATCGAGGATCCCGACCGCATCGAGCGTGCGTTCAACCTGCCGCTGTACGGGCTGGTGCCGCAAAGCGCCGAGCAGGTGAAGCTCGACGCGCAGGCGGAGAAGGGCGGCAGCCGTGCGCGGCCGATCCTCGCGAGCCTGCGTCCGAAGGATCTCAGCGTCGAGAGCCTGCGCAGCCTGCGTACCGCGATGCAGTTCGCGATGATGGATGCGAAGAACCGCGTGATCGTGCTGACGGGCCCGACGCCGGGCATCGGCAAGAGCTTCCTGACGGTCAACCTCGCGGTGCTGCTCGCGCATTCGGGCAAGCGCGTGCTGCTGATCGACGCGGACATGCGTCGCGGCCTGCTCGACCGCTACTTTGGCCTCACCTCGCAGCCGGGCCTGTCCGAGCTGCTGAGCGACCAGTCGGCGCTCGAGGATGCCGTGCGCGAGACGCCGGTGCAGGGCCTGTCGTTCATTTCGGCCGGCACGCGTCCGCCGAACCCGTCGGAGCTGCTGATGTCGACGCGCCTGCCGCAATACCTCGAAGGGCTCGGCAAGCGCTACGACGTCGTGCTGATCGATTCGCCGCCGGTGCTGGCGGTGACCGACGCGACCATCATCGGCCGCATGGCCGGCTCGACGTTCCTCGTGCTGCGCTCGGGCATGCATACCGAAGGCGAGATCGCCGACGCAATCAAGCGCCTGCGTACCGCGGGTGTCGACCTGGAAGGCGGGATCTTCAACGGCGTGCCGCCGAAGGCACGCGGCTACGGCCGCGGCTATGCGGCCGTGCATGAATACCTGAGCGCCTGATCCGCATCGCACGTAACCGGGCGGGCAGCCAGTGTTGCCCGCCCGGCCGACAGGAGAATCAACGATGAAAATTTCCGTGCTCGTTCCGACCTACCGGCGTCCCGCCGACCTCGCGCGCTGCCTGCTGGCGCTGCAGCGGCAGCATCGGCTGCCCGACGAGGTGATCGTCGTCGCGCGCCCGGAGGATGACGCCACGCACGAACGGCTCGCCGATCCGGCGGTCGGCGGCGCGCTGCCGCTGCGCGTCGTGCCGGTCGACGTGACAGGGCAGGTCGCTGCGCTGAACAAGGGGCTCGACTCCGCGAACGGCGACATCGTCGCGATCACCGACGACGATGCGGCACCGCACCCCGACTGGCTGGCGCGCATCGAGTCGGTATTCGAGGCCGATCCGCGCGTGGGCGCGGTCGGCGGACGCGACTGGGTGCACGAGAAAGGCCGGCTGCTCGACGAATCGCGCGAGCTGGTCGGCCAGCTCACGCTGTCCGGCAAGATCGTCGGCAATCACCATCTCGGCGTTGGCGGCATGCGCGAAGTCGACATGCTGAAGGGCGCGAACATGAGCTACCGCCGCGCGGCGATCGAGCGGCTGCGCTTCGACACGCGGCTGCGCGGTGCCGGTGCGCAGATGCACAACGACATGGGTTTCAGCATGCACGTGCAGCGCGACGGCTGGAAGCTCGTCTACGACCCGGCGATCGCGGTCGACCATTTTCCGGCCGAGCGCTTCGACGACGACCGGCGCGATGCCGCGTCGCTGAATGCGATCAGCAACGGCGCGTACAACATGCACCTGATCCTGCGCGAGCATCTGCCGCCGGTCCGGCGCGAAATCGCGTGGTGGTGGTGGACGCTGGTCGGTACGCGCGTCTATCCGGGCCTCGCGCACGTGCTGCTGTCGCTGCATACGGCGAAGCGCGAGCGGATCCGCGAGCACTGGCGCGCGGTGCGCCGCGGTGCGCGCGATGCCCGCCGCGCGAACCTTGCCCCCCATCGTGCGGCGATGCCGCCGGTGACGTCTTGAACGGCCTGCGCGCCTCGCGCGCGGCCACCCACGGAGGGCTCGCATGACTGCAACGAAAGCTGCAACGAACGTCCACGTTCACCTGTTTTACGGCGCCGATCCGCGTACCTACCGGAAAGGCGAGAACATCGGCTGCCTGTACGGCTATCACCATGCCGAATCCGACGAATTCCGGCTGAGCTATTCGCAGGACGGTGGCGAGAACCGCGTCGCGAGCCTCGCGCGCCGCGCGCTGAAGGCCGCGCTCGGCTTCGACGTCGTGCATGCGTGGCGCAATCGCGCGGCGCTGCTGAATACCGACGTGATCTGGACGCACACGGAGCAGGAGCATCTTGCCGCTTCGCTGATCCTGAAACTCGCCGGTGCGCAGGGCAAGCGCCCGCTGCTGCTCGCACAGAGCGTGTGGCTGTTCGACAAGTGGGGCAGCTTCGGCGGCCCGCGTCGCTGGCTGTACCGCAAGCTGATCGCACGCGCCGACGCGCTGACCACACTGGCCCGCGACAACGCCGACCTGTGCCGCCGCTATCTCGGCCGCGACGCCGAGTTCGTCTACTACGGGCTGAACACGCAGGACTTCCCGATCGCCGAGCCGCAGCAATGGCAACCGAACCGGCCGCTGCGGATCGCGGCGATCGGCAACGACCGCGACCGCGACTGGCGCACGTTCCTCGCCGCGTTCGGCGGCGACGAGCGCTACGACGTGCGGCTCGCGACGCGCCGCCGCGTGCCGCGCGAGTGGCATGCGCCGAACGTGAAGATCGGCTCGGCGTCGGGCCTTGCGAAGCAGCACGAGCTGTACGCGTGGGCCGACGTGATCGTCGTGCCGCTGCGGCCGAACTTCCATGCGTCGGGCATCACCGTGATGCTCGAGGCGGCAGCCGTCGGCAAGCCGATGATCGTGTCCGACGTCGGCGGGCTCAGCGACTACTTCCCGCACGATACGGTCGCCTATGTGCCGGCGTTCGACGCACAGGCGATGCGCCAGGCCGCCGATCGCTTCGTGGCCGATCCGGTCGCGGCGCTCGCCTGCGCGCAGGCCGCCGCCGCGTGCCTGCGCGACCGCGACCTGACCACGCAGGCGTTCGCCGAGCAGCACGTGCGGATCACGCGCGACATGCTGCGTCGGCGCCGGACATCGGCAGCGGCGGGCCGGGCGATGCCGCTCGCGGATTCGCGTCCGTCGTCGCGGTGAGAGCGGTTCGATGAGTACGATTACTGCCGAACGCGCACCGTCGCGCAACCGCAACTGGCTACCCGAACCGAAGCACTGGGTCGGGCAGGCCGGGCTGTGGACGTTTACCGCCGCGCTGATCGCCATTCACCAGGGCAAGGTGTTGACGCTCGCGTTTCCGGTGCTGGCCATCGCGGTCGGCATCTGGCTGTATTTCAAGAGTCCGGCGCGCTACGTCGGCTTCATGTGGTGGGTGTGGTTCCTGAGCCCGGAAGTCCGGCGTCTCGCCGACTGGTCGAAGGGCGCATTCACGCCGACGAGCCTGATCCAGGTCGCGCCGCTTGCGGTAACGATGATCGCCGGCCTGGGGCTGATCCGGCATTACCGCGTGCTCGCGCAGCGGCGCGGGATCCCGATCCTGCTGATGCTGTTCGGGCTCACGTACGCGTACCTCGTCGGGATCGTGTCGAGCGGCGTGATGGCCGCGACCTACGACCTCGCGAACTGGGTGTACCCGGTGCTGATCGGCTTTCACATCATGGTCAATGCGCGCGACTACCCCGAGTACCGCGACGTGCTGCTGTCCACGTTCATGTGGGGCATGCTCGTGATGGGCGTGTACGGCGTCGTGCAGTACTTCGTGATGCCGCAGTGGGACGTGCTGTGGATGATCGGTTCCGACATGGGTTCGCAGGGCGAGCCGGTGCCGTACGGCGTGCGCGTGTTCAGCACGATGAATTCGTCGGGGCCGTTCGCGTTCGCGATGATGGGCGCGCTGGTGTTCGTGCTCGCGGCGCCGCAGAAGATCCGCTGGTTCGCGGGGGCGGCCGGCTTCGTGTCGTTCGCGCTGTGTCTCGTGCGTTCGACGTGGGGCGGCTGGGTGATCGCGCTCGCGATCCAGCTCGCGCAGTCGAACAACCGCGTGCGGATGCGGATTCTCATCAGCGGTGTCGTGCTGGTCGGGCTGTGCGTGCCGCTGCTGACCGTCGGGCCGGTGGCCGATCGTCTCGGCCAGCGTCTGCAGTCGATCACGAACCTGAAGGACGACCGCAGCTACGACGATCGCAACAAGTTCTACGCCACCTTCGCGCAGACGGCGTTCACCGACGTCGCCGGCGAAGGGATGGGCGCGACGGGCGCATCGACGAAGCTGTCGAGCGACAGCGGCGAGCTCGGCAAGTACGGCAGCTTCGACAGCGGCGTGATGAACGTGCCGTTCGTGCTCGGCTGGCCCGGCACGCTGCTGTACCTCGCCGGCGTCGTGATGCTGTTCGGCCGCACGCTGCGCGCGGCGTTCAAGCTGCGCAAGGACAAGTTCGTCGGCGCGTGCCTGAGCCTGTGCCTGTCGACCTTCGCGATGCTCGTGTTCACGAACTCGCTGATCGGCACGGGCGGCCTGCTGATGTTCACAGCCATTTTTTCGATTCTTTCCGCGGCGCACTGGCAAAAGGCACAACGCCTGCTGGCCGCCGCGCGTTTACGGGGAGGCGACCATTGAGAATCGCGATCGTCACGCACGTCGTGCGACATAACGACGGGCAGGGCCGCGTCAATTACGAAATCGCGCGCGCGGCGCTGGCCGAGAACTACGAGGTCACGCTGGTCGCGTCGCACGTCGCGCCCGAGCTGCTGGCCGACCCGCGCGTGCGCTGGGTGCCGGTGAAGGTCGGCGGCTTCTGGCCGTCGAATCTCGTCAAGCAGCAGGTGTTCGCGCTGAAGAGCGCGGCGTGGCTGCGCGCGCACCGCGACGAGTACGACGTGCTGCACGTGAACGGCTTCATTTCGTGGATCAAGGCCGACGTGAATACCGCGCACTTCGTGCACGGCGGCTGGTTCAAGAGTCCGTACTATCCGTTCGGGCCGACGAAGGGGCTGTGGTCCGCTTACCAGTACGTCTATACGCGCGTGAACACCACGCTCGAGCGCTGGGCATACCGGCGCTCCCGCGCGATCACCGCCGTGTCGCAGAAGGTGGCCGACGAGATCGCCGGGCTCGGCATCGACAGCCGCAAGATCAGCGTGATCTACAACGGCGTCGACGCCGGCGCGTTCGCGGGTGCGCAGGCCGACCGCGCGGCGTTCAAGCTGCCGGACGATGCGTTCCTGCTGCTGTTCGTCGGCGACCTGCGCACGCCGCGCAAGAACCTCGGCACCGTGCTGAAGGCGCTGACGAAGCTGCCGGCGAACGTGCATCTGGCGGTGGCCGGCTATCTGCCCGGCAGCCCGTATCCGGAGGAGGCGCGCGCGCTCGGCATCGATTCGCGCGTGCATTTCCTCGGTCTCGTGAAAAACATGCCGACGCTGATGCGCTCGGTCGACGCCTACGTGTTCCCGTCACGCTACGAAGCGATGAGCCTGTCGCTGCTCGAGGCGATGGCGGCCGGGCTGCCGGTCGTCACCGCGCGCACGGCGGGCGGCGCGGAAATCATCACGCGCGAATGCGGGATCGTGCTGGAGGATCCGGACGATCCGGCGGCACTCGCGCAGGCGATCGGCTCGCTCGCGGCGTCGCGCGACACCTGTCGCGCGATGGGCGAAGCAGCCCGCGAACTGATGACCCGTTTCGGCTGGGCGCACATGGGCGCCCAGTATGTCGCGCTCTATCGGCGCATCGGCCAACCCTCGCAGCCGTCCGCTTTCGAGCGGGTCGAGCATGCGGTCACGCAGGAGCAAACGTGATGTCCCAATCTTCCCGGCCGATCAAATCGTTGCAGATCGGCATGCACTGGTTCCCCGAACGCGCGGGCGGCCTCGACCGGATGTACTACTCGCTCGTCGGCGCGCTGCCGGGCGCGGGCGTCGAGGTGCGCGGGCTCGTCGCCGGCTCGCCGAAGGTCGCCGACGACACGGACGGTGCGATCCACGGCTTCGGCCCCGCAACGGAGTCGCTCGCGCGGCGGATGCTCGCCGCGCGGCGCGCGTTGCGCGAGGAGATCCGCAGCGAGCGGCCGGACGTGATTTCTTCGCACTTCGCGCTGTACACGTTCCCGGGTCTCGACGTCACGCGCGGGATTCCGCAGGTGTCGCATTTCCAGGGGCCGTGGGCCGACGAAAGCCAGGTCGAAGGTGCTGCGTCCCTCGGCCAGCGCGCGAAGCGCTATCTCGAACACACGGTCTATACGCGTTCGTCGCGGCTGATCGTGCTGTCGCAGGCGTTCGGCCAGATCCTGACGAACCGCTACGGGATCGATCCGTCGCGCGTGCGCGTGATTCCCGGCTGCGTCGATACCGCACAGTTCGATACGCCGCTCACGCCGGCCGAGGCTCGCCACAAGCTGCAACTGCCGCAGGACCGGCCGATCGTGCTGGCCGTGCGCCGGCTCGTGCGGCGCATGGGGCTGGAGGACCTGATCGACGCGATCGGCCTCCTCAAGCACCGTCACCCGGACGTGCTGCTGCTGATCGCCGGCAAGGGCAAGATCGGCGAAGAACTGCAGCAGCGCATCGATGCGGCCGGGCTGCAGGACAACGTGAAGCTGCTCGGCTTCGTGCCCGACAATCATCTCGCGACGCTGTACCGCGCGGCGACGGTCAGCGTCGTGCCGACGGTCGCGCTCGAAGGCTTCGGGCTGATCACCGTCGAATCGCTCGCGTCCGGCACACCTGTGCTGGTTACGCCGGTCGGCGGGTTGCCGGAGGCGGTGGCCGGCCTGTCCGACGATCTCGTGCTGCCGTCCACGGGCGCGGATGCGATCGCGGAAGGGCTCGGTGCCGCGCTGTCGGGTGCGATCACGCTGCCCGACGAGGCCGCATGCAAGCGCTATGCGCGCGACCATTTCGACAACGCGGTGATCGCGCGGCGCGTTGCCGGCGTGTACGAAGAGGCGATCCAGGCAGCAGGCTGAGCGCCCGCGGCGCGCTACTTGCGCGCCGAACCGAAAGCCGAACCGGCGCGCGTGCGCGGCTGGTTCTTGTACCGGCCGGCCGCGAAGGGCCGGCCTTCTCCATCCGATACGCGGTGCCGGCACGCATCACGCGCGCCTGAGCGTCGCGGCCCAGACGCCGAGCGCCGCCACGCTCACGATCGCGCCGAGCACGCAGACGCCCGTCCATCCGGCGCGCGCATACATCATCGTCGACGCAATCGCGCCGAGCCCGCTGCCGGCCGAGTAGAACAGCATGTAGCAGCCGACGAGGCGCGCATGCGCATCGGGCCGCGCGCCGAGAATCATGCTCTGGTTGACGACGTGGACGGCCTGCCCGCCGACATCGAGCAACACGATGCCGACGATCAGCCATGCAATCGACGTATTGCCGAACGCGAGCGGCAGCCACGAACAGGCGAGCAGCACGAGCGCAGCGCCGGTCGTCGCTTCGCCGCGCCCGCGATCCGCGAGCCGGCCCGCGCGGGCGGCCGCCGCCGCGCCCAGTGCGCCGACCAGGCCGAACGCGCCGATCTGCGTATGCGACATCGCGTGCGGCGGTGCGCTCAGCGGCAGCACCAGCGCGCTCCAGAAGATGCTGAATGCCGCGAACATCAGCAGCGCGATCGCGCCACGCACGCGCAGCACGCGTTCAGCGCGCAGCAGCGACACCATCGATCGCAGCAGCGCCGCGTAGCCGATGCGCTCGCGCGGCCCGTTCTCGTCCGGCAGCAGCCGCGACAGCACGACGAGCATCGCGATCGCGAGCGCGTCCGACACGAGGTAGACGGCCCGCCAGCCCGCGATATCGGTGACGACGCCGGCCAGCGAGCGCGCGGCCAGCAACCCGACCACGACGCCGCCTTGCGCGGCACCCACCACGCGCCCGCGTTCGCCGGCGCCCGCGAGCGCGGCCGAGCACGCGATCAGCCCTTGCGTCATCGCGGTGCCGAGCAGCCCGACCGCAACCATTCCCGCCAGCAGCGCGACGCGCGTTGACGATGCGGCGACCCCGATGCAGGCCGCCGTCAGCAGCAATAGCTGCACGGTGATCAGGCGCTTGCGGTTCAGCAGGTCGCCGAGCGGCACGACGAACAGCAGCGCGAGCGCACAGCCGAGCTGCGTCGCGGTGATGACCCCGCCGACGGCCGCCTGCGACACGCGAAAATCGCGCGCGATCGAATCGAGCAGCGGCTGCGCGTAGTACACGTTCGCGACACTGGCCGCGCAGCAGACGGCCAGCAACGCGACGCGTGCCGCGGACAAGCGGCCGCCGTCGGCCTGGTGCGTCGCATGCGCAGGGGCGTTCGATGCAACGGTGCCGGAATGACAGGAAGAATCCATGGGGTCCCTCGTGCAAAGTGGTTGCAAATTGAAACTGGTGTGGAGTGTAGGAAAAGTAGTTTTAAAATGCAACCTGTTGTGCGGCGGGCGAGATGCCCGTGCACGGATGGCCGGCGTTGCCGCGAAGGCGGCCGGCACGATTGCGGAGAGGAACATGGCCAGGCAGAGAAGTCTTGCGGATTCGCCGTGCCCGGTGGCACGGGCGACCGATATCGTCGGCGATCGCTGGGCGTTGCTGATCGTGCGCGACGCGTTCGACGGCGTGCGCCGGTTCGGCGATTTCCGCGCGAGCCTGGGCGTCGCGAGCAACATCCTGTCCGACCGGCTGAAGATGCTGGTGGACGCCGGCGTGTTCGACGTCGTACCGGCATCCGACGGCACCGCGTATCAGGAATACGCGCTGACCAGGAAGGGCGAAGGGCTGTTTCCGGTGATCGTGATGTTGCGGCAGTGGGGCGAGGCGAACCTATTCGCGCGCGGCGAGCCGCATTCGGTGCTGGTCGACCGCAGCACCGGGCGTGCGATCCGCAAGCTCGCGCTGCGGCACGACGACGGCCGGCCGGTGAAGGCGGCAGAGATGGTCGTGCGGAAGATCGGCGACGCGTGACCGGATCCGTTGTTCAATCCGCCGCCGCCACCGCCTGACGCGCGGGCGACGCACCGCGATGGGCATCGGGCCGCACCAGCGTCGCAAGCAGCGCGGCGATGACCAGCAGCGCGACCGACACGGCCGTTTCGATCCGCAACCCGTCCACGACCTGCGCCGCGCCGCCACCGCCGGCGAGCGCGCCGAACGCGGCCACGCCCATCGCGCCGCCGGCTTGCCGCGCGGTATTCAGCACGGCCGACGCGATGCCGGCCCGTTCGGGCGCGACCGACGCGAGCACGGCGGTCGTCATTGCCGGCACCGCGAAGCCCATGCCGGTCGGAATCAGCAGGAACGGCACGAGCAGGACGGCCAGCGGCGTCGACGCGTCGATGAAATGCAGCGACCCGTAGCCGAGCGCGGCGACGAGCGCGCCCGCCAGCATCGGCGCTCGCGGGCCGTGACGCGCCACGACGCGGCCGCTCGCGAGGTTCGACAGCAGGAAGCCGCCCGTCAGCGGCAGGAACGCGAGACCCGCCTGCAACGCCGATTCGCCGCGTGCGCGCTGCAGGTACAGCGCGAGCACGAACACGGTGCCGTAGTACGTGAGATTCACGCAGATCCCGAACAGCACGGCCGCGCTGAAGGTGCGATGGCGGAACAGCGACAGCGGCAGCATCGGCGTGGCCGTGCGCGCTTCCACCGCAACGAACGCGAGCGCCGCGAGGGCGGCCAGCGCGAAGCCGCCGGCGACGACCGGATGCGTGAAGCCGAGCGGCCGCCATTCGATCACGGCGCCGGTCAGCGCGGTCAGCATGGCGATCGCGATGAACTGGCCGCGCAGGTCGAGCGCACGAACGGAACGGGCGGGCGCGGCCGGCGCCGCCCCCGCACGGCGCGCCGGTACCCACGCCAACGCAGCTGCCAGCCCGGCCGCACACAGCGGCAGGTTCACGAGGAAGATGCCGCGCCAGCCCCACGCCGCGATCAGCAGGCCGCCGACGACCGGGCCGGCCGCGATCGAAATCGAGCCGGCCGCCGTCCACCAGCCGACGGCGCGCGCGCGCAGATGCGGATCGTGCCGGCACGCGTCGTTGAGCAGCGCGAGCGAATTGGGCAGCATCGCCGCGGCGCCGACGCCCTGCAGCGCGCGCGCCGCAACCAGCATCGCGGGTGCGCTCGCGGCACCGCAGGCGAGCGACGCGAGTGCAAACAGCACGAGGCCGGCGATGTACAGGCGGCGCGCGCCGAAGCGGTCGCCGAGCGCGCCGCCCGACAGCATCAGGACGGCGAACGCGAGCGTGTACGCATCGACGACCCACTGCAGGCCGGCGACCGGCAAGTGCAGGTCGCCGGCGAGATGCGCGAGCGCGATGTTGACGATCGTCACGTCGAGCTGCGTGACGACGAAACCGGCGCTGACGGTCGCGACGACGCGGGCGAGCGTGGACGGGAAGGCGGAGGGGGGCGTGGTCGTATCCATGCGTCAATCGTAGGCGCGACCGGAGGGCGATGTTTCAGCGGAACGTGAAGCGTCGAAGCGCCGGATGCGAAGCAGCGGGGCGGGAACGACGAAGGCGGTGGCGCGATTTACCGAATCGTGCGGCTACGTGCGCTGATGCGTGCGCGGCGGGGGCGCGCAGCGGCGTTCAATGCCGCTCGCCGCGCCAGCGACCTGGCGCAACGCCGAAGCGCTTCGTGAAAGCGTGCGTAAACGTGCTTTGATCCGCGAAGCCGACCATGCCGGCGATATCGACGAGCGGATACCGGCCGTCCGCGAGCAGGATCACGGCCGCGTCGAGCCTGAGCCGCTGCAGGTAGCGATGCGGCGTTTCGCCGAACGCTTCGACGAACAGTTGATGAAAGCGGCGCATCCCGTAGCCGCAATGCGCGGCGAGATCGGCGATGCGCAATGGCTCCGCGAGCCGTGCGCGCAGCCAGCGGTCGATGCGCGCGAAATCGAGGCCCGACGCGGGTGCGGCGATGTCGCGTTCGTCGAGCAGCGCGCCACACAGCCGCGCGGCGGCTTGCCACTGGAAACGGTGCGCGGCCGCGTGCTGCGCGTCGCCGGCGCTCGCTGCGAGTTGCGCGGCGGCGGCTGCGATCTGCGCGACCAGCGACGTCAGCGCCGGGTCGATCGCCACGGCGCGCGCGCTGTCGAACAGCCGCTGCGGCACCGCGAGCGATGCGAGGGGCAGATTGAGCACGAGTTGGCGGTTCTCGCCAAGGCCCGCGTAATCGTGGCGCGCGCCGGCCGGAACCAGCCACGCGCCGTGCCGGTCGAGCCGCTGGCTGACGCCGTCCACCGCCATCACCATCGCGCCGTCGATGCCGAGCACGATCTGGTGAAAGTCGTGCACATCCGACGCTTCGAGCGTGTCGTAGCGTTGCAGTGCGACGGTGGGGGACGGAAGGTGTGCCATGGGGCAGGGCGTCAGCGAGCGGCTTGCGTGCGGTGTCAGATGTCGAGCAGTTCGACTTCGAACACGAGCGTCGCATTCGGCGGAATCACGCCGCCTGCGCCGCGCGGGCCGTAGCCGAGTTGCGGCGGGATCGTCAGGCGACGCACGCCGCCGACCTTCATGCCCTGGACGCCTTCGTCCCAGCCCTTGATGACCATGCCGCCGCCGAGCACGAACGCGAACGGGTCGTTGCGATCCTTGCTCGAGTCGAATTTCTGACCGTCGGTCAGCCAGCCCGTGTAGTGGACGCTGACGGTCTGGCCGGCTTGCGCTACGTCGCCGGTGCCTTCGGTCAGGTCTTCGTATTTGAGGCCCGATTCGGTCGTGATGACAGACATGACTTCTCCTGAAAAAGGATGGGTAAAACCGCTATTGTAGGCGAGCGCGCAGCGGGCCGCCGCACGTGGCTTTCGGCCGGTCGCACGCGGGTCGCGGCGGGCGGCGGGCTGCCACGGCCGCGATCGCCCGGAACGCAAATGGAACGCGCGTTTGAATTTTTCGCGAGCCGTGCGACCGGGGTTGCACCGCGCGAGTGCGACACGTGTATGAATCGGTGCTACCGGCGCGCTCGGCCGCGTGCGGCACGGCTTCGCCGGATTCCCCGAAACGCTTGCCACGCGGGGCTTTCGGGCCATCGGCATCACACGGCACGAGTCAGCGCGTAGCGCCCTCGAGCCGCCGCGCGCGTTCGAATCCCGCCCCGTCCGGACGCTGTTCGAGCGCCGTTTTTTCCGCCTTTTCGACCGTGCCCTGTTTGGAAGCGCGCATCTACCGCGCGGCTTGCGCGCGCCGCCGCGGGCGACCTATCTTTACAGCTGTCGATGTCAAGATTTTGGCGGTGCGCGATGCGCCGCCCGGGCCCGCGCCGGCCGCGTCGGATGACGCGCCGGGCCGCTCCGGAACCAGGAGAACGATGAACATGAAGTCAGCCGCTTCCGCCACCGCAGCCGGGATCATGCCGGTGCGCCGCGACCTGCGCTTCGACCTGCCGGTCGAGCGCGCGAAGGACTGGCATGGCCTCGGGTCGCACGTGACCCATTTCTTCAACGCGCTGTCGTTGCTGTTCCCGGCCGGCGAGCGTTTCTTCATGGATTCGGTGCGCAACTATCGCGACCGGATCGACGATCCCGTGCTGAAGCAGCAGGTGCTCGGCTTCATCGGCCAGGAGGCGATGCACACGCGCGAGCACGTCGAATACAACGAGCTGATGCAGGCGAACCACCTGCCCGCGCGCAAGCTCGACCAGCGTGTGTGGACGGTGCTCAACTACATGAAGCGCAAGCTGCCGCATTCGGTGCAGCTCGCGCACACGGTCGCGGCGGAACACTACACGGCGATGCTCGCCGACTGGCTGCTGCGCGACCCGACGCGTCTCGAAGGCTCGGTCGAGGGCTACCGCCAGATGTGGATCTGGCACGCGCTCGAGGAAACCGAGCACAAGGCCGTGTCGTTCGACGTATGGAATACCGCGATGGAACCGGGGCTGCGCCGTTACCTGATCCGCATCGGCGTGTATCTGCTGACGACGCTGACGTTCTGGCCGACCGTGTTCCTGATGCACGCGACGCTGCTGTGGCGCGATCGCGGCGCCGGCCATCACGTGCGCGGCATGCTGCGGATGATCGCGTTCCTGTACGGGCCGCGTCGCGGGCTGTTCCCGCGGATCGCCGGCGAATGGCTGAGCTTCTTCCGGCCGGGCTTCCATCCGTGGGATCACGACAATCACCACCATCTCGCGCGGGTCGACGCGCTCTCCGCCACCTATGGCGAACACGGCGGCACGCCGGCCGGCCGTGGCCGTGCGAACGCGCCGGCACCGCTCGCATCGGGCCGCTGAGACCGCCGCTGCGCCCGCATGCGCGGCATCGGGCCGCGCATGTTGCGTTCGTGCATCAGCCGGCTTCTTCTGACGATTGACCGAAATCAATTCGAACCGGCTGCGCGGGCGTCAGGCCGGCCGGTCGGCCGGCCGCGCACGCATGCGCGGGCGAGCCGATCCCGCCTG
>NZ_CABVPW010000029.1:0-126077 GCF_902499025.1 Burkholderia lata | reverse complement strand
CGGGGCGGCCGGCGGCGTGTTCGCGGCCAGCGCGTCGGCGCCGAAGCCGGCCGCCGCGACCGCCGCACCGGCCAGCTTGAGGAACTGGCGCCGCGGGGTGGGCTCGGCGGCGGGGGTGTCCTGATCGTCTTTCACGTCGGCTGTCTCCTGGTCGTGCCGGCTCGTGCCGGGGGTTTCCATGCCGACGACTATGCGGCAGGATTGCGTATCGATCGATGAAAGATCGGGGTCGATCGATAACCTGGCGAACATGAATGACGGAGACGCCCGTGCCCCACGACTCACACGGCCCAGCCGGCCGCACGCGGCCGGAGCCGCTTGCGCCGCCCGGCGGGCCGGCCCACGAGCAGCGCATCGCGCAGGCGCTGCGCCGGCTGCGCGTGCGCGACATGGAAACGCTCGACACGCTCGGGCGCACGCGCAGCTTCGCGCGCACGGCCGAGGCCGCGTCGATCACGCAGCCCGCGCTGTCGAAATGGCTGCGCGAGCTCGAGGAGTCGCTCGGCCTGCCGCTGTTCGAACGCACGTCGCGGCGCGTCGCGCCGAGCGCGTATGGCGATGCGCTGCTCGAATGCATCGGCCGTGTGCTGACCGACATGCGCGGCGTCGCGCCCGCGTTCGACGCGTTGCGTACCGGCACCGGCCGCCCGGTGACGATCGGCCTGCTGCCGAACATGGCGCCGCAACTGATTCCGGGCGCGCTGGCGTGGCTGCGGGATGCCGGCCGCCCCGTGCAGCTCAACGTCCGCGAGGACACGCTCGACCGGATGCTCGCGCAGGCGCAGCGCCACGAACTCGACCTGCTCGTGTGCCGGCTCGATGCGTCGGCGCTGAGCGCGGGGCTCGACGTCGCGCCGCTGTACCGCGACGACATGATCGTCGTTTGCGGGCCGCGCCATCCGCTGCTCAGGCGCGCGCGGATCGGCTGGCGCGACGCGGCCGCGTTTCCGTGGATCGCACCGCCGCTCGGGTCGCCCGCGCGCACGGCGCTGGACGCCGAGTTCGCGAAGGCGGGCCTGCCGCCGCCGTCGGTGCTAATGGAATCGGTGTCATGGCAGACCAACCGCGTGGTGGCCGAGCAGTCACCTTGCCTGTTCGTGCAGTCGGCCCGCGCGTTCGAACTCGCCGTGCGTGCGGGTGAGCGCATCGGCCGGTTGCCGCTGAAGCTGTCGACGATGCCTGAAACGGTCGGCGCGCTGTATGCCGCGCCCGCGAGCGTGTCGGTCACGGCCGCGATCGACGCGTTGAAGGCCGTGACACGCACGCGTCCCGGCGCGGACGATTGAACGCGAATGGAGCAGGGCGCCGCCACATTCTGACAAATCGTTTGCAAAGGCGGTGCGCGCAGTGCGTGGCCTTACCTCGGGCCGTCGCGCCGCGTGCAAGTCTTTCGGCGAGCTGACTGCCGGCTGCAAGCGCCGCACCGACCGCGCGTAACCCCTGATGCGCGCGGATGCGCCGGTTGTCACGGATTGGTGTTAAATGTATTTCGGCGCGCGTTGGCACCGCGCGCTTTACGGGGCGCACCGGGCATCGGCGTAAACCCGGAGCGAAAAACGGCACGAAGGATCGAAAACGAATCGGGCGCATCAGACCCGATCGGACAGACGGCAGGATTCATCTTGAATACCGAACCGCAAAGTTCTCGTTACAGTCTCGGGCTCGCGGCGGAAGTGCTCGCGTCCGAGCAAAGCGTGCTGAGGCTGATCACGCGCAACACACCGCTGCCGGAGCTGCTCGTCGAGGTCTGCCGGCGCGCCGAGGCTTTGCTCGGCGACGGCGCGTCGTGCACGATCCTGCTGCTCGATCCCGACGGCGCGCACGTGCACGTCGGCGCTGCGCCATCGCTGCCCGCGCAGTACAGCGCGGCGATCGAAGGCGCGTCGATCGGGCCCGCGGCCGGCTCGTGCGGCACGGCGATGTACCTGCGCCGGATGGTCGTCGTCGAAGACATCGAAACCGATCCCCTGTGGGCCGACTACCGATCCATCGCCTTGCCGCTGGGTTTGCGCGCGTGCTGGTCGGTACCGTTCCTCGACGACGCGGGCATCGTGCTCGGCGCGTTCGCCGTCTATTACCGCACGCCGCGCCGGCCGGGCGACGAGGAAACCGCGCTGTTGCGCGATATCGGCAACAGCGTGGGCCTCGCGGTGCACCAGGACCGGATCGCGCGACAGCTCGCGCGCAGCGAGGAACATCACCGGCTCGTGGTCAACAGCCTGCACGAAGGGATTCTCGTCGTGTCGCGCGACGGCGTCGTGGTCGCGAGCAACCCGAGCGCGAACCGGATGATGCGCGTGCACGGCGACCTCGTCGGCCGGCGGCTGTCGACGGTGATCCTGCGCAAGCTGAACGAGGACGGCACGCCGATCGCGCCCGACGAATGGCCGAGCCGGCGCGCGCTCGAGACGGCCATGCCGCTGCTCGACTACACGGTCGGCTTCGGCCTCGCGGACGGCGACGTCATCTGGGTGCGCGGCAACGCGGTGCCGATCGTGAAGCCGGGCGACAAGCAGGCCGACTCGGTGCTCGTGTCGTTCAACGACATCGGCCCCGTGCGCGAAGCGCAGCAGCAGTTGCGCTACCTAGCGACGCGCGATGCGCTGACGGGCCTCTACAACCGCCGCTGGCTCGGCGACCGCATGCGCGAGCTGTTCGGCGGACACGATGCGACGGGCGGGCCCGCGCGCGTCGCGATCCTGTTTATCGATCTCGTCGGATTCAAGAAGGTCAACGACACGGCCGGCCACGACGCGGGCGACGCGCTGCTGCGCAGCGTGGCGGCGCGGCTCGCGGCCTGCGGGGGCGGCCAGTACGCGCTCACGCGGGTCGGCGGCGACGAGTTCGTGATCCTCGTCGACGACTGCGACGATCCCGACCGGCTCGCGGTGCTCGCGCGCGAGGTGATCGACGTGATCGCGAAGCCGTTCGCGATCGCGAACAACGAATACTGGCTCGGCGTGTCGATCGGGATCAGCGTCGCGCCGCGCGACGGCGACGATGCCGTCACGCTGATGCGCAACGCCGATTCGGCGATGTACGACGCGAAGCAGCGCGGCCGCAACCACTTCACGTTCTTCACCGCGCAGCTCAACCTGCGGCTGCAGCGCCGCTTCGCGATCGAGCAGTCGCTGCGGCGCGCGCTCGCGTCGGACATGCTGCGGCTCGCGTATCAGCCCGTCGTCGATGCGCGCAGCGGCCGCACGGTCGGCGCCGAGGCGCTCTTGCGCTGGACGAGCCCCGAGCTCGGGCCGATGTCGCCGGCGGAGTTCATTCCGGTCGCGGAAGACACGGGGCTGATCGTCGCGATCGGCCAGTGGGTGCTCGAAACCGCGTGCCGGCAGGCGGCCGAATGGCGCCGCACGATCGCGCCCGACTTGATGCTGGCCGTCAACCTGTCACCGCGGCAGTTCCACGAAGGGCTCGTCGAATCGGTCGATCGCTGCCTCGCGCAAACCCGGCTCGATCCGTCCGCGCTCGAACTCGAGATTACCGAAGGATTACTGATGAACGACACGGACACCGTGCTGCCGATGCTCGAGGCGCTCACGGACATGAACGTGCGGATCTCGGTCGATGATTTCGGTACCGGCTACTCGTCGCTCGCGTACCTGAAGCGCTTTCCGCTGCACAACCTGAAGGTCGACCGCTCGTTCGTGTCGGGCGTGCCCGATCATCACGATTCGGTGGCGATCACGCAGGCCGTGGTTGCGATGGCGCATTCGCTCGGGATGAAGGTCACGGCCGAAGGTGTCGAGACGCAGGCGCAATCGTGGTTCCTGCAGCAGATCGGCTGCGACATGCAGCAGGGCTATCTGTTCAGCCGCCCGCTGGACCCGAACGACTACGCGCGCCGGCTCGGCGCCGTGTGAGCGCGGCGCGCGTTCGACGTTCGGCGCTCAGTCGATGCGCGGCGCGCCGAACCCGTCGGGGCTCGGCGGCGTCGGCGCTGCATCGATCTCGACGCGGTTCTTGCCTTCGTGCTTCGCGCGATAGAGCGCACGGTCGGCCGCTTCGATCAGCAGGGTCGTCGGCAGGCCGGGCATCGGCACGATGCTCGCGCCGCCGATGCTGATCGTCACGGTGTTGCCCGTCGACGAATGCGCGTGCCGCAGCCGCAGCGCCTCCACAGAGAGGCGGATCTTCTCGCCGAGCAGCCGCGCGGCGCCCGGCGACGTGGCCGGCATCACGACCGCGAATTCCTCGCCGCCGAAACGCGCGGCAAGATCGCCCGACTGGCCGAGACAGCGCTCGATGGTCGACGCGATCTGCTTGAGCACGCTGTCGCCCGACACGTGGCCGTACGTGTCGTTGTACAGCTTGAAATTGTCGACATCGATCATCAGCAGCGACAGCTCGCTGCGCTCGCGCGTGCCGCGCCGCCACTCGGCGGCGAGGTATTCGTCGAGATAGCGCCGGTTCGACAGCCCGGTCAGGCCGTCCGAATGCGTGAGGCGCCGCAGCTCGAGATTGGCTTCGAGCAACTGCTGTTGCGATTGCCGCAGCGCGCGATAGGCCTCGTCGCGCTGCAGCAGGTTCATGTACGAGCGCGAGTGGTAGCGCACCCGCGCGACGAGCTCGATGCGGTCGGGCAGCTTCACGAGGTAGTCGTTCGCGCCGGCCGCGAACGCGGCGCTCTTGATCACGGGCTCTTCCTGCGTCGACAGCACGATGATCGGCACGTCGCGCGTCGCCGGATTCGTGCGGTACGCCTTCACGAGGCTCAGCCCGTCGGTGCCGGGCATCACGAGGTCCTGCAGGATCACGGTCGGCCGCGTCTCGATCGCGGTGGCCATCGCGTCGTCCGAGCGCGGGCAGTAGTGGAAATCGATGCCTTCCTCGTCGACGAGCGCCCGCCGCACGGCTTCCGCGACGATCGTCTGGTCATCGACCAGCAGCACCATCGCCGGCACGTCGACGGGCGGCGTGTAGGGGCCGCCTGGCGGGCGAGTCAGGTCAAGGGTCATGGTCGATGCGGGTTGTTGCGGTTGTTGCAGGGGCCGGCATGGGTGTTGCGCGTGTTCATCGTCGGGCTCAGATTCGCGCGAGCGCCGCCAGCTCGCCCGCGATGCGCCCGAGCGGCAGGATCGCGCGCGCCGCGCCGAGCGTCGCGGCCGCCTTCGGCATGCCGTACACGGCGCTCGTCGCCTCGTCCTGCGCGATCGTATGGTAGCCCTTCATCCGCAGCGCCTTCAGGCCGATTGCGCCATCGCGGCCCATCCCCGTGAGCAGCACGCCGATCACGCGGCCGGGCCAGTGTTCGGTCAGGCTGTTGAAGAACACGTCGACTGACGGGCGATACGGCGTGGCGGCCGGCTCGCGCGTGTACTCGAGCGTGCCGGCACGTGTGATGCGCAGGTGGTCGTCGGTCGCGGCGAGCAGCGCGACGCCCGGCTGCGGGCGGTCGCCTTCGCGCGCGACGCGCACGGCGAGCGGCGTCTGGCCGTCGAGCCATTGCGCCATGCCTTCGGCGAACGCACGGTCGACGTGCTGGACGATCACGATCGGCGCATTGAAATCGGCCGGCAGGCCGCCGAGGACCGACGCGAGCGCGCCGGGGCCGCCGGCCGATGCGCCGATCGCGATCAGCGGGCCGCCGCCGGCGCGGGAGGCCGTGCCGGCAAGGCGCGTGCCGCCGGGCGCGTCGAGCAGGCGGCCGATCTGGTCGATCTTCGCGAGCAGCAGCCGGGTCGTGTCGCCGGCCGCGTCGTCGCCGAGCCGCGGCGTATCGACCGCGTCGAGCGCGCCGGCGCCCATCGCCTCGAACACCCGCCACGCATTCGCGCCGATGCAGCTCGTCACGATCAGGATCGCGCACGGTCGTTCGGATCGCATGATCCGCCGCGTCGCTTCGATCCCGTCGAATTTCGGCATGATCAGGTCCATCAGCACGACATCGGGCGGCTGCGCGGCGCACAGCTCGACGGCCTGTGCGCCGTCGGTGGCGACCCACAGCACGCGGTGCTCGGGCCGGCGCGCAATCGCGCGGCGCATCGCCTCGACGGCAAGCGGGAGGTCGTTGACGATGCCGATGTTCACAAGCGGAATTCTCCGGACGGTTCGTAGTGTTGGAGGGTGGCCGGGTTCATGGAAGGGGCTGCCTGTGCGGCGCCGCCGGGCGGCATCGGCGGCCGGACGGCACGGCATTCTTTTCGGTTGGCGACGCCCCGCATGCTGTCATGCGGCGCGGGCGGCGGCAATCGAAAAATTCGCGCATTGCGCCGTTTCAGTGCGTTTCCTCTATGACGACGCGTGCCGGAATGCGGCCGCCAGCCGCCGGAAGGCCCGTGAAAGCCGGTCGCCGCTGGCGGGCGGACGGTACGCCATGCGATCATGACGCGCCATCCGCGAAACGAAATCCGCCGAACGACATGAGCCAGAAGCCCCGTTTTCGAATGACCGCGCGTGCCATCTCCGTATGGTTGTGCATCGGGCCGGCAGCGGCGTTTGCCGAAGCGTCCGAACCCATTGCGTGGCCGTCGGGATGGGAAGTTTCGCCAGGTCCCGCGCCGGCCACCCGCGCCGGCAAGACGCTGCCCGGTTCGAATGACGTCGCGGTGAAACGCGGCCCATCGGGCACAGCCGAGGCGGCGATTTCGCTGATGCGGATCGTCCGGACGGACCACGGCGCGGCCCGTCTCGATCACGAGTTCGACACGATGCAGCACACGATCGTCGACGGGTACCGCAATCGCGGCTGGACCGCGCAGTGCACGGCTCCCGGGCAGATGACGCTGGGCGGCCGTGCGGGACTCGCGACGACCTGCGACATGCATCGCGCGGATGGAACGGCGATCCGCCAGACGCTCGTCGCGACGATGAGCGAGACGACCGTGTACGGGCTGTCCTATACGGCGCCGGTCGATCGGTTCGACGCGAGCAAGCCGGAATTCGATACGATGCGCGCGCATTTGACGGTGCAATAGCGCGCGACCCATGCAGGAGCGACGAAGCATGAAAGACAACCCGACGGCGCGATCGGCATCGCGATGCGGCGCAAGCAGGGAACCGGCAGGAAGGCTTTCGCGATGACCGTGCCCGACACCCTACTCGTCAGCCGCGACCCGTATGCGCCGATCGTGACCGAGCACGACGGCCGGCTGCTGTACCGGATCGCCATCGAGAGCGGACACGCGTCGTTCTACCGTGATTTTCCGGTCGAGCCTGACGCGGTGCGCGTGCTGCGCGACGACGCCGAGCGTTTTTACTTCCTGTTCGCGGCGCTTCACCATCCGTATCAGCTGAGCGCAACGAACCTGTCCGACGCGGAACGCGAACGCTATTTCAGCACGATCCTGTTTGCCGGCCGCGACGAAGTCGAAGCGTTCATGACGGAACTCGACCGAGCCAGCAACGGCGCGGTCGCGAACCTGCTGAGGATCTTCACGCAGGCCGACTACCGGCAACTGCGCGCGGGCCGGTGGTTCGACATGGGCGCCGGCACGCCGGCCGCGTAGCGCCCGCGCAAGCCCGACATCCGCTCGGCGGGCGCTCGGCAGGCGCTGGCGGAAACCGGTAGCGCACCGGCTGCACGGCCACGCCGTCAATGGCTGCGCGCGTACCCCTGGATCAGCGCGCGCATCATCCCTTCGACCGTCGCGTCGAGCAGGTCGGCTTCCTGCTCGGACTCCTCGACGAGCGCGGCATACGCGGTCGCGAGCGTCACGCGATCGACCTCATGGCGTTGCTCCATCAGCGTCACCATCCCGTCCTTCGCCAGATGAGCGGAGAACGCGCGGCTGCCGATGGTCTGGAATACGTCAATCATGGCGGCTCTCCCGTCCGTTGCCGATGCTTTCCAGTGTAGTCGGCGCACCGGGGCTCCGCCACGCGCGGCGGAGCCCTCGCACGCGGGCCCGAAGCGAGAATCCGCGTGCCGCGACCGGCCCATCCGCGGCGGCCGGCCGACCGCCGATCGACCACCGATTCCTCCGATGAAACACCACCGACACATGGCCCGGGCACGGTGTCCACACCGTTCAACGTTTACCCGAAGCAGTAAATTGTCGACTATTTATCGATAAAGTCTCGTGTTAGATTGCGCCGTCTGAGCCCGGTCCAAACCGGGCAGGCGGCGCGTTGCCAAGGCGCCGCGCATTCGACACAAGGAGGAGCAATGCTGGTGCTGATTGGGGTGCCGATCGTCGTGATCGGTTTTGCGCTGCGCTTCAATGCGCTGCTGGTGGTCACGATCGCGGGGCTCGCGACGGGGCTGGCGGGCGGGCTGAATCTCGTCGACATCGTCAGCGCGTTCGGCAAGGCGTTCACCGAAAACCGCTACATGGGGCTCATCTGGCTGACGCTGCCGGTGATCGCGCTGCTCGAGCGCAACGGGCTCAAGGAGCAGGCGAAGCGGATGATCTCGCGCGTGCAGGCGGCCACCACGGGCCGCGTGCTGATGCTGTACTTCGTGCTGCGCCAGGCCACGGCCGCGCTCGGCCTCACGTCGCTCGGCGGCCATGCGCAGATGGTGCGGCCGCTGATCGCGCCGATGGCCGAGGCCGCCGCCGTCAACCGGCACGGCGAGCTGCCCGAATCGGTGCGCCAGCAGATCCGCGCACATGCGTCGGGCGTCGACAACGTCGCCGTGTTCTTCGGCGAGGACATCTTCATCGCGATCCAGTCGATCCTGCTGATCAAGGGCTTTCTCGAACAGAACGGGATCTCCATCGAGCCGCTGCACCTGTCGGTGTGGGCGATCCCGACCGCGATCGCCGCGCTGCTGATCCACTGCGCGCGCCTTGCGCTGCTCGACCGCCGGCTCGCACGCGGCTTCGGCCTGGTGGCGCAGGAGGGCGCGCGATGATCGGCCTCGAATCGCTGTACACGCTCGCGGGGCTGATGTTCGCCGCGTTCGCCTACTTCAACCTGACGGACCGCACGAACCCGCGCCGCATCGTCAATTTCGCGTTCTGGGCGGTCTACGCGGTCACGTTCCTGTTCGGCGCGCGGCTGCCGCATTTCGTGACGGGCTGCCTCGCGATCGCGCTCGCTGTGATCGCAGGCTCGGGCAAGCTCGGGCGCGGCAAGTCCGACGAAGCCGGGGAAGCCGCGGCCGTGCGCCGCGAAACGCTCGCGCAGCGTTTCGGCAACAAGCTGTTCCTGCCCGCGCTGCTGATTCCGGTCGTCACGCTGATCGGCACGTTCGCGCTCAAGCTGGTGCCGTTCGTCGACCAGAAGAGCGTGACGCTGATCTCGCTCGTGCTCGGCACGCTCGTTGCGTTCGCCGTCGCGCTCGCGATGCTGCGCGATTCGCCCGTGCATGCGGTGAAGGAGGCACGCCACACGATGGACGCGGTCGGCTGGGCCGCGATCCTGCCGCAGATGCTCGCGGCGCTCGGCGCGCTGTTCGCGGTCGCGGGCGTCGGCGGCGTGGTGTCGGGGCTCGTGAAGGAGTGGGTGCCGATCGATTCGCCGTTCGCGGTGGTCGCGGCCTACACGGTCGGCATGGCGCTGTTCACGATGATCATGGGCAACGGCTTCGCCGCGTTCCCGGTGATGACGGCCGGTATCGGCCTGCCGCTGATCGTCCACCAGTTCCACGGCAACCCGGCGATTGTCGGCGCAATCGGGATGCTGAGCGGGTTCTGCGGTACGCTGATGACGCCGATGGCCGCGAACTTCAACATCGTGCCGGCGGCGCTGCTCGAACTGAAGGACAAGAATGGCGTGATCAAGGCGCAGTGGCCGACAGCCGTGCTGCTGCTCGCCGTGAACACGCTGCTGATGTATGCGTTCGTATTCCGCTTCTGACTCGATGGACGAGATGCCCATGACCGACCGACTCACGCCCGAACTCGCCTCGAAATTCGCGTCGCTCGCGCTCGCGCACCTGACCCGCGAATATCCGAACAAGCTCACGCATTCGCTCGAAGGTCCGCACGACGTGCAGGGGCCGCGCGCGCTGCACCCGATTTTTTACGGCAGCTATGACTGGCACTCGTGCGTGCACGGCTACTGGCTCGTGCTGCGCGTGCTCGAACGCTATCCGGCATTGCCGGAGGCCGAACGCATCGTCGCGATCGTCGATGCGCACTTCACCGATGCGAACGTCGCCGGCGAGCGCGCGTATCTCGCGCTGCCGCACAACAGCGGCTTCGAGCGGCCGTATGGCTGGGCGTGGTTGCTCGCGCTGTCGGCGCAGCTGGAGCGGCTCGCACTGAAGGGCGCGCTGCCGCAGGCCGCGCGCTGGGCGAAGACGATGGCGCCGCTCACCGACCTGTTCGTGTCGCGCTTCGAGACCTTCCTGCCGAAAGCGACCTATCCGCTGCGTGTCGGCACGCACTTCAACACCGCGTTCGCGCTGGCGCTCACGCTCGACTTCGCGCGCGACACGCAGCGCGACGGGCTCGCGGCGCTGATCGTCGATACCGCGAAGCGCTGGCACCTGAACGATGTCGCGTGCCAGGCGTGGGAGCCGTCGGGTGACGAGTTCCTGTCGCCCGCGCTGATGGAGGCGGAGCTGATGCGGCGCGTGCTGCCGGCCGCCGAATTCGACGGCTGGTTCGCGCGCTTCCTGCCCGATCTCGCGCGCGGCGAGCCGGCCACGCTGTTCGAGCCGGCGACGGTCAGCGATCGCAGCGACGGCAAGATCGCGCACCTCGACGGGCTGAACCTGAGCCGCGCGTGGTGCCAGCGGGCGCTGGCCGGCGCGCTGCCGGAAGGCGATGCGCGACGCGCGAAGCTGCTTGACGCGGCCGACCGGCATCTCGCGAGCGCGCTTGCGCACGTGGCCGGCGACTACATGGGCGAGCACTGGCTCGCGACGTTCGCGTTGCTCGCGCTGGAGGCGTAGCGCGCGAAACCCCGCCGGCGGCAAGGTCTTCGGCGCGCGGCTATACTCGCCGCTCGGGTTGCATCGCGCAGCATGGGTTGTGCGATGCAGCCATCCATCCGTTTGCCGCCTCGCCATGGACAAGCTCATTTCCTACGTCGCCGCGATCCACGGGCTCGCAGGCCCGGTGTCGATCGTGTCGCACACGACGTCGCACGACCGCTGGACCGACGACGACGTCGAAGTCACGCGCGACGAAACCGAATACCGCTTCGACAACGGCGCGATCGTGCGCCGCTCGGTCGAGCAGGATCGCGCGCCGTCCGACCTGCTGTGCGCGGAATGCTGGATCGACTACGACGTGCTCCGCCAGCCCGATGCGCAACCGATCGGGCCGACGCGGATGACGTTCGACAACGCCTGCCGCGAAACTTTCTGGCTGCGTTATCACCTCGCATGACTGCATGACTGCATGACTGCGTGAACGCTTGAGTGTGTGACCGCACGTCGGCATGAACACACTCGGCCGCGTCAACCCGGCGGAGCGCTCTCGGCCGCATGCAGCAGCGGTGCGAGCCGCGTAGCCGCTTCCCGCATCTTCGGTACGTTCTCCAGCAGGTCGTTGAGCGTCGCGCGCGCGGTCGGCGCATGCACGGCAAGCGCCGCGAGCACGCGGCCGCTTGCGGCATCCTTCACCGGCACCGCAACAGCCACCATCCCCCGCACGAATTCCTCGTTGTCGATCCCGACGCCGCGCGCGGCGAGCCGGTCGAGCTCGGCCGCGAGCAACTGCGCATCGGTCAGCGTCCGGTAGGTCATCTTCTTCAGCGTGAGCCGCGCGAGCATCGCGTTGCGCTCCAGTGCATTCATCTGCGACAGGAACAGCTTGCCGCTCGCCGTGCAATGCAGCGGCACGCGCATGCCGGGCTGCATTTCGAGCCGCAACGGCTCCGTCGTCTCGACGCGTTCGACGTACAGCACCGTGTCGCCGTCGAGCGCGGTGAGGTTGCAGGTCTCGCCGAGCACGTCGACGAGCGCACGCAGCACCGAGCGGCAGCCGCGCGTGAACGTATTGTTCGACAGCGCCGCGAGCGCGAACTGCGCGGCGCGCGGGCCGAGTGCGATGCCGCGATCGTGGCCGCGCGAGTCGGGCATGTGGATCACGTAGCCGCGCGTTTCAAGCGATTCGATCAGGCGCAGCAGCGTCGCCTTCGGGATATGCAGCCGCGCGGCGAGCTGCGACAGCGTGTACGGCTGGCCGGCCGACGCGAGCGCTTCGAGCACCGCGAGGGCGCGCAGGACGCGCGCATCGTCGGCGGGCGCGCCGTCGGGCGGCGCGGGGGCGGTTTCGCGCATGTGTCTCCTCCGTCGGGATCGTCGTGCGTCCCGGGATGGTGTGTGCGAGGGAAATGAAACGAATTGAACGGTTTTTGTACCACATTCGCGGCGTGGACAATAAATCGGCTTGTATGCGTTCCGTGTGCTCAATAAATTTGGACAAAACATACCGGATTTTTCCAATACCCCGGAACGGAGACACGAATGACACGCAGCTTCGACTATGTCGTGGTCGGCGCGGGATCGGCCGGTTGCGTCCTCGCCAACCGGCTGTCCGACGGCGGCCGCCATACGGTGTGCCTGCTGGAAGCGGGCCCCGCCGACAACTCCATGTGGATCCACGTGCCGATCGGGTACGGCAAGACGATGTTCCACCCCGTGTACAACTGGGGTTTCCACACCGATCCCGATCCGAACATGCACAACCGCCGCCTGTACTGGCCGCGCGGCCGCACGCTCGGCGGCTGCAGCTCGATCAACGGGCTGATCTACGTGCGCGGGCAGCAGCAGGATTACGACCACTGGGCCGCGCTCGGCAATCGCGGCTGGAGCTGGCGCGAGTGCCTGCCGTATTTCCGCAAGCTCGAACACAACACGCTCGGCGAAGGGCCGACGCGCGGCACCGGCGGCCCGCTGTGGGCGTCCGCGATCCGGCAGCGGCACGAACTCGTCGACGCGTTCGTCGCCGCGTCGAACCGGCTCGGCGTGCGCACGGTCGACGATTTCAACACGGGTGACCAGGAGGGCGTGGGCTATTACCAGCTCACCACGCGCAACGGGCTGCGCTGCTCGACGGCGGTGGCCTACCTGAAGCCCGCGCGCGGACGGCCGAACCTGCATGTCGAAACCGATGCGCAGGCGCTGAAGGTGCTGTTCGATGGCGCGCAGGCATCCGGCGTGCGTTACGTGCAGCATGGCAAGGTTCACGATGTGCGTGCGTTGCGCGAGGTGGTGCTGGCCGCGGGTGCGCTGCAGTCGCCGCAACTGCTGCAGGTGTCGGGCGTCGGGCCCGTCGCGCTGCTCAACCGGCACGGGATTCCGGTCGTCGCCGATCGCGCGGGTGTCGGCGAGAACCTGCAGGATCATCTGCAGATTCGTCTGATCTACGAAGTGACGAAGCCGATCACCACCAACGACGAACTGCATTCGTGGGTCGGCCGCGCGAAGATGGGGCTGCAGTGGGCGCTGTTCCGCGGCGGCCCGCTCGCGATCGGCATCAACCAGGGCGGGATGTTCTGCCGTGCGCTGCCGGACGAATCGGCGACGCCCGACATCCAGTTCCATTTCTCGACGCTGTCGGCGGATTCGGCCGGCGGCAGCGTGCATCCGTTTCCCGGCTGCACGTATTCGATCTGCCAGCTGCGGCCCGAATCGCGCGGCACCGTGCGGATCCGCACCGACGATGCGCGCGACGCGCCGTCGATCCAGCCGAACTATCTCGACACCGAGCACGACCGCCGCACGACGGTGGCCGGCGTGCGCTTCGCGCGGCGCGTCGCGGCCGCCGAGCCGATGGCGCCGCTGATGAAGCGCGAGGTGCGGCCGGGCGCGGACGCGCAGACTGACGACGAACTGCTCGAGTTCTGCCGGGAATACGGGCAGACGATCTTTCATCCGTCCGGCACCGCGAAAATGGGCGTCGCGAGCGATCCGCTCGCGGTCGTCGACGAGCGGCTGCGCGTGTACGGCACGCGCGGGTTGCGCGTGGTCGACTGCTCGATCATGCCGACCCTCGTGTCGGGCAATACCAACGTGCCGATCGTGATGGTCGCCGAGAAGGCGTCCGACATGATCCTCGAGGATGCCCGTGCGGCCGATCGCGGCCGCGGCGTTGCAGCGGCCGCCGAGGCGCTCGCGTAGGGCCTCGCCACGCATCACCCGCGTGGCCCGTGCTCCTGCGCCCGGACGGCCGCCGCGCGTTCATCGATGCCCCCGCCGGCACGGCGCCGGGGCAGGTTGCGGCGCATCCTTACCTGGAGAAGCTCGCATGGCAATCGATTCCCGGGTCGTCCGACGCGTGGCCGCGGCCAGCGTGATCGGCGCGACCGTCGAGTGGTACGACTTTTTCCTGTACGGCGTGGTCGCCGGCATCGTGTTCGACAAGCAGTACTTTCCGTCCGGCGACGCGTTCGTGTCGACGATGCTCGCATATGCGACGTTCGCGGTCGGCTTCGTCACGCGGCCGCTCGGCGGCTTGCTGTTCGGCCATCTCGGCGACCGCGTCGGGCGCAAGTCCGCGCTGATCCTGACGATGCTGATCATGGGCGTGTCGACGGCCGGCGTCGCGTTCCTGCCGACCTACGCGCAGATCGGCATGTGGGCGCCGGTGCTGCTGCTGACGCTGCGCGTGCTGCAGGGCATCGGCCTCGGCGGCGAGTGGGGCGGCGCGGTGCTGATGGCCTACGAGTATGCGCCGCCGCATCGGCGCGGGCTGTATGCGAGCCTGCCGCAGATCGGGCTCGCGATCGGGCTGTGCCTCGCGGCCGGCGTGGTCGCGGCGCTATCGCGTGCGCTGCCGGACGCCGCGTTCCTCGCGTGGGGCTGGCGCGTCGCGTTCGCGGCATCGCTGCTGCTCGTCGCGGTGGGCTTCTACATCCGCACGCGCGTGGCCGATACGCCCGAGTTCGTCGCGCTCAAGCGGCAGCGGCGCGACACGAAGCTGCCGGTCGTCGAACTGCTCGCCAACTATCGGCAGGCGATCCTGCTCGGGATGGGCGCGCGCTATATCGACGGCGTGTTCTTCAACGTGTTCGCGGTGTTCTCGATCGGCTACATGACGCGCAACCTGTCGATCTCGCGCGGCGACGCGCTGCTCGGCGTGATGAGCGCGGCGGTCGTGATGTGCGTGTTCATCCCCGTGTTCGGCAGCCTGTCGGACCGGCTCGGCCGTGCCCGCGTGTACCGGTGGGGCGCGACGCTGTGTGGGCTGTCGGTGCTGCCCGCGTTCTGGCTGCTGCAGACGCAGTCGACCCACCTGCTTGCCGTGTGGCTCGCGCTGGTGATCCCGTTCGGGATCTTCTATGCAATGGCGTACGGGCCGGAGGCCGCGCTGTTCGCGGAGCTGTTCGACGCGAACGTGCGTTACACGGGCATCTCGTTCGTCTACCAGGTGTCGGGCATCTTCGCGAGCGGGCTCACGCCGATCGTCGCGACCGCGTTGCTGCGCGTGAACGGCGGTGCGCCGTGGCTCGTCGGGGTTTACGTGATGTTGTCTGCACTCCTGTCGATCGTGTCGGCGCGGGCGATCGAGAAGCGTGGCGGCATGGACGGTGTCGCGGTGCGCGCGATGTGACGGCGGGCGGGGTGGGGCGCGGCGCGGGGTCGTATCGGCGCCCTGGTTCTCTGGCGGTGTCGTGCCTGCACCGCTGACCGCCGCTCACCGCCGCTCACCGACGCCGTCTGCCGGTCGCTCGCTGTCGCCCGCCATTCGGTGTCCCGGCCGTCCGGCGGCGTTGTACCTGCACCGTTGATCCTTGTTGACCGACGCCGTCTGCTGGCTGCCCGCCATTCGGCGTCCCGATCGTCCGGCGGCGTTGTGCCAGTGCGGCTGATCCCTTTCGACCGTCGCCATCCACCGGCTACCCGCCGCCCGCCATCCCGCGCGCTGGTCCAAGCGAATCCGGCCCACTGGCCCTACCTGCGAAAAATCGGCCTGCCTACACTTTCCTCGACAGATCGCCGCATTGAAGCATCTGCACACGATCGACCCGAAGAGAACGATCAGGAGACAGGCATGACCAACAGGCAGTCGGCAGCATTCGCCCGCGCGGCGAGCGCGCGCCCCGCATCAGTCAGTCGAATCGCCTCGTGCGCCCGTTGCGGCGTGGCGGGCCAGCCCGCGTCGGAGGTCTGAGCATGTCGACCCCTTCCATCGAACGCACCGCGAGCGGCTTCGCCGGCGGCCGGCCGAACGATACGCGTTACGACCCGACCTACGATCCGCTCGTGTCGCCGGGGCCCGGGTGCGGCAGGCAGTACGCGCCGACCTACTGGGTCGCGACGGCCGGCACGCCGCCGCCCGACGACGGCCCCGTCACGCGCGATCTCGATGTCGACGTCGCGATCATCGGCGCCGGCTACACGGGCCTCGCGACCGCGCTGTGCCTCGCGCGGGACCACGGCATCAAGGCCGTCGTGCTCGAGGCCAACCGCACGAGCTGGGGTTGCAGCAGCCGCAACGGCGGGCAGGGGCAGAACGCATCGGGCCGGCTGTCGCGCTCGCAGTGGATCGAGCGCTGGGGCAAGGACGTCGCGCTGAAGATGCACGACGAGATCCTCGAAGGCTTCGACCACTTCAAGTCGCTCGTGGCGGAAATCGACTGCGATCCGCAGCCGGGCGGCCATTTCCTGATCGCGCATCGTCCGCGCATCATGGCGAAGCTCGCGGCGGAGGCGAAGGTGTGGAAGGACGTGTTCGGCTATCCGTCCGAGCTGCTGAGCGCCGACACCTTCCGCCGCGAATTCATCAACGACCACGAGGCGGCCGGCGCGCTGCACGAGCCGGAAGGCATCGGTATCCACGCGCTGAAGCTCGCGTTCGGCTACCTGCGCCTCGCGCGCGAAGCCGGCGCAAAGGTGCATACGAGCAGCCCCGTGCTCGGCTTCGAGACGATCGACGGCGTGCATCACCTGCGCACGCCGGGCGGCGTCGTGCGGGCCCGCGCGGTCGGCATCGCGACCGGTGCGTACACCGCGCAGACGCTGCATCCGTCGCTGCGCAGCAAGGTGATGCCGATCCTGTCGAACTCGATGGTCACGCGCCCGCTTACCGACGCGGAGATCGACGCGTGCAATTTCCGCACGACGCAGGTGCTGACCGATACGCGCACGCTGCGCTTCTACTACCGTTTCCTGCCGGATCGCCGCTTGCAGATCGGCAGCCGCAGCGCGATCACCGGTGACGATGCGCCCAACCCGCGCCACTTCGAATTGCTGAAGGAAGGGATGGGGCGCAAGTTTCCCGCGCTGCGCGGCGTGGAGATCGACTATTCATGGTGGGGCTGGGTCGACGTGAGCCACGACATGATGCCGCGCGTGTGCCAGCCCGATCCGCGGCAGTCGGTGTACTACGCGCTCGGCTACGGCGGCAACGGCGTGTCGTACTCGCAGCAGGCCGGCCGCCGACTGGCCGAGCAGATCGCGGGGAAGGGCGCACGCCAGACGCTGCCGATCTTCACGTCGCCGCTGCCTGGCCACCCGTTCGCGCCATTCCGGCGCATCGGGCAGCGGATGCTCTACCTGTCGTACTTCAGGAACGACGAAAAGCCCTGAACGCAGTGCATATCGCCCGGCGTGATGCAACGTGCACCGGGCTGTCCAACACAATAAAAGCAACAGAAATCCGTGCGGCCGGGGCTGCAGGCGCCCCTGCACGCGCCGTCGCCGGCGGCGCCCGCGCTCACCTGAAGGTGGCGCGCGGACGGCGTCCGGACAACTGGATATGGAGAAGACATGCAACCCTCGAATCAGAGTGACCTGAAGTGTGGACTCAAGCAGCGCCACATGACGATGATCGCGCTTGGCGGCGTGATCGGTGCCGGGCTGTTCGTCGGCAGCGGTGTGGTGATTCAGCAGACCGGGCCGGCCGCGATCCTGTCGTTCCTGATCACGGGCGGGCTCGTCGTGCTCGTGATGCGGATGCTCGGCGAGATGGCCTGCGCGATGCCGGCCGTCGGTTCGTTCTACGAATACGCGCGGCTCGCGTTCGGCAACTGGCGCGGGCCCGGCAAGATGGCGGGCTTCCTGACCGGCTGGATGTACTGGTATTTCTGGGTGATCGTCGTCGCGCTCGAAGCGGTGGCTGGCGCGAAGCTGATCCAGTTCTGGCTGCCCGATACGCCGGCGTGGATCATCAGTCTCGCGCTGCTGGTCGTGCTGACGCTCACGAACCTGATCTCGGTCGGCAGCTACGGCGAGTTCGAATTCTGGTTCTCGTCGATCAAGGTCGGCGCGATCATCGTGTTCCTGTTCCTCGGCGGCCTCTACGTGCTCGGCCTGTGGCCCGCGTCGATGCACACGACGTCCGTGCTGCCGACGCTGCTCGGCCATGGCGGCTTCATGCCGCTCGGCATCGGACCGGTGATGAGCGGGGCGGTCGCGGCGACCGGGTTCTACTTCGGCGCTGAAATCGTCACGATCGCGGCGGCCGAAGCCAAGGAGCCGGCGAAAGCGGTTGCGAAGGCCACCAACTCGGTGATCACGCGCGTGCTGGTGTTCTACGTCGGCTCGGTCGCGCTCGTCGTCGCGCTGGTGCCGTGGAATTCGCATCAGATGGCCACGCCGTATGTGAGCGCGCTCGAAGTGATGGGCCTGCCGGCCGCCGCCAACGTGATGAACGCGATCGTGCTGACGGCCGTGCTGTCCGCGCTCAACTCGGGCCTCTATGCGGCATCGCGGATGCTGTTCGCGCTGACCCGCCACGGCGACGCGCCGGCCGCGCTCGCGAAGGTCAACAAGCGCGGTGTGCCGGTGCGCGCGATCCTGCTCGGCACGGTGTTCGGCTACGTGTCGGTGGTGATGTCGTACGTGTCGCCCGATACCGTGTTCGCGTTCCTCGTCAATTCGTACGGCACCGTCGCGCTGTTCGTGTACGTGCTGATCGCGTTCTCGCAGCTGCGCCTGCGCAAGCGTCTCGACCCGGTGGCCGCCAGCAAGCTGCGCGTCAAGATGTGGGCGTATCCGTACCTCACCTGGGTCGCGATCGTCGGGATGGTCGGCATCCTCGTCGCGATGGCGTTCATCCCGGACCAGCGCAAGCCGCTGTGGCTCGGTGTCGCCAGCCTCGGCGTGCTGGTCGTCGCCTACGGGCTCACGCGCCGCAGCCGCCGCGAGCATCTCGACGACAGCGAACTGCTCGCCTATCCGCCGCGGTGATGCATGTAATGCGCGGTAACGCCTGACGCCGAAGGCCCGGCCCGCAAGCCGGGCCTTTGCGTATGCAATTTCCGGCCCGATCCGATGGATCGCCGGGGCAACTATCGGGGCGACCGATAGCACCGATCAGAGGATGCGACTTTATGTCGGCCGCGTGCCGGCATAGCATGGATGAACCGATTCACGGGTGCGCCCCGGCGGGCGCGCCCTCATCCGCGAATCCGCGAACGAGGACAGACGATGGAACATCGGGCACGCGAGCGGGACGAGCAGGCCGAGATCAAGACGACGACGTGTTACATGTGCGCGTGCCGCTGCGGCATCCGCGTGCACCTGCGCGACGGCGAGGTGCGCTATATCGACGGCAATCCCGAGCATCCGCTGAACCAGGGCGTCATCTGCGCGAAAGGTTCGTCCGGAATCATGAAGCAGTATTCGCCCGCGCGGCTCACGCAGCCGCTGATGCGCAAGCCGGGTGCCGAGCGCGGCGACGCGCAGTTCGAGCCGGTGTCGTGGGAGGTCGCGTTCGACCTGCTCGAAAAGCGTCTCGCACACCTGCGCGCCACCGACCCGAAGCGGTTTGCGCTGTTCACGGGCCGCGACCAGATGCAGGCGCTCACCGGCCTGTTCGCGAAACAGTTCGGTACGCCGAACTATGCGGCGCATGGTGGGTTCTGCTCGGCGAACATGGCGGCCGGGATGATCTACACGATCGGCGGCTCGTTCTGGGAATTCGGCGGCCCCGATCTCGACAACGCGAAGCTGTTCTTCATGATCGGCACCGCGGAAGACCACCATTCGAATCCGCTGAAGATCGCGCTCGGCAAGTTCAAGCGCGCGGGCGGCCGCTTCATCGCGATCAATCCGGTGCGCACCGGCTACGCGGCGATCGCCGACGAATGGATTCCGATTCGCCCCGGCACCGACGGCGCACTGTTCATGGCGCTGATGCACGAGCTGATCGCGCGCAACGCGTTCGACCTCGAATTCGTGTCGCGCTTCACGAACGCGGCCGAGCTGGTCGACCAGCGCGACGGCGCCGACACGTTCGGGCTGTTCGTGCGCGATGCCGGCGCGCCGGAGGTCAACGCGCTGTACCCGCAGAACCGGATGTGGTGGGACACGAAGACGAACCGCGCGGTGCTGCATCACACGGAAGGCGCCGAACCGGCACTCGACGGCCGCTATACGCTCGACGACGGCACGCCCGTCGCGCCGTCGTTCACGCTGCTGCGCGAACAGGTGGCCGAATGCACGCCCGAGTGGGCGGCCGACATCACCGGCATCGCGGCCGACACGATCCGCCGCCTGGCGCGCGAGATGGAGACGGTCGCGCGCGACCACGCGATCGAGCTGCCGGTGCGCTGGACCGACTCATGGGGCAAGGCGCACGAATCGGTGAAGGGCGTGCCGATCGCGTTCCATGCGATGCGCGGGCTTGCCGCGCATTCGAACGGCTTCCAGACGATCCGCGCGCTCGCCGTGCTGATGTCGCTGCTCGGCACGATCGACCGGCCCGGTGGCTTCCGGCACAAGGCGCCGTATCCGCGCGCGGTGCCGCCGTCGGCGAAACCGCCGAACGACCCGGCGCAGATCAGGCCGAACACGCCGCTCGCCACCGGCCCGCTCGGCTGGCCAGCAGGCCCGGAGGACCTGTTCGTCCATCCGGACGGCACGCCCGCGCGGCTCGACAAGGCATTCTCGTGGGAATACCCGCTCGCGGTGCACGGGCTCATGCATTCGGTGATCACCAATGCGTGGCGCGGCGATCCCTATCCGATCGACACGCTGCTGATCTTCATGGCCAACATGGCGTGGAATTCGTCGATGAACACGACGGAAGTGCGCAAGATGCTGGTCGACAAGCGCGACGACGGCGAATACCGGATCCCGTTCCTCGTCGTGTGCGATGCGTTCGCGTCGGAGATGACGGCGTTCGCCGACCTGATCCTGCCGGACACGACTTACCTCGAGCGGCACGACGTTATGTCGGTGCTCGACCGGCCGATCTCCGAATTCGACGGGCCGGTCGACTCGGTGCGCGTGCCGGTCGTGCCGCCGACCGGCGAATGCAAGCCGTTCCAGGAAGTGCTGATCGAGCTCGCGAGCCGGCTGAAGTTTCCGGCCTTCACGACCGCGGACGGGCAGCGCAAGTACCGCGACTACCCGGATTTCGTCATCAACTTCCAGACCGCGCCCGATTCCGGCACCGGCTTCCTGATCGGCTGGCGCGGCAAGGACGGCGACAAGGCCGTCGTCGGCGAGCCGAATCCCGACCAGTGGAAGCGCTACGCCGAGAACAACTGCGTGTACCACCACCGGTTGCCGGAACCGCTGCAGTACATGCGCAACTGCAACGGCCCGTACATGCAGTGGGCGGTCGACAACGGGATGCGCAAGTTCGGCGTGCCGATCGTGATCCAGCTTTACTCGGACGTGATGCAGAAATTCCGGCTCGCCGCGCAGGGCCGCACGTCGGGCCGCCAGCCGCCCGACCATCTGCGCGAGCGCATCGCGCGCTATTTCGATCCGCTGCCGTTCTGGCACCGGTCGCTCGAAAGCGGGCTGACCGATGCGGGTCGCTATCCGCTCGCGGCAATCACGCAGCGGCCGATGGCGATGTACCACTCGTGGGATTCGCAGAACGCGTGGCTGCGGCAGATCCACGGCGAGAATCACCTGTTCGTGAATCCGCTGACGGCCACCGCGCAGCAGATCGAAGACGGCGCGTGGATCTACGTCGAATCGCCATGGGGCAAGGTACGTTGCCGCGCACGCTACAGCGAGGCGGTCGAGCCCGGCACCGTGTGGACCTGGAACGCGATCGGCAAGGCGGCCGGCGCGTGGAACCTCGGGCCGCAGGCGGGCGAGTCGCAGCGCGGCTTCCTGCTGAACCACGTGATCACCGACGAGCTGCCGGATGCGGCACGCGGCGGTGCGCGGATGTCGAACTCCGATCCGATTACGGGGCAGGCCGGCTGGTACGACGTGCAGGTGCGGATCTATCCGGCCGAAGCCGATGCGGCGACGACCTTGCCGCAGTTCGCGCCGATGCCGGCGCTGCCCGGCACGCCGCGCGTGCTGCAGCGCGTGCAGGCGTATTTCGCCGGAACCGGCGCATTCGCCGCGCGGCTGCGGCGTGCGACGTCCGCCGGCCCGAAGTCTGAAGATCGCTGATCGAAGGAGCACCACCATGACCCAGATGGCCCTCGTCATCGACCTGAACGTATGCGTCGGCTGCCATGCCTGCGTGACGAGCTGCAAGGAATGGAACACGTCGGGCGAAGCCGGCAGTCTCGCGGATATGCGCCCGTACGACGACGATCCGTCCGGCACGTTCTTCAACCGCGTGCAGACGTACGAAGCGGGCGTGTTCCCGATGACCGACACGATCCACTTCCCGAAGTCGTGCCTGCACTGCGAGGATCCGCCGTGCGTGCCCGTCTGTCCGACCGGCGCGAGCTACAAGCGCAAGTCGGAGGGGATCGTGCTGGTCGACTACGACAAGTGCATCGGCTGCAAGTACTGCGCGTGGGCGTGCCCGTACGGCGCACGCGAACTTGACGAAGGCCGCAAGGAGATGACGAAGTGCACGCTGTGCGCGGACCGCATCGACAACCCGGCGCTGCCCGAGCGCGACCGGAAACCGGCATGCGTGCTCGCGTGCCCGACGTCGGCGCGGCTGTTCGGCGACGTGCACGATCCGGAGTCGGAGGTGTCGCGCGCGATCCGCGAACGCGGCGGCTATCAGCTGATGCCCGAATGGGACACGCGGCCGTCGAATCATTACCTGCCGCGCATAAAGACCGAGTCATCGTGCGGTTGCGGGAGTAGCGGCGGATGCGGCAGCACGTCGAACGGCAGCGACGAGGACGAGTCGTTCGAAGCCCGCGCGGCGCGCGGCGACATCGATCTCGTGTCGCTTGCGACGCAGCGCTGAGCGCGCGGCCCTTCACTCATTCGAAAAAACGGAGTTCCCATGCGCCCAGCTTTTTCGGTCGTTTTCCTCACCACGCTGTGCGGTGCCGCACAGGGCCTGCTGCTGACGCTCGTGATCGTCGAGGCACTGGCGCGGCTGGCCGGCGTCGACGTGGCTGCCGCGTTCTACGTAACGGGCGCCGCGCTGTCGGTCGCGCTCGGCGCACTCGGCCTGCTGGCGTCGTTCTTCCATCTCGGCCACCCCGAACGCGCATGGCGCGCGATCGCGATGTGGCGCACGTCGTGGCTGTCGCGTGAATGCATCGCGCTGCCGGTGTTTCTCGCATGTGCGTTCGCGTATGGCGCGGCACACCTGTTCGGCTGGCCCGGCACGTTGCTGATCGGCGCGGCGGGCGCGTTCGCGAGCGTCGCGCTGTTCGTGTGTACCGCGATGATCTACGCGTGCCTGCGCTTCCTGCAGGAATGGGCGAGCCCGCTGACGCTCGTGAACTTCGTGCTGCTCGGCTGCGCGTCGGGCTGCACGCTGGCGACGGCGTGCGCCGCATGGCTCGCGCCGGCGCTGGTCGGCCGGCTCGCGGTGGCCGCGTGCGTGCTGACGCTCGCGGGCTGCGTGGCACGGCTCGCGTCGCTCGCACGCAATGCACGACTGCGGCCGAAGTCGACCGTGCAGAGCGCGACCGGGATCCGCAGCGAGAAGGTCGAGCAGAAATCGCGCGGCTTCACGGCCAGCGCGTTCAATACGCGGGAGTTCTTTCACGGGCAGGGCAACGGCACGCTGCGCGCGGTGAAGGCCGGCTTCCTGATCGGCGCATTCGCGGTGCCGTTCGTGCTGACCGGCGCGGGTGCGCTTGCGCCGACGTCGGTCGCGGCGGCCTTCGCGCTCGGCGCGGCATTCGTGATCCAGTATGCGGGGCTGGTCGCGGAACGCTGGTTCTTCTTCGCGGATGCGCGGCATCCGCAGAACATCTACTACCAGCGCGCATCGTGACGTTGCGTGGGCGTCTGCGCGCCGTGCAGGAACTAGAACGTTTCCGCGAGCGCGCCGGCCGCTTCCTGCAGGCGCGGCACGTGGTCGAGCAGCCGCGACAGCGGGGCGCGCGACACGGGCGCATGCACGGCGACCGCGGCGATGCACGCGCCGTTGTCGCCGACGATCGGTGCCGCGATGCACACGATGCCCGCGACGAATTCCTCGTTGTCGATCGCGACGCCCTTGTGCGCGGTGCGGTCGAGTTCGGCTTCGAGCAGCTCGGGATCCGAGATCGTGTTCGGCGTGTAGCGCGGCAGCGCCAGCGCACGCACCAGCGCGGCGCGTTCGTCGCGCGGCAGCAGCGCGAGCAGCAGCTTGCCGCTGGCGCTGCAGTGCGCGGGCACGCGCGAGCCGGGTTTCAGGTCGAGCCGCAGCGGCCAGTCGGCCTCGACGCGGTCGAGATAGACGACTTCCGTGTCGTGCAGCGTGGTCAGGTTGCAGGTTTCGCCGAGATCGGCGACGAGCCGTTCGAGGATCGCGTGACGCAGCCGGCGCGCGCCCGCATGCAGCATCACGCCAGTGCCGAGCCGCGCGAGGCGCGGGCCGACCGCATACGCGTTCTTGCGGCCCGGCTCGCGGATCACGAGGCCGCCGGCTTCGAGCGACGCGAGCATCCGGTGCAGCGACGCCTTCGGGATATCGACTTCGCGTGTGAGATCGGCGAGCGACACGGCATCGCCGGCCTGGACGAGATGTTCGAGCAGCGCGAAGGCGCGCAGCGTGGGCGTATCCGCGGGCAGCATGGCAGGCGTTCCGGAAACTGGATTGCGGCCATTGTACCGAACGGCCTGGAGGGCTGGCCGCACGGGGCAGGGGGCCACGCAATCCGGCACGGATTTTCGGCAACGGAACGAATCGTTCCGTAAACACGACTGGCGCGGGCACGACGATCGATGCCTGCGCAGCCAGCAACGACAGCAACGACAGGAGCGCAACGCAATGGATGGGGTGGCGAACAAGCCGGACTGCATGGTGTCGGTCCGCGAACGGTTCGGGTTCGATTCGGACCTGATGGTGCCCGCGTTCAGCACGCGCGACGATCACGTGCCCGATGTCGACGACGCGTACCGTTTCAACCCGGACGTCACGCTCGCGATTCTCGCCGGCTTTGCGCGCAACCGCCGCGTGCTCGTGCAGGGGATGCACGGCACCGGCAAGTCGACGCATATCGAGCAGGTCGCGGCGCGGCTGAACTGGCCGTGCGTGCGCGTGAACCTCGACGGCCACATCAGCCGGCTCGATCTCGTCGGCAAGGATGCGATCGTCGTGCGCGACGACGTGCAGGTGACCGAATTCCAGGAAGGGATCGTGCCGTGGGCGCTGCAGCGCCCGGTCGCGCTGATCTTCGACGAATACGATGCAGGGCGGCCGGACGTGATGTTCGTGATCCAGCGGATTCTCGAACGCGACGGCAAGTTCACGCTGCTCGACCAGAACCGCGTGATCCATCCGCATCCGTCGTTCCGGCTGTTCGCGACCGCGAACACGGTCGGGCTCGGCAACCTGAACGGGCTCTATCACGGCACGCAGATGCTCAACCATGCGCAGATGGATCGCTGGAACGTGGTCGCGACGCTCGACTACCTGCCGCGCGACGAGGAGATCGGCATCGTGCGCGCGCGCGTGCCGGAACTCGCGGACGAAGCCGGCCGCCCGCTGCTCGAATCGATGGTGAGCCTCGCGGAGCTGACGCGCAACGGCTTCGCGACCGGCGACCTGTCGACGCTGATGTCGCCGCGCACGGTGATCAACTGGGCCGAGAACTGCCAGATCTTCCGCGATCCGGCGCTCGCGTTCCGGCTCACGTTCCTGAACAAGTGCGACGACGCGGAGCGGCCGGTCGTCGCCGAGTATTACCAGCGCTGTTTCGGCGAGGAGCTGGCGGTCGCGTCGCGGGCCGGCGGCGGCGAGCCGGGAGCGGGGCGGTGAGCGCCGATCGCGACGCCGCGCGCCGCGCGTCGGCACGCGAAGCGCTGGGCGCGTCGACGGTGCGTGCGCTGACGCGTGACGCGGCGCTGCATTACCGCGCCGGCCGCGTGTGCCGCGACCTGCGGCCGTTGCCGATCCATGCGCCGCACCTGCGCGCGCAGGCCGCCGACGACGATCTCGCGTCATGGCGCGGCGCGGCCGACGGCGTCGCGCTGCGCATTCTGCATTCGGATGCCGACCTGCATCGCGCGCTGTCAGGCGACGATCCGGTCGAACGCGTGCTGTTCGAATTGCTCGAACAACTGCGCTGCGAGTCGCTGGCGCCGCCCGCCATGCGCGGTGTCGTGCAGAACCTGCGTCATCGTTTCGAGACCTGGTCGCGCGCGTTTCACCGGTCGGGGCAGGCCGATACGCATGTCGGGATCCTCGTGTACACGGTCGCGCAGATCGCATGGTCGCGGCTGACGGGCTGGCCGGTGCTCGAAGAAGCGGAAGACCTGATCGAAGCGTCGCGCGCGGCGATCGTGCCCGAGATCGGCATTCAGCTCGCCGGGCTCAAGCGCTGCCGGCACGATCAGCGTGCCTTCGCGGAACACGCACTGGCGCTCGCGAAGCGCATTGCATCGATGATTCGTGACGCGCGCGCGGCCGTCGTGGAAACGGCGACGGAAGACGCACGCGAGCAGGACGATGCGCTGACGAATTTCTCGCTATGGGTTGATTTCGACGACACGGGCATCGATATGCCGGCACTCGTGGAGACCGGCGACAGCGTCGTGTTGCAGGGCGGCGACGCCGCTTACCGCGCGTACACGACGCGCTACGACCGCGAGCTTCGGCCGGCCGCGCAGATCCGCGCGGCACTGCTGCGCGAGTATCGCGACCGGCTCGACGGCCAGGTCGCCGCGCAGCGGATCAACGTCACGCGGCTCGCGCGTGTGCTGCGTGCGGCGCTCGTCGTGCCGCAGGCCGACGGCTGGTCGTTCGGCGAGGAACACGGCCGCCTCGACGGCCGCCGGCTCGCGCAGCTCGTCAGCTCGCCGGCCGAACGGCGGCTGTTCCGGCTCGAACGCGTGCGGCCGCACGCCGACTGCGCGCTCGCGTTCCTGATCGACTGCTCGGGGTCGATGAAGACGTGGATCGACGGCGTCGCGCTGATGGTCGATACGCTGGCCCGCGCGGGCGATGCCGCCGGCCTCGCGACCGAAGTGCTCGGCTTCACGACGCTCGCCTGGAACGGCGGCCGCGCGCGGCAGGACTGGCTCGCGCGCGGCAAGCCGCGCCATCCGGGCCGGCTCAACGAAACCGGTCACCTGGTGTTCAAGGATGCGGACACGCGCTGGCGGCATGCGCGCACCGGCATTGTCGCGCTGTTCAAGGCCGATCTGTTCCGTGAAGGTGTGGACGGCGAAGCGGTCGAATGGGCGTGCGCACGGCTCGCGGCGCGGCCGGAGGCGCGCAGGATTCTCGTCGTGATCTCGGACGGCAGCCCGATGGACGGCGCGACGGCGCTCGCGAACGATCCGTTCTACCTCGACAACCATCTGAAGCAGGTGGTCGCGCGCCAGGAGGCGGGAGGCCGTGTCGAAGTGCTTGGGCTCGGCGTCGGGCTCGATCTCGGCCCGTACTACCGGCACCGGCTCGCAATCGATCTCGCGTCGGCGCCGGACATGAAGCGGCTCGTCGAAATCGCCGGATGGATCGGCGCGCGGCGGTGAAGCGGTCGACTGCATTCGACGCGGTCGCGGTGTACATGCACGCGTCGAGTCCGAATCGATTGCGGGGAACAGGGCGCTTCGACGCGGCGCACGCCGCGCGACATCAAGCGCGATGCAGCAGCGGCGGCAGCGACGTCGCGATCAGCCCGATGCCGATCGCCATCAGCACGCCGAACGCAAGCCGGCGCAGCGCGACCGGTGACAGCGGCGGCGGGTAATGGCGTGCGGCCACCGTCGTCAGCATCACGACCGGCGTCGCGATCGCGGCCAGCAGCCAGATGTCGCGATCGAGCTGGCCTTCGCATGCGCTGTACAGCACGCGCGTGGCCGAGGTCGTCGTGAACAGCACGATCAGCGCGCAGCGGATCTGCACGAGCGTCAGCGGCTGCCGGTAGAACTGGAAGATCAGCGGCGGCCCGGACACACCGAACATCCCGCTCAGCAACCCGCCGAACAGGCCGCTGACGAAGAAGCTGCGGTTGTCCGAGCGCTCGGTGAGCGGCGCCGGGCGCAGCGCGGCGCTCAGGCCGCCGTACAGCACGACCGCGCCGAGGATCAGTTGCAGCAGGTCGGCCGCCGAGCGGCTCAGGCATTCGAGCAGCAGCACGCCCGCGACGACCGACGGCAGGATGCCGAGCGTCGCCGCGCCCACCGCGCGCCAGTCGATGTGATGCAGCCGGCCGGGCAGCGCGGTCGCGCCGTTCGCAAGCGACACGACGCTCATCAGCGTCGCGACGGTCGCGAGCGGCGCGAGCCCGAAGCCGCTCGTCGCGCCCATCACGATCATCCCGAGCCCGAAGCCGGTGACGGTCTGGAAATAGCTGCCCGCGCCGATCACCGCGATCAGGATCGCCAGTTTGTCGGCTGTCATGCGTGCGCAGCCTCGCCGGTTGCGGTGCGTTGCGCGGCCGCCTGCGCCTGCACGGTGGTCGCCGCGATCACGTGATACACGTCGTCGGCGCTGCAGCCGCGCGACAGGTCGTTCGCGGGCCGGCGCAGCCCCTGCAGCAGCGGGCCGACGGCTTTCGCGCGGCCGATCCGCTCGGCGAGCTTGTAGCCGATGTTGCCGGCTTCGAGGCTCGGGAACACGAGCACGTTCGCGTGGCCGCCCACTTGCGAATGCGCGATCTTGCGCTCGGCGATCTCCGCGACGATCGCCGCGTCGAGCTGCACGTCGCCGTCGATCGCGAGCGCGGGGCGCCGTTCGCGCACCCGCGCGGTCGCGGCCGTCACCTTGTCGACCGCCGCGTGATGCGCGCTGCCGCTCGTCGAGAACGACAGCATCGCGACGCGCGGTTCCTCGCCGAGCAGTGCGTGTGCGCTGTCGGCGGCGGCCATCGCGATCTCGGCGAGCTGATTGGCATCCGGATCGACGACGAGTGCGCAGTCGGAGAAGATCAGTCCGCCCTTGATCGTGTGGAACGGCTCGCACAGCATCATCAGGAAGAAGCTCGATACGATCCGGAATGCCGGATCGACGCCGATCAGCTGGATCGCCGCGCGCACAACGTCGGCCGTCGCATGCACGGCGCCCGCGACCGAGCCGTCCGCGTCGCCGAGCCGCACCATCAGGTTCGCATGGCAGAGCGGGTCGAGCACCGCGTCGCGCGCGGCATCGGCCGTCATGCCCTTGCTCTTGCGCAGCGCATGCAGCGTGTCGGCATAGGCATCGCGTGGTGCGGCGGTGGCCGGATCGACGAGCGTCATGCCGTCGAGTTCGATCGCGTCGCGCGCGGCCGCCGCGTGAATGGCCGCACGGTTGCCGACGAGCACGATGCGGGCGATGCCGTCACGCGTTGCGCGCGCGGCGGCCTGCAGCACGCGCGGATCGTCGGCTTCGCACAGCGCGATGCGCATCGGCTGGCGGCGCGCGGCGTCGAGAATGCGGTCGAGGGCTTTCATCGTTCGCTCGGGTAAAAAAGGAAAAACGGCCGGATGCGGCGGCCCGCACGGGGCACGGCGTCCGGCCGGAGGGCCGGCCGCGCGAGAGGGGCGCGCGACCGGCAACGGGGTGCGTCGGCGACGCGGCGTTACACGTAGTCCTTGTACTTGTCGAGCATGCGCACCGGCTTCGACAGCGCATCGCGACGGAACGGATCGCCGAGTTCACGCGTGCACATGATCTCGATGATCGTGGTCTTGCCTTCGTTCATCTGCATGTCGATCGCGCGCTTGAGCGCGGGGCCCACATCTTCGAGGCGGTCGACCGTGATCCCTTCGGCACCCATCGCACGCGCGATCGCCGCGAAGCTCTGGTTGTCGAGTTCACCGGCGACGAAGCGGCGGTTGTAGAAGTCGACCTGGTTCTTCTTCTCCGCGCCCCACTGGCGGTTGTGGAACACGACGGCCGTGACCGGGATGTTGTGGCGCACGCAGGTCATCGTTTCCATCAGGCTCATGCCCCACGCACCATCGCCCGCATACGACACGGCCGGGCGGTGCGGGGCGGCGACCTTCGCGCCGATGATCGTCGGGAACGCGTAGCCGCAGTTGCCCCAGCTCATTGCCGCGAAGAAGCTGCGCGGCTTGTTGAAGCGCAGGTAGCTGTTCGCGACCGAGTTGATGTTGCCGATGTCGGTCGACACCATCACGTCCTCGGGCATCGCCTTCTCGAGCTCGCGCAGCACCTGGCGCGGGTGCAGGTACTGGCCGCCGCTGAACGGCTTCTCGTGCTTCTGCTCGTCGATCATGTCGAGGCTGTACGCGTCGCGCTCGTGCGTCCAGTCGTCGAGTTCCTTTTCCCACGCGGCCTTCTCGGTTGCGATCTGGTCGGCGCGATCGCCGCGCGAGCCGTCGCACGCGAGCGTGCGGCCTTCGAGGCGTTGCGTGAGCGCGATCGCCGCGGCCTTCGCGTCGCCGCAGATGCCGACCGAGATCTTCTTCACGAGGCCGAGCATCTTGTGATCGGCGTCGATCTGGATGATCTTCGCGTCCTTCGGCCAGTAGTCCATCCCGTGCTGCGGCAGCGTGCCGAACGGCCCGAGGCGCGAGCCGAGCGCGATCACGACGTCCGCGCGCGACAGCAGCTTCATCGCGGCCTTCGAGCCCTGGTAGCCGAGCGGGCCGCACCACAGCGGGTGGTTCGCCGGGAACGAGTCGTTGTGCAGGTAGCTGTTGACCACCGGTGCGCCGAGCCGTTCGGCGAGCGCCTTGCATTCCTCGATCGCGTCGGCCATCACGACGCCGCCGCCGGAGATGATCACCGGGAACTTCGCCTGCGCGATCAGCGCGGCCGCGTCGTCCAGGCTCTGTTCGCCACCGGCGCCGCGATCGAGCCGGCGCGGTTGCGGAATCTCGACCTTGACCTTGCCGTAGAAGTAGTCGCGCGGGATGTTCAGTTGCGTCGGGCCCATCTCGGCCTGCGCGCGGTCGAAGCAGCGCGCGGTGAATTCGGCCATCCGCGCCGGGTGCGTGACGTGGCCCTGGTACTTCGTGAATTCCTGGAACATCGGCAGCTGGTTCGCTTCCTGGAAGCCGCCGAGGCCGATGCCCATCGTGCCGGCTTCGGGCGTGACGATCACGACCGGGCTGTGGGCCCAGTACGCGGCCGCGATGGCCGTCACGCAGTTGCTGATGCCGGGGCCGTTCTGGCCGATCACGACGCCGTGGCGGCCCGACACGCGCGCATAGCCGTCGGCCATGTGGCCCGCGCCCTGTTCGTGCACCACCGGGATCAGGCGGATGCCGGCCGGCGCGAAGATGTCCATCGCATCCATGAACGCGGAGCCCATGATGCCGAACATGTCGGTCACGCCGTTGGCCGCGAGGGTCTCGACAAAGGCTTCGGACGGCGTCATGTCCTGCGGACCGTTCGCCGATGCATGCAGGGAAGTGGATTGTTCGCTCATGGGTTGTCTCCGATTGTTCAATTAATGGAACGTCTTGTTCCAGATGCTATTTGCTGGGGAAAGCCGGTCAAGCCATTCCGCCTGTCGTTGGGGAATGTGGAATGAAATGAATCGATTCGTTTCAAAATGCGCGCCGGGCAGGGTGGCGTGGTCGGCGCGCGAGGGGCGCGCTCAGGCCGGCTGCTTCGGCCGTTCCTTGCGGAAAGCGCGCTTGACGGCGATCAACCCGTCGCGGAATTCGAACAGGTCGCAGCCTTCGGCCTCGATGCGCCAGCCTTCGGCGTGCGTGCCGGTGAACACCCACTCGGAGACGCCGCGCTCGCCGGCGATGGTGTGGCGGCCGTGACCCCAATGTGCGTCGGGGAAGGTCTTGAACACGGCTTCGAACGCGGCGCGTACCGCGTCGCGGCCGACGAAGCGCGTGCCGTGGATGTCGGGGCCACCGGCCGCGTCGAACACGCAGTCCTCGGTCATGAAGCCCATCAACGCGTTGGCGTCGTGCCGGTTGAATGCGTCGGAAAAGGCCGCGAGCGTGGCGGCCGTGACGGGGGCGGCGGTGAGCGTGTCTGCCATAACGTGTCTCCTGTCGAATGGTGGGCGGTGCGCAAGGCGCTGGCGCGCATGCGGCACGCGGTATCGACACGTTAGTGAGCGCTCGTTTTTGGCGGTAGCGCCAGTTCGGGGGTTTCGCTTGGGCCAGCCCCGGCGCTTGTCTGCATCGGTGCGGCGGATGGACGGCGTCACATCTGTCGATGGTTCACCTGGTTCGAGCCGCTCGACGGAATGATGGCGATGATTGCGGGAAGAGCGAGCTTATATGGAAAGGCGAAATATGTTTCGTCTGGATGCCAAAAGGGCGGGAGATTTTAATTTCCTGAAAATCAACGCGGCGATGGGATTTTTTGATCTGGCGCAAAGTCATCCGGATTTTATTTTTTATTTATCTTGGCGTCAGGGTGTCGAAAGTAATTATGTAATCGGTCTGTATTTAAATGGTGTTCGGAAAGACAAAAAGCACCCGAACACCCCGTACCAATAGCCTATGTAATATTTTTTACCATCTTGTTAATTGTCGATGGCTTGACGATCCGATTCAGGGGCAGTGACCCCAGATCACCTTGCTCAGAATCGGCGTGGAGCTGCCGTTCAGATAGATCGACACCTTGAGCCCGTGCGGAATGAGCCCGCACGTTTGCGCGCAGGCCTTGATGGTTGCGCTGCCCGGGATGTGGACGGGCGACGTGACGCAGAAATTCCCGTAGATCGGGATGGTGAAGCAGATCTGATTGGTGCTCTGGTTGTACGACGCCGACACGCACACGGAGAGCTTCAACGCCTCGACGCCCTGAAGCTGCGCCTGCGTCTGGCTACTCAGCGCCTGGGTCGGCTCGTCGAATCCGCGCGTGGTGAAATCGGGGACGTGTTGGTCCGTCGTCTCTTGATTGCAATTCTCGCAACCGCCTGCAGCATTGCTCATTTTTTATCTCCATGATGAATCGATGACTGAGGTTCGATGCGGCGATCTCTGAAATATTTCGCCGCAAGTCTTGCGGCACGAATGCGAAGGTAATGGCTGGCATTATTGAGTTTTCAGGATTTTCAATCATGCCGTTCGCTTTCGGGCTGCGGGGTCATTATCGAGTGATGCAATCCGAATTCAAGCTGATTGAATTGTCAGGATGTAATTGAGAAATATAAAGGCTGATTATTTTTATATTCGCTGGGTGCGCAAATGGGGCGCCATGCGATATTCGTTCGCGGAAACCGTGACGAATGCACGTGATCGGCTCGCGACGGGAGGGGCGCAGCACGCCTTTATCTGTCGAATCGACAAGCGGGCGCCCGGAATCGACCAGACCGGAAGGCGGGGGAGGTCAACCTGGGGGCGGGGTATCCGGACCCGTGTTGCCCGACGCGGCGTCCGGTGCCCGACGTGTCCCGACGAGAAGGCCCGCGCGATTGCGGGCTTCGTTCATTTGGCGGGCTTCTGCGCCCGCACACCGTGCGCGAACGCTCGCACCGCCGGCTCGATCCGCGCCGGCGGAATCGCACAGAAGCCGATCCGGAAGCGGCGGCGCGCCTTGCTGTCGTCGTTCATGAAGAACACGCCGCCCGGTTGGTGTTCTCGCTTCGGGGATCGCGCGGCAGCGGTGCCGGCCGGCGAGGGGATACATCGGAAGGCCCGACGTACCCCCCGGTCATGCGGGCGTCAGGACGCCGTCATGCCGATGCCGAACACGTGCATCTTGCCGGCGCTCACCTGGCGCGGCAGCACGATGCTCGTCACCACCTTGCCGGGTGGCACCGGAATCTTCTGCGCGAAGATGTAGGTCTTGACGTTGTCCTGCTGGCCGTTGCCCGAATTGCGGTAAGCCATCGTGACCGCGACCGCCGCGCTGGCGTGCGCGCTGCCGCCGTTCAGCGTCCAGTCGTCGAACGCCAGCGTGACCGCCTGACTCGAACCGTCCGCGAAATTCAGCTGCGCCGTGCCGCTGCTCGGGCCATTGTTGGCCGAGCCGAGCACCACCACGCCGGTGCCGGCCGATCCCGGCGGCAGCATCACGGTCTGGCCGACGGTCACGGTGTTGTCGAGCGAGAGCGGCCCGCCCGCCACCGCCACGCTGGCGCCGGCCACCGCGAACGGCTTGCCGGGCTGCACGCCCGCCGCTGCCAGCGCATTCAGCGAGTAGCTGAACAGGCTGCCGTCGAAGTCCGCACCCTGGCCGTCGGTATTGGTCGCACCGTCCGCGCTGAAGCCGCGATTGTTGTAGCTGTCGGCCGCGTTGATCGCCACCGGCACGCCGAACGACGGCGGCTGCTTCCCGCTGCCCCATTGCGACGGCGCGCTGCCCATCGCGAAGCGCAGCGTCGCACCGTTCGCGATGTCGTCGTAGGCGACCCACGGAACATCGTGGGCGCGACCGTTGATCGACAGCGACTGCACATAATTGGACGCGGGCGCGCCGTCGGCACGAATCCGCCAGGTCCGGCCGTTGCCGAGCCGGACATCGATCTGCGGGAACTGCGGACTGCCGATCGCCAGGCCCGCCACGCCCGGGATCTGCGGATACAGGCCCAGCGCGCCCCAGACATACCAGCCCGACACGGCGCCGAGGTCGTCGTTGCCCGGCAAGCCGTCGGGGCCGGTGCCGAACGCGCTGGCCAGGATCTGCTGCACCACGCGCTGCGTGCCCGACGGCTGAGCGGCCCAGTTATAGAGCCACGGCACCTCGAAGGTCGGCTCGTTGCCCATGTAGAAGTTGGGCAGGCTCATGCCGGCATTGAGCACCGTGAAGAACTGGTCGAGCCGCGACGTCACCGTCGCATTGCCGCCCAGCTGCGCGAACAGGCCTGCGCCGTTGTACGGCACCATCCACGTGTACTGTTCTGCATTGCCTTCCACGTAGTTGTCGCCGCTGCTCGGCGTCTCGGGAATCCAGGCGCCGTTCGACTGGCGGGCCGCGATCAGCGGCGGCGTCAGCGCGGTGTCGAGCAGGTTCTGCCAGTAGGCCGAGCGGCTCAGCAGCATGCGCTGCGTGGCGGCATCGCCGAGCGCACCGGCGAAGCGCGAGATCGCGAAATCGCTGCTCGTATATTCGAGCGTGGACGAAGCCTGACCCCACTCGCCGTTGGTGATGTAGCCGGTCTGCAGGTAGCTCGCGCGACCGCCGTTGGTGGTCACGTTGTTGCAGGCCGTGCCGGGGATGTTCGCCATCTTCACCATGTGTTGCAGCGCGGCGCGCGTATCGAAGCGCCGCGCGCCGAACGCATAGGCATTCGAGACGATCAGCGAACCGGCGTCGCCCGGCATCACGCCGTCCTCGACGTTGTCGTTGACCCAGTGCGGAATCGCGCCGCATTGATCCGCGTCGTTGATCAGCGACTGGACCATGTCGCTCGTTTCGGACGGGTTGAGGATCGACTTCAGCTGGATCAGCGAGCGATAGATGTCCCAGCCCGAGAACGACGAGTACTGGGCCTGCTGACCCTTGGCGACCTGATGCACGGTGTTGTCGAAGCCGATGTACTGGCCGTTCACGTCGCTGAAGATGCTGGGTGCCCACAGTGCGTGATAGAGCGCCGTGTAGAACTTCTTCTTCGCGTCGAGCGTGCCGCCCGCCACGCGGATGCTGTTCAGGCGGTCATTCCAGATGCGATCGGCCTGCGTGCGCACGCCCGCGAAGTCCCAGCCGCGATTTTCCGCGTCGAGGTTGGCTTTCGCGTTGGCGACGCTGACGTAGGAGATACCGACCTTCATCCTGACCGTCTGGCCCGAGCGGAACCCAAGCTGGGCCACGCCGTGCGAGATCGAGGCCGACGTGAAGGCCTGGTCGAAGGCGGCGTAGAAGTAGACGGGTACCGGCACCGAGTTGCCGCAGAAACCGCCGCCGATCGTGCTGCCCGAGATGGCGCTGTCGGAAACCTGCGTAATGGCGCCGGTGGTCGAGGTCTTGGTGTTGGTGCGGGTCGCGTCGAGTACCAGCAGGGCGGGCTTGCCGGCCGGGTACGCGAACTGGCCGAAGCCGGTGCGCAGGGTGGCGGTCAGCTCCACCTTGATCTGCGAGTCGAGCAGCACGGAATAATAGCCCGGCCTGGTCGTTTCATTCGCATGACTGAAGGTTGGCGCGAGCTGTGTCGGGTCGGTGGTCGGCATGACCGGGAATTCGCCGTTGTTGCCGCTGCAGCCGGCGCCCGGCATGTGCGTCATGCTGAAGCCCTGGATCGAGTGGATGTCGTAGTAGTAGCCGGCGGGCGAGTTCGGTTCCTGGCTGCTGTTCGGCGCGGGCGTGGTGTTGGTGTCGGGCGCCCACTGCACCATGCCCGACGGCAGGCCGGCGGCCGGTTCGACGCTGCCGGCCTGTCCCGCCGGGACCGGATTCGGCGAATTGCTCGCGAGCGTGCCGATCAGCGGATCGACGTACTGTGTCAACGACAGGTTGCGGTTGTCATCGAGATTGGCCGTATCGGTCACGGCTTCCGACGGGCGAGCCGCCAGTACCGATGCCGCGGCTCCGTCGCTGCCGTCGCCGCCTCCGCACCCGCTCAACGCGTATGTCGCGGCCAGGATTGCCGCGAGCGTCGTGAATCGAATCATGATCGCCCCCTCCGGTTATCCATGCACTTTTTCTTCGGCAGTCCAATCGATCGAACCATCGGTTCGACGTCGCTTGTCGCCGTCTTTCAGCGTCGTAACACTAGGATTTGGATGAATCCGTTGTCAATCGGATTTGGAGAGTTGTAATGTTTTTATTGGATTTACTAAACGAATCGAAACGAGACGAATCCCGGCGATGTCGTGTTGAAGTCGCACTGTAGCGGTGTGCAAAAGCGCGCGACGCATGCGGCGTCCGATGGGGCGGCGGAACATGACTTGCCGGTCGAATCGATGCGTGTTGCGTTCACGCCAGCCGTTCATCGATACCCGAACAGGCGGCCCGCAAGCGCGCGGCCGTGAGTCACCCCGCAGGGTGAACCCGGCCGATCGTCGAAACGGGTTTCCAGACCGCCGCCCACGCGACGTTCATGCTTCCGGGTGACTGCGCGACGCCTGTTCGCCGCCGCTCAGGCCCCCGGTCGTTGCGTGCGCACGCATTGCGCGAGCGCCCGCACGCCCGGCTCGATCCGCTCGAGCGGGATCGCGGAAAACCCCATCCGGAAACAGCGTCGCGCGTCGCCTTCATCGTTCATGAAGAACACGCTGCCCGGCTCGATCAGGATGCCGGCTTCCTGGGCATCGGTCGCGAGCCGCGTCGCATCGAGCCACGGTGGCCCCTCGACCCAGCACGATGCGCCGCCCGTCACCTGCACGTAGCGCGCTTCCGGCAAATGCGCATCGAGCGCGGCCATCAGCGCCTGCGAGCGTTCGCTGTACGCATGCGCGAGCCGGCGCAGCAACGCGTCGTGATGGCCGAGCGCGAGAAAGGTTGCGAACGCGCGCTGGATATACGCGACCGGGTGGCGCACCATCAGGCGCCGCAGCGCGCGCAGCTCGCGGATCAGCTCGCGCGGCCCGACCACGTAGCCGAGCCGCAGCCCCGGCGCGAACGTCTTCGACAGGCTGCCGACGTAGATCACGCGGTCGGCCGTGTCGAGGCTCTTCAATGCCGGATGCGGCGTGCCGGAGAACGTGTTCTCGCTCTCGTAGTCGTCCTCGATGATCACGAAATCGTGCTGCTGCGCGCAATCGAGCAGTGCGCGGCGGCGTTCGACCGGCATCGTCGCGGTGGTCGGGCACTGGTGGCTCGGTGTCACGTACACGTAGTCGCAGCGCGACAGCGTGTTGTCGAGCGTGTCGGGTGCGATCCCGTGGCCGTCGACGGGCAGCGGCAGCAGCCGCGCGTTGCGGTTCTCGAAGATGTTGCGCGCGTCCGGATAGCCGGGGTTCTCGAAGCCGACCGTCGTGTGCTTGCCGCACAGCAAGTCGGCGATCAGGTACAGCGCCTGCTGGCAGCCGTTCGTGACGACGATCTCGTCGGGCATCGCGAACACGCCGCGTCGCGGCAGCACGCGCGTGCGGATCTGCTGGATCAGCGATTCGTCGTCGCGTTCGATCAGGTCGGGCGCCCAGTTGCGGATCTCCATCACCGACAGCGCCTTCAGGCAGCATTCGCGCCAGTCGTTGGTCGGGAACAGCGACTGGTCGAACTGCCCGTAGATGAACGGAAACTCGTAGTGCTGCCAGTTCGCGGGCTTCACGATGTTGCGCTGCCTCGACGGCGGATGCGCGATGCGTTTATCCCATGCGGGGCGGCCCGGCGTATCGGTGCTGCCGGCGGGCTGCGCAGCGGGCTTGGCGGCCGCGAAGCCGGGCAGGCCTTCGAGCATCTTCGGGTTCACGAAGTGCCCGCTGCGTTCGCGCGAGATCAGGTAGCCCTCTTCGACGAGCATCTGGTACGCGAGCACGACGGTGTTGCGCGCGACGCCGAGCTGGTCGGCGAGCTCGCGGCTCGACGGCAGCGCGGCCTCGGGTGCGAGCTGGCCGTCGAGGATCGCGGCCACGAGCATGCGCCGGATCTGGTCCTGCAGGCTCGACGCCGACGACCGCCGGAACTGCTGGGCCCATAGGGCGGTCGGGGTACGACTCGGCATGCTTCCTCCTGTGATCGGTACGGGAAACGCGAGGCGGTGCGCGTGGTGCACGCGCGGCCCGCGAGGGGCGCGGTGTCGCGAGAATGCGCGCGTCGCGCCGCGGATGTGGACTCAATGAATGGTGTCGTCTGGCACTACTGCGCGACGACGTGGCAAGACGATACTCAAACCGTCGCCCCTGGACGATCCGGATAAGTCCCCGGTTCGCGGGCGCAGGGAGGCGTGCGCGCATCGCGTTCGCCTGCAGCGTGATGCAAAGGAGAGGCGCGCCATGCACGTCGTCGTGTTCAGGGATCGCTGCGAGCGCGTGATCCGCATCGTGTTCGACGATGCACGTGCGACCGCGGTCGCGTATCGCGACGACGAGGCGATCGGCGAACTCGGCATCGACGATGACGGTGGCAGTGCCGTGCGATCGCCGTCGCTCACGCGGCTGTACGTCGAACCTGCATATCGGCGCAGCGGCATCGCGCACACGTTGCTGGCGTGTGCGTCGCGCGAATTCGGGCGGCCGATCCGCATCGACGCCCGCGTGCGTGAATGGCCCGATACGCCGGCATGGGCGACGCTGTGCCGCTGCCTCGAATACGAAGGGCTGGTGGTGGTGCGGTAACCGAAAGCGTGGCCACGATCACGCTACACAAGGATGGAGACGACATGAGCACGGTTCTGAGGCCGATTCCCGCATCCGACGTGCGGCACGAAGCGTTGCGCATCGACGGGCAGCGCGTGTGGCGCGACGCAGTCATCGACGTGCGCAATCCGTACGACGGCGCGCTGGTCGGCACCGTGCCGAAGGCGACGCTGGACGACGTGCGGCGCGCGTTCGCGGTCGCACGTGCTTACCGGCCGACGCTCACGCGTCACGATCGCGCGGCGATCCTGCGCCGTGCAGCCGACATCGTGCGTGCGCGCACCGCCGAGATTGCAGCGCTGATCACGGCCGAGTCCGGGCTGTGCCTCAAGGATTCGACGTACGAAGCGGGCCGCGTGGCCGACGTGCTGACGTTCGGTGCCGGCGAGGTGCTGAAGGACGACGGGCAGATCTTCTCGTGCGACCTGACACCGCACGGCAAGAAGCGCCGCGTGTACACGCAGCGCGACCCGCTGCTCGGCGTGATCTCGGCAATCACGCCGTTCAACCACCCGATGAACCAGGTCGCGCACAAGATCGTGCCGTCGGTCGCGACCAACAACCGGATCGTCGTGAAGCCGTCGGAGAAGGTGCCGCTGTCGTGCTACTTGTTCGCGGACATCCTGTACGAAGCCGGCCTGCCGCCACAGATGCTGCAAGTGCTCACCGGTGATCCGAAGGAGATCGCCGACGAGCTGATCACGAACCCGGCAATCGACCTCATCACGTTCACCGGCGGCGTATCGATCGGCAAGTCGATCGCGTCGCGGATGGGCTACCGGCGAGCGGTGCTCGAGCTCGGCGGCAACGATCCGATCATCGTGATGGAAGACGCCGATCTCGACGAAGCGAGCACGCTCGCGGTGTCGGGCTCGTACAAGAACTCGGGGCAGCGTTGCACTGCGATCAAGCGGATGCTCGTGCATGAGTCGGTAGCCGATCGCTTCACTGAGCTGGTAGTCGAGAAAACGCGCGCGTGGTCATACGGCAATCCGGCCGATCCGTCGGTCGACATGGGTACGGTGATCGACGAGGCGGCCGCGAAGTTCTGCGAGCAACAGGTGAACGATGCGATCGCGCGCGGTGCGCGGCTGCTGGTCGGAAACGTCCGCAACGGTGCGCTGTATTCGCCGACGGTGATCGATCGCGTGACGCCCGACATGCCGCTCGTGAAATATGAAACCTTCGGCCCCGTATCGCCGATCATGCGCTTCCGCGACATCGACGAAGCGATCCGGATGTCGAACAGCACCGACTATGCGCTGTCGTCGTCGGTCTGCACGAACCGCTTCGACCACATCACGCGCTTCATCACCGAGCTGGAAGTCGGTAGCGTGAACGTGCGCGAAGTGCCGGGCTACCGGCTCGAAGTGACGCCGTTCGGCGGTATGAAGGATTCGGGGCTGGGGTACAAGGAAGGCGTGCAGGAAGCGATGAAGAGCTTCACGAACGTGAAGACGTATTCGCTGCCGTGGTGAGCGCGGCGGGGAAGGGCGCATCGCGCCCGCCCGCCGCCAACGGCGTTACTGATAGAAGTTGAGCGTGACCATCGCCGAACGGCCCGGCGCCCACGTCGCGTAAATCGGATACGCGCTCGCGTAATACTTCTTGTCGAACAGGTTCTGCACGTTGAGCTGCACGTCCATCGTCTTGTTCACGCGCCACGTTGCAGCCGCGTCGAAGCGTGCGTAGCCGGGCGTCCATTTCTTCGTCGTCGCGGATACCGACGCATAGGTCTGGCTCATCACCGTCGCACCGGCGCCGAGCGTGAGCTTCGGCATCACGTCGTAGCTCGTCCACAGCGTGAAGTTGTGCTTCGGCACCATCACCATCGGCAGGCCCGATGCGCCCGGGCTGCCGGGGCCCGCGTCGGTCGTGATCGCGTTCAGGTACGAGTAGCCGCCGAACACGTGCCACTTCGGGCTCAGGTTGCCCGCGAAGCCGAATTCGACGCCGCGCACGCGCTGCTTGCCGGCGTTGACCGTGTGACCGAGGCCGTCGCTCACGCGCGCGTTGGTCTTCTCGGTCTGGAACAGCGCCGACGTCAGCGACAGCTGATCCTGCAGCACGTCCCACTTCGCGCCGATCTCGATGTTGCGCGAGCGCTCCGGCGCGAGATCCTGGTTCGTCGCGGTGATCTGGTCGGTGCCGCCGCCGAGGCCGCCGTTCGAGCCCGGCGGGTTCGACGACGTGCCGTACGACGCATACAGGCTCACGTTGCTCACCGGCTTGAACACGAGGCCGAACTGGTAGCTGAACAGGTTCGACGTGTTCGACAGGTCGGCCACGCCGGCCTGCTTGCCGGTCGTGTCGTAGCGGTCGAAACGCAGCCCCGTGTTGAACTGCCAGCGCTCGGACAGCTTCACGGTATCGAAGATGTACGCGGACACCGTGTCGGTGCGCGTGTTCGTCGTCGGGCCGGGGAAGCCCTTGTCGCCGTTCAGCACGATGCTGCCTGTCCACGGCATGTTCGGGTTCCAGCCGCCGGCGAGCGGCGTGCAGTTGCCGGCCACCGAGCACGGGCCGCCCGAGCGGATGTTGTTGCCGGCCGAATCCGACACGAGGTAGCCCTCGTAGCGGGCCTGTTCATGGCTGAACTCGACGCCGGCCGTCATCGTGTGCTTCATGCCGAACAGGCTCGCGCTGCCGGTCACTTCGGTCTGGTTCGAGAAGCCGTTGAGCGCGTACTTGCCGCTCTTCGCCTGCAGGCTCAGCATGTTCGGGTTCGACGCGAGGATCTGCGGGTTCGTCGCGACGTAGTCGAGCGTCGAGCGGCCGAACATCGTCGTGTTCTTCAGCTTCCAGTCGTCGTTGATCTTGTGCTCGACGCGCACCTGGGCGGTGTCGGTCTGCCCGTAGCGGTAGTCGCGCGTGTTCAGCCCGAAGAACTGCCCGCGATCGGTCGGCACCGGCGTGCCGCCCGACGCGCGGAACGGCACGCTGAAGTCCGGCATGTCGTAGGAGTTCATGTGGTAGTAGCTGACCGTGACCGTCGTCGGCGTATTCAGCCCGAACACGATCGACGGCGCGACGCCCCAGCGCTTGTTGTACACGTCGTTGCGGCCGGCCTGGTTCGCGTCGTGACCCATCACGTTCAGGCGCACGGCCGTCGTGTCGTTGATCTTGTGGTTCGCGTCGACCGTCGCGCGCTTGTAGCCGTCGGTGCCGAAGCCGATGCTGCTGTTGATGAAGTTGTCGTTCTTCGGCGTCTTCGTGACGATGTCGATACTGCCGCCCACCGAGCCGCGGCCCGCATAGACCGAGTCGGGGCCCTTGATCACGCTGATCTGCTCGACCGCGAACGTTTCGCGGTTCTGCAGCCCCGAGTCGCGCATCCCGTCGACGAAGATCGAGTTGCGCGATTCGAAGCCGCGGATCACCGGGCGGTCGGCCGACGGGTTCGCGGCCGCATCGCCGCCGAGGAACGTGATGCCCGGCACCGTGCGCAGCGCGTCCGCGAACGACGTGACGTTCTTTTCCTTGATCAGCTGCTCGGGGATCACAGTGACCGAGCGCGGCGTATCGAGCAGCGGCGCGGTGAACTTGTACGACGGCGAACGCTTCACCTGCATGTCCGACGGCGCGGTCGACTTGACGTTGATCGTCGGCAGCGTCCCCTGCACGTCGGCGGACGGGGCGGGCCGGTCGGCGGCAGCAGCAGGGGCGGTTTCGGCGGAGGCGAGCAGCGGTGTCAGGAAAACGGAGCAGGTCAGCGCCGATACGAGGGCGCGAGGCCTCGTCTTGAACTGGGCGGGCATATCGAGAGGCAGCAGAAGTTTCGGTGAGCGGGTGCGTTTTCTCGATGCCGGCCAGGCAGCGCGGAGCATCGGAAAACGTCAATGTAAATGCGTATGATTCGCGTTTGCGGTCGCAATTGTACGGATTGGTACCAATTCTGTAAACGATCGAATGGTTTTTGTACTCATTCGGTCAGGCTTTCGTGGGGGCGGGATCGCCTTTGCGTCGCGTGCAACACCGCTTTCCATCGCCCGGCCGGCGCGCGGCGGCATTGACTCGATACACTGCCGTACCGGTTGGACGGGCCCCGGCAAGCAGGCCCCGAGCAAGGAGACAACACACGATGGACACCCAACGCGCAGCAGTCGTCACGTACCGCGGCGATGCGATCGAGAACACGCACGTCGCCCATGTGGCGGTGGTCGATGCACGCGGCCGGCTGCTGGCCCGGTTCGGCGATCCGTTCCGGACGACGCTTGCGCGATCGGCGGCCAAGCCGGCCCAGGCGCTGTCGGTGATCGAGACGGGCGCGCCCGACCGCTTCGGCTTCGACGATGCGGACATCGCGCTGATGTGCGCGTCGCACAGCAGCGAGGACCGGCATATCGAACGCACGCGCGCGATGCTCGCCAAGGTCGCGGCGCACGAATCGGACTTGCGTTGCGGCGGCCATCCGCCGTTGTCCGATGCGGTGTACCGGTCGTGGATCAAGCGCGACTACACGCCGACCGGCGTGTGCAGCAACTGTTCGGGCAAGCATGTCGGGATGCTGGCCGGCGCGCGGGCGATCGGCGCCGCGATCGCCGATTACCATCTGCCCGAGCATCCGATGCAGGTGCGCGTGAAGCATGTGGTGGCCGATGCGTGCGGGCTGCGCGATGACGAAGTGGGCTGGGCGATCGACGGATGCAACCTGCCGACGCCGGCGTTTTCGCTGGATCGGCTCGCGCGTCTCTACGCATCGCTGGCCGACGGTGCGGATACGGTGGAAGCGGGCGGTGGCGCAATCACCGATCGCGTGCGGGCGCTGGCGCGCATTCATCATGCGATGACCGCTTATCCGGAACTGGTGGCCGGCGACGGGCGTTATTGCACGGTGCTGATGAACGCGTTCGACGGGCAGGTGGTCGGCAAGCTCGGCGCCGATGCGTGCTACGGGATCGGCGTGCGGGCGTCGGCGCGCACGCGGGCGCTGGGCGCCGACGGCGCGCTCGGCATCTCGGTGAAGATCGAGGACGGCAATCTCGACGTGCTGTACATGGTCGTCAGCGAACTCCTCGAGCGGCTGCAGATCGGCACGGCCGCGCAACGCGCGCCACTGGCCGGCTTCCATCGGCCGCGGATGCTCAACACGCAGGGTGTCGAGATCGGGCACGCCACGTTCCCGTTCGAGTTGCAGCCAGCCTGAACGGTGCGGATGCGTTGACGCCGTCGGCCCGCGACCCGGGCCGTGTGAAGCGGCGCGAGCGTGCCTGCTGGCCAGTGCGGCCAGTGCGAACCTGAATGCGAGCGCGTGCGCTACGCGCCGCGAATCTTCATCAGCTCCCGCTCCGACAGCTCGCCGATATGCGCGAGGTGTTCCGCGAGAAAGTCCTTCAGCACGCGCAGCTTTGCCGAGCTGCGCCGGTTCGCCAGATACGCGATGTAGATGTATTCGCCCGTCAGCCGGTTCTGCAGCCGGTAGCGCGGCAGCACGGCTTCGAGCCGGCCGCTCGCGAGCAGGTCGCGCACCAGCCAGATCTCGAACTCCGCGATGCCGAGCCCCGCGCAGGTCGCTTCGAGCAGCAGCTCCGAATGGTCGGTGACGAGGTTGCCGGCCGGCAGCAGGCTGTGATGCGCGTCGCCGTTCACGAGATCCCAGCGCGGATCGCCTTCCGGATGCACGTAGCGCAGGCAGTTGTGTTGCTTGAGGTCGTCCGGCGTGGACGGGCGCCCGCAGCGGTCGAGATAGCCGGGCGTCGCGCACAGGACGCTGTCGTTGCGCGACAGGCGGTGGACGACGAGGTTGTCCAGGTAGTTCTCGCCTTCGTGAATGTCGAGATCGAAGCCGCCGGCCACGAGGTCGTTGTGGTTGTCGGTGAGCCGCACGTCGAGCTGGATCGTCGGGTAGCGCGCGAGGAACGGTGCGACCAGCGGCGCGAGATGGCGGCGGCCGAAGGCCACCGGCGCGGTGAGCTTCAGCGGGCCGCTCGGCTGCGCATTCAGTTCGGCGACGACGCGCAAGGTGTCGTCGAGATCGGCGATCAGCGTGACGGCGCGCTCCAGGTAGATATGACCGGCTTCGGTGAGCGTCACGCTGTGCGTCGAGCGGTGCAGCAGCGCGACACCAAGCGCCTCCTCGATCGCCGTGACCTTGCGCGCGACGGTGGACGTCGATACGTGCATCTCCTTCGCGACCGCCGAAAAACTTCCCGTTTCGACCACTCTGACGAACGCGCGCATCGCGCCCATGTGATCGATGCCGGATTCTTTCGCGCCTTTTTTCATTCGATTCTCGCTGTTGCATCCCACGCAAAACCGCTTTCGATAATACAGAAGTGAGCTTGTTTTTGCAAAGGCATAGAATGCGAACCCGTCGCGTCGGGAAGCGGCGAACGACGAGCGGCACGAGACACCCAGGAGGGCACGATGACAGAAAACGGCTTCCGCGTCGAAGCGGATCTTTTAGGTAAACGAAGTATTCCGAACGAGGCGTACTACGGCGTCCATACGCTGCGCGCGAAGGAGAATTTCGACATTTCGGGCCGCACCATTGCGTCGCTGCCGTACCTCGTGATGGCGCTCGCCGCCGTGAAGGAGGCCGCGGCCGACGCGAATTGCGAGCTCGGGCTGCTGCCGCAGCCGTACCGCGATGCGATCGCCGCCGCGTGCGTCGAGATCCGCGAAGGGCGCCTGCACGACCAGTTCGTCGTCGACATCATCCAGGGCGGGGCCGGCACGTCGACCAACATGAACGCGAACGAGGTGATCTGCAACCGCGCGCTCGAAATCATGGGGTACGCGCGCGGGCAGTACGAATACCTGCATCCGAACGAGCACGTGAACCTTGCGCAGAGCACCAACGACGTTTATCCGACCGCGATCCGCGTCGCGACCTGCTTCGCGGTCGAGCATCTGCTCGAAGCGATGGCGCGCCTGCGCGATGCGTTCGCGGAGCGGGCCGACGCGTTCGCCGGCTTGCTGAAGCTCGGCCGCACGCAACTGCAGGACGCGGTGCCGATGACGCTCGGCCAGGAGTTCTCGACCTACGCGGTGATGCTGACGGAAGACATTGCGCGCCTGCAGGAAGCCGGCTGGCTGATTCGCGAGATCAACCTCGGCGCGACCGCGATCGGCACGGGGATCACCGCGCATCCGCAGTACGCGGAGAAGGCGCTCGCGGCGCTGCGGCGCATCACCGGGCTCGACCTGAGCACCGCGCCGAACCTGATCGAAGCGACGCAGGATTGCGGCGCGTTCGTGCAGGTGTCGGGCGTGCTCAAGCGGATCGCGGTGAAGCTGTCGAAGATCTGCAACGACCTGCGGCTGCTGTCGAGCGGCCCGCGCGCGGGGTTCGGCGAGATCAACCTGCCGCCGGTGCAAGCGGGCTCGTCGATCATGCCCGGCAAGGTGAATCCGGTGATCCCGGAAGTCGTGAACCAGGTCGCGTTCGAGGTGTTCGGCAACGACCTGACCGTGACCTTCGCGGCCGAGGGCGGGCAGCTTCAGCTCAATGCGTTCGAGCCGGTGATCGCCAGCGCGCTGTTCCGCAGCTTCAGCCACCTGACGGCGGCCTGCACGACGCTCGCGCAGCGGTGCGTGAGCGGGATCACCGCGAACCCTGAGCGGCTGCGCGAAACGATGGAGCGCTCGGTCGCGCTCGCGACCGCGCTGAACCCGTACATCGGCTACAAGCGCGCGACCGCCGTGGCGGCCGAGGCACACGCGACCGGCAAGTCGATCCGCGAGGTCGTGCTGGAGCGCGAGTGGATGACCGATGCGCAGGTCGAAGAAGCGCTGCGACCCGAGGCATTGATCCGGCCGCGCGTGCTTTGACGCCGGCTGCGCGGCGCCGGCGCATCCCGCCGGTGCTGCCCGCGCGTTCATTCCAGAAGCGCCCCCGCGCGGGGCGCGACACATCAAGAAACAACGGAGACTCACGATGAAACACAACAGCGAGCGCCCGGCCGATCCGGCCGGCGGCGCGGATGCCCGTCATGCCGACCCTGATGCGATGTTCGCGTCGCACGAAGCCGGCTACGCGAAGCAGTTGAAGCCGCGGCACGTGCAGATGATTGCGATGGGCGGCGCGATCGGCACCGGCCTCTTTCTCGGTGCGGGCGGGCGCCTGCAGCACGCGGGCCCCGCGCTTGCGCTCGTGTATCTCGTCTGCGGCGTGTTCGCGTTCCTGATCATGCGCGCGCTCGGCGAGCTCGTGATGCACCGGCCGACCAGCGGCAGCTTCGTGTCGTACGCACGGGAGTTCATGGGCGAGCGCGCATCGTTCGTCGCGGGCTGGATGTACTACCTGAACTGGGCGACGACCGGCATCGTCGACATCACCGCGGTCGCGATCTACATGAAGTACTGGGCCGTGTTCACGGACGTGCCGCAGTGGGTGTTCGCGCTCGGCGCGCTCGGGATCGTGTCGGTGATGAACATGATCGGCGTGAAGGTGTTCGGCGAGATGGAGTTCTGGTTCTCGATCGTCAAGGTCGGCACGCTCGCGGTGTTCCTCGCGGTCGGCGCCGTGTTTCTCGCGAGCGGCCATCCGGTCGCCGGGCAGATGCCGGGGCTGCATCTCGTCGCGGATCACGGCGGGATCTTTCCGCACGGCATCCTGCCGGCCGTGCTGATCGTGCAGGGCGTCGTGTTCGCATACGCGAGCATCGAGCTCGTCGGCGTCGCGGCGGGCGAGACCGCCGATGCGCGCAAGGTCTTGCCGAAAGCCATCAACAGCGTGATGTGGCGCATTGCGCTGTTCTACGTCGGCTCGGTCGTGCTGTTGACGATGCTGCTGCCGTGGACGGCGTACAGCGCGCACGAAAGCCCGTTCGTGACGTTCTTCAGCAAGCTCGGCGTGCCGTACGTCGGCACCGTGATGAACGTCGTCGTGCTGACCGCCGCGCTGTCGAGCCTGAACTCCGGCCTGTATTCGACCGGGCGCGTGCTGCGCTCGCTCGCGATGGGTGGTTCGGCGCCGCGCTTCGTGTCGCGGATGAACGCACGTGGCGTGCCGTACGGCGGGATCCTGATCACGGTCGCGATCAATGCGATCGGCGTGCCGCTGAACTACATCGTGCCGGCCCAGGCGTTCGAGATCGTGCTGAACATGGCATCGCTCGGGATCATCACGACGTGGGGCTTCATCGTCATGTGCCAGATCCTGTTCCGTCGCGCGGTCGATCGCGGCGAGCTGAAGGCCGTGTCGTTCCGGATGCCCGGCGCGCCGTTCACGTCGTGGCTCACGCTGGCCTTCCTCGTCGGCGTGCTGGTGCTGATGGCATTCGACTATCCGGGCGGCACGTGGACCATTGCGACGATTCCGGTCGTCGTGCTCGCGCTGGTGGTCGGCTGGAAGCTGGCGAAGCGCGGGGCCGCGCGGGAGCAGGCGGCGGATGCGCTTGCATCTGCGGCCACACGCGCCGTCGCCGATCCGGCGCGGGGCGCCTGAAAGCGGTACGCGCCGGGCGCGCCGGCTCGCTCACAGCCAGCGCCCCGGCGCGCCGTTACAGTCAGTTCAACCCGGCACGCTCGCCGACCCATCGGCCGAAATCGCGGGCCATCTCGGCGGTCAGTTCGTGGCCGGCCGCGTACAGCCGCGTATCGTGCGCGACGCCGAGCGCCGTGAGTTTCGCGTCGGCGGTGTCGGCCCACGCGACGGGCAGCTTGTCGTCGAAGCGGCCGTGCGCGACCAGCGCATGGAGCGGGCGAAGGGCGTCGCGCGGCGCGATCAGCGGATCGATTTCGGGCAGGATGCGCCCGCACAGCACCGCGAACGCGGCGACATCGCCCGGCGACGTGAGGCCGACGCCCGCGCTCATGATGCCGCCCTGGCTGAAGCCGGCGATCACCGTCGGCAATGCGGCATCCGCGTCATCGCGGGCGTGGAAGGCACGCAGCAGCGTGATCAGCTGAATGCGGCTCGCGTCGGCGCGGGCCGCGTCGATCTCGGGGCCGTTCGGGCCGAAGCGCACCGGAAACCACGCGTACTGGCTGGGCCCGAACGTGAGCGGGCCGCGCAGGAACGCGATCTCGATGCGCGGATCGATGACGCCGGCCAGGGTCAGCAGGTTGGTTTCGTTGCCGCCGACGCCATGCAGCAGCAACAGGCGGGCAACGGGGCGGCCGGTGGCCGGGCGCAGCCGGTACTGGAGGCCCGACTCGGGATCGGTGGTCAGCGGCAGGACGTCGGTCATTGCGTGGGTCCGGAAAGGGGAGCGATGCGACAGTCTAGAGCGTGCTGGCGGGGAGGTGAATCGCCGGATGGCGATTGATTGTTTCCTGGCGAGAATGAATCTGGTGCTCCGCGGCACCCGGCCGGTTGTTGTCCATATGCCGATCGGATGACTCGTCAACGGGACGCATCGTTGCTAAAATAGATACATTTTGTAGATACATGGTGGGGGTGGGGATGGATACTGCCAAGATTTTCAAGCATGGCGGATCGCAGGCTGTCCGTCTGCCGAAGGATTTCCGCTTCGAAACGACCGAGGTACGGATTCGTCGCCACGGGTCATCCGTCATTCTCGAACCGGTGCCGCAAGACTGGGCGTGGCTCACGCCGCTGATCGGCCCGGTCGACGCCGATTTCGAGGCTGCCGCAACGACCGAGCCTGCCGCTCAGGAGCGCCCGGGTCTGGACGTATTTGAATGAAATTTCTGCTGGATACCAATGCGGTAATCGCCATCATGAAAGGCGAGCCGGCCATGCTGGCTCGGCTGCGCACGTATCAACCGGCAGATTTCGGCATGCCGGCGATCGTCGCGCATGAGCTCTATTACGGCGCATACAAGAGCCAGAGAGCGGCAGCGAACGTGGCACGCGTCGAGGCACTTCAGTTCGAGGTGGTGTCGTTCGATGCGGAAGATGCCCAGCACGCCGGAGCGATTCGTGCGCAACTGACCGCGGCTGGAACCCCGATCGGTCCGTACGATGCGCTGATCGCAGGGCAGGCGCGCGCCCGGCGTCTGGTGCTTGTCACGCATAACATGCGCGAGTTTTCACGAGTCCCGGAGCTACAGGTCGAGGATTGGCTTGCCGAGCCGCGTGAAAACTGATCGCCTGGCGGTCATGCGGTAACGGGAGCGGGTTCGTCCTGCGGGCGCCGCCCGGACCTCACCGCAACCGAATCACCGTCGACTTCAACTCCGTATATTTCTCCAGCGCGTGCAGCGAGTTGTCGCGCCCGTTGCCCGATTCCTTGAAGCCGCCGAACGGGAAGTTCATGTCGTCGGTTTCCTCGTAGCCGTTCACCCACACCGTGCCGGCCCGCAACCGGCGCGCGGTTTCGTGCGCGGTCGTCAGGTTGGCCGTCCACACCGATGCCGCGAGCCCGTAGCGCGTGTCGTTCGCGTGCGCGATGGCCGTATCGAGATCGTCGAACGCCGTGACCGCCAGCACCGGTCCGAAAATCTCCTCGCGCACGATCCGCGCATCGGCACGTGGACAGTCGAACACGGTCGGTTCGACGTACTGCCCGCCGCTCCCGGTGCGCGCGCGCTTGCCGCCCGCGAGCAACGTCGCTTCGTCGCGGCCCGCATCGACGTAGCCGAGCACGCGCTCGACCTGCGCGGCATCGATCAGGCTGCCCATGCGCGTAGTGGGCGACAGCGGATCGCCGGGCGCGTACTCGGGCGCGATCGCGAGCACGCGCGCGACGAGTTCGTCACGGATCGCACGATGGACGAGCAAACGGGAGCCTGCCGTACACATCTGCCCGGTGTTGTAGAACACCGCATGCGCGACGGTGCGCGCCGCGCGTTCCAGATCCGGGCAGTCGGGCAGCACGATCTGCGGTGACTTGCCGCCGAGCTCGAGCCACACGCGCTTCAGGTTCGAATCGGCCGCGCAGCGCGCGACCTTGTGGCCAACCGCGGTCGAGCCGGTAAACGCGATGCAGTCGACGTCCGGATGCCGCGCGAGCGCTTCGCCCGCGTCGCCGAAGCCCGGCAGCACGTTCAGCACACCGGCCGGCAGCCCGGCTTGCGTGGCCAGCGCGGCGAGCCGCAGCGCACTGAGCGGCGACTTCTCCGACGGTTTCAGCACGACGCTGTTGCCGGCCGCGAGCGCCGGCGCGCACTTCCACATCGCGATCATCGCCGGGAAATTCCACGGCACGACCGCCGCGACCACGCCGATCGGCTCGCGCGTGACGAGCCCGACGAGATGCGCGTCGGCCGGCGCGACTTCGCCGCCCGTCTTGTCGATCGCTTCGGCGAACCACTCGGCGCAGTACGCGGTGGACGGGATGTCGATCGCGGTCGTGTCGCCGATCGGCTTGCCGGTGTCGAGCGTTTCGAGCAGCGCGAGATCGTCCGCGTGCGCGCGGATCAGCGCGGCCCAGCGCAGCAGCACGCGCTTGCGTTCGCGCGGCGACGCGTCGCGCCACGCACCGTTTTCGAACGCGCGCCGCGCGGCCGCGACCGCGAGGTCGGCGTCGGCCTGCCGGCAATGCGCGACCTGCGCGAGCGTGCGGCCGTCGATCGGGCTCGTGCACGTGAAGGTGGCGCCGTCGTGCGCGTCGCGGAACGTGCCGTCCACGAATGCGCGGGAATCGATGTCGAGCTGGCCGGCGCGCGTGCGCCAGGCGTCGTTCGTCTGCATGGGAACACTCCGTCGTGGGTCGGCGAGATCAGCGTGAAGCGGGCGTGGGGCGGCGGATCGCGATCGCGCGGCCCGCATGCGGCTCGTGCGGCGCGCGCGCATGTTCGGCGTGAATCGCGTCGAGATGCCGGCGCATCGCGGCAGGGAACGGCGCGGAGCGCTTCGCGCGCATGTCGACGTGGGTCAGCAGTTGCTCGCCGGTCGCGAGCTGCGCGCCCGTCGTTGCATGATGCATCGAATGGAACACGTGCAGCCGCCGGTCGTCCAGGTCGAGCAGCCGCACCGTGAGCCTGAGCGGTTCGCCGAGCATCGCTTCGCGCAGGTGGCGGATGTGCGTTTCCGCCGAGTAGATCGAGCAGCCGGCCTCGCGATAGTCGTCGTCGATGCCGAAGTAGCGGAAGAACGCATCGCTACTGTCGCCGAACACGAGCAGATAGCACGATTCGCTCATGTGGCCGTTGTAGTCGACCCACTCGGGCTGCACGGTGCAGCGATGCAGTTCGAGCGGTGTCGCGATCGGCGCGGCCGGGTCGTACGGGCGCGACTTCTGTCCTTCGTAGGCCGAGCGCAGGCGCGGCTCGGCGGCGGGGCTGAGGGTGGTCGTCATCCAGTGCACTCCGAGGTTCGGAACGGGCCCGCACGTCGTCCGCGGGGGCTGCCGGTCGATGTTATGACGGGTTGAACGTTTTTTCAATAAAGATATCGCCGATGCGTGTAAACACCGGTGCCGATTCGCCCCTCCATGGATTGAACATTCATTCAACGAAACCTATACTCGCCAGCGCCGCGATGCCGAAGCGAAGCAGGGCGGGCGGCGCATCTGCACGATACGCACAACGAAAAATCGATCCGCCTCGCGCGGAAACCGGAGACACCGAAAATGAAGAAGCGCTTCCTGCTGGCCGGCATGATGTCGGTGATGGTCCACGGCTATGCACACGCCCAGAGCAGCGTATCGCTGTACGGGATCATCGACGGCGGCATCACCTACGTGAACAATACGGGTGGCGGGCATGCGTACCTGTTCGACGACGGCGTGTCGTACGGCAACCGCGTCGGCCTGATGGGCACCGAGGATCTCGGCGGCGGCAACAAGGCCGTGTTCAAGCTCGAGAACGGCTTCCGGCTCGGCACCGGCAAGCTGAACCAGGGCGGCGCGATGTTCGGGCGCCAGGCTTACGTGGGGCTCGGCAACGACTGGGGCACGCTGACGTTCGGCAACCAGTACGATTTCGCATTCGATTTCACCGCGAACTACAACGTCAGCGCGTTCGGCAGCGGCTACGGCGTGCACCTCGGCGACTTCGACCGCCAGAGCGGCGACCGGCTGCAGAATGCGGTGAAGTTCGTCAGCAACGCCTTTCACGGGCTCGTGGTCGGCGGCATGTATTCGTTCAGCAACGATGCGGGCAGCTTCCACGACGGCAGTGCGTGGAGCCTGGGCGCGAGCTACACGCACGGCGATTTCTCGGCAGGCGGCAACTACACGCGGCTCAATTCGCCGCGCCGGCTCGCGGCGCTCGATCCGTATGCGCAGATGGGCGTGAGGACGATGCTCGGACAGACGGTCGCGACCGTCGATCCGGCGACGGGCGCCGTCACCGACCTGCACGATTCGACGCCGTTCTCGATCGACTCGCAGTCGATCTTCGGAATCGGCGCGTCGTACACGCTCGGCAAGCTGACGCTCAACGCGGATTTCAGCAACACGACGTTCAAGGGCTACGGGCAATCGTCGACGATGCGCGTGTACGAGGCGGGTGGCGTGTACCAGGCCACCGCGCCGCTGTCGCTCGTCGCGGGCTACCAGTACACGACGTTCGAAGGCCATCACTGGCACGAAGTCGCGCTCGGCACGCATTACGCGCTGTCCAAGCGCACCGACGTCTATGCGGCCGTCGACTGGATGCGCGCGTCGAACGGCGTCGATGCGGTGATCGGCTACAGCTTCACGCCGTCGACGAGCCGCACGCAGGCCGCCGCGCGCATCGGCATGCGGCACAACTTCTGATCGTTTTTCCCGCACGGGCCGGGCAGGGCCGGCCCCGTCGATCCGGTCCGTGCCTGCGTCGAACGGTGACGTCGTCGTCGCGCTGCGCGATGCGCCCGGCGACGATTGCATGAGCGCGGGCGGCCCGATCGGCGAGCGTCATTGAACGCGCTGCGGCGAAGCAACGTGCCCACGGTTGCCGCCGGCCCGCTCGCGCGACGCATGAGCGGGCCGACGGGTGTCACGCGTCGAGCCTCACCAGCGCATCGACGGCCACCGCGCCGCGCTCCATCACCAGCAACGGATTGACGTCGAGTTCGACGAGCGTGTCGGCGTGCGCCTGCGCGAAGCGCGCAATCGCCATCACGTTCGCCACCACCGCATCGAGATCGGCCTTCGGCCGTCCGCGATAGCCGGTCAGCAGCGGGCCGAGCTTCAGCCCGAGCAAGGCGTCGCGCACGTCGCTTTCGCGCACCGGCAACAGTAGCGTCGCGGTGTCGCGGATCAGCTCGACCAGCACGCCGCCGGTGCCGAGCACGAGCGCGAGGCCGAAGTTCGGCTCGCGCTTCACGCCGACGATCAGTTCGAGCAGCGGCGCGTCGGCCATCTTCTCGACGAGGATGCGCTCGACGTGCACGTCCGGCGCGTAGTGCGCGACCTGTTCGGTCATCCGCTCGACTGCGGCGGCGACGGCTTCGGGCGACGCGAGCTTCAGCGCGACCGCGCCGGCCTCGGTCTTGTGCGGCAGGCGATCGCTGACCACTTTCACGCAGACCGGAAACCCGAGCCGCTGCGCGGCGGCCGGCGCATCGGCGGGCGCGACGCATTCCGACGACGGCACGTCGAGCCCGTGCGCGGCCAGCATCCGCTTGCTCGCCCATTCGTCGTGCAGCGTCGTGGCGTCGCCGCTGCCGCCGCCGTTGCCGGCCCGCAGCACCGGCAGCGCGTTCAGCGCATCGGCGTCGAGCACGCGGCGGCGCGTGTCGCCGTAGGTCATTGCCGCGCCGATCGCGTCGATCCCGTCGGCGAGCCCCTGCAGCGGCGCGATGCCGGCTGCGGCCATGCGTGCCGCGTGATCGGGCGGTGTGAGGTCCGGAAACACCGAGATCACCGCGCCGACCACGCCGTGCTGGCGCGCGGATGCCGCGAACGCGTTCGCCGCGATGTCGCACAGCGGTCGCTCGCCGGTCGCGTCCTGCGGATAGTCGAGAATCATCGCGGCCGCGCCGGGGCGGTCGGCGAGCAGCGCGTCGCAGCACGCGCGCATCTTGTCGGGATCGCCCCACGGTGTCGTCGTGAAGTCGAGCGGGTTCGCGATCGTCGCGTACGCGGGCAGCACGTTGCCGAGCGCGTGGCGCCCACCGTCGCCGACCGGCGGGAACGCGATGCCGCGCGCGTCGCCGAGATCCGCGACGAGTCCCGCATCGCCGCCGGACGTCGCCAGCGCGGCGAGCGTGCGGCGTTCGGGCACACCGGCGATCGCGAGCAGCTTCAGCGTTTCGACGAGGCCGACCGGGTCCTTCGCGCGGATTACGCCGAGCCGCCGGAACAGTGCGTCGTACAGCGCGTCCGAGCCCGCGAGCGAGCTCGTGTGGCTGATCGCGAGCTGCGCGCCGAGCGCCGACGTTCCGCTCTTCAGTGCGACGATCGGCACGCCGCGCGCGAGCGCGTGGGCGGCGGCCTCGCTGAAAGCGCGCACGTCCTTCAGTCCTTCGAGATGCACGCCGATCGCGCGGATGCGCGGATCGTCGACGAACGCGTCGACGAGGCGCGCGATGTCGACCGACGCCTGGTTGCCGACGCTCGCCAGGTACGCGAACGGCACCGAGCGTGCGCTCATCGACAGGTTGTACGCGAGGTTGCCGCTTTGCGTGATCACCGCGACACCCGATTCGACGCGCGGCGCGCCGTGTGCGACCGGCCACAGCGCGCTGCCGTTCAGGCCGTTGATCAGCCCGTAGCAGTTGGGACCGAGCACGGCCATGTCGCCGGCCGCGTCGACGAGTGCCTGCTGCAATCCGGCGCCGTCGGCACCCGTTTCGGAGAAACCCGACGCATACACGATCGCGCCGCCGGCACCGCGCTCGGCGAGCGCGCGCACGACGTCGATCGCCTGCCGCGCGGGGACCGCGACGAACACCGCATCGGGCGCGGCGGGCAGGTCGGCGACGCTCACATGGCAGCGCACGCCGTCGATCTCGGCGTGGTTCGGATTGACGAGCCAGATGTCGCCGGCATAGCCGTAGTCGCGACAGCGCTGCACGGCGCCTGCGATGCCGCGTCCGCCGACGAACGCGATGCTGGCCGGCTCGAGCAGCCGGCGCAGGTTGGCTGCGGCCGCGGCACGGCGATCCCTGACTTCAGGGGAAGAGGTCATGATGGTCCTTTCTGAACGCGCGCCGGCTTGCGGGCCGGCGCGACGATTCGCGTCAGCTGTAGCGTCGGAGGATTTCCTTGGACAGGATGTGGCGCTGGATCTCGGACGTGCCTTCCCAGATGCGCTCGATGCGCGCATCGCGCCAGAAGCGCTCGATCGGCAGTTCGTCCATCAGCCCCATGCCGCCGTAGATCTGCACCGCGTGATCGGTCACGCGGCCGAGCGTTTCGGTGGCCAGCAGTTTCGCGAGGGCGGCGTCACCGTCGGTCATCGTGCCCAGATCGAGCTTCTGCGCGGTATAGAGCGTGACGAGTTCCGCCGCGCGGATCTCGGTCTGCATGTCGGCGAGCTTGAACGACGTGCCCTGGAAATCGCCGATGCGCTTGCCGAACTGATGGCGCGTCGCGGCCCATTCGGCGGCCATCTCGAACGCGCGCTGCGCGCGGCCGATGTTGTTCGCGGCGACCATCACGCGCCCGGCGGTGAGCCAGTCGTTCGCGAGCTCGAAGCCGCGATGCTCTTCGCCGAGGATCTGTGCGGCGCTCACGCGGCAATCGCTCAGGAAGATTTCCGACTGGTGATAGCCGCGCAGGCTCGTGCAGTGCGGGCCGCGGCGCACGGTCATGCCCGGCGTGTCCTTGTCGATCAGGAAGCAGGTCACGCGCTTGCGCTTCTGGCCACGCACTTCCTCCTCGCCGGTGACGGCGAACAGGATCACGAAGTCGGCCGTATCCGCGTGGCTGATGAAGTGCTTGCTGCCGTTGATCACGTAGTCGTCGCCGTCGCGCACCGCGCGCGTGCGGATACCCATCGCATCCGAGCCGGCACCCGGCTCGGTCAGCGCGAAGCAGTCGACGCGCTCGCCGCGCACGGCCGGTTTCAGGTAGCGCTCGATCTGGTCGCCCTTGCACGCCATCAGGATCTTGCTCGGCCGCGCGACGAACACGTGCAGCGCCCAGCTCGTGCGGCCGAGCTCGCGCTCGACGAGCGCTTGCGTCACGTAGTCGAGACCGGGCCCGCCGGCGCTTTCCGGCATGTTGAACGCATAGAAGCCAAGCTCGAGCGACTTGCGGCGGATCGAATCGGCGAGCTCGGGCGGCACGTCGTCCGCGCGATCGACCGCGAATTCATGGGGCTGCAGTTCCTTTTCGACGAACTGACGCAGCGACGTCACCAGCATTTCCTGCTCTTGGGTCAGCGAAAAATCCATCAATCATCTCCCGACAAAATGGGGTGCGCGACCGTCGACCGACGCGCGAAGCGCTTCCTGGCCGTCCTCGCTGTGACCGCAAGCGACGCCGGCTGCCAGCTCGCCGCGCAGTTGCTCGGCGAGGGAATGCGTGAGCGACTGCGCGAGCAGCGCCTTGGTATGGCCGAACGCGACGCTCGGCCCTTGTGCGAGCCGCGCGGCGAACGCGGTGACGTGCTCCGCGAACGCATCGACGTCGACGACTTCGGAGACCAGTCCGGCCGCGAGCGCATCCTGCGCGCTCCAGCGTTCGTTCAGGAAGATGAAGCGGCGTGCGACGTCGGGGCGTGCGAGGCGCGGCAGGAACCAGCTTCCGCCCATGTCGGGGCTGTAGCCCATGCCCGTATACCCGCAGCGCAGCGTCGCGGCCGTGCTCGCGATGCGGAAGTCGCACGCGAAGCCGATGTCGGTGCCCGCGCCGACCGTCGAGCCGTTCAGCGCCGCGACGGTGGGGCGCGGAAACGCGGCGAGCGCCTGCACGAAGCGGTGCGCGCGTTCGGTCCACCCGTAGGTGTCGAGTTCGCCGTTGCGCTCGGCCTCGGCCCATTCGTCGACGTCCGCGCCTGCGCAAAACGCGCTGCCGGTGCCGGTCAGCACGACGCAGCGCACCGCCGGATCGTTCGCGAGCGCGTCGAGCGTCTCGCGAAGAAAGTCGAGATGCGGCCGCGCGAGCGAATTGCGCTTCGCCGGGCGATTCAGTCGAAGGGTCACGACGCCGTCGTGCCGTTCGATTCGGATGTCCTCGATGCTCATGCTGATCACTGTCTCCTGGTTGTTGTGTGTCGGGGTGTGTCAGAGCCGGCAAGGGTCGCCGCTACTTGCGGACCGCATTTCGGCATAGTATAAGTTCTGTTAAATGAACGTTCAACCCAATTGTGAGTCGACCAGGAGACACACGATGAGCGCGGTGATGGAGACGTCGGCAGGTGTGGAGGAGGGGCGGCCCGGAGCGGAGGCGGCGCGCACGGCATCGGCCGCGCGCATCGTGAACGGCGCGGGCCTGCAGATCGATCGCGTGTCGAAGCGCTACGGCAGCGTGCATGCGCTGCGGGAAACGTCGATCGAGATTCCGCGCGGCGAATTCCTGACGATCCTCGGGCCGTCGGGTTCCGGCAAGACGACGCTGCTGACGATCGTCGCGGGCTTCGAACATCCGACCACCGGCGACCTGCGCGTGGGCGGCCGCAGCATCGTCGCGTTGCCGCCGGAGAAGCGCAACTTCGGGATGGTGTTCCAGGGCTATGCGCTGTTTCCGCACATGACGGTCGAACAGAACGTCGCGTATCCGCTGATGGTGCGCAAGCAGAAGGGGCCCGACGCGGTGAAGCGCGTGAAGGCCGCGCTCGATCTCGTGCGGCTCGGCCATCTTGCGGACCGGCTGCCGCGCCAGTTGTCGGGCGGCCAGCAGCAACGCGTCGCGATCGCGCGCGCGCTGGTGTTCGATCCGGACCTCGTGCTGCTCGACGAACCGCTTGGCGCGCTCGACCGCAAGCTGCGCGGCGAGGTGCAGGTCGAGCTGAAGGCGCTGCACGAACGGCTCGGCGCGACGTTCCTGTTCGTCACGCACGACCAGGAGGAAGCGCTGTCGATGTCGGACCGGATCGCGATCATGCGCGACGGCCGGCTCGAGCAGATCGGCACGCCGGACGGGCTGTACGAGCAGCCGGCCAACCGCTTCGTCGCGGACTTCCTCGGCAAGAGCAACTTCATCGAAGGCGTCGCGCTCGGCGGTGATGCGGCGACGACGCATTACCGCGTCGGCGATGCACGGTTCGTCGCGCCCGTGTGCGGCGCGCGGGCCGACGACACGCTGCTGTTCGCGCTGCGTCCCGAGAAGGTCGCCGTGTCGGCGACGTCGTGCGGCGGCGCGCACAACGAAGTGGCGGGGCGCATTCGTCACTGGAGCTATTTCGGCTCGTCGTACCGCTTCGAGATCGAGACGTCGGCGCTCGGCTGCATGACGGCGGACGTGCCCGCGTGGCGCGGGCTCGCGTCGCCGCGCACCGGCATGGACGTGTTCGTGCAGTGGGAGCGCGACGCGACCTGCCGGATCGCGGCCGACTGACGCGCGAACGCTGCATCCCGCGCGACGCGGCGCAGGCCGTCGTCGCCGATCGATTCACCGGTGCCCGGAAACGACGAGATGCGTGCGGGCGCTGCCCAGCCTGGAGGAGACACCATGACGAACCGCCATTTGCAGGACCTGCTCGACCAAGCACGCGATCTTCAACCCGCGACGTCGCAGCGGCGCCGCGATTTCCTCCGGCTGTGCGCGGCCGCCGGCATCGCGCCGACGCTGCTGTCGCTCGGCGCGAAGGAGGCGCAAGCCGCGAATCCAAAGGAAATCTTGCTCAGCGCGTGGGGCGGCGAAGCGCGTTCGGCGTTCCGCTCCGCGTACATGGACCCGTTCACGAAGGCGAGCGGCATCAGGATGGGCTACGACTCGTCGCCGGAGGACGGCAAGATCAAGGCGATGGTCGAGAACCGGAACGTGATCTGGGACGTGATGGACCTCGACGGCTTCGCGGCGATCAAGCTCGGCAAGCAGGGTTTCCTGCGGCCGATCGACTATTCGGTCGTCGGTCGCAATGCGCTGCCGGGGCTCGCATCGGACTTCGGCGTGCCGTCGTACCTGCTGAGCTACGTGCTGGTCTACGACGCGCGCAAGTTCGGCGCGAATCCGCCGAAGAACTGGGCCGATTTCTGGAATGTCGGCAAGTTTCCGGGCAAGCGCGGGCTGTGGAAGTGGATGGGCGGCGCGCTGGAAGCCGCGCTGATGGCCGACGGCGTCGACAAGGACAAGGTCTATCCGATCGACGTGCCGCGCGCGCTGAAAAAGCTCAAGGAACTGCGCTCGAACGTGCTGCTGTGGGATTCGGGCGCGGACAGCCTGCAGCTGCTGCGCAACGGCGAAGTCAGCATGGCGTGCATCTGGCATACGCGCGCGAACGTGATCCAGCGCGAAAGCAACGGCCGGTTCCGCTATACGTGGGAGCAGGGGCTCGCGTCGTGCGACGTGTGGGGCGTGCCGAAGAACAACCCCTCGGGCGACGCCGTGTGGCAGTTCATCAAGTTCGTGCAGGGCGTCGAGCCGCAGGTGCGCCTGCTGTCGCTGCTCGGCAACGGGCCGGTGACGCCTGCCGCGACGGCCGCGGTGCCGCAGGCGCTGCGCGCCGACAATCCCGGCACGCCCGAGAACTGGGCGAAGCAGTGCAAGGTGAATCCCGAATGGTGGGCGCAGCATTACGAAACGACGCTCGCGCAGTACACCGACCTGATGTCGTCCTGAGCCGCCGCCTCGTGAGCGTCACGCCATGAATACCCTGTCTACTCCCGTCGCGGGCTCCGTCCCGCTCGGCCGTGCGAAGGCCGACCGCTACTGGCTGCTCGTCGTGCCGCTGCTCGCGGTGCTGATCGTGCTGTACGTCTATCCGCTCGTGCGCGTGCTGTGGCTCGGCTTCACGGTGCCGGAGCCCGGGCTGCAGAACTACGCGCGTCTGCTGGAGAACCACGGCGTGCACCGCGTGCTGTGGACGACGCTGCGCGTGTGCGCGGTCACGACGGTCTTTTCGGTCGCGCTCGGCTACGCGATCGCCTATGCGATGGCGCATGTCGGCCCGCGCCAGCGGATGGCGCTGATGTTCGGGTTGCTCGTGCCGTTCTGGGCGTCGGTGCTGGTGCGCGCGTTCTCGTGGCTGTTCCTGCTCGGCGAGCAGGGGCTCGTCAACACGCTGCTGATGCGCATCGGGCTGACCGACGCGCCGCTGCCGCTGATGCGCAACGAGATCGGCGTCGTGATCGGGATGATCCACTTCATGATTCCGTATGCGGTGCTGCCGCTGTACGCGAACATGAAGGGCATCGACCCGCAGCTCGCGCGTGCGTCGCAGGGGCTCGGCGCGGGCGCGTTCGTCACGTTCCGCAAGGTGTATTTCCCGCAGACGCGGCCGGGTATCGTCGGCGCGGCGATCCTCGTGTTCATCTTCTCGCTCGGCTTCTACGTGACGCCGGTGATTCTCGGCGGCGGCCGCACGGTGATGATCGCCGAGTACATCAGCACGCAGATCCTGCAGCTCGTGAACTGGGGCAGCGGGGCGGCGCTCGCGTCGCTGCTGCTGGCGTCGATCCTGGCCGCGCTCGCGCTGCTCGCGCGTTTCGTCGATCTGCGCGAGCTGTTCGGCGCGCGCTGATTCGAACGGAGGACGAACCGATGAAGAACCGAATGACCGCAGGGCGCGCGCTGGTGGTCGGTGTCGCGTGGGCCGCGATCCTGTTCCTGATGCTGCCGCTGCTCGTGTCGGTGCCCGTATCGCTGACGCCGAGCGACTACCTGTCGATGCCGGACGGCGCGCTGTCGCTGCGCCACTACGGCGTGCTGCTCGACGACGACGGCTGGGTGTCGAGCTTTCTGCAAAGCGGGCTGATCGCGCTGGTGTCGTCGGCGATCTCGGTCACGCTCGGCACGCTGTGCGCGATCGGACTGTGGAAGGTCGCGTCGCGTCGCGGCGAGTTAGTGCGCGGCGTGATCCTGTTTCCGCTGATCGTGCCGCCGATCGTATCGGCGCTCGCGTTCTACCGGCTGTGGGGCGAGCTCGGGATGCTCGACAGCCTGCCGGCCGTGATCCTGTCGCACGTCGTGCTGTCGGTGCCTTACGTGGTGGTGGCCGTGTCTGCGTCGCTCGCGACCGTCGGCCTGCGGATCGAACAGGCGTCGCGCAGCCTCGGCGCGAACCTCGCGCAGACGCTGCGCTATGTGATCCTGCCGTCGATCCGGCCGGGCGTGCTGTCGGCGGCGGTGTTCGCGTTCATCCTGTCGTGGGATGAGCTGGTCGTCACGCTGTTCATCTCGAGCCGGAGCGTGTACACGCTGCCGCGCCGGATGTGGGACGGGATGCGCGAGAACGTCGACCCCGCGATCGCGTCGGTGTCCACGCTGCTGCTCGTCGCGACCTGCGTCGCGATCGGCCTGTCGCTGCTGCGCAAGCGCGCGGCCGGGTCCGTGTGAGTTCAACCCTTCAACGTTACGTTGCGGAGAAAAATCGCATCATGAAAGTCCTGATCGTTCACGCCCATCCCGAACCGCAGTCGTTCACGACGTCGATGCTGCACCGCGCGGTGAGTACGCTCGAAGCGCAGGGGCATACCGTGACGGTGTCCGACCTGTACGCGATGCAGTGGAATCCTGTTGCGAGCGCGGCCGATTTCGGCGTGCGCAAGAATCCCGACTATCTCGTCTACGCGCTTGAGCAGCGCGAGAACGTCGCCGCGCACGCGATCGCGCCGGACATCGCCGCGGAACTCGACAAGCTGGCCGCATGCGACCTGCTGATCCTGAGCTTCCCGCTGTTCTGGTGCTCGGTGCCGGCGATCATGAAGGGCTGGATAGACCGCGTGCTCGTGTCGGGCAAGGTGTACGGCGGCGTGCGCTTCTACGACCGCGGCGGGATGCGCGGCAAGCGCGCGTTGCTCGCCTATACGTGCGGCGGCCGCGACTACATGTTCGGTGCGGATGGTGTGCACGGCGAAATGGACCTGATGCTGCGCCACGTGCTGCGCGGCACGCTCGGCTATGCGGGCTTCGACGTGCTGCCGTCGTTCGTCGGCTATCACGTGCCGTACATCGGCGAGGCCGAGCGTGCGGCCGTGCTCGACCGCTATGACGATCATCTCGCGCAGCTCGACCGGCTCGAACCGATGGCGTTTCCGACGCTCGACGACTTCGACGGCGACATGCGGCCGCGCGAGCGCGCGCCGCAGGAAGCCGCGCAGGACTGACCGCGACACCCGGTCACGATGCCGATGCGCCTCTCAACCCTCCGACCGCATCCGAGTTCGAGCGATGACCCTGACGTCGAGCGACGTGCTGCTGTTCCTGACCGGCTTGCTGACACTGTTCTGTCCGCCGGTCGCGATCCCGATGTACGCGGCTGTTACCGGGCATTTTCCCGACGTGACGCAGCGGCAGATCGCGTTCAGGCTGTTCGCGTGGATTGCGGCGCTGATGGTCGGCGCGGTATGGGGCGGGCAGTTCCTGCTGCGGATGCTCGGCCTCACGCTCGGCGCGCTGACGCTGACGGGCGGCCTCGTGCTGTGCCTGTGGTCGATCCCGATGATGCGCGGCACGGCGAACGACGAACGCAGCGGCGGCGACCGGCGGCTCGAATATGCGCAGTGGCGCAACTACATCGCGGTGCCGTTGATCTTCCCGCTGTCGATCGGCAGCGCGGTGATGTCGCTCGTGATCACGACCGCGACGCGCTTTCACACGCCGTCCGACCTGCTCGCGCTGAGCGCGGCCTGCGTGCTGCATGCGGGCGTGATCGGGCTCACGTATGCGTGCTCGGCATCGTGGTGCCGCCGGCTCGGCGAGATCGGCAGGACGCTCGTCGAGCGGCTGTCGGGCATCGTGCTGACCGCGATCGCGTTCCAGATGCTCGCGCAGGGCGTGCGCGAGCTGTTGCCGGGTCTCGCACACTGATGGCCTCGCCGGCCGGTGCGCGATCCACCAACCTACCCTGAACGACGGAAAAGACATGAAAACAGTAGGCATGTACCTGGTCGACCTGCTCGCCGCATACGGCGTCGATACGGTGTTCGGCATTCCCGGCGTGCATACGATCGAGCTGTACCGCGGGCTGGCCGGCAGCGCGCTGCGTCATGTGAGCGCGCGCCACGAGCAGGGCCTCGGCTTCATGGCTGACGGCTATGCGCGCGCGACCGGCAAGCCCGGCGTGTGTTTCGTGATTACCGGCCCCGGGATGACGAACATCGCGACGTCGATGGCGCAGGCGTATGCGGACTCGATTCCGATGCTGGTTATTTCCAGCGTCAACGCGTCCGGCGATATCGGCTCCGGCAACGGCCATCTGCACGAACTCCCGGACCAGCACGCGTTCGCGGAGAACATCGCCGCGTTCAGCTATACGGTGCCGCGCGCCGACGCGCTGCCGCAGGCGATCGCGCGCGCGTTCGCGGTGTTCTCGGGCGGCCGGCCGCGCCCGGTGCACCTCCAGATTCCGCTGGACGTGCTCGCGGCGCCGGCCGACACGTTGCCGCCGGTGCCGGCTGCGCCACCGCGCATCGCGCCCGGCCCCGCGTCGGCCGACGGCATCGACGCATTGCGCGCGAAGGCGGCTGTCGCGCGCGCGCCGCTGATCCTCGCGGGCGGCGGCGCGCTCGACGCGGCCGCCGACGTGCGCTGGCTCGCGGAAACGCTCGACGCACCGGTCGTGATGACGATCAATGGACGCGGGGTGCTGCCGCCCGCGCATCCGCTTGGCGTTTCATGGTCGGCGTCGAGCGACGCGGTGCGTGCGCTGATGCGCGACAGCGACCTGATCGTCGCGCTCGGCACCGAGCTCGGGCCGACCGATTACGACCTGTATGCAACACGCAGCTTCTCGATGCCCGCGCCGCTCGTGCGGATCGACATCGACCCGCAGCAGCTGTGCCGCAACGCGGTGCCCGCGCTGCCGCTGCTCGGCGATGTCGGCGAAACCCTGCGCGCGCTGCGGCGCGGGTGGCCGGCCGATGCGCGTGCGCGCGTCGATGGCGACGGCATCGAGCGCGCGGCGATGTGCCGTGCGGCGGCGCGACAGGAACTGAACGACGAAATGCAGCGCGACCTGACGTTGCTCGACAGCGTGCGCGACGCGTTGCCCGATGCGGCGATCGTCGGCGATTCGACGCGCATCGTCTACGCGGGCAACGTCGGCTTTGCGGCGCCGCGCCCGCGCAGCTGGTTCAACGCGTCGGTCGGGTTCGGCTCGCTCGGCTACGGGCTGCCGGCCGCCGTCGGCGCGAGCCTCGGCGATGCGTCGCGGCCGGTGGTCTGCATCGCCGGCGATGGCGGATTCCAGTACACGCTCGCGGAGCTCGGCACGGCGGTGCAGCATCGTGCGCGCGTGATCGTCGTGCTGCTGAACAACGGCGGATACGGGGAAATCAAGCGCGCGATGGTCGACGGCGGCGTCGAGCCGGTCGGCGTGGATCTGCATACGCCGGATTTCGTCGCGATCGCACGGGCGTATGGATGGGGCGCGCAGCGGGTCGAGGAGGGTGGGTCGCTGGCTGGCGCACTCGGTGAAGCAGCGGCGCACGATGCGCCGTATCTGATCGAGATCCGCGCGCGCTGAGAACACGAACGGCCTCGCAATGCGAGGCCGTCGTGGGTGCCGCCGGATGGCCGGCGGCGATCCGGCGCCATGCTGCCGTTGTGGCGCGGCGTCCTACGCGCGCTTACGGGCCGTCTTCGGCGGCGGCAGGAACGTATCGACGACGCGCAGGCAGCTCGTCAGCGCGTCTTCCGCGGTAAACGACGTCGGGTCGCGCGCGAGCTCGAGCCAGAACCCGTCGATCACGGCCGTCAGCGTCAGCGCGGCGAGATCGCTGTCGACGGTCCCGCCGCGCACTTCCGCGATCTGGTCGAACAGCTTCTTCAAGGCTTGCCGGTAGCCGGCATACAGCTCCTTGTGCGCCTTGCGGATCACCGGATCGCTGTGCGCAACGCTCCAGAAGCCGAGCCATACCTTCACGTTCTTCGGCGCGAACACCGGTGCGGCGAAACACACCTTGATGATCGCGTCGAGCTTGTCCTCGGGGCCGGTCGCGTTCGCGGCGGCCGCGCGCGACACGTCGAGCAGGTCGGACGCGAGCCGCTTGTAGGTCTGCGCCATCAGCTCGTCTTTCGACTGGAAGTGATGGTTGATCAGCCCGCGCGATACCTTCGCTTCCGCGCAGATGCGGTCGATCGTGGTTTCCGAATAGCTGTAGCGCGCGATGCAGCGCATCGTCGCGTCGATGATCGATTGCTGCCGCACCGCGGGCGTTTCGCGGATACCGCGGCCGCGGGTCTGAACCGGTGCGCTGCCAGGAGTCTTTTTCACGGAGTGACCTTACGGAATCGTCATGGCACCGATTATAGGGGAGTGTCGGACGCTTGTTCAATTACACCATCGAAAGCGGCGTGGAACCCGCGAAAACCCTTGCTCCCGGATGATTGAAATCTGTTGAACCACCGTTCAACAGCGCCTATACTCGACTCCGCATGAGGTTGGTCGGCCATTCAACAAGACGCCGCGATCCCGCACGGGAAGGGCGTGAGAATTCGACACAGGAGACAGCATGTTGGCGCGGGTGGAGAGCGTGAAGGCGGCAGTCGAGGAGCGCGTGCAGGTGACGGACCTGCACAAGCGGTTCGGCGAGCTGGAGGTGTTGAAGGGCGTGTCGCTGAGCGCGCGCGAAGGCGAAGTGATCTCGCTGATCGGCGCGAGCGGCTCGGGCAAGAGCACGCTGCTTCGCTGCATCAACCTGCTGGAGACGCCGACTCGCGGGCGCATCGTGGTCGATGGCGAGGAGATCGGCCTGAAGGTCGACCGCAAGGGCCGCACGGTGCCGACCGATCCGCGCCAGGTCGAGCGCATTCGCACGCGGCTCGGCATGGTGTTCCAGAGCTTCAACCTGTGGGCGCACCGCACGGTGCTCGAGAACGTGATCGAGATGCCCGTGCATGTGCTGCGCGAACCGCGCGCCGAAGCGATCGCGCGCGCCGAGCAACTGCTCGAACGCGTCGGCCTCGCCGACAAGCGCAATGTCTATCCGGCGTTCCTGTCCGGCGGCCAGCAGCAGCGCGTCGCGATTGCGCGCGCGCTGGCGATGCGGCCCAGGGTAATGCTGTTCGACGAGCCGACGTCCGCGCTCGATCCCGAACGCGTCGGCGAAGTGCTGAAGGTGATTCGCGATCTCGCGTGCGAAGGCCGCACGATGATTCTCGTCACGCACGAGATGGCGTTTGCTCGCGACGTGTCGAACAAGGTGCTGTTTCTGCATGAAGGGCGCGTCGAGGAGAGCGGCACGCCGACCGAGATCTTCGATTCGCCGCAGAGCGAACGCTGCCGCCAGTTCGTCAACGCACACCGGCAACGCCACTGAACCGCGGGCGCGACCCGCGCGGTCGGCTGCCCCGATCCCCATCTTTCCTGCAAGGAGTCCGACCATGAAGCGTGTCGTACGCAGTCTGCTGTGCCTGTTGAGTCTCGTCCTCGCGGCGCTCGCGCCGTTCGGTTCCGCGCACGCGTCGTCCGGCGTGCTGCGCTTCGGGGTCGCCGCCGAGCCCTATCCGCCGTTCCTGATGAAAAGCCCGACGGGCCAGTGGAGCGGCTTCGAGGCCGACCTGATCCGCGCGCTGTGCGAGCAGATGAAGGCGAAGTGCGAGATCAAGGAAGTCGCGTGGGACGGCATCATCCCGGCGCTGCTCAGCGACAAGATCGACGTGATCTTCAATTCGATGTCGATCACGCCGGAGCGCCAGAAGGTGATCGCGTTCTCGCGGCCGTACTACGAGACGCCGGGCACCTTCGTCGGCGCGAAGAACCAGAAACTCACGCTGACGCCGGACGGGCTGAAGGGCAAGGTGATCGGCGTGCAGGGTTCGACCGCGAACGCCGAGTTCATCAAGATGGCCTACGGCAAGACCGCGACGGTGCGCCTGTACAACACGCAGGACGACTGCAACGCCGACCTCGTCGCCGGCCGCATCGACACGATGTACCTCGACCAGCTCGGCATCCTCGACTTCCTGAAGTCGAAGGACGGCGCCACGTTCGAGCTGAAGGGCCCCGGCAGCGTGAAGATGGACCCGGCGATCTTCGGCTACGGTGTCGGTGCGGGGATGCGCAAGGCCGATGCGCCGCTCAAGCAGCAGATGGACCAGGCGCTCGAGCAGCTGCATGCATCGGGCAAGTACGCACAGATCGCGAAGAAGTATTTCCCGATCGACCTCTGGCCGCACTGATCGCACGGATACGCGCACGGACGAGGAGGCGGCATGGACGGTTGGGGATGGGTGAGCTACCTGGGCATGGACCCGGACGGCTGGGGCGTCGCGCTCCTGCAGGGCGCGGGCGTGACGCTCGAGATTTCGCTCGGCGCGTTCGTCGTCGGCATCGTGCTCGGGCTGCTGGGTGCGGCCGCGAAGCTGTCCGGCGTACGCGTGCTCGAGCGGCTCGCGCAGGGTTACACGACGCTGTGCCGCGCGGTGCCCGAGCTGCTGCTGATCCTGCTGCTCTACTACGCGGGCACCGACGCGATCAACCTGCTGATGACGGCGATCGGCGCCGGGCCGGTCGCGGTCAACGGCTTCGCGGCGGCGGTGATCGTGCTCGGCATCGTGCAGGGCGCGTATGCGGCCGAGATCATCCGCGGCGCGATCCTCGCAATCCCGTACGGGCAGATCGAGGCCGCGCGCGCGTTCGGCGCGCCGCCGGCCCTCGTGTTCCGCCGCGTGACGCTGCCGGCGATGGCGCCGTATGCGCTGGCCGGTTTCACGAACCTGTGGCTGATCCTCGTGAAAGACAGTGCGCTGATCAGCGTGGTCGGCTACAGCGAGCTGCTCTACACCGCGAAGCAGGCGGCCGGGTCGACGCGCGAGTACATGCACTACTACCTGATGGTCGCGGCCGTGTACTTCGCGATCACGTCGCTGTCCGGCATGCTGTTTCGCGAGATCGAGCGGCGTTTCGGCCGGTGGATGCCGGCATCGTGAGCCGCGCCGGGTCTTCTCACGCATTTTCTGACCGAACCGGATCAACGTCATGGATCTGAGCGTACTGTCTTCCTACGGATCGCTGCTGCTGCTCGGCGTGCTGACCACCGTCAAGCTGCTCGTCATCTCGGCCGTGTTCGGCTTCGCGCTCGCGATCGTCGTCGCGTTCGCGCGGCTGTCGGGCAACCCGGTCGTCGCGCGCGTCAGCAAGGCCTTCACCGAAGTGATACGCGGCACGCCGCTGCTCGTGCAGATCTACCTGATCTACTATGGCCTCGGCTCGCTGTTCGCCGGCTGGCCCGCGCTGCGCGACAGCGTGCTGTGGCCGTTCCTGCGCGACGGCTTCTGGTATGTCGCGTTCGCGCTGGTGATCAGCGTCGGCGCGTATGTCGGCGAGGTGCTGCGCGCGGGCCTGCGCGGCGTACCGAAGGGCGAGATCGAGGCGGCGCGCGCGATGGGCATGCGCCCGTCGATGATCGCGCGGCGCGTGTGGCTGCCGCGCGCGATCCAGATCCTGCTGCCGACGCTCGCGGGCGAGACGGTGATGCTGCTGAAATCGACCGCGCTCGCGTCGACGGTCGCGGTGATGGACGTGCTCGGCGCCGCGAACTACATCCGCGCGCAGACGCTGCGGACCTACGAGCCGCTGCTGGCGATCGCCGTGATCTATGTCGTGCTCGCGTTCGTGATCGAACGCGCGTTCGGCCGGCTCGAGCGGCGTGTGCCGGTACGCATGCCGCGTTGAACGAACCCTTGAAGATGCGGCAGCCGCCCGGGCGCCGCACGACGGAGAACGCATGAACTATTCGAAGCTGGTCGATCGCCTGCAGGGCAAGCGCACGACCGCGTGGGACATTCATTACGCGGCGCAGGCGGCCGTCGCGGCGGGCGAGCCGGCGATCATCCTGAGCGTCGGCGATCCGGACTTTTCGACGCCGGAGATCATCGTCGAACGCGCGGTAGCCGCGCTCCGCGGCGGTGACACCCACTACAGCGAAGTACGGGGCCGCGCCGAACTGCGTACGGCGATCGCGCGGGAGCATGCGAAGGCGTCCGGGCAGGCGGTCGGTGCCGAGCACGTGATCGTGACGGCCGGCGCGCAGAACGCGCTGTTCGCGATGGCGATGTGCCTGTGCGAGGCGGGCGACGAGGTGATCGTGCCGGAGCCGATGTACCTGACGTACGAAGCGAGCGTGCGCGCGTCGGGTGCGACGCTCGTGCCGGTGCCGGTCGATGCGTCGCGCGGCTTTCATCTCGACTTCGACGCGCTCGAAGCGGCCGTGACGCTGCGCACGAAGGCAATCTTCTTCGCGACGCCGTGCAACCCGACCGGCGTCGTGCTGCCGCGCGCCGATCTCGAACGCATCGCGCGGCTCGCCTGCGAGCGCGATCTGTGGGTCGTGTCCGACGAGGTCTACGCGGAACTGACGTTCGAGCGCGACCTGGTCAGCATCGCGTCGCTGCCGGGAATGGCCGAACGCACGGTGACGATCGGCAGCCTGTCGAAATCGCATGCGATGCCGGGCTGGCGGGTCGGCTGGGCGATCGGCCCGACCGAGCTGATCGAGCACGCGGAGCGGCTCGCGCTGTGCATGCTGTACGGGCTGCCGGGCTTCATCCAGCAGGCGGCCGTCACCGCGTTCGACAACAAGGCCGCGATCGTCGCTGACATGCGCGAGCTGTACCGGCGCCGCCGCGACCTGGCCTACGCGCGCCTGCTCGACGTGCCGGGGCTGCGTTGCCTGCTGCCGGAAGCCGGCATGTTCATGATGGTCGACGTGCGCGGCACGGGGCTCGATGCGCACGCATTCACGTGGGGATTGTTCCGCGCGAAGCAGGTCGCGCTGCTCGACGCGAGCGCGTTCGGCGATACCGCATCCGGCTTCGTGCGCTTCGGCTTCGTCGTCGACGATGCGAAGCTGGCCGACGCATGCGAGCGCATTGCGGCATACGTCGCGGGCCTCGGCGCGGATTCGAGCGCAGCGTCGTGACGGGCGAGCCGAACCGGAAGGAGGACGGACGATGATCGAGACGCTGACATGGCAGGTGCCCGGCGACGGCGGGCAGCCGCTCGCGATTCGCGCATGGCGGCTGTCGGGCGGCGACGGGCCGCGCGTGCATCTGCAGGCCGGCGTGCATGCGGACGAGATCGCCGGCATGCTCGTGCTGCACCGCTTGTTGCCGCAGCTGTGCGCGGCGCACGATCGCGGCATGCTGCGCGGTACGGTGACGGTGGTGCCGCAGGCGAACCCGCTCGGGCTCGCGCAGTTCAGGCAAGGGCGGCTGCTCGGCCGCTTCCACGATGCGACGCAGCGCAATTTCAACCGGCATTTCCATGAGTCGGCCGCGGCGCGCCGGCCCGCGACGACATTTGCCGCCTGGCAGCGCACGCTGTTCGACGCCGCGTGCAATGCCGATATCGTGCTCGACCTGCATACCGATTCCGACGCGCTGCCGTACCTGTACCTGCAGCGCGAAATGTGGCCGGCCGGCCGTGATCTCGCGGCCGCGCTCGGCGTCGACGTCGCGATCCTGTGGGACGAGGACGACGACGGCGCGTTCGAAGGCGCGATCGCCGCGCACTGGGCGCGCAACGGCGGCCTGCGCGAACGGCTCGTCGCGACCGTCGAGCTGCGCGGGCAATCCGACGTATCCGATGCACTCGCCGAGCGCGATGCCGACGGCTTGCTCGCGTTCCTGCGCGGCCGTGGCGTGATCGCGGAGCCTGCCGGCGCGCACGACTGGCAGGGCGAGGCCGTGCCGATCGCGCACATGGAGACGGTGCTCGCGCCGGTGTCGGGCGTGCTCGTGTACGAACGCGAACTCGGTGCGACGGTCGACGCGGGCGAGCGCATCGCGCGGATCGTCGCGCATCCGGGCGTGCCCGGCAGCGAGCACGTGCTGGTCGCGCCGCAGGCCGGGCGCATCGTCACGCGCAATCGCGAGCGGCTGGTCGCGCAGGGCGACGTCGCGCTGAAGCTGACGGGGTCGCGTCCGTCGACGGGATGGTCGGGCGGCGCGCTCGATCCGTGATCGACGCTGCGCCCGACTATCCGGTTATCGAGAACTATCGAAATATTGCGTCCGGACTAACCCGCATCGCTGCGCCGAAATGACGTCGACGTTGCGGCGCACCCCGCGCACGGTCGCCAACAGGAGGCGGGCGTCTCGCGTGCGACAGCGGCCCCCGTGCCCGGTATCGCTAGGGAAAACCATAGTGCGCCCTTGAAAGATCGAGTAAGCGCGCAGTCAGCTTCGCCGTCCAGAATCGCCGCACTCATTCAAAAGCAAACCAGGAGACAGGCGATGCATGATGGGTTGGTGAAAAAAATCGAAGCGCATCCGAAGTATGCGCAGCTCAAGCGACGGCGCAATACGCTCGGTATCTTCCTGACCGTGCTGATGCTGATCGTGTACTACGGCTACATCGCACTGATCGCATTCGACAAGTCGTTCCTCGCGAAGCCCGTGAGCACCGGCGTGACGAGCGTCGGCGTACCGGTCGGCATGGCGGTGATCGTGTTCACCGTCGTCATCACCGGCATCTACGTGCGCCGCGCGAACAACGAATACGATCAACTGACGCAGGACATCCTGCAGGACGTCGCCCAATGAAGAAGACACTTTCGATGACGCTGGTTGCGCTGCTGGCCGCGCTCGCGTGCGGCGTGGCCGTCGCGGGCGGCGGCGATGTCGGGCAGACCGCCAAGCAGGCGACCAACACCACGGCCATCGTCCTGTTCGCGCTGTTCGTGGCAGGGACGCTGTGGATCACCAAGTGGGCCGCGTCCCGCACGCGTTCCGCGGCGGATTTCTACACGGCCGGCGGCGGCATTACCGGGTTTCAGAACGGCCTGGCGATCTCGGGCGACTACATGTCGGCGGCATCCTTCCTCGGCATTTCTGCGGCCGTGATGACGTCGGGCTACGACGGCCTGATCTACTCGATCGGCTTCCTGGTCGGCTGGCCGGTCATCACGTTCCTGATGGCCGAGCGGCTGCGCAACCTCGGCAAGTTCACCTTCGCCGACGTCGCGGGCTACCGCTTCGAGCAGGGGCCGATCCGCAGTTTCGCCGCGGTCGGTACGCTCGTGGTGGTGGCGTTCTACCTGATCGCGCAGATGGTGGGCGCGGGGCAGCTCATCAAGCTGCTGTTCGGTCTCGACTACTGGGTGGCGGTCGTCATCGTCGGCGCGCTGATGATGGTCTACGTGCTGTTCGGCGGCATGACGGCTACCACCTGGGTGCAGATCATCAAGGCGTGCATGCTGCTCGCGGGCGTGACGTTCATGGCGATCATGGTGCTCGCGCAGTACGGCTTCAGCCCGGAGGCGCTGTTCGCCCATGCCGTGGAAGTCAAGACCGCGATCGCCGCGAATGCCGGCAAGTCGCCGGACGACGCGACCCGGATCGGGCTGTCGGTGATGTCGCCCGGCGGGTTCATCAAGGATCCGATCTCGGCCATCTCGTTCGGCATGGCGCTGATGTTCGGCACCGCCGGCCTGCCGCACATCCTGATGCGCTTCTTCACGGTGCCGGATGCGAAGGAAGCGCGTAAATCCGTGTTCTGGGCAACCACCTGGATCGGCTACTTCTACGTGCTGATCTTCATCATCGGCTTCGGTGCGATCACGCTGGTGCTGACCAATCCGGAACTGTCCGATGTGGCCAAGGGCGTGATCAAGGGCGGCGCGGGCACGGCCAACATGGCCGCGGTGCTGGTGGCCAAGACGGTGGGTGGCGACGTGTTCTACGGCTTCATCTCGGCGGTGGCGTTCGCGACGATTCTGGCCGTGGTCGCCGGGCTCACGCTGTCGGGCGCGTCCGCGGTGTCGCACGACCTCTATGCGACCGTCTTCAAGAACGGCAACGCGAACAGCGCCGACGAGCTGAAGGTGTCGCGCATCACGACGCTGGTGCTGGGCGTGATCGCCGTGCTGCTGGGCATCGCGTTCGAGAAGCAGAACGTCGCGTTCATGGTGTCGCTGGCGTTCGCCGTGGCGGCGTCGGCCAATTTCCCGGTGCTGTTCCTGTCGATGATGTGGAAGGGGTGTACCACGCGTGGCGCAGTCATCGGCGGGTTCCTGGGGCTGGTCTCGTCGGTGGGGCTCACCATCGTGTCGCCGTCGGTGTGGGAGGCGACGCTCGGTTATCCGAAGGGTTCGGCGTGGTTCCCGTACACGTCGCCCGCGTTGTTCTCGGTGACCATCGGCTTCGTGGGCGTGTGGCTGTTCTCGGTACTCGACACGAGCCTGCGCGCGAAGGCGGAGAAGGGCGCGTTCGCCGCGCAGCAGGTGCGTTCGGAAACGGGGCTGGGGGCGACTCGCGCCAGCAGCCACTGAGCGGTCGTCAGCCGGTCACGCCCGCCCCGGGGCCGACGATGCAGCGGATCGCATCGTCGGCCCCGGGGCGGGCGGAATCGTTTTCATCCGTCGGTCGAATCACGCTCCGGCAATAAAAAATCGCGAATTCGACTGAATTGGTCGATAATGCGCAAACGTTTTACGAAAGCCCGATTGCGGCTGATCCGCGGATTAAATAAATAAAAAACAAATATCCATATCGCGGATTTTCAGGCCGCGCCGTGATGCCGATCGAAGCCTTGTGGCATGAGGTTAACGGCAGATTCCGGCAATACTTTAGGGCTCTTTCGTCACAATTGTTCATTTCATTTTTATCAATGAACGATTGATTTCCGGTCATCGGAGCGTCATACACCATCCCCGATAATTCGGCGCTCACATTCTTTCAATAGACCAGACGGTGATCGAAGCCGGATCGCTGCGGGGAGCTGTACTCATGACCATTCGTCATCGCATTACGCTGCTAGTCGTCCTGACGTTCTTCGCGCTGTCCGCGATCGGCATCTATGCCGTGTACCAGACACGCAAGAGCGCGTCCGAGGTGCGTCAGGTCACCCAGGGAATCGTGCCGAGCGCGCTCGCGTCGGCGGATCTCGTCGCCGATGTGAAGAACATCCAGATCGCGACGATGACGCTCATCTACGCACCCGACGCGAACACCGCCGCGCAGGCGCGCGACGAGCTGAAGGCGAAGCAGGGCGCGCTGCGCGCCGCGCTCGACGTGCAGGCGAAGTCGGCGGTCGGCCAGGCGCAGGTCGGGCTCGTCTCGCAGGCGAAGGAGAGCGCCGCGAACTATTTCGCGGCGATCGACGACACCGTGAAGATGAAGGCCGACGGCAAGCCCGAGATGGCACAGGCGTACCTGTTCGCGAACGTCGCGCAGTATCGCGACGAGCTCGAAAGCATCGTCGATACGCTGCGCGTCGAGAAGAACCGCCAGAAGGACGACGCGATCAATGCGCTGAACGGGATGCTCTCGACGACGGCGACCGCGATCGCGGGCGTCGCCGGCACGGTGATCGTGCTGCTGACCGCGCTCGGCCTGCTGCTGTATCGCCAGATCACGCGCCCGCTGAGCGGGATGCAGACGGCGATGAGCGAGATCGCGACGAGCCAGGATTTCACGCGCCGCGTGCCGGTGGGCCGGATGGACGAAATCGGCCATTCGATCGTCGCGTTCAACGGGATGATCGAGAAGATCCAGGAGAACTCGGCGCAGCTCAAGCAGAAGACGGCCGACATCCAGGCGATGCTGCAGAACATGCAGCAGGGGATCCTGACCGTCGTCGAAGGCGGCGTCGTGCATGCGGAGTATTCGGCGTACCTCGAAACCATCTTCGAGACGAACGACATCGCCGGTCGCGACCTGATGGCGCTCGTGTTCGACGACTCGAACATCGGTTCCGACGCACGCTCGCAGGTCGACGCGGCCGTGCACGCGTGCCTCGGCGAGGACAGCATGAACTTCGAGTTCAACGAGCACCTGCTCGTGAACGAAGTCGCGAAGCGGATGCCGGACGGCCGCGACAAGTGGCTCGACCTGAGCTGGTCGGCGATCACCGACGAGACCGACACGGTCGCGCGCCTGATGCTGTGCGTGCGCGACGTGACCGAGATCCGCGAGCTGACCGCGCAGGCCGGCGAGCAGCAGCGCCGCCTCGAGATGATCGGCGAGATTCTGTCGATCAGCCAGGACAAGTTCCACGACTTCGTGCACAGCGCGAAGGGCTTCCTGAGCGAGAACGAGCGGATGATCCGCCAGCACGAGCGCGCCGATCATTCGATCGTCGCGGCGCTGTTCCGCAACATGCACACGATCAAGGGCAATGCGCGCACGTACAGCCTCCAGCACCTGACGAACATCGTCCACGAAGCGGAGCAGGCGTACGACTCGCTGCGCCGCGCGGACGGCGGCCCGGAGTGGAACCGCGATGCGCTGATGGACGACCTGGCCCGCGTGCGCGAGGCCGTCGAGCACTACGCGACGATCAACGCGGTCACGCTCGGCCGCAGCGGCGAAGCGGTGCAGGGCGCCGACTTCCTGATGGTCGAACGTGCACACATCAGCGAGAGCCTGCGCGTGCTCGACGGCGCCGATCCGGCGAACGCGGCCGACTGGCACGCGGCCCGCGACGCCGTGCGCCGCATGCTGAGCCAGCTCGGCACGCAGGGCATCGGCGATGCGCTCGGCGGCGTGATCGAGTCGCTGCCGTCGCTCGCGGCCGAACTCGGCAAGCCGGCGCCGGTCGTGCATATCGACAGCCACGGCCACCGCGTGCGCAGCGAGATCGCCGCGACGCTGAAGAACGTATTCATGCACCTGCTGCGCAATTCGATGGACCACGGGATCGAATCGTCCGACGAGCGGCGCGCGGCCGGCAAGGCGGCGTCCGGCACGATCGACATCGCGGTCGGCGTGGGCGGCGGCGAGCTGTGGTTCGTGCTGAGCGACGACGGCCGCGGCCTCGCGCTCGACCGGATTCGCGGGATTGCACGCGAGCGCGGCTGGATCGATGCCGACCACGACGACGCATTGTCCGACGATGCGGTGGCCGAGCTGATCTTCCGGCCGGGTTTCTCGACCGCGAGTGCCGTGACCGAAGTGTCGGGGCGCGGCGTCGGCATGGACGCGGTGCGCAACTTCCTGAAGCGCGACGGCGGGGATATCGCGCTGCGCTTCACCGACGATCGCGTCGGTGCGCCGTATCGCGCGTTCGAGACGATCGTGTCGCTGCCGGCCCGCTTCGCGGCGGACGGTGCCGCCCAGGGCGTCGCGCACGAGCGTGCGCGCAGCGCGGATATCGGCGCGGCGGAGTGACGACGTGATCGTGCAGGCGTGGATGATCCAGATGGCCGCCGCACTGGCGGGCGGTGCCGTCGTCGCAATCGTGGCGGCGGTCGTGTTTCGCGTGACGCGCAAGCGGCTCGTCGCGGCGCTTGAACGCGACACGGCGCAGTTGCGCGGCGCGCTCGACGCAGCCGATGCGCGCGTCGCCGACGCGGCGTCCGCGCATGCGGACGCGGCCGACGCGTGGGCGCACCGCGAGGCGCAGCTCGAGGATGCACTGGCACGCGAGACGTCCGCCGCCGGCACGCAGCGCGACGCCATGCAGGCGCTGTCGGCCGATCGAACGGCACTCGCGCAGCACGCGATGAAGATCGCCGACGAAGCCGCGCGCCTGCGCGGGCTCGCCGGCACCTTCGAGCGCTGGCACGAGCAGATGATTTCGCTGACCACGCAGAACCAGGACATGCGCACGAAGAACCAGGAGCTGTCGGCGATCGTCGCGCACGTGTCGATCGTGTCGCTGAACGCGTCGATCGAAGCGGCGCGCGCCGGTAACGCCGGGCGCGGCTTCTCGATCGTCGCGAGCGAGGTGCGCGGGCTGGCCGCGCGCTCGCAGCAACTGTCGAACAGCTATCGCGACAGCCTGAATCGCAACGATCTCGTGACGGCCGCGACGTTCCAGGACATCCAGGCCGGCGGCAAGATGATCACGGCCGCGCTCGCGACCGTCGAGACGCTGGCCGGGCAGCTGCACGCGCGGATCGAAGGGGGCGCGGCGTGATCAGCGCGCAGGCGAAAGCCGGCTTCGAGCGCATTTTCTTCGATGCGGCGCGCACGCGGCTCGCGTCCGGCGGCGCGTGCGACATCCGGCCGTCCGCCGGCCTCGCACTCGACGGGCACGATCACGCGCCCGCAAAGTCGCGGTCGAAGCCGAAGGTGCCCGAGCATGTCACGGTGCTGACGATCTCGGCGCTGCATTTCCGCCTGCTGCTCGCCCTGCGCTTCAGCGACGACGAGGCGACGCGCCGCCATTTCGCCGGCGCGTCGGCGGGCACGAGCAGCCAGCGGCCGCTGCCCGAAGCGTTCATGGAAGTCGCGAACCTGTGCTGCGGCGCGATCAACCAGGCGCTGACCGTGCCGTTTCCCGATCTCGGGATGTCGACGCCTTATCTGCTGAGCGGATCGAGCATCGACTACTTGCCCGCGCTGGCGCCGAATCACGTGGCCGCCTACGACCTGACACTGGATGGCGACGTGCGGGTCGGTGCGACGTTGTGCGTGTGTGCGAACGCGCCGGTCGATTTCCATGTGCCGGAAACGGCCATGGTGGATACCGGCGGCGAGCTCGAACTGTTCTGACCGATTTCGACCGACCCTGACCGACCCTTAGGAAACCTTGAGATGACCTTAGACAAACCCGTCAGCAAGGTACTCGTGCTCGACGACAGCCGCGCGCATGCCGACGCGATCAAGCGTTTCTGCGACGAGCACAACCTGGTCGGCCTGACCGTGCGGCGCAACCGGCTGCTGAAGGTGCTGCGCTCGAACATCGATCTCGGCGCGATCCTGCTGGCCGAGGATTACGGCGGCTCGCCGGCCGAGAGCGCGATCATCGCGACGCAGATCGATGCGCTGCGCCCCGAGCTGCCGATCATCCTGCGCCGCGAATCGCTCGCATCGCGCGACGGGTTGCCGGAGGCGCTCGCGCGTGTCGCGTGCGCGGCCTACGTCGCGGACGACATGACGCCGCTCAAGCGCGCGATCGACGAATACCTGTTCGGCCGCGACTACCCGAACGCGCTCGTGCGCGGCATCTCGGAGATCACCGAGGCACGCATCGACAGCCTGTTTCCGGGCATGACGATCGAGCACGAAACGCCGTGCATCGTGCGCGACCAGATCATCTTCGGCGAAGTGTTCAGCCTGATCGCGCTCGAAAGCGCGTGGTGCCGCGGCTACATGCTGCTGCAGACGAGCGAGCAGCCGCTGCTCGACATGATCGGCGGCACGCGCGACGCCGGCCGCGCGCCGGATTTCCGTGACGTGAACAGCGTGCTCGGCGAGCTCACCAACCTCGTGTGGGGTGCGTTCAAGAACCGCTATCTCGGCGACGCCGAGGCCCTGGCGCGCCATCCGGTGCAGGTGCCGCTCGTCGTCAATCACAAGCAGAAGTTCATCTCGTTCGGCGGCGACTGCCCGCAGCTCTGCTTCAAGTACCGGATGACCGATCCGGCATCGGGGCGCTCCGTCTGTCTCGACCAGCGCTTCGTGTTCAGCCTGAGCTGGTCGCCGGAGGATTTCCGCGAATCGGTGCAGGACGTGGGGCCGATGGTCGAATCGGGCGAACTCGAACTGTTTTGAATACTGAAGTCAGCAACAAGGAAAGGAAGGGGAATACGACATGGCAAAGATTCTGGTGGTCGACGATTCGGGCACGGTGCGCGACGAGGTCGCGGGCTTCCTGCGCAATCACGGGCTCGACGTCGCGACGGCCGTCGACGGCAAGGACGGGCTCGCGAAGCTCAAGGCGACGCCCGGCGTGCGCCTCGTGATCAGCGACGTCAACATGCCGAACATGGACGGCCTGACGATGGTCGAGAAGATCCGCGGCGAACTGGCGAACTCGACGGTCAACGTCGTGATGCTGACGACCGAAAGCAGCCCGGCGATGAAGGAGCGCGGCAAGGCCGCCGGCGTGAAGGGCTGGATCGTGAAGCCGTTCAAGGGCGACGCGGTGCTCGACGCGCTGAAGAAGCTCGCGGGCTGACGCCCTTCGGGCTGCAACGCACCCGCTGCCGTCCGCGCATTCAGCGCTGCGGTTCGGGTTGCGCGGCTGCCGCGTCGCCGGTTGCGGCCGGCACGCGTGGCGCGGGCGTCTGCCATTGCACGACGATCATCCCCGCGAAGATCAGCGCGACGCCCGCGATGCGGCCGGGTGTCGCGAGCCGCTGCGCGAGCCCCATCAGCCCGTAGTGGTCGATCAGCAGCGACGCGAGCGTTTGCCCGGCCACGACGCAGACGATGAAGGTCGTCGCGCCGAGCCGCGGCGTCAGGATCAGCGCGAGCGTGATGTAGATCACGCCCGCGAGGCCGCCGAGCCACATCCAGAGCGGGCGCTGCAGCGCGTCGCCGACGAGCGGCGCGTTCGCACGCGTCGCCAGCAGCACGGGCAGCACCGCGAGCAGGCTGACCGTCAGCGACGCGACGCTCGCCCACAGCGGGTGGCCGAGCGCGCGCCCGAGCGCGGCATTGCTGCCGCCTTGCAGCGGCACGAGCGCGCCGGCGACGAAAGCCGCGACGGCGAGCGGAAGGGTGGCGAAGGAAAGGGAAGTCGTCATCTTGGTCGATCGTGAAAGGGTATTGAAATGATTGTTATCCATTAAGATGGCGAATGGAAATTCGTTCTTCGGATGCTTCATATTCTTTTCATGAATAATCTGGCCCGCATCGACCTGAACCTGCTCGTGACGCTGCATGTGCTGCTGAGCGAAAGACACATCTCGCGCACCGCGGTCCGGCTGCACCGCAGCCAGCCGGCCGTGAGCCATGCGCTCGCGCGGCTGCGCGAGATCTTCGGCGATCCGTTGCTCGTGCGGCGCGCGGGCCGGCTCGAGCTCACTGCGCGCGCGAACGAACTGATCGAACCGCTGAACGACGTCCTCGGCCGGCTCGGCGCGCTGATCGAGCCGCCGGCGTTCGATCCGTCCGCGGCCACGCGCGTGTTTCGCATCGCGATGTCCGACTACGGCGCGCGGATCGTGCTGCCTTCGCTCGTGAAGACGCTGCGCGCCGACGCGCCGGGTATCGAGCTGATCGTGTCGCAGGCCACGCGCGAGGCGATGCGGATGCAGCTGATGGACGGCGAGGTCGATCTCGCGCTCGGCGTGTTGCCCGCGATGCAGCGCGACCTGCATGCGCAACCGCTGTTCGTCGAATCGTTCGCGTGCGTGGCCGATGCGAGCCGCCTGCCGCGTCGCGGCGAACTCGCGCTCGACGCGTGGCTCGCGCGGCCGCATGCGCTCGTCGCGATGCGCGACGGGATGGACAACGAAGTCGATCGCGCGCTCGCGCGGCTGCGACGCGAGCGACATATCGCGGTGATCCTGCCGTTCTGGAGCGTGGCGAACGACCTGATCGCCGACACCGACCTCGTGCTGACCGTCGCACGCCGCAACCTCGATCGCGTGCGCGACGATGCACGCCTGCGCATGTTCGAGCCGCCGTTCCCGATCGATTCGTTCGAGTTCGCGCAGCACTGGCACGAGCGCCGGCACGGCGACGCCGCGCACATCTGGCTGCGGCAGACGATCGCGCGCGTCGCGAGCGGCGGGTAGTCGCGCGGCGCGGCCGGCCGCGCGCGCAATTTACAGCGCGCTGCGATGTCCGTATCCTGCCGGATGCCGAGGGCGGCGTGCCTGCGCGACATGCGCGGCACGCCCGGCATTCACAAGAATCAGGAACGGGACACCTTCCCATGACAATCAAGATCGATCGGGCGGCGCTCGTGCGCGGCGCATGCGTGACGCTGATGGCTGCGCTGGCAGGCGGATGCGCAAGCACCGCCGGGCAGCAGGATGCACAACAGGCTGCTGTCGGCAGCGGTTCGTCGTACACGTGCAATTCCGCGCAGGCCGACGGACTGGTGACGGCCGGAAGGGGCGCCAACGGGTGCTACTTCGTGCTGCACGATCCCGCGACGAAACAGCCGCTGCCGAACACGCGCTATGCGTTCGCGCTGTACACGAGCGCGGCCCAGGACAACCGGGAACTCGAAGTCGAAGGCACGACCGACGCGCAGGGGCGCACGGCCTACATGCGTTCCGCCGCGCCGATCGATGCGGCGCGCATGGTGCTCGTCCGCACGATCGGCGACGGCCCGACGGGGCGCATCCCGGTGCTGGTCCGGCCGCAGGACGGCAAGCGCATTCCGTTCGCGCAATACAAGGTCACGGGCTGCAACGGCCCGTACGAAGGCGTGACCGACGAAACGGGGCACGGCGTGATGTACCGCTGCAAGACGCAGTCGAAGATCGCCGTGTCGTTCTATCAGTCGCGTCCTTGAGGTGGGCGCAATGGCGTCCGACTCCGGCCGCACCACCGCGCAGCAGATGGAGACGCTGATCGCGAAGGGTGTCGTCTTTACCCTCGCGGGGACGTGCCTGCTGATCGGCGCCGCGCTGTACGCGCAGTCGACGCGCGAATTCCTGCGCACGTCGATCGTCGTGCCGGGACGCGTCATCAAGCTGAATGCGGGTCCGCATCATCCGGAGATCGCGTTCACGACGCTTGCGGGCGAGCACGTCGAGTACCCGCAGGGCGGTGAGGTCAGCGTGGAGGACGGTGAGACGGTCGAGGTGCGCTACGCACCCGACGCCCCCCATATGACCGCGCGGATGAATACGTTCGGTGCGATCTGGGGTGGGGTACTGACCTGCGGCGGGATGGGCGTCGTCTTTTTCCTCGGCGGCGTCGGTCAACTGCGCCCGGGCGTGCGCGCGTGGCGCAGCGGGCGCAAGCGCGCGTGACCGTGTGAGCCTGCTGCGCCAGGACTGGACGTCGCACGGAATGTGGAGGAGCATTTCATCATCACGGTGCCGTGAACGTGCGCGCATCATCGCCGCGCGTTCGCGCCGCATCGAATCCTGCCGAACCCCATCGAGCGGAACATCATGGAATCCGATCAAGAGACTGCCGAGCCGATCCTGTTGCGCGACGACCACGACGGCGTCGTCACGCTGCGGCTGAACCGTCCGCAGCAATTCAACGCATTGTCCGAGGCGATGCTCGCGAGCCTGCACGATGCGTTCGAGACGCTGGCGGCCGATCCGCACGTGCGTTGCGTCGTGCTGGCTGCCGAGGGCAAGGCGTTTTGCGCAGGCCACGACCTGCGGCAGATGCGCAGCAAGCCCGAACTCGACTACTACCGCGCGCTGTTCGCGCAGTGCAGCCGCGTGATGCTCGCGATGCGCGCGTTGCCGGTGCCGGTGATCGCGCGCGTGCACGGCATTGCGACGGCGGCCGGTTGCCAGCTCGTCGCCGCATGCGACCTGGCGATCGCGGCCGATACCGCGCGCTTCGCGGTATCGGGCATCAACGTCGGGCTGTTCTGTTCGACGCCGGCCGTGGCATTGAGCCGCAACGTCACGGCGAAGCGCGCGTTCGACATGCTCGTGACCGGGCGCTTCGTCGATGCGGCGACGGCCGCTGCGTGGGGGCTCGTCAACGAGGCCGTGCCCGAAGATGCGCTCGACGCGGCCGTCGCGCGCAAGGTCGCCGAGATCGTCGCGAAGAGCCCGGCCGCGGTGCGGTACGGCAAGCAGATGTTCTATCGCCAGCGCGAGTTGCCGCTCGACGAAGCCTATGCGTATGCGGGCGACGTGATGGCGCGCAACATGATGGAAGAGGATGCGGGCGAAGGGATCGACGCGTTCCTCGAGAAGCGCAAGCCGACGTGGCGTTCGTAGGCCGTCGGTGGCGGGTGCCGTCGTGCGGCGGTGAAGGGCCGTAACTGACGCCATTCGCGCACACAGGAAAGCAAGCGGGCCGCCCGAGGCGGCCCGCAAATCAAGCGGCGTGCGCGAGTGGCGATGCAAAGCGCGCCGCCGCATCGACCTTGGTCAGCGTCCGTAGCTCCCGGTGCGCAGCGCCGGCTGTTCGCTCGACGCGCCGGGCGGCACGATCACGACCGGCACGCGGCGCGCGAGTGCGCACATCAGCTCGTAGCCGATCGTGCCGCTGGCTTCCGCCACGTCATCCACCTTCACCTGGTCGCCCCACAGCTCGACACGCGACCCGATGCCCGCGTTCGGGCACGGCGTCAGGTCGACGGTCAGCATGTCCATCGACACGCGGCCGACGACGCGCGTCATGACGCCGTCCACCGCGATCGGCGTGCCGGTCGGTGCGTGGCGCGGATAGCCGTCCGCGTAGCCGCATGCGACGACGCCGATCCGCATCGGCCGGTCGGCCGTGAAGCGGCGGCCGTAGCCGACGGTTTCTTCCGGCGACAGCGTCTGCACGCCGATGATCTTGCTCGTCAGCGTCATCGCGGCCATCAGCGGCGTATCGGCGATATCCCGCGCCGCACCCGTCGGCGACGCACCGTACAGGATCGTGCCGGGCCGCACCCAGTCGCGGTGCGCACGCGGATGCCACAGCACGGCGGCCGAGTTCGACGTCGAGCGCTCGCCCGGAATCCCGGCCGTGGTCGCGTCGAACTGGTCGAGCTGCCAGTCGACTTCGCCTTCGTCTGCGTTCGCGAAATGCATCATCAGCGTGATCTTGCCGATCGACGGCGCACTGGCCGCGCGCTCCCACGCGGCACGAAACGCGGCGGGGCGGTAGCCGAGCCGGTTCATCCCGGAGTTCATCTTGAGCTGGATGTCGATCGGCTGCTGCGGCTTGGCCGCGATCAGCAGATCGAGTTGCTCGTCGCAGTGCACGGCCACCGTCAGCCGGTGACGATCGGCCAGCTCGACGTCGGCCGGCTCGAAGATTCCTTCGAGCAGCAGCACCGGCTTGTCCCAGCCGAGTTCGCGCACACGCACGGCTTCGTCGAGGTCGAGCAGCGCGATGCCGTCGGCGGCTGCGAGGCCCGGGTAGATCCGCTCGATGCCATGGCCGTACGCATTGGCCTTGACCACGGCCCACACGCGCGATTGCGCGGCGGTGCGGCGGATGAAGTCGAGGTTGTGGCGGACGGCGTCAGGGCGGATATGGGCGACGATGGGGCGGGGCATGGCGATGTCTCGGATCGGATGTCGTTTGGCGCGCGCGGCGCGGGTTCGGCAGCCTGGCGCGGTAACGCGCCGGGCCAGTGTTGAACGCTATCTTATTGGTGTTCGACCAGTTTTAATTAACGTTTTTGTCGACGATTTGGTGGAAATTTTGGTGCCGAACCAGGCTGGCCTTGGCTGTCCGCAGGCCGTGCAGCCGAGTCTCCCGTCTAGAAAACCGGTGCGCGAACAGCACGACGCAATGCTAAGCTCTCGGCGATCTTGTCATTGATCAATGTAATCATAAAGGAGGAGACTTTTGATGACGACGTCCCAGCTGTGCCTGTTCATCGTGGCGCTGTTGCCGTTCCCGATGACGTTTCTCGCGAAGGCCCGCAAGGGCTACGACAACCGCGCGCCGCGCGATTACCTGGCAAAGCTCGAAGGCTGGCGCGCCCGCGCGCAGGCTGCGCACCAGAACGCGTGGGAGGCGCTCGCGCTGTTCACTGCCGCGCTGGTGGTGGCGTGGCACAACGGCGCGAACGTGCATCGCGTCGACCAGCTCGCGATGGCGTTCGTCGCGATCCGTGTCGTCTATATGCTGATGTACCTGCTGAACTGGGCGTCGCTGCGTTCGCTCGTGTGGTTTGGCGGGATGGCGTGCGTGGTCGGGTTGTTCTTCGCTGCGCCGTAAGCCGCGCGTGCGGCGTGAGGCCGGCGCGTTACTTGCCGGTCGCGCCGCCCGTGCCGTGCAGGCGACTGTCGTTGGATGCGGGCGCAACGATCGGGCCCGCGACCGGCGCCGCTTCCGCTTCTGTTTCGCGGCGCAGGAACGCGATCAATGGATCGAGCAGCCGGTGCCGCGTCGACGGATTGCGGCGCAGCACGAAGCGCCACGACGCGGCGCGTTCGAGGCCCGGCCGCAACGGCACGAGGCGCCCGCTGCGCAGCTCGGGCTCGATCAGCGGCGCGCGGCCGAGCGCGATGCCCGCGCCGCCGACTGCCGCGCCGATTACCTGGCTGAAACTGCTGTAGCGGACGATCTTCGTCTCGAAGTCGTCCGGCAGGCCGAAATCCGTGGACCAGTTGCGCCAGTCGATCTCGGGGCTGTTCTCGTGCATTTCCTGAAGCAGCCGGGAGCGGCACACGTTCACGGACGCATACGGATGCAGCTCGGGGCTGCAGACCGGGAACACCGTCTCCCGCACCAGCACGTCGTCGTCGGCCCGCAGCCGGTGCGCGGGCACATGCACGATCGCGAGATCGACGCCGCTGCGCGCGAAATCCGGTTCGTCGTCGAGCACGACGGCATGCAGCGGCGTGTCGGGATGAAGCGACGAGAATTCCGCGAGGCGGCGTGCGAGCCACATCGCCGAAAACGGCGCGTTGGCAGAGACGGTGAGTCGTTGTGCGGTGCCGCGAATCTCGGCGCAGGCGTCGGTGAGCCGCGACAGCGCATCGCTGACAGCCGGCAGCAGACGCGCGCCGGCCGGCGTGACGCTGATGCCGCCGAGCCCCGTGCTGCGTTCGAGCAGCCGCGCGCCGAGCGATTCCTCGAGCGCGCGAATCTGGTGACTGACCGCGCTCGTCGACACGTTCAGCTCCACCGCCGCGCGCGCGAACCCGCCGAGGCGGACGGCCGCCTCGAAAGCTCGCAATGCGCTGAGGGGAGGGAGGTGCGACATGCGGGGTATTGTAGTTGACTCAACACCCGTTGAAAAATCATCTTTTGCCGCGCACGGGTGGCGCGGGTAGCCTCGATCCGGTCAAGAAAAAACATCATCGGACACTACCGGAGGGCTTCATGTATTTCGACCGACGACTATGGGCAATGATGGCGGGAGTGCGCTGGCGGGTCGCCGCGGCCGTCGCGCTCGGCCTGCTCGCGATGGGTGTCGGCATCCTGCGCTTCGTCTTTCTCGGGCGCGTGCTGGCGCTGGTCTTTTCCGGCGCACCGGCACGCAGCATCGGCGAAGCCGTCGTTGCAACGGCAGCTTGCGTGCTGCTGCGCGCATGGCTCGACCATCGCCGCACGGTGCTCGCGCAGCACACGGCCGGGCGTGTGCAGGCCACGCTGCGCGCACGGCTGTTCGACCGGATTGCCGCGCTCGGCCCCGCGTGGTTCAGCGGCGAACGCACGGGCGGCGTGATGCTGGCCGTCGTCGATGGCGTCGAGCAATTGCAGACCTTTTTCGGCACCTACCTGCCGCAACTCGTGATCGCTGCCTGTGCGCCGGTGATGATCTTCGCGGTGCTCGCGTGGTGGGACGTGCCGACGGCCGCGATCCTGCTGGTCGCGGCGCTCGTCACGCTCGCGTTGCCGCAGCTCGTGCATCGCGCCGACAAGCGCGCGGCACTCGCGCGCTCCGCAGCGTTCAAGGCGTTCGGCGAAGAATTTCTCGACGCGGTGCAAGGCCTGCCGACGCTGAAGGCGTTCGGGCAAAGCACGGCATTCGGCGCGAAGCTGGCCGCGAAGGCGCGTGCGCTGTCCGACAGCACGTTCTGGGTGCTCGCGCTCGGCTTGCTGACGCGGCTCTTCACCGATCTCGGCACCGGCCTCGGCGCGGCCGCCGCGATCGCGGTCGGCGCGTGGCGCGTGCGGCACGGCGACATGAGCCTCGAGGCGCTGCTGATCGTGCTGATGGCCGGCAGCGAAATCTTCCGGCCGCTGCGCGACCTGCGTTCCGTATTGCATCAGGGGATGATCGGCCAGTCGGCGGCGAATGCGATCCACGCGCTGCTCGACGCGGATAGCCAAGCGCCTTCCACCGACGCACCGCGCGTCACGGGCCTGCGGCCGGAGATCGCGTTCGACGCCGTCAGCTTCGCGTATCCGGGGCGCCGCGCGGACGCGCATGCGGCACTGAGCTTCTCGGTGCGCGAAGGCGAGACGGTGGCGATCGTCGGGCCGAGCGGCGCGGGCAAGTCGACCATCGTGCGCCTGCTGCTGCGCCAGCACGATGCGCAGGGCGGCGCGATCCGCATCGGCGGCCACGACGTGCGCACGCTCGATGCCGGCCAGGTGCGCGAGATGATCGCGGTCGTCGCGCAGGATGCGACGCTGTTCGACGGTAGCGTGGCCGACAACCTGCGGCTCGGCCGCCCCGACGCGAGCGACGCGGACATGATCGCCGCCGCGCGCGCTGCCAACGCGCACGATTTCATCTCGGCGCTGCCCGACGGCTACGCGACGCGCATCGGCGAACGCGGGCTGATGCTGTCGGGCGGCCAGCGCCAGCGCCTCGCGATTGCCCGCGCGCTGCTGCGCGACGCACCGATCCTGCTGCTCGACGAGGCGCTGTCGTCGGTCGACGCGGAGAACGAAGCGCTGATCCAGCAGGCACTCGACCGGCTCACGCGCGGGCGGACCACACTCGTGCTCGCGCACCGGCTGTCGAGCGTGATCGGTGCCGACCGCATCCTGGTGCTCGACCAGGGGCAGGTGGTCGACGAGGGCACGCACGCGGCGCTGATCGCGCGCGACGGGCCGTATCGCCGGCTGATGGGGCCGCAGCTGGAAGCCGTCGCCGAATCGGTCGGCGTGGCGACGACGGCCGGCGCGACCGCGCGCGCGTCGTCGGGCCCGCAGGTGCGGCCGCTGAACGACGATGCGGCGACGATCGGCTGGCCCGAAACCCTGCAGACGCTGCTGCGCTTCGTGCGCCCGTGGACGGGCAAGGTCGTGCTGACGGTGCTGTTCGGGATCGGCCGCGTGCTCGCGTTCATCGGCGTCGGCGTGATCGGCGCGCTGGTGGTCGGTGCGGTGCCGGGCGGCCACGTGAGCCCGACGCTCGTCACCGCGCTGCTCGTGATCGCGCCGGTCGCGGCCGTGCTGCACTGGCTCGAATCGTGGCTCGCGCATGACATGGCGTACCGGCTGCTCGCGGAAATGCGCATCGCGCTGTTCGCGACGCTCGAACGCCTCGCGCCGGCCGGGCTGCTGCGCCGCCGGTCCGGCGATCTCGTGTCGCTCGCGACGCAGGACGTCGAGACCGTCGAGTACTTCTATGCGCACACGCTGGCGCCTGCGTTCGTCGCGGTGCTCGTGCCGGCCGCCGTGCTGGTGCTGCTCGCATCGGTCGCGTGGCCGCTCGCGCTCGTGCTGCTGCCGTTCCTGTTGTGGGCCGGGCTCGCGCCGGTGCTGGCGCGACGCGACGTCGACCGGCTCGGCACCGGCGCGCGCGAAGCGCTCGGCCAGCTTGGCGCGCACCTGACCGAAACGATCCAGGGGCTCGCGGAGCTGACCGCGTTCCAGGCCGTCGCGCGCCGGCGCGCAGCGTTCGTGGCGGAAGTCGATGCGTACCGGCAGCAGCGCGCGAAGTTGCTCGACGACCTGTCGGCGCAGAGCGCCGCGCTGGAAATCGCGAGCGGGCTCGGCGGGCTGGTCGTCGCCGCGCTCGGCGCGCTGCTGTGTGCGCGCGGCTGGTTTCCTCGCGAGTCGTTGCCGCTGCTGGTGCTGGTGGCGGTGGCCGCCTTCATGCCGGTGGCCGAAATCGGCCAGGTCGCGCGGCAGCTCGCCGATACGATCGCGTCGACGCGCCGCCTGCGGGCGCTGGAGAAGGAGCCGGTGCCGGTGACGGACGGCACGCGTGCGATGCCCGCCAAGCCGGCGGTGCGTTTCGAGGCCACGTCCTTCACGTACCCGGGCCGCAGCGTGCCCGCGATCGACCGCGTGAGCTTCGAGGTGCCGCCCGGCAGCACGGTCGCGCTGGTCGGTGCATCGGGCGCCGGCAAGTCGACGGTCGCGAGCCTGCTGCTGCGCTTCTGGGATCCGCAGCAGGGCCGCGTGACGCTCGGCGGCGTCGACCTGCGCGACCTGCGGCTCGACGACCTGCGGCAGCACATCGCGCTGGTTGCGCAGGATACCTACCTGTTCAACGACACGCTCGAAGCGAATATCCGGCTCGCAGCGAGCGACGCGTCCGACGCGGACGTGCAACGCGCGATCGACCACGCGGCGCTCGGTGAATTCGTCGCGCGGCTGCCGGACGGGCTCGCGACGCGCGTCGGCGAGCGCGGTGTGCAGTTGTCGGGCGGCCAGCGCCAGCGTGTCGCGATTGCGCGCGCGTTCCTGAAGGATGCGCCGGTGCTGATCCTCGACGAAGCGACGTCCCATCTGGACACGATCAGCGAGCAGCAGATCCGCGCGGCGCTGGAAGACCTGATGACGCAGCGCACGTCGATCATCATCGCGCACCGGCTGTCGACCGTGCGCAATGCCGACCTGATCCTCGTGATGGAGCACGGCAGCGTGATCGAGGCCGGACGGCATGCGGACCTGATCGCGCGGCAGGGCGCGTATGCGCGGCTCGTGTCGCATCAGGCGAGCGGGGTGGCGGCGTAAGCGACGCTGCATCGGCGCGCGGCCGGCCGGCTGGGCCGCGCGCATTCCGCAACATGCGTTGAACCGCGCCAGCGGTTGCCGGCATCGCGGGGTCAGCCGTCCCGGCACGACACCGCGCGTCGAAGCGCCGACGATCCACGCTGACGGACGGGCTGACAAACTGGCTGGCAAGCGCGCGGGCGGCGGCGTTCGGCGCCGCGCGGTTGCGCGGCCATTCTCCTCGCGCGCGTGATGCCCGGGACGGCAAGCCAGCCCGTCCAGACCAGCCACCGCCAACTGCTCTCAGACGCCGCCATCGGCCCGCGCGGCGCCTTCCGGCCCGGCCGCTTTGCCCCGGGCCACACTCCCTTTCCTCCGATTTATCCGTCCCGCGCGCCCCGGGTTTGTCTCGATGCATTTCCCCGTTGCGGACTTTTTTGTTGTCGTAGTATCGCCATTGACAACACTTGTTGCACTAAGGTCTAATTCGACATCGCATGTTGCGGTGCGGCTTGATGTCGTCGTTCCGCCGGCCGGCTGGCCGGTCACATCGCTCAATCATGCGGAGAGAAACCATGAGTCGCCGTTCCTTCCTGAAAGCCGTCGCGGTCGTTGCCGCGCTCGGCGCAAGCCTCGCGCACGCGGATACCAGGACGCTCGTCGTCGGGACCGACACGTCGTTCATGCCGTTCGAGTTCAAGCAGGGCGACAAGTACGTCGGCTTCGATCTCGACCTGTGGGCGGAGATCGCGAAGGACCAGGGCTGGAAATACACGATCCAGCCGATGGATTTCGCGGGCCTGATCCCGGCGCTGCAGACGCAGAACATCGACGTCGCGTTGTCGGGCATGACGATCAAGGAAGAGCGCAAGAAGGCGATCGACTTCTCCGCGCCGTACTACGACAGCGGCCTCGCGGCGATGGTGCAGACCGGCAACACGACGATCAAGTCGATCGACGACCTGAACGGCAAGGTGATCGCCGCGAAAACAGGCACCGCGACGATCGACTGGATCAAGGCGCACCTGAAGCCGAAGGAGATCCGCCAGTTCCCGAACATCGACCAGGCGTACCTCGCGCTCGAAGCCGGCCGGGTCGACGCCGCGATGCACGACACGCCGAACGTGCTGTTCTTCGTGAACAACGAAGGCAAGGGCAAGGTGAAGGTCGCGGGCCAGCCGGTCAGCGGCGACAAGTACGGGATGGGCTTCCCGAAGGGCAGCCCGCTCGTGCCGAAGGTCAACGCATCGCTCGTGAAGATCAAGGCGGATGGCCGCTACGCGCAGATTTACAAGAAGTGGTTCGGTGCCGAGCCGCCGAAGATGTGAGCGTGACGCCGCAACAGCGCGCGGCCGGGTGGCCGCGCCGGTCTTGAATCGAACGGGGAGCGACAAGTGAATTTCGATTGGTCGGCGATCTGGGCGGCGTTGCCGGACTTGATGGACGGGGTCCGGTTGACGGTGTTCATCGCATTTTTCGGGCTGGTGGGCGGCTTCATCGTCGGGATGATCGCGGGCATGTTCCGCGCATACGGACCGAAGGCGATGAACGTGCTTGCGCAGGTTTATATTGAATTGATCCGCGGCACGCCGATCGTCGTGCAGGTGATGTTCCTGTATTTCGCGTTGCCGCTGCTCGCGCATATCCGTATCGACGGCCTGACGGCCGCGATCATCGCGATCACGGTGAATTCCGGCGCGTATCTCGCGGAAGTGGTGCGCGGCGCGCTGCTGTCGATCCCGAAGGGGCTGACGGAAGCAGGGCTCGCGATGGGCTTGTCGATGCCGCGCGTGCTGCTGAAGGTGGTCGGGCCGCTGGCGTTCCGGCGGCTGATTCCGCCGCTCGGCAACCAGTGCATCGTGAGCCTGAAGGACACGTCGCTGTTCATCGTGATCGGTGTCGGAGAGCTGACGCGCAAGGGGCAGGAAATCATCGCGGGCAATTTCCAGGCGGTCGAGATCTGGTCCGCCGTGGCCGTCATCTACCTGTTGCTGACCGGCGCCATGACGTTGACGCTGCGGCTCGTCGAAAAGAGGATGCGCATCCTATGAGCATGATCGAATTCCAGAACGTGTCGAAGAGCTTCGGCCACGTGCCGGTGCTGAAGCATATCGACCTGAAGATCGACGCGGGCGAGGTGGTCGTCGTGATCGGCCCGTCCGGTTCGGGCAAGTCGACGATGCTGCGCTGTATCAACGCGCTCGAGAAAATCACCGGCGGCGAGCTGCTGGTCGACGGCCAGAGCGTGCGTGGCAACGCGACGACGATCCGCAACATCCGGCTCGAAGCCGGCATGGTGTTCCAGCAGTTCAACCTGTTTCCGCAGATGACCGCGCTCGAGAACGTGATGTTTGGGCCGACCCAGGTGCGCGGCGCATCGCGTGCCGACGCACGCGACCAGGCGATGGCGCTGCTCGACAAGGTCGGCCTCGAATCGCGCGCGAATCATTACCCGTCGGAGTTGTCGGGCGGCCAGCAGCAGCGCGTCGCGATTGCGCGTGCGCTCGCGATCCGGCCGCGGCTGATGCTGTTCGACGAGCCGACGTCGGCGCTCGATCCGGAATTGCGCCACGAAGTGCTGAAAGTGATGCAGGATCTCGCTACCGAAGGGATGACGATGATCGTCGTCACGCACGAGATCGGCTTTGCGAAACGGGTCGGCACGCGCCTGCTGTTCATGGATCAGGGCGGGATTGCCGAGGACGGCCATCCGGTCGACCTGATCGACCGGCCGCCGACCCCGCGCCTGAAGGAATTCCTGAAACACGTGTCCTGAACGAAACCGAACCATCCGACATGCCGCTTTCCCTTTCTCCCGTCATCGCCGGCGCGCCGTTCGACATCGGCGTGCGCCTCGGCCAACTCGCCCGTCCCGTGTTCGACGCGTACATGCAGCAGAGCAGTGCGTGGCAGGCCGTGCGCCGCTGGCGCGGCCATCCGTTCGTCGCTGCGCTGCGGCAGGCCGCGCTGGCCGCGTATCCCGATCTCGTCGCGGAGCTGGACGGGATCGCGGCCGGTGTCGGCTGGCCGGCCGAGGACATCTTCTTGTGGAACTGCCGCGGCGAGCTGATCCACAACGCGCCGGACGGCTGCACGACGCTTGCCGCGCGCGACGCGGCCGGCACGCGCTGGATCGCGCACAACGAGGACGGCGATCCGTTCCTGCGCGAGCGCTGCCTGCTTGTCGACGTGCAGCCGGCGGGCAAACCCGGCTTCATCAGCTTCTATTACCCCGGTTCGCTGCCGGGTCATACCTTTGCCGCGAACCGCGCGGGCATCGCGCAGGCGATCAATAATCTGCGGATCCGCACACCCGCAGCGGGCGTGCCGCGCATGATCCTCGCGCGCGCCGTGCTCGATGCGACGTCGCTCGACGCGGCGGCCGACGTGCTGCGTCGTCATGCGCGTGCAAGCGGCTTTCATCACACGCTGGGCGCGACCGGCGATGCGCGGCTGCTGAGCATCGAGGCGAGCGTCGCGCGCTGTTCGGTGATCGACGTCGCGCGGCTCGCCGGGCATGCGAACCATCTCGTGCACCCCGGCTGCGACGCGCAAGCGCAGATCGTCACGCAATCGTCGGCCGACCGCCAGCGCCGTGTCGACGCGTTGACGCCCGCCATCGATGCAATCGACGAAGCCGCGCTGCTGAGCGTGCTTGGCGATCGCGCGCCGGAAGGGCTGCCGATCTACCGCGACGATCCGGCCGACCCCGACGACGAGAACACGCTGGCCACGGCCGTGTTCGCGATCGGCGCGGCATCGATCGATTTCACCCTTTACCAACACGGCACGCAGCGTTTCGCGACGCGCATCGTGCCGTCCGGACGCGCGCACGACGCGTCCTGATCCATGAGGCAACGCATGACGACCGTTTTTCATCGCGCTCCGCGCGCCACCTTGCCCGTCGCCGTCGCAGGCGACGGCATCGAGATCATCGACTCGACCGGCAAACGCTATATCGACGCCTGCGGCGGCGCGGCCGTTTCGTGTCTCGGCCACAGCAACCAGCGCGTGATCGACGCGATCAAGCGGCAGGCGCAGCAACTGGCGTACGCCCATACGTCGTTCTTCACGACCGACGTGGCCGAGGAACTGGCCGACCGGCTCGTCGACGCCGCGCCGGCCGGCCTCGAACACGTGTATTTCGTGTCGGGCGGCTCCGAGGCGGTCGAGGCCGCGCTGAAGCTCGCGCGCCAGTATTTCGTCGAGAAGGGCGAGCCGCAGCGCCGCCATTTCATCGCGCGGCGCCAGAGCTATCACGGCAACACGCTCGGCGCGCTCGCGATCGGCGGCAATGAGTGGCGGCGCGAGCCGTTCCTGCCGCTGCTGATCGAGGCGCACCACGTGAGCCCGTGCTTCGCGTACCGCGACCAGCAGGCGGGCGAAACCGACGAAGCGTATGCGCAACGCCTCGCGGACGAACTCGAGCAGAAGATCGTCGAACTCGGCGCGGACAACGTCGCGGCGTTCGTGGCGGAGACGGTGGTGGGCGCAACGGCCGGCGCGGTGCCGCCGGTACGCACGTACCTGAAGAAGATTCGCGCGGTGTGCGACAAGTACGGCGTGCTGCTGATTCTCGACGAGATCATGTCGGGGATGGGGCGCACGGGCTACCTGTACGCATGCGACGAAGACGGCGTCGCGCCCGACCTGCTGACGATCGCGAAAGGGCTCGGTGCGGGCTACCAGCCGATCGGTGCGACGCTCGTCAGCGACCGCATCTACCGGACGATCGTCGACGGCTCGGGTTTCTTCCAGCACGGCCACACGTACCTCGGCCACGCAACCGCATGCGCGGCCGCGCTCGAAGTGCAGCGCGTGATCGCCGAAGAGAAGCTGCTCGACAACGTGAAGGCGCGTGGCGAGCAACTGCGCGCGTCGTTGCGCGAGCACTATGGCGCGCATCCGCATGTCGGCGACGTGCGCGGTCGCGGGCTGTTCGTCGGTGTCGAACTCGTGCGCGATCGCGACAGCAAGGCGACGTTCGATCCGTCGCTGAAGCTGCACGCGGCGGTCAAGCGCGAAGCGATGCAGCGCGGCCTGATGGTGTATCCGATGGGCGGGACGATCGACGGCGTTCACGGCGATCACATCCTGGTTGCGCCGCCTTTCATTTGCACCGCGCAGCAGATCGATACGATCGTCGAGCGGCTGTCGGGTGCAATCGGCGCGGCGCTCGCGTCGGCCGGCGCGTAACCGCATTCGTCGAACCTTGTCCGGACCTCGCCATGACAAACAGATTGCCTCCGTTCGATCCCGCATCGGCCACCGATGAGCAGAAGGCCGTGCTGGCCGACATTCTCAGCGGCCCGCGCGGTAACCTGAACGGGCCGTTTCTCGGCTGGATCGCGAGCCCCGAGCTTGCTCAGCACGCGCAGAAGCTCGGCGCGTTCTGCCGCTATCGCACGGGCCTGCCGCTGCGCCTGTCGGAACTCGCGATTCTCGTGACGGCCGCGCGCTGGCGTTCGCAGGCCGAGTGGCACATCCACCATCCGATTGCACTCGATGCGGGTGTGCCGGCCGCGACGGCCGACGCGATCCGGTGCGGCGTCGCGCCTGCATTCGAGTCGGACGACGACGCGCTGATCCATGCGTTCGCGAGCGAGCTGTACGACGCGCGGCGCGTGAGCGACGCGACGTTTGAGCGGGCGGAAGCGCGCTTCGGCCACGAAACCGTCGTGAATCTCGTTGCATTGCTCGGCTACTACGCGCTCGTCGCGATGACGCTGAACACGTTCGGCATGCGCGCGGAAGGGCAGACCGAATTGCCGTTTCCGGAGTGATGCGCACGCGTTGATCGTGCCGGAGCAGCGGAGGCGATACGTCTGACGAACGTCGCGCCGACCTGTTTCGGCACAATGCAACCAAATGTATTCATGCGGGATCGACGGCCGATCGCCGCGTATGATGGCTTGTTCACGTCGATATGAGCGGTGAGCAAGCATGACGAGTACCCGCAAGACCTTGATGATCGCCGGTGGGCTCCTGGTAGCCGCGGCCGGCACTGCCTACGTAATGCTCCTGCGTGCGGACCACCGTGCGATCGAAGATGCCGGCATCGGCGATTCGGCCGCACCGGTTGCCGCTGCGCCCGCGGGCAACGATCACGCCGTGCAGGGCACTATCGCGCCGCCGGCCCCCGCTGCCGCGATGGCACCGAAACAGGCGGCTGTTGCGCCGCCACCTCCCGCACCGGCGCCTGCTGCGCCGGCCGAAACCGCGCGCGTCAGCGCAGCGCCTGCCGTGCCGGTCGTCAGCGACAAACCGCAGCCGGTGACGAAGCCGGGCGCTCCGCCCCCGAAGGTCAACGTCGTGACCGTCGATGCGCAGGATTCGACCCCGCCGGCACCGCCGCCGGCCGCCAAACCTGTGCAGCAGGCCGCGCCCGCACCCGGGCAGGTCACACAACGCGCGCCGCGCAAGCGTGACGGCCTCGAACGCCATGCAGCTGCAGCACCCGCTGCAACGAAATCCGAAACGCCGGAGACGGCCGCTCTCGTGAGGGAGTCGGCGAAGCTCGACCCGTCGTTGCCGCCGCCGTCGATGTCGTCGATGTCGTCGAGCAGCGGTTCGTACCGGCAGGGCAGTTCGTCGTCGGGCTCGAATCCGGTTGCCGCCGCGATGACCGAGCAGCTGGTCAGGGAGTCGAGCAATTTCAAGTCGCCACCGTCACCGGCGCCGGCGAGCAACGCCCCGACCACGACCAAGTAACCTCGCTCGCTTCCGGAATAAAAAGGGCCCCGCACGCCGACCAAAGCATGCGGGGCCAAGAGAGACAAACTGTTGTGCCGACGGGCTGACGCGCGTTACGCGGCGACCGCTTCCTCGGCCTGCGGTTGCGCGGCAACAACCGGTGCAACGTCCTGCCGGATCAGGTGGTCGAATGCACCGAGCGATGCCTTCGCGCCTTCACCCACGGCGATCACGATCTGCTTGAACGGCACCGTCGTCACGTCGCCGGCCGCGAACACGCCCGGCACCGACGTCGCGCCGCGCGCATCGACGACGATCTCGCCGTGCTTCGACAGTTCGACCGTGCCTTTCAGCCATTCGGTGTTCGGCACGAGGCCGATCTGCACGAATACGCCTTCCAGATCGATGCGTTGCGTGTCACCCGAGCGCAGATCCTTGTAGACGAGCCCGTTCAGCTTGCTGCCGTCGCCGGTCAGCTCGGTCGTTTGCGCCTGCGTGACGATCGTCACGTTCGGCAGGCTGCGCAGCTTGCGTTGCAGCACTTCGTCCGCACGCAGTTGCGCGCCGTATTCGATCAGCGTGACGGCCTTCACGATGCCGGCGAGGTCGATCGCGGCCTCGACACCCGAGTTGCCGCCACCGACCACCGCGACGCGCTTGCCCTTGAACAGCGGGCCGTCGCAGTGCGGGCAGTACGCGACACCGCGGTTGCGGTATTCGCGCTCGCCCGGCACGTTGATTTCACGCCAGCGCGCGCCGGTCGCGAGGACGATCGTCTTCGCCTTCAGCACCGCGCCGTTCGCGAGGCGGATCTGGTGCACGTCGCCCGGAATCAGCGCGTCGGCGCGCTGCACGTCCATGATGTCGACGTCGTACTGCTTCACGTGCTGTTCGAGCGCGGTCGCGAACTTCGGCCCTTCGGTTTCCTGCACCGACACGAAGTTCTCGATCGCCATCGTGTCGAGCACCTGGCCGCCGAAACGCTCGGCGACGACGCCCGTCGCAATGCCCTTGCGCGCCGAGTAGATGGCTGCGGCCGCGCCTGCCGGGCCGCCGCCGACGATCAGCGTATCGAACACCGGCTTGTTCTCGAGCGACTTCGCGGCACGTGCGCTGGCGCCCGTATCGAGTTTCGCGAGGATTTCCTTCACGCTGCTGCGGCCCTGGCCGAACGAGGCACCGTTCAGGAACATCGTCGGCACGGCCATGATCTGGCGCGACTCGACTTCATCCTGGAACAGCGCGCCGTCGATCGCGACGTGACGGATGCGCGGGTTGACCAGCGACATCACGTTCAGCGCCTGCACGACTTCCGGGCAGTTCTGGCACGACAGCGAGAAATACGTCTCGAACGCGTAGTCACCGTCGAGCGCGCGGATCTGTTCGATCACGTCGTCGTCGAGCTTGATCGGGTGGCCGCCCGTCTGCAGCAGCGCGAGCACGAGCGACGTGAATTCGTGGCCCATCGGGATGCCGGCGAAACGGATGCCGGTCGGCTTGCCGGGTTCGCCGATCGAGAACGACGGCTTGCGCTCGGCGTCGTCGCGGCGCTCGGTCACGGTCACGCGATCCGTCAGCGACGCAATCTCGGTCAGCAGCGCCAGCAGTTCCTGCGATTTCGCGCTGTCGTCGAGCGAGGCGACGAGTTCGATCGGGCGCGTGATCTTTTCGAGGTACGCTTTCAGTTGGTTCTTGAGATTGGCGTCGAGCATGGCGTTTCGGATTCCGTATTAATGATTCTGGTCGGGCACGTCGTGCCGGAGGAGGGCGCGGGCCGCATGATGCGGCGGCCCGTAGTGTGTCTCGCGCGCCTCGTGCGAGGCGCGCGGAGCGATCGTCAGATCTTGCCGATCAGGTCGAGCGACGGGGTCAGCGTTTCCGCACCCGGCGTCCACTTGGCCGGGCACACTTCACCCGGGTGCGCCGCGATGTATTGCGCAGCCTGCACCTTGCGCAGCAGTTCGCCTGCGTCGCGGCCGATGCCGTTGTCGTGGATTTCGCACAGCTTGATCTCGCCTTCCGGGTTGATCACGAACGTGCCGCGCAGGGCCATCCCTTCTTCCTCGATCAGCACGTCGAAGTTGCGCGACAGCGTGAGCGTCGGGTCGCCGATCATCGGGTACTTGATCTTGCCGATCGTGTCCGACGTGTCGTGCCATGCCTTGTGCGTGAAGTGCGTGTCGGTCGACACGCCGTAGATTTCGACACCCAGCTTCTGGAATTCCGCGTAACGGTCGGCGAGGTCGCCCAGCTCGGTCGGGCAGACGAACGTGAAGTCGGCCGGGTAGAACACGACGACGGACCACTTGCCCTTGAAGTTCTCTTCCGAGACGGGCACGAAATCGCCGTTGTGGTATGCGGTTGCCTTGAACGGCTTGATTTGGGTGTTGATGATCGGCATCTTGCGAGTTCCTTTGCGGTGGTGTTGATGAAGTGTTCCCAGTATCCGGGTTCACCCTGAGTTTGTGAAATTGCTTGTTTCAATCCGGGGCATCGAGAATTTCTATCTGCTTCCGGCCCTTGATTGGGTGCGGCGTGCGGGGGAGGTAATTGACGCGTGGGTGTATGGACGAGCGGTAGCCGGGCGGAGATGCGGCGAGACGAATTGCATCGAAAGTCAAAAGCAGCGGGTGGAGCGACTCGAGGCGGCGCCGAAGGTTGTTCGGGGCGCGCGTTCACCACTCCGAGCGCAAGTCTTCCTGGTCGACGGCGTTGCGCCCCTTCCAGAGGCCGAACACATTGTCAGCGAGTGTCCGGTTCCGCAGCGCGATGCAGGCGTCGATCGCGTCCCGGATGATCTCGGCGGAGGAACTGTTCTGGTGCGCGGCGATGCGGGTCAACGCCGCATGCTGGTCATCTGATAGATCGACCGGAATTCTGTTCATTGCAACCTCCGTGACGGGACACGACCAAAGTGGCGATCCGGTCGGCCAAGTGCAAGTACTCGGCACGTCCGATGCGAATGCGGCTTCCCGATTCGGCCGGCTGTCGGAGCGACGTCGTCCCGCTCCGCTCAAATCCCCGCCATCTTCCTCAACCACTCCGCCAGCCGCCGCGCCCCATCCGGCATGTCCGCATCCTCGCGCGTGCACAGGTAGTAATCGCGTCCGTCGTCGAGCGCGTGATCGAACAGCTTCACGAGCTCGCCATTCGCCAGCTCGCGCTCGACCAGCGGCGCGCGCAGCAATGCCGCGCCGAGATCCGCGCGCGCGGCGCTCAGCGTGAGCTGGCCGTCTTCGAACATCGGCCCCACCGCATGCGACACATGCTTCACGCCCGCGCCCTGCAGCCAGTTGACCCACGTGCTGCGATCCTCGTCGTGCACGAGCGGGGCGCGCGCGAGATCGGCCGGCATGCGAAACGGCCCGTGGCGCTTCAGGAACGACGGGCTGCACATCGGCACCATCGCGCCCGGCAGCAGCCGCTCGCAGCGGTAGCCGGGCCAGTCGCCGGTGCCGAACCGGATCGACAGGTCCGACGCATCGCTACGGTAGTTGCGGTGATGCGCATACAGCACCGTCACGTCGACGTCCGTGTTGTCGGCCAGGAATGCATGCAGCCGCGGAATGAACCAGCCGATGCCGAGCAGCGGAATCAGGCTGACCGTGATCTGTCGCAGCGACGAGCGGTCGCGCACGAAGCGCGTCGCGCTGCGCAGCACCGAGAACGCGGCGCTGATCGAGCGGTAGTAGTCGCGGCCTTCGTCGGTGAGCGCCAGCAGCCGGCCCTCGCGGACCGTCAGCGGCGTCTGGATGAACGCTTCGAGCAGCTGCAGCTGATGGCTGACCGCCGACGGCGTGATGTCGAGCTCGCCCGCCGCCGCGGTGACCGACCCGAGACGCGCGAACGCTTCGAACGCACGCACCGCGCGCAGCGGGGGATCGTGCGGTAATTGTTCTATATTTTTCATGTGTCGAATTTTATCGAAAAGTCAGGGTAAGCGACAACATGAAAATATCCTGTATTTACAGCGGTGTAGGTTAATGTGTCGGGAATGGCATAAGCATCCAACAATTGGGTATTTGGGGTTTGGGTGCTGAATATTTAATATTTTTCATGTTTTGATCCGATTCGCCGATCCCCGCACATGAAAATCGCTTTCCTCCACGCCAGCCTCGCATTCTCGGCGGCCGCCCTGGTCGCCTCCGTTCCCGCGTTCGCGCAGTCCGCGCCGCAGACGATCCTGATCGGTCTCGCCGCGCCGCTCACCGGCCCGTCCGCGCGGATCGGCAAGGATCTGCAGAACGGCGCGCAACTCGCGATCGACGACGCGAACGCGAAGCATCCGACCATCGGCGGCAAGCCGGTCGTCTACAAGCTCGTCGCGGCCGATGACCAGTCCGATCCGCGCACGGCCGTCGCGGTTGCGCAGCAGCTCGTCGACCAGCACGTGATCGGCGTCGTCGGCCACTGGAACACGGGCTGCAGCGTGCCGGCGTCGCGCGTCTACCGCGATGCGGGCATCCCGCAGATCGCGCCGGCATCCACCGGCCATCAATACACGCAGCAGGGCTATGCAACGGCCTTCCGCATCATGGGTCACGACGACGCGGGCGGCAATTTCACGGGCGCGTATGCGGTGAAGACGCTGAAGGCGAAGCGCATCGCGGTGATCGACGATCGCACGTCGTTCGGCTCGGGGCTCGCCGACCAGTTCATCAAGGGCGTGCAGGCGAACGGCGGCGCGATCGTCGATCGCCAGTACGTGAACGACAAGACGACCGATTTCAGCGGCGTGCTGACCGCGATCAAGGGCAAGCGCGCGGATCTCGTGTTCTTCGGCGGCCTCGATGCGCAGGCTGCGCCGATCGCGCGCCGGATGCGCCAGCTCGGCGTGAACGCGCCGCTGCTCGGCGCGGGCGGCTTCGTGAGCCAGACTTTCCTGTCGCTCGCGGGCAAGGACGGTGACGGCGTGACGGCGCTCGAGCCGGGCCTGCCGCTCGACCGGATGCCGGGCGGCAAGGCGTTCGACACGCAATACCAGGCGCGCTTCCGCGCCCCGATCGAACTGCATGCGCCGTTCGCCTACGACGCGGCCGCCACGCTGATCGCGGCCGCGCAGAAGGCCGGCACGACGCAGCCGGCGAAAATGGTCGCGGCGGTGCGTGCGATCGACCGGCCCGGCGTGACGGGGCGGATCGCGTTCGATGCCGAAGGCAACCTGAAGGATCCGGCCTTCACGATCTACCAGGTGCGCGGCGGCAAGTGGACCGTCGTCGACGTGCTCGGCGGCTCGCGCACCGCGGCCAAGTAACAACACAGCGATCAATCGAAAAAGACGAGCCCCATGACCGAAGCGACCCAGACATCCGCCCCCGCCCCCGAGGACACGCGCCTCGGGATCCTCGCGCGGCGCCGCATCGAAGCGGAAATCATCAAGCCGATCTACGAGATCATGAAGCGCGAGTTCGGTGCCGAGCGCGCGCAGGCCGTGATCGCGGAAGCGGTGCGCGGCGCGGCCGTCGACGCCGGCCGCACGTTCGCCGCGCAGGAACCGGGCGGCACGAGCGTGAAGTCGTTCATCGCGCTGCAGGTGCTGTGGGAGAAGGACGATGCACTCGACGTCGAGGTGCAGCGCGCGGACGACGCGCACTACGACTACGACGTGCATCGCTGCAGCTACGCCGAGATGTATCACGCGATGGGGCTCGGCGAGATCGGGCATCTGCTGAGCTGCGCGCGCGACAGCTATTTCATCCAGGGCTATGCGCCGGACATCGCGCTCACGCGCACGAGCACGATCATGCAGGGCGGCAAGCGCTGTGATTTCCGCTACGCACGGCAAGCCGCGCCGGAGAACGGCGATGCGTGACGACAACGCGAATGCCAAGGTGGCAAGCGTGAGCACGCCGCGCGTCGACGGCGACCGCCTGTGGGCGTCGCTCGACCGGATGGCGCAGATCGGCGCGACGCCGAAGGGCGGCGTCTGCCGCCTCGCGCTGACCGATCTCGATCGCGAATCGCGCGACCTGTTCGTGCAATGGGCGCAAGACGCCGGCTGCACGGTGCGCGTGGACCAGATGGGCAACGTGTTCGCGCGCCGCGCGGGCCGCAACCCCGATGCCGCGCCGGTCATGACCGGCTCGCACGCCGATTCGCAGCCGACGGGCGGCCGCTACGACGGCATCTACGGCGTGCTGGGCGGGCTCGAAGTCGTGCGCGCGCTGAACGACGCGGGTATCGAGACCGAGCGCCCGATCGACGTCGTGATCTGGACCAACGAGGAAGGCTCGCGTTTCGCGCCGGCGATGGTGTCGGCCGGCGTGTTCTCGGGCATCTATACGCTCGAATACGGGCTGTCGCGCACCGATGGCGCGGGCAGGACGATCGGCGAGGAACTGGCGCGGATCGGCTACGCGGGCGCCGAGCCCGTCGGCGGCTATCCGGTGCATGCGGCGTACGAGCTGCATATCGAACAGGGGGCGATTCTCGAACGGGCCGGCAAGACGATCGGCGTCGTGACGGCCGGGCAGGGGCAGCGCTGGTACGAGGTGACGCTCACCGGTGTCGACGCGCACGCGGGCACGACGCCGATGGAATTCCGTCGCGATGCGCTGGTGGGCGCCGCTCGGATGATCTCGTTCGTCGAAGTGCTCGGCCGCCGTTACGCGCCGTATGCACGCGCGACGGTCGGGATGATCGAGGCGCGGCCGAACTCGCGCAATACCGTGCCGGGCGGGTGCTTTTTCACGGTCGAATTCCGTCACCCCGACGACGCGGTGCTCGACGAACTCGACGCGGTGCTGCGTGCCGAGTTGGCCCGTGTGGCCGACGAAACGGGCCTCGGCGCGCAGATCGAGCAGATCTTCACGTATGCGCCGATCCCGTTCGCGCCGCGCTGCATCGACACGGTGCGTGACGCGGCCCAGGGGCTCGGGCTGTCGCACATGGATATCGTGTCCGGCGCGGGTCACGACGCATGCTATGTCGCGCGCGTCGCGCCGACGGGGATGATCTTCGTGCCGTGCGTCGACGGGCTGAGCCACAACGAGGCCGAAGCGATTACGCCTGAATGGGCGGCGGCGGGCGCCGACGTGCTGTTGCGTGCGGTGCTGCAGAGCGCGCAGGAAGTTTGAGCGCGGGTGTGACGGCGGCGGCCCGACGAGCGAGTCTGCGCCAGGCCGCACCGATCACTGCCTGACGACGCGAACGCGCGGGTTGCGTCGTCAGGCCCCCGGCGAATGCGGATCGAGATATCGCCGCATCACATAAAACGCCATATCGGTGCGCGCCGGCATCGTGATCGTCGCGGCGTCGGCCGCGAAGCCGAGCTTTTCATAAAACCGGTACGCGGATTCGCGTGCCGTACACCACACGAGCGCGGCCCCGCGTGTTTCCGCGTGCCGCACGCAGACCTGCACCAGCACGCGCCCGAAGCCCATGCCACGCACGGCGGGGTGGACGGCCATTCCGCGAAGCCGCCATGCCGGTCGCGCAGGATCGTCTTCGCGCATCTCCTCGCAGAGCGACGCAACGGCGACGATGCCCGACGAATCGCGTATGCCGACGTGCAGGGTCGTCGGCGCATGGTCGCCGGCCAGTTCGCACGCGTTCAGATCGTCGTTCAGCAGGATCATCGCCCGGAGCGGGTGCGTCTGCGCAGCTTCGATCGATGTGATGGTGAACAGCGTGTCGCCTGACTTCATCAACGTTCCTTGAATATTCGATTCAGCCGCGCGTTACCGGCCAGCCTTGCGCCGCGCCATATACGCGAGATACGCGACGATCTGGTCGAGTTCGCGGTCGCTCAGCTGGTCGGGCGGAAACGCCGGCATGCTGCGGCCCGGCCAGTCGCGCACCGACGCCGGATTACGAATATAGCGGCGCAGCGCGGCGGGCTGGAAGTAGTCGACCGGATTCATCGGCGCGTTCAGGTCGGGGCCGGCATGGCTGCTGCCCGCGCCGTCGATGCGGTGGCATGCGAGGCATTGCGTGACGAACAGGTGCTGGCCTGCGCGAGCCGGATCATCGGCGGGCAGCGCGGCACCGACGGCGAGCGACGGCCAGCGCGCGAGCGGCGACGATTCGATCGTGATGCGCACGATCTGGTACGGCCACTGCTCACCGCGCACCGACGACGCGTCCGGCCCGAGCCAGACCAGGTAGAACGGCCCGGCGCTGACCTGCTTGCCGGGCAGCTTCGGCCACGGATGCGCCGGATCCTCGATCGCGAGCCACGGAACGGCGCCGGCCGGCGTGCGGCGGCGCACGAGATCCAGCGGCAGTTGGGCGGCGAAGCCGTCGGCGGCACGGGTTTCGAGCACGCCGTCGGCCGGCAGCTTGTCGCCGAGCAGGTCGGCGAACGGCACCGCGCGGAAGGTCATCGGCTTGCCGTACGCGATGTCGCGCGGCACGTGGATGTCGGTGGCATCGGGGCGCGCGAGCAGCGTTTGCCGGGTGAGGGCGCGGGCCGTGCCGTCCGTCTCGAGCTCAAGCGCGGACTGGGCCGACGCACGTTGTCCGATCAGGCATACCGTCAGCAGCAAAAGCGAAAACCACCGGCGCTTCAGCATTCGTTCTCCGGGAAGGGGCGTTCCGGCGGCGACAGGCGGAGCAGGCCGCGGCCGATGGAAGGAATCGGGCGACAGTCTATCCGGTACGCGCGGCGCTGGCGACTGCTGCGCGGGGATGGGGGCGGCGGTCATGATCGGGCAGGCCGGCGGCAGCGCGGCTGGCGGCCTGCCCGCGAGAAGGATGCGGCGTTGCGGGGCGAGGTTTGAGCATGAAGGAGCGGAAGAGGCGGGGAGGCGGGCAAGACGGGACGAGCGCACGGGCCCACCGTATTCACGGCGATCCCGTTACCGGACCTCCATCAATGACTCGAACAAGTCACTTCGCTCTTCGGCAACGGCGTTTCGTGCTCCGGTTCGAAATCGGCTTCGCGCGTGCCCGACGGCGTCAGCGACACGAAATGCATCGTGGTGCCGCCCCCAGGGAAGCCAGCGATACCCGTCGAGCCCCACGGAATCGGCGAACGCTGCACGCCGCTCACTGAAATCTCCGCCGGCCCGAGCGTCAGCGACAGCAGGCGTCCGTCGCGGGTCGGCACGTACGCATGCGTGCCGGACACCCCGATGCCGGACTCCCGCACCGACGCCGGCAGGCAGTCGAGCGTCGCCGTGCGATGGCCGTCCGGCGCGATCAGCATCGCGACGCCGCGAGCGTCCGCCGTCGTCGTGACGACGATGAAGCGGTCGATCTCAGGCACATAGGCCGACGAATACACGTAGTACTGGATCGCGTCGTTCAGCGCTCCCAGCATGTCCAGTCTTGCGGTGACGGGGTCGAACATCGCGTATTCGAGCGTCGCGTCCGTGCTGCCTTCGATGTATTTCTGCCACACGAGCAGCGCGGTATGCGGCGAGCCCGCGACGATGGGCCACCATTCGCGGCGGTGCGGCACGACCGCGACATGGTTCAGCACGCGCCCGGCCGCGTCGTAGGTTTTCACGTACACGCCGTTGCCGGTGCCGAGGTTGTCGACGCCGCCGCCATCGATCCAGTCGGTGGAATAGAACACGACGAAGCGGTCGGCCGCCGTGGCGACGTGCCCCGAGTGGCCGCCCGATTCGACGTCGTTCGGGTAGGGCTTGATCGGCCTCAGGTCGCGGCGGTAGACGCCGTAGCGCTGGCTGACCTCCTGCGGTGCGTTCCAGCCGTCCTCGAACGTGACGAAGATGTCGCCGCGTGCGTTCTGCGCGATCGACACGGGTTCCTGCGCCTCGGGGCGGCTGATGAACGTATGGACGTGCAGCAGGTGCGGCTTGCCGGGCAGCCATTCGCCGACGTACACGTCATGCGGCCAGTTGCCGTTGCGCATCGCGCCGCGCGGCACGATGCCCGAGCTGCTGAAGAACACCCAGCGCTTGCCGTTGCCGGCGTCGGCCACGCCGATGCCGTGCATGAAGCTGCGCGGATCGACGGCCGGGTGAGATGACGGGTCGGCCTGCACGGTGACCGTATGCACGGCCGGCGTGGCGGCGAACGCAGCCGGCAGCGCCGTGACGATGCCGCATGCGCCGCACAGCGCGGCCGCGACGCACTGCGCGACCGCCTGCGCGGGGCGCATTCGCCGCGTCATTCGACGGTCACCGATTTTGCGAGGTTGCGCGGCTTGTCGACGTCGGCGCCGCGCGCGCAGCCGACGTGATACGCGAGCAACTGCAACGGGATCACGTTGACGATCGGTGAAAGCAGGTCGCCCGATTCACGCACGCGGATCAGGTGCGTGTCGCGGTCGGCGTCGATCCCGAGCTGATCGCCGGCCAGCACATAGAGCCGTCCGCCGCGCGCGCGTACCTCGGCCATGTTGGATTTCAGCTTCTGGAACAGGCGGTCGTCCGGCGCGATCGTGACGACCGGCATCGCGCTCGTGACGAGCGCGAGCGGGCCGTGCTTCAGTTCGCCGGCCGCATAGCCTTCCGCGTGGATGTACGACACCTCCTTGAGCTTCAGCGCGCCTTCCATCGCGATCGGGAAATGGATGCCGCGACCGAGGAACAGCGCGTTCTCGGTGTGCGCGAACTTCGCGGCCCAGCCCATGATCTGCGTTTCGAGCGCGAGCGCATGGCCGATGCGCTCGGGCAGCGCACGCAGCTGCTTCAGGTGCAGCGCGACCTGCGCCGCGTCGAGCCGGCCGCGTTGCTGCGCGAGCGTCAGCGTCAGCACGAACAGCGCGACGAGCTGCGTCGTGAACGCCTTGGTCGACGCGACGCCAAGCTCGATCCCGGCCCGCGTCAGGAACCGCAGCGGCGCGTTGCGCGCGATCGTGCTGGTCGCCACGTTGCAGACCGCCATCGACAGTGCCTGGCCCATCTCGCGTGCCCGCTCGATCGCGCCGATCGTGTCGGCCGTTTCGCCCGATTGCGAAATACCGACGACGAGCGTGCGCGGATCGGCCACCGTATCGCGGTAGCGGTATTCGCTGGCGATCTCGACCTGGGCGGGAATGCCGGCGATGGCCTCGAGCCAGTATTTCGCGGTCAGCCCCGCGTAGTAGCTGGTGCCGCAGCCGAGCAGCAGCACGTTCCTCACCTTCGACAGCAGCGCGCGCGTGGCGTCGGTCGCGTCGAACAGCGCCGGCGAGATCGTGTCGATGCCGTCGAGCGTGCTGCCGATCGCCTTCGGCTGCTCGAAGATCTCCTTCTGCATGAAGTGCTGGTACGGGCCGAGCGCGGCGTCGCCGTCGCGCGCCTTCACCTGGCACAGCGGGCGCTGGGCCTCGTGCCCGCCCGAGTCGACCACGGCGATCCGGTCCGGCGTGATCAGTGCGACGTCGCCGTCTTCCAGGTAGACGAAGCGGTCGGTCAGGTCGCCGAGCGCCGCGCAGTCCGACGCGAGGTAGTTCTGTTCGGCGCCGATACCGATCACGAGCGGCGAGCCGGCGCGCGCGGCGACGAGGCGCTGCGGCTCGCGCGCGCTCAGCACCGCGATCGCATACGCGCCATGCAGCCGCTTGACGGCATGCATGACCGAATCGAACAGGTCGTCGCGATAGAGGCTGTGGATCAGGTGCGCGATCACCTCGGTGTCGGTCTGGCCGCGAAACGTATAGCCGCGTTCCCGCAGCTCCGCGCGCAGCGCGTCGTGGTTCTCGATGATGCCGTTGTGCACGACCGCGATCGTGTCGCCGGACATGATCGGATGCGCGTTCATTTCCGACGGCGCGCCGTGGGTTGCCCAGCGCGTATGCGCGATGCAGGTCTGCGCTTCGAGGCCCAGCGTCAGCACGCGGGCCTGCAGGTCGGTCACGCGCCGCAACGTGCGTTCGCTGCGCAGGCGGCCCTCGTCCTGTACGGCGATGCCGCACGAATCGTAGCCGCGATACTCGAGCCGGCTCAGCGCATTGACCAGTTGCGGCACCTGATTGTTCAGGCCGCTTGCTCCGACGATTCCGCACATGTTTCACCTCGTCCACAAAAGGTTGCCGGCCTGCCGGCCAAGCGCGGCAGCGCGGCATCCGGAGCGGCGCCGTGTCGCACGCATGTTGTCCCGTGCGCAGCGGCGCGTCTCCGCTGACCTACTCGCGGGGCTGCGGCCCCGCGTGGGTTACCCATTCGATGCCGGAAATCGAGCCGTTCGCGTCGTGCGACGCGACGAGAATGCGGGTCGTGCGCCGTGCGCCGCGCCGGCGGGCGCCGGCCAGCGCATTCGCCGGCACCGAGCGCACCTTCGCGCTGGCCGAGCGGCGCAGCATCTTCGACACGCGCAGCCGGTAGGCCAGCGGATGCACGACGCGCCCCGCGATCAGCCACGTGACGATGGTGCCCGCGATGGTCGCGATGGCGGTCGCATAGAACACCATCTGCTCGATCGGCATCTCGGCCTGGTTGAACGGCAGCAGGTAGCGGTACGTGTAGATGCAGATCGATGCCCACACGGCACCCACCAGCGCCGGCCGCAAGAGCCGGAACCAGATGATCAGCACGGACCCGGCGATGCGACCGCGCTCGGCGATCATGTCGCGCGGTGCGCGCAGGGAGAGGTCAATAATCGGTGCGTTCTTCATTTTTGAATGCCTCGGTCGGGGCTGACCCATACGGCCCGCTTGCCGCGGCCCCGCAGCACGATGGCAGGCAGGGCGACGACGGTGGTGATCATGCTGATCAGCCAGAAGGCGACGGGATACCAGACGGTGTCCAGGAAATACATCAGGAGTTTTTCGTCGTAGCGACGATCGATCATGCTGCCGATGATCAGTTGCAGGATGCAGGTGGCGACCAGCAGCATGCCGTGCCAGTGCGGCACGACCGATACGTGCCAGCTTTGCGGCAGCGGATACACGACGCCGATCAGCGCCAGCAGCAGGATGAACGACATCGAATAGGCCCACGCGATGCCGATCAGGTACTCGGCGAACAGCGGCCACATCATCATCTGCGTCGGCCGCGCGAGCGTACCCGCGTACTTCATCAGCACCTGGATGCCGCCCTTCGACCAGCGCAACCGCTGCCGGTACAGGCCCTTCAGCGTCTCGGGCATCAGGATCCAGCTCAGCGCGTGCGGCTCGTACACGACGCGCCAGTCGCGGCACTGCAGCTTCCAGCTGATGTCGATGTCCTCGGTCAGCATGTCCGAGCTCCAGTAGCCGACATCGGCGAGCGCGGTCTTGCGGAACATCGTGATCACGCCGGATACCGTGAAGATGCGGCCGTACACCTGCTGCGTGCGCTTGATCAGCCCGACGATCGACGAGAACTCGCCGACCTGCATGCGGCCGAGCAGCGACGTGCGCGTGCGGATGCGCGGGTTGCCGGTCACGGCGCCGACGCCCGGATCGGTCAGGAAATGCTCGAGCATCCAGCCGATCGCGTCATGCGCGAGCAGCGCATCGCCATCGATGCAGAGCAGGTATTCCGCATTCGACACGGCCGCCGCGGTGGTAAGCCCGACCGCCTTGCCTTCGTTGCGCGCGTGATGGATCACGAGCAGCCGCGGGATCTCGACGGCCAGCGCGTTGAGAATCTCGCCGGTGCGATCCTTGCTGCCGTCGTTGACTGCGATGATGTCGTAGTTCGGATACAGCATCCGGTCCAGGTGGCTGATCACGCTGCGCGCGTTCTCGGCTTCGTTGAAGCAGGGCACGACGATCGAGATCTTCGGGATGCCGCTCGACGCGATCGTCCGCGTGGACAGCTCGCGGCCTTCCTCGAGCAGGAAGTAGTGCACGACGCCGCCGATCATCCACAGGTACGACATGAAGAACGGGTAGTAGAAGACGAAATCCTGCAGGCGCTGGATGATGCTGTGGGTGGTCATGGCGTCCTCGTCCCCTGGGTCTTCTGCATCTGCATCAGCGCGTTGATCGACGTCGGGTCGAGGCGCGACTTCAGCGACATCACGTCGCGCATCGCGTCGAGATCCGGCTGGTCGTTCAGGAAGTTGTCCGGGTAGTAGCCGAAATTCACCGCGCCCTCGCTGCGCAGCCGCCGCATCTGCGCGAGCAGCGTGCCGGCCGTCACATCCTTGCGCGCGTGCCAGTCGTACGCCTGCAGTTCGAACACGGTGCGCTGCAGCCCGAGCTTCTTCGCACGGACGGCCCGCACCAGTTGGTCCATCCAGTCTTCGGGATCCTTCGCCTGCTCCATGTACGGCATCGCCATCAGCGCGACGTAGTCGTAGGTGGCGAGGAAATCGTCGTAGTTCTGCGCGTACCACGCCTCCGATTCGGGCTTGAGCACCGGCATCGCGAAGATGTTGCGCGCGGTCAGCACGTCGCCCACGTTCTGGTGGGCCAGCACGACCTGTTCGAGCTGGCGGGTCAGGTCGATCAGGTAGCGCGACTTCTGCCGGGTCCAGCGTTTCAGCAGGTCGGGGTTCTCGCGGATCTTGCCGACGTCGGCCGGCAGCCCCCACTGCGAATAGGTGCGCAGCGCATGCCGGCCGGCATCCTCGTAGTCGTCGAGCACGGCGTCGTCGCTGAACAGGATGCCGCTGAACGACGCGTGCTTGCTGAGATCCTCGTAGACCTGCTGGATCATCAGCCGCGCATCCGGATCGAACGGGCTCAGCCGGAACGTGCGCGTGCCGTTCTCGCGGGCCGGCGCACCGCCGTAGGCACTCACGGCCTCGAGCCCGCGCAGCTTGTCGGCCGGCGGCCGGAACGCGAGCACCGGCATCCATGCGTACACCTGCACGTTGGAGCGCGTGTTGAGCTGCCACGCGGCGCGCGAGAACAGGTCGGCGCGCATCGGCAGGTGCCGGTTCGGGAAATACACGGATTCGGCCACGCCCGTGCCTTTCGGGTCCGCAAACGCCTGCAGGTACACCGATTTCGGCTGCATCCGGTAGATGCGTTCGATCAGCTTGCCGAGATTCACTTCCTGCCGCGCGGGATCCGGATCGTAGACCTGGTCCAGGTCGACCTGCACGGTGCGCTCGGGCACGTCGACGTCGCCGCGGTTCGACGCCGGCTCGCGCATCGAGCGCTCGAACCCGCCGATGTCGACGTCGTACATCAACAGGATCCGCCGCAGCCGGTCCAGCGGCACGTCCGGCGTATTCGGGCCGGCATCGAGGCTGAACTGGATGTCCATGCCGAGTGACGTCGATATCTGGCGCACGGGCTGGTTTTCCGCGCCGTATGGCCACACCATCGAGCGTGCGACGATGCCGGTATGTTCGCGGATCTGCCGCACGCATGTCTGCAGGTCGTTGTGCACGCGCGCTTCGAATTCGGCGTCGGTTTCATAGCGTTTCTCGTCTTGCAGGTAGAGGTGCGACGTGGTCGCCGGCAATTCGTTGCCTTGCGGGTTCGCGATCGCGCCGTGATGGAGGTTGTGCGTGTGGCAACCGAGTTCGACGAGCTGCGACTGGCCGAGCCGCTTCACCTCGTCCCACGACATGAAGGAGTCGCGCGGCACCTGGACCTTGTCGCTGAGGCGGATCGGCGTATCCGGCGGTGTATCGATCCACGCGGTGACGATGCCCATCACGGCCGGATACTTGAACCGCTCGAGTAGCGGCAGCACCTTCGTGTAGTGGCTGCGAAAGCCGTCGTCGAACGTGAGCAGCACCGCGCGCGGCGGCAGCGGCTTGCCGCCGTGCCGCGACTCCTCGATCTGCCTGACCGTGATGGTGTGGTAGTTGTTGGTCTGCAGCCACGAGAAGATCGCGGTCAGCGTGCCGGTATCGACCGCGAACGGATCGACCAGCGCCGACGCCGGCGCCGACGAAAACGACGCCATCAGGTTGTCGCGCACGTCATGCATGCAGATCACGCGAAACGTCTTGCCGTCGGCCGGGTCGGAAGGCGGCAGCAGGTCGATCATCTTGGCGTTGGTCACGCCAGGAAACAGCGAACAGGCGGCAAACGTCCCCAGGCATCCGCACATGAAGGTCCGTCTGGATTGCATGACTCGATCTCCTTGCTAGAACGGCAGGTTGACCGACATGAAGCCGGTTTCGGAGCGTTCGCGCTCGCCGTCGTACGCGTGGCTGCTGACCTCGACGCCATAGCTCAGCGTGATGTCGTTCTTGAACGTCCACGCGTGCTCGAGGCGCGCGCTCCACAGAGGGCTGGTGCCGAAGCCGCGCTCGTTGTACACGCCGCCGGACACCGAGACACGCTGCTGCAGACCCATGTCGCCCTTCTTCCACAGGGTCAGCTGGTGCATGACGGTCGCCGCGGCCGCATAGTCGCGGCCCGGGTTGAAGTAGGGCGCGTCCTGGCGCGTGTTGCTGTCGGTGCCGAGATCCAGCGAGACGTTGACCTGCTGGTTGGCGGTCGTGTACACGCGCTGCGTGGCGGTCGCCGAGATCTCCTGGTGCAGGTTCGTGTCGCTGTAGCGGCTCACGCCGTAGCTCAGCTTGACCTCGCGGCGGTCGTTCTGGCGATACACCACCGAGACGTTCGCCGAGCGGCCCCAGATGTGCGCGGCATACGCTTTCCACGGCAGCGAGTTGTCGTTGGTGTCGAGCGAGCCGCTGACGGTCCAGTAGTCGTTCAGCGCGTAAGCGATCGACCCGCGGCCACCGGTTCGGCCGTCCGTGCCGAGCGAGCGCGTGACTTCGCCCTGGACCGTGAGCGGCCCGTGACGGTAGTCGCCGCCGATGCCGGTACGCGTGCGGCTGAGGTTGCCGACGTCGGTCTGCGCATAGCCGAAGAACGTATGCGAGAAGACGCGCCAGTTGTCGCCGAACGGTTGCGAATACACATAGCTGTCCGACGTGAAGCTGTTGTCGGCCAGTGCGCTGTTGCCGTGCTCGTAGCTCAGGTCGGTCGTGAACACGGGGCTGCGGTACGCGTTGTAGTCGCGCTTGAAGCCGCGCACGGCACCGCTGTCCGGGAACGTGTTGTCCAGGGTCTGGTCGACGTTCTTCGCGGTTGCGTAGTCGTCGGCCGCGAGCGACGCGCGGCCGAGGCCCGCGAGCATTTCGACGCTGTCCGGGTGGTCGGTCAGCGACGCGCGATACATCGCGATCGCCTGGCGGGGATGCGACTGGCCGGACACCGCGTCGGCGTGCGCGGCACGGATCTCCGCGTTGAACGGCACCTGTTTCTCGAGCGCCTCGAGCGTGGCGATCCCTTGATCGACGTGACCCGTGAAGATCAGGTATTGCGCGCGCAGCCGGTAGTAGCGCAGATAGTCGCTTTCTTCCGGACCATAGGTGCTGATCTCCTTGGCCGGCGGCAGCGACGCACCCATGTCATCGAGCGCCTGCTTCGCGTCCGCCGCGCGGCCCTGGTCGACGTACGACCAGAACAGCCCTTCGCGCAGTTCGATCGGGCGCGTGTGTGCACCGTACTGGAAGCCGCGGGTCGCGCGGTCCGTCGGCGCTGCGGTTGCCTGCTTCAGCGCGCGCTGGTACACGGCGTTCGCCTTGCCCGGTTCGCTCAGGTACAGGTACGCGTCGCCGACGGCAGACAGCGCATCGATCGAGATCTCCGCGTTGGACGGAATGGTCTCGAACGTCGTGACGGCCGTCTTCATGTCGCCGCGCGCCGCATAGGCGACCGTGCGGTCGCCCGCGAGCGCCGTGCGGACCGGCGTGTACTCGGGCGTGGCCGGCATCCGCTTGTCGAGATCGTCCGCCGCGCGCAGCGCGTTGTCGATCCCGTCGAAACGGTCGGAACTCGTCATCGCGCGCGACTTGTCGCGTCCGCCGCGCACCTGCTGGCGAATCGCGAGTTCTTCGAGTTGCGCGATGTCGACGGCGGAGAACGCATCGGGGCGTGCTTTCGCTTCGTCGAGTGCCTTGATCGCGCCGCCGCTCGCCGCGAGGCCGAACACGTCGTTGCGCACGGTCTCGACATCGGCGGTACGGAGATTCGGCGCCTGGGCATTCGGGGTCTCGACGTTAGGCCCTTGTGATCGTTGTGTCGGTTCGTCGGGTAACGGGTCGCCGGGTGTCTGCGAATTCGGCGCCGGAGGCGACGGCGGTGGCGCAGCAGGCATCTGGGGAACGGGTGCAGGCGAGTTCGGCATCGGGGTGCCGGATGCCTGCGCGGTTAGCGTCGGTGCAATCGACGGCGCGGTGGGTGCGGCCTGGGCTTGTGCGACCTTCGGCGGGGTGTCGGAAGTCGGCACGACCGGCGCAGGCGAGGAGGCTGTAGCAGTGTCGGACATCATCGCGGCGGGAAGCGTCGGCGCATCGGGCGATCGGGCGTTCTCGGCCTGCGCAAGCAGCATCGGCGCCTCCGGTGCCTGCGCGACCGCCGCGGGCGTATTCGGCGCAATCGGCGATCGCGCGCCAGGCACCGGGTCGTTCGATTGCGGCGCCTCCGGTTCCACCACGACCGTGGTCGGCATGGCCGGCGGCTGCGGGCTCGATGCCTGCGCGATCTGCATCGACGCATCCGAAGCCTGCGCGATCGGCGTCGGCGCATGAGGGGGCGGGGCGACCTCGGCGTCGGCAATCTGGATCGACACGACCGTTGGCTGCCGGTCGCGCGGCGGCGCATCCGGCGCGTCGTTGGTCCCGGCGATTGCGTTGACGCGGCCCGGTTCCGTCTCTCCATCGGCGGCGAAGCAGGGGCCGGACGCGACGAGCAGCAACACCAGCGGCGCATGCAGGAGGATCCGCCGGTTGGACGGAGCGACGGTCGTGCATGGCTGTTGACGATTGTTGGCCACGTGGTGTCCTCCTTTCGAAACGATCACATCGGTTGCGCGCCAGACGACGCACGTCGTCGCGGGTCGCGCGGCCGGGCTGCGCATGCCCGGCGATGCGGAACCGGCTCAGAGCCGGTTGCGGATCGCCTGACCGAGCAACGCGCGCGATTCGCTGTTCTTCGGGTCGATCGCGAGCGCCCGGCTCGCGTTGTGTTCCACACAGTTCCATTCGTCGATCACCGCGCACGAGCGCGCCTTCGCCAGCGCACGCGCACCTTCCAGTTCCGCGCGCGTGATGCTTGCCGTCTGCATGTGCGCGGTGTCGGTGCCGTACGGCCGGGGTTTGGGTGCGAAGTCCATGCGCTTGCTCGTGCCTGCCAGCATTTCGGTACGCAGGGCGCGATGCACGGCGCCGTGCCGTGTGGTGGCGCGACCGTAGGACGATGCCGCTTGCGTGCTGGCCGCGAGTGTCACGGGCGGTGCATGCGGCGACGGGCGGTGCTGCGAGGTAGTACGTGGCGCGGACCGCGGTGCGGCTTCCGGTTCGACCGCGCGCGTAACGGGCGGCAAGGTCGAACCGTCGGGCGCAGCCGAAGCCGAGACGACCTGCAGCGGCTGCGTGGCCTGCACGTTTGACGAATCCGGCTCGCGTGCGACGGAAGTTCCGGACGCACCGGTGGCGCGTGCGGCCATGGTCATGATCGACTGGCGGTACTTTCCGACCGCGGTTCGGATCACGCCGGAGATGTCGTGCGTCACGCTTGCATGGCCGACCGTCGTGTCCCGCTCGGCGTACGCGAAGATGCCGAAGATCGTGGCAAACGCGACGAAGCTGAGTGCTGCGTTCTTACCCGGGCCCCAGGAGGGTTTCGGCTGGGTGTCCGGGGCGCGGTCCGTTCGTTCTGCAGGAGTCATGCAATGCTCCTCGATTCGATACGCTGCGGTGAATGAAGCGATCGGGGCGGGTTGACGTTGCGCTCACCAGCGCAATTGCGTGGCGAGGTCGCCCGTTTCGACGATCGCGAACTGCATGGCCCCCTGATAAGTCCCTTCGACCCGGTAGCTCGCATCCGGCACGCTGAACAGGCAACGCGATCCCGATGCGTTGAATTCGACCAGTACACGGCCGTGTCGCCGCAGGCGCACTTGCACGTTGGAAAGCGGTTGCCCGGTCCGGGCCGATGCGAACGACACGCCCAGGTTGTACGGACGGCCATCGGGGGGAAGCGGTGCCGTACCGTCGATCCGCGCGTCGCCGCAGATATAGGAAATCACGTAGCGGCCGGTACCCGACCCCGACGCGGGTGCCTGGGCCATGGCATTCATGCAGAGCGTGGCGATGACGACGCTCAGGAAAGGGCAAGCATGCTGTCGAAACGAGGAAGACATTGCAACCTCCCATCCGGAGTCAATGGCAACGCATTAACTCCGAGTCAGATTTGCCAGCGTTCTTTTTGCGACACGCTATTGATACACGACGGTTTTTGAACCAACAACCGCATGTGGCCTGAATGGCACGGGGTTATAACATCCTATTTAAATAGGATAACGACGAATTCGTCTGAGCCACTTGCCGCTGAAGAAAGTCGATCTTGCAAGATATGAATATTGCTTTCGGTAGCAATGATCGCGTACGCATTGAATCACGTCGGAGGTATCGACATTCATGCCGAAAAGTAACGACTGATAAAAGGAATTTTTGCGGCTGTGTTCGAGGCAAAACGATGACGGCCCGGATACAGGTTGCGCAATTCGAAATAAGGGTGCGACGTTTTTGATATTCTGGGTTGTCTCGGATAAATCGAAACTTTTATTTTGTTCTGTAACAGATTATTTCTGGTCGGAAAATCAGACGGAATATCCGGATCGTGAAAATGCAGGGGTAAAAATTAGATATTGAACTGCAAACGTTTGCGATTCATCTGATATCGATTACGGGTCCGGTGCAGTAATTTCGCGGGCCGTGGATTGATTGCCGTTGAAAAGCAGGCTGCGTTCGCCGCGAATTGGCGCGACGCGGAAGCAGGCGGGCGCATGATTGCCCGACACGACAACTGCGCTCGCGTCGCCGACGGACACGACGCGAACGCCAACGCGAACGCGCGAAGATCAGCGGCTGCCGCCCGCGCTGCGGCGTGCGATGCGCATGGCCGGCGCGACCGCGGGTTCGCCGGTACCTTCGACCGCCGCACGCGGCCGGTTCATGATGTAGGTCCACAGTTGCTCGGCCGCGAGCCCGCGCTTGCGGGCCGATCGATACAGGCGGATTTCGAGCTCGGTGATCCAGTCGCCGGAACCCGCGCACACGAGCGTGCCTTCCGCAAGCTCCTTCGCGACGCAGCTTTCCGGCAGCCAGCCGATTCCGTGCCCGGCCACGACCATGCCCTTCAGCGCCTCGGACATGTGCGTCTCGAAGCACCGGTGCAGCACGTACGGCTCGGTGGCATTCAGCAGCAGCATCTCGACGATGTTGCCGAGAAACGCGCCCGACGAATACGCGAGCAGCGGCAGCGGGGCATCGGGGGTGCCCGGCAGCTGGAACACGGGCTTGCCGCGCGCGTCAGGCGTCGACACGGGCAGGATCCGTTCGACGCCGAGGCTGACGAACGGGAAGTGATTCGGGTCGAGCACGATCGGCAACTGAGGATGGTGATAGCCGAGCAGCAGGTCGCATTCACCTTCGACGAGCTGCTGCACACCTTCCGGCACGTTCACCGCGTTGACGCGTGCGGTCACGTGGCCGACCTCGCCGTTGAGCTGCTTGAGCCACTCGGGAAACAGCGTGAAGACGAGCGTGTGCGCGACCGCGAAACGCACGACCTGGTCGCTGGCCGCAAACTGGTCGTAGCCGTTCACGAGATTGCGCGCCGCATACATGCTGCGCAGGATGTCCGCGGCGAGCCCGCGGAACATCTGGCCGGCGGGCGTCAGCGTGATCGGGTTGATGCTCCGGTCGACCAGCTTCGCGTCCATCCAGGTTTCGAGCGCGGCAATTCGTCTGCTGAATGCCGACTGCGTGAGGTGCCGGTTACGCGCGGCCTTGGAAAAGCTCTTGGTATCCGCAAGGCTCAGGAAATCTTCCAGCCACTTTGCTTCCATTTCGATCTTCGCTTTTTATAGTCCGGCGCCTGAAGGGTGGCGCCGCTTTGCTGCACGAACAGGCCCCTTAGCGTACCGCGCCTCGCGCCGGTCGGGCCGATGTTTTTTTTCGATGGGTGTCAGTCGAAATATGCATGGGCATTGTCGGCGGGATTACGGCTGCATAGCGTTGAGGTGCCGGACCCGGCTAACCGGACAGTTCATCGCGTCGAACTGCCGGTGCGGCCGCAGACGGTACTTCCCCCCAGGGCCGGCTGCGCCGTGCGCGTGCCGGCCCGCCTTCCCATCCCTTCATTTCGGCGCGGCCCGGCGCCCGGGCGGGCCGTTTTTTGTGCAGTGCAGATTGCACATTCATGACACGCGGGGGAACTATGTTCGCAAGACGCGGCGCAGCATGAACCGTGCGCGCCGGCGACGCACCGTCGTCGCCCGTTGCGTCGGGCGCTGCACCGCGATGGTGCGCAATGCCGCGCGGGCGTGCCTGGCGCGGCGCAAAAAGGGGGGATTATCGAGGGGATCGCGCAAGGCACGTTCCTTGCGACGCAGTCGTTACGCCGGTCCGGCATGCGCAATGCCGGGGAAAACGATCGATGGAGAAAAGATCGATGAAGCCATTCGATGAAATGCTGCAATCCGGCGACATGGTAAGGGCGCCCTACGCGCGCCTGAAGCAGTGGCTCGACACGCAGAATCCCGCGAGCCTCGCCCAGAAGGCCCACGACGCGGAAGGCGTGTTCCGCAAGACGGGCATCACGTTCGCCGTCTACGGCGACGCGGAAGCCGCCGAGCGGCTGATTCCGTTCGACATCGTCCCGCGCATCATTTCGGGTGCCGAATGGAGCCGGTTGTCGCTCGGCATCGAGCAGCGCGTGATGGCGCTCAATGCGTTCCTCGACGACATCTATCACCGCCAGGAAATCGTGCGCGCGGGCATCGTGCCGAAGCACCTGATCGCGCACAACGAAGCGTTCGTTCCGGAGATGATCGACTTCCGGCCGCCCGGAAACGTTTACACGCACATCATCGGCGTCGACATCGTGCGCACCGGCGAGAACGAGTTCTACGTGCTGGAAGACAACGCGCGCACGCCGTCCGGCGTGTCGTACATGCTGGAAAACCGCGAGACGATGATGCAGCTCTTCCCGGAGCTGTTCCAGCAGGTGAAGGTGCGTCCGGTCGAGACTTATCCGCAGATGCTGCGCCAGTCGCTCGCGGCCGTGTGCCCGCCGGGCGGCAACGCCGACAATCCGACCATCGCCGTGCTGACGCCCGGTATCCACAATTCCGCGTACTACGAACATTCGTTTCTCGCCGACCAGATGGGCGTGCACCTCGTCGAGGGCAGCGACCTGCAGGTGGTCGACGGCCGCGTCGCGATGCGCACGACCGAGGGCTTCCGGCCGATCGACGTGCTGTACCGCCGCGTCGACGACGCGTTCCTCGATCCGCTCACGTTCCGCCCCGATTCGGTGCTCGGCGTCGCGGGGATCATGGACGTCTACCGCGCGGGCAACATCACGATTGCGAACGCGCCCGGTACCGGCATCGCCGACGACAAGGCGATCTACTCGTACATGCCGGAGATCGTCGAGTTCTACACGGGCCGCAAGGCGCTGCTGGAGAACGTGCCGACCTGGCGCTGCGGCGAGGCCGACAGCCTGAAGTACGTGCTCGACCATCTCGACGAACTGGTCGTGAAGGAGGTGCACGGGTCGGGCGGCTACGGGATGCTGGTCGGGCCGTGCGCGTCGAAGGCGGAGCTCGAGGCCTTTGCCGCGAAGCTGCGCGCGCGCCCCGCGAACTACATCGCGCAGCCGACGCTCGCGCTGTCCACGACGCCGATCCTGACCGAAGCCGGCCTCGCGCCGCGCCACGTCGACCTGCGGCCGTTCGTGCTGGTGTCGGACCGGATCCGCATCACGCCGGGCGGGCTCACACGCGTCGCGCTGAAGGAAGGATCGCTCGTCGTCAACTCGAGCCAGGGTGGCGGCACCAAGGACACCTGGGTGCTGGCCGACTGAGCCGGACGCGACCGCGCGCCCCGCGACCGGGGTGCCAACCGAACGAAGACGGAGTGGACACGAGATGCTTCTGGGACGTACTGCAAGCGGTCTCTACTGGATGTACCGCTATATCGAGCGCGCGGAGAACATCGCGCGCATCGTCGATGCCGGGCTGCGGATGGCGCTCACGCGCACGTCCGACGCGCCGGCCGAATGGTCGTCGGTGCTCGTCAGCTCGGGCACGGACGACGGCTATCGGCAGAAATACGATGCGTATGCGGCCGATACCGTGACCGACTACCTGCTGCGCGATCGCGACAACCCGTCGAGCGTGCTGTCGTGCATCGAGGCTGCGCGCTCGAATGCGCGGATGGTGCGCACGGCGCTCACGCGTGAAGCGTGGGAGAGCGTGAACGGCGCGTGGCTCGCGTTGCGCCGCGCGCTGGCGCAGCCGGTGCCGGAGAGCGAACTGCCGGCCGTGCTCGACCAGGTGAAGCGCGAAACCGCGCTGATCCTCGGCAGCTTCTACAGCACGATGCTGCGCAACGAGATTTTCGATTTCGCGCAGATCGGCGCGTTCGTCGAGCGCGCGGACAACACCGCGCGGATCATCGACGTCAAATACCACCTGTTGCTGCCGTCGGTGTCGCACGTCGGCACGATCCTCGACAACTACCAGTGGGAGACGATCCTGCGCTGCGTGGCCGCGCACCGTTCGTACCGCTGGGTGTACGACGTGCAGTACAAGCCGATGAACATCGCCGACTACCTGATCCTGAACGGCCGCATGCCGCGTTCGCTGCGCTATTGCTACGGGCGCGTCGTGTCGAGCCTGAACCTGCTCGCGAAGGATTACGGCGTGACACATCCGTGTCACGACACGGCCACGAAGATCCTGCAAATGCTGTCCGATACCTCGGTCGAGCGGATCTTCAAGAGCGGCCTGCACGAGTTCCTGACCGACTTCATCGGCCGCAACAACAGCCTCGGGCTCGAAATCGCCCAGGCCTACAACTTCGACTGAGAATTGCCATGCGACTCGCCATCCGACACATCTCGCGTTATCAGTTCGACGATCAAGCCACCCATGCGCTGCAACGGCTGCGGCTGCGCCCGCAGTCGGGCCCCGGGCAGACGGTGCGCGCGTGGCAGGTCACGATCGACGGCGTCGAGCCGACACTGTCTTATGCCGACGGGCTCGGCAACCGGATCGACCTCGTGCGTCACGACCGCGGCGCGAAGGCCGAGATCGTCGTCATCGCGGCAGGCGTCGTCGAGACGCAGGACCGCTCTGGCATTATCGGCAATCCTGAAGGGTATGCGCCGCCGTGGATCTTCGAGCGCGAGACCGCGCTCACGAAGGCGGGCGACACCGTGCGCGCGCTCGCGCAAGCGCTGCCGATCGAGCCGCGCAGCCTCGACGCGCTGCACTGGCTGATGACGGAAGTGCACGACCGCATCGCATATGCGCCGAACCTGGCCGCCGAAGCCCCCGTCGATGCGGAGACCGCGCTGCAGAGCGGCGAGGGCACGAGCCGCGACCATGCGCATGCGTTCATCGCGGCCGCGCGCGTGCTGAAGATCCCCGCGCGTTATATCTCGGGCTACGTGCTGGCGGACAGCGCGATGCAGCGCATTGCCGACGCGAAGCAGAACGCAAGCGACGAGGAGGAAGAAGCGCTCGCGCTGCAGAGCGGCGAGGGCATGCAGCAGGTGCTCGGCGCGTCGCATGCCGCGCAGTCGCAGGGGCTGCCGCAGCCGGCGCTCGGCGCGCAGCCGCAGGCGGCCGGGCTGACGCAGCAGCCGGCCGGCCACGCGTGGGCCGAGGCTTATGTCGAAGGGCTCGGCTGGGTCGGGTTCGATCCGTTCATGAATCGCTGCCCGGACGAGCGCTACGTGCGCATCGCGGTCGGCCTCGACTATCGCGACGCGCAGCCGGTGACGGGGCTCGGCGCGACGGCCGTCGGCGTCGAGATCAGCGTCGTGCAGACGCCGGAACTCGTCTGACCTCGCGCGCGTTTTCGCCGAACCCGCCAGGCCGGGCCGCCGCGTCGCATCGAGCGCGACGCGGCGCGCGGCCGGCCCAACCCGAACCGAGCTCCCATGTCCATCCACGTCGCGCTGCATCACACCACCCGCTATCGCTACGACCGGCTCGTCAACCTCGGCCCGCAGGTCGTGCGGCTGCGGCCGGCACCGCACTGCCGGACGCCGATCCTCGCGTATTCGATGACGGTCGAGCCCGCGCAGCACTTCATCAACTGGCAGCAGGACCCGTTCGCGAACTATCTCGCGCGGCTCGTGTTTCCGGAGCGCACCGAGCACTTCGAGATCACGATCGATCTCGTCGCCGAGATGTCGGTGTACAACCCGTTCGACTTCTTCCTCGAAGCCAGCGCGGAGCAATACCCGTTCAGCTATGACGATGCACTGAAGACCGAACTCGCGCCGTATCTCGTGTGCGACCCGCAGACGAGCGCGTCGCAACTGTTCCGCTCGTATCTCGACGGTGTCGACCTCACGCCGGCTGGCACCGTGAATTTCCTCGTTGCGCTGAACCAGCAACTGCAGCGCGACATCGGCTATCTCGTGCGAATGGAGCCGGGCGTGCAGACGCCCGAGCAGACGCTCGAGCTGGCCTCCGGCTCGTGCCGCGACAGTGCGTGGCTGCTTGTGCAGCTGTGCCGTCATCTCGGCATCGCCGCGCGTTTCGTGTCGGGCTACCTGATCCAGCTCACGCCCGACGTGAAATCGCTCGACGGTCCGAGCGGCACGTCGGTCGACTTCACCGACCTGCACGCGTGGTGCGAGGTTTACCTGCCGGGCGCCGGCTGGATCGGCTTCGACCCGACCTCGGGCCTGCTCGCCGGCGAGGGCCACATTCCGCTGGCCTGCACGCCGCAGCCGACCAGCGCCGCGCCGGTCGAGGGGCTGATCGACGAGTGCGAGGTGTCGTTCGAGCACGAGATGAGCGTGACGCGCGTGTACGAATCGCCGCGTGTGACGAAGCCGTATACGGACTCGCAATGGGACGCCGTGCTGGCGCTCGGTACGCACGTCGACGGCGCGCTGGCGGCCGGCGACGTGCGGCTCACGCAGGGCGGCGAGCCGACCTTCGTATCGATCGACGATCGCGACGGCGCCGAGTGGAACACCGACGCGCTCGGCCCGACCAAGCGCGGTTACGCGACCGAGCTCGTGCAGCGGCTGCGCGCCGAATACGGTGACGGCGGCTTCCTGCATTTCGGGCAGGGCAAGTGGTACCCGGGCGAGCAACTGCCGCGCTGGGCGCTGTCGATCTTCTGGCGCGCGGACGGCCAGCCCGTGTGGCACGATCCGTCGCTGTTCGCCGACGAGCGCGAGCCGTCCGCCTATACGACCGACGACGCGAAGCGCTTCATCGACGCGCTGGCCGCGCGGCTGAACCTGACCGGCGAATTCATCCGGCCCGGCTACGAGGACGTCTGGTACTACCTGTGGCGCGAGCGCCGGCTGCCGGTCAACGTCGATCCGTTCGACTCGCGGCTCGACGACGAGCTCGAACGCGCGCGGCTGCGCAAGGTGTTCGAGCAGCAGCTCGACAGCGTGGTCGGCTATGTGCTGCCGGTCAAGCGCACGGAGGAAACGCCGGGCCTCGACGGGCCGCGCTGGCAAACCGGCCCGTGGTTCTTCCGCGACGAGCGGATGTACCTCATGCCCGGCGATTCGCCGATGGGCTATCGGCTGCCGCTCGATTCGCTGCCGTGGGCGAGTCGCGCCGACTATCCGTACCTGGTCGAGCGCGACCCGTTCGCGCCGCGCGACGCGCTGCCGGACGCCGCCGCGATCCGTGCGCGCTACGCGGGCCCGGCCGATGCGCCGCGCTACCTGTCCGGCGTGCATCGCGAGGCGGCCGCGCAGACCGTGATGCAGTGGCGCGACGACGGCACGGCCGGGAACGGGCGGGCGGCCGCGCGCGACCCGAGTCGCCGCCCCGAGCGCTTCGAGTCGGCCGCGTGGATCACGCGCACCGCGCTGTGCGTCGAAGTGCGCAACGGCATCCTGTACCTGTTCATGCCGCCGCTCGCCGCGCTCGAGGATTATCTGGAGCTGCTCGGCGCGATCGAGCTGACCGCACATTCGCTCGGCGTGAAGCTCGTGCTCGAAGGCTATCCGCCGCCGCGCGACGCGCGGCTGAAGCTGCTGCAGGTGACGCCCGATCCCGGCGTGATCGAGGTGAACATCCATCCGGCCAAGAACTTCGACGAACTGGTCGATCACACCGAATTCCTGTACGACGCCGCGTGGCAGTCGCGCCTGTGCAGCGAGAAGTTCATGGTCGACGGCCGCCATGTCGGCACCGGCGGCGGCAACCACTTCGTGCTCGGCGGCGCGACGCCGGCCGACAGCCCGTTCCTGCGCCGCCCGGACCTGCTCGCGAGCCTGATCGCGTACTGGCACAACCATCCGTCGCTGTCCTACCTGTTCTCGGGGCTGTTCATCGGGCCGACGAGCCAGGCGCCGCGCGTCGACGAAGCGCGCAACGACCAGCTCTACGAGCTCGACATCGCGTTCGCGGAGATCCAGCGCAACAAGCTGCTGTTCGGGCAGGACATGCCGCCGTGGCTGGTTGACCGCGTGCTGCGCAACCTGCTGATCGACGTGACCGGCAACACGCACCGCAGCGAATTCTGCATCGACAAGCTGTATTCGCCCGATTCGTCGACCGGCCGGCTCGGCCTGCTCGAACTGCGCGCGTTCGAGATGCCGCCTCATGCGCGGATGAGCATCGTGCAGCAACTGCTGCTGCGCGCGCTGGTCGCGCGTTTCTGGGCCGCGCCGTACACCACGCCGCTCACGCGCTGGGGCACCGCGCTGCATGACCGCTTCATGCTGCCCGAGTTTCTTCAGATGGATTTCGACGACGTGCTGACCGAACTGCGCGATGCCGGCTTCGCGTTCGATCCGGCGTGGTTCGCGCCGCACTTCGAATTCCGCTTCCCGCTGTTCGGCCAGATCGCGGTGAACGGGATGCAGCTGTCGCTGCGCGGCGCGCTGGAACCGTGGCACGTGATGGGCGAGGAGGGCGCGCCCGGCGGCAACGTGCGCTACGTCGATTCGTCAGTCGAACGGCTCGAGGTACGCGTGACGGGGCTGAACGACAACCGGCACGTCGTGACCGTCAACGGCCGAGCGCTGCCGCTGCAGCCGACCGGCACCGTCGGCGAATACATCGCGGGCGTGCGCTACAAGGCGTGGTCGCCGCCGTCCGCGCTGCATCCGACCCTCGGCGTGCACGCGCCGCTCACGTTCGACATCGTCGATACGTGGCTGCAGCGCTCGCTCGGCGGCTGCCGCTATCACGTCGCGCATCCGGGCGGGCGCAACTACGCGACGTTCCCGGTCAATGCGTACGAAGCCGAGAGCCGCCGGCTCGCTCGCTTCGTCGAGATGGGGCATACGCCGGGGCGGATGGATGTCGCGGCTGCCGCGCCGAGCCGCGAATTCCCGTTCACGCTCGACTTGCGGCGACCGTGACGGGGCGATGACAGGACGGACGACGATGCGCGGTTCGCAACTTCCCGGCGTACCGGTCGATTGCGGCCCCGCCGGAATGCTAGGATGCGGGCAGATTGCGGCCGCGCGCCGCGGCCCGCCGCCCGACCGGCGGCGCGCGTGCGCGGCC
>NZ_CABVPW010000028.1:0-130276 GCF_902499025.1 Burkholderia lata | reverse complement strand
CCATCGCTCGAACGGGACAGCGCTGGCAATCGGATTTCAACTGCGCATGACATGTTCGGTCTCAAGATGGTTGCTGGTCTCTCTTTCTGTAAGGGGTCAGCGCGCGACGAGCGACTGAAAGTGATCGAACATCCGCTCGGCGTCGGGCGTGCGTCCGGTGAAGATCTCGAACGCGTCGACGGCCTGGTAGACCGCCATCCCGCCGCCCGGCAGCGTGGCGCAGCCGGCCGCGCGCGCCGCGTGGATCAGTTCGGTTTCGAGCGGGAAGTACACGATGTCGGCCACCCACATGCCCGCGTGGAGCAGTTCGGCCGGCAGCGGCAGGCCCGGATGCTTGGCCATGCCGGTGGGCGTCGCGTGGATCAGGCCCGTCGCGGCGCGCATCGCGCTCGCGAGATCGCCGCCGGGCGCGACCCGTGCCGCGGGGAAGCGCTGCTGCAGCTCGGCCGCGAGCGCGGCGGCGCGCGCGCCGTCGACATCGAAAATCGTCAGTTCGGCCGCACCCATCTGCAGCGCGGCGTGTGCAACGGCCGCACCCGCGCCGCCCGCGCCGAGCTGGACGACGCGTTCGAGCGATGCGTCGGGCAACCCGCGGCGGAACGATTTCGCGAAACCCGACCAGTCGGTGTTGTGACCGATCCGCTTGCCGTCCTTGAACAGCACGGTGTTTACCGCGCCGAGCGCACGCGCGTCGTCCGACAGCGCGTCGAGGTGCTCGATCACGCGCTGCTTGCACGGGTGCGTGATGTTCAGGCCGTTGTAGCCCATCCGCTGCGCGGCATCGAGCAGTTGCGGCAGGGCGTCGACGGTCACGCCGAGCGCATCGAGATCGATGCGCCGGTAGACATAGCCGAACCCCTGGCGGAATCCTTCTTCCTCGTGCATCGCGGGCGACAGCGAACCGCCGATGCCCTGGCCGATCAGGCCGATCAGAAACGACGGGCGGCTCATCGTGCGGCTCCCTGCGCGAACAGCGTCGCCAGACGCTGCAGCGCGAACACGTAGCCTTCGGTGCCGCAGCCGCAGATCACGGCTTCGGCGACCGCCGACACATAGGAATGGTGCCGGAACGCTTCGCGGCGATGCACGTTCGAGATATGCACTTCGATCACCGGCTTCGCGATCGCGGAAAGCGCATCGGCCAGCGCCACCGACGTATGCGTATAGGCCGCCGGGTTGATCACGATGCCGTGCGTGTCGTGACGCGCGGCGTGCAGCCAGTCGATCAGCTGGTGCTCGGCGTTCGACTGGCGGAAGTCGATTTCCAGCCCGAGCCCTTCCGCCGCCGTGCGGCAGCGCTGCTCGAGGTCGGCCAGCGTTTCCGCGCCGTAGATGTGGGGCTCGCGCGTCCCCAGCAGATTCAGGTTCGGGCCGTTCAGCACCAGCACCTTGTGCTTGCTCATGGTGATTCTGCTCCTAAAACAGGGGCGGACCGTGACCGGCATCGCCCCGAAAACATCGGAATTTGGCGCTAGTGTGCGCCCGGGAATGCGGGCTGTCTTTTCGGGTTTTCGCTAATTTGTACCACCTAGTTAGTTTGTACAATACGCATCACTAGCCCAGTAAATTCGGGATATGGCGCTCGCCGGGAATTCAACGACTGGTTCATTCAGGGTCGATTCGACCGGCGCCCTACCCCGCTCACCCGCAGGAATCGCTCATGCAGCGCTCGATCGCCACCGTGTCACTGTCCGGCACGCTCGCCGAGAAACTCGCCGCCATCCAGGCCGCAGGCTTCGACGGCGTCGAAATCTTCGAAAACGACCTCGTCTACTTCGATGGCTCGCCGGCCGACGTCCGGCGCATGGCCGCCGATCTCGGCCTCGACATCGTGCTGTTCCAGCCGTTTCGCGACTTCGAGGGCGTGAGCGCGGCCCAGCTCGCCCGCAACCTCGACCGGATCAAGCGCAAGTTCGACGTGATGCATGCGCTCGGCACCGACCGCATCCTCGTGTGCAGCAACGTGTCGGCCGATACGATCGCCGACGACGGGCTGCTCGTCGACCAGCTCGGCGCGCTCGCCGAAGCCGCGCGGCAGGCCGGCGTGGTCGCCGCATACGAAGCGCTCGCGTGGGGCCGCGTCGTGAAGCGGTACGGCCATGCGTGGAATCTCGTGAATGCCGTGAACAGCCCGCACCTCGGCCTGGCGCTCGACAGCTTCCACACGCTGTCGCTCGACGATTCGCCGGACGCGATCGCGGACATCCCCGGCGACCGGATCGCATTCGTGCAGATTGCCGATGCGCCGAAGCTCGCGATGGACGTGCTCGAATGGAGCCGCCATTACCGCTCGTTCCCGGGCCAGGGCGACTTCGACCTCGCACGCTTCACCGCGCGCGTGATCGAGTCGGGCTATACGGGGCCGCTGTCGCTCGAGATCTTCAACGACGGCTTCCGCGCGGCGCCGACCGCGATCACGGCCGCCGACGGCCATCGCTCGCTGCTGTACCTGGAAGAGCTGACGCGCGAGCGGCTCGCGCAGGACGGCCGCGCACCGGCCGCCAGCCAGCCGCTGTTCGCGCCGCCGGCGCCGCCCGCGCACGTCGGGTTCCAGTTCATCGAATTCGCTGTGGACGCGCAGGCGGCGGCGACCGTCGGCGAATGGCTCGGCCGGATGCGCTTCCGGCTCGCGGGCCGGCATCGGTCGAAAGACGTGACGCTGTTCCAGCACGGCGCCGCGTCGATCGTGCTGAACGCGGAGCGCGACTCGTTCGCCGACGCGTTCTTCCAGCAGCACGGGCTGTCGCTGTGCGCGTCGGCATTCCGCGTCGACGACGCGAAAGTGGCGTTCGAACGCGCGGCCGGCTTCGGCTATGCGCCGTTCTCGGGCCGCGTCGGGCCGAACGAACGCGTGCTGCCGAGCGTGCAGGCACCGGACGGCAGCCTCGAGTACTTCGTCGACGAAGCGCCGAACGCGCCGACGCTGTACGAATCGGATTTCGTGCTGACCGACATCGACGGCCCGAGCGAAGTCGGCCCGCTGACGGGCATCGACCACGTGTGCCTCGCGCTGCCGGCCGATGCGCTCGATACGTGGATCCTGTTCTTCAAGACGGCGTTCGGCTTCGAGGCCGAGCGCAGCTGGCTCGTGCCCGACCCGTACGGACTGATGCGCAGCCGCGCGGTGCGCAGCGCCGACGGCTCGGTGCGGATCGCGCTGAACGCGTCGGTCGACCGCCACACGGCGGTTGCCGAATCGCTCGACCGCTACCACGGCACGGGGCTGAACCACGTTGCGTTCCGCACCGACGACATCGTGAAGACGATCGCCGCGTTCGCGGCCGACGGCATTCCGTTCCTGCGCATTCCGCCGAACTACTACGACGACCTCGCCGCACGCTACGCACTGCCGGACGAGCTGATCGACACGCTGAGCACGCATCACCTGCTGTACGACCGCGACGAACACGGCGGCGAATTCCTGCATGCGTATACAGAACTGGTCGACAACCGCTTCTCGCTCGAAATCGTCGAGCGGCGCGGCGGATACGACGGCTATGGCGCGACGAACGCGGCCGTGCGGCTCGCCGCACAGGCGCAGCGCAGGAAATAAGGGAAGGAAGCCGACAGGAATTTAAGGGGCCGAATCACATTCGCCACCTGCGGCGACTTCAAAGGGCCACATCCTGCGCGCACCATCGTGGTGAATCACGCGGCCGCGCACCCGCCCGCGCGGCCGACCGCGATCGGGCCGGAAGCCGCATTCCATATGGCGTTACATCCGGTAACCCATACCGCAGCGCAGCATCCCGTCGCCCGGTGCGGTTTTAAGAATCGCTTAAGTCTTCGACGGCACCATCCGCAACCAGTACCCGATGGTTATCTTGAAAAGGAGGAAAGCGATGAGCGCCGTAGAAGCACCCGCGGGCCGCCAGGCCGCGCCCCCTGCAAAGAAGACGATGCTGCGCCGCCTGCTCAGTCATCATGAAATCGCGACGCTGCTCGTGCTGCTGCACGCACCGATCGGCGCGAACGCCAAACCCGAACTGCCTGCGCTGCAGGAGGCCGGTCTCGTCGAAATGGTCAAGCTCGACGCCGATACGGCCCCCAGCTTCCGGCTGACCGAAGACGGCACCGCCGTCCTGAAAGGGCTCGGCTACCGCTGAGCCGCCGTTTTCACCCGTTCCCCGTTTCTTCGTATCACCCCGATCCCAGCGACTCGCCGGCCGTTTCGGCGTGTCGCGTCACCCTGCCCGCTCCTGCAGCATCAATCGGTATTCCGTCGGCGTCACGCCGACCGTCGCCTTGAACTGGCGCGTGAACGCGCTGTGATCCGTGTAGCCGCATAGCGCCGCGACGTCGGTCACCTTGTCGTGCGTGACCAGCAGCGCGGTGGCCGCGTCGAGCCGCGTTTTCAGCAGCACCTGGCGCGGCGTCAGGTGGAACACCTTGTGGAAGTAGCGTTCGAGCTGCGCGACCGACATCCCCGCCATCTGCGCGAGATGCTTCAGGTTCAGCGGCTGCACGTAGTGATCCTGGATGTGCTGGACCACGTCGGCGAGCCGGCTGTACGCCGGGTGCGATCCCTCGTGCGCCTTCAGGTCGCGCGAGATACCCGCCAGGCCGACCACCCTGCCCGCGGCGTCGCGCAGCGGCTCCTTGCAGGTCAGGCACCAGCCCGGCTGGCGGCCCGGATACAGGTGCAGCTCGAGCTGGTCCATCAGTTGCTGGCCGGCGTTGATCGTCGCCATGTCCTGCTCGAAATAGCTGCGGCCGAAGCGGCGCGGAAACACTTCATCGGCCGTCTTGCCGAGCAGGTCGCGCTTGTCCTTGTAGCCGCAGCGCATCGCCAGCGTGCGATTGACGATCGCGTAGCGGCCGCTCGCATCCTTCACGAAGAACGCGACGTCCGGCAGCGCATCGAACACCGGTTCGAGCAGGCGGAAGTGCGCAAGCATCGCGCCGAGATCGGCGTTGTCGGGCTGGTAGCGCAACGGTTCGGACAGGCTCATGGGCGGTACGGCAAGCAAGGTCGTCATCCCGGCAACCGCAATGCGAGTGGCAGATGGCGTCGATTATAGAAGCGCCCCTTCGATCGCGTCGCGCCGAGCGCGGGGCGGGCAAGCCGGCGGCAGCGACCGGAGGCTTCGCGCCTCCCGATCGGCCATCGCCGACCGGCGATACAGGTTGCGCACACAACCACTTCGATGCGCGTGCGCAGACGGCCGCGCTTCGCTTCCGCCGCTGCGGGCATGCCGCGTCGACGCACCGGCAACACGCACCCGAATCCACCATCCTAAAAATGCCGACCGATCGCGTCTTGGCGCGTTTGCGCATTCTGCATGACGATTTCAGCATATATCAGGGTTATCGACGATATGCCGATATCGTCGCCGGCCGCGCATCGAACGCGCAAGACGCACGCATTTTCGCTATCTAGACTTCGCTTCACGGTCACGAGACGACCGCCCGCCGCGGCAGCAATCGGCATGCATGGCCCGCCGCACCGGCCATCGCGCGCGCCGATTCCGGCACAGCCGGGGCAGCACGCGGCAAGCACGCACGGCCCTCGCATCGGCCTGCCGACCGAACCGTCTCGCCCGGTTTACCGGTGCCGGCCCGCCAGCCGGCGGCGGCCCAACCACGCCATCAAGGGGAAGTGAAAGTGAAGCTGAAGGTATCGCACGTCGCGCTGGCCGCTGCCTGCGCACTGTCGGGCGCGCACGCCATTGCCGCCGACGTCGTCAAGATCGGTTTCGCCGCACCGCTGACCGGCCCGCAGTCGAACTACGGCACGGACATGCAGAAAGGCGTGCAGCTCGCGATCGCCGATTTCAACGCGACGCGTCCGACGATCGGCGGCAAGCCCGTCACGTTCCAGCTCGATTCGCAGGACGACCAGGCCGACCCGCGCACGGGCACGACCGTCGCGCAGCGGCTGATCGACGACAACGTCCGCGGGATCATCGGGCACTTCAACTCGGGCACGAGCATTCCCGCGTCCGACCTGTACGATCGCGCGGGGCTGCCGCAGATCTCGATGGCCACGTCGCCGCAATACACCGCGCGCGGCTACAAGACGACCTACCGGCTGCTGACGAGCGACGCGCAGGCGGGCCGCATCGTCGGCACGTACGCGGTGAAGACGCTGCGCTTCAAGCGCATCGCGATCATCGACGATCGCACGGCCTACGGCCAGGGCATCGCCGACGAATTCGCAAAGGCCGTGGAGGCAGCGGGCGGCACGATCATCAAGCGCGACTTCACGAACGACAAGGCGCTCGATTTCTCCGCGATCCTGACCAACCTCAAGGGGATGAACCCGGACGCGATCTTCTACGGCGGCGGCGACGCGCAATCGTCGCCGATGATCCGCAAGATGCGCCAGCTCGGGATGAAGTCGGCGTTCGTGACGGGCGAGATGTCGCGCTCGCCGACGTTCCTGAAGGTCGGCGGCGACGCGGCCGAAGGCGCGATCGTCTACATGGGCGGGCTGCCGAAGGAAAAGATGCCGGGCTTCGCCGGCTACGCCGCGCGCTACAAGGCGCGCTTCAACGAAGACGTGATCACCTACTCTCCGTACGCGTATGACGGCACGATCGCGCTGCTCACCGCGATGAAGGACGCGAACTCGACCGATCCGAAGGTGTACACGCCATATCTCGGCAAGGTATCGGTCAAGGGCGTGTCGGCCCCCAGCATCGCGTACGACGCGAAGGGCGACCTGAAGGATGCGCCGGTGACGATCTACAAGGTCGAGCACGGCGCGTTCAAGCCGGTCGATACGATCGCCGGCAACTGATACGCGAGACCCTGCCCCGCGCGGCGCGTCAGCGGCTCACCGGCCGCCCGCGCCGCGCGCGCTTTCAGCTCGGCTTCGGCTTCGGCTTCGCGGTCCGAAGCGCTCCTCGGCGCGCCCCCGCGCGCACGCATTTCGCGCTCCTGTAGAATCCCCCAACCCGCTTTGACGCTTCGTCTCCGCCGCGCCCCATCCCGGTGCGGCGGCGCATGTCTCGTGCCTCACCCGGCACGCGGCACGCTTCGACGATGCAAGCCGCGCCTTGTCAGTCCATGCCGATAGCGGGCCCTGGAGACGCAGCACCGACAACAACATTCGAAAACCGATCGTCCTGACCATGCAAGCTTCCGAATTGAGCGGCGTGCCTCGCGCCGCCGAACGCGCGCTCACGCGCAGCGACTACAAGACCCTTGGCCTTGCCGCACTCGGCGGCGCCCTCGAGTTCTACGACTTCATCATCTTCGTGTTCTTCGCGCCGGCGATTGGGCAACTGTTCTTCCCGCACGACATTCCCGACTGGCTGCGCCAGCTGCAGACGTTCGGCATCTTCGCGGCCGGCTATCTCGCGCGCCCGCTCGGCGGCGTGATCATGGCGCACTTCGGCGACCTGTTCGGCCGCAAGCGGATGTTCACGCTGAGCGTGCTGATGATGTCGGTGCCGACGCTGCTGATGGGCCTGCTGCCGACCTACGACACGATCGGCATCCTCGCGCCGGTATTGCTGCTGCTGTTCCGCGTGCTGCAAGGCGCGGCGGTCGGCGGCGAAGTGCCGGGCGCGTGGGTGTTCGTGTCCGAGCACGTGCCGTCGCGCCACATCGGCTATGCGTGCGGCACGCTGACCGCGGGCCTGACGGCCGGCATCCTGCTCGGCTCGCTCGTCGCCGCCGGCATCAACAGCCGCTACTCGACCGCCGAAGTCGGCGCGTTCGCGTGGCGCATCCCGTTCCTGCTCGGCGGCGTGTTCGGCCTGTTCTCGGTGTACCTGCGCCGCTGGCTGCACGAGACGCCGGTGTTCGCCGAGATGAAGGCGAAGAAGGCGCTCGCGGCCGAGATTCCGCTGAAAGCCGTGCTGCGCGATCACGGCCGCGCGGTGATCGTGTCGATGCTGCTCACGTGGATGCTGTCGGCCGCGATCGTCGTCGTGATCCTGATGACGCCCGCGCTGCTGCAGAAGCAGTTTCACCTGACGCCCGCGACGACGCTGTTCGCGAACAGCGTCGCGACGCTGTGCCTGACGGCCGGCTGCATCACCGCGGGTTCGCTCGCGGGCTGGATCGGCGCGAAGCGCGTGCTCGGCATCGGCGGCATCGGGCTGGCCGCGTGCTACTACCTGCTGTTCGTGCAGGTCGCGGCCGACACGTCGACGCTGCCGCTCTACTACGGGATCGCGGGCTTCATGGTCGGCACGATCGGCGCGGTGCCGTTCGTGATGGTCAAGAGCTTCCCGGCCGTCGTGCGCTTCTCCGGCATCTCGTTCTCGTACAACGTCGCGTATGCGATCTTCGGCGGGCTCACGCCGGTGATCGTGTCGCTGATGATGAAGTCGAATCCGCTCGCGCCGGTGGTGTATGTCGCGGCGATTTGCGTGCTCGGCGCGATCGCCGTGCAGTTCTCGAAGGATGCGAAGGAGGATTCGCCGCACTGAGCGGCGACGGTGCGCGTGCGGGGGCGTCCAGCCGCCGCATCGGATGACCGAACGCCCACGCGACGCGCAGGCAATCCAAGAACAAAGGGCCGAATCCCGCGGGATTCGGCCCTTTTGTTTTGCTTCAGCGCAACCGCACCGGTGTGCGCGTGTGCGATCAGCGCAGGCTGCCGTACGTCGAACTCGGCCGGCGCAGGCCGTCGATGCTCGCGCCGCCGGCGCCGGTGACGAACAGCAGCAGGAAACCGCCGGCGATCGCGATGTTCTTCCAGAAATGGATCACCATGTCGTGCTGGACGGCGGCGTCCGTCGCGTCCCAGAAATTGTGCCCGACCATCGCGGTCGCGACCGTGTAGAACGCCATCAGCAGTGCGAGCGGTTTCACCTTGTAGCCGACGATCAGCAGCAGCCCGCCGAGCCCCTCGATCGCGACGACGATCGGCCCCATCACCTGCGGATACGGCACGTTCAGCCCATGCAGGTAACCGATGAAATCGCCGTAGCCGAGCAGTTTCATCACTCCGCCCCACAGGAACAACGCCGCCAGCGCCAGGCGCGCGAAAAAAATGACGCCGGAATCGACGGAACGCGTCATGCCTCTCTCCTCGTATGCAATTCGGCCGGCCGCCCGGAGCACACCCGGACAACTCGGCGCCGCGCAACCCTGCGGGGCCCGCGGCAAATGGGCCAGCATAGACAGAGTTTCGGCCGTGTCCAAGAAAAAGGTTGTAGCAAATCTTTACACGGCGGCGGCCGCGCGACCCGATGGCGGCGGCATGGAAAAGGCGTTTAGCCCGCGTCGCTCAACAACACGCCCTTCTTGAAGATGAAGCACCCGTAGCCGCGCAGTTCGCCGGTGACGATCACCGCGTAGGCCTGCTGCGCGCGCTCGTAGAACGCGAACCGGTCGACCCCCGTAAGCGGCACCGCGCGCCCTTCCGCGCGGTCGATCTCGGCCTGCACCTCGCGCTGCACGGGCGGCACCGCCGCCGCGTCGCCGACGACTTCCATCCGCCATGCGGGCGTGTCGACGAACGTGTCGAGCGGCAACACGGACAGCACCGCGCGCACGACGCGCGCCGAATCGGCGCCGTCGATCCGCAACGCGCGGCCGACCACCGTGTGCTCCGCGACGGATTCCGCCGGGAAATTCGCATCGCAGATCGCGATTTCGTCACCGTGGCCCATCGCGCGCAGCGTGTGCAGGATGTCGGCGTGCAGCAGCGGGTCGAGATTCTTCAGCATGTCGGCTAGTCTCCGGGATCAGGAACGAACCGCATAACGTTACCCGATCCCGGTGGCCGCTGCGCATGCATCGCTCGCGTCACGACGCCGCGGCCGGCATTTCGTCGATGAAACCCGTGACCGACGCGAGGCGGCCCGACGCGTCGACGGTGCCGAAGTCCGAGCCCTTCACGATCGCCGCGCCGTCGGGCGACACGAGCGCCCACGAGAACCGCAGGTGCTGGCCGAACCCGTCAACGTCGGTCGTGCGGTGGAAGCGAAACGCGGGGAAACGCGCCTGCACGGCCGCGATCATCGCGTCGATGCCGGCATGGCCGTCGCCGGTCATCAGCGGATCGCGATAGGCCGCGTCGCTCGCGTAGGTCGCATCGATCAGCGCGCGGCGGCGCGCGACGTCGGGTTCGTTCCAGGCATCGAAGTAGCGGTCGATCAGGTCGGCGTGAACGGACGAAGCGGATTGGGTGGTGCTCATGGCGAGACTCCTTGTGTCGATGAAGGGACGATGTCGCGAACATGGCGTGTTTCGTGTTCGCGTGCAGCCATCGTCGCCGGCCTCGCGTGGGCGGTCGATTACGTGCGGGGTAAGGAATTCGCGCCGGTCGCTTCGAGCCAGTGGCCGCTCCGCACGCCGGACATGACTCGCCAGGCAGCAAGTTCTCCTCATCGTGGGCATCCCGCCGACACTTGCTCCGCCGCAATGAAAACGGGCGCCCTCGGGCGCCCGCTTCGTCCGGCGGCAACGGCCGCGCGTGTCAGGTCACCGGCGCCGGATTGAACAGCGTCAGTGCATTCGCCAGTTTCCATTGCTCGGCCCACGTGCGGCGTTTGCCGCTCGCGACGTCGAGCATCAGCCGGAACAGTTCCCAGCCGGTGTCCTCGATCGTGGCCGCGCCGGTCGCGATCTGCCCCGCGTCGAGATCCATCAGGTCGTGCCAGCGGCGCGCGAGGTCGCTGCGCGTCGCGACCTTGATCACCGGCACCTGCGCGAGGCCGTATGGCGTGCCGCGGCCGGTCGTGAAAATGTGCAGGTTCATCCCGGCCGCGAGCTGCAGCGTGCCGCAGATGAAGTCGCTCGCGGGCGTCGCCGCGTACAGCAGCCCCTTCTGCTTCGCGCGATCGCCGGGACGCACGACGCCGGCGATCGGCGCGCTGCCCGACTTCACGATCGAGCCCATCGCCTTCTCGACGATGTTCGACAGGCCGCCCTTCTTGTTGCCGGGCGTCGTGTTCGCGCTGCGGTCGACGCGGCCGCGCTGCAGGTAGCGGTCGTACCAGTCCATTTCGCGGATGATCTCGCGCGCCACGTCCTCGTTCGCCGCGCGCGACGTGAGCTGCGCGACACCATCGCGCACTTCCGTCACCTCGGAGAACATGATCGTCGCGCCCGCGCGCACCAGCAGGTCGGCCGCGAAGCCGACGGCCGGGTTCGCGGTGAGCCCCGAGAACGCGTCGCTGCCGCCGCACTGCACGCCGACGACGAGATCCGACGCCGGGCACGTCTCGCGGCGGCGGCGGTTGAGCCGCTCGAGATGCGATTCGGCCATCGTCATGATCGAGTCGATCATCGAGTTGAAGCCGACGTGCGCGGCGTCCTGCAGGCACACCACGCCGCCGTTGTCAGTCGCACCGTCGGCCGCGACCGGAATCGTGCCGGGCGGCAACAGGCGCTCGGGCTGCAGCTTCTCGCAGCCGAGGCTCACGGTCATCACCTCGCCGCCGAAGTTCGGATTCAGGCTGATGTTGCGCAGCGTGCGGATCGGGATATCGGCGTCGGGCGCGTCGATCGCCACGCCGCAGCCGTAGGTATGCTCGAGCCCGACCACGTCGTCGACGTTCGGATAGCGTGGCAGCAGCTCGGCCTTGATCCGCTTCACCGCGTGCTCGACGACGCCCGACACGCACTGCACGGTCGTCGTGATCGCGAGGATGTTGCGCGTGCCGACCGAGCCGTCGGCATTGCGGAAACCCTCGAACGTATAGCCTTCGAGCGGCGGCAGCGGCGGCGCGGCGCGCGTCGCGAGCGGCAGGTCGTCGAGCCCGGGCGGCTCGGGCATGCGCATCGTGCGCTCGTTGACCCAGCTGCCGCGGCGCAGCTCGACCAGCGCATAGCCGATCACCACGTTGTAGCGGACGATCGGGTCGCCGGCCGCGAGGTCGACCAGCGCAACCTTGTGCCCCTGCGGCACGCCTTCGCGCAGCGTCAGCCCGTCGGCGAACGTCGCGCCCTCGGGCAAGCCGCCGTCGTTGACGACGATCGCGACGTTGTCGTCCGGATGCACACGGATATAGAGCGGGGAAACAGTCATCGGAATTCCTGGAGGCTATCGGCCACATCGTTAGTCATCATACGACATTCAACCGGGATCGGCGATGCTGCGTAAACCCTTATCCGGAAAGACCCTACTATTTATCGACCAGCAAACCGCTTGCGTCACCCCTCCCCTCGTTGTACGATGACATACAACGACATCGCCAATGTGGCTCGTATGCCGTTCCCGACGAACCCAGCACTCGCGCTAGACGGACGAACCAACCATGACCTCACCGCAAGAACTCAAACAGATCATTTCCCACGGCCTGCTGTCGTTTCCGCTGACGGATTTCGACGCCGACGGCAGCTTCCGCCCGTCCACCTATGCCGAGCGCCTGGAATGGCTCGCGCCGTACGGTGCGAGCGCGCTGTTCGCAGCCGGCGGCACCGGTGAATTCTTCTCGCTCACGCAGCGCGAGTATTCGGACGTGATCCGTGTCGCGACGGAAACCTGCAAGGGCAAGGTGCCGATCCTGGCCGGCGCGGGCGGCGCGACGCGCGTCGCGATCGAATATGCGCAGGAGGCCGAGCGCCTCGGCGCGAGCGGCGTGCTGCTGATGCCGCATTACCTGACCGAAGCGAGCCAGGAAGGGATCGCCGACCACGTCGAGCAGGTGTGCCGTGCGCTGAAGATCGGCGTCGTGGTGTACAACCGCGCGAATTCGAAGCTGAACGCCGACATGCTCGAGCGCCTCGCCGACCGTTGCCCGAACCTGATCGGCTTCAAGGACGGCGTGGGCGAAATCGAAAGCATGGTGACGATCCGCCGGCGCCTCGGCGACCGCTTCGCGTACCTCGGCGGCCTGCCGACGGCCGAAGTCTATGCCGCCGCGTACAAGGCGCTCGGCGTGCCGGTGTACTCGTCGGCCGTGTTCAACTTCATCCCGAAGACGGCGATGGAATTCTACGAAGCGATCGCGAAGGACGACCACGCCACGGTCGGCCGCCTGATCGACGAGTTCTTCCTGCCGTACCTGAAGATCCGCAATCGCCGCGCGGGCTATGCGGTCAGCATCGTGAAGGCGGGCGCGAAGCTCGTCGGCCACGACGCGGGCCCGGTGCGCGCGCCGCTCGTCGACCTCAACGACGAAGAAGTCGCGGAGCTCGACGTGCTGATCAAGAAGATGGGCCCGCAGTAAGCGGCGGGCAGTCAGACGGCACGCGATCCGATGCGTGCCTGCCCGCGCGGAACCGCCGGTTCCGCCGGGCATTCCCCTTTCGACGGCCGCCCCGCGCTCCGCGGGCCGGCCGTTTCCGTTACATCTGCGAGATGGTCCCGACCATCCGGTAGCGCAGGCTGCCCAGCCTGAGCCGGGTCGCGGCGATATCCGCGCCGGCGGCCGACCGCCGGAAGCGCGTGTTCGGGTCGTCGGCGAGAATCTGATCCAGCACGTCGGGATCGACAACCGCGTCGAAGAATCGCCCGAGCGTGAGGGTCGCGTACTGTTTCGCGGTCGCGAGCTGGCTGTTGGCCTGCGTCAGCGCCTCGGTGCGCAGGCCGGGGTCGCGCTCGTCGATGCTGCGACGATGCTTCAGCGCGAACACCAGCGCCTCCATGTCCAGCCGGAACCGCTGGACGGCCTGGCCGAACCTGAGCGAATGCGGATCGGAGCCGGTGACGGGCCGCCCCTGGTTGATCGTCACTTCGAATTCATTGCCGCCCAGGTCGCGCTGCAATTCGAACAGCGCATTGGCCAGCACGCGCCCTTCACTGGTTTCGCCGATCTGGGTGCGCACCGATTTCGCGATATCGCCGATCGCTTTCCACAATCCGGCTGCGAACAGGTGGTCGCCACGCTTGCTGATGTTCATGGATTTCGTTCCCTCTTGGTCTTTTTCTCGATCTCTCAGGTTTCGCCTGCGGGCCTGGCGGCCCGAGGCTTCGGTACTGTAGGAGAAAAACGGGCGAGGCGGAAGGCAGAACGATCGACGGCACGTTCCCCACGCACCATCGCGCCCCGAAAGGCCTGACCGCCTGTCATGCTGACACGATCTCCCCGTCGCCATCGCGGCAACCGACGATGAAGTTCAACGCATGATCGACGTCGTGCCGCTCCATGGGCTCGGTATCGGCTACGTCGACGCACACTTGCTCGCTTCGGTCCGACTGACCAGCGGCAGCAAGCTGTGGACTCGCGACCGGCGCCTGCTGGCCGCAGCCGATCGCCTGGGGCTTGTCGCGCATCCCGCTCACTGACCCGGCGACGCGAAAGCCGGCCATGCAAAAAAGGCGGAAGCGGCCAACCGGCCCCTTCCGCCTTTCCGTTTCCGGACTTCATCCCGGCGCTTGTGCCGCCGGGATCCAGCTTTCAGCCGCGCCCGTCAGTTACTCCGCCTTCCCGTCCCGCAGCCGCGGAATCGCGAGCGGATTGCTTTCCTGCAACCCTTCCGGCAGCAGATCGTCCGGGAAATCCTGGTAGCACACGGGCCGCAGGAACCGCTCGATCGCCGTCGCGCCGACCGACGTGACCGCCGGATTCGACGTCGCCGGGAACGGCCCGCCGTGCACCATCGCGTCGCACACCTCGACGCCGGTCGGGTAGCCGTTGACCAGCAGACGCCCGGCCTTGCGTTCGAGGATCGGCAGCAGCCGGCGCGCGAGCGGCTTGTCGTCGGCGTCCATCTGCAGCGTGGCCGTCAGCTGGCCTTCGAGCGCGTCGAGCACGCGCGCGACTTCGTCGAGATCGCGGCAGCGCACGACCAGCGACGCCGGCCCGAACACCTCGTGGCTGAACGCCGGCTCGGTCAGGAACGCTTGCGCGCCGACTGCGTACGCCGCACCGCCGCCCTGGCAGTCGGTCTGCGCCGCCTCGCCCACGCCGATTTCACGCACGCCCGGCAGTTCGGCCAGCTTGGCGCGACCGTTGCGGTACGCATCGGCGATGCCGCGCGTGAGCATCACGCCGGCCGGCTTCTTCGCAAGCGCCTGCGCGGCAACCGCTTCGAAGCGGTCGAGATCGGGGCCGTCGATCGCGAGCACGAGGCCCGGGTTGGTACAGAACTGGCCGACGCCAAGCGTCAGCGAATCGACGAAGCCCGTCGCGATCGCGTCGCCGCGCGCGGCGAGCGCCGCCGGGAACAGCACGACGGGGTTGATGCTGCTCATTTCCGCGTAGACGGGAATCGGCTGCGGGCGGGCGTTCGCGAGCTGCACGAGCGCCATGCCGCCCTGCCGCGACCCCGTGAAGCCGACCGCCTGGACTGCCGGATGGCTGACGAGCGCCGCGCCGATCACGCGGCCGGGGCCGACCAGCAGCGAGAACACGCCCGCCGGCATCCCGGTTTTCGCGACGGCGGCGCGGATCGCGCGGCCGACCAGCTCGGACGTGCCGAGGTGCGCCTCGTGCGCCTTCACGATCACCGGGCAGCCGGCCGCGAGCGCCGACGCCGTATCGCCGCCGGCCACCGAGAACGCGAGCGGGAAATTACTCGCACCGAACACGACGACGGGCCCGAGCCCGACCTTCTGCAGCCGCAGGTCCGAACGCGGCAACGGCGTGCGCGCCGGCTGCGCGGGATCGATCGACGCCGCGAGGAAGCGCCCGTCACGTACGACGCGCGCGAACAGCCGGAGCTGGCCGACGGTGCGGCCGCGCTCGCCCTGCAGCCGCGCGACGGGCAGGCCCGTTTCGGCGTGCGCGCGCTCGATCAGCGCATCGCCGAGCGCGACGATTTCATCCGCGATCGCTTCGAGAAACGCCGCGCGGGCCGCGAGCGGCTGCGCGCGGTACGCATCGAACGCATCGCGCGCGAGTTCGCATGCGCGCTCGACGTCGGCCTGCGTCGCGACGCCGAACGCCGGCGCGTCGATCAGCGCGCCCTTCGACGGGTCGAATGCGCGCAAGGTACCGGCCGAGCCGGCCACCGCGTCGGCGCCGATCAGCATCTCTCCAGTCAGTTGCATGGGGTGTGCTCCGTGGTTCGGGAATAGATCGCTCATTGTAGCTCAACAGATATGATGTCCGCCCACCAAGCAACAATAATCACGTCGACTGCCTGACCGATGCCGATACCGGCGGAATCCTTATTTCATGCGGGATTCCTCCGGATTCTTACCATTTCACGTCATCATCCAGAGGGAAAACCCGAGGTTTCTGCGTCTGATTATTGCCAATAAACTGCCGCCATGTCATACGACGACGTACATTAAAGTGCCTAATCAGACCTCCTCCCGCGACCTTCCGCTCGATCTCGCGCGCACCGCGCGCCGGACCGCCGTGCGCTACTGGATCCTGGCGATGCTGTTCGTCGTCACGACGCTCAACTATGCGGACCGCGCGACGCTGTCGATCACCGGCACGCCGATCCGCAAGGCGTTCGGCATCGATCCGGTGACGATGGGCTACATCTTCTCGGCGTTCAGCTGGGCGTACGTGCTCGCGCAGCTGCCGAGCGGCTGGCTGCTCGACCGCTTCGGCGCGCGCCGCGTGTATGCGGGCAGCATCTTCCTGTGGTCGGCGTTCACGCTGCTGCAGAGCACGATCGGACTCGGCGGCAGCGCCGCGTTCGCGGTCGCCGCGCTGTTCGCGATGCGCTTCGCGGTCGGCATTGCCGAAGCCCCCGCCTTCCCGGCGAACGCGAAAGTCGTCGCGAGCTGGTTCCCGACCGCCGAGCGCGGCACCGCGTCGGCGATCTTCAACGCCGCGCAGTACTTCGCGGCCGTGGTGTTCTCGCCGCTAATGGCCTGGCTCACGCATGCGTACGGCTGGCACCAGGTGTACCTGTGGCTCGGCCTCGCCGGCATCGCGCTCGCGTTCCTGTGGCTGCGGGTCATGAAGGATCCTGCCGACCATCCGGCCGTGAACCGCGCGGAACTCGAGCATATCGAGCAGGGCGGCGGCCTCGTGCGCACCGCCGCGCGCAGCAGCAACGGCCCGCGCTCCGAAAGCAGCCGCGTGGCCGGCTGGTACTACGTGCGCCAGCTGCTGTCGAACCGGATGCTGATCGGCGTGTACCTCGGCCAGTACTGCGTGAACGTGCTCACGTACTTCTTCCTCACGTGGTTCCCGATCTACCTCGTGCAGGCGCGCGGGATGTCGCTGCTGAAGGCCGGCTTCATGACGTCATTGCCCGCGATCTGCGGGTTCCTCGGTGGCGTGCTCGGCGGGATGCTGTCGGACGGGCTGATCCGCCGCGGTGTGTCGCTCACGCTCGCGCGCAAGATTCCGATCGTCGGCGGGATGGCGCTGTCGATGGTCATCATCGGCTGCAACTACGTCGACAGTGAAGTGCTGGTGATCGTGCTGATGGCCGTGTCGTTCTTCGGCAAGGGGATCGGCTCGCTCGGCTGGGCCGTCGTCGCGGATACCGCGCCGAAGGAAGCGATCGGCCTGTCGGGCAGCCTGTTCAACATGTTCGGCAACACGGCCGGCATCGTCGCGCCGATCGCGATCGGCTACCTCGTCGGCGCGAGCGGCTCGTTCAACGGCGCACTCGTGTTCGTCGGGCTGAACGCGCTCGTCACCGTGTTCAGCTATCTCGTGATCGTGAAGGACATCCGGCGTGTCGAACTGCGTCATCGCGACGCCTGAAATTCGACTTCAAGACAAAACAACGGCGGCCGCGTGAAAACGGCCGCCGTTGTCGCATCCCATATCCGGTGTCGGCGGTCAGGTCGACGAATGCGCGACGCGCAGCATGTCGTGCACGCCGGACGTCATCAGTGCGAGGAACGCGAGCAGGCCGACGTAGCAGAGCGCGTAGGTCGTCTTCGTCTCGATCGACGTCGCGTAGTACGCGCGGTTCTCCGGCGCGTCGGGATCGTAGCGCCACGCACGCTTCAGTTGCGGCAGCGCGAGGATCGCCATCACGATCAGCAACGGGCTCGGGCGATACGCGAACAGCGCAATCAGCACCGGCACGCCCGCGAACCAGATGCGCGGCGACAGCACCGCGGTGATCCGCCCGCCGTCGAACGGCGACAGCGGAATCATGTTGAACAGGTTCAGGAAGAAGCCCGTGTACGACAGCGCGAGCAGCAGGTTGCTGTCGTAGTGGCGCGCGGCCGCGTAGCAGGCCAGCGCACCGAGCGTACCGACGAACGGCCCGGCGAGCCCGACATACGCCTCGGTTTCCGCGTCGTGCGGCATTTCCTTCAACTGGATCCATGCGCCGACGAACGGGATGAAGGTCGGCAGCCCGACGTCGAGCCCGCGCCGCTGCGCGGCGAGGTAGTGGCCGGCCTCGTGCACCAGCAGCAGCGCCACGAAACCGGCCGCGAACCGCCAGCCGTAGAACAGCGCGTAGACCGCGATCGACGCCAGCATGGTGCCCGCCGAAATGAGCACCTTGCCGAGCTTGAGGCCGCCGAAGATCAGCAGCAACAGCTTCGTCATTCCTTGCGCTCCGCGCCGGATGCGCCGGATGCATCGGCAACCGCCGGCACCGCCGCCGCCTTCGGCTTGCGCCCGAAGAAGCGCTTCACCGCCGCGCCGCCGGCCAGCAGCGCGACCGCGCCGATCTTGAAGAACTTCACCGCGAACGCGCCGATCAGCGCGAGCAGGCCGAGCTTCTTCGCGCCGACGCCGACGATCAGCGCCGCGAGCCCGTATTCGGCGACGTGGTCGGTCGACTTGTTGAAATCGGCATAGCGCTTGCCGTCGTTGAAGTTGATGTTCGACAGCAGCTCGTCGGCCGACGCCTTGTATTTCGGCAGGTCGGCGAGCGTCGACGCCATCGTCAGCGACAGGTAGCCGTCACGGCCGAGCACCAGCGTCCGGTAGTTCACGCCGTCGTTCTCGGCGTTCGGGGCCGCGCCCTTGTCGCGGATGATCGCGGACCACACGAGCCGGTGCGTGGCTGCGTCGTACGCGGGCGCCTTCGCCCAGCCGACCACCTCCGTTTCCGGCAGGCCGCGCTCCTTGCGCCCGGGGTTGTCTTCCTCGGTGCCGGCCTGCAGGCTCTTCAGCAGCTCGTCGGGCTTCCAGTCCTTCGCGTCGTCGTCGCGGATATAGCCGCTCGGCTCGAACGACACGACCGAAATCCAGTCGGCATCGGGATCGTCGGGCAGCACGAGGCCGACCAGCTTCGTTTCGTCGATCGAGTTGCCCATCGAGCGCAGGTAGCGGCCGGCTTCCGCGGCCGGCACGAACGATTCGCCGGCCTTCAGCTTCAGCACGGCTTCGTGTTTCACATCGATGTCGGTCGGGCCCTTCACGACCGCGTCGTTGGCGGCCGCGGCGGCGGCCCTCATTTCCACCTGCGCAGCTTCCGTCTGCGCGTGGCCGCTGATCGCGGTGAATGCAAGCGTCGCCACGCAGGCGAGCCGGACGGCAAGTTTTTTCATTGTTGGATTCCCCTGGAATGCCTTGTCGTAAATATGCACGGCACCGGCCCAGGCGTTTTCAATCGCGGGTCCGGCGGCGTCTCTCAGTTGGCACGGGGGCTATGGTAACGCAGCGCGGTGACACGCCCGGGGAACGGCGAGATGCTTACGTCGCAGGTAATGCCCATGGTGCGCGGGATTGCCTATCATCAGCACCATGAACCCGACCGCCGCCCTCCATTCGCCCTCCCCGTCCGCCGGCCGCGCGCCCGGTATCGGCCCGCTGCTGCGCACGTGGCGGCAACGCCGGCGCCTGAGCCAGATGGCGCTCGCGCTCGACGCGGAAGTGTCCGCGCGCCACCTGAGCTTCGTCGAATCCGGCCGTGCGCAGCCGAGCCGCGAGATGGTGCTGCATCTCGCGGAACGTCTCGACGTGCCGCTGCGCGAGCGCAATGCGCTGCTCGTCGCGGCAGGCTTCGCGCCGCTGTTCCGCGAACGGCCGTTTTCGGATCCGCAACTGGATGCCGCGCGCCATGCGGTCGAAGCCGTGCTACGCGGCCACGAGCCCTACCCGGCGCTCGCCGTCGACCGCCACTGGACGCTGCTCGCCGCGAACCGGATGCTCGGCGCGCTGGTCGCGCAGGCCGATCCGGCGCTGCTGCAGCCGCCCGTCAACGTGCTGCGGCTGAGCCTGCATCCGGACGGCCTCGCATCGCAGATCGTCAACTGGCATGAATGGCGCGTGCACATCCTGCATCGGCTGCAGCGGCAGATCGATGCGAGCGGCGACCGCACGCTGCACACGCTGCGCGACGAACTCGCCGCGTATCCGGCGCCGGCCGGACATCCCGACGACACGCATGCGCGCACCGACTTCGCGGATATCGCCGTGCCGCTGCGGCTGCGCACGGCGGCCGGCGAACTGACGTTCTTCAGCACGACGACCGTGTTCGGCACGCCGGTCGACGTGACGCTGTCGGAACTCGCGATAGAGGCGTTCTTTCCGGCGAACCCGGAGACGGTGGACGCGATGCGGGCGCTGGCGGACGCGTTGCCGGGGTAGGCTCGCCGGCGTCGTGACGGAAACGCGCCGGACGTGCACGCGGCCGTCGCCGGGCAATCGCGCTAGAACACTACAATGTGCGCCATTCGTACAAGATCCTGAAAGACCATTCGCCACCGAGGGCCAACCGCGTGGCGGCACCCTTCACCTGACGATGCCGGCATGTCCCGCGGCGTCGAGGCTATTCCAACAATGAATCCATTCCGTCGTTCGCGTTTCCAATGATTGCCGCTCCGGTTTTCTCCGGCGCCTTCTTCATCGTGCTCGGCATGTCGTTTCTGGCGACCGTGTCCGTACTGGTTTGGGCTGTCACGCTGGCGTTGTCGTCGCGCGCACGCGGATGGTTTCGCACGCACCGGGGACGCGCATCCGGCCTGTTCGGCACGCTGTGCGTGTCGAGCAGCTTCTTTGTGGTGCTGGCGATTGCCTATCTGCGGATCGACCTGCAATCCAGAAAGGAGGAGGCCGCGCAGCATCCGACGCTGGAGAAGGCCGCTCACTTGCTGGGCGTCGACATGCCGGCCGGCACCACCCTGTCGCTCATGACCGCCGGCAACCTGGCGTCGATCGGCGAGGCCACGTTTCCGCATGAGGTCAGCGTCTACGGCATTCCCGCCGTGGCGATGGGGGTGAAGTCGGAATACGACGACGAAACACCGTGGAACGACCAGTCGCCCGTCACCCTCACGGCCCTGGCGCTTACCGTAACCGGCCCCCGCCCGATCGACGGATGGGTGTGCGGTCCGGGCGGGCCGCTGGAAATCGTGTTGCGCAAGGATGCCCGGATCAAGACGCTCTGGTGGTGCCATCTGGCCGACGGCAACCGCGTGGCCGGTTCCCTCGTGCCGGCCGGGTCGACCCTGATCAGAGGCACGACCCTGTATCTCGACGGCACGCGTGACAACGACTATTGGCACCTCGCTGTCGCCGAAGACACCCTGTTCGAGCTGGCCGGATTGCCCTTGCGTAGCCCCGAGTTGAATCTCGACCGGCAACATCGCGTCGTGACGCTCAGGTCTGCCACCCTGGCGCGCGCAGCCAGCGTCGGCGAGATCACCTACCCCGCCGGAACCGAGGTCTCTTCCGTGGCGCCCAGATTCCGCGAGAAATATCCCGGCGCATGGGTCTTTACGCCTGCACCGGGCCAGCCGGCCGTCAGCAAGACCGACGGCACGATCGCCGACGGCCTGTCGGTCGTGCAGGCTCCGTCCGGGAAGGCTTACGTGCTCATCCGGAACCGCGCCCGATGAACGCGTAACGCGTCGCTACGCTGCCGCCTCCAGAAACGTCACGGCCTGCCCCTCCGGCTCCCCGTTCAACGCGCCGTCGCGCACCACGACCTGCCCGCGCACGACCGTATGCACGGGCCAGCCCGTGACCGCGCACCCGTCATAAGGTGTCCAGCCGCTCACGCTGGCGATCCATTCATCGCGGATGACGCGACGCGCGTGCAAGTCGACGATGCTGAAATCGGCGTCGTAGCCCGCCGCAATCCGCCCCTTCCCCGCGATACCGAAGATCCGCGCCGGCCCGGCGCTGGTCAGGTCGACCAGCCGTTCGAGGCTCAGGCGGCCCGCATGCACGTGATCGAGCATCAGCGGCAGCAGCGTCTGCACGCCGGTCATCCCGCTCGGCGACTGCGGATAGGGCCGGCGCTTTTCGTCGCGCGTATGCGGCGCGTGATCGCTGCCGATCACGTCGACCACGCCATCGCGAACGGCCTGCCACAGTGCGTCCTGATGATGCCGCTCACGCACCGGCGGATTCATCTGTGCGAACGTGCCGAGCCGCTCGTAGCAATCGGGCGCGTGCAGGCTCAGGTGATGCGGCGTGACCTCGACCGTCACGCGATGCCGATGCCGCGCGAGGAACGCCATTTCCTCGGCAGTGGACACGTGCAGCACATGCAGCCGGCGGCCCGTCTCGGCAGACAGCCCGACGATGCGCCGTGTCGCGGCCAGCGCGCTTTCCTCGTCGCGCCAGCGATGATGATCGCGCACGTCGCCGCTCGCTTCCACGAGTGCCCGGCGTTCGCGCAGCCGTGCCTCGTCCTCCGCATGCACGGCCATGCGCCGCCGCCCGTTGCGCACGATCCGGCGCAACACGGCTTCGTCGTCGGCCAGCAGGTCGCCGAACGAACTGCCCATGAAGACCTTCACGCCCGCGCAGCCCGGCAGGTTTTCAAGCACCGGCAACCGTTCGGCATTCGCGGCCGAACCGCCGATGTAGAACGCGTAGTCGCACCACGCACGGCCGCGCGCAAGATCCAGCTTGGCCTGCAGATCCTGCGCGGTCAGCGTCAGCGGATGCGTGTTGGGCATCTCGAAGATCGTCGTGACGCCGCCGAGCACCGCGCCGCGCGTGCCGGCCTCGAGGGTCTCCTTGTGCGTGAGGCCCGGTTCGCGGAAATGCACCTGGCTGTCGACCACACCCGGCAGCACATGCAGGCCACCGGCATCCAGCCGGACATCGGCACTCCAGTTGCCGTGCAACGCCCCCAGCGCAACGACACGGCCGTCCACGCACGCGACGTCGATCCGCTCGGCCCCGTTGGGCGTCACCGCCGTGCCGCCGTGCACGAGCAGGTCGGCGTGACGACGCTTGAGCGCGTCGCTCGCGCCTCCTTCACGTCGGATAGGCTCGCCCATGATTCAGAACTCGTTCTGGATGTGCTTGTAGCCCAGCACCAGCGCATTGTTCGTGCGTGCGACATCCTCGGAGAAGTCGCTTGCGTCGGCGGTCACCTGCGGCAATGCGGCGAGATCGGTTTCCGGCCCGATGCGCTCGGTCGAGCGCACGTAGAAGCCCGGCGGCAGGTGGCAGCCGTCGACGACCGCGTTGTAGCGCACCACGCAGCCGTCGTCGATCGCGCAGTTGAACAAGACGCTGTTGAAGCCGACGAACACGCCGTTACCGACCTTGCACGGCCCATGGACGATCGCACGATGCGCGATCGACGTGTGCTGGCCGATGGTGACGCTCGCGCCCGACTTCGAGTGGATCACCACGCCGTCCTGGATGTTCGAATGCGCACCGATCACGATCGGCGCGATGCGGCCGCCGGCATCCGTTTCGTCGGCGCGGATCACCGCGTACGGGCCGATGAACACGTTCTCATCGACGATCACGAGCCCGCACAGAATGGCGGTCGGATCGACGAAGGCGCTCGGGTGAATCTGCGGCAGGTCGCCGCGCGGGTTCTTTCTGATCATCAGGATTCCTGCCTTGAAATGGGGCGGCCGCGCTTGATCCGCTCGAACAGCCCCGGATCGCGCCACTGTCCGGCGATGGCCGGCGCGAACACGATGTCGTCCAGGTCGATGCGGCCCATGCGCGGGTTGAACGCATCGTCGCGAAAACACTGCGCGTAACCGGTCTCGGTCTCGTGAACGATGATCGAATGCAGCCGCACGTCGGCTTCGCCGTTCGCCATGCGGGTGCAGGACAGCGCCGCATCGACGAGACGAAAGAACACGCGCGAGAACTGCTCGGCGCTCGGCGACACGGGCAGCAGCACCCAGCGCTCGGAATGCCGGCGCATGCTCTCGACATAGCAAGGATCGTCACCCGACCACAGCGTCACTGCGTGGTCGAACGCGTCGATCAGGTCGCGCACGTCGCCCTTGAGCAGCCCGAAGTCATAGATCATCTGCCCGTGGTCCAGCGCATGCGCTTCGAGCAGCAGCTCGACGCGGTACGAATGGCCGTGGATCGAATGCGAACAGCGCCGCGTGCTGCAGCCGCGCACGATGTGCGCGTTCTCGAAGCGGAACAGCTTGCGGATCAGCATGCGTCGGCGCCTTCGTCAAGCGGCGCGGCCCAGGCCACCGCATCGTGCGGATGCAGGCTTTCCAGATGGCGCACGTGTACGCGCGGGTTCGCATGGTGGCCGTCCAGCGTGGCCTGGACCCGGCGCGCGGCATCCTCGACGAACATCAGGTTCCCGCCGTTCAGCACGGCGAACGCCTGCTCGTCCGCGCGCTTGACGGCCGTCTGCACCGGTGTGCCGAGCGCGTGTTCGATGCGATCGATCAGCTCGACCAGCCCCAGCGTCGCGCCATCGGCGGGCAGCGCCACGCTGACGACGGCTTCGCTGCGCTGGCTGTGCGGCGTGGCCGCCGTCGCGTGCCGTTTCAGCCACGCGGCGACCGCCGCCGGTTCCACGCGATCGTCGCGGCCAAACGCCGCCAGGAAGGCCTGCTCGACCCAGTGCCGCGACAGCGCGGCGGAGCACGGGCACGTCGACGAATAGACGACCGTCACCTGCGCGCGCAGTTCGAACCGGGAGCCGCTGAGCGTCGCATCGATCCGGACCGGATAGGCCTTCCACCCGTCCAGCCCATCGGTCACCAGCGCCGCGCGGCGTGCCAGCAGGTCGAAGCGCAGCCGCAGCCGCGCACTGCGCGTGTCGCAGTCGCGATGGCTGTCGACCATCGCGTGCAGCACACGCCGAAGGCCGGCCGGCGACAGCGCCGCGCCATCGCCGAGCCCGTCGAGCAGCCGGTACAGCCGCGACATGTGGATGCCCTTCACGTGCGGCGCGGGCAGATCGACCTGCACGTCGGCGCGCGCATGCACGTCGCGCCGGCAGCCGGGCTCGGCCACCGCAACGGGCAGGTCGATGCCCTGCATGCCGACCCATTCGAGCGGGCGGCCGCCCGGCGCGGCATCGGTCAGGGAAATATCGGGAAGGGGTGCGTTCATGCTCGGAATCCGGTGGAGCGCCTTCTCCATCCGGATCGATGCAGGAAGCGCGTTCAGGTCAGGGCCAGTCGCGAAACGGGTTGTCCCACGTGGTCCAGTGCTCGGGGCCGGCGGCCATCTCGGCGTCGGTCAGCAGACACGCGTCGAAGCGCGCGCGCAGCGCGGGCTCGTCCATGTCCATGCCGATCAGCACGAGTTCCTGCCGCGCATCGCCGACGTGCTCGTCCCAGCGCGCGCGGATCTGCGCGACGGCCTCCGGGTCCTGCGGCCAGCGCTCGGGCGGCATGGCCGCCCACCAGTAGCCGGCCGGCCCGTGCCGCGCGACCGCGCCGGCCTGCGACCACGAACCGGCAACGGTCGGATGCGAGGCGAGCCAGAAGAACCCCTTCGAGCGCACGACGCCCGGCCATTCGCTTTCGACGAGATCGAAGAAACGCTGCGGATGGAACGGCCGACGCGCGCGATAGACGAAGCTGCGGATTCCGTATTCGTCGGTCTCGGGCGTGTGCGTGCCGCGCATCTCCTGCAGCCAGCCGGGCGCGCGCGACGCGGCTTCGAAGTCGAACAGCCCCGTGTCGAGCACGCGCTCGAGCGGCACCCTGCCGAATTCGGCGATCTCGATCCGTGCGCGCGGGTTCAAGCCGCGCAGCAGCGCGACGAGCCGCTCTCGTGCGCTTGCATCGATCAGGTCGATCTTGTTGATCACGATCACGTCGCAGAACTCGATCTGGTCGATCAGCAGGTCGACGACCGTGCGCGCATCCTCCTCGCCCATCGATTCGCCTCGCGACCGCAGGCTGTCGCGCGACGCGTAGTCGCGCAGGAAATTGAACGCGTCGACCACCGTCACCATCGTGTCGAGCCGCGCGACTTCGCCGAGGCTGCGGCCGTCCTCACCTTCGAACGTGAACGTCTCGGCCACCGGCAGCGGCTCCGAGATGCCGGTCGATTCGATCACGAGTTGGTCGAACCGCCCTTCGCGCGCGAGCCGGTCGACCTCGATCAGCAGATCCTCGCGCAGCGTGCAGCAGATGCAGCCGTTGCTCATCTCGACCAGCTTCTCGTCGGTGCGCGACAACCCCGCGCCGCCGTCGCGCACGAGCGCGGCGTCGATGTTCACCTCGGACATGTCGTTGACGATGACCGCGACGCGCCGGCCCTCGCGATTGTTCAGGATGTGGTTGAGCAGCGTCGTCTTGCCGGCGCCGAGGAAGCCGGACAGGACGGTCACGGGAAGCCGCGTGGACGGGTGGAGTGCGGTGCTCATCGGGCGATTCCGGTAGAGGACGTTGAGGATCGAATGATATATTGTATCGCAACGATATAACATATCATTTCGGACGTCCAGCAGGCCGACCACTCGGCGGCAATTCACGATTCAGCCAGGGTGCCGGTTCGACGCAGCGGCACCGCGCACGGCATGCCGATTGAAAGGTGTGGTTGATAAGCTCTCCGGCGAGACCGATGGCCCTCCTCCACACACCATGAAAAAGAAAACATTCGTTGCGTTGTCGCTCTGCGCCGTGCTGCCCGGTATCGCGCTCGCCCAGTCGATCGCGGCCCCCGTGCTGAAGCCTGGCGATACCTGGACCTACATCAGCACCGCCGAAATCGGCCCGAACGGCTGGCGCCAGACGCGCGACCAGATTTCCGTGCAGCGCACGACGTCCGACCACATCTACGTCGAAACCCAGCAGAGCGGCACGACGCAGGCGCCGCGGGAACTGATCATGGACGCGGACTGGAGCCGTTCGCGCAGCGTCAACGGCACGGAAACCGTGGTGAACCGTCCGCTGGCGTTTCCGCTGACGGTCGGCAAGACGTGGACGATCCAGTACAGCGAGTCGCACCCGAATCCGCGGCACGCGTCGGAAGCGTACGAGACGCACTACAAGGTTGTCGGCCCCGACACCGTCACCGTAGCGGGCGGCAAGTTCGATGCGATCAAGGTCGAGGCCGAAGGCACGTGGAAGGCGCAGCTCGCGCCGGGGCAATCGGTCACGTCCGGCGTGTCACGCAACGCGAACGGCTCGACGATCGTGATGCAGAGCCGCAACAGCGGGATGGCGGAAGGGACCGGCAAGACCTACATGGCGTTCTGGTACGTGCCGGCGGTCGGCCGCTGGGTCAAGTCGGTCGAGGAGTTCTACGACACGAACGGGACGCGGAATGCGCGCTATTCGAACGAACTGGTGTCGTTCAAGCGCGCCGGCGTGGAGGGCGGCGCACCGCTGGCCGGTCAGCCCACGCTCGCGCCCGCCGCGGTGGCCGTGCCGTCGGAAGCTCTTCAGACCGTCGACCAGTAACGGAGCGCGCGCTCACTTACGTATAGAGCGACGCCGGCGGCAACTCGCCCGTCAACGCGAACCGGCCCACATCGCGCAGCCGGTAGTCGAGCGGATCGTGCAGCGTATGCGTGCGCGCGTTCCGCCAGAAACGGTCGAGGCCGAGCGACGCGGCCGTCGCACGTGCGCCGCATGCGTCGAACAGCGCCTCGCCGTTCTCGAGCGCCGCGCGCTGCGCGACGATCTTCGCCTCCGATACCGCGAGCGCCACCTCGGCGCGCTCGTCCGCCGTCAACGCATCCTGCCGCGCCCACGCGCGCTGCAACGCGGCGGCCGCGCGATCGGCCAGCGCCGCCGCCGAGATCGCCCGCACGCGCATGTCGCCGAAGCGCTGCAGCGTGTACGGATCGTCGCTCGCCTGCGCAACTTCCGACTGGATCCACGGGCGGCCCTGCTGCAGCACGTAGTCGCGTGCTTCCTCCAGTGCGCCTTCCGCGAGCCCGACGAACAGGTTGGTCAGCACGAGCTGCGACACGAGCGTGCGCAGCGTCGCGCGCGGGGTCGGCGGCGCCTCGGAACGGTGCAGCACCTCGTCCGGCGCAAGCGCCACGCCGTCGAAGCGCACGCTGCCACTGTCGGTCTGGCGCTGGCCGATCGGATCCCAGTCTTCGTTGACCGCGATTCCCGCGCGATCGGTCGGCACCACGCCGAACACGGTGCGGCCGGTGTCCGGATCGTGCGCGGACACCGTCATCCGCTGCGAGCCGCGCGTGCCCGAGCAGAAGCCCTTCACGCCATCGAGCCGGTAGCCGCCGTCAGACGTCGCCGTGGCCACGAGCCGCGTGTCGAGCGGATTGACCGCATTGCCCCACCACCACTGCTGCTCGACCGTGCCGCGCAGGTAGCGCTCGCGCTGCGCGGCGTTACCCCACACGTCGACGCTCACCACCTGCAGGCACTGGAATCCGACGAGATGCGCAAGCGCACTGTCGACGCGCGCGATCTGCCGGATCGCATCGTAGATCTCGGGCCATGCGGCTTCCTGCCCGCCGAACGCACGCGGCACCGCGAGCGTCAACAGGCCCGCATCGGCGAGCCGCTGCTTCTCCTGCGCCGCATGACCGCCCGCGCGATCGCGCGCGGCGGCCGTGGCGCGCAGCGCGTCGATCGCGCCGGCCAGCGCGGCACGGTCGAAAGCAGGCGTATCGGTATCGGGCGCGAAGGTCGCCGGGCCACGGGGATCGTTCATGCGACGGCTTCCTGTGCAACCGCTTCACCCGACAGCGGCACCAGCGCGTCGAGCTTGCGGCCGGTCAGCCGCGACAGGATCTCGCGCCGCCATTCGTCGTAGATCGCGCGGTATTCGTCGATATCCGCGCCAAACACGTGCGCGGTGTGCGCGTACTCGTCGTGCAGGTAACCGTCGAGCCGCGCCTGCGTTTCCTCGTCGGCCGCGATCACGCGATCAACCAGCGCGTCGCGTTCCGCCGCCGGCAGCGCCTTCAACGTGTCGAACCACCACTGGACGATCTGCACGCGATGCCACTCCTCGTCCGGCCGGATCCGGTTCTCGCCGTGCTCGCGCATCGCGGAATCGCCGATGCGCCCGGTCTTGCGCTGGATCCACAGCTTCGCGAGGATGTGCAGCTCGTAATGCCATTCGAATGCGAGAAAGCCCGCGACGTCGCGCACCGCGATGTCGCCGATGCGCGCCCAGTGCGCGGCGACGAGCCGGTCGACTTCCGGCAGCGGATCACGCCCGGTCAGTTCGGTCACGCGTTCGCGGCCGATCACGGCGTGCGCGCCGTCGTCGCCGAGCTGGCGCGACAGGATCAGCTGGAAATGCGGATCGTCGCGGAACAGCGTGTCGATCGCCTTCGCGACGACCTGCACGATGAACAGGTCGTGCGACGCCATCTTCGTGTAGTAGTCGGCGACGGCGGCCAGTTCGTCGTCATTGCGCGGCTCGCGCGGCGGCGTGGCGAGCTTGGCCGGGAAGTCCGGACGATGGCGTCGCGCCACGTCGAGAAACAGCGCTTCCTCGAATTGTCCGTTCCATTCGCGCGGCGCGCCGATGGGCAAGGTCATAGGGTTCTTTCTCTCAGGATCATGAATGAAGCGAGCGCACGCTTGTGGCGTCGCTCAGGTACGCCGGGTCACACGTCGGACCAGGCGGTCGCCCGTGATTTGCACGGCCGAGACGAGCGCGATCAGGATCACGATCACGGTCGCCATGACGGTGGTGTCGAAACGCTGGTAGCCGTAGCGGATCGCGAGATCGCCGAGCCCGCCCGCGCCGACGGCGCCCGCCATCGCGGTCGAGCCGATCAGCGCGACGACGGTAATGGTGAAGCCGCCGAGCATGCCCGGCAGCGCTTCGGGCAGCAGCACGTGCCACACGATGTGGCGGCGCTTCGCGCCCATCGCGAGCGCGGCCTCGATCAGCCCGCGGTCGACTTCGCGCAGGCTGACCTCGGCGATCCGCGCGAAGAACGGGATCGCGGCGATCGACAGCGGCACGACGGCCGCCCAGACGCCGATCGTCGTGCCGATCAGCACGCGCGTGAACGGCAGCAGCGCGACGAGCAGGATGATGAACGGCGTCGAGCGGAACACGTTGACGAGCGCGCCGAGCACCGCGTTCACGCCGCGCCGTTCGTAGATGCCGCCGGGCGCGGTCGTCACGAGGATCACCGCGAGCGGGATGCCGATCAGCGCGGCGATCACGGCCGACGCGGCAACCATCGACAGCGTGTCGCGAATCGCGTCGAGCAGTTCGGGCCACCAGAGGTCAAACATAGCCGAGCACCTCCGCGTGATTCGCGTGGCGGCGCGCGCGTTCGAGCAGCGCCGCCACTGCACCGCCGCGGGCCGGCGGCTGGCCGGCGTCATCCGCGCGCAGTGCGGCCGCGATCACGAGCCGCCCCTGCGCATGCCCCTGGATACGCTCGATCCCGCCGTGCAGGAAACGCACCGAGCCGCCGAGCGCCGCCGCAAGCGCGCCGACATCCGGCTCGCCGCCGCTCTCGCCCGTATAGCGGACGTCGAGCACGACCTGCGCGCCGTCGGGTAACGCGGCCTGCTCGGGCAGCGGCTGCACGCGCGCGGCCAGTTCGGCCGGCAGGTCGTGCACGAGCGTGCTGAGCAGCGCGCGCGTCGCGCCGTGCCGCGGATCGCCGAACACGCGCCACACGGGGCCCGTTTCGACGACTTCGCCCTGTTCGATCACCGCGACCGTGTCGCACACTGCGCGAATCACTTCCATCTCGTGCGTGATCAGCACGATCGTCAGCCCGAGGCGGCGGTTGATGTCGGCGAGCAGCGCGAGGATCGACTGCGTCGTCTCGGGATCGAGCGCCGACGTCGCCTCGTCGCACAGCAGCACCTCCGGATCGTGCACGAGCGCGCGGGCAATGCCGACGCGCTGCTTTTGCCCGCCCGACAGGCTCGCCGGATACGCGTCGCGCTTCGCCGCGAGCCCGACGAGTTCGAGCAGCGCCTCGACCTTGCGCACGCGCTCGGCCTTCGGCACGCCGGCGATCTTCAGCGGCAGCGCGACGTTCTCGAACACCGTCTTCGCGGACAGCAGGTTGAAATGCTGGAACACCATGCCGGTGCGACGCCGCAGCGCGACGAGCCCGTCCTCGTCGAGCGCGCCGACGTCGACGCCCTGCACGCGCACACGGCCCGAGCTGGGCCGCTCGAGCCCGTTCACGAGCCGCAGCAGTGTCGATTTCCCCGCGCCGCTGCGGCCGATGATCCCGAAGACCTCGCCGCGCCGCACGTCGAGCGTCACGTCGCGCAGCGCGGCAGCCTGGCCGCGCGGCGTCGCGAACACCTTGCCGACCTGCTCCAGCGACACGGCGGCGCCGCCGGCCGGTTCGGCCAACGCGGCCGCTGCGTCATGCGTCGCGGCAGAGGCGCCGGCGCGCGCGGCCGACGCGTCGATGAAACCCAGCGTATCGAACAGTTGCGTCATCGCTTCGCTCCGTTGCGTTCAGGCATGCGCGGGATGCGCGGGTTCCGATACGGCAGCCGGCCGGTGCTGCGCGCCCGTGTGCCACGCGGGCAGGCGCGGGCCCGCGCCGAACAGCTTCTCGCGCAGCGTCGGCGCGGGATCGTAGTCTTCCTTGTAGACGCCGCGGTTCTGCAGCTCGGGCACGACCCAGTCGACGAAATCCCCGAACGACTCGGGCATCACGGTGCGTGTAAGGTTGAAGCCGTCGATGCCGGTCTCGTCGATCCACGACTGCAGTTCGTCCGCGACCTGCGACGGCGAGCCGACGATCGGCGCATAGCGGCCGCCGAGCGACATCTGTTCGAGCATGCGGCGTACGGTCCACGTGCCGGTCGTGCTCTTGCGCGAGATCGCGTCGACGGCCGACTGGATCGAGTCGGTCTTCACGTACGAGATCGGTTCGTCGAGGCCGTACTTCGCGAAATCGATGCCGGTCGAGCTCGCGAAATGCGCGAGGCCGGCTTCGGCGCTCGCGTAGCGCCGGTACTCGTCGAATTTCTCGCGCGCGAGCCGCTCGGTCTCTGCCGTCACGACGCTCACGCCCGCGAAGATCCGGATCGATGCCGGGTCGCGCCCCTGCCGGGCGGCGGCCGCGCGGATATCGAGTGCCGCCGCGCGGGCGGCGGCCTTGCTTTGCCCGTTCACGAACACGCATTCCGCGTGACGCCCCGCGAACTCGACGCCGCGCGCGGACGAACCGGCCTGGTACAGCACCGGCGTGCGCTGCAGCGACGGCTCGCTGAGATGAATCGCATCGATCGAATAGAACGGCCCGTCGTGCTTCACGCGCCGCACCTTGCCGGGCTGCGCGAACACGCGCGCCTGCGCGTCGCGGATCACCGCGTCGTCGTCCCAGCTCTGTTCCCACAGCTTGTAGACGACGTCCATGTAGTCGTCCGCGCGCTCGTAGCGGTCGTCGTGGCCGATCTGCTGCGCGAGACCCATCCCGCGCGCGGCGCTGTCGAGATAGCCGGTGACGATGTTCCAGCCCACGCGCCCTTTCGTCAGGTGATCGAGCGTCGACATGCGGCGCGCGAACAGGTAAGGCGGCTCGTAGGTCAGGTTCGCGGTCACGCCGAAGCCGAGATGCCGCGTGACCTGCGCCATCGCGGGCACCAGCAGCAGCGGATCGTTGACGGGCACCTGCACCGATTCGCGCAGCGCGGCGTCGGGGCCGCCGCCGAACACGTCGTACACGCCGACGATGTCCGCGAGGAAGATCCCGTCGAACTTGCCGCGTTCGAGCGTCTTCGCGAGGTCGGCCCAGTAGTCGAGATCGGTGTAGTGCGCGGAGCGATCGCGCGGATGCGTCCACAGCCCGTGGTTGATGTGCCCGACGCAGTTCATGTTGAATGCGTTGAGCAGGATCTTCTTGCGATTCGCCGTCGTCATGGCCGCCTCCGTCACCACGCGATCGCGTACAGCGAGCCGAACGCATTGTCGAGCGCCTTGCGCACGGCCGGCGAATGCTGGTAGATCGCGATGAACTTGCGGATGCGCGGATCGTTCACGCTGTCGGGCCGCACGACCCACTGCACCGCGAAATTCTTGTTCTCGGTGCCGTCGAACAGCAGCGCGCTGTTCGGGTCGGTGGTGCCGGCGAGCTTGATGAAGCTCGGGTAGCCCTGCGCGAGATCGACGTCGTCGAGCGAGCGTGCGAGCTGCGACGCCTCGAGCGGGATGATCTTCAGGTGCTTCGGGTTGGCCACGATGTCGCGCGTCGTCGCGCGATAGTCGGCGCCCGGCGTGAGCTTGATGAGGCCCGCGCGCTGCAGCAGCAACAGCCCGCGCCCGCCGTTGACCGGATCGTTCGCGATCGCGACCTTCGCGCCGTCCTTCAGCTCGCTGAAGCTTTTCACCTTCTTCGAATAGAGGCCGATCTTCATGATCGTGCCGGGCGCGATCGCGACGAAGTCGTAGCCGCCCTGCTTCTTCGCGTTCTCGAGGAACGGGATGTGCTGGAAGTAGTTGACGTCGATGTCCTTGTTCGCGAGCGCCGCGTTCGGCGTATTCCAGTCGGTGAACTCGACGATCTTCACGTCGAGACCCTGCGCCTTCGCCTCCTTCGCGGCGACCTTCAGCGCTTCGATCTGCGGGCTGGTCGAGATGCCGACCTTCAGCGGCGCGGTGTCGGCCTGCGCGCCATTGAGCAGCGCGACGCCAAGCACGGCGGCGGCCAGCAGACGCGCGACGCGGCCGGCGGAAAAGCGGGCGGAAAAAACGGCATGCAGCATGAAACCACTCTCCTGTCCAAAGACGGTATCGACGGATGAGCGACGCCGCGGCGAACGCGCGGGCGTTCTCCGGACAGGGGTCATCGCATCGGAAAAGGATCAGCCGATGATAGAGAGCGGCACGGGGACGGTCTACGAAGCGATTGTGCGAAGAAAATCGCGCGCGACGATATGGCGGGCGGCCATGCAGGATCGGGGGCCTGACCGGGCGCCCGGCCGGCCGCCAGGCCGAAATCTCGGCCTGGGCACCGGGCGAATTCCGAAATCTCGGCCAATCGGCCGGGTCTATCTTTCCGCAGACGAAACAAACCCCTTAAAAATCAATGTATTAAAAATCTTCCGGCGGGCCGGATTTCTGGCACGGGGGTTGCGTAATAGACGGCACACCATGCCGCGAAGCCATGCAGGCATTCCAACATCAGGAGACACGTCTTGCAGACCTCTATCCATACCCCGTCCCATCCGGAGCCGGTTTCCGACGCCGTCGCCACCCCGCGCGAGCGCTTCTGGCCGGAAGGCTGGTGGAAACTGATGGAAATCCGCATCGGCATCATCCCGCTGCCCGTCTACTTCATCCTGCTCGCGCTGATCGTCGGCTTCTCGGTGACCGGCAAGGTGCCCGGCGAGATCTCGATGGCGATCGCGGTGCTCGCGTTCTTCGGCTTCACCTGCGCGGAACTGGGCAAGCGCCTGCCGCTCTTGCGCAACATCGGCGCGGCCGCGATCTTCGCGACCTTCGTGCCGTCTGCGCTCACCTACTACCACCTGCTGCCGAAGCCGGTGCTGAACCTGACGGTCGAATTCACTAAATCGACCAACTTCCTGTACCTGTTCATCGCGTCGATCATCGTCGGCAGCATCCTGAGCATGGATCGCCGCGTGCTGATCCAGGGCTTCGTGAAGATCTTCATCCCGCTCGCGGCCGGCTCGGTCGCGGCCGCAATCGTCGGCACGGCGGTCGGCACCGCACTCGGCCTCGGCGCGCGCCACACGCTGCTGTACATCGTCGTGCCGATCATGGCTGGCGGCGTCGGCGAAGGCGCGATTCCGCTGTCGATCGGCTATTCGGAACTGATGCACCTGCCGCAAGGCGAGATGTTCGCGATGGTGCTGCCGCCGGTGATGCTCGGCAGCCTGACCGCGATCATCCTGTCGGGCGCGCTCGACATGATCGGCAAGCGCTTCCCGCACCTGACCGGCAACGGCCGCCTGCAGGTCGGCGAATCGGGCGACATGACGCCCGAGAACGAGGAAATCCGCGGCCACGTCGACGTCACGCACATCGCGGGCGCCGGTATCACGGCGATCACGCTGTACCTCGTCGGCCTGATGGCGTTCAAGCTGTTCGGCCTGCCCGCACCGGTCGCGATGCTGTTCCTCGCGGTGCTCGTGAAGCTCGCGCGCGCGGTGTCGCCGCCGCTCCAGGAAGGCGCGTTCGTCGTCTACAAGTTCTTCTCGACCGCCGTCACGTATCCGCTGCTGTTCGCGATCGGCGTCGCGATGACGCCGTGGGACAAGCTGACCGCAGCGTTCACGATCGTCAACGTCGTCACGATCGTGTCGACCGTCGCGACGCTGATGGGCACCGGTTTCGTGGTCGGCCGCCTGATGAAGATGTACCCTATCGACACCGCAATCGTGAACGCCTGCCACAGCGGGCAAGGCGGCACCGGCGACGTCGCGATCCTGACTGCCGCGAACCGGATGCAGCTGATGCCGTTCGCGCAGATCGCAACGCGTATCGGCGGCGCGATCGTCGTCACGGTCACGCTGATCCTGGTCGCCCACTTCGGATGACGCGCCGCCGCGCGCACCGTCGCGCAGGCCGCTTCGCACGCGCCGCCGCCGGCCCAGCCGGCGCGCGGCGCGCGTCGTTCAGGGCGTCGTTTCTGGCGTCACGCGGTGCGGACGGTTGCGGGCTTCGATGAGGGCGAACGTGCAAAAGAGCTTCAAGGGAATCCCGTGGTGGGGCTGGGCATCGGCCGGCGTGCTGTATGTGTGCGTCGCGGCCGCGGCTGTCGATTTCGCGTGGGAACGCGCGATCGACGCGCTCGAGGAAACCGGCGCGCACCGGCTCGACCTGTATGCGTCGAGCCTGAAGAGCGAGCTGGGCCGCTTCGAGATCCTGCCCGGCCTGGTCGCGCGGCAGGACGGCGTGCGCACGATGCTGAAAGCCGCGCCGCATGACGCCCCCGCGCTCGTGCACAGCGTCGACACCTATCTCGAAGCCGTGAACCGCGACGCGGGCAGCGGCGCGGTCGACGTGATCGACCTGCAGGGCGACGTGATCGCTGCCAGCAACTGGAACGAGACGCTCAGCTTCGTCGGCACCAACGTGTCGTACCGGCCGTATTTCAAGGACGCGCTCGCGCGCGGCAGCGGCCGCTTCTTCGGCATCGGCACCAACACCGGCGTGCCGGGCGTCTACTTCGCCAGCGCGGTGCGCGACGACGGCGTGCCGATCGGCGTGGCCGCCGTGAAGATCAGCGTCGACCCGCTCGAATCGGCGTGGCGCGCGCCGGGCGTCGCCGCGATGGTCGTCGACAGCAACGGCGTGGTCGTGATCTCGACCGAACCCGCGTGGAAATTCACCGCGCTGCGCCCGATCACCGCGCAGCAGCAGCACGACATCCAGGCATCGCGGCAATACGCGGGCCGCACCGTCGACGCGCTGCCGTACCGCCGCATCGGCGACCGCAGCGCGGCCGCGTGGTTCGGCACCTTCCCCGATACGCGCCGCACCGGCCGCACCACGCGCTATCTCGTGATGTCGCGCCCCGCGCCGCAGGCCGGCGATTCGCTGATGGTGCTGCTCGACATCGCGGGCGCGCGGCGCCAGCAGCAGACGGCCTTCGTGTTCGTCACCGGCGCGTTCCTGATCGCCGCGCTGCTCGCCGGCTACGCGATCCAGCGCCGCCGGGCGATCGTCGCGCGGCTGAACGCGCAGGATGCATTGCGGCGCGCGAACGACCAGCTCGAGCTGACCGTCGCGCAGCGCACGGCCGCGCTGACGGCCGCAAACGAACGGATGCAGCGCGAGATCGTCGAGCGCGAGCGCACCGAGCAGCGGCTGCGCGCATCGCAGCAGGAAGTCGTGCACGCGGGCAAGCTCGCGGTGCTCGGGCAGATGGCCGCCGGCCTCACGCACGAGCTGAACCAGCCGCTCGTCGCGATCCGCACGCTGTGCGACAACGCGCGCACGTTCTTCGAGCGCGGCCAGCCGGCGCCGGCGCTCGCGAATCTCGAACGGATCGGCAAGCTCGTCGACAGCATGGCCGTGCTCACCGGCGAGCTGAAGACCTTCGCGCGCAAGCCCGACGTCGAGCGCGTCGCGGTGTCGCTGAACGAGGCCGTCGCGCATGCGCGGCTCATCTACGATGCGCGGATCCGCGACGAAGGCGTGCAGCTCGACGTGAACATCGCGCCCGGCACCGCCGTGTCGGCCGAGTCGAGCCAGCTGCAGCAGGTGATCGTGAACCTGCTCGGCAACGCGCTCGACGCGGTGCACGATGCGCCCGTGCGCCGCATCGTCATCGAGGCCGCCGGGCCGGACGAAGCCGGCCGCGTGCACCTCACCGTCGCCGACAGCGGCGCGGGCATCGCGCCCGAGGTGCTGCCGCACCTGTTCGAGCCGTTCGTCACGACCAAGCCGCGCGGCCAGGGCCTCGGGCTCGGCCTCGCAATCACGTCGCGCATCGTCGAGGCGTTCGGCGCGAAGATCGCCGCGACGAACCGCGACGAAGGCGGCGCGCAGTTCAGTATCGAATTCGCGGCGGCAACGCTGCAAAGGACAGAGCATGGAAGATGAGATTCGGGTGCTGGTCGTCGAGGACGATGAAAACGTCCGGATCGGCGTCGAGCAGGCGGTTGCGCTTGCCGGCTTCGCGGTCGACGCGTTCGCATCGGCCGCCGACGCGCTGCATCACGTCGCGCCCGGCGCACCGGTCGTGATCGTGTCGGACGTGCGGATGCCGGGCATCGACGGGCTGCAACTGCTCGATCGCGTGATGGCCATCGATGCGCAGATCCCGGTCGTGCTGATCAGCGGCCATGCCGATATCTCGACGGCCGTCGGCGCGATGCAGGTCGGCGCATACGACTTCATCGAGAAGCCGTTCTCGTCGGACGTGATCGCAGGGCGCGTCGCACGCGCGGTCGAGAAACGCCGCCTGACGCTCGAGGTGCAGGGCCTGCGCGCGGCATTGAACAACTGGCAGGGCATCGAGGCATTCGTGCTCGGCAAGTCGCCCGCGATGGCCGACGTGCGCAAGAAGATCCTGCGCCTCGCCGATACGTCGGTGTCGGTGCTGATCACCGGCGAAACCGGCACCGGCAAGGAACTGATCGCGCGCAGCCTGCACGACTTCGGCGGCCGGCGCGACGCGCATTTCGTCGCGCTGAACTGCGGCGGCCTGCCCGAGCAGGTCTTCGAGAGCGAACTGTTCGGCCATGAAGCCGGCGCGTTCACCGGTGCGATCAAGAAGCGCATCGGCAAGATCGAATGGGCGGACGGCGGCACGCTGTTCCTCGACGAGATCGAGACGATGCCGATCACGCTGCAGATCAAGATGCTGCGCGTGCTGCAGGAGCGCGTGGTCGAGCGGCTCGGCGCGAACGAGCTGATTCCGGTCGACTGCCGCGTGGTCGCCGCGTCGAAGGCCGATCTTGCCGAGCTCGCGGCCGACGGCCGCTTTCGCGCGGACCTCTTGTATCGCCTCAACGTCGCACAGATCGAGCTGCCGCCGCTGCGCGAGCGGCGCGAGGACGTGCCGCTGCTGTTCGAGCATTTCGTGCTCGCGGCCGCGCGCCGCTTCGGGCAGCCTGCGCCGGTCGTCACCGCTGCGCAGGTGTCCGAACTGATGACGCATGCGTGGCCCGGCAACGTGCGCGAGCTGCAGAACGTGGCCGACCGCTTCGTGCTCGGGCTGACCGGAGACAGCCTGCTGTCGTCCGGCGGCACGCCGGTCGCAGGCGGCACGCTTGCGGAACAGCTCGCGTATTTCGAACGGATGCTGATCGAGGACATGCTGCAGCGGCACAACGGCAACGTCGCGGATGCAAGCGAAGCGCTTGGCATGCCGAAGAAAACGCTCTATCACAAGCTGCGCAACCTGCGGATTCCCGCGCGCGGCGACGCGGCGGCCGATGGCGGCGAATGACGCGAACGAGGACACGCACAGCATGGATCGCATCGAAGTCACTGAACAGGGCCGCATCACCGGCCACCTGATCCGCGGCGTCACGCACGCGCAGAAAACCTTCCGTCCGAGCGACTGGCCCGAGCGCCTCGCGGGCGTCATCACGCTGTTCGTCGGCGAACGGCGGCCCGGCTATCCGTGCGCGCTGTCGCGGCTCGCGATGCCCGTCGTCGACGGCAACGTCAAATGCCTGTTCGTGTCGGACGAATTGCGCACCGTATGCGCGGACGCATTCGATTTCGCGATGCAGTTCGCGGCCGACAACGACCTCCTCGTCGTGCTTCAGACCGCGCCCGCGCTAGCGGTGCGCTGACATGCGGGCCGCGTTCGGCGGCTCGCGACCTTCCCGTTTTCTCAAGGTGCGATGCGCAAGTGCGCAGGTCGCCGCACGCCCTTTTCCAGCCATTCCGGCGCTGCAACCAATCGTTAGACGATTGAAAGCATCGACACCCATCCCCACGTGACAAGGGTTTCCAGCCGAGCCATCAATAAAATTGATCGTCACGATGAAAATAATGCGTTTTCCTTGCAGGTCGCCGTGATGCATAGTTGCGTCGTGTTGACGCACCTTTGAGTCTTTCAGTCATGAACATGCGAATCGAGCCGTCTGTGCTCGCGAACCCCGACCTGCAATTTGCGACGCTTTCGTCAGGCATCAGCCTGCCGTATGTCGAGCGGGGCAGCGGTGCGCCGATGGTGTTCGTGCACGGCTCGCTGTGCGACTACCGCTACTGGGATCCGCAACTCGCGTCGCTGTCGGCCCACTACCGCTGCATCGCGCCGAGCCTCAGCCATTACTGGCCGGCCGTCGAAGCGGGCATCCAGGACGAGTTCAGCTGGCAGAACCACGTCGACGAACTCGCCGAATTCATCGATGCGCTCGATCTCGGCCCCGTGCATCTGGTCGGCCACTCGCGCGGCGGCAGCGTCGCGTTCAACGTCGCACGCCAGCATCCGCACCTCGTCGAATCGCTGACGCTCGCCGATCCGGGCGGCCCGCTGCAACAGCCGGGCGTGCGCGAAGCCGCGCTGCCGGCCACCGCGATCGCGCTGCGCACGAAGGCCGTGAACCTGATCGGGCAAGGCGACGTCGAATCGGGCATCGAGATGTTCGTCGACTCTGTGAGCCTGCCGGGCGCATGGAAGAAGAGCACGTCGCGCTTCCGCACGATGGCGATCGACAACGCAAGCACGCTGTCGAAGCAACTGCGCGACCCGCTGCCCGCGTATTCGCAGCACACGGCCGGCGACATCGCGTGCCGCACGCTGCTGATCGACGGCCAGCGCAGCCCGAAGATGTTCCGCAACAACGTCGACACGCTGTCGCAGTGGATCGGCAATGCGCAACGGCAGACCGTCGCCGGCGCATCGCACGGGATGAACGCAGCAAGCCCCGCCGTGTTCAACCGCTACGTGCACGAGTTCGTCGCCGCGTAAGTCCCCGGGCGGCTTCCGCGCCGCCCGTTCTCCTCGCTGTTCTACGACGATACGGATTCGCTCCGCATCGCCGCCTCATCAACCGCCGTGCGTCGCCGGCGCGCCCGTCCCGTCAATCTGCCTGCGTAATTCCGCGAGCACGCTTTACCACACCGCCGGCTCCGCCTTGCGCGTGACCGCATCCGGCAGCCCGAACACGCTGTCGAACGCCCAGTTGTACGTGAACGTGAAGATCGGGAAGAACACGATCAGCACCGCGTCGTACAGGAACGCCTGCAGCAGCGACACGTCGAGCCACCACGCGATCAACGGAATCAGGAACGTCACGAGCGCGATCTGGAAACCGATCGCATGCAGCACGCGGCGCCCGACCGTGCGCGTCGTCGCCGCGCTCTTGCGCTCCCACGCCTCGAACGCGAGGTTGTACAGGAAATTGACGGTGACGCCCGTCGTCGAGATCATCACCCCCATCACGCCGCTCGTTGCCACGCTCGCGCCGCTCAGCATGCCGAGCACCGACGATGCGATCAGGATGCCGAGCACCTCGAACACCACGACGTAGACTATGCGTCTCTTCCACCCTTGCATGACCATCCACCTTCTGTCGAACAAGGTGGCGAGACTATCAGCGGGTAGCCCGCCCGCAAAAGTCAGGTCCTTTCAATTTTTCTGACAGGAGGCCAGTGCATGCTGACCAGCGACCACCTCGACATGCTGCTGACCGTCATCGACAAAGGCTCGTTTTCCGCCGCCGCGCGTGCGCTCGGCCGCACGCCGTCGGCGATCAGCATGGCGATCGCGAACCTCGAGGCCGAGCTCGACCTCGTGCTGTTCGACCGCGGCACGCGCGAACCGACGCCGACCGCCGCGATGGCCGCGTTGCTGCCCGATGCGCGCTCGATCGCCGAGCAGTTGCAGGTACTGCGCGCCCACGCGCAACACCTGTCGGAAGGTGTCGAAGACACGTTGCGGCTCGGCGTCGCGGCCGAAATCGACCCGGCGCCCGTCGCCCGCGCACTGACAGCGGTCGCCGCGAAATATCCGGCGCTCGCGATCAGCGTCGTCACGGCACCGCAAGACACGATCGTCGACGCGCTGCATCGCACCGCCATCGATCTCTGCGTGGCGTACTGCGGGCTCGATCTTCATCCGCAGGAACAGATTCATGCGCTGTGGACCGAGACGCTCATCGCGGTCGCCGCGCCTGGCCATCCGGCAATCGCCGAATGCCCGCAGCCCGAGGCGATCGAGCGGCTGTCGGGTTTCCGGCAGATCGTGATCGCCGATCCCGAGCGGCCGCTGACCGACGTGCGGCCGTTGATCGGCAACCGCACGTGGAAGGTGACCGACATGGCGACCGCGATCGCACTCGTGAAGGCCGGACATGGCTGGGCGAACCTGCCGGCCTCCGTGATCGGCCGATACGTCGCCGACGGCGAGCTCGCGCCGCTCGTATTCGCGAACATCCGCAACGGGCTGCCGCTGCCGGTTTACCTGCGCCGGCCGAAGCACACGGGGCTCGGCAAGGCGGCCAGCGAACTGGCTCGCGCACTGCGGGTTGCAGGCGATGAAAAATGACCGGCGTGGCGGCGAACGCCGCCACGCCGTCGGTCAACGCCTGATGGCTTGACCGTTAGTTGCGATCAGTGCGCTGCCGCCGCCGCACTCTGAATCGAATCGACGAGCGACGCGTTGTCGTAGCGCCGCCCGGCAATGCCCCATCCCCCGTCGACCGCATGAACGACGTTCACCCAAACCTGCGCGGGCGTCAGCCGCCCGCCCGCACGGTGCAGCACGATCGCCGTCGCCCGTTCGACGAATTGCCGCTGCCGGTCGGGCGCCGAAAGCGCCACCGCAGGCAGCTTCAGCTCGACGAACGCGGCAGGCTCCGCGCGTCCGTGCACGAAGGTCCGGTGGCGCGGCAGCACGTTGAGCGTGCCCACCACGTTCGGCGCCAGGAATGCATTCCCGGTCAGCCCCTCGACTTCCAGCAGCGCATCGGTCAACTCGGCAAACACCGGCCCCTCGTCGTCCGGCGTGAAAACCCCTTCGGATACTGTCAGCGTAATCGGCATCGCACTTTCTCCTGGTCAGGTCATCGGATAGGTGACGTGATATAAATATCAGTCACTCTCTATACAATAGACACCGATCGCTCTCTATGCAAGATAAAGAGTGATCGCTCTGAAGCGAGCCTGTCATGCGTTATTCCGTCGAGCACAAGCACGAAACCCGCACGCGCATCCTCGATGCCGCGAGCCGCCTGTTCCGCCAGGAGGGGTATGGCGGCTCCGGCATCGGTCCGCTGACGAAGGCGGCGGGTGTCACCAACGGCGCGTTCTACGGCCATTTCAAGACGAAGGGCGAAGCGTTCCGGCAGGTCGTCCTCGATGGCCTCGCCCAGCTCCGGCAAGGCGTCGCGACGTTCAAGGCCGAGCACGGCGCGCGCTGGCGGCGCCCGTTCGTGTCGTTCTACCTCGGCCCGCGGCGCACCTGCGAACTCGGCGAAAGCTGTGCGCTGCCGAGCCTGTCCCCGGAAGTGATGCGCGCCGACGACGAGACCCGCGACGCGTACGAGCAGGCATTGCGGCAGATCGTCGACGAAGTGTCGGCGGGGATGGGCGACACCCCCGACGACGATCGCGCGATCGCGTTCCTCGCGCTGCTGTCGGGCGGCGTCACGCTTGCGCGCGCGGTGCGCGATCCCGAACTCGCGCAGCGCATTGCCGATGCGGTCGGCCGGTACGCGGTGGTCATCGCCGAACGCACGGACGTGAAGCCGGAGCAACAGACCTGACTGCCCTGATCGCCCGCCAATAAAAAACCCCGATCCGCGGCGACGCGGATCGGGGTTCTTCGACCGGCCGCCCGTTTCGGCGGACCGGTGCGTCAACGCGCGGCCACCTCCGCCTTGACGGATGCCGCATCGCCCACCGCAGTCGGCGCCGGCCCCCAGCCGCCGCCCAGCGCGCGGATCAGGTTCACGGTCGACACGGCTTGCGCGCCGGTCAACTGGTTCGACTGCAGCTGCGACTGCAGCACCGAGCGCTCGCTGTCGATCACGTCGAGATAGGCAACCTCGCCTTCCTGATACTGCGTGCGCGACAACGTCGCCGCGCGGCGCGACGCGTTGACGGCCGCATCCTGCGCGCGGATCTGGTCGTCGAGCAGGCGCAGGTCGGCGAGATTGTCCTCGACCTCGCGGAACGCGACGAGCACCTGCTGCCGGTAGTTCGCGACCTGCTCGTCGTACTGCGCGCGCGCCTGCTGCACGCCGGCCGCACGACGCCCGCCGTCGAACAGCGGCAGCGTCAGCGCGGTGCCGGCGAACGGCCCGAGCAGGAACGTGCGGCTCGACCACAGGAACAGGTTGCCGAGCGTCGATGCTTCATAGCCAAACGCCCCCGTAATGTCGAGCTTCGGGAAGTACGCGGACTTCGCGAGGCCGATCCGCGCGTTCGCGGCCGCCATCGCGCGTTCGGCCGCCGACACGTCCGGACGGCGTTCGAGCAGCGCGGACGGCAGGCCCGGCGGCACCTTCACCGCCACCGGCACGATCGGCGTTTCCTTGAACGCAAAATCCGCGGGCGCCTTGCCAAGCAGGATCGCAAGCGCATGCTCGGACGCCGCGCGCCGGCGGGCGACGCCGACCGCATCGGCCTGCGCGGTCGCCAGTTCGTTCTTCGCGCGCGACACGTCGAGCTCGCTGATGTCGCCTTCGTTGAAGCGGCGCTGCACGAGCTTCAGTGCCTGGTCGCGCAGTTCGACCGTGCGGCGGTACAGGTCCTGGTCGGAATCGAGCTGACGCAGTTCGAAGTAGTTCTGCGCGACGTCCGCCTGCAGCGCAAGCTGCACCGAACGGAACAGCGCTTCGCTCTGCGCCTGGTCGGCACGCGACGCCTCGACGTTGCGGCCGACGCGGCCGAACAGGTCGGCTTCGTACGACACCGTGCCCTGCGCGCGCCACAGCGTCGCGTTGGTCGGGCCCGTGCCCTGCGGCTGGAACTGCGACGCCGACGACAGCCCTTGGCGCGTCGGCCCGAAGCCCGCGCCGACCTGCGGGAACCATTGCGAGCGTGCCGTACGCGTCGAAGCGCGCGCTTCCTCGACCCGCGCGGCCGCGGCCTTCAGGTTCTGGTTCGCGGCGAGCGCCTGCGTCTCGAGCGAATCGAGCACCGGGTCGCCGAACACCGTCCACCATTCGCCACGATGCGCGCCGTCTGCCGGCTCGGCCGTCTTCCACGTACCGGCCTGTTCGCCGGCGGAGAGCGTCGGTGCTTCCTTGAATGCGGCGGGCGTCGGCGCATCCGGGCGCTTGTAGTCGGGCCCCACCGCGCACGCGGCGAGCAGCGTCGCGAGCAGGGTGCTCGCGGCCGCCACCTTCGCGAAACGGATCAGGCCATTCGTGTTGTGCAAGTTGTTCATCTTCTTATCCTCAAGCATCCGGCGCCGGCGCGCCCGGAGTCGGCAAGCCGTAACCGGCCGAGTCCTTGCCGGCGACGTGGATCTTGCCGCCCGCGAGCGTACGCAGCACGACGTAGAACACCGGCGTCAACATCAGCCCGAACAGCGTCACGCCAAGCATCCCGAAGAACACCGCGATACCCATCGCGTGGCGCATTTCCGAACCGGCGCCCGTCGACGTGACGAGCGGCACCACACCCATGATGAAGGCGATCGACGTCATCAGGATCGGGCGCAGCCGCAGCCGGCTCGCCTCGATCGCGGCCTCGAGCGGAGTCCTGCCGTCGTGTTCGAGCTCACGCGCGAATTCGACGATCAGGATCGCGTTCTTCGCCGACAGCCCGACCAGCACCATCAGGCCGATCTGCGTGAAGATGTTGTTGTCGCCCTGCGTCAGGTACACGCCGGTGAGCGCCGACAGAATGCTCATCGGCACGATCAGGATCACCGCGAGCGGCAGCGTCAGGCTTTCATACAGCGCCGCGAGCACGAGGAACACGAGCAACACGCTGATCGGGAACACATACATCGCCGAATCGCCAGCAAGAATCTGCTGGTACGTGAGGTCGGTCCATTCGAACCGCACGCCACGCGGCAGCGTTTCATGCGCGATGCGCTCGATCGCGGCCTGCGCCTGCCCCGACGAGAAGCCCGGTGCCGGGCCGCCGTTGATGTCGGCTGCCGTGTAGCCGTTGTAGCGCACGACCATTTCCGGGCCGAACGTCGGCGTCACCGTGACGAGCGACGACAGCGGCACCATCTCGCCCTTGTCGTTGCGCGTTTTCAGTTGCAGGATGTCGTCCGCGCGCTGGCGGAACGGCGCATCGGCCTGCACGCGCACCTGGTACACACGCCCGAAGCGGTTGAAGTCGTTCACGTACAGCGAGCCGAGATACACCTGCATCGTGTTGAACACGTCGGTCACCGGAACGCCGAGCTGCTTCGCCTTCACGCGGTCGAGATCGACGTTGAGCTGCGGCACGTTGATCTGGTAGCTCGTGAACAACGGGCCGAGTTCAGGCGCCTGTTGCGCGCGCTTGATGAAGTCGTTGGTCGCATCCGCGAGCCGCGCATAGCCGACCGCGCCGCGATCCTCGACCTGCATCTTGAACCCGCCCAGCGTACCGAGGCCGAGCACCGGCGGCGGCGGGAACACCGCGACGAACGAGTCCTTCATCGCGCCGTACTTCTGGTTCAGCGCACCCGCGATCGCGCCGGCCGACAGCGCCTTGCCATGCCGTTCCGAGAACGGCTTCAGCGTGACGAACACGATGCCCGCGCTCGAGCTGTTCGTGAAGCCGTTCACCGACAGCCCCGGGAACGCGACCGCGCTCTCGACACCCGGCTGCTTCAGCGCGATCGAACCCATGTCGCGGATCACCTTCTCGGTGCGATCAAGCGATGCACCGTTCGGCAGCTGCGCGAACGCGATCAGGTATTCCTTGTCCTGCGCGGGCACGAAGCCGCCCGGCACGGCCTTCGACACGAGCACGGTCGCGCCCACCAGCACGAGGTACACGCCGAGCATCAGCGTCTTGCGTGACAGCACGCCGCGCACGCCGCGGCCGTAGTTCTCCGCGCCGCGATGGAACACCTTGTTGAAGCCGCGGAAGAAGCCGCCGAGCACGCGATTCATCACGCGCGTGAGCCAGTCTTCCTTGTCGCCATGGCCCTTCAGCAGGATCGCGGACAGCGCCGGCGACAGCGTCAGCGAGTTGAACGCCGAAATCACCGTCGAGATCGCGATGGTCATCGCGAACTGCTTGTAGAACTGGCCGGTCAGGCCCGACATGAACGCGAGCGGCACGAACACGGCGACGAGCGTCAGCGCGATCGCGATGATCGGCCCGCTCACTTCCTGCATCGCCTTGTAGGTCGCCGCCCGTGCGTTCATCCCGCTCTCGATGTTGCGCTCGACGTTCTCGACCACCACGATCGCGTCGTCGACCACGATCCCGATCGCGAGCACCATCCCGAACAATGACAACGCATTGATCGAATACCCGAACGCGAGCAGCAGCGAGAACGTACCGATGATCGACACCGGCACCGCGATCAGCGGAATCAGCGACGCGCGCCAGGTCTGCAGGAACACGATCACGACGATCACGACCAGTGCGATCGCTTCGAGCAGCGTGTGCACGACCGCCTTGATCGACGAACGCACGAACTGCGTCGGGTCATAGACGATCTTGTAGTCGACGCCCGCCGGCATGTCCTGCTTCAGCTCGGCCATCGTCTTGCGCACTTCGTCCGAGATCTGCAGCGAGTTCGCGCCCGGCGACTGGTTGATCGCCATCGCGACGGCCGGCTTGTTGTCGAGCAGCGAGCGCAGCCCGTATTCGGATGCGTCGAGCTGGATCCGCGCGATGTCGCGCAGGTGCGTGACACCGCCGTCCGGCGTCGTCTTCACGACGATGTCGCCGAACTCGTCTTCCGTCTGCAAGCGGCCGCGCGCGTTCACCGACAACTGCAGCGGCGTGCCCGGCAGCGACGGCGACGCGCCGATCACGCCGGCCGCGACCTGCACGTTCTGCTCGCGGATCGCCTGCACGACGTCCTCGGCCGACAGCCCGCGCTGCGCGACCTTCTGCGGATCGAGCCACACGCGCATCGCGTAGTCGCCCGAACCCCACAGCTGCACCTGGCCGACGCCCTGGATCCGCGACAGGCGATCCTTCACGTTGATCAGCGCGTAGTTGCGCAGGTAGGTCATGTCGTAGCGGTTGTCCGGCGAGATCAGGTGGACCACCATCGTCAGCGTCGGCGAGCTCTTCACCGTCGTGATGCCGAGCCGCTGCACGTCTTCCGGCAGGCGCGGCAGCGCCTGGTTCACGCGGTTCTGCACGAGCTGCGTGGCCTTGTCCGGATCGGTGCCGAGCTTGAACGTGACGGTGATCGTCATGTTGCCGTCGCTGTTCGCCTGCGACTGCATGTAGAGCATGTCCTCGACGCCGTTGATCTGCTCTTCAAGCGGCGACGCGACCGTCTCGGCGATCACTTTCGGGTTCGCGCCCGGGTACTGCGCCTTCACGATCACGGAAGGCGGCACGACTTCCGGATATTCGGAGATCGGCAGCAGGAACATCGCGATCACCCCGCCGAGCAGGATGATCACCGATAGGACTCCTGCAAAGATCGGCCGGTCGATAAAGAATTTGGAAATGTTCATGTGTGGCTCTGTCTGGTTGAACGCGGATAGGAAGCGGCGGGCCGCTTACGAATCCGCCTTCGCCGGGGCGGCCGGCTTCGCGTTGTCCGCCAGAGGCGCGGACGGCGCGTCACCGCCCGTCATCGGGACCATGTGCGGCTTCACCTGTTCGCCGGGGCGCACGCGCTGCGTGCCGTTCACGACCACGCGATCGCCGGCGGAAAGCCCGCTCACGATCACGCGCCGGTTGCCGTGCTGCATCCCCTGCTGCACTTCGCGGTACGACACGCGGCCTTGCTGGTCGACGACGAACACGAACTTCTTGTCCTGGTCGGTGTTGATCGCCGCGTCGTCGACGAGCAGTGCCTCGTGCGGCGCGCTGCCGCCCACCTTCACGCGTGCATAGAGGCCCGGGACGAGCGCGCCATCGGCGTTGTCGAAGCGCGCGCGCACGCGGATCGTGCCGGACGACGTATCGAGCCGGTTGTCGACCGAGTCGATCTCGCCGCTGCGCGAGTAGCCGGTTTCGTTCGCGAGGCCGAGTTCGACCGGCACCTTGCGGCCGCTGCGCGTGCCGTTGATGTATTGCAGGTAGGTCTGTTCGTCCGCGTCGAACGACGCGTAGATCGGCGACACCGACACCAGCGTGGTCAGCGGAACAGCCGACGCACCGGCCGACACGACGTTGCCGAGCGTGATTTCCGCACGCGACACGCGGCCCGAAACAGGCGCGGTGATCCGCGTATAGCCGAGGTTGATGCGCGCCGTTTCCAGCGCGGCTTCGGCGGCCTTCAGGTTCGCCGTCGCCTCGCGCGCCGCATTCTGCTTCTCGTCGTAATCGCGCTTCGCGATCGCGTTGTCGCCGATCAGCCGCTGCGCGCGCTGCCAGTCGGTCTGCGCGTAGCCGTTGCGTGCCTGCGCGGCCGCGAGCTGCGCGGCCGCACGGTCGGTTTCAGCCTGGTACGGGCGCGGGTCGATCACGAACAGCACGTCGCCCTTCTTCACGAGCGCGCCGTCCTTGAAGTTCACCGCGACGATCGTGCCCGACACCTGCGGGCGCACGTCGACTTTCTCGACCGCTTCGAGGCGGCCCGAATAACTCTGCCAGTCGGTCACGGTCTGCGGCACGACGGTCGCGACGTCGACTTCGGGCAGCGGCGCTGCCGATTTCTCCGGTGCGTTCGCGTTCACGCGCATCGCGCCGAACGTTCCGAGGCCGACGACGGCGAGCGTCACGATCGCCGCTGTCGCGATTCGGGAACGGGAGGTGCGTAGGATGGCCATGTGGATCTCCAGTAAACGTGGATTGGTTTTGGTTATTCGGAACGGTTCGGCTGGCGCGCCTGGAAGCGGCACTGGAAGAAGCGCACGGCTTCCTCGAAGGCGGCTCCGTGCGTCGCGAGCGCGGCGTGCGTGATGTCCGGATAGCGGATCACCTGCGTGAGCACGCCCGACGAGATCAGGCAGCCCGCATATTTCTCCGCCTCGACGTGCAGCACGTCGTTCTGCGCGGTGACGACGAGCGTCGGCGGCAGCCCCGCGAGGCGCACCGATTCGAGCGGCGCCGCGTACGGGTGCATGCGTTGCGCGGCCTGCGGCAGATACGCGCGATAACAGGCCGCGCATTCGCGCGCGGTGATGTCGGAGGCGAGGCGATCGGCGTCGCCGATACGCGTCATGCTCGGGTCGAGCATCGGCCCGAACAGCGCCTGCGCGACGATCGACACTTCGCCGCGATCGCGCGCAATGAACGCGAGGCAGTTCGCGAGCTGGCCGCCCGCGTCGTGGCCCGCGACACCGATCTTCTTCGGGTTGCCGCCGAACGCGCGGGCGCGCGTCGCGGCCCACACGGCAGCGCGATACGCATCCTCCGGCGCGGCCGGAAAAGGAAAGGCCGGCGCGAGCGAATAGTCGACCGACACTACGAGAGCTGGTAAGCGTTCTGCTAAAAAACGCGCGGCGAAATCGGCGTCTTCGAGCGAACCGCGGACGAAGCCGCCACCGTGGAAATAAAGCACTACTGGCAACCCGGTCTTGTCCGGGCGGCGGTAGAGGCGCAGCACGATGTCCTGCGCGTAGCCGGGAATTTCCACTTCGGTAACCGTCAGCGCCGCGCCCGCCGTGGCTTGCGCGGGCAACGCGGCCTTCAGGAATTTGCTGAATTCAGAAGCGTCCATGACGATGCAGCATCCATTTCGAGATGGAACGAATTCTGGGTCCGGCAGACATTGGGATAAATGCCTATAATCCGGCAACACAATTCAACGCCCCCGAACAATCCGAGGCTGCGTTTACCCACGAGGTAGCGCAGCCTTCTTGTTCCGGAGGCTCATTAGATTGCGGAGGTTGTGATGGACCGGCTTCAGGCCATGCAGGTGTTTACTCGCGTCGTCGATACAAGCAGCTTCACCAAGGCAGCAGAAACGCTCAGCTTGCCGCGAGCGTCCGTCACGACGATCATCCAGAATCTCGAAGCATTCCTCGGCGTGCGGTTGATGCACCGGACCACGCGCCGCTTGTCGCTTACGCCGGACGGCGCCGCGTACTACGAACGATGCGTGCGGATCCTCGCGGACGTCGAGGAAACCGAGGCGAGCTTCCAGGCGAACAACCGGAAGCCGCACGGAAAGTTGCGTATCGACATGCCGGGTTCGATCGGGCGGCTGCTCGTGATTCCGTCGCTGTGCGAATTTCATACGCGCTATCCGGACATCGATCTGCAGCTCGGCCTGTCCGACCGGCCGGTCGACCTGCTGCAGGAAGGCGTCGATTGCGTGATCCGCGTCGGCGCACTGCAGGACTCGTCGCTCGTCGCGCGCCGGGTCGGCCTGTTCGAATGCGTGACGGTCGCGTCGCCCGACTATCTCGAACGCCACGGCGAGCCGCAGACGATCGACGACCTGAACCAGCACAAGGCCGTCAACTACTTCTCGAGCCGCACCGGCCGCACGATCGACTGGACGTTCCTGACCGACGGCAAGGAAGTCGAGATGAAGATGGAGGGCATCCTGTCGGTCAACGACGCGGATGCGTACGTGACCTGCGGGATCGAAGGCTTCGGGTTGATCCAGCCGCCGCTCTTCATGGTGCTGCCGCATCTGCGCGAAGGCCGACTCAAGGAAGTGCTGCCCGGCGTCAAGCCGCTGCCGATGCCGATCTCGGTCGTGTATCCGCACAGCCGGCATCTGTCACCGAAGGTGCGCGTGTTCGTCGACTGGATCGCCGAGGTATTCGACCGCTGCCCGCTGCTGAGCGGCAAGGGCAGCCTCGACGCGACGTGCAGCAAGCGGACGTTCGAGGAAGCCGAACGCGCACCGGTGCTCGACACGCCGGTCATCAACGAGTGGGTTGCGTAATCGACTCCCCGGCGACTCAACTACGCGCCTGAACTGCGCATCTGAACCGCACGCGCGGGCTGAGAGGCCCGCGCGTCGCCCCGCCTCCGCGCCACGTCCCCGCCCGGCGCACCCGATCCCTCCCGAATCCGCAGCAAACCTTTGTGCAAAGCGACGCAATCGTCCGCATGCGTCGTCGCGCGCCGTCGTCACACCCGTGTGAGGCCCGCTGCAAGCGGGTTCGAGCGATTTCCGCATAACCCTGCCAGGCGTACGGATGTCGATTGTTCCACTGACACGACAATTCAATTCGCATCTGCCGCATTTATCGCGACGGAACAGATACCTAGAGTAAACCCTGTCTCGCACCTCGTTGCGCATCGAACAGATCCCGCTTGATGGGACCGGAGTAAGCGCTGAAGCGCCAGCTCCGAAATGCCTTGCATGGGATCTGAGTAAGCGCTGAAGCGCTAACTCATATCGACCGCCAAGCATGGGATCTGAGTAAGCGCTGAAGCGCTAACTCATATCGACACAGGAGTTACGCCATGAACCGCCGCCATCTTCTCTCCGCCCTCGCCCTCACGCTCGCGGTGTCCGCACCGGCCTTCGCCGATTCCGGCACCCCGCATGCCGGCGACTACGGCAACACGTCGTGGTACTCGCAGCACTACGGCCCGCGTACACGCGCCGAAGTGAGCGCGGAAGTCGAGCAAGCACGCAAGGACGGCACGCTCGCCTACCTGCGCAAGGCCAATTCGTATCCGCAAGGGCTCGAACTGGCGCAAGGCCCGTATCGCTCGATGCCGGAAAGCAACCAGCTCGCCGGCGGAGGCCGGTAAACGCGCAACGCCGCGCAACGGGTTGCCCCGTGCGCGGCGTTTCGAGCCATCCATCGACGACTCGCCGAGTCAGTCAGTTAGTTGCAGGAGCACATGATGAACGATCAACTCCCTTCGCCGCTCGATCACTGGGACGACACCACGCCGGTGTGGACGCCGTTCCGTTCGGCCCCGCACGCGCATTGACGTCTGCCTTGATGTGCCGCCGAGACCAAGGCGGCCATTAGCCGCGCGGCAGGCAAACAGTACATATCGGCTTGGAGCGCGTGAAACGCACGTCACGACCGCATCGGTTCTCTGTCTTCGCAGCGACACAATTCCTGACGTTACTCGTCGGGAATTCGACGGCCGAATCCGACTCAGGCCTGGCAGATCAATTGACACAGACGGACTCGTCTGCCGAGCCACATTCGCTGCAGTCCTTCGGGGCTGAACGAATGCACCTCGCCTGTTCACGCGGCGCTGAACCTGCTCATATCCAGGGTTGAGCGCGCGAACGAACGCCGCTTCGCCGCAGGAAGCCGTGCGCGTGCAAGCCCTCCATTCACACTTCCCAACACTCGCTCACCTCGTCGCTTGCAATTTTGCGCATCGCGGGTCGCGGTCAGATATCTAGCATGAGCACTCCCGATGATGACCCAATGGAGAGTGCCCATGACAACATCGCAAGAGCGCGACTTATCGCTCGACGGATCGCCGATATGTCCGAACATGACGGATTCGGCGTTCAGGAAGCAAATACTCGAATTGCGAGACGAGGCGGTGGCAATCACCGAACAGCGCCGAAGGGAATTGGTTCGATGGAGCCCGGCCACGGAAGCGCGGGTTATCGAATGGTTCGGCTCGGCGCATTTCGATACGACACGGCGGCTGATATTGGGACTCGGCGCCCTGGCCAGCGTCATGTCGAATCTCGGCCCAAGAAATTTCGTCCGCATCGGCTCCGAGGCCGACCGCGCGACAGGATGCCTGCCGAACACGCAACATCTCGACGCCGAGGTCGCACACGTCTGTCGTCCGGACACGTCAACCCATACCATCGCCATCAACCTTCCTTTTTGCGCACTGCCCCGGCGATCGGCCGGCAATCTCTCGTCGCAACAACTGACGATCGTTCACGAATGTGCTCATTTTGCAGACACATTCGGTGCCGACGACCACTCGGGAGCATACGGGCGCTCGGCTTGTGCCCAGTTCGCCAAGCGCTTTCCGGACAGGGCGATCGGCAACGCGGACAACATTGCCTGGTTCATTCTGGCACGTTAGATCGGAGCGACTCATGCGACATGCCATTGCCACACTGACTGCCGTCCTGTCATTCCCGATACAGGCCGATGCATGCAAGGTCATGTTGACCGACAGCATGCAGCTACCGATGAATACGGTCGAAATCAACAACAGCGACAGACTCTCCGTCGTCAGACACTACCTGACCGCCAAGGAGTGGACGCGCGAGGGCGCCGCTGCATCGATTGAAGCGACAGCCTACGATTGGGAAAAACAACCGGTTCAACTCGCACGACAACGCGGCGCACAGATGAAATCATTCCTCGTGCAACTCGGCATGGTGCCCGATGACATCCATGTCGGCGAGCGAATCGTGTCGCGTCGGAACGGCAAGCTCGATCCCGACGACGCAAAGCAGCTTTGGGTTCAATTCGTTCCCAAGTGCCCGCCCGCAGGGTGCCGGAGTCTCTGCAATTCGGCCGGTACACCTGGCGTCGTCAGTTATGCACTGACACCCGAGACACTAGGCCCCCCGCCTGGCTCGTACCGTTTTACGTGCGACGACGACAGGGAACCCGCGCCGGCACGTTTCGTGACGTCCGAGCGCTGGACCGCTCGCACACGGAATCAATCGTTGTTTTTACGGGATGGGGACAAGCGGCCGCTTGCATACATCTGCTACCGGATCAGCACCAGTGCAACGCAGTACATCGGCATGACGGATGAGCACGGTCAAACTGCAACCATGCAGCTATTGGGGCCCGAATATACGCGGATCGAACTCAAGATCGCCCGGCCCACGCAGTGATTCCTGACGTCCGGTCGCTCCGGGTGACACAACGTCACCCGGAGTTCTGCCACGCGCGGACGATCAACTGCTTCCACGCGTCGCTACGTCAACTTAGCGGCGCGGCACGCCGTCGCGCCATTCGCCCCAATGCGTCACGATGTCCTGTACGAGCGGATTGCCCGCGCGATACAGGTTTTCGGTCGCCGGCGCGAAGCCGCCCTGGTCCGCGTAGTTCAGCAGGTTGTCGGCGCTCGTCTGCCCCGCATACGGCCGGTCGAAATCGGACCCGGTGCGCAGCACCGCGACGCGCGACAGGTCGACCCGCTTCACGCTCGATGCCCGCTTGAGCGCTTCATACGTCGCGTTGTCTTCCTGGGCGGTCATGCAGTACGTGCCCTTGCCGTCGGTCAGGATCTTCGTCCACTGGCGCGCGCGCTCGCCGATCAGCGTGCCCGAGAACCACGTGTTGCCCGATGACGTATCGCACTGGATCACCGTCGGCGGCCGGTTCGCCGGCGCGTAGTTGAACTTCGCGCGTGCGGCCTGTGCCTGCGCGCTGTCCGCGAGCACGACGTTGCGCGACAGCGCGACAGCGGCGTCGGTCAGTTGCGGGTTGAGCTGGAACACCTCGGTGCGATAGTCGAGCGGCGGCTTGTCGTTCGGGCTCCTCGTGTTGATGCCGAGGAAGCCCGTATTCCAGCCGGCCGGAATCTCGCGTGCATCGAGCTCCCACTGCAGGCTGAAATCGACGAGGTACTTTGACCATGCGGCCGAACCGACCGTGCCTTGCGCGGGGTCGACACCCGCGATGCCGGAGATCAGGAAGTACGTGCGGCGCAGGTCGAAGCGCTGCGAGAACGTGAGCGCCATGATCGTCGCCGACGCGTTCGCATAGCCCATGCCGGTCGTGACCACGCACACGTCCTGCTTGTTGCAATGCACGTTCGGGTAGTCGGGCGACAGGCCGGGCACGGCGATGTCGCGCCACGGGCCGAGCCGGTCGAGCCATGCCTGGCCCTCCGGACCGAACATCGTGATGATCATGACCTTGACCGGGCGGCCCTGTGCACCGGTCTCGGCGAATGCATTGTTGCCCGCGTTGTTGCCCTGGTTGTCCTGCGCGATCGACGGCGCGGTCGCACAGGCTGCGAGCGAGAATGCAGCGGCGGAAAGAATGGAGCGAGTCAGCATCGGCGTTCCTTGTTTCGATGATGTTGGGTGAGAACGGCTCTCGTAGACTGCGCGACGGAGTATAGAACGCGCGTGCCCGATGCGGAACCCGACTACGAAACGGCACCGGCACGTCGAGGCGGGTGCGGTACGGCTGCAATGCGCGCGAAAATCGCAACGGAAAGGGTATTCGCTCGCCGACAAACCTTCAGGAATACTATCCGGTTGATCGGCACCGACACGCCAATCGCACCTGCAGGCTGATCACCCTTCCGGCGAACCGCTACAACCGTGCCAGCCCCGCGATGCCGTATCCCAGCACGACAAGCGCCGCAACCACATGGCTTGCCGCGAGCAGCCCCGGCGACTTCACGATCCGGCCGATCACGCTGCCGCCGAAGGCGAACACGAGCTGCCCCGCGAGGCTGCCGGCGCGCATCCCGTAGTTCGCGATCATCAGCGCAACGGGTCCGACCGACAGCGCGATCATCAGCCCGAACAGGAAATCGTTCATCGGTCGTCGATGCCTTCGATGGAAGGCATCGATTCTAGCGACCGCAAAAAAATCAGGTGTGGCGCTTCAGTGTCACGCGACATCGACACGCGCAGGCCCGTCCACCATCTCGCCGATCACGCCCGCGCGGTCGAAGCCGTCGGCACGGAAGCACGCGAGCACGTCATCGACAGCGTCGGGCGCACACGCGACCAGCAGGCCGCCCGACGTCTGCGGATCGGTCAGCAGCGCCTGTGCGACGGGCGGCAGCGTGGCGGCCAGTTGCACGTCCGCGCCGTACGCGGCCCAGTTGCGGCCCGACGCGCCGGTGAACACGCCATCGGCAACGAACGCCTCGACGCCCGCGAGCCACGGCAGCGACCCATAGTGCACGCGTGCGGTGAGGTGCGCGCCGCGCGCCAGTTCGAGCGTATGGCCGAGCAGCCCGAAGCCGGTGACGTCGGTCAGCGCATGCACGCCCGGCAGCGCGGCGAGCTCGGCACCCGGCCGGTTCAGCTTGGTGGTCGTCGCGACCATCTGCGCATAGCCCTCGGCATCGAGCTGGTTCTTCTTCAGCGCGGCCGACAACACGCCGACGCCAAGCGGCTTGCCGAGCACGAGCACGTCGCCCGCGCGCGCGGCCGCATTGCGCTTCACGCGCGACGGATGCACGACGCCGATCGCCGCGAGCCCGTAGATCGGCTCGACCGAATCGATCGAATGGCCGCCCGCGACCGGAATGCCCGCGTCCGCGCACACCGATTCGCCGCCGCGCAGCACGGCCGCGATCGTCTCGTGCGGCAGCACGTTGATCGGCATGCCGACCAGCGCGAGCGCGAGGATCGGCTTGCCGCCCATCGCATAGACGTCGGACAGCGCGTTGGTCGCCGCGATGCGACCGAAGTCGAACGGATCGTCGACGATCGGCATGAAGAAGTCGGTGGTCGCGACGATCGCCTGCTCGTCGTTGAGACGGTAGACGGCCGCGTCGTCGGACGTCTCGGTGCCGACCAGCAGATCCGGGAACAGCGCGGGCGGCGTCGCGCGCTTCAGCAGCTCGGACAGCACGCCCGGCGCAATCTTGCAGCCGCAGCCGCCGCCATGTGACAGGCTCGTGAGGCGCGGAACGGCAGGCTGGGCTTGGGTGGCTTCGGTCATGGTCGGCATCCGGTGAATAACAACACTCCATTATCGACAATTCCATGCGAGTACGCCCGATACCCACATAATGACGGCGCCTCCTCCGCTCCCGCCCCCGTCCGCCCCTTCGTCCATGGACCACCTCTTCATCGGCCTCGTGCTGTGCTCCGCGTTGCTGCACGCCATCTGGAACGCCTTCCTCCACGTCAGCGAAGACCGGCTCGTCCAGCTCGGCACGATGTCGCTGCCGTATTTCGTGTTCGGCGTCGCCGGCGCCGCGCTGCTGCCCGCGCCGGCGCCCGCCGCATGGCCGTACATCGCCGGGTCGGCCGTACTCGAGGTCGCGTACTGCTTCACGCTGGCGCGCGCGTACCGCAGCGGCGAATTCGGGCAGATCTACCCGATCGCGCGCGGGATTTCTCCGCTGCTCGTGTCGGTACTGGCGCTCGCGATTCTGCACGAGCGGCCAACGCCGTTCGGCTTCGCGGGCATCGCGCTCGTGTCGTTCGGCATCATGTCGCTCGCGCTGCGGCGCGGCTTCCGGTTCTCCGGCGAAGGCGTGCCGTTTGCGCTGCTCACCGGCGTGTTCATCGCCGCGTATTCGATCTGCGACGGCATCGGCTCGCGCGTATCCGGCAGCGCGCTCGGCTACATCGCGTGGGTATACGTGCTGTGGAGCGTGCCGCAGTTCGTGCTGGTCTGCGCGGTGCGCGGCGGCCCGCGCGCGGTGCTCGGCTCGCGCACCGCCCTCACGCAGGGCGCGATCGCCGGCACGATCTCGCTCGCCGCGTACGGCATCGTGATCCTCGCGTACCGGTACTTGCCGGTCGGGACGGTGTCGGCGCTGCGCGAAACGAGCTCGATCTTCGCGGTCGCGATCGGCTGGCTCGTGATGCGCGAGCGGCCCGGCGCGCAGCGGCTCGCCGCGTGCGCGCTGGTGGTGGCGGGCGCGGCGCTGATCCGGCTGTAAGCAGAAAGCGCGCGCCCGCGGCCTGCCGCCGCGTCAGAACTTGTGGCGGATGCCCGTCACCGCGACGATCTGCGTGCGTGTGCTCGACGGGTTCGAGATCCCTTCGATCGCGGCCACCGCGTTCGACGACGCGCGCTGGTAGAACGCATTCACGTAGATATCGGTGCGCTTCGACAGGAAATACTGCGCGCCGACGCTCGTCTGCAGGTAGTGCGAGCTCGGCTTCGGCCCCTGCGACGCGAGCACCTGCGTGTAGGTTTCGCCGAGCGCGAACTGCAGCGCGGGCGTCATCAGGTAGCGCACGCTGCCCTCATAGTTGTTGAAGCGCATCGCGCCGCCGGTCTGCAGGTTGAACAGCGAGCTCGTGTACAGCAGCCCGAACGTCGCGGCGCCCCATGCATACGCACCGCCCGCGCCCCAGATCTGCTGGCGCGTCACGCCCTTGATGAACGTGTAGTAGTTGTCGGACGCGGCCGCACCCGTCGTGTCGATGGCCGGATGATCGACGCGCACGTAGGCCGCGCCGAGTTGCAGCGGCCCGTTCTCGTAGCTCGTGCCGATGCTCCACACACGGTTTTGCGCGAACGACGTCGAATTCGAGAAGCCGTACAGGCCGACCGCGCGCAGCCCGTACCACGTGGGCGTCTGGTACTGCACCGAGTTGTTGGTGCGGAACGTGTTGTTCAGGTCGTCGGTGTCGAACGGGTGCAGCGCGTACTGCGTGAGCGCGGTGGTCGCGCCGATCTGCAGCGGCTCCAGCACCTCCTGCGCCGCGTTGTACTGGCGGCCCATCGTCAGCGTGCCCCAGCGGTCGTTTTCCAGCCCGACGTACGCACGGCGCCCGAACAGCCGGCCGCCCTGGCTCGCCGCACCGCTCTCGATGTTGAAGCCGTTCTCGAGCCGGAACACCGCGCGCGTGCCGCCGCCGAGGTCTTCCTTGCCGAGCAGCCCGAAACGCGTGCCTTGCTCGTTGCCGCCGGTCGCCTGCCACGCGGCATGACCGTTCTGGTTGTTCGTGTACGTGATCCCCGAATCGACCACGCCGTACAGCGTCACGCTCGACTGTGCGTGCGCGTGCATCGCACCCGCCGCCGTTGCGATACCCGCCAGCGCGACCGCCATCCCTTTTCGCTTCATCTCCGACCCCTTTTATCGATTGAATATGGGGAGCGATTTATTTCGCTCGAAACGTGTTTTATTGAATAAAACATCGTCTTATTCATTGTCGAATTTGGAGATTTGAAGCGTCAAGCGATGCCAAAAATCGCGCACGGGAGTCCAACACCCCTGAATCGACAGGCGTTTCAAGGAATGAAACAAGCCCAATAACCACGGGCATTACAGCCCGATCGCGGCGCGCAATCCCGGTATCGAAAAAAGCCCTTGACCGCGATTTTCAGTCGTTGTGAAATATTGATACGCTGTTTTAATGATTAAAACAAACGCACGAGACGCTTCGAGAAACTAGGTAAAGAACCTGATCCCCATGCTGACGTTTAATTGCAACAACGCGACTGCCGATGCATCGCCCGCGCATTTCATCGCGACGCCGACGGTGCCGGCCCTGCCGATCGTCGTCGACTCGCCGCACAGCGGCATCGCGTATCCGCCGGACTTCGCCACCGTCGCTCCCGACGACGCGATCCGCACGACGTGGGACGCGTACATCGACGACCTGTGGGCAGGCACGCCCGCGCGCGGCGGCACGCTGCTCGGCGCGACGTTTCCGCGCGCGTACATCGATCCGAACCGCGCGGAAACCGACATCGACGCGACGCTGCTGGCCGAGCCGTGGCCCGAGCCGCTGTCGCCGCAGCCGTACACGCAGCGCGGGATGGGGCTGATCCGGCGCGACGCGCTGCCCGGCGTGCCGCTGTACGACCGCAAGCTGTCGCTCGCGGAAGTGCGCCACCGGATCGACGCGTACTACCTGCCGTACCGCCGTGCGCTCGCCGGCATCGCCGAGCCGCTGCATGCCGCGCACGGTGCGCTGTGGCACATCGACTGCCACTCGATGAAGTCGCGCGGCAACGCGATGAACGTCGACGCGGGCGAATTGCGGCCGGACGTCGTCGTCAGCGACCGGCGCGGCACGACCGCCGATCCGGCCTTCACCGCGTGGACCGCGCAATGGTTCGTCGACGCCGGCTATCGCGTGCAGGTCAACGACCCGTACCAGGGCGGCGACCTGCTGACCGCGCTCGCCGACCCCGCACGGCAACGCCACAGCATCCAGATCGAATTCAATCGCGCGCTGTACATGGACGAAGCCGCGTTCGCGAAACATGCGGGCTTCGCCACGCTGAAGCGCTCGGTCGATGCGTACCTCGACGCGCTCGCCGATTACGTCCGCGCGCGCGTCGCGCCGCAGGGAGACATCGCATGACGACCTACATCGTCGACGCCGTCGACAGCGCGTTGAAGCTGCTGACCTACGTGGCCGAGCATCCGAACCTCGGCGTGACCGAACTCGCGTCGCAGCTCGGCATCAACAAGTCGCGCACGTACCGGATGCTGTGCACGCTCGAACTGCACCGCTTCGTCGTGCAGGACCCGCGCACGTCCACCTATGCGCTCGGCCCGCAAGCGTTCGTGATCGGCGTGGCCGCGTCGCAGCAGAATGCACTCGTGCGCGCCGCGCACCGGCACATGCTCGCGCTCAACCAGGCAATCAACGAGACCATCGTGCTGCGCGTACGCGAAGGGCTCGAATCGGTGTGCGTCGCGCGTTGCGAGACGACGCACACGGTGCGTACCGTCGGCGCGGTCGGCAACCGCCGGCCGATCAATTTCGGCGCATCGGGCAAGGTGTTGCTCGCGTTCGCGCCCGACGCGGTGCGCGACGAATATCTCGCGCAATTGCGCCGGAACGGGCAGACCGACGATCCGGCGAAGCTCGCCGGCGAACTCGACGCGGTCGCGCGCAAGGGCTATGCGGTGAGCAGCGGCGAGGTGACGCCCGGCGCAGTCGGGATCGCAGTGCCGGTGCGCGACCTGACGGGTGCGGCGGTCGCGTCGGTCAGCGTGACGGGGCCCGAGGTGCGCGTGAGCCACGCCGACATTCCCGACTATCTCGAACGCCTGCAGGCGTGCAGCCACGCGATTTCCGCCGAACTCGGCTACGTCCCGGCGCGCGCCGCGCTGCAACCGGCCTGACGGGCCGCTTCCCTCACCGACGAGGATCCGATGTCCGCTCCTTCCCCGAACCCGACCGGCACACGCGCCGCCGACGCCACCGCGCTCGCGGCTCCGGCTGACGCATCGCCCCACAACGCGGCCGACAATGCGACCGGCGACGCATCGGCCCACGCCGGCCGCGCGCCGCATCCGCACGGCAAGATGCTGCATCCGGTCGTGATGATGCTGTGGGTACTGGCCGTCGCGATCGCGCTCACGTGGGGCGTCGATTCCGGCCGCTTCGAGCGCAACGGCCGCCTCGTCGTGCCGGGCACCTATCACGTGGTGCCGAAGACCACCGCCCTTGCGACGCTCGTCGCGCCGGCAGTCAGCCACAGCACGCCCACCCATGCGATGCCCGCGAGCCTCGTCTCGGCGTTCGTCGCGATACCGGAAGGATTGCTGAAGAATGCACCGCTGATCGTGATGGTGATGTTTGTCGGCGGGATGTTCGGCGTGATGCGGCGCACCGGCGTGGTCGACGCGGGCATCGACCGGCTGCTGCAGCTCACCGGCAACAATGCCTATCTGCTGACGCCGCTGCTGATGATCCTGATCGGGCTCGGCAGCACGCTGCTCGGCTTCATCTCCGAGTACCTCGTGATCATTCCGATGGTCGTCGTGATCGCGCGGCGCCTGGGTCTCTCCGACCTGTTCGCGGTCGCACTCGTCGCGCTCGCCGCGAAGATCGGCTATATCGCGTCGGTCACGAACCCGCTCGCGCTGGCTGTCGCGCAGCCGCTCGTCGGCGTGCCGCTGTTCAGCGGCGTCGCGCTGCGCGCGGCCGTGTTCGTCGTGTTCCTGACGATCGGCATCCTGTACCTGCTGCGCTACGTGCGCAACACCGGCTATCGCGCCGGGCAGACCGCCGCCGGCCACGCCGCGCACGCGGCCGCGAAGCTGTCGCTGCGTCACAAGGCGACGCTGGTTGTGTTCGCAGCCGCCGTCGCGATGCTGATCTACGGTACGCGCGAACTGAAGTGGGGCAACGTCGAGCTGGCGGCGTTCTACACGTTCGTGAGCATCGTGACGGCCGTGATCGGCGGGCTCGATTCGCGCAGCGCAGCCGATGCGTTCGTCGACGGGATGAAGAACATGATCCTCGCGGCACTGTTGATGGGGCTCGCGGCGTCCGTCGAACTGCTGCTGCAGAACAGCCTCGTGCTCGACACGCTGATCAACTTCTTCACGCGGCTCGCGGACGGCCAGTCACCGGTGTGGGTCGCGAACGGGCTGATGGGCGTGCAGATGGTGCTCGACGTGTTCATTCCGTCGGTGTCGGGCAAGGCCGCGGTCAGCATGCCGATCATCGGGCCGATCGCGCAGCTCTCCGGCGTGAGCGGCCAGACGTCGGTGCTCGCGTTCGTGCTCGGCGGCGGGCTGACGAACCTGGTCACGCCGACGTCCGGGATGCTGCTCGCGTATCTGGCCACAGCACGCGTCGATTTCGGCGCGTGGATCCGCTTCGTGCTGCCGCTGTTCCTGACGCTGCTCGCGCTGTCGTGCGTCGTGCTGACGTTCGCGGTGTGGATCGGGTATTGAGGTTCGGGGGTGCTGTGACACGGGAGTTCTCTCCGCACCGCGGAGAGAATGGCTCCGTCAGCCTTCGACGGCGCGCATCACGACGCAATGCTGCCGCCAGGCACTCCGTTCAAGCCACCTCGACCGCCTTGCCGAACGCCCGCTCGTCGATCGCCTCGGCGAGCGTCGCGAACGCGGTCGCGATCTCGTCCTCCGGCACGCACGCATAGCCGAGCAGCAGCCCCGACGCCGCACGTTCGCGATCCGCGTAATAGCCCGACAACGGCCGCACGACGATATTGCGTTCGAGCGCAGCCTGTGCGACCGCACGATCGTCGACGCCTTCCGGCAACTGCGTGACGAGATGCAGCCCCGCATCGCTGCCGAGCGCGTGCAGCGTGTTGCCGTAGCGCTGCGCGACCGCGTCGAGCAGCACCTCGCGGCGCTGCCCGTACAGCGTGCGCATCTTGCGGATATGCGACACGAAGTGTCCTTCCGCGATGAATTCGGCGAGCACGGCCTGCTGCAGCAACTGCCCTTCGCGATACAGCTCGGCGCTCGCGGTCGCGAAGCTTTCCGCGAGCGGCTCCGGCGCGACCAGGTAGCCGACCCGCAGCCCCGGGAACAGCGTCTTGCCGAAGCTGCCGACATAGATCACCTGCCCGGCCGTATCGAGCCCCTGCAGCGACGCGAGCGGCCGGCTGCCGTAGCGGAATTCGCTGTCGTAGTCGTCCTCGATGATCCAGCAGCCGTGCTGGCGCGCGTATTCGAGCAGCATCCGGCGCCGCGCGAGACTCATCACCATCCCGAGCGGGTACTGGTGCGACGGCGTGACGAGCATCAGCTTCGGCGGCTCGGCGAGATCGGCGGCCGACGGCGCGATGCCTTCGTCGTCGACCGGAATCGGCCGCGTCGTCAGCCCCGACACGTTCAGCACACTGCGCACGCCCCAGTAGCACGGATCCTCGGTCCAGATCGCGTCGCCCGGGTCGGTCAAGAGCCGCACCGCGAGGTCGATCGACTGGTGGATGCCGGTCGTGATCACGATCTGCTCGGGCGTGCAGCGCACCGAGCGCGACGTGCGCAGGTAATCGGCCAGCGCCTCGCGCAGCAGCGCGAGCCCGCCGCCCGGCGCGTAGGTCAGCAGGTCGGGGCGCAAACGCCGCCAGTACTTGTTGTGCAGCCGCGTCCACACGCGCGCCGGAAATCGCGACACATCGGGCACGCCCGGCATGAACGCGCCGCCCTGCCGCTTCGACACGCCGGCGCCTTCGACGAGCCGCGTGCCGCGCGCGGACAGCCGCCGCGCGGACGACTGCACGAGCGCCGGGCGCGCGGCCGCCGCGTCGGTCGGTGCGCCGACGATCTCGTCCGGCGCGCTGTCGGCGACGAACGTGCCGCGGCCGGTCGCCGAGTTCACATAGCCTTCGAGTGCAAGCTGCTCGTAAACCTGCGTGACCGTGTTGCGCGCGATCCCGAGCTCGGCGGCCAGGAGCCGCGACGACGGCACGCGCGTGCCGGCCGGCAGTTCGCGCGACAGGATCGCCTGTTGCAGCAGCCGGTGAAGCTGCCGGTAGATCGGCTGTTCGCCGCCGCGCACGAGGCGCTGCGCCAGCCAGTCCGACAACACGCTCGCGCGCATGATTGGCTCCTGAATATTTATTGAAATGGCTCTGATTGCCAGAGCCAAATGTGATTATAGTCGCCTCCATGGGCTGTCGAAGCGCCCGATTTTCTACTCACCGGAAAGAACATCAAGGAGATGACCGTGAAGAATGCCGACCTGCAGGCCCGCAAGAACGCCGCCACCCCGCGCGGCGTTGGCGTGATGTGCGATTTCTACGCAGCCCGCGCCGAGAACGCGGAACTGTGGGATGTCGAAGGCCGCCGCTTCATCGATTTCGCCGCCGGCATCGCGGTGCTGAACACCGGCCACCGCCACCCGAAGATCGTCAAGGCGATCGCGGATCAGCTGAACAACTTCACGCACACTGCTTACCAGATCGTCCCGTACGCGTCGTACGTCGAACTGGCTGAAAAGATCAACGACCGCGCGCCGGGCGATTTCCCGAAGAAGACCGCGTTCTTCACGACCGGCGCAGAAGCCGTCGAGAACGCGATCAAGATCGCACGTGCAGCGACCGGCCGTCCGGGCGTCATCGCCTTCGCGGGCGGCTTCCACGGCCGCACGATGATGGGCATGGCGCTGACCGGCAAGGTCGCCCCGTACAAGCTGAACTTCGGCCCGTTCCCGGGCGACGTGTTCCACGCCCCGTACCCGAACGCCGTGCACGGCGTGACGACCGCCGACTCGATCAAGGCGATCGAGATGCTGTTCAAGGCCGACATCGATCCGAAGCGCGTCGCCGCGATCATCTTCGAACCGGTCCAGGGCGAAGGCGGCTTCAACCCGGCACCGGCCGAGTTCGTGCGCGCGCTGCGCAAGATCTGTAACGAACACGGCATCCTGCTGATCGCCGACGAAGTGCAGACGGGCTTCGCGCGTACCGGCAAGCTGTTCGCGATGCAGCACTACGACGTGCTGGCCGACCTGATCACGATGGCGAAGAGCCTCGCGGGCGGCATGCCGCTGTCGGGCGTGGTCGGCCGTGCCGACGTGATGGACGCGGCAGCGCCTGGCGGCCTCGGCGGCACGTACGCGGGCAACCCGCTGGCCGTCGCATCGGCGCACGCGGTGCTCGAGATCATCGACGAAGAGAAGCTGTGCGAGCGCGCGACGCAACTCGGCGACGTGCTGAAGGCGAAGCTGAACGCGCTGCAAGCCGACGTGCCGCAGATCGCCGACGTGCGCGGCCCGGGCGCGATGATCGCGGTCGAGTTCCTGAAGCCGGGCTCGGGCGAGCCGGATGCGGAATTCACGAAGCGTGTGCAGGCGCGTGCGCTCGAGCGCGGCCTGCTGCTGCTCGTGTGCGGCGTGTACTCGAACGTCGTGCGCTTCCTGTTCCCGCTGACGATCCCGCAAGCCGTGTTCGACGAAGCGCTCGTGATCCTCGAGGAAGTGCTGAAGGAAACGGTCGGCGTGCCGGCCTGAGTTCCCGTCGACTTCATCCATTGAATGCGCCGCCGCCGTCTTTACGACGGCGGCGGCCGTTTCATCCGTCCTTTTCGAAGCAGGTGATTCATATGAGCACTGTTCAGGAAACCCTGGCACTGAAAGACCCGTCGCTGTTCCGCCAGCAGGCGTACGTCAACGGCGAATGGCAAGGCGCGACGAACGGCGAGACGTTCGAAGTCCGTAACCCCGCGACGGGCGGCCTGCTCGGCACGGTGCCGGCGATGGGTACGGCCGAGACGCGTCACGCGATCGAAGCCGCGAACGCCGCCTGGCCGGCATGGCGCAAGAAGACCGCGAAGGAACGTGCGGTCGTCCTGCGCAAGTGGCACGACCTGATGATGGAAAACGCCGACGACCTCGCGCTGATCCTCACCACCGAGCAAGGCAAGTCGCTGGCCGAGGCGAAGGGCGAGATCGGCTATGCCGCGTCGTTCCTCGAATGGTTCGCGGAAGAAGGCAAGCGCGTGTACGGCGACACGATCCCGACGCCGGCGAGCGACAAGCGCATCGTCGTGACGAAGGAAGCGATCGGCGTGTGCGCGGCGATCACGCCGTGGAACTTCCCGGCGGCGATGATCACGCGCAAGGTCGGCCCGGCACTCGCCGCCGGCTGCCCGATCGTCGTGAAGCCGGCCGAGGCGACGCCGTTCTCCGCACTCGCGATGGCCGTGCTGGCCGAGCGCGCGGGCGTGCCGGCCGGCGTGTTCAGCGTCGTCACGGGCGACCCGAAGGCGATCGGCGGCGAACTGACGTCGAACCCGATCGTGCGCAAGCTGTCGTTCACCGGTTCGACGCCGGTCGGCCGCCTGCTGATGTCGCAGTGCGCGGCGACGGTCAAGAAGGTGTCGCTGGAGCTCGGCGGCAACGCGCCGTTCATCGTGTTCGACGACGCCGATCTCGACGCGGCCGTGCAGGGCGCGATCGCGTCGAAGTACCGCAACAGCGGCCAGACCTGCGTATGCACGAACCGCTTCTATGTGCATGAAGCCGTGTACGACCAGTTCGCGCAAAAGCTCGCGGCGGCCGTCGGCCAGTTGAAGGTCGGCCGCGGCACGGAGCCGGGCGTCACGCAAGGTCCGCTGATCAACGAAGCAGCCGTGCTGAAGGTCGAGGCGCACATCGAGGACGCGCTCGCGAAGGGTGCGACCGTCGCGACGGGCGGCAAGCGCCACGCGCTCGGCCACGGCTTCTTCGAGCCGACCGTGCTGACGGGCGTCACGCCGGCGATGAAGGTCGCGAAGGAAGAGACGTTCGGGCCGCTCGCGCCGCTGTTCAAGTTCGGCAGCGACGACGAGGTAATCCGTCTCGCGAACGACACCGAGTTCGGCTTGGCCGCGTACTTCTACAGCCGCGACATCGGCCGCGTATGGAAGGTGGCGGAAGCGCTCGAATACGGGATGGTCGGCGTGAACACGGGCCTGATCTCGAACGAAGTCGCGCCGTTCGGCGGCGTGAAGCAATCGGGCCTCGGCCGCGAAGGCTCGCACTACGGCATCGACGACTACGTCGTGATCAAGTACCTCTGCCTCGCCGTCTGACGGTTCAGGGCCCGGCGCTTCGGCGGCGGGCCCTGACCGCCCGGCCGGAACCGGGCGGTCCGACGCGGGCCGGCGTCCCTCTCCGTCGTGCCCGCGTCACTTCGTGTTACCTCAGTGCCCTCCATGTCGGCATGCTTCGCGTATGCGACCGCCAAGCCAGCCTCTGCCAAACGGCATACCCCGCCAGATTTCGTTCAAGTCTCATTTCTCGTTCGCCAGCAAACCGCTAGATTGAGCGTTCCGTCTCGATCCTGTTTGCTCGCTCATGAACACCTCGCCTGACTGCCCGATTCACGCCCGCCCCGTGCACTGCGTCCCTCGGCCACTTCGTCACATTCGCCCCAGGCGCCACCCATGCCAGAGGCGCAACTTCGCCCTTCTGAACCCGGGAGCGCGCTCATGATCGTCAGTACCGCCGATCGCCGATTGCTCCCGCCGCCACGCGGCAGCAGCGGCACGAGCAATCACCAACCGTTCAACGTCATCTACGACGGGCCGGCGCTCGCCGAGCACCGGATGGACGTGCGCGACCTCGCGCCGGCCCTGATCGCGATCGCCGATCTCTTCACGTCCGCCAACAAGGAACTCAATGGCGAGAATACCGAGGTGCGTCTCGAGGTCCGAGGCAGCTTCAAGGCCGGTTCGTTTCATTCCGAGCTGATCTTCGTCCAGTCGCTCGCAAGCCAGATCCGTGACCTGTTTGCCGGGCCGAGCGCCGGGGCGTTCAGCAACGCGCTGGCGATTCTCTGCGCACTCGGCATCATCGGAGGTGGCGGCCTGATCGGCTTCATTCGCACGCTGCGCGGACGCAAACCGCATCGTACCGAGCCGGATGGCGTTCAAACCCGGGTCTGGATATCGGAACAGGAATCCTTCGTTATCGACGAAGCCATCTTTCGGCTGTACCAGAACCGCACGGTCCGCATCAGCCTGCAGAAGGTGCTGTCGCCGCTCGAACGCGAAGGCATCGACAGCTTCGGCATCGTCCGCGATGAAGCGATCGAACTCGCGATCGAGAACGATGAACTCGATGTGTTCGCAGGCAGTGACGATCCCGGCGTCGTGGTCACCGATACGATCGCACGCAAGATGCTGAAACTCGAATCCGTCGTATTCAAGGACGGCAACAAGTGGCGTGTGCACGATGGCACGTCGGCGTTCTTCGCCGCGCTGGACGACGAACAGTTTCTCGCGAAGGTCGATGCGGGCGAGCGTTTCGGAAAGGGAGACGTACTGGTGGTCGATCTCCGTCAGACGCAGATCGTCACCGACGAAGGGCTGCGTAACGAATATCGCATCGTCAAGGTTCGCGAGCATCGTGCGCCGCTGCAATCGGCGCTGATCTGACCGGCGTCGGCGTGATGCGCGGGCCGGCGTCCCTCTCCGTCGTGCCCGCGTCACTTCCCCCCCATCACCGAAACACGTTCACCGCCTCCACCAGCCGCGACGCCTGCTGCTTCAGGCTCTCCGACGCCGCCGTGCTCTGCTCGACCAGTGCCGCGTTCTGCTGCGTGATGTTGTCCAGGTGCACGACCGCCTGGTCGACCTGCGCGACCCCCGTGCTCTGCTCGGCCGTCGACGAGCTGATCTCCGCGATCAGGTCCGACACGCGCTTCACCTGCGCGACGATGTCCTCCATCGTCTTGCCCGCGCCGTCGACGATCCGCGCACCCGACTCGACCCGATCGACGCTCGCGCCGATCAGCGTCTTGATCTCCTTCGCCGCGTTCGCGCTGCGTTGCGCGAGCGCCCGCACCTCGCCGGCAACCACCGCGAAACCGCGCCCCTGATCGCCGGCGCGCGCCGCTTCCACGGCCGCGTTCAACGCAAGGATATTGGTCTGGAACGCGATGCCGTCGATCACGCCGATGATGTCCGAAATCTTGCGCGAGCTGGCCGTGATGTCGTTCATCGTCGCGACGACCTCGCCCACCGCCTGCCCGCCGCGCCCGGCCGCTTCGCTCGCGGACACCGACAACTGGTTCGCCTGCAACGCCGTCTCCGCATTGCTCGACACGGTCGCCGTCATTTCGGCCATCGATGCGGCCGTCTGCTGCACGCTCGTCGACGCCTGCTCGGTGCGCGCGCTCAGGTCGTTGTTGCCCTGTGCGATCTCGTTGCTCGCACGCTGCACGTTCAGCACCTGTTCGCTCACATCGTCGACGAGCCAGCGGAACATCAGCCCGAGCTGGTTGATCGTGCGCAGCGTCATCCCGATCTCGTCGACGCGGTTCATCCGCACGCCGCTGCGGCTCTCGCCGGTCGCGACGCGCAACGCCTCGTCGTGCAACTGCATGAGCGGGCGCGCAATCTGCGCATCGAGCCACAGCCCCGCGGCCACCGCAGCGCCTGCCGTCACCGCCGCGAACGCGGCGAGCCCGCCACCGGCCAGCCCGCACGCCCAGCCGCCGGCCACCACGACCGGCGCGAGCACGCACAGCGACGCATGGAGCCGCGCACGCACCGACATCGTCTGGAACAGCGACGTGAACCCGGCCATGCCCTTGCGGACGATCAACCCCTTGTGAAAATGACGGTTGCCGGCCCGCCCTTCTCGGAATTCCTTGTAGAGCGCCTCCGCGGCCGCGATTTCGTCGCGCGTCGCCTTCGTGCGCACCGACATGTAGCCCTTCGGCTGCCCGTCGCGCATGACGGGAATCGCGTTCGCACGCACCCAGTAGTGATCGCCGTTCTTGCGGCGATTCTTCACGAGCGCGGTCCACGGCTCGCCGCCCTTGAGCGTCGCCCACATGTCGGCGAACGCCTCTTTCGGCATGTCCGGATGCCGCACCACATTGTGCGGCTGCCCTTCGATCTCTTCGGGGGAAAATCCACTGACCTGGATGAATGCCGCGTTCGCGTAGGTGATGTAGCTGTTCGCGTCGGTGGTCGACATCAGCGTCGCGTCGTCGGGGAAATCGAATTCGCGTTGCGTGACGGGCTGGTTGTTGCGCATGGTGTGGAGCTCCGGGTAGCGGATCTTGCGTCCGCTTGTCGATTGATTCGCGACCCAGCGCATTGCGGTCAATCCGCATGCGCATGGATCAAGCTCCTGCGCTTTCGGCAAATCCTACAAAAACATTATGGTGTGTTCGGGTAAATATGCATTAGAAATGCATTATCTTGTCTTTACCGAACAATTCGTTTATGGATGAATCAAAACGCCATGCCAGTCAACGGTTTGACGGGAATGCATTTGTTCATTCATTGCAATTCAGCCGAATCGTTTCAACGCATCCATGCAAAATCTCAAATACGAATATTTCTCGTTTGGCGCGTTTTGCTTGAATCAAAAAAATGAACGCGCATTGCGCGCGTCCACCAGGATGCAGTGATCGGGCGCGCACATCGCGTGCGCGCCCTGACGATCACCGGAATACGTTCACCGCATCCACGAGGCGCGTTGCCTGCTGCTTCAGGCTTTCGGATGCCGCCGTGCTCTGCTCGACCAGCGCGGCGTTCTGCTGCGTGATGTTGTCCAGGTGCACGACCGCCTGATCGACTTGCGACACGCCCGTGCTCTGCTCGGCCGTCGACGAGCTGATCTCCGCGATCAGGTCCGACACGCGCTTCACCTGCGCGACGATGTCCTCCATCGTCTTGCCCGCCTCGTCCACGCGCCGCGCGCCCGATTCGACGCGGTCGACGCTCGCACCGATCAGCGTCTTGATCTCCTTCGCCGCGTTCGCGCTGCGTTGCGCGAGCGCCCGCACCTCGCCGGCAACCACCGCGAAACCGCGCCCCTGCTCGCCTGCGCGTGCCGCTTCGACGGCCGCGTTCAACGCAAGGATATTGGTCTGGAACGCGATGCCGTCGATCACGCCGATGATGTCCGAAATCTTGCGCGAGCTGGCCGTGATGTCGCTCATCGTCGTGACGACCTCGCCCACCGCCTGCCCGCCGCGCTCGGCCGCGTCACTCGCGGAAACCGACAGCTGATTCGCCTGCAGCGCCGTCTCCGCATTGCTCGACACGGTCGCCGTCATCTCCGCCATCGACGCGGCCGTCTCCTGCACACTCGACGCAGCCTGCTCGGTGCGGGCGCTCAGGTCGTTGTTGCCCTGCGCGATCTCGTTGCTTGCACGCTGCACGTTGTGCACCTGCTCGCTGACGTCGTCGACGAGCCAGCGGAACATCAGCCCGAGCTGGTTGATCGTGCGCAGCGTCATGCCGATCTCGTCGACGCGGTTCATCCGCACGCCGCGCCGGCTTTCGCCGGTCGCGACGTTCAGCGCCTGGTCGTGCAGCCGCTTCAGCGGACGCACGATCTGCGCATCGAGCCACAGGCCGGCCGCGGCCGCCACGCCGACCGTCACGCCGGCAAATGCCGCAAGCCCGCCGCCGGCCAGCCCGCATGCCCAGCCTGCACCGACGACTGCCGGCGCGAGCACGCCCAGCGCCGAATGCACGCGCGCGCGCACCGACATCGTCTGCGACAGCGACGCGATGCGCAGCAGCCCCGTGCGGATCACCAGCCCCTTGTGGAACCGGCGCTGGCCGGCCTTGCCTTCGCGAAACGCGCGATACAGCGCATCGGCGGCCTCGGTCTCGTCGTGCGGCGCCTTCGTGCGCACCGACATGTAGCCCTGCGGCTCGCCGTTGCGCATCACCGGAATCGCGTTCGCGCGCACCCAGTAGTGATCGCCGTTCTTGCGGCGGTTCTTCACGAGCGCGGTCCACGGCTCGCCGCGCCTGAGCGTCGCCCACATGTCGGCAAACGCTTCGCGCGGCATGTCCGGGTGGCGCACCACGTTGTGCGGCTGGCCGACGAGTTCCTCGTTCGTGAAGCCGCTTACCTGCGCGAACGTCGTGTTGGCGTAGGTGATGATGCTGTCTGCGTCGGTCGTCGACATCAGCGTGACGTCGTCGGGAAAATCGAATTCCTGTTGGGTAACGGGCTGGTTGTGGCGCATGCAAGGCTCCGAAAGGCGGATCTGACGTCCGCGTCGCGCTGACTTCACGCTCAGTAGCCGAAAAACGGTTTATCGCTTTACGACAGTCTTCATCTTACTGTCGGCATATTGGGGAAAAACCTTACCCTTTCCTCGCATAAAATATTCAATTCGGCCGACGCCATGATTTCGATCAAATAATCCGGCAATATTCGCCGCGCGCATTCATCCATATGTCACGCCGCACCGCCCAGCCGCGCCGCACGGCATGGCAATGCCGTCGGCCGTTGCACGCGGCGAAACGATTCCGTCTATCCTGCTCCATTCAACCAGCATTCGAATTCAATGAAAAAGGCATTGCACGAACTGAATCGGCTGTCCTGGAATACGGCGACAGTCGCGCATAACAGCCATAAAGGCGATCAGGCCGCATTTTTCCGCGCGGGCGGCTCGACACTCTTTCCGGAAGAACGCGAACTGCTCGGCGACATCAGCGGGCTGCGACTCCTGCACCTGCAGTGCAACGCGGGGCAGGACACGCTGAGCCTCGTGCGCGACGGCGCGGATGTGACGGGCGTCGACATCTCAGACGAAGCGATCGCCTTCGCACGGCAACTGTCGGCCGACGCGGGCCTGCCCGCACGGTTCGAGCGCGCCGACGTGCTCGACTGGATGCCCGAGGCCGCCGCCCGCGGCGAACGCTTCGATCGCGTGTTCACGTCGTACGGCGCGATCTGCTGGCTGTCCGACCTGAACGCGTGGGCGCGCGGGATCGCCGCGCTGCTCGCGCCGGGCGCACGTTTCGCGATGGTCGAGTTCCATCCGTTCGCGCTGTATTTCGACGAACACTGGACGCCGCACTACGACTATTTCAAAGGCGACGCGACCGAGGAGCCGGCGGGTGTCGGCGATTACGTCGCCGCCTCCGGCACGGGGCTCGGCGCGCAGCACGACCATCCGGGCGTCGTCGATTTCGCGAACCCGCATCCGAGCTACGAGTTCATGTGGGGCATCGGCGAGGTCGTGAACGCGCTCGTATCGGCCGGGCTCGCGATCGACCGCCTGACCGAATATCCGTATGCGAACGGCTGGAAGGGCTTCGACGGCATGCGCGAGCTGGACGGCCATCGGATGGTGCCGCCCGACGGCATGCCGCGCCTGCCGCTGATGTATGCGATCGCCGCGCATCGGGAGGCCGCATGACGCGCCGCACCGCCGCCGAACGCGATGCGCTTTCCGCTCGCCCGCTCGCACGCGACGAAGTGCCGCTCGTGTGGACCATCGACCGGCGCGAGATCATCGAACACCTGTATGTGCTGCGCGACGGCGCGCTGCATCTCGTGCCCGAGTTCTACGACGTCGCGGGCTGGCCCGACGGCGAAGCCGACCACTACACGCCGATCCTGCTCGACTGTCACGATCGCGGCGGCTGGTGCGTCGGCATGTTCGACGGCGCGCGGCTCGTCGCGGCGGTCGTCGTCGACAGCCAGCCGCTCGGCCCGCACCGCGACATGCTGCAGTTGAAGTTCCTGCACGTGAGCCACGACTGGCGCGGCTGCGGGCTCGGCGAGCAGCTCTACCACATGGCCCGTGAGCAGGCGCGCGCGATGGGCGCTGCACGCCTGTACGTGTCCGCGACGCCGTCGCAGAACACGATCGACTTCTACCTGCGGCTCGGCTTCACGGTCAGCGCATCGCCCGACCCGGCGCTTTACGCGCTCGAGCCGGAAGACATTCATCTGGAAGGGCCGACCGTCTGACGCACCGGCACGCGGGTGCGGGGTAGAATTTCCCGCTTTGCCACGGCAGCCATCGGCCGTCGCGGCATCACGGAGAGCGAAATTGCAGAACGAAGCGCAGCCGCAAGCCATGCCGAAGATCCTCGTCAGCATGTGCGTGGTCGGTCATCCGGTCCGTTACAACGGTTCGGCCAAGACCGCCGCGCACGAGGCGCTGGCACGGTGGCAACGCGAAGGGCGCCTCGTGCCCGTCTGCCCCGAACTGGCCGGTGGCTTCAGCGTGCCGCGCCCGCCCGCCGAAATCGCCGGCGGCGAATCGGGGCAGCGGGTGCTGTCCGGCGCCGCGCGCATCGTCGACGTGAACGGCACCGACGTGACGGCACCGTTCGTGTCCGGCGCGCACACCGCGCTGGCACTCGCGCGCACGCACGATTGCCGCTTCGCGATCCTCGCGGACGGCAGTCCGTCGTGCGGCAGCACGTTCATCTATGACGGGAGTTTCGAGAACCGGCGGCACGCGGGCGCCGGTGTCACGGCGGCGTTGCTGCGCGAGCACGGGATCGAAGTATTTGCGGACACCGAGATCGACGCGCTCGATGCGCGTCTCCAGCAGTTGTCGCAGGCCGGTTAACGACGATGCGCGGCACGAGAACCCTCGTGCCGCGCATCGCTTATAAAACCGGGAAGCGGCGCATGCCCTGCCGCTTCGCCGTGTGACGCGGGTCAGACGCGTTCGATCGCGATCGCGATGCCCTGGCCGACGCCGATGCACATCGTGCACAGCGCAAAGCGGCCGTTCGTGCGATGCAGCTGGTACATCGCGGTCGTCACGAGACGCGCACCCGATGCGCCAAGCGGATGGCCCAGTGCAATCGCGCCGCCGTTCGGGTTCACGCGCGGATCGTCGTCGCCAACGCCGAGCATGCGCAGCACCGCGAGACCTTGCGATGCGAACGCCTCGTTCAGCTCGATCACGTCGAACTGGTCGATCGTCATCCCGAGCCGCGCGAGCAGCTTCTGCGTGGCCGGCGCGGGGCCGATGCCCATCACGCGCGGCGCGACGCCGGCCGTAGCAATCCCCAGCACACGTGCGCGCGGCGTCAGGCCGAAGCGCTTCGCGGTTTCTTCGTTCGCGAGCAGCAGCGCGGCGGCGCCGTCGTTGACGCCCGACGCATTGCCGGCCGTCACCGAGCCGTCCGGGCGCACGACGCCCTTCAGTTTCGCCAGCGTTTCGAGCGACGTCTCGCGCGGATGCTCGTCACGCGACACGACCACCGGATCGCCCTTCTTCTGCGGAATCGTGACCGCTACGATTTCCTCGGCGAGCGTGCCGTCCTGCTGCGCGCGCGCGGCCTTCTGCTGGCTGCGCAGCGCGAACAGGTCCTGGTCGGCGCGGCTGATGTTGTAGTCGACCGCGACGTTCTCGGCCGTCTCCGGCATCGAATCGACACCATGCAGCTGTTTCATCAGCGGATTGACGAAGCGCCAGCCGATCGTCGTATCGTAGATGTCGGCCTGGCGCGCAAACGCGCTCGCGGCCTTGCCCATCACGAACGGCGCGCGCGTCATGCTCTCGACGCCGCCCGCGACCATCAGCGCGGCCTCGCCGGACTTGATCGCACGGGCGGCCACGCCGACCGCATCCATCCCGGAACCGCACAGGCGGTTGATCGTCGAACCCGGCACGCCCTGCGGCAGCCCGGCGAGCAGCGCCGACATGCGCGCGACGTTGCGGTTGTCCTCGCCGGCCTGGTTCGCGCAACCGTAGATCACGTCGTCGATCGCCGTCCAGTCGACGTCGCGGTTGCGCTCGACGAGCGCCTTGAGCGGCACCGCGCCCAGGTCGTCGGCGCGCACGCCGGACAGTGCACCGCCGTAACGCCCGATCGGCGTACGGATCGCATCACACAGAAAAGCTTCGGTCATCAGTGTCTCCGGTCCCAGGAAGGCTGGGGAATGAACAGGGCGCCCCCCTTGCATTGCCCGTCGGGATGCGCTTAAATGTTCTATATACGAACATAAGATCGTGTATCGAACGTTCAACGCATCATAGGGAGTGCGGGGACGACCTGTCAAGCGCCCGGTCCACCGTGCGGTTGGCGTGTCAGGCCCCATGCGCTATCTTCTCGGCTGCACGATATTCCAGGCGCTCATGACAACCGAAGACACTCAGACGAAACCCGGCGACTCCTATGTCCAGTCGTTCGCGCGCGGCCTCGCGGTCATCCGTGCGTTCGACGCGGCCCGTCCGGAGCAGACGCTCACCGAGGTCGCCTCGGCCACCGGGCTCACGCGCGCGGGCGCGCGCCGGATCCTGCTCACGCTGCAGACGCTCGGCTACGTCGAGGCCGACGGCCGGCTGTTCCGGCTCACGCCGAAGATCCTCGAGCTTGGCTTCGCGTACCTCACGTCGATGCCGTTCTGGAATCTCGCCGATCCCGTGATGGAGCAGTTGTCCGCGCAGATCCACGAAAGCTGCTCGGCGGCCGTGCTCGACCGTACCGAGATCGTCTATGTGCTGCGCGTGCCGACCCGCAAGATCATGACGATCAACCTGTCGATCGGCAGCCGGCTACCCGCGTACTGCACGTCGATGGGCCGCGTGCTGCTGTCCGCGCTCGACGATGACGCGCTCGACGAGACGCTCGCGCAAAGCGGCATCCGCGCGCATACGCCGCGCACGATCACCGACCTCGGCGAACTGAAGGCGGCAATCGCACAGGTGCGCCTGCAGGGCTGGGCGGTGGTCGACCAGGAACTCGAAGTGGGCCTGATGTCGTTGTCCGCGCCGATCCGCAACCGGCGCGGGCAGATCATCGCGGCGATGAACATCAGCGGCAACGCGCAGCGGCATACCGCAAAGCAGATGGTGAAGGAGTTTCTCGGGCCGCTGCAGCAGGCCGCGCAGACGGTGTCGGAGCTGGTGGCGCGGCGGGGGTGAGTGAACGCAGCGCGGAATGCATCAGGACGTGTTCCGCGCCGCGCTACGCGGCCTGATCTGCGACCGTGCCCGTTGCATCGCTTGCTGCAGTCGCTCCGTCAGCACCGCACGCGGCGGCAAAGCGGTCAGGTACTCCGCAACGTGGATCCCTGACTTGTCCAGTTCCAGCAGTTCGATCTGCTCTGATTTCTTTCCGGTGCAGAGGATGATTCCAAGGGGCGGTGCCTCATCCGCCTCTCGCTCGTGCCGGTCGAGCCAGCGCAGATACAGTTCCATCTGCCCCTTGTACGCGGCCTTGAAATCGCCGACCTTCAACTCGACCGCAACCAGCCGCCGCAATTTTCGGTTGTAGAACAGCAGATCGAGGTGGAAATCCTCGTCGTCGATCTGGATGCGCTTCTGCCGGGCGACGAAAGTGAAGCCTGCGCCAAGCTCCAGCAGAAAGGACTCCATTTCGCGGATGATCGCTGTCTCGAGGTCGCCCTCCTGCCACGTGTCGCGCAGACCGAGGAAATCGAGAATATATGGATCGCGCATGATCAGGCTGGGCGACAGGCGTTGTGCGTCTCGCATCGTCGCCAGTTCCTCCGCAATCAACGCATCCGGCTTCCGGGAGAGTGCGGTGCGTTCGTACAACATCGAATCGATACGTTCGCGCAGCGTCCTGACGCTCCAGCGTTCCACGCTGGCCATCTGCGCGTAGTAGTCACGCTGGCGCGGGTCCTTGAGCGGAACCAACGCAACGAAATGCGTCCAGCTCAATTGTCGTATCAGCGATACGACAATCCGCTCGTCCGGAAACGTGACGGCAAATTGCACCATGCGACGAAGATTCTTCACGGCGAAGCTGCCGCCGTAGTCTTTCGTCAATTGCGTGGCCAGCGTCGGAAGCACTTCCTCACCATAGTCGGCCCGCTTACCCGCCAGGACCTGGGTATGGACGAGTTGGCCGATGCGCCAGTAGAGCATCGTCAGCTCGCTGTTCACCGCCGAGGCGGTACGCTGTCGCGCCGCGTCGATCAATGCCCGGATGTCACCCAGCAGCGTTTGCGTCGCGACTGGCGACGCAACGACAACCTTGCGTCGGGTCATGCTGTTGCCTCCTCGATATACCGCCGACCCGCCATCGTTCGGTGCCTGCTCGCCGCCCACTCGAGTGCGCCGACATGAGCCCAGTGCTGGATCGGCGTCGCAGTGAAATGAAAAACGGGCAGCATCGGCTGCCCGCACACGCTGATTGCCTTGCAACGTTCTGCTCACGGAACCCGGAGCAAACGCCGAGCCACCCAATTTAGTGACACGCAAAAGCCCGGTCAATTTGACGGGAACGAAACTGCGCCGAGCTTGTAGGACACCCCGCCGCACATGCGACGAACAGCGGCCCCTTGCGTACCGGCATCGTGCCCGTCACACGTCCGAGTGATGCACCGACCGTCACCACTCAAAACAGATGATGAATCCCGGCCACGATCGCGAGCTGCCGCTGCGTACCCGACGCGCCGACCGCGAAGATCGCGGCGCGTGCCGCCGCACTCCCCGTTGCCTGCTGCGCAACCGCATGCAGGTAGACCTGCGTGCGCTTCGACAACGCATGCACGTCCCCGAGCGAAGCCGACAGATAGCGGCGGCCGATGAACGACGTCGTCGACATCCCGCCGGCCACCGCATTGGCCGGCGTCGCCTGCCACGTGGCGCCCGCGTCGAACGTGCGATACGAATCCGTCTGCGCGCCGGCCTTCAACCTCACATAGGTGTACAGCGCGTGCAGCCGCACGTTGCCCCAGTCGTAGCGAGCGCCGATGCCCGCGTTCTCGACCTTGTCCGCCACGTACGACAGTGCCGGGCGCCCCTGGAACGTCGACAGGCCGAGGCCCGCGGTCGTATCGCCGAGCATCGGGCCGAGCGCGCGGTCGTGCTCGTTGACGTAAGCCGCAGCCAGCCCGAACGATCCGTTCACGTAATCGATGCCCGCCCCCGCGATGCGTCCGCTCGAAAAATTGCCGGGCACGCCGCCGAACCCGAACAGCAGCCCGACCCTCACCCCGTACAACGCGGGCGAACGGTACTTCACGACGTTGCTCTCCTGCGCCGACGTCGTCTCGACCAGCCCGTCGAGGTTGCCCGGGTGCGCCGCGATCAGGTTCGACGACTGAAAGCCGTTGCCCATCGGCGCGAGCCAGTCGTAGTTGAACGCGGTCTGCTGGCCGAGCGTGATCGTCCCGGCCCGCTCCGACGACAGCCCGACATACGCCTGCCGGTTGAACAGCGTGCCGCTGCGCATCAGCGCGCCCGTGTTGGTCGCAAAACCGTTCTCGAGCCGGAACACGGCACGCCAGCCGGCGCCGAGTTCCTCGTTGCCGAGGAAGCCGATGCGGTCGGGCTGCATCACGCCCTGCAACATCGCGGCTTGCGGGCCACCCGCACGATTGTTCACATACGCGACGCCGGCATCCAGGCTGCCGTACAGCGTCACGCTGCTCTGTGCATGCACGGCGCTTGCGGCCGCTGCATTCAATACCGCGAAAGTCATGGCCGCGCGGCGGCGGCGTGCCGACATCTGCATCGGGGTCTCCTCGTTGTATGGGGAATGCGCTCGCGCGCGCTTATTCGGCGGCTTTCGCATAGCCGCCCGCACGGGCGTAACGCAGCCCCATCGCACCGATCGCGACGGCGGCACAGACGATCGGCACGATCAGCATCATGAAGACGCCCGACAGCCCCATCGCGCTCGCCATCACCAGCGCGCCGACGAACGAGCCCGCGATCGCGCCGAGCCGGCCGACACCGAGCGCCCAGCTCACGCCCGTCACACGGCTGCCGGTCGGATAGAAATCGGCCGCGAGCGCATTGGCCCCGGTTTGCGAACCGGCGACGCCGAAACCGATCCCGAAGATGCCGATGCACAGCGACGGCAGGTCGTCGTAGCGCCACGCGACGAGGAACACGCAGAGCGCGCCGGCGAGATAGGCGGCCACCAGCACCGCGTAGGCGTTGAAGCGGTCCATCGCGCGCCCGAGCAGGATCGCGCCGACCGTGCCACCCAGCTGGAACATCGCGGTGACGATCGCCGCCTGCGCGAGATCGAAGCCTGCTTCGCGAAACAGGCTCGGCAGCCAGTTGGTGACGAGATAGACGATCAGCAGGTTCATCCAGAACGCACACCACAACGCGAGCGTGCCGAACCGCAGCGGCCGCGCGAACAGTTGCGACACGGGCGAGCGCGCCGCGACGCTCGCCGGCTCGTCCGCGACGAAGCGCTGCGTGCCGTCCGGCGCATCGGGCGACATGCGGCGCAACACGGCCGAGACCTGCGCGGCCGGTGCGCGCCGATGAATCAGGAAGCGGATCGATTCGGGCAGCGCGGCGATCATCACGAGCCCGAGCGCAATCGGCAGCACGCCGCCGATGACGAACATCGCATGCCAGCCGTAACGCGGAATCACGTGCGCGGCGATGAACCCCGCCGCCGCGGAGCCGAACGTGAAGCCGCAGAACATCGTCGTGACGACCAGCGCACGGCGGGCGCGCGGGCTGTACTCGGACGTCATCGCGATCGCGTTCGGCATCGCCGCGCCAAGGCCGACACCGGTGAGGAAGCGCAGCGCCGTCAGCGAATGAATCTCCGGTGCGACCGCACACAGCGTGCTGAACAGGCCGAACGACAGGACCGACCCGACCAGCAGGCGCTTGCGGCCGAGCCGGTCGCCGAGCGGCCCGGCAAAGAACGCGCCGACCGCGAGGCCGACCAGCCCGGACGCCAGCAGCAACGTGATGCCGGTCGTGCCGGCATGCCAGTCGCTGCGCAACGCGGGCACGACGAAGCCGATCAGCGCGGTATCGAGCCCGTCGAGCGCGACCACGGCGAAACACTGCAAGGCAATCGCCAGCTGAAAACGTGAGAACGGCAGCGCGTCGGTCCAGCGCTGCACGTCGAATGCGGGGGTGGGTTGCAAGAGGGTGTCTCCTTCGTTTTGTCCTGGCTGGCCGGACGGCCCGTGCACCGGGCGCGGCGGACGATGCGGCACGCCCGTCTGCTGCGGCCGTTACCGATCGTCCCGTTCAATTTCAATGACTCATTCGTACTGCGAATTCGATTCGATACCGCCGAACCGGGCGCCGCCACACATCGACGGATTGTTCCGACGAATCGGCGGCGCCCGTTCGGCTCAGGCCAGCCGGAACAGCCGCTTCGCGTTGTCGCGCCCGATCTTCTCCCGGTCGTTGTCGCCGATCTCGGCAGCGTCGAACCACGCGCTCGCCTCCTCCATCGATTCGAACGGATAGTCGGCCGAGAACAGCACGCGGTCGCTGCCGATCTCGTCGATCGCGTTGCGCATCGCGATCGTGCGGAAATTGCCGCTCGTCGTCACATGGAAGTGCGCGCGGAACGTATCGATGAAGGATCGTTTCGCCTTCACGCCCATCGGGTTCTTGCCGTTCGGGGACGCCCAGTGCGACGTGCGCCAGATGTTGTGCAGCGCGAGCTCGCCGAGATGGCCGAGGATCACGGCCAGGTTCGGGTGTTCGTCGAACAGGCCGCTGCCGATCAGGCGAAGCGCATGCACACCCGTTTCGCGTGAAAACTCCCACGCCGGCCCCATCAGCCACGGATGGCCTTCGATCGCCAGTTGCTGGCTCGGCAGCGGATTGCGCGGGTGCAGGTAGAACGGCACGTCGAGCCGCGCGACCTCGGCCCAGAACGGCCGGTATTGCGGGAGGTCGTAGTAGGTCGCGTTGTCGGCGTGGCCGATCTGCGAGAAGCCGTTGACGAGCGCGCCCTTGAAACCGAGTTCGGTCACCGTGCGCGCCAGCTCGCGCGCGGCGGCGTCCGGGTCCTGCAGCGGCAACGCCGCGAACGCGCCGAAGCGGTCGGGCCGGCGCGCGACCTGTTCGGCCAGCAGGTCGTTCGCGCGCCGCGCGACGTCGATCGCGCGGCCCGTGTCGGTGATCGCCTGGACGGCCGGCGCGTTCAGCGACAGGATCGTGTAGCCGATCCCGCACGCATCCATGCGCTCGACGCGCTCCTCCTGCACGTCGAGCAGCTGACGGCGTCGCGCCGGCCAGATGTCGGCGGTAAAGTAGTGCTCGGAATCGCCGATCGTGTCCGGCGTGGCAAAGTGCTCCTCGAGTGCGATCTTGTCCCGCATGCTGCCTCCTGTGATAACCGGGCCGCCGCGCCACCGTGGCGCGGCGTATCGGAACCAGCATAGGAGGGCCGCGGCGCCCTGTTAAATTGCGGCGTTGAATACCGTCATTCACGGCATCTATGCCCGCCTACCGACCGACGCGATGGAACACGACCCCGACCTGCGCAACATCGACCTGAACCTGCTGCTCGTGTTCGACGTGCTGTACCGCACGCGCAGCACGACGCGCGCGGCCGACGCGCTGCACCTCACGCAGCCGTCGGTCAGCAACGCGCTGAAGCGGCTGCGCACGCTGTTCGACGACGCGCTGTTCGTGAAGACGGCCGACGGCATGCAGCCCACGCCGCGCGCGGACGCGATCGCGGCACGCGTCGACGAGGGGCTCGCCTCGCTGCGCACCGCGCTGCAGGCCGGCCGCGCCTTCAATCCGGCCACGTCGACGCGCACCTTCCGCCTGTACACGAGCGATCTCGGGCAGGCGATCTTCATGCCGCCGCTCGTCGCGCACCTGCGCCAGGTCGCGCCCGGCATCCGGATCGTCACGGCCGATCCGCCGCTCGATGCCGCGCAGCAGATGATGAAGCTCGGGCAGATCGACCTCGCGCTCGGCATGTTCACCGGGCTGCATGCCGACTTCCATCAGCAGCGGCTGTTCCACGAAACCTACGTCGCGCTCGTGCGCAACGACCATCCGACGATCGGCGCGACGCTTACCGCCGAGCAGTTCTTCGCGGCCGACCATGTGAGCTACACGCCCACGGCCGGCAGCCACGCGCACTTCGAGGCGGCGCTCTACGCGCTGTCGCCGCATGCCGGCAGCACGCGCCATGTCGTGCTGCAGCTCGCGCATTCGTTCGGACTGGAACGCATCGTGTCGTCGAGCGACCTCATCGCGTGCATTCCGAGCCGCCTCGCCCGCGAGCTGGCGCGACTGCAGGACGTGCGCGCCGTCCCGTTGCCGTTCGACACCACGCCGGCCGACATCGCGCAGTTCTGGCATGAACGCTATCAGCGCGACGAAGGGCATCAGTGGTTGCGCACGCTCGTCTACGACCTGTTTCACGACCTTCGCCACAGCGCGTTGCCGTAGGCGCACCGCAAAAAAAACGGGCAGCCCAGGGCTGCCCGTATCAACTCCACTCTGTTGCAACGTTCTTCTCACGGAACACGGAGCGAACTCCGCGCCGCACAATCTAGTGATGCGCGGCACCGTGGTCAATTTGACGGGAACGAATCTGCGCTCCCAGCCTGTAGGACAGCGCACCGCTCACGCGCCGAGCAACATCCCCTTGCGCACCGGCACCGTGCCCGTCACGCGACCGAGCGGTGCGCCGGCCGTGACGAACCGGATCGCGCGGCGCATGTAGAACACGCCGTCGGTCCCGCTCGAGATCGTCGTGATTGCGTCCGTCAGCGGATCGACGATATCGAACAGCGGATCGCCGGCGCGGATCGTCGCACCGATCGCCGCGCGGTGCACGAGTATCCCGCTCACCGGCGCATAGAACTGTTCGCTGCCCGCGAGCGGCGTGGCCGGCGCCGCGAGCGGCGGCAGCGGCACGCGCTCGCCCTGCACCGCACCGCGCCACACGAGATAGTCGACGAGCGCATCGGCATCGCGTTCCGCGTATTCGTACGTCACGTCGCGCTGGCCGCGGCACTCGACCGTCACGGCCACGGTGCCGGCCGCCATCGGCGTGCCTGCCGGCAAGTGCTGCCGCAATTGCGACCACAGCAGGTGATGCGCATCGTCGAACGCATGCCCGCCCGAATCCTCGGCGAGCAGCGACACCTCCGCGCCGAGATAACGTGCGAGCGGCTCGACTTCAGGCCACGCGGTATCGCTCGTGTACACGTGCATCACCGCTTCGAGCGAACAATGCAGGTCGATCACCACATCGGCGTCGAGCGACAGCTTCAGCAGCGCGAGCTGCAGCGCGTCGAACTCGGTGCGCGGCGCGATCTCGTCGAGCGCGGCGCCGACGCATTCGCGCACGATCGCGCGATTGCGTTCGCCGTCGTCGCCGAGCCGGTCGCGCGCACGCGCGGCAATTTCCGCGAGCGGCAGGAAGCCGCGATTGAAGTTGCGGCCGCTCGCGAGGTCGAAACGACCGATGAATTGCCCGAGCAGATGATGATTGAGGCCGACCGGGTTCGCGACCGGCACGAGCACGATCTCGGCCGCGAGCCGGCCTTCGGCATCGAGCTGCGCGAGCCGCTGCTTCAGCACGAACGCCGCGAGCATCGCGGGCGTCTCGTCCGCGTGCAGCGCGGCCTGCAGGTAGATCTTGCGGCCGGTGTCGGCCGGCCCGAAATGAAAGCTCGTCAGCGTGCGCTGCGTGCCGATCGACGGCGACAGGAGCGGCGTGGTGCGAATCTGCATCGATGGTCTCGAACGAAATGAAAACGAAGAAGCGGGTGAAACGGCGAGGTCGCGCGGCGCTCAGTCGCCGTACGGGTTGAAGTCGAAATACTTCTTCGAGATCCGGTCGTACGTGCCGTCCTTCAGCATCGACGCGATCGCGCCGTCGATCGACGCCTTGAGCGCCGTATCGGACTGCCGCATGCCGATGCCGACGCCGCGATCGCCCATGTCGAGCGGCGCGCCGACGAACGCGAAGCCCTTGCCCTTCGGCGTGCGCAGGAAGCCGTAGTCGGCTTCCACGGTGCCGAGCAGCGCCGCGTCGAGGCGGCCGTTGACGAGATCGGCGAACACGTCGTCCTGGCTCTTGTACGGCACCACGCCGACGCCGGCCGGCGCCCAGTGCGCGAGCGCCCACGATTCGAACTGCGTACCCGACTGCACGCCGACGCGCTTGCCGGCCAGCGACGCGGTCGTGCTGTCGACGCCGCTCCCGGGCCGCGCGACGAGCCGCGACTTGAAGCGGAACAGCTTCGACGAGAACAGGATCTGCTTTTCGCGCTTCTCGGTGATCGCCATCGACGACAGGATCGCGTCGATCTTGCGCGCCTGCAGCGCGGGAATCATCCCGGAGAATTCGAGCTCGACCCACTGGCAGCGCAACTGCGCGCGGCGGCAGATCTCGTTGCCGAGATCGACGTCGAAGCCCTTCAGGCTGCCGTCGGGCGCCTTCGAATCCATCGGCGGATAGGTCGGATCGATACCGAGGCGCACGGGGCGCGCATCGAGCGCGTGCGCGGCGCTGGCCGCGAACGCAAGGCATAGGGAAACGAGCGGAAGGAAGGTGCGTTTCATGGTCGACGAAGGGCGGGACGATGGGCAAACGGCACGAGCCGGACTGCCTGCGATCGTAGTGCGCACGCGCCGCCGCCGGAATCGCCCGCTGCCTTATCATGATCACTTTTCCCGATCACCGGCCTCGCGCTTGCCCATGGCGTTCACGCTCTCCCAGCTCCGCATCTTCCAGGCCGTCGTCGAGCACGGCAGCCTGCGCGCCGCCGCACGCGCGCTCGATCTCGCGCAGAGCGGCGTCACGCAGCAGTTGCAGAGCCTCGAGGCAACGCTCGGCGCGACGCTGTTCACGCGCACCAATCGCGGGATCGTGCCGACGGCCGTCGGCCAGCGACTGCTCGCGCGCTCCGGTTCGATCCTCGGCGAATGCGAACAGGTCGAACGGGAAATCCGGCAACTGAGCGGCGCGTACGAAGGCACGGTCACGCTGGGCCTCGTGGCCGAACCGCTGATCGACGCGTTCGCGCCTGTGCTGAGCGCGTTCCGCGCGCGCTTCGACAAGGTCGACGTGCACCTGCGTACCGGCACGTCGCGGATGATGATCGGCTGGTTGCGGGAAAGCGCGGTCGATTTCGCGATCGCGCTCGTGGCGAAGCAGACCGACACGACCGATCTCGCGGTCACGCCGCTGCGTGCTTCAGCGCCGGTGGTCGTGTGCCGCAACGGGCATCCGGCGATGCACGCGCAATCGCTCGCCGAACTGGCCGACTACGCATGGGTGTCGACGCGCTCGCCGAACCTGAGCGTCGATCCCGTCGTCAACCGGCTGCTCGCGTACTTCGACGTGCATGGCCTGCCGCCGCCGAAGATTCTCGCCACGGTCGAAGGGATGTTCGAGACGCTGCAGCTCGTTACGCAGACCGATTGCCTGTCGCTCGAAACCGAAGCCGTGACGCGGCACGGGCCGTTTGCCGGCGCGCTCGCGAAGGTGCCGGTGCGCGAACAGGCCGAATCGCAGGACATCTGCCTGCTGCAACGCGCGGCCGTCCCGCTGACGCCGGCCGCGCAGGAACTCGCGACGATGCTCGCGTCGTACCTGAGGGTGGTGCGCGGGCGGTAAGCGCGTAGTGCCGCCTGCCGTCCGCGGTGCTGCGCCGCGCGTCAGTCCATCGAATCCCGCGCCGTCTCGCGCAGCATCGCCACCGCGATCAGCGACAGCACCACGCACGCGGCCACGTAGCCGGCCGGCGCGAGCTTGCTGCCGGTCGTCTTCACGAGCCAGGTCGCGATCAGCTGCGCGGTGCCGCCGAAGATCGTCACCGCGAGCGCATACGCGATCGAGATGCCGGTTGCGCGCACGTGGCGCGGCAGCGACTCGCACATCAGCGCCATTTCCGACGCCGAGCCGAGCGAATAGAACAGCAGCATCAGCGCGGTCAGCGGCAGGATCACCGACAGCGTCGGGTGATGGTTCATCAGCCAGAACGCCGGGAACAGCAATACGACCAGCACGCCGCGGCCGACGAAGATCGGCAGGCGCCGGCTGCCGAGCTTGTCCGACAGCCAGCCGAACAGCGGGCACGTGACCAGCATCACGCAGCCCGATGCGACGCCGACGAACATCGACAGCTTCATCGGCAGGCCGAGCGTGTGGATCGCGTAAGTCGGCATGTAGAACGTCAGGATGTAGGTCGACACCGTGCCGCCCATCACCGTGAGCATCAGCAGCACCACCGTGCGGGTGTGCTTCGAGAACAGCTCGTGCAGCACGCCGCGTTCGATGCCGTGATGGCTGTCGCCGGGCGCGTCGTCGGCGAGCCGGCGGCGCAGATACATGCCGACCGGCGCGATCAGCACGCCGACGAGGAACGGCAGCCGCCAGCCCCAGCTCTCCAGCGCGTCCTTGGTCATCGTGTTCGACAGCAGCGCCGCGAAGCCCGAGCCCATCAGCGCGGCACCGCCCTGCGTCGCGAGCTGCCAGCTCGCGCGGAACGCGCGGCGCGACGTGCCGCCCTGTTCGAGCAGCGTCGTCGTCGCCGCGCCGAATTCGCCGCCCTGCGAGAAGCCCTGCATCAGCCGCGCGAACACGACCAGCAGCGGCGCGGCCACGCCGACCTGCGCATACGTCGGCGCGATCGCGATCAGGCCCGTGCCGAGCGCCATCAGCATGATCGTCAGGTTCAGCGCGGCCTTGCGCCCCCTGCGGTCCGCGTAGACACCGAGCACGACACTGCCGAGCGGCCGCGTGAAGAAGCCTGCCGCGAACGTCGCGACCGACAGCAGCAGCGACGTGGTCGGGTCGCTCGACGGGAAGAACAGCTTGCCGATCAGCACCGCGAAGAAGCCGTACACGGTGAAATCGAAGAACTCCAGCCAGTTGCCGATCACGGCCGCCGCGATCGCGCCGCGCCGCGTGACGGCCGGCGCACCTGGCGTGCTGGTTTCGGCGGCCCCCGTCGACGCGGGGTGCAGCGCGAGATGGTCTTTCTGCATCGTTATCGTCTCCTCTCAATGCGGCCGGAAGCGCCGGCCGCTCGCCCCGCCGCCGGCATCACCGCCCGAGGTAACGCTCCACGAGACGCGTCCAGTACGCCGCGCCGATCGGCAGGTTGCGATCGTTGAAGTCGTATTTCGGGTTGTGCACCATGCAGCCGTCCTCACCTTCGCCGTTGCCGAGCCGCACGAACGAGCCCGGCCGCTGCTGCAGCATGAACGCGAAATCCTCGCTGCCCATCAGCAGGTCGGTCTGCTCGACCACGTGCGCATCGCCGACGAGCTCGCGCGCGACCTGCGCGGCGAAATCCGTTTCGGCATCCGTATTGACGACGACCGGATAGCCTTCGATGTACTCGACGTTCGCGGTTGCGCCGTAGCTCGCGGCCTGCGTTTCGGCCAGCTCGGTGATGCGGCGCTTGAGCAGCGCGCGCACGTCGGGGCTGAACGAGCGCACGCTGAGTTCGAGACGCGCGCCGTTCGGGATCACGTTGTTCGCGGTGCCCGCATGCATCGAGCCGACCGTGACGACCGCCGGCTGCGACGGATCGACGTTGCGCGCAACGATCGTCTGCAGCGCCATCACGATGCTCGCCGCGACGACCACCGGGTCGACCGTCAGGTGCGGCCGCGCCGCGTGGCCGCCGACGCCTTCGATCGAGATGATCGCCTTGTCGCCGGCCGACATGAACGGGCCGCGCCGCGTGAGGAACACGCCCGGCGCCGCGCCCGGATGGTTGTGCATGCCGAACACGGCATCGCACGGGAAGCGTTCGAACAAACCGTCGTCGATCATCTTCTTCGCGCCGCTGTCGACGCCGTGCTCTTCCGCCGGCTGGAAGTACAGGTGCACGGTGCCGGAGAAGTTGCGGGTCTTCGCGAGGTGCTGTGCGGCGCCGAGCAGCATCGTCGTATGGCCGTCGTGGCCGCACGCGTGCATCTTGCCGTGCGTGCCGCTCGCATAGGGCAGACCCGTCGCCTCGATGATCGGCAGCGCATCCATGTCGGCGCGAATGCCGATGCTGCGCGTGCCGTCGCCCACGCGCAGCGTGCCGACCACACCCGTCTTGCCGACCCCGCGCGTCACCTGCCAGCCCCACTGTTCGAGCTTGTCGGCAACGAGCGCGGCCGTGTCGTGCTCCTCGTACGCGAGTTCGGGGTGGTGATGGATGTGGTGACGGATCTCGCGCAATCCGCCGGCGGCGGGCATCAGATCCTCGACTTCGGTGAATCGGGTATCGCTGGTCATCAAGGGGCTCCTGCTGTTTGTCTGCGCACGCAACGGGTGCGTGCGGGAAAGCGAGCCACTATAGCGAGCCGATATCGGTTCAATAAGATGCGGAATTTTTCACCGCGATAAGGTTTTTTAATCAGGGTTAGTGCGGACATACGTGACCCGTTGATTTTTGAGACGAACGGTCTATTATTCGCACATGGACGTTCGAACTGATCCGCCTCGCCGTCGCGGCAGGCCACCGAAACAGCACGAGGACCTCGTCGCCACGCGGGACATGCTGTTGCGCACCGGGCTGGAAGTGCTCACCGAAAAGGGCTTCTCGGCCACCGGGCTCGACGAGATTCTCGGGCGTGCCGGCGTGCCGAAGGGCTCCTTCTATCACTACTTCGACAGCAAGGAAGCGTTCGGCCTCGAACTGATCGCCCGCTATGCCGACTTCTTCGCGCGCAAGCTGGACCGTCATTTCAGCGATCCGGCGCGCTCGCCGCTGCAGCGCGTACGCGCGTTCGTCGACGATGCCCGCGACGGCATGGCCCGCTACGCGTACAGCCGCGGCTGCCTGATCGGCAACCTCGGGCAGGAAATGGGCGCGCTGCCCGAAAGCTTCCGCGAACGCCTGCGCACCACGTTCGAGGACTGGCAACGCCGCCTCGCCGAATGCCTGGCCGTCGCGCAGCAAGCCGGTGAACTGGCCGGGTCGGCCGATCCCGCCGAGCTCGCCGCATTCTTCTGGATCGGCTGGGAAGGCGCCGTGCTGCGCGCGAAACTGGAGCGCAGCGACACGCCGCTGACCCTGTTCGCGCAGTTTTTCTTCAATGGACTGCCCCGCCGCTGAATTTTTTTGCCATTAACTAGACGATCGGTCTAGAAAGGAGGACACATGTTTCAAGGCATCGTGATCGACAGGCATGAAACCGGCCAGCAGGCCCGGCTCCAGACGCTGGACGACGCGCAGTTGCCCGCGGGCAACGTGACGGTACGCGTGGGCTATTCGACGCTGAACTACAAGGACGGGCTGGCGATCACCGGCAAGAGCCCGGTGGTCCGCAAGTTCCCGATGGTGCCCGGCATCGATCTGGTCGGCGAAGTCGACGAGAGCACGCACCCGGACTATCGCCCCGGCGATCAGGTCGTGCTCAACGGCTGGGGCGTCGGCGAAACACACTGGGGCGGCCTGGCGCAGAAAGCCCGCGTCGATGGCGACTGGCTGGTGCCGCTGCCGTCCGCCTTTTCGCCGCAACAGGCGATGGCCATCGGCACGGCGGGCTACACCGCGATGCTGTGCGTGATGGCACTGGAGCGGCATGGCGTGCGCCCGGATGACGGCGAGATCGTGGTGACCGGCGCGGCAGGCGGGGTGGGCAGCGTCGCTACCGCTATCCTCGCCAAGCTGGGATACCACGTGGTCGCGGTGACGGGCCGCCCCGCCGATGCCGGCTACCTGCGTCAGCTCGGCGCGACAGAGATCCTGGAGCGGTCGCAATTCAGCGAGCCCGGCAAGCCGCTGGGCAAGGAGCGCTGGGCCGGCGCGGTCGACGTGGCGGGCAGCCACGTGCTCGCCAACGTGTGCGCGACCACGCGCTACCGCGGCGTCGTGACGGCCTGCGGCCTGGCCGCCGGCATGGATTTCCCCGCGACCGTCATGCCGTTCATCCTGCGCGGCGTCACGCTCGTCGGGATCGACAGCGTCATGTGCCCGCGCGCCGATCGCCTGGCGGCATGGCGCCGGCTCGCGTCCGACCTCGACGTCGAGAAGCTGGGCGCGATCAGCCACCAGGTCGGCCTGGGCGACGTCATCCCGCTTGCGGAGGAATTGATCAACGGCAAGGTGCGCGGCCGGATCGTCGTCGACGTCAACGCTTGACGCCGCCGACGACCACCCGCGTTTGTTATTTCGGACGGCGGCTCGCGCAGCGAGCGCGCCACTTTATCCAGGAGACCTCATGACTGCCGCAAACAGTGCCCCCATCAGCCGCTTTCCCGTGCCCGCGCTCGCAGATTTGCCCGACGACATTCGCGAACGCATCACGACCGTCCAGGAAAAGTCGGGCTTCATCCCGAACGTGTTCCTCACGCTTGCCCATCGCCCGGACGAGTTTCGCGCGTTCATGGCGTACCACGACGCGCTGATGGACAAGCCGGGCAACCTGAGCAAGGCCGAGCGCGAGATGATCGTCGTGGCCACCAGCAGCGTGAACCAGTGCCAGTACTGCGTGATCGCGCACGGTGCGATCCTGCGCATTCGGGCGAAGGATCCGCTGATTGCCGACCAGGTCGCCACCAACTACCGCAAGGCCGATATCACCGCCAGGCAGAAGGCGATGCTCGACTTCGCGATGAAGGTGTCGCAGGCCGCGCATCTGGTGGGAGAAGCCGACTTCGATGCGCTCAAGTCGCATGGTTTCGTCGAAGAAGACGTGTGGGACATCATGGCGATCTCGGCTTTCTTCGGCATGTCCAACCGCATCGCGAACGTGACGAACTTGCGGCCGAATGCGGAGTTCTACGCGCTCGGGCGCTGAGCGCACGCGACGTTCGGGGGCGCGGCGGCCGCGTCGCGCCCCCTATCGACGCCGGTAAACCACGCCCTCGCCCGGCTCCGGCGTCGCGTCGGCCGCCTCGTCGAAACGCTCGCGCGCTTGCGCGATCGGCTGCTTGTTTTTCTCCGCCCACATGACGAGCGCCATCACGGGCTCCAGCAGCGTTTCGCCGAGCGGCGTGAGCGCGTAGTCGACGCGCGGCGGAATCGTCGGGAACACCGTCCGCGTGACCAGCCCGTCGCGCTCCAGCCCGCGCAACGTCAGCGTCAGCATGCGCTGCGAAATCCCTTCGATCTCGCGTTTCAGCTCGTTGAAGCGCCGCGAACCGTCGTTCAGCGTCGCGATGATGTAGAGGCTCCATTTGTCGCCGATCCGGTCGAGGATCTGGCGTGTCGCCTGGCAGTCGTTGTCGCTGGGTCGGGGCATGGTGGCGGGAACATCGATGTGACTGGGGCACAACCCTGTGCGTTCTTGTGGTGCCTGGGCGCGAACCCTAGCATTCCACATGCATTTCGGTAACTTAGTTATCAAAAGTTACCTGGTTCTCATCTTATCCCGAAAGGAACGCTCATGAGCCGCATCCTGCTGATCACCTCCAGCCCCCGCAGCACCGACAGCCTGTCCACGCGCTTCGCGCACGACCTCGCGCGACAACTCGCGGCGCGCGACGCAAGCAGCGCCGTGACCTTGCGCGATCTCTCCACCGATCCGCTGCCGCATATCGACGACGCATACATCGTCGGCCGCATGCTGCCGCCGGATGCGCGCAGCGCCGAACAGGCGCAAGCCGTCGAGCTCGCGCAAGCGCTGATCGATGAACTGCGCGCCGCCGACATCGTCGTGATCGGCTCCGCGATGACCAATTTCGGCCCGTCCACGCAGCTGCGCGCGTGGTTCGACCGCGTGATCTGGCCGCAGGTCACGTTTCGCTATGGCGAAAGCGGCGTCGCCGGCACGGTGGAAGGCAAGCAGGTCTATCTGGTCACCGCCAGCGGCGGCGTCTTTTCGGAAGGCCCGTATGCGCCCTTCGACTACCAGTCCGGCTATCTGAAGCATCTGCTCGGGTTCATCGGGATGACCGACATCCGCGAAGTGCGCGTGGAAGGCACCGTATTGGGTGCCGATGCGGTGCAAGCAGCGATCGCGAAGGCCGGGCAGGAATTGCAGGCGCTGGTGGAACAGGCTGGTTGATATAGCGGCAGCGCCCGTCAATTGCATGGGCGCTGCCGACCGATGCCTGCGCGCAGGTGCACGCGCCGCCATCGGTCAGCCGTTCAAGTTGCCCGGGCAGCAGTGCGGATGTCAGCGCTCACTCCAGCCCCTTCAACGCCTGCAGCCCGTCCGGCAGCTTCGCATCCGGAAACTGCGTCGACAGCGTCGTGTCGCGCCACCGCGCGGCCTCTTCCGCACGCTGCTTCTCCGCCTGCTCGCACACGAACAGCGCATCGCCGCCGAGCAGCAGGCGCATCGGCACATCCTCGCGGCGCGACAGCTCGACGATCAGCGCCGCGATCAGCGCCGGATCGCCGACTTCATGGCCGCCATACGCACCGAGCAGTTCGAGAATCCTCCCGACCGACGGCTGATAGTCGGGCAGCAGACCGTCGAAACCGCGCTTCGCCTGCGCGGCCCACTCAGTGCGCATCCCGCCCGGCTCGAGCGTGCAGACCCGCACGCCGAACGGCGCGACCTCCTTCGACAGCACGTCGCTGAACCCGCCGACCGCCCACTTCGCGGCCTGATACGCGGACAGGCCCGCCGTCGACGTGCGCCCGCCGACCGACGACACCTGGAAGATGTGCCCTGCGCGCTGCGCACGCATCGTCGGCAGCACCGCACGCGTCAGGTTGATCACGCCGAACAGGTTCGTTTCGATCTGGTCGCGGAAATCGTCGGCGCCCATCTGCTCGAACGGCGCGGTATGGCCGTAGCCCGCGTTGTTCACCAGCACGTCGATGCGGTCGAACGCGTCGCGTGCCGCCGCGACGGCCTGCTCAGCCGCTGCTTCGTCGGTGACGTCCAGCGCGACCGGCAGCAGACGGTCGCCATGACGCTCGGCCAGATCGGCCAGCCGCGCGGGATCGCGCGCGCCGGCCACCAGCCGGTCGCCCGCCGCCAGCACGGCTTCCGAAATCGCTCGCCCCAGGCCGCGCGCGGCCCCTGTTACCAGCCAGACTTTCGACATTTTTCCACTCCTTGATCGTAGTGAAACCACAAAATGAATGATTACTCACTCATTAATAACAGCGATGTACCGGTCGTTCATGACCTCCATCGCCCTGCCTGAAACCCGCTACCCGTCCTCGTCGCAGCGCGTGAACGTGAATCCGCACACGCCGCCACGACGGCAACCCTTGCCTTACACCGCGTGCAACACGGCCCACAACGCGCGAAACCCGGCCTCCCGGTACGCATCGGCCCGCGCCGGATCGCGCGCGACCGATTCCATCGCCGTTTCGGCGATCGACGTGAACAGCGCCGCGCAGAACGCGTGCGCTTCGTCAGGATTCAGCGCGCCCGACGCTGCGACCTGCTCGCGCAGCAGCGCATTGATCCCGCCGAAGCCTTCGGCGCCGGCCGCGCGATGCGCATCGTCGATGCGTCCGCTCACGCCCAGTTGCCGCAACGCGCGCCGCCCGTCCGGATTCGCGACGCCCCACGATACATAGCCGTTCCACGCGTGCCGCAGCGCCTGCTCGACCGGCGCGCGCTCCGGGTAACCCGTCATCATCGCGTCGCGCATGTCCGCCTTCAGGCTCACGTACAACGCATTCAGCAACGCGTCCTTGGTCTCGAAGTACGTGAACACCGTGCCTTCCGCCACGCCGGCGAGTCGCGCGATACGCGCGGTCGTCGCCGTCGCACCGTCCTCGGCGAGCGCGCGTGCGGCCGCGGCGAGGATGGCTTCGTGCTTGTCGGGACTGCGCGGTCGGGCCACGTTCGATTCCTTTAATGAGTGAGCGCTCAATCATAATGGGGCGATCATACGGAATGCAAGCGCTGTTACATCCGGGGGAACCCATACGCAAACCATCAAAACCGGGCACTATTAGCGTTTTCACGTACTGGTGCGTTCACGTATCGGCGCCCGGTGCCTCGACGTTCGTTTCACGTTCACCGTTTCACACCGCGAACCTCCCATGACGAATCAGCCTACCCAGACCGCGGCCGACCGGCCCGTCGACATGATCATCTTCGGCGGCGGCGGCGACCTGGCCGCCCGCAAGCTGTTGCCCGCGCTGTACATGGCGCACCTGCACTGCAACCTTCCGCCCGAGACGCGCATCATCGCGGTCGGCCGCCGCGACTGGGGCATCGACGGCTATCGCAAGTTCATGGACGAGCAGTCGCGCCCGTTCATCGACGAAAAGGCGTTCGACGCCGCGGCATGGAGCCGTTTCCTCGACCTGTTCAAGTACGTGCTGATCGACGTGAACGCGCCGGACGACTACCTGCGGCTCGCGGAAGCGGCGCGCGGCGACGCGATCCGCGTGTTCTACCTGTCGACGTCGCCGGAGCTGTTCACCACCATCTGCGACAACCTGTCGGCCGCGCACCTCGTCGACAGGCACTCGCGCGTCGTCCTCGAAAAGCCGCTCGGCCACGATCTCGCGTCCGCGAAGGCGATCAACAATGCGGTCGGCAAGCATTTCGAGGAATCGCAGATCTACCGGATCGACCACTATCTCGGCAAGGAAACCGTGCAGAACCTGATGGTGCTGCGCTTCGGCAACCCGATCTTCGGGCCGCTGTGGCAGGCGCCGAGCATCCGCAGCGTGCAGATCACGGTGGCGGAGACGGTGGGCGTCGGCAGCCGCGCGGGCTTCTACGACCATACCGGCGCGCTGCGCGACATGGTGCAGAACCACCTGCTGCAGCTGCTGTGCATCGTCGCGATGGAGCCGCCCGTGTCGCTCGACCCGGACGCGGTGCGCGACGAGAAGCTGAAGGTGTTGCGCTCGCTGCGGCCGATGGCGGTGGCGGACGTCGCGCGCGACACGGTGCGCGGCCAGTACACGGCCGGCGCGGTCGACGGCCAGCCGGTGAAGGGCTATCTCGAGGAAGACAACGTGCCGGCGGACAGCCGCGCGGAAACCTTCGTCGCGCTGCGCGCACACATCAACAACTGGCGCTGGGCGAACGTGCCGTTCTTCCTGCGCACCGGCAAGCGGCTGCAGCGCCGCCAGTCGGAAATCGTGATCGAGTTCGCGGACATGCCGTTCTCGATCATCCCGACCGGCCCGCGCCACTACAGCAACCGCCTCGTGATCCAGCTCCAGCCGGAAGAGTCGATCCAGCTGCAGATGCTCGCGAAGGAACCGGGCAGCGGGATGAACATGGTGCCCGTGAGCCTGAACCTCGACCTGCAGCAGGCGATTCCGGAGCGGCGCGCGGAAGCGTACGAGCGTTTGCTGATCGACGTGATCCGCGGCCGCCTCACGCACTTCATGCGCCGCGACGAGCTCGAAGCCGCGTGGTCGTGGGTCGAGCCGATCCTCGACGGCTGGAAGCAGCTTGGCGACCGGCCGCGCCTGTACACGGCCGGCACGTTCGGGCCCGCGGCTTCGTCGGCGCTGCTCGCGCGCGACGGGATGTCCTGGTCCGAAGAGGCGTAACCGCCACACGACGGCGTGCCCCAGTGGGGTGCGCCGGATCGCACGTCACATCGGGCGTGCCCTGCCCCCTGCCGCTACCGCGGCTCCATCCACGACGCAGCCTTGCGCCGCCCCGGCGCATCGTTGCCGCTGCCGCCCAGCGCCTCGATCAGGTAATCGACGAACGACGCGATCCGCGACGAGATCGCGGTATTGCGGTAGTACACCGCGTGGATCGGCTGCTCGACCTCGAGCGTCTGGCGCGCGAGCACCTGTACGAGCCGGCCCGCTTCGCGATCCTGCGCGGTCATGAAATCCGACAGGCAGACAACGCCCGCGCCATCGAGCGCAAGCTGCCGCAGCGTCTCGCCGCTCGACGACCGGATGCCCGGCTCGATGCGGCACGGCTCGCCGTCGGTGCCGAGGATCGGCCACACGTTCAGCGATTCGGGCTGCGTGAAACCGAGCAGCGTGTGCTTGTCGAGATCCTCCACCTTGCGCGGCTGGCCGTGCGTCGCGACATACGCGGGGCTCGCGAGCATGCGTATCCGGCTGTTGCCGATGCGCCGGCTGTGCAGCGTCGAATCCTTCAGCCGGCCGATCCGGAAAGCGACGTCGGTGCGCCGCTCCAGCAGGTCGATGATGCCCTCGTTGCTGTTCAGCTCCAGCTCGACCTTCGGGAAGCGCTCGCGATAGCCGCGCACGAGCGGCACGATCACGTGCAGCATGAACGGCGTCGCCGCATCGACGCGCAGCCGCCCCGACGGCATCTCGCGCCGCGCGAGCATCTGCTCCTCCGCGGTCTCGACCGATTCGATGATCGCGCGCGCGTCCTGCAGGAACGCGCGCCCTTCCTCGGTCAGTTCGAGCCGGCGCGTGGTCCGGCGCAGCAGCGTGGTCTTCAGCTTCTCCTCGAGCCGCCCGAGCGTGCGGCTGGCCGCCGACACCGTGAGGTCGAGCTGCTGCGCGGCGGCGGTGATCGAACCGGAATCGACCACGGCGGCAAAGGCCTGGAGTTCGTCGAGCGTGATCTTCATGGCGTCACTATTGATTTGAAATCAAAACAATTTGGTTTATAGACCCGTTTTTCGGCAAAAGTAAAGGCGGCACACTGCGCTCCATCCTCACCGGACCCTGGAGCACCCATCATGCCACTCGCCCTGCTTGCGCTGACCATCAGCGCGTTTGCCATCGGTACCACCGAATTCGTGATCGTCGGGCTGATCCCGACGATCGGCGCCGACCTCGGCGTCAGCCTGCCGTCCGCGGGCCTGCTCGTCAGCCTTTACGCACTGAGCGTCGCGATCGGCGCGCCGCTCCTCACCGCGCTCACCGGCCGCGTGCCGCGCAAGACACTGCTCGCCGCGCTGATGGCGCTGTTCACCGTCGGCAACCTCGTCGCGTGGCAGGCGCCCGGCTACGAATCGCTGATCGTCGCGCGCGTCCTCACCGGCCTCGCGCACGGCGTGTTCTTCTCGGTCGGCTCGATCATCGCGACCACGCTCGTGCCGAAGGAGAAGGCCGCCAGCGCGATCGCGACGATGTTCAGCGGGATGACCGTCGCGTTCGTCGCCGGCATTCCGCTCGGCACCTTCATCGGCCAGCACTTCGGCTGGCGCGCAACCTTCCTGGTCGTCGCGCTGTTCGGCCTCGTCGCGTTCGTCGGCGCGGTGGCCTTCGTGCCGCGCGGGTTGCCGCAAACGGCGCCCGCGCCGCTCGCCCGCCAGTTCCGCGTGCTCGCGCAGCCGCGCCTGCTGCTGGTCTATGCGATGACGGCGGTCGGCTACGGCGGCTCGCTGATCGCGTTCACGTACATGGCGCCGCTGCTCGAGCAGATCGCCGGCTTCACGCCGTCGCAGGTCAGCCTCGTGCTCGTCGGCTACGGCGTATCGGTCGCGTTCGGCAACGTGTGGGGCGGCAAGCTCGCGGATAGCGCCGGCCCCGTGAAGGCACTCAAGCGGATCTTCCTGCTGCTCGCGATCGTGCTGCTCGCGCTCACCTTCACGATCCACATCAAATGGCTCGCCGTACTGACGATGCTCGCATGGGGCGCGGTGGCGTTCGGCAACGTGCCGGGCCTGCAGGTGTATGTCGTCAAGCAGGCGCGCCACTTCGCGCCCGACGCGACCGACGTCGCATCCGGCTTCAACATCGCCGCGTTCAACCTCGGCGTCGCGGGCGGCTCGGCACTCGGTGGCGTGATCGTCGCGCACGTCGGCCTCGGCCATACGCCCTGGATCGCGGCCGCCGTCACGCTCGGCGCATTCGCACTCACCGCACTGAGCGGCCGGCTCGACCGCCACGCGGGCCTGCCGGAACGCACGGCCGAACCGGTCCAGCTTGCGCACTGAACGCCACCTTTTTGCAGGAGTTTGCACCCATGAACGCATCGACCCCACGCCCGCCGTTCGCCGGCAAGACGTTCGAAGTGCGCTACGACGGCCTCACCGCGCTCAACGCGTACGACGATGACGGCCGCCACATGCGCTACGAGATCACCGAAGGCCCGTACGCGGGCGCGAAGGGTGAAGTCGAATACACGTGGCAGCACATCGCCGGCGAAACCTACGCGATCTCGTGGCAGGAAGCCGACCGCGCGACGGTCGTGCATATCGACGATTTCGCCGCCGGCACGTCGCGGTCCTTCTTCACCGCGTCGTCGCTCGATTTCTACCGGCTCGAAGGCAGCCTGCGCGCGATCTGAACGGAACCCGACCATGTCCACTTCATTCACTGCACTCGACAGACTCGCCGACGGCGGCTTCAGCATCGGCCTCGAACTGCCGCTCGACAACGACTGGTCGCCCGCCGGCAACGCGAAGCGCCAGCACGACGGCCGCTACCCCGGCGTACCCGACCTCGCGCTCCACGCGACGCTCGCGCAACAGGCCGACACGCTCGGCTTCCGCGCGCTCTGGGTGCGCGACGTGCCGGTGTACGACCCGGCGTTCGGCGACGCCGCGCAGGTGTTCGAGACCTTCTCGTATCTCGGCTACCTCGCCGGCATCACGCGCGACATCCTGCTCGGCACGGCGGCCGTCGTGCTGCCGCTGCGCGAGCCGCTGCTGACGCTGAAATCGGCCGCGACGATCCAGGAACTGAGCGGCGGCCGCCTGCTGCTCGGCGTCGCCAGCGGCGACCGGCCCGTCGAATATCCGCTGTTCGGCCGCGACTTCGCGTCCCGCGGCGCGAATTTCCGCGACCAGATCGCGCTGCTGCGCGATGGCGCGCGCGGACACCTGCCGCCCGGCCTCGACGTGCTGCCTGCCGCCCGTACCCCGCTGCCGCTGCTCGTCGCCGGTCTCGCGCAGCAGACGCCCGCATGGATCGGCGAACACATGGACGGCTGTCTCGCGTATCCCGGCACGCCGGACGACCACCGGCAGCGCGCCGCGAACTGGCGCGCGGTGGCCGGCGACAAGCCGTACGTGAGCTTCATCCACCTCGACCTCGCGGAAGACCCGCACGCGCCACTGCAGCGGCACCGCTTCGGCGCCCGCGCGGGGCGTCTCGCGCTGATCGGGGAACTCGCGGCCATGCGCGACGCGGGCGTGCGGCACATCGGCCTGCATCTGCGCCGCAACCGCCGCTCGCTCGACGAGACGATGGCCGAGATCGCGGCAGACGTGCTGCCGGTGTTCCACGCGAATGAAAACGCACGGACGCGTGTTGCATGACGCCGGCCGAACTCACGCCCAATACTTGATTTCAGATCAAATATTTTTGACCTGCAACGGCGTTTATCTCATCAATCCAAAACGCCAGAATGACTTCCATAGCGAACCCGTTCCACTCTCCCAGGAGCACATCATGAGCAACATTCCCGCCTTCGGCCTCGGTACGTTCCGCCTGCAAGGCCAGGCTGTCATCGACTCGGTCCGCAACGGCCTCGAAGTCGGCTACCGCGCGATCGACACCGCGCAGATCTACGGCAACGAAGCCGAAGTCGGCGAAGCGATCGTCGCGTCGGGCGTGCGTCGCGAAGACCTGTTCCTCACGACCAAGATCTGGGTCGACAACTACGCACCGGACAAGCTCGTGCCGAGCCTCGAAGAAAGCCTGCGCAAGCTGCGCACCGACCACGTCGACCTGACGCTGATCCACTGGCCGGCACCCGACAACGGCGTCGCGCTCGATACATTCATGACCGCCCTCGCCGATGCAAAGGCGCAGGGCCTCACGCGCCGGATCGGCATCTCGAACTTCAACATCGCACTGACAAAGGAAGCGATCGCGGCCGTCGGCAAGGATGCGATCGCGACGAACCAGATCGAACTGAGCCCGTACCTGCAGAACCGCAAGCTCGTCGAATTCCTGAACGCCGAAGGCATCCACGTCACGTCGTACATGACGCTCGCGTACGGCAAGGTGCTCGGCGATCCGGTGATCGGCGCGATTGCGCAGCGTCACGACGCGACGCCCGCACAGGTCGCGCTCGCGTGGGCGTTGCAGCTCGGCTACTCGGTGATCCCGTCGTCGACGAAGCGCGAGAACCTCGCGAGCAACCTGCTCGCGCAGACGCTGCGCCTGACCGACGACGACATGGCGCAGATCGCCGCGCTCGAACGCAACGGCCGCGAAGTCGACCCGGCCGGCCTCGCGCCGAAGTGGGACTGAACACGCCGCCCGCCACTCACGCTTTGATTCGCCGCGGCCCGCCGGCCGCGGCACCGACAGGACACCACCATGACCCAGGACCCGCTTTTTCAACCGCTGCGACTCGGCGCGCTGACGCTGCCGAACCGCATCGTGATGCCGCCGATGACGCGCTCGCGCGCCAGCCAGCCCGGCGACGAAGCCAACGAACTGATGGCCGCGTATTACGCGCAGCGCGCGAGCGCGGGCCTGATCGTCAGCGAAGGCACCTATATCGCGCCGCTCGGCAAGGGCTACGCATGGACGCCCGGCATTCACACGCCGTCGCAGGTCGCCGGCTGGCGCAAGGTGACGGACGCCGTGCATGCCGCGCACGGCCGGATCTTCGCGCAGCTGTGGCACGTCGGCCGGCTGAGCCACACGAGCCTGCTCGGCGGCCGGCAGCCGGTGTCGTCGTCGCCGCTCCAGGCGCAAGGCGTGAACGTGTTCGTCGCCGGTGAAGACGGCAGCACACCGGGCTTCGTGCAGGCGTCCGAGCCGCGCGCGCTGACGGTCGACGAGATCCGCGAAATCGTCGATCAATACCGCGCCGCCGCGCGCCACGCGATCGAGGCCGGCTTCGACGGTGTCGAGCTGCACGGCGCAAACGGCTATCTCGTGAACCAGTTCATCGACTCGAATGCGAACACGCGCACCGACGAATACGGCGGCGCGCTGGAGAACCGGCTGCGCTTCCTGCGCGAAGTCACGCAGGCGCTGATCGAAGGCACGGGCGACGCGTCGCGCGTGGGCATCCGCCTCGCGCCGCTGACGACGCTGAACGGCTGCGTCGACGACGATCCGGAAACGACCTACCTCGCCGCTGCGACGCTGCTCGGCGAACTCGGCGTCGGCTACCTGCACATCGCGGAAGCCGACTGGGACGACGCGCCGCTGATGCCGATCGAATTCAAGCAGCAACTGCGCGCCGCGTTCCCGGGCGTGCTGATCTACGCCGGCGCGTACACCGCCGAACGCGCGCGCGAAGCGATCGCCGCCGGCTGGGCCGACCTCGTCGCGTTCGGCCGCCCGTTCGTCGCGAACCCCGACCTGCCCGAGCGCCTGCGCACCGGCGCGGCGCTCGCACCCCACGATCGCAACACGCTGTTCGGCGGCGGCGAGCGCGGGCTGACCGACTACCCGACGCTGGCCCAGGCTGCGGCCTGAGCCGGCTCACTGCGAGACTGCACATGAGAATCACGCTCCCTTCCCGCCTGGGTTTCGGCACCGCGCCGCTGGGCAACATGTACCGGGACATTCCGCACGAAGAAGCGTTGGCCACGGTCGACGCGGCCTGGGAAAGCGGCATCCGCTACTTCGACGCGGCGCCGCTGTATGGCGCCGGCCTCGCCGAGCTGCGTCTCGGTGAAGCGCTCGCGGGGCGGCCGCGCGACGCGTACTCGCTCGGCACCAAGGTCGGCCGGCTCGTCCTCGACGAACACGAGGACGTAGCGCAACGCGATCTCGGCGAAAAAGGCGGCCTGTTCCGCCACGGGCTGCCGAACCGGATCGTCTACGACTACACCGAAGACGGCACGCTGCGTTCGATCGAGGCCAGCCTGAAGCGGCTGCGCACCGACCGGCTCGACACCGTGTGGATTCACGACCCCGCCGTCGACTTTCACGGCGACGCGTGGCGCGACGTGTTCGACGTCGCGATGTCGGGCGCGGCGATGGCGCTCACGCGGCTGCGCGACGAGAAGGTCATCCAGGGCTGGGGCCTCGGCGTGAACCGCGTCGAGCCGTGCGAACTCGCGCTCGAACGCGCGGACCCCGACGGCTTCCTGCTGGCCGGGCGCTACACGCTGCTCGATCATGCCGGCGCGCTCGAACGGCTGATGCCGGAAAGCGCCGCGCGCGGGCTCGGGATCATCGTCGGCGGCCCGTACAACTCGGGTGTGCTGGCGGGCGGCACCCATTACGAGTATCAGCCGGCCACGCAGGCCATGCTCGACCGCGTCGCGCGCATCCGCCAGATCTGCGAACGATTCGGCGTCGATGTCCGCGCGGTGGCGCTGCAATTCTCGCTCGCGCACCCGGCCGTCGCGGCCGCGATCCCCGGTGCGAGCCGGCCCGATCGCATCGACGACAACCTGCGTCTCGCGGCGGTGTCGATCCCGGCCGAACTGTGGGGTACGCTGAAAGCCGAACGCCTGATTGCCGCGCATGCACCGACGCCGGTTGGCTCGGTTTGAGGTTGAACCGGGCATGCGCGGCCGCGTCAACCAACGGCCGCGCATGCCGGGCCGCGCGCAATCGCAACGGCTATCGTCACGATTGCCATTTGCGCATTGCAGCCGGTGCAATTGGCGTCTAGCGTTTACGGGTTCGTCGACGTATCCCCGTCACCCGACCTGAAAGGATGCCCCGCCATGCGAAGCCGCTTCCCGAAACGCTCCATGCTGCCGGCCGCCGTGGCCGGCGTCGCACTAGTCTTCTGCGCGTCGTCCGCCCGCGCCGACGACGCTGCCGGCCTCACGCCGCCCCAGCCGGCCACGCCCGTGCTGTCGACGACTGCCGCTGGCATACAGGTCTACACGTGCGACTACGATGCTGGACACAAGCTCGCGTGGGTGTTCCAGCACCCGGAAGCGATGCTGTTCGACGCGAGCGGCACGCTCGTCGTCCGGCACGGCGCCGGACCGTCATGGGAAGCGCTCGACGGCAGCCGCATTACTGGCAAGAAGCTCGCGGAAGCGCCGAGCGCGCACGCCGGCAGCATTCCCCAACTCCTGCTCGCTGCGACACCGGCCACAACGGACGCGAAGGCCACGGCCGGCACGCTCGCCGGCGTGCGCTTTGTGCAGCGGCTCGATACCGCGGGCGGCACGCCGCCGGACACTGCGTGTTCGACCGAGCATGCGGTCGGCCGCTTTCCGTATTTCGCGCGCTACGTGTTCCTGAAGTAACGCACGGCGGCGCCCGAAGCGTCGGGCGCCGTCGCGTTTCCTTCACACCCCTGGTTGATCAGTCATCCTATCTTTAATGCATGAATGCATGCCGCCGTTCAGGTCGCACAGCGCTCAGCCGATCCGCATCGACAGCTCGACATCGCCGCCGAACGGAACCGACAGATAGCCGTTCTCAAGCGAGCGCACGTAAGCGAGATAGTCGGGGCTGTAATCGGCATTGTCGGCAACGACGAACGCGCCGGGCCGCAACCGGTGCTCGACGAGTGCAAGCACCTCCGGATACAACGCCTTCGCGCCGTCGAGCAGCAGCAGGTCGACCGAATCCGGTAAATCGGCGGCCAGCGTGCGCAGCGCATCGCCCTCGCGAATCTCCACGAGATCGGCAAGCCCGGCCGCCGCCAGGTTCGCCCGCGCCCGCGCGACCTTCGACGGCTCGAATTCGCTCGTAACCAGCCGGCCGCCGCCGTTGTCGCACAGCGCGGCCGCGAGATGCAGCGTCGAAATACCGAACGACGTGCCGAATTCGACGATCGACCGCGCGCCGCTGCTACGCGCGAGCATGTACAGCAGCGCGCCTGTCTCGCGCGACACCGCGAGCGGATAGTCCTTCAGGCGCGCATACAAATCGGTGTAGTCGGTCTTGCTGCGCATCAGCCGCGCCTGCTCGTCGCGCGACAGGCTGGCGAAGTCCGGGCTCGTCGCGGGCGACGAGGCATCGGCTTCGTCGAACAGGCGTGCCAGCAGCGAAGCCAGCGGGTCGAGCGTCAGGGTGGTCATGCGAATCTCCGGGGTCAGGTTGAGTGCGTCGTTGCACCCGATTAGAATATGACGAACTATTCAGGTTTTACTATTCGCATTGGCCAGCCGCTCATGACCGACCGCCCGAACGCCCGGATTGCCACGCGCAAACAGCCTCAACAGGCCCGCTCGACCCGCCTCGTCGAGGACGTCCTGCAGGCCGCTGTTCAGGTTTTGGCGAGCGAAGGCGCGCAGCGCTTCACGATGGCGCGGGTCGCCGAGCGCGCCGGCGTGAGCGTCGGTTCGCTGTACCAGTACTTCCCGAACAAGGCGGCCGTGCTGTTCCGGCTGCAGCATGACGAGTGGCGGCAGACGGCCGAGATGCTGCGCGGGATGCTCGAGGACGTGACCCAGACGCCGCCCGAGCGGCTGCGCACGGCCGTTCACGCGTTCATCCGTTCGGAATGCGACGAGGCGCGGATGCGCATCGCGCTCGACGACGCCGCGCCGCTCTATCGCGACGCGCCCGAGGCGCAGGAAGCCAAGGCGGCCGGCAACCGCATCTTCCAGGCGTTCATGCGCGAGGCGCTGCCCGATGCACCGGACGCCACGCGCGAACTCGCCTGCCACCTGATCACCACGACACTCGCTGCAGCGGGAAAGGCGTTTTCGGAAAGCGAGCGCTCCCCCGACGAAATCGACGCGTATTCGAACGCGATGGCCGACATGTTCCGCGCATATCTCGACCATCTCGCGCACAATTGAGGCCGGCGCGACGCCGAGAACCGCCCCGATGCGGCGGCAGTATCGTCCGAATGCAGGTTGCGCGCGGCGGCGGATCCCGTCACCGGCCCCTGTTTCCACCGGCCTGCCCGGCCATCATGAAAGACATTTGTAATTTTCGATGCGTCACCCGCTTCCCCTCTTCCCGTCGACCCTGCATTCAAATAATCGCCTTAACGGATTCGTACTAGGCGTATACACGCGTGTCGACGCGACGGAGCCCCGTTGCACGCCGATATAAGCGCTGAGACATGCGCTGCATGCTCTTCCCCCAATGGGACGTGATGGGCGGTTCGCCTAACCTTCGCTACGGCAAAGCACACGTGACGGGGTCGACAACACAACGCGTCGCACGACGCGACACCCTCGCGATCGTTTCGATTCACACGTAACGACACGGATCACGCGTCATTCGTCCCCACGACGTTGCCGACAATCCCAACTAGATTCGAGACACCCTGACGACGGTTCGCTACGGGCCGTTTCAGCATGCTGATAAAGGAGCAAGCTCATGAGTGATACCCCGGTGCAGCCGACGGTCGGCGTCGGCGCGGAAGAAACTGACTTTGGCACCAAGGGAGTCATCGACCGGTACTTCGGCATTTCGTCGCGCGGCAGCACGCAGCGCCGCGAGATCATTGCCGGCGTCACGACCTTCCTCGCGATGGTCTATTCCGTGTTCGTCGTTCCCGGCATGTTCGGCAAGGCCGGCTTCGACACGAGCGCCGTGTTCGTCGCGGTCTGCCTCACGACCGCGTTCGGTTCGCTGTTGATGGGCCTGTGGGCGAAGCTGCCGATCGCGATCGGCTGCGCCATCTCGCTGACCGCGTTCACCGCGTTCGGCCTCGTGCTCGGCAAGGGGCTGTCCCCGACGGTCGCGCTCGGCGCCGTGTTCCTGATGGGCCTCGTGTTCACCGGCATCTCGGTCACCGGCGTGCGTTCGTGGATCCTGCGCAACCTGCCCGCGGGCGTCGCGCACGGCACCGGGATCGGCATCGGCCTGTTCCTGCTGCTGATCGCATCGAACGACGTCGGCCTCGTGATCAAGAACCCGGGCGCTGGCCTGCCGGTCTCGCTCGGCCAGATCACCGCGTTCCCGGTCATCATGTCGGTCGTCGGCCTCGCCGCGATCTTCGGCCTCGAAAAGCGACGCGTGCCGGGCGGCATCCTGCTCGTCGTGATCGCGATCTCGATCTTCGGCCTGATCTTCGATCCGAGCGTGAAGTACCACGGCATCTTCGCGCTGCCGTCGCTGAGCGCACCGGGCCATGCGTCGCTGATCGGCGCGATGGACATCAAGGGCGCGCTGTCGATGGCCGTGCTGCCGAGCGTGCTGGCGCTGGTGATGACCGCCGTGTTCGACGCGACCGGCACGATCCGCGCGGTCGCGGGCCAGGCTGGCCAGCTCGACGAGAATGGCCGCATCATCAACGGCGGCCGTGCGCTGACCGCCGATTCGCTCAGCTCGATCTTCTCCGGCTTCCTCGGCGGTGCGCCGGCGGCAGCCTACATCGAGTCGAGCGTCGGCGTGGCCGCCGGCGCGAAGACGGGCCTCGCGGCTGCCGTGGTCGGCCTGCTGTTCCTCGTCGTGATGTTCTTCTCGCCGCTCGCGGGCCTCGTGCCGTCGTACGCCACCGCACCGGCGCTGATGTACGTCGGCCTGCTGATGCTCGGCAGCGTGAGCAAGCTGCACATGGACGACATGGTCGACGCGATGTCGGGCCTCGTGTGCGCGGTGTTCATCGTGCTGACCGCGAACATCGTGACGGGCATCATGCTCGGCTTCTCGACGCTCGTGATCGGCCGCATCGCCAGCGGCGAATTCCGCAAGCTCAACGTCGGTACCGTGCTCATCGCAGCAGTGCTCGTCACGTTCTATCTCGGCGGCTGGGCGATCTGACCGCGAATCGTGCGCGACGTCGCCGGCAGAAGGACGGCGCGCATCGGGACGACATCGTCTCCTCCACCATCATCGTTGATGGTCTCCAGGCCTGGGAACGCAAGTTTCCAGGCTTTTTTTGTTGATGCGGCGCCGTGCGGCGCGCAACGCGGAAGCGGCGCGGCGCGAATCCGCACCCGGTGCTACGATCGGGCTTTGCCTCCAGGAGCCCCCATGAACGCGCTCGGCATCGTCTCCGAATCGAGCACCCGGACTTCGGTGCGCAAGCCGCCGTTCATCCCGTCGTTCGGCTTCCACGAAGTGCACGAATCGAAGCCGATCGATGCCGCGCCGGCGCGCATCCTCGATACGGTCACCACGCTCGACATGCGCACGGATCCGGTCGTCGATGCGCTGCTCAACGTCCGCGAATTCCCGGCAGCCGTTGCCGCGTCGCTGCGCCACGGCACCCCGCGCGGCGAACGCGAACGCTTCGGCCTTCATGCATTCACACCATTGCAGCGCGACGAAACGTCGCTGTCGTTCGGCCTCGTCGGCCGCTTCTGGCGCCCGGACCTCGGCGTGCTGAAGATCGCCGACGCGGCGGCGTTCGTGCAGCACGACGACCCGCGCGACGCGAAGCTGGTGCTTCGCTTCGAGGTCGTCGGGCTCGCGTCGGGTGCGCTCCTGCTGCGCACCGAAACCTTCGTGCATTGCCCGACCGCCCGCACGCGGCTGCTGTTCATGCCGTACTGGCTCGCGATCCGGATGGCGAGCGGCTGGATTCGGCGCCGCACCCTTGCAGCGGTCGAGATGGCGCTGGCGTAGGGCCTGCCTCCACCTCTGCCGATGGCCGGCCCGCACCGGCCTGCGCATCAAAACGGCTTGACCACGACCAGCCCGACGACGATCGCCGTCGCAACCACGACCGCGCCCGCCGCCTGCCCGAGCCACGGTGCCGGCACGACCACGAGATCGTCGCGCTCCATGCGCCGCAGCGTGCCGGCCAGGATCCCGTGCAGCGCCGACAGCGCGGCGACCACCACGAGTTTCACCGACAGCCACGTCGCGCCGAACCAGTGACCGTTCAGCGCCAGCGCGATCCCCGCGATCCAGACGAGCGCGAGCGCCGGTGCCGTCACCGTGCGGTCCCAGCGGCGCACCGCGCGATGCACGGCGAGGTTGGCGATGCGCACGCCGACGGACAGCAGCAGCAAGCCGCCGACGAACGTGACCATGGCAACGACATGAACGGCCTTGAGCCACAGGTAGATCATTGCGCCTGCCTCCTGCGCGCGATCCAGCCGGCACTCGTCAGCCCCACGAACGGCACGACGGCCGCCAGCACGAGCCGCGCGACTTCGGCCTTGCTCCACAGCCCGCTCGACGCGGTGCCGACGACCGCCCATACGTACATCGCGAACGCGATGCCGTGCACCGGGCCCATGATCGATACCGCGGCCGGATAGCCGGCCAGGTGCTTGAGCGGCACGGCGACGCACACCAGCACGACGAGCGTGATCGCCTCCAGCAACGACAGGTATTGCAGGTTCCGCAGCGCATTGCGATCGTCTTGTTGCATCGGCAGCCTCCAGGTTGGTCCGCGACGATTGTCGCGTGTGGTGCCGTTCCAGGCCATTGGCTAAAATGACATCTTTAAACGGATTCTGGCCAAGCCCCCGAACGCCATGCATACGGTCGCCGTTCTCGCCCTGCCCGATGTCGTCCCGTTCGATCTGGGCATCGCATGCGACACGTTCGCGCGCGTGCGTTCGCCCACCGTCGCGCAGCCATACCGCGTCCGCGTGTGCAGCGAGCACGCGCGTGTCGCGGGCGACCTGTTCGACCTGCGCCCCCCGTTTCGTCTCGACGCGCTCGCCGACGCCGACACGATCGTCGTTCCCGGCACATCCGTGCCGCTCGCGCCCACGTCGCGCCCCGTGATCGCGGCACTGCGTGCGGCGGCCGCGCGCGGTTGCCGGATCGCGTCGATCTGCAGCGGCGCATTCGTACTCGCGGAAGCCGGGCTGCTCGACGGCCTGCGCGCGACGACGCACTGGCTCGCGGCCGCCGAACTCGCGCGCCGCTATCCGCGCGTGACGGTCGACCCGAACGTGCTGTTCGTCGACAACGGGCAGATCCTGACGTCGGCCGGCGCAGCGGCCGGCCTCGATCTGTGCCTGCACATGATCCAGGCCGACTACGGTGCGGCGGTCGCCGTCGACGCGGCGCGCTGTGCGGTGGCGCCGCGCGTCCGCGAAGGCGGGCAGGCGCAGTTCATCGCGCCGGAATGGCCCAGCGGCACCGACGGCCTGCACGACCTGATGGACTGGCTGCAGGCCAACCTGCACCAGCCGCTCACGCTCGACGCGATGGCCCGCAAGGCGTCGACGAGCGTGCGCACGCTGACGCGGCGCTTCCAGGAACAGACGGGCACGTCGCCGCGGCAATGGCTGCAGACCGCGCGCGTCAGGCATGCGCAGCAGTTGCTGGAGGTCACGGAGCTGTCGATCGAGCATGTCGCGACGGAGGCCGGGTTCGGTTCGGTCACCGCGTTTCGCGAGCGGTTCGCGCGCATCGTCGGCACGTCGCCGCAGCGGTACCGCCAGACGTTCCGCGCGCGGTCCGGCGCATGATGGACGCCGCGTCACCCCCCACCGCCCCCCGGCTCGCGACGCCTCGCTCAGGCGGCGCAAGACCATGTACGCGCAACCATCAGGACCACTACCAAATTCCGTCACACCCCGTCGCCCGCCACAGTATCGCGCCAACCGGACCCGATCGATGACCCGCATCCGCAACCCCCTGAACCTCGCGCAGCTCCAGGCGTTCGTCTCCGCCGCGCATCACAAGAGCCTGCGCGCCGCCGCGCGCAAACTCGGCGTCACGCAGCCCGCGATCACGCATACGATCCGCGAGCTCGAAACGGCGCTCAACGCGGAGCTGCTCGCGCGCAGCGTACGCGGCGTCGAGCTGACCGCGTGCGGCCATGCGCTGCTGCCGCGCGCCGAGCAACTGCTCGGCGACATCCGCCGCACGGTCGAGGCCGTCGAGCAGGTGAAAGGCGAGATGTCGGGGCGCGTCGCGGTCGGCACGATGCCGTCGATCGCGCTGACGGCGCTGCCGCGCGCGGTGACGGTGTTCCGCCAGTCGATGCCGAACGTGAGCCTGCATCTCGAGGAAGTGACGGTGCCCGACGCGCTCGCGCAGTTGCGCAACGGCACGCTCGACATCGCTGCGATGCACCATGTGCCCGCACTCGACCGCGATTTCACGCAATCGCCGCTGCTGTCGACGGAATTCACCGTCGTGATGCGCGAAGACCATCCGCTTGCGCACGCGCGCCGGTTAGAGGAATTGCTCGATGCCGAGTGGATCGTCACCGTCGGCGCCGAGCAGTTTCCGCACAGCGTGATGGTCGGGATGTTCGAGGCGCGCGGGCTGCCGTTGCCGAAGCGCCTGCTGCGCTCGCCGATGTCGTTCGCGGTGACGCTCGGGCTCGTCGCGCGCTCGGACGTGATCGGCTGCTTCACGCGCCCGCTCGCCGAGATGGTCGCGCCGCTCGGCATCCGCACGGCCGAACTCGACGAAAGCATGCCGCGCTTCGACCTGTCGATCATCGCGCGGCGCGACCTGCTGCCCACGCCCGCCGTCACGCAATTCGTCACGTGCCTGCAGCGCGCGGTCAACGAAACGCTCGGCTGAATCGTTCCTGTGTCTGAAACGGCGGCGCCCCCGCGCACCGCCGCCGGGCCCGGTATCGGGGCTTGTCCTAGGCGCCCTGCCGGTATTTTGTCTTGATAATCTTGCGCACGTCGCGCGCCCGCATCGGGTGGGCGAAACGGACAGCCTGTCGCGAAGCCGCGCCGGGCCGAAGGCTTACGGCGCGGCACAACCGCGCACCCATCGAACAAAACGAGGAGTCACCGAGTGAAAAAGATTCTTGCGGCTGTGACCGTAGCCCTGCTCGCCGTATCGGCAGGCAGCGCGTATGCGAAGGACTGGACGACCGTGCGGTTCGGCGTCGACGCAAGCTACCCGCCTTTCGAATCGAAAGGCGCTGACGGCAAGGTTGTCGGTTTCGACGTCGATCTCGGCAACGAAATCTGCCGCCGCATGAAAGCCAAGTGCGTGTGGATCGAAAACGACTTCGACGGGATGATCCCGGCGCTGAAGGCCCGCAAGTTCGACGGCGTGCTGTCGTCGATGTCGATGACGCCGGCGCGTCAGGAACAGATCGCGTTCTCCGACAAGCTGTTCAACACGCCGACGCGCCTCGTCACGAAGAAGGGCACCGGCCTGATGCCGACGGCCGAATCGCTTAAGGGCAAGTCGGTCGGCGTCGAGCAAGGCACGATCCAGGAAACCTACGCGAAGACCTACTGGGCATCGAAGGGCGTGAACGTCGTGCCTTACCAGAACCAGGACCAGGTCTACGCCGACCTGATCTCGGGCCGTCTGGACGGCGCGCTGCAGGACGCGGTGCAAGCCGAGATCGGCTTCCTGAAGACGCCGCGCGGCGCGAACTTCGACTTCGCCGGCAAGGATATCGACGATCCGAAGACGCTCGGCAACGGCGCCGGCATCGGCCTGCGCAAGGAAGACACCGACCTGAAGTCGAAGATCGACGGTGCAATCGCCGGCATGCGCAAGGACGGCACGTACGACAAGATCGCGAAGAAGTACTTCGATTTCGACGTCTACGGCAAGTAATCCGCAAGCCAAGCGCACATCGCGCTTCGTCGCAAACGGGCTCCGCGAGGAGCCCGTTTTTTTTGCGCGAGCGGTACCGGCAGCGTTATTTTTTTCGTACCAACCTGATGATTCTCAAAGAAAATCGACGTGTTCTGGCGCCGGTTTGATGGCAGCGAGGGGGCAACGTACAATCGATCTTCCACGCACACCGGATCATTCGCGGCTGCGCCGCACTCCCCCATCATGCAAACGCAGACCCATCCGCTGATTTCCCCCGCCGTCGGTACCGAACGCCAGATCACGAGCTTTCACTACGGCCCGCGCGGCGGCAAGAAGGTCTATATCCAGTCGTCGCTGCACGCGGACGAACTGCCCGGCATGCTGGTCGCCACGCTGCTGCGCCGCAAGATCGCCGCGCTCGAGACGGCCGGCAAGCTGCGCGGCGAAGTCGTCATCGTGCCCGTGCCGAACCCGATCGGCCTGTCGCAACACGTGTTCGGCGATCACCTCGGCCGCTTCGAGCTCGGCTCGATGCAGAACTTCAACCGCAATTTCTACGATCTCGCGGCGCTCGTGCTGCCGCGCATCGAGCACCATCTCACGAACGACGCGCAGCATAACCTCGTCGCCGTGCGCGCCGCGATGCGCGAAGCGCTCGACGAGCAGAAGCCGCGCACCGAGCTCGACTCGCAGCGCCTCGCGCTGCAAAAGCTGTCGTTCGACGCCGATATCGTGCTCGACCTGCACTGCGACAGCGATGCGGTGATGCACCTCTACACGAATCCCGATCTGTGGCCCGACGTCGAGCCGCTGTCGCGCTACCTCGACGCACAGGCGTCGCTGCTCGCGCTGAATTCGGTCGGCAACCCGTTCGACGAGATCCACAGCTTCTGCTGGTCGGACCTGCGCAACCGCTTCGGCGACCGCTTCCCGATCCCGAACGGCGCGATTTCCGTCACGATCGAACTGCGCAGCGAGCGCGACGTGTCGTACGAGTTCGCCGAAAAGGACGCGCAGGCGATCGTCGAATACCTGACCGAGCGCGGTGTCGTCGACGGCACGCCGGCGCCGCTGCCGCCGCTCGCGCATCCGGCCACGCCGCTCGCGGGCACCGATCCGCTCGTCGCGCCGGTGTCGGGCGTGATCGTGTTCCGCACGCCGGTCGGCGTGATGATCGAGGCCGGGCAGGCCGTGGCCGACATCGTCGATCCGCTGACCGATCGCGTCGTCACGCTGAAGAGCAGCGTGTCGGGCATCCTGTACGCGCGCCAGATCGTGCGCTTCGCGACGGCCGGCATGGAAGTCGCGCGCATCGCCGGCGCGACCGCGATCCGCACCGGTTCGCTGCTGTCGGCCTGAGCGGCAGGCCCGCGCGCCGGGAAACGGCGCGTATCGCGCTCACCCGCGCGCACCAACGAAATCGCCCGCTTGCGCGGGCGATTTGTTTTCCGGATCGTCGATCTCCGGCCATCCGGCCGGCTGGTACGTGAAAACGTTCAGAACGCCGGCACGATCGCGCCGCCGAACTTCTGGTCGATGAACTTGCGCACGTCGTCCGATTCATAGGCCGCGACGAGTTTCTTCACCCACGGCTTGTCCTTGTCCTGCACGCGCACCGCGATCAGGTTCGCGTACGGGCCGCGCAGATCCTCGATCGCGATCGCATCCTTCACCGGCGTGAGCCCGGCCTTCACCGCATAGTCGGTGTTGATCGACGCGGCATCGACGTCGGGCAGCGCGCGCGGCAGCTGCGCGGCGTCGAGTTCGACGATCTTGATCTTCTTCGGGTTCTCGGCGACGTCGAGCGGCGTCGCGTTCACGCCGTTGGTGCCGGCGCCCGCCTTCAGCTTGATCACGCCGTACTTCTGCAGCAGCAACAGCGCGCGGTTGCCGTTCGACGGATCGTTCTGGATCCCGACCTTCGCCCCCACCGGCAAGTCCTTCAGCGACTTGAGCTTTTTCGAGTAGAAACCCATCGGCGCCGTGTACGTGAGCCCGACGTTGACGATCTTGTAGCCGCGCTGCTTGATCTGGCTGTCGAGGAACGGTTGGTGCTGGAAGCCGTTCGCGTCCAGATCGCCGGAATCGAGCGCCGCGTTCGGCTGCACGTAGTCGTTGAATTCGATGACCTTGATCGCGAGGCCCTCGCGTGCGGCGACCTTCGTCACCTCGGTCCAGATCTGTGCGTCGGGGCCGCTCATCGTGCCGATTTTCAGCGTTTGCGGGTCGGCGTGCGCGCCGGGCGCCGCGAATGCCAGCGCGGCGGCGAGTGCGCCGAGGCCGGTCAGGAATGAACGTCGCATGGTGTCCTCTTGTCCCGTGTCGTTTGTTGGAACACGGATCGTGGCATGGGGCCGGAACGCCACCAACCAAGCTTATTTCATGTGCATATTCCTGATTCCGGTCGAATCTCAGTCTGAATCGGTATAACCACCGACTGTACAAGCGGGCAGAATTCAGTGTCGCATCGGCGCCACACATTCTTCATATGACAGTCGCTGTCATATTCATTACGTGACCCGCCGATAAAGTTGCCGCCGGTACGTGAAAGCGCCCTTAGAGAGCGCCGAAACCGCAACTGGACACGCCATTTATTCGCTCGGAGAATCCTTTGAACAAGAAACTGTTGACCATCGCCGTCCTGGCAGCAACGGCCGGCACCGCGCACGCACAAAGCAGCGTGACCCTGTACGGCGTCATCGATGCCGGTATCAGCTACGTGAACCACAGCAAGACCGCCAACGGCGGTACGGGCAAGCTGTTCAAGTATGACGACGGCGTTGCCCAGGGCAGCCGTTGGGGCCTGCGCGGCACCGAAGACCTCGGTGGCGGCCTGAAGGCGATCTTCGTGCTCGAAAACGGCTTCAACAGCGGTAACGGCACGCTCGGCCAGGGCGGCGCGATCTTCGGTCGCCAGGCCTACGTCGGCCTGAGCCAGTCGCAATACGGCACGGTCACGTTCGGCCGTCAGTACTCGTTCTCGACCGACATCCTCGGCTCGAACTACTCGACGGGCGGCAACACGGTCGGCGGCAACTACGCCTACCACGTGAACGACATCGACCAGCTCACGTCGAGCCGCATCAACAACGCCGTGAAGTTCCAGAGCGCGAACTACTCGGGCTTCACGTTCGGCGCGTTGTACGGCTTCTCGAACTCGACGGACTTCGCCGGCGCAGCCGCGACGACGTCGGGCACGACGACGACGGCAGGTTCGTCGCGCGCATACAGCTTCGGCCTGAACTACGCGAACGGCCCGCTGTCGGTTGGCGCAGCGTACACGGACATCCGCTTCCCGAGCCAGTCGTCGCCGGCATTCTCGACGACGATCGCCAACATCAGCACGGGCAACGTCCGCGACCTGCGCACGTACGGCGTCGGTGGCCGCTACGTCTGGGGCCCGGCAACGGCATGGCTGCTGTGGACGCGTACGCAGTTCTCGACCGTTTCGGGCGCAGGCGGCACGTTCTACAACGCGTATGAAGCAGGTGCGAAGTACGCATTCACGCCGGCTCTGTCGGGTGGCCTCGGCTACACGTACACGAACGCGACGCAGAACGGCAACTCGTGGCACTGGAACCAGGTCAACGGTATCGCCGACTACGCACTCAGCAAGCGTACGGACGTGTACGGCCTGGTCGTGTACCAGCAAGCATCGGGCAAGGGCGTGCAAGCGCAGATCGGCTCGAGCACGAGCTACTTCAACACGTCGGGCACGGGTTCGAAGAACCAGATCGCCGCACGTATCGGTATCCGTCACAAGTTCTAAAGCATCCGCTTAACTCGCGGATCACGACGGCAAGAAGCGCCCCGCTCCACGCGGGGCGCTTTTTTATGTGCTTTTAAGTTTCGCTTAATTCTGGGCTGAGAGGATGCTCTCACCCCCCCTGTTGGCCGCCTGAACATCGGCGGCTTTTTTTTTGAACCGCCGACGGCGCCGCCATCGATTGCCCACAAGACAAGACAGGATCGGAGGCCATGATGATCGAAGATACCGTTTTCAGCCATCTGCACGCGATTCTGACGTGCCAACACTCGATGCCGGTCCAGAGCTGCCGCGTATCGGTCGAAATGCAGCGCCCGTGGGGCCGGCCGTATCGCCTCGTCGAATGGACGATGCATCTCGACGCGCCCGCGCGGCGCCAGATCGTACCGGCCGAATCGACCGACGAAGAGATCGCCGAGGTCGTCGCCTCGCACGTGCCGGGCCGCCTTTACGGCGACGGCCGCCTGCAGTTCTGAACGCCGTCCTGTTCCATCCGCTTCCCGCCTTTCGGCCACGCCGCACGCATCGTGCGGCAGTCGGTCTCGTTTGATGCAGCAACGAAACCTGCTACGCTGCGCGTTTTCGTCCACGCAACACACGATGGAAAACGCATTCAACGAACGCGGCGTGACGATCACGCGCAACGGCCTGTCGGCCGCCGGGCAGGTATTCGCACTCCGTGACATCCGCCAGGTCGATGTCGTCAAGATTCCGAAGAACCGCCTCGTGCCGTCGCTGATCTCGCTGATCGGTGCGGCCGCCGCCATCGCAGGCGGCATCGCCGGATCGAGCGCCGTGCTCGTCGTCGGCGTGATGCTCGCCGTCGTCGGCTATCTCGCATGGGCCACGCAGGACATCACGTATCGCCTGATGGTCGAGATGCCCGACGGCAAGCGCGAAGCGCTGTCGAGCGTCGACGCCGAGTTCGTCGAACGCGTCGCGCAGGTCGTGCGCGATGCGCAGGCCGCGAAGACGGCAAGCTGATTTCGTTCGCCCCCCTCGCTTCGATTCACGGTGCGCCGGACGCGCGCACCACGTTTCGCGCTGCGCAACGGCACCGTCGATTACCCCGTCGAATCGCATTCCGCCGCCGCCTCGCCAACACCGCGCCTGCGCTGCGTACGCCGACCGCCTAGTATGGAAAGAGCGGCTCGCCGCCGCATCGTCCGAGGAGGCCAGCATGAACGTCCAGACGCTGTCCGGCACGCTTCGCGCGCAGGAACTGCTGATCGTGTCGATGATCCGCGCGCTTCCCCCTGACGCACGCCGTGCGCTCGTCGACCTCTATACCGAGCAGATCGTCTTCGCCGAACAGGCGGGCCTCGACGTCCACAGCGATCGCGCGACGCACGAAGCGTTCATCGCGCACGCGCGCAACCTGCTGATCCGCATCGAAGCGCTGGCCTAGCCCGGCCCGCGTTTCTCCCGAATTTCCCGCCGCGGCTCGCCCGAGCCGCGCAGGTAAGCGCTCACCCACGTGCGCCGCTTTCCGTTCTTGTATTGATAATAATTCTCATTTACACTGGTAAAGTTATCAGTTGCCTTTCAATTCGCCGCTCGCCGCCTTCCGTGCGCGGGCGGGCCAGCCAGGTGAACGCGTCGCCCAGCCAGCCTTCGGGCTTGTCATCGTCAATGGGAGACCACCTGTGCATTGCTATACGCTGGCGCGGCGGCCGATCTGTGCCGCGCTGTTCGGCGCGTTCGGCCTGTCCGCCGCCACGGCTCACGCCGATTCGTCGCCGCAAGGCGCCAACCCGCCTTCCACCCTCCTCGTTGCCGCGTCCACGCGCGGCGATGCGGCGCTGCTCGACCCCGTTACCGTCACGGCCAACCGCACCGCCACGGCCGCGAGCCGCACGCCGGCGTCCGTGTCGGTCATCACCGACGAGGATCTGGAAGAACAGCAGGCCACCAACATCAAGGACGCACTGCGCTACGAACCGGGCATCACCGTGCGCCGCACCGCGTACCGGCCCGGCAGCGCGGCGCTCGGCGGCGGCCGCGACGGCGATTCGAGCATCAACATCCGTGGCCTCGAAGGCAATCGCGTGCTGCTGATGGAAGACGGCATCCGCCTGCCGAATGCGTTCTCGTTCGGCCCGCTCGAAGCGGGGCGCGGCGACTACGCCGATCTCGACACGCTCAAGCGCATCGAGATCCTGCGCGGGCCGGCCTCGGCGCTGTACGGCAGCGACGGCCTGACCGGCGCGGTGAACTTCATCACGAAGGATCCGCGCGACCTGCTGTCGATCTACAACAAGCCCTACTACTTCTCGTTCCGGCCGAGCTACGACTCGACCGACCGCAGCGTCGGCGCGACCGTGTCGGCCGCGGGCGGCAACGATCGCGTGCAGGGGATGATCATCGCCGACGGCCGGCGCGGCCACGAAGTCGACACGCGCGGCAGCAACAACTCGGCGAGCACGCTGCGCACCACGTCGAACCCGCAGGACGTCTATTCGGAGTCGCTGCTCGGCAAGCTCGTGCTGACGCCCACCACGCGCGACACGATCAAGTTCACCGCCGAAACGGTGCAGCGCCGCGTGAGCACCGACGTGCTGTCGGCGATCAACCCGCCGACCACGCTCGGCCTCACGACCTACGACCGGCTCGAGCGCAACCGCTTCAGCGTCGACTACGATTTCCGCGACGATGCGTTCCGCTGGTTCCAGACCGCGCACGTGCAGTTCTACTACCAGGACGCGAAGCAGGACCAGTATGCGTTCGAGACGCGCGGCCGGGCGGCTTCGCGTTCGCGCGACAACCAGTACAAGGAACGCACGTTCGGCGGCTCCGCGTTCGCCGAAAGCGGCTTCGCGACCGGCCCGTTCGCGCACAAGCTGCTGTATGGCGTCGACGGCAGCGTGTCGCGGGTGACGAACATGCGCGACGGCACGGTGCCGGGCGTCGGCGAGGCGTTCCCGAACAAGGCGTTCCCCGACACCGACTACACGCTGTTCGGCGCGTTCGTGCAGGACCAGATCGGCTACGGCCGCCTGCTCGTCACGCCGGGCCTGCGCTTCGACACGTATCGGCTGAGCCCGACCGAAAACGATCCGCTGTTCACCGGCAAGGCCGTATCGACGAGCGCGAACGAACTGTCGCCGCGCGTCGCCGTGCTCTACGAGATCACGCCCGCGGTCATTCCGTACGTGCAGTACGCGCACGGCTTCCGCGCGCCGACGCCCGACCAGGTGAACAGCAGCTTCTCGAATCCGGTGTACGGCTACACGTCGATCGGCAATCCGAACCTGAAGCCCGAGACGAGCGACACGTTCGAAGCCGGCCTGCGCGGCAAGGCCGGCACCGGCTACGGCGTCGTGCGCTACAGCGCGGCCGCGTTCACGGGCCGCTACCGCAACTTCATCTCGCGCACGACGATCGCCGGCAGCGGCCGCCCGGCCGACCCGTTCGTGTTCCAGTACGTGAACTTCGCCGACGCGCGCATTCACGGCCTCGAAGGCCGCGCCGAATGGGTGATGCCGAACGGCATCACGCTGAAGACGGCGATGGCGTTCACGAAGGGCTCGACGCAGAACGACGGCGCGGCCAGCCAGCCGCTGAACACCGTCAACCCGTTCTCGGCCGTGTTCGGCGTGCGCTACGAGCCGACCGAGCGCTGGTACGTGCAGACCGACCTGCTGTTCCAGGCCGCGAAGCGCGACAAGGACATCGACAAGTCCGACTGCTCGAACAAGACCTGCTTTTCGCCACCGTCGTCGTTCGTCGTCGACCTGCGCGGCGGCTACCGCTTCAACAAGCACGTGAGCGCGACGATCGGCATCCGCAACCTGTTCGACCGCAAGTACTGGAACTGGTCGGACGTGCGCGGCATCGCGGCCGATTCGCAGGTGCTCGATGCATATACGTCGCCCGGTCGCACGGTCGCCGTCAGCATGAAAGTGGATTTCTGATGCGCGCCGCCCGCGCTGCCACCCCAACCGTTACTTGAAGGAGTCCGACATGATGCAATCCGCCCTTCCCGGTCAACCGGCCACGCCGGCCCGCGCGGCCGCCGCGCTGCGCGACGCGTTCATCAAGCTCAAGACCGAGCGCCAGCTGCGCAACCGCGATGTTGCACAGGCGCTCGGCGTCAGCGAAGGTGAGGCGCTCGCCGCGTTCGTCGGCGAGCACGTCGTGCGGCTCGACGCGCGCTTTCCGGCGATGTTCGAGGAAATGCCGCGCCTCGGCCGCGTGATGGCGCTCACGCGCAACGACACGGCCGTCCACGAAAAGGACGGCGAATACGCGCAGATGAGCCACGACGGCCCCGTCGGCCTCGCGCTCGGCGATATCGACCTGCGCATCTTCTATCGTCACTGGGTATCGGCGTTCGCGGTGCGCGACGAAACCGCGCACGGCCCGCTGAAGAGCCTGCAGTTCTTCGACGCGCAGGGCCATGCGATCCACAAGGTCTACCTGCGCGCGCACAGCGACCACGCCGCGTACGACGCGTTCGTCGAACGCTGGCGCGCACCGTCGCAGGAGCCGGGCCTCGACGTCGCGCCCGCCGCGCCGAAAACGCCCGAGCGCGCCGACACCGAGATCGACGTCGCGGGCTTCCGCGCCGCGTGGGAAGCGATGACCGACACGCACCAGTTCTTCGGCATCACGCAGCGCTTCGGCGTGAGCCGCATGCAGGCGCTGCGCCTCGCCGATCCGCAATACGCGTATCCGGTCGAAACCGCGCATGCGCTGCGTCACGTGCTCCAGCAGGCCGCACAGAGCGGCCAGCCGATCATGGTGTTCGTCGGCAACGCGGGGATGATCCAGATCCATACGGGCCCCGTCGCGAACGTGCGCGAGGTCGGAGCCTGGATCAACGTGCTCGACCCGGGCTTCAACCTGCACGTGCGCGAGGACCTGATCGCCGCCGCGTGGGTCGTGAAGAAGCCGACCAGCGACGGCATCGTCACGTCGCTCGAGCTGTTCGACCGCCAGGGCGACCACGTCGCGCTGCTGTTCGGTGAGCGCAAGCCCGGCAAGGTCGAACGCGACGACTGGCGCGCGCTCGTCGCGACGCTGCCGGCCGCGGCTCGCGGGGATGCACGGTGAGCGCGCGACCGTTCGATCCGCGCCGCCGCGCGGTGCTGGCGAGCGCGGCGGCCGGTGCGCTCGCGGGCGCGCTGCCCGGCAGCGTGCTCGCCCAGGTTGCTTCGGCCGCGCCGAAACGCGTGGTCGTGATCGGCGGCGCACTCGCGGAGACCGCGTTCGCGCTCGGCGGTGCCGAGACGCCGCGCTACCGGCTCGTCGGCGCCGACACGACCTGCACGTACCCCGACGCCGCAAAGCGGCTGCCGAAGGTCGGCTACCAGCGCGCGCTGTCGGCCGAGGGGTTGCTGTCGCTGCGGCCCGATCTCGTGCTCGCGTCGGCGGAAGCCGGCCCGCCCACCGCGATCGCGCAAGTGAAAAACGCCGGCGTCGCGGTGACGACGTTCGACGAGCGCCACGACGTCGAATCGGTGCGCGCGAAGATCACCGGCGTCGCGCAGGCGCTCGACGTGCGCGACGCGGGCACCGCTTTGCTGCAACGTTTCGACCGCGACTGGCAGGCCGCGCGCGACGCGGTCGCTGCCCGCGCGCCCGGCGGCGCACAGCCGCCGCGCGTGCTGTTCGTGCTGAACCACACCGGCAACCAGGCGCTCGTCGCCGGCCAGCGCACGGCCGCCGACGCGATGATCCGCTACGCGGGCGCGCGCAACGCGATGCAGGGCTTCGATCACTACAAGCCGCTGACGACCGAGGCGCTCGCAGCCGCCGCGCCCGACGTCGTGCTGATCTCCGACGAAGGGCTCGCGGCCGTCGGCGGCCGCGCCGCGCTACTCGCGACGCCCGGCTTCGGCGCGACGCCGGCCGGCCGCGCACAACGCGTGGTGGCGCTCGATGCGCTGTTCCTGCTCGGCTTCGGCCCGCGCCTGCCGCTCGCCGTCACGACCCTGCACCGACGGCTGTCGGATGCGCTCGCCTGATTCCGGACCGCCCCGATGCCTGCTCATGCTTCGCCTTTCCCCGCATCGTCGCCCGCGTCGCGCTCCGGCGCCGCGCGCATCGGCACGTCGCGCCGCTTCGCACCGTTCGCGCTGGCCGCGCTCGCCTGCCTCGTGTGCGCGATGTCCGTCGTCGCGCTGTGCGTCGGCGCCTATCGCATTCCGCCCGCGGAAGCCTGGGCCGCACTGACCGGCGATGCGGCCGCGCAGCAAGCGCGCGCGGTGCTGTTCGACATCCGCGCGCCGCGCGTCGCGCTCGCGTTGCTGGTCGGCGGCGGCTTCGGCGCGACTGGCGCCGCGATGCAGGCGCTGTTCCGCAATCCGCTCGCCGATCCGGGGCTCGTCGGCGTGTCGAGCGGCGCCGCGCTCGGCGCGACGACGATGATCGTGCTCGGCCCCGCACTCTTTGCTGCTCACGTGAACGCAGCCGCCTTGCCCATCGCGGCGTTCGCGGGCGCGCTTGCGGTCGCGGCGCTCGTCTACCGGCTCGCCGCGTCGCGCGGCCGGCTCGCGCTGCCTCTGCTGCTGCTCGCCGGCATCGCGATCAACGCGCTGGTCGGCGCGGCAATCGGGCTCCTCACGTTCGTCGCCGACGACGCGCAATTGCGCTCGCTCACTTTCTGGAGCCTCGGCAGCCTCGGCGGCGCGCAATGGTCCGCGCTGGCGGCCGTCGCGCCTTGCGTCGCGATCGGCTGCGTGCTGCTCGCGCGCGAACGCGACGCACTGAATGCCTTGCAGCTCGGCGAAACCGAGGCGCTGCACCTCGGCGTACCCGTGCAGCGGCTGAAGCGGCGCGTGCTCGTCGCGGTCGCGCTCGCGGTCGGCGCGCTGGTGTCGTGCGCGGGCATCATCGGATTCATCGGGCTCGTCGCGCCGCACTGCGTGCGCCTCGCGTGCGGCCCCGACCAGCGCGTCGTGCTGCCCGGCGCCGCGCTGCTCGGCGCGCTGCTGACGCTCGCCGCCGATCTCGCCGCACGCACCGTCGCCGCGCCCGCGGAAATTCCGCTCGGCGTGCTGACCGCGCTGCTCGGCGCACCGTTCTTTCTCGCGCTGCTGTGGAAGAGCCGCGGCGCGCTCGGCGGCTAACCCTTCTTTCACGACGATCATGCTGACCGCCCATCACCTCGACGTCGCCCGTCGACACAACGCGATCCTGCGCAACCTGTCGCTGTCGATCGAACCCGGCCGCGTCACTGCGCTGCTCGGCCGCAACGGCGCGGGCAAGAGCACGTTGCTGAAGACCTTCGCCGGCGAACTCACCGGCGGTGTCGCGCCGAACGGCGTGCGCGTGACCGGCGACATCACGCTGAACGGCGAACCGCTCGCGCGTATCGACGCGCCGCGGCTCGCGTGCCTGCGCGCGGTGCTGCCGCAAGCCGCGCAGCCGGCGTTCCCGTTCAGCGTCGACGAAATCGTGCTGCTCGGCCGTTATCCGCATGCGCGGCGCAGCGGTGCGACGTCGCATCGCGATCGCGAGATCGCGTGGCGGGCACTCGAACGCGCGGGCGCCGATGCACTCGTCGGCCGCGACGTCACGACGCTGTCGGGCGGCGAACTCGCGCGCGTGCAGTTCGCTCGCGTGCTCGCGCAGCTGTGGCCGGACGAAGATGCAACGGAAAACGGCCCGCGTTACCTGCTGCTCGACGAGCCGACCGCCGCGCTCGATCTCGCGCACCAGCACCGCCTGCTCGAAACCGTACGCGCCGTTGCACGCGAATGGCAGCTCGGCGTGCTCGCGATCGTGCACGATCCGAACCTCGCCGCACGGCATGCGGATACGATCGCGATGCTCGCCGACGGCACGATCGTCGCGCACGGCACGCCGCGCGACGTGATGACGCCGGCGCATATCGCGCAGTGCTACGGATTCGCGGTGAAGATGGTGGACACCGGCGACGGTGCGCCGCCGGTGATGGTGCCCGCGTAGTGCGGGCGCGTGTCGCGTGTCGCGTGGGTATTGCACCGCGTGATGTCATGCATGATCGACAGCAACGACTTTCACAACGCATCATTCGCGCTTCGCGCATCCCCTTCAAGGAGAATCACGTGCCGCTTCCGATGACCCGCATCATCCTGTACGTCCAGGACGTGGCGTCGCTCAAGACGTTCTACCAACGGCATTTCGATCTGCCCGTCGTCGAGGAAATCGAAAACGAGTGGGTCGTGCTCGGCGCAGGCGCTATCGAGCTCGCGCTGCATCTCGCCGGCCCGGCGTTCCGCCACGCGGTGCCCGCTGATCCAGAAGCGCGCGCGGAAGCCAGTCACGTGAAGCTCGTGTTCTCGATCGGCCAGGACATCGGCGTGCATCGCGACCGGATGGCCGGCGACGGCGTGACGGTGCGCGTCCTCAAGCGCTATGACGGGTTCGCGTACACGATGTACGACGGCGTCGATCCGGAAGGCAACGTCTTCCAGGTGATGCAGGCCGACTGACGTTCCGTTCGGCCCGGGCGCTCACCCGAACGCCCGGGCCGTCACCGCTCGCGCCCCCCCACCCGCCGCGCGGGTGGCGAACCTTTCTGCTCAGTGCTCGAGATCCGCCGCGCCGAACGTCCGCATTTTCCACCCGAGCCGCACGGCGAGCATCCGCATCGAGAACCCGGCCGCCAGCGCGACGACCGTCGCGAAGCCCGCATCGATGCCGAGATGCTGCATCCCGACATAGAGCGCGCCCGTGACGAACGCGACGCTCGCATACAGTTCCTCGCGCAGGATCAGCGGCATCTCGTTGCACAGCAGGTCGCGCAGCATTCCGCCGCAGACACCCGTGATCGCGCCGGCCAGCACGACGATGATCGGCACCGCGCCCGTCGACGCGCCGATGTCGCACCCGATGATCGTAAAGGCCGCGAGGCCGATCGCGTCGACGGTGACGAACAGCGTCTTCATCCGCGCGACATGCCGTGCGACCCACGACGCGACGGTCGCCGCGACGAGCGTGATCACCAGGTACTCCGGATGCGCGATCCAGCCGAGCGGATAGTGGCCGAGCAGCACGTCGCGCACGGTGCCGCCGCCGAGCGCCGTCACCGCACCGACGAGCGCGAGCCCGAAGCGGTCCATCCCGCGACGCATGCCCATCAGCGCCCCCGACATCGCTTCCGCGACGATTGCAATCAGATAAAGCGTATGCATGGTGCGCGTCAGTCTTCCGTCCGGAACAGGTCGAGCACGCGTTCGCGCTCGGCCGCGTCGACCGCGGCAGGCATCGGCTCGGCGGGCTTGCCGTGGTCGCCCGGCGTATCGGACGCATCGGCCGCCGCACCTCCGCATGCAAAGCGGCTGCGGATGTACGAAGGCACGTCGGCCGTGCACGTGCAGCGCGTGTATTCGGCGTAGACGAAGTCGCCGTCGACGAGCGCAACGCCCTGCGGCTGCGTTGCCTCGACCGGCGTGCGCCCGTCGACGGCCGTCTTCATGTAGTCGAGCCAGACCGGCAGCGCCAGCGATGCGCCGGTCGCACGCCCCATCGGGCGCGGCGTGTCGTAACCGAGCCACGCGACCGCGACGATGCCCGACGAGTAGCCGGCGAACCACACGTCCTTCGATCCGTTCGACGTGCCCGTCTTGCCGGCCGCGTCGTCGCGGCGCAGCGCAAGCGCGCCGCGCGCGGTGCCGGACTTCACGACGTCGCGCAGCATGCTGTCCATCACGAACGCGTTGCGCGTCGACACGACGCGCTCGCCTGCCGGCGCCGTCGCTTCGTACATCGCGCCGCCGTGACGCTGCTTCACCGACAGGATCAGGCGCGGCTCCATCCGCGTGCCGCCGTTCGCGAATACGCTGTACGCGCTCGCCAGTTCGAGCGGCGTCACGGCGCCCGCGCCGAGCGCGAGCGGCAGCGACGCCGGATTGCGCTGCGCGTCGAAGCCGAAGTGCACCGCGTGCTGCTGCACGTAGCGCGCGTCGGTGGCCTGCATCAGGCTGACCGCGACCAGGTTTTTCGAGCGCATGAGCCCGCGCCGCACCGGGATGAAGCCCTCGTAGTTGTTGGCGAAATTGCGCGGGCGCCACGGCCGTGCGCCGGTTTCCTCATGCGTGAGCGTGCGCTGCGTATCGTCGACGAGCACGCCCGGGAAGTAGCCCTTTTCCAGCGCCGCCGAATAGACGAACGGCTTGAAGCTCGAGCCCGGCTGGCGATACGCCTGCAGCGCATGGTCGAACACGTTGCGGTTGAAATCCGCGCCGCCGACGAGCGCGAGCATGTCGCCCGTTGCCGCGTCGAGCGATACCAGTGCGCCTTCGAGCCCGTTGCGCGCATCGCGCTTCGCGCGCGGCTGGCGGTTCAGCGTGCGTGCGAGCGATGCTTCGGCCGCGCGCTGGTCGCGCATCGAGATGGTCGTCGTCACGTCGAGGCCGAGCGTATAGGCATCGTCGTGAAAGCGCTCGACCATCATCCGGCGCGCACGCTCGGCGACGTACGGCGCCGCGATGATCCCCGGCGGCGGCGTAGTTGCCAGTGCGATCGGCGCATCGACGGCCGCGCGATACGTCGCGTCGTCGAGCTGGCCGAGCGCATGCATGCGGCCGAGCACGTAATTGCGTCGCGCGGTCGCACGTGCCGGATTGACGACCGGGTTGAACGCGGACGGCGCCTTCGGCAGCCCCGCGAGCACGGCCGCCTCGCCCGCGCTCAGCGCGTCGAGCGGCTTGCCGAAATACACGTTTGCGGCCGCCGCGAAACCGTACGCCCGCTCGCCCAGATAGATCTCGTTCATGTACAGCTCGAGCAGCTTGTCCTTGCTGTATTCGCGTTCGAGCTTGGTCGCCATCAGGATCTCGGCGAGCTTGCGGCTCAGTACCTTGTCGCGCGTCAGGTAGAAGTTGCGCGCGACCTGCATCGTGATCGTGCTGCCGCCCTGCCCCGGCTGCCCCGTCACGACGTTCGCGAACGTCGCGCGTGCGAGGCCGCCGAAATCGACCGCACCGTGCTGGTAGAACTTCGCGTCTTCGGCCGCGAGCAGTGCCTGCCGCGTCAGCGGCGGGATGCGTTCGAGCGGCACGAACTCGCGCCGTTCGACGCCGTATTCGGCCAGCAGGTCGCCGTCGCGCGAGAAAATTCGCAGCGGCAGCGCGGGACGATAGACGGCGAGGTGCTCGACGGACGGCAACTGCGTCCAGATGCGCTGGATCGTCCATGCGCCGATGCCCGCGCAGGCGACCGTCAGGCCGAGCAGCGCGCCCACGAGCGTGCGCCACATGCGGCGGCGGCGCGGCGGCGGTGCGGGTGGGGGTGGCGGGGATGCGGTGTGGTCGGTCAAGTCAGGCTCCTTCTTCGATGCTGCGACGGCCGGCGATCGAGAGACGCCGACAGTCACGAAAGGCGCGCATTGTCGAAGGGATGGCGCGAAACCGGAACATTCTTTAGCCAAAGTTTGGCTGGCTAAATTTTATTTAGGAAAGTGTGTCGGGGCCGTTCGCGTCATATCTGCGACCGTGTGACGCACGCGTCGAGCGAGCCGCGCTGCACCCGATCCGGTTCGGCTGTAGCATCGCGTGATGTTCGATCGATACCTCGGCCTGTGGGGCCTCGTTCCCGACGGCAATCCGATCCTGACCGCGAGCGGCGGCCTGCTGCCGGTCGTCTGGCAAGGCCGGCCCGCGATGCTGAAGGTCGCTACCTGCGACGAAGAGCGTCGCGGCAACGCGTTGATGACCTGGTGGAACGGGCAAGGCGCCGCGCAGGTGTGGCAGCACGACTGCGATGCGGTGCTGCTCGAACGCGCGCGTCCCGTGCCGACGCTGGCCGGTTATTCCGTATCGGGGCGCGACGATGATGCGATGCGCATCGCCTGCGACGTCGTTGCGCGGCTTCATGCGCATCGTGCTTCGGAGCCGCCTTCGGTCGTGCCGCTGCACGACTGGTTTCACTCGCTGTTGTCGGATGCTTCAGCCAATGACGTGCTTCGTCGCTCGGCAACGGTCGCTCGCCAGTTGCTGGCCGGGCCGTCCGTCGACGAAGTCGTCCTGCACGGCGACATCCATCACGGCAACATCCTCCATTTCGGCGAACGCGGCTGGCTCGCGATCGACCCGAAAGGGCTGCGCGGCGATCGCGCGTTCGACTACGCGAACCTGTTCTGCAATCCCTCGCACGATATTGCGGTCGATCGCATGCGCTTCGAACAGCGCGTTACGCTCCTGGCCGACGCCGCGCAGCTCGACAGGCGTCGGCTGCTGCAGTGGATTCTCGCGTGGTCGGGCTTGTCGGCGGTGTGGTTGATGGAGGACGGCTTGTCGCCCGATACGCGGTTGCAGGTCGCGATGCTCGCGACACACGCACTCGGGCCGTAACGAACATCGCCCTCGCAAACGACACAACCTTCACGGCGCCGCCCCGCCGGTGCTGACACTTGCCCTATGCAGATGACGACGTACAGCAGGCTGAACGGCTCTCAAGACAATCGCGGAAGGAGTGGGAGGTCGTACGAAGGAAAGTGACACGTCGCCGCATACATCGGTGATCATGTACCTCCTCCCTTAGCAGAATAAAACAGCACTCTGCTAGCACGATTGGCTCATAATTCTTGCAAGCTTTTACGCTTCATCACATTCACGATCATCTATAATACTTAAAATCCAAACAATTTCCATAAACGATAAATTAAAATTTTCACACCCTTCACCCCCATCCAATCCGACATCATGATCACCACTTTTGTTTTATTTAAACACAGCAAAGACTCCTTTCTTTCCGAACTTAATCAAGCCTCCATCAAGTACAGTCCAGTTGAAACCTTCTCCAGCGGAATCATGGCATCGGGGGAACTTATTACCATTGCTCAAACTGTCGCATCATCAACGGCAGTTGCTACAATCGTTTCAGCTTGGCTCAAGACACGCGCCAGTCGCAAGGTAATTGTTACAACGAAGGAGAATGAAGTGACTCACCTCGAAGGATATTCAGTCAAAGATGTTGAGAAAATTCTTTCCATGGCAGATCGAGTAACAATGATTGAATCCGAGAACAATTCGAATCAAAATTCGACGCCATCAACCGCCTCAAAACCTGACCAACATACAGACGGTGACTCCGATTAATAATCCATATACTGAATTACCCAACCCGCTTATAGACCTCTACATCTAGCACCAACGTAGTCCAGCGACATTCAGTGCAGGAGTCGCGATGAAAAAAAGCCCACCGGTTTTCACCAGCGGGCTTTGTCATCCGAGTCGCGTATCGCTCGACGCTTAACGCGCCGGGTTCAGCAACAGGTTCATGTGACGGTTCACGTCTTTGTACAGCAGGTAACGGAAGCGGCCAGGGCCACCCGAATAGCAAGCCTGCGGGCAGAACGCGCGCAGCCACATGAAGTCACCGGCTTCGACCTCGACCCAATCCTGGTTCAGGCGATAAACAGCCTTCCCTTCGAGCACATACAACCCGTGCTCCATCACGTGCGTTTCAGCGAACGGAATCACGCCGCCCGGCTCGAACGTCACGATGTTGACGTGCATGTCATGACGCATGTCGCTCATGTCGACGAAGCGCGTCGTCACCCATGCACCGTTGGTGCCCGGCATCGGGATCGGCTCGACGTCCTGCTCGTTGGTCACGAAGGCTTCCGGCAGCGGAATGCCGTCGACGGCCTGGTAGTGCTTGCGCACCCAGTGGAAACGCACCGCGGCATCGCTGACGTTGTGCAGCGTCCAGTCCGCGCCCGGCGGAATGAACGCGTAGCCGCCCGGCTTCAGCACGTGCTTCTTGCCTTGCAGCGTCAGCTCGGCTTCACCTTCGACGACGAACAGCACGGCTTCGGCGTTCTTGTCCTGCTCGGGCTTGTCGCTGCCGCCGCCCGGGTTCACTTCGACGATGTACTGCGAGAAGGTTTCGGCGAAACCCGACAGCGGGCGGGCGATCACCCACAGGCGCGTGTTCGTCCAGAACGGCAGCCAGCTCGTGACGATGTCGCGCATCACACCCTTCGGGATCACCGCGTACGCCTCGGTGAACATCGCGCGATCGGTCAGCAGATCGGTCTGCGGCGGGTGGCCGCCATGCGGCGCGTAATACGTTGTCTTAGACATAGTGCATCCAGGCAATGGGTTGGTCCGGCCCCGGGCACCAACGACATCGGGCGGCACGCACGCGCGTGGGGCACGCATGCGGCGGCGGGACGTCGTTGCCGGGGTGGCTTGAAGGCGCATGCGCCTTCGTTCGGTCGGCCAGGCTTCGCGACGGGTTCGTCCGGTTCATCGGACGCGTCGGCCCATGCTTGTGGGGCCGGCGACCGGGCCGTGGCGCTCGCGATCATGCGGCGAGGCGCGGCCAGCGGCACGGTGCGATGCCGTACGCGAGCATCGCCGACGATAGCGAAGTCGTTCGCAATCGACCAATTAAATGTTGCGATGGATTCCATTCGATTTCCCACTACCCGCCGACACCCGCGATACGCGGTCAGGAAGCGTGGCGCGACGGTCTGGCTATCAGGGAAATCCTGACGGGCCGGGCAACGCGCCCGTTCGCCGGGACGCAGGAAGCGCTGGCGAACAGCCGCAGTCATTCCGGTCGCGCATCCAGGTCGCGATACATCGGGTTACGGAGATCTGTGAGGAACAACGTGCGCACGGCAGCAAGCCGCACCGCGCCAATCATTAGCCGTCGTCAGGCCGGAGAACAGGCCAACGGGATCGAACGGAACGCGAATGGTGCCGACACTGCCCGGACGCATTCAGTCGCGAGAGTCGGTGTAGTCGGGAAACGGGGAGATGCAGCGAGGAGGGAAACTTGCCAGCCCGTCGATCGGGTACCTGGCCGCGGCTGATGAAGCCGGAAAGGGTTCGCCGGTCTGGCCGGCGATGACGGCCCGGCAGGCCGCCGGGCCGAATCCTGCGTCGGGTGCCGACGCCGTCGGCGCGCCGGTGCGCGGGTCGCGCACCGTGCCACGCCAGCGGCGATCAGTCCCAGTCGCGGTGATGGCGATGCTTGCGGTGGTGATAGCCACGATCGCCGCGGCCGCCGTAATCGCGTTCGTACGAGCTGCGCGACATGTTGCCGCCGAGCGCCGCGCCGGCGCCGCCGCCGACAGCCGCACCCAGCAGGCCGCCCGTGCGGCCGCCCATCGCGTTGCCTGCCGCGGTACCTGCGCCGCCGCCGAGGGCG
>NZ_CABVPW010000027.1:0-130542 GCF_902499025.1 Burkholderia lata | reverse complement strand
AATAGATGTACTACGCTGTCTCAGGGTGGGTCAGATTTAGATGAAATCGGTGGGTTAAGACTCGGTGGAAATCAACAGCGGCTTCACCGGTCGAAGTACATGACCAGCGCAGCCTGGATCAAGAATAAGTCGCTCAAGATTGCGTGCGTGAACACCGTCGCCAGTGGAGTCGATCACACTCGACTTACCCACACAAATCATGGCATGAGAGATGTCCGCACCGGTGACCCTGCGGATCGTTTGGCTCATTGGCTCGAGCGTGGTCGTCAGAACAACATCGCCGGGCTGGATGAGGCCGACAACGAACGCCCTGGGTTGCAATTTCAATTCGCTCATTTCACAACTCAGATTGAGCATCGATCCGACGCAGGTACTGAATGATGGGGTCTCCGCTGTAGCTGTCCGCCCCTTTCTTAATCGGCTCAAACAACACCTTCTCAGCCAGCCGTTGCGAGGCAACATTGTCCTCACCAACGATGGCCTCAATCCAGAAGGCCGTCATTCCTGCTCGGCTGAAGCCGTTCCACATCTCCTTGATGGCGGCAACAACAACCCCACGAGCCTTTCCCTGCCCCCGGTAAGCCTCAGCAACCGCCCAACCCACGTTGAAACAAGGCTCGCCCTCGACAGGGTCACATGGAATAAACTGCACGAGAGCCACGACGGAACGCCCAGCCATCTGGGCATAGCTCCGCCTAGTTTCGCCGTTGGGCCGATCCATATGGACCAGCAAGTTTCGGTCGAGGTCGCCGCGCTGCACTGTTATCGCATTTGCAGCAAGTGCTTGTTGAAATGATTTGAGTGCTCCCGCCACATCCGGCAAAGGTATAATATTCACCTATTAGGGTTTACGACGTCGACCAAAAAATCTTCAAGCAAATTAATTTCCAGCCGCTTCGTCCAATGTGGATCACTATGCCTTAAACCAGTCAGCACCTTTGAGATCGATGCCCCTCTATTCAAGTCGACCGACAATACATCGGCCGCAAAGGAGGCAAAGTCCCCGCCTGCGAATATCGCGGACGCCTGAAGAGGAACTGACCGATTCCCGACAGACCACTGAGCCAAATGGCCAGGCAGAGTTTTTTACCATTAAATTCAAATAAACAATATTCTATTTCCCCACCCCGACAGGGAATAGGACATAACAGCCAGATACATGACAAATACATTTAAAGCGCATACAGCAAAAGACTGCACACAAATAATTAACCTACGCTCGTCAAACACCTTCTAACATAGACCATACTTGGTGATAGTCTGCGCCACGCTGCTTCCCAAGGGCACTCGCCCACGTTTCACGACTGCCTTTTAATTCTTCGCGCAATCGATAAACGCTTCCGCCCTGTCCAAGTGACGACCTAGCAGCAAGGCCCAACGCAGCATTGCGTGGCACCCCGGCACTACGCAAAGCGATCGCGGAGTCGCGATTGACACCATACAAGGCCATAGATGGAACATTAGCCGCCTCGCGGCGCTGTTCGTCACTCATTGACTCAAGGCTCGTACCGAACTTCATCGATATCAATGAAGCAAGCCCCCATGATGCGGACGTAGATATCTTCTTCACGTTTCTCATACATTCCGTAATTTTCTCTACGTCTGTTTCACCCTCGAAGTACTCCTTCGCAATGTCAGGAATGGGGCGGCCGTTCACCCAATCTGCAACCATGAACGCTAACTTGCTACCATCCGAGCCCTTGCCAAATTCCAGATTCTCGCGAATTTCCGGAATCTTGAGCAAAATTCCCATGACTTCCTTCAAAGTCCTATTTTTTCCATTAAACAGTAGACTTCCGCTCAAGAGTGATTCAGGCGCATGAACTTGTGCCAAGTCACTCAACGCACGACGAACACTTTCTATAGAAAATCCTGTCGAATCGACTAACTTGACCGCCCCCATGTCCGAGGCAAAGCCTTGTGCGTATTGCTGCGTTTGAATCAGCAGGTGTCGCGCCAGCACCGTATTGTTCTCACGGAGAGCTTTGTAGCCCAATGTCCCGCGCAAGATAAGCTCCAACTCATCTGCAAATTTCACGGGGCCGACACGCCGGAACGTGTGAGTAATGAACTGAGCGAAGGCTGACCATTCCGGTTGCCACACGAAATCCCTTAGCCCTTTTAGGGCGCGCTCGTCATATAGCTTTTGTGCCATTGCAAGTAGCCTCGACGCGAGATTCTCGAGAGCTTCACTTACAAATTTCTCATGCTTGGTTTGCTGCTCTTGCGTGCTGCTAGCGAGTGCGACAACACCGACTGCTTCCTGGTCAACACGCCCCACGCGTCCAGCAATATTCCAGAACTCGGAGTAATCCATCTTCGACTTATACGGTTGGGAAATCGTCGCCAACACCAAGTTCGAAATCGGGAAATTCACCCCTTGCGCAAGTGTGGTGGTTGAGCAAAGAGTGTGAAGCTGTCGTTCGGAAAAAAGCAACTCGATGAATTGGGCAACCTCCTCAGGCAATCCTGAATGGTGGACCGCAACACCGACGTTTATATAGTCGGCCAATGGAAAGTCCTTTCCCAACTCATATTCAACAAAGCGTGCAGCAAGAGCCCGCCTTGTATTTGACTGTTCGCCAAGATTGTCAAAATACATCGCCAGCGTTTTCGCAGCATCCCATGTCGCGTCAACGCGACCGCACAACAAAACTGTAGGGCCACGCGTACTCAAAACCTGAGTAGTAGCAACAGCAAGCTTATTTACCGCAGTCTTGGATACGGATTCCGTAAGTCCAAGCAATGGGCTCACGCCGGGAAGCGTCACCACTTCATCGACGAAAAGTGTCCGCCTCGGCGTATGCAGCGTGCGAAATTGAATATCCTCTAGCAGTTTCCCACGCTTCGCCTTATCGCGAGGGGGCAGGGCGAGACCGACGACTCTATCATTCGGCACCCAATCCGCCGCAATGGAGTAATCCTGATAATTTACCTGGTCGAGCCACGTCGCGACTTCCTTCGCGTTCTTAATAAACGGCGTCAGAAGTAGAAAGCGCGCGTCTCGATGCTCTCGATTCAGCATCGCCAACAGCAATTCAAGTTTGATGGCACGGTCGTCTGAGCCACCTACATTGTGCGCTTCATCGACAACGACCAATGCAAGCACGCCGAGCTTGTCGCGTATGTCATCGCGACGCATCAGTAAATCAAATTTCTCGGGTGTGCAAACAAGCACATTGACCGGTGGTTCGGAATTCTCAGCAGACTCAGCGTCCAAAATAGCTGCTTCGACAGAATCGAATTCCAATGCCGGAGATAGGCGTTCAACGCGTAAACCTAACTCTCCGAAATCGTGACGTAGCTTCGCCGAGATTTGATTGACTAGAGCACGCGTTGGCGCAATGTAAGCAACAAAACCTTTAGAGCTGCCCAGGTCATTTATCGCTTGCAGTATTGAGAATTCTGCAATAAGCGTCTTTCCACTAGATGTCGGTAAATTTACGACTATCGAGCGGCGGGCTGTTGAAATGAGCCCTTCCTCAGCCAAGGCAGCCCGCTGAGGCGGAAGCAGTTCGAAGATTGGATTGTGTGGTCGATTTACAAGGTAATTAGCAAATCGCTGCGTTAGAGAATTTGCACCTCGAACCGCGGTGCGAACCGAGTTAGCTATCAACTGCTTCGCGGCAGCATGCAACAGAATCCCAACGTCGAGCAAATCTAACGAGCGAGCGCGCTCAAACGCCTCGATTGCACGCTCGAACTGCATGTCGGTTTGCGCGCCAATATCTGATGCACCCTCACTGCGTCCAGTTATCGTGTAGGACGCCATCCGGTCAGCCGCACTGGCGAGATTGTAGAGCCCCACAAGCTCAAGGGCGGCAGATTTCTGTTCCCGCGTGCCCCGTCCTTGGAGCCATCGACTCTCGTATGTCTTTTGCTGCGCCCTCAGACTCGCAATTATTGAGACCGTGGCATCAATGTCGTCGCGGCCGTCCTTGCGCAACAAGCCAACCCAGGCAAACGCAACAGACTGACGCACATATGGCAGCCAATGCTCTCGAGGTGCAGAAATGGATGCCATCTCGGTCCGCAGAAATCTGCGGGCTTCAGCCGGGCGGTCAGCAATGATGGCGAGCGTAGCTGTCCGCAACAGCCAAGTCAGATGGTCTTCTGGTGGCTCATCGTCGGGACGCTCATCTTTAAGCAGGAGATACGATTTTGCTGCTCGGTTGCGAAGCTCGGGGGCAAGCTGATTCGGCCCCATGGCATCAAGAACTGCAAGCTCTGCAATGACTGAGGCGAGTTCGTCCCTAACCTCATCGCGAAGCGATAGGCCAAACGTCTCATAGATACGCCGCTTTTGCGCCTCGGCATGTGCACGTTCGACGCTTCGCAGGGTTTCAGAAGTAGCCACGATGCTGTACCTATCAAAGCGGTGTGCAATGTAGCGACCAATTTTTGGCTGGAACGCAGATATACAGAGCGAGAAGCGAAACGCAATCTACGTTCGGCAACTTGCCCGACAACGCCCCGGCGTGATGAGCAACATCTTTCGCCTGCGGAGTAGTGTCTCGAACGAGGACACCGACGAGCTCTGCCCCCGTCGGAAATTCGTTCGCAAGACGCTTGAAAGCTTCCCGCCAGACGGGCATAAGCGAGGTCTCGCGAACCCGGCTGTATGTGTACGACAAAAGGCGCCTGAGCACTCGCCAGTCGGTGGCAAGCGTATAAAGTTGGTATTCTAACCCTTTGTTCCCGTACATGACCGCCGGGGGAACTTTCAAGTCCGATGAGGTCTTCACCTCGGCAAACAGGAACCGGTAGCCACCGTCATCCGACGGTATAAAACCCACTATGTCAGCGCCCGGAAGGCTCGCGCGAACTGACCGCATGTCTCGCCTACGGTTTGTCGGCCAGATGGCTTGCAACTGTGACTGCAAGGCGAGTTCCGCCATTGCTTCGCCGATGTCATTCTCCGAGAGTTGCTCATCTGGAGCCATGAGCGCCGCGTGTAGCGCTGTATCGTCGAATCCCTCGACTCGCATGAAATCGTTCAGGGCGGCAACTTCCTCCGCGTCATACGCGCGGTTGCGAACTGGGCCCTTCAACCAATCGATGCAATCGGCTTCGTCAGCGACACAAAGCCCCAGGTACGCAACACCCGCCTCGGCGGACTTATAGTTCTGCTTCGTGGAAGAAGGCAGCATACAATTCGATTTTTTGCCAAGAACACACGTCTTGGTCGTTTTCTTCAAACCGTCTGGTCTACGACGGCCCCTCGGCGCTACTCTTATCGTCTCTCACACACTGCACCAACACTCATCATCCGCCTAGAGAGCTCCAACTTCCCCATATCATCTACTGCTTTAGCTAATTTAATCAAGCTTGTGTGTGGAGAAGGGAGGTGAGGCCCTAGCAGGCGGGTCGGATACCGATGATAGTGGATAAGATGGGAGCCTTTATGTCACTGCGGCATGGCTGATTTAGTAGGGGTGGCCATCAGCACACCACATTGGCCGACAATTGGAACGAGTGGCGCCGAGGCCGTGCTGCCATCCAGGCGAGATTCACGTCCGATTGTCGCAAACAGTCTCTAAATTCTGCAGCTGTCAAAGATGACAGCCACCTCCCACTTGAGGTATCAGCGATATTCCCGTTGGGCCAGAATCGCTGTTGCTGTCGGTAAGCCACCCGGAAGACTATCTATACGACCAAAGCGATCGAGTCCAGTACTCGTACCTGCGACTTGATCTAGCTCTGAGTGATAGTTCAGATCCCGATTCGTTCATGTTAATCGTCGACGTCGGAAAAGATAGACCGTCCTGCCGTAACGTCTCTTACTTTCGCAGGTGCAACTTTCTCCCAAAAGCTAGCTGAACTGTCCTCTGACTCCGTTGACTTGACCGATCTCTTAGCGTCTGCCAACTCATCTTGTAACTCTTGGATTCTGCTCTGCAAGTCGTCAGGAATCAGATCTTCGATGTCGCGAAGGAAACTAGAGACTGGGTCAAAATGATCGTCGAGATCGCTGTCTGGATCTGCGCTATCAGCGAGGTTCGATATACGGTCACCAATATTCTCGTCCAGCAATCCGAGTAGTTTCCCGGTAAGGCGCATCAGTTCTAGAGGCGAAATAAGCCGGAGCAAGTCGTCGTCCTGGAGGAAAGACAGGTCGAGATTGCGAAGTGCTGCTTCTTGGAGCTCGTCGCTCGTTGCCAAACGCACACTGTCCTCCAGAACTCCAAGTCGATGAGCAAGCCCGTGGAGTCGAATACGATTGTTCCACCCGACCTTATGCCAGGAACGTTCGTCGCCGTGCCTTCTTAGAATGGAGGGGTCGAGTTCGAGGACCTTGTTGGCCACAGACTCCGGACATCGCCCCACCAAAAATAGAAACAATTTCTCATTAAGTCCTGCCGCATCCGGCGCATCGGCTAAGCGTCCGATTAGATTGTCGAAGCTCGTAGCAGGCACTACTACAGCGTCGCGCACGCTTGGTGCTCCTTCGCAGACGGCTTCGCTGAGTAGGTTTTCAAGGCGTGTGCCGCGAACGTATAGGCCGACCAAATCTGACCTAACACTCAGGATGCTGCTTATCGCGTCTGCGAACGTAGGATGAACGAATCCCCAACACATTTGCCCGCTTTCCAAGCGTTTTAGCAAGAAAACGCCTTGAAGCTGACCAAGTGCTTCGATGACGGACGCAACCGGCACTCCAAATTTGTCTGCGGCCACCTTACACTCCGAATCGCCGGCCGAGTGATCAGGGAGCACGGAGCGAGCAAGAAAAACGGACGTCATCGCCGCTTGCTGCGCGGCTGTGAGTTCGAGAATCGTTTCCTTTAGGAATTCCTGAGGCTCATGCACAAAACGAAATAGATCGTCGGGCAGCGACTTTACGCCGGTTGTGTAGCTCGAATCCCCTAATCTTCGCGCGATTTCTGGAAGCAAGTAAGGCTGTTCGGCCAAGCTTTGCAGGTGAGGCTTCACCGCCTGCTTCCAGGTCTTCGTCTGGATTCCGGCCTTTATGTGGTTGTACAAGATCTGCTGCCGCTCCTCGGGACTGAGCCAACCTACGTCCACGACCGCCCGACCATCCGCAAGAAGGGGGTGATTTCTGGTGCCGAGCTTGTGCTTTGCCGCATTCCAAATGTGTGTACGGGACGTGAGGACAAAGTGATTGCCCAATTCAATCGCTGCCTTCATTTTCGGCATAAATTCGATCCAAGCGTCGACATAGTCATCTCTCAGCTGATTCGGACCGAAGGCATCGTCTATCCAGAACAAGCGATTTCGCTCATGCGGATTCCAACGGGATCGTAGCTCAAGAGGGCCTTCACACTTGAAAGTTTGATGATGTTCGCTGTCTATCGCGGTGGTTGCCAGAATTGCCGCCAGCATTGACTTGCCCGCGGCGGGAGAACCCAATAGCAAAACGAACTTGTTTTCGCCGAGCGCTCGGACGGCAGTCCTGTGCGCCCCGGTGGGCACATAAACTTTCAAGCTTGGCAATAAGTGTCCGAGAAGGGCTTCCGTTTGCGCTGCACATCTTTCATCGACAATAGTTGATAGATCACCCAAGCCGTAGACGCGTGGCACTAACGCCCGTAGTCGCGAGCTGCTTTTAATTTGAAGCGTGAGCCACTCGCGCCCAAGAACGTGAGGCTCAAGAACCCCGGCTTCAGTCAGCGCGTCTCGAATCTCCGACGCTACGGGAGCATCTATGCCAAGGTTGGTAATGAAGTAGTAGACAGATGCTTTGCCGGCGGAAATAAGGTTCCTGACAGTATTCAATTCGTCGGATATATCGGAAGGTCTCAGCCTGCCGTCTGCCCGACTACTGAATTTGCATTGGACAGTTGCTTCAGTGGATTGGTCACGCCCGTCCCTTGCGGGAAGCATGAAGACAGCATCCTGCCCACCATCCTGCGCTTCGCGATAAACTGAAACGGTACGGTTGAACGCTACCTCACATACTTGGGCGCAAAGATCTTGAAAGGCCTTCCAGCCCAGCGTGTTTAACGCGAGAAATACATTCGGTGCCTGAGGAGTCGATTTAAAGTCTTCCATACACATTTTTCCCCTTCAACTTCACCAGCCCAACACATCACTCGTTAGCTTGCCTGCAAACTTGATTTGGGGAGTTCAGCGATCAGGGAGGCGGCAGCGGTTCGGCAGTTTGACCAAAATAGGCCATGCAAACGGCCTCCCGAAACGCAGCTGGTAGCTGGCCTTGGGCGTGGAGATCTTCCACGGTTCTGACGGCTAGAAAAGGCTTGTTTTTGCGAGGCGCTTGATATCCCAAGAGGCCCTCCAGATCTGGCGCAACCAAATGCCGTTGATTGGCACCAGCGACTAACAGGGCGAGAATATTCTGGTTGTTTGCCTGCTCGGCCGGATTGCCAGGATCCTCGTCGTGCAGTACGCGATAGGGGATGTTGAATGCGTTCAGCACGCGCTGAAACGCTGGGACGTTCGATTTGCCGTTGCAGTCCACAAGCGACACCTCGCGCCGAAGTCGTAGATGTCGTTCGAACAGTCCCATTAGCTCTGCGCCTCGCTCGAAAGCTGCAATAGCGCTAAATTCCTCCATAAGCACGACCCGTTTGGCGAAGAAAAGCTCATTCACGGTAGGATCGAAGCGTGCCACAGTATTCAGTCGCTGCCTGTCGGCTTGGAGAGGTTGCCCGGGAAAGAGATCTTGGGTCACCTGATGCGCAGCCGCGTCACCTTGTGGCGTCTTGAACATCCTAACGATAGCTCGATACTTGGTGGCGATATCAAGGAACACTGGTGAATGAGTGCAGCATGCCACTTGGGTAGAAGCTTGTTCAGCCAAACGATACAGAACGTCACGCATCAACCGCTCCATTTGCGGATGAAGATATAGCTCCGGCTCTTCGATCAGCAGGATGTTGGCTCTTACCGGTGCGAGGGCCGCACCAGGTACAACCTGCGCCTGCGCATCGGCCAGTGATTGCAGCAAGGTAATGACCAATGTCCTCTGAAGGCCGTGTCCTTGGTGTCCAACGTCAGTATCGATGCCTGCTTCCACGTCACGGATGGCCAGAGACGTTGATGGCAGCACCATCGATCGAATCTCCGGCGCTTCCGTACGAATCAGCGCCTGGCCTCCTACTACTTCGTTAAGGCTCCGGTTGATCCGGTCCTGTAGGTCCCGAACCTCCTGGGCTTGGCGTTGAGGATTGGCCTCGTCAGGGCGGAACAAGGCCAACACCTCGTCCAACGCCTCTTGCAACCGAACCATTTCCGGGCGCTGTGCCAAGCTTCGCTCGACAATGAGATTCACCAACTTGCCGTAGGTCGACGCATCCTTCGCGTTGGTCTCGTCGCTAGCTTCTTGCACCGCCCGTACCAATATGGGGCGTGGCAGGATGGAGTTGGCGTTGCTTTTCCAATTTCCGCCGCCACCTGGGTTAGGCACCCAATTGGGCGCCCCGAAAGCCACGAGGTCAGGCCGTTGCCGTCGCACCGCCTCGCGCAGGGTCTCTCTCGCAGCGTTCGTAGGGCGAACTCCGCGATTTGGCAGCGCCGCAATGAGCGGCTGATATTCCTCTGGAAATGCATTCCAAGTCGCGTCAGCCTCTGGCCAGCCTTCAAATCGCTCAGCGCCGGAGAACGAATACAGCGCCTCTTTCCACCCACCCGATTCGCCGTCCTCGCCCGGCTCGAACCAGTAGCGCTTCTTCAAGACCCAGCGGTCGCCGTTCATGCGACCACGAACTGCTACCTGAGTTGTCTCTTCGTCGCTGAGACCGTCGAAATGTCCAATGAGCTCGATCGCGTTCGCCACATCGGTCAGATGTCGCCGGAACAACGATGGGTCTTTAATAGCGCTGCCGCTCAGGAAAGCAGCAATGGCCGACAGGATGGTTGACTTGCCGGCGTTGTTTTCACCGATTAGCACCAGCAAGTCCTCCCACTCCAAGCTGGCATACTCGACGCACTTAAAATTTCTGACCTCGAAGCGACACAGGCGCATGCGATTTCTCCCCGATATCAAACTGTCTTGAACACTGGCTCCTCAGTACATCAGCTTCATTTGTCTCGTTCGATGACGTCGTAGTACGACTAGTCATCGCCAATCTTACGTCAACAACCAGATAGCCGCGACTGACTACTTGCCGAACCTTGCGGTCGACCGATATGGTCGGCCATATATCACAATAGGATCAGCCTTAGTTTCGATACAGCAACGTGGCGTCATCAATAGCCAACGGCATCAGGAACTGCTTGGTCGGCTATTTCGAAACTTATTATGGGGTGGATCTCCCGAATGCTCGTCCTCCTTGCAACGTCCTGGCCCTGCGCAACCGGAACGAAGTGAAGCCGTTGTTCCTGCCATCAGATCACGAGTGGCAGCTTCACTTGCTTGGCACGAAACAGTGGCTGCATCGACTGGAAATTATCGACATGCGCACCCAATGCCATGACGCTCCTTGCGGAGTCAGATAAAACCCAACGCATACCGTATCTGACGCAATGGAACGCGTCGCCGGTCGACCCTGCCACTGCCCGGCCTCATTTCAACGGCGTGTTGGCAGTCTATTCGCTCCTCTACCGCGGCTAGACCTTCGGATAATCCGGATTCTGTAGCCGCCGACATACGCCAGCACTGGTACAGACAGCGTGCACTCTCAATCTCCTCGGGGAGGCTCGCCACAGGAGAAATGTGCGAGAAAACCAAACCACATCGACACCGCACCATGCTCGGCCGCGTCACCATGATCGGCTTCTCGCACTGTGGACAAACGTCAAGCAGTTGAACAGCATGCACGGGACATGCCGTCATCCAGGTAAGACGATGGGCGGCAAGCATTATTCCGCCGTCGAGCAGGCACATCGGACAGATTCGCTCGCGCGCTCGAACAAGCAAGTGCCGGGCCTCAATCACGTGACGCCCTACCGCGTAACTGAAGGCGGCCCCTCGTGCTCGCCCACCGACTTCGACCGGGCACATCGATCTCATGGTCGATTGCCCGATCCGGCAAACACGCGACAGCTCTGCAATCTCGGCGGAAACCAACGGACCGAACGCAACGCAACCGGCGTCGCGCAGCAACGCCCCAACACTTCTCAGACCGTTGGCGTCCACCAGACGCATGAGCACCGACGACAACGACTCGTCGGGATAGGGTTCGACGCGAAGCGCAAGCGGCAGCCGTAACATCGCATTCGCTGGCCTTGCGGAGCACGACATCCGACTTCGATTTTCCATATCGAACTCCAGATCGATGCGGTGCTCGTTCCTAGCGGTAGGCGCCTGTCTGCATGCTCAGCAGCGTCCGGGCCACCAGTTCCTCTCCGTCGGCGGTATCGAGATACGTAACTGGCTTCTTCCACCCGAGTGACGGCACCTCTTCGTGTAGCCACGTGCACAACCACCTTTCCGCATCAAATCCCTCCGACTCGCCTGACTCGTCGACCATTTTCTGCACAAGATTGACGAGCCTGTTCCAGACCGCTTCAGGCACGCGCTCGACCATACATTCGGATCGCCATGTGCCGCAACGACACGTTTTCATGATGTCCACCTCGCCCAGATTCGAAGTCCCACGTCGGAACCCGTGGCGATCCGATTTGAATCGGATCGCCACGGGTCATCGACAACACCGCGTCACACGGCCTGCACCACTGGACCGCCGATTGCGTCGACCAATGCGCGATGAAGGAATGCGAATGGCGGCTCCGGCAACTCCGTGAACAAACGCATAGAGACGTGCTCAACGCTTCGGGCCGAGCTCAGGATCGACCCCGACCGAGGTCGGTATTGCCGTTCCGCGTTGACCAGTTCCTTGAATCCCCGAGGCCAGTCCGACATGATCCGTCCGATTTTCTGCATGCGCGGCGTCAGTTCGGAAATGGCCTTCGAGCGCAGCCCCTTGTCTGTCGATCCGCTTGTTGCGCCACTGACGCGATACAGGAACGAAAGCACACGCAGCAACTCCCCAAGGTCAAGCGCGGCGAAATCCGGTGGAACGCCTGGCGGACAGTCCGGCACATCATGCTCAAAGCTCATACGCCAGCGTCGATCGATGAGCCGAGTGATCATCAGATCGTCCGTCTTCGCGGGTTGACATGCAGCCGACCCGAGATCCGTCCCGCACTGACAACGCGCCACGCCCGGCCGCATGGACGACACTTCGCGTCGACAGCCCGGACAGCGATCGAACAACTGGACGCCGTGGACAGCACAGCACGTCGCGAATACGTAAGCATTCACACCCAGCACGTGTTGATGCTCAGCGATACACAGCGAACATATGCGCTCGTGGGCGCCGACAAGGATTGCGTCGGGTTCGACCCAGTGGCCATACAAGCTGATCTTCGCGTGCTTCGTCCCGCTACGGTCAATCGCACCCACGGTCAACGGTGTCATCGCCCGGACCAATTTCGGGGAGAGCCGGCAAACGCGGGCAAGCGCATCGACCTCCGAGGCAAAGCGCGGCCGAGCAGCAGCCACGCCGGCGCGGCGCAGGACCATCCCTGGTCCACTCAACCCGTTGACCTCGGCAACACGATGCAGCAACGACGAGAGCGACTCTCCGCGATGCGGAGCAACGCCAAGAAGAAGAGGGGTCGTCATTGCACGTCCTCCGCAAACGGTTCACCTGGTTGGTCAAGCGGAACGCCATTAAACTTCGAATCGAAGGGATCGCGAGAAGGCGGTGCATCCTTCCAGATATGAACGCGAAACGCCGCGGCAAAATCGTTCAGCGTGACACTTTTCCCACCGCGTCTCTCGGCAACCTGGTAAGCACCGTTCAACAGCTTGCACATGTAGTCCACCAGTCCTGCAGTTGCGTAGTACAACTTCATCACGACACGCTTGTCGACAATATCCGTCATCGGCAATGGCATATCTTTGGCGAGCGCCTGCATCACGCCAATGAACGTTTTGGCGCCTTCGTTGGTGTTCACATTGAACGGGCGCATCTCCGTCACGCGAGAAAATCGGCGCCGCAATTGCCCATTGACTCGCAGCACACCCAACAGCGACGGCAGCCCCGCGAGCACAACAGCAGCTGGGAGCCGGTCCAGCAGCACCTTCAACCAGTTCGCAACCTGTCTCAGCGAACGGCGATCGCCCTCGACGAAGTGCTGAAACTCGTCGAGCATGATGATCTCCACGCCACAGCCGTGTACCAGTTTGACAATCTGCTCTGTCAGGCGCGCACTCGATTGCCCAGCTTGCGCGATTTCACCCAAGGCAATCAACATAGCTTCAGCCAGCGATCTGACAGTCGGTACTGCAGGCACGATGACATAGAGGACCGGCACGTGTCGGCGCAACACCTCCTCTCGCACCGGGAATTGGGCACGATAGCATTCGAGCACGGTCGATTTTCCGGCTCCGGACGCCCCGATCGTCGCCAGACACCCTGCTTCACCGGATTCCCGCAGCCATTGATGGATCTCCTCGATACTCTTGAGCGCAGTAACGAAATCGGGATGTTCGACAATGCTTTTACGGACATTAAATCGCTTCATGATCAGCTCCTTACCGTTCATTGCGCTTCGTAACAGAAAATTCAGGAACACTATCGAATCTAACGACCATGGAGTCCACTTGATCGGACTGGGCGGAATCGTCCACGGCGTTCCCGCCAGCGGCTCCCAACAAAATATCCTTGCTCGACTTCCCCTTGATCTGCGCAACCCATTTGCGCTTCTTGAGTTTCTGATCAAGCTCTGCCTTGGCAATGTCGTCTGCGAGACGGATACGCGCTTTTCGAAGCGAGACAGAGTTGATATCGATGCTGCTGTCTCGCATGGTGCCGGTGACTTCGTTGTGCATCCATCTGGTCAAATCCTTCGTGTAATCTGGGTCGGTGCAATCAACGCGAAGGTATTCCTTCTGCCTTGGGTCGTAGACGTAGACAAAGCTGGTCTGCTCGTTGAAATACCGAACCTTGACTTTTTCGTCGTCCGAGATGCTGTGACGAAGCAGTTGCAACGCACTGGAGTTGTACGACAGGTGATCAAACGTCACGCCACTGTTCGTGATCGGACGCATAATGGTGTCCGAGAACGCGACGGAAAGCTGATCGGGATCGGCTGGCATGTAGATAGGGGTCAGCCGTGCACTTTCCTGCCATGCCTGAAACGGTGTCTTGCCCTTCAAGCCACGATGTGGCGCGTGCTGGTAACACTCCACAATCCAGCGCACGACAAACACCGTTAGCTGTTCGAGGGTCACACACGCAAGCTTCTCGGACGGGTACTCTCCACGATCCTTGGTATTCGACCAAGTCGTCCCCGGAATCAAATGGAAGAGTTGTTCCGCTATCGTGCGCATGAACCGCTCCACACGGCCTTTGAACCATGGTGCACGGCTCGGGCAGTACACGAGTGAAATCCCCAGCTCGTCGCAGCCAGCTCGTGTGGCGCCGCCGTGGAATTCCCACGCGTTGTCACCGAAGATCATCTCGGCTACACCTCGCGCCAACCATTCAAGATGCCCCAGGCCTAATCGGTTCAGTAGATCGCGCTTGCTGAGCATGGCCATTTGCATTGCCCATCCGACCTCCTCCTGGCCAGGTGAGCGCGCCCCGATATGAAACCCCATCACCATGCGTGTGTGCGCGTCAATGATGAGCGTCAGTACGGGACGGACGATGACCATACGGGTGCGCTCGCAAACGCACAGCAAGTTCACCGGTGTGTGGTCAATCTCCCACCGCTCGTTGAGTCGTTTTGTCTTGAGCCGACGGAACACCGGTCGATACTGCTTCAGTGCTTCGGTGCGGCCCTCCCGGGCCGCGGTGACGAGATAGCTGTTCAGTTTCCCGACATGACGATAAAGCGTCGCTCTACTAATTGTGGGTAACGGATTTTCCAGGTCACGTTCGTTATGGGCGTCAATGGCATCCTCTACTTGATCGTACAATCTCGTCACGTTGAGTTTCTGGCCATTGAGATAGTGCGTTTCGATGACATCTTCCACCAGCGTGAGCAGTGGACCATCGAGGATTTCGCGTCGCCCCTTGTTTTCATGGCGCGGCACCACGTCCATGGCATCACGTGACGGTTGGTAGCGTTTTCTCCACCGACAGAAGGATCGATAGGTTGGTGGTATCGTTGCACCAACCTCACACGCCACCCGGTTGATGACGGTCTCGACTTCGCGCACGCGCGAGCACTTCGCCTCCTCGACGGCTCTTAGGTAGACGAGTCGCGCACGCATCACGACAAGATCTTCTTCTTTGAAGGTGGTGACATCACGTCGAGCAACAACAATCGGTGATGCAGCCGTCTCACGTAGCGATTCGATACTGACGGACCATGTCCCATTACCGTGGCGTGCCCATATTTCAGTTTCGTGCAGGCGTATTGGCGAGCTGTAGTCGGAGCTGAGCTCGATTCGACCATCGGGCAGCGCAGTCTGAACGCGCCAGACATACTCGCCCTCACGGAACTCGACGCCACGCTTAAGCAAAAATTTTTGCATGACGCACCTCCGAAGGAGCGACGTAAATGGCTGCGTCGGAGGTCAGCGGCACATCGAGATCGATACCCGCGGCGCCATTGGCGATCCAGGTCAACGCAACGTCGCGCGAACGGGCCAGATGCACGAGGTTTCGGAAAGTTTTCGGATACTTCTTTTCAACGAGCCACTGTGCTTCCCGGATCCGTTCGGACGAAATTCGCCCCAGCCACGGCCGCAAGAGCCGCAGAGTCTCGTGACGGGTGCCGGAGATGTAGGTACGTTCATCCCAAATGAAGAGGGCGTGTCCATGCTCCGCAAGGACGGCTCTCGCACGCGCCATGCGGGCCTGCACTGAAGGCTTCTGCAGATCCTTTGCAGGCTTGGCTTCGACGAAGACAGTCGAACTGTCGCGCCGCACAATCTCATAATCCGGCGTGTACCGAAAAAGCTGGCCGGCCTCACGGAGAACAAATGTTCTATCTTGAGCGCTACGAAAGCGCAGTACCTCAGGGCTGAACTCGAGCAAGAGGGTCGTCGCCTCTTCCGCCAGGGAATACCAAGGCATCGAGCAAGCGTTTTTGACAGAGGGCGTGAAACCTCGAAAATTTCCGCCACTGCGGGTATCGTACGAAGGCATGATGATGTCTCCTGCGCCCTTTCGGGCGCGTGGATGTGGGGGGCGCCAGTCCGAATGGACGAGCGCTGGCCGCGCGGATGTCATTTCCACGCAACGAGGAGACGAGTTGGGCCTTGACGCCGATGAGGGGGGAGCTATACTGAAGTCGCTTAGGTTTCAGTTGTGCTCCCGCTCAGTCGGGTCGAAAGAACCAATCCGTCGTAAAGGGTTGGTTTTTTCTTTCTGTCGAATAGGCAGTACTCCTAATTCAATAGGTTGATGGGGAAAGGCATTTTCAGGATGACGTTACCGATCCAGCCTCGCCACCAGCTCATCAAGCAAGGTGACTTCGTCACCGCTTAGACGCGTCGACGCTCGCACCAGGCGATTGATCAGGCGCAACGTATCTGAGTGCAGGTCGTCAGGTAACCGCAATTTCCTTTGCGAGTCCAGAGCGGCTTCAAGCAATGAAGCGACATCGGCGTTGCTCATGCCGAGTACCGCAGCAATCCGCTCGATTTGTTCGGTCGATGGTGGCGGCTTAACCGCGCGTTCCAACTTCCAGACATATTGAATCGCGACCCCAAGCTGCCTGGCCACATTCGTCTGACTGAGGCCGGCTCGCTTTCGGTAGTGCACCAATGCGTTTGAGAATGGAGTCATCGCCTTGCACCTACACATGTCCTATCTCTCAATGTATGTGGTGACCCAGCCGGCGGACAAGTAAATTTTTTCTTCTTCCAGACGACAGCAAAGGCAGAAGAACCCTCGTGTTAGTCAAAAAATAGAGGCACGCGTTATGGAAACGCTGAAAAGGAGAAGAAAATAATTTCCCTTTTTGTACAAGTGTCGGCTCGTATGTTTCTCGAATAGGGTCGATTCATTCGTCAAACTTCTGAACGGCATACGCAAGGAAATCGACGAAAATTAATCCATAGGTGTTCAAACGACGCGCAGATTTGCGGTGACGGATGAACGGTGCCGGCCGGCCGATAAGCATCCGTTGCGCGAAAGTTACACTCCCAAGACAAGTGTGGGCCGGGTTGCAAAGCAACACAAATAGCCATGGCTCACATCGCCACGATTGGTATGACAATTGGAAGCGTGTGCCGCAGAAAGGCTGCACAGAGCCTCTAGGTCTACTTCGTCAGGTCATCAAGACGATCGACAAAGCCATCCCCGGCGATTCGATCAAGTTCTCGCTAAAGCAAGATCACGACAACCTTCGACTCGGAGCGGCCGTAGAAGCCAATCTTGGCGATGCGCTCAAGTGCCACATCGACCTGCACGGGGAGGGTTAGCCGAACGAGCCGAGTAGCTTCGGCAGATGGCTTGCGCCTTGAACTAAGCATCGACCTCCCCATTGGCTTTGAGGAGACACGCCCCAGACGTGAAACGGCGATTGAGCGTCGTCAATGCGGCGACATCGATCTGACACCATCGACTAAACATTGCGTCGTAGGCCGTCACTGCCAAATATTCTCCGATCATTTTCTGCCTATCCATACGGATTACATGCCCAACGCATGAAAGGTAGCCAATTATTCAAAGACAACTTATTGAGACTGCGGACATCTTTTCTGAGAGACAACATTCAGAGAGCCCTCAACAAACCCGCTCCCAACCTCCCGTACCGGTATTCGTCAAACCAACTGTACCGGTACTGTACAGAGAACCGTCGCTAAACTGACCTCCATCCCAGTCCAGAACCGAATGGAGAATCCGCGATGGAATTCCTCACCCTGAGCGCGCTGCCCGCCGGCATGCTGTTCGCGCTCGTCACGTCGATCACGCCCGGCCCGAACAACACGATGCTGCTCGCATCCGGCGTCAATTTCGGGTTCCGCCGCACGATGCCGCACCTGTTCGGCATCAGCATCGGCGTCGCGATCCTGATGCTCTGCGTCGGCTTCGGCCTCGGCGAAGCGTTCAAGCGCGTGCCGCTGATGTACACGATCCTCGAAGCCGCGAGCGTCGCGTACCTGCTGTATCTCGCGTGGCGCATCGGTACGTCGGGCGAAGTGAAGGCACACGGTGCCAAGCCGCGGCCGATGACGTTCGTCGAAGCCGCCGCGTTCCAGTGGGTCAACCCGAAAGCCTGGATGATGGTGCTGACGGCCGCGACGACGGTCCGCCTGTCCGCCGACTACGGGCTGAACGCCGCATGGATGGCCGTCGTGTTCATCCTGATCGGTTTCCCGTGCATCTGCCTGTGGGCCGCATTCGGGCTCGGCCTGCGCCGCTTCCTGTCGAATCCCCGCGCGCTGCGCATCTTCAACGTGACGATGGCCGTGCTGCTGATCCTGTCGTTGTATCCGCTCGTCGCACACCTGCTGGCGTAGTGAGCACTCACCGCACGCCCGTTGAGATTCGTCCGGTGCAGGCGTACCCTTTTGGTACGGGCGCGCGCAACCGCTTGGCCGGTTGCGCCGCTATTGCCGGGAGAGTACCGATGAAGCCACTGCTGAGGGCGGGTGAACACATCGAGGGGATGCACTGGATCGCCGAGTATCACCCGCTCACACACGAGATTCGCGTGCTGCGCGAAGACATCGAGATCGGTATCTACTGCGCGCCGCCGACGATGTTCGGCGAAGAGGAAGACATGGGCGCCGCGAACCTCGCCGATCATCGCAGCCGGGAGGCCGCGCTGCGCGCGTATCTGCGCAACTTCGTGAAGGCACACGACGCGGAGGAATAGCCGGCGGCCCGCCGGCCGCCGACTCGGCGGGCCGGCGCATCGCACCGGCCCGCGCTTCGCTCAATGCCCGAGCGATTCGATCTTGCCTGCCGGCTGCGTCACGCCATGCGGCCGCGCCATCTGCTTGATCAGCAGCGCGACGCACGCGAGCAAGCCCGCGACGGCGATCGTCGCGAACACGCCCGCGAACGAGAAATGCCGGCGCGTCAGTTCGGCGACGAGGAACGATCCCGCAATCCCGCCGAAGCGGCCGACGCCGAGCATCCACGCGACACCCGTGCCGCGCCCCTCGGTCGGATAGAACGCGGCTGCGAGCGCCGGCATCGACGATTGCGCGGTGTTCATCAGCACGCCGGCCACGAACACGACCAGCACGAGCAGCCCGACGTTGCCGGCCGCCTGCCCGATTGCATAGACGCTCACCGCGGTCAGCGCGTAGCACACCGCGATCACGCGGTTCGCGTTGAAGCGATCCATCAGCACGCCGCACAGCACCGCCCCCACGCCGCCGAGCGGGAACAGCGCGGAGATCAGCGTCGCGCTCTTCGGCGTCAGGCCGGCATCCTTCAGCAGGATCGGCATCCAGTTGATCGACGCGTAGAAGATCACGAGCCCCATGAAGTACGCGAGCCACAGCATCACCGAACCGACGATGTACGAGCGCGACAGCACGACGCCGAGACCCTTGCTGCCGGTCTGCGGCGCGGCTTCGGTCATCGCGAACGAGCCGGCATTCAGCGCATCGCGCGAGATGCGCGCAAGCGTCGCGCGGATCTTGTCGACGGCGTGGTTGTTGGCGACCATGAAGCGCACCGATTCCGGCATCTTCAGCAGCAACAGCACGCCGAGCAGCAGCGGCGTCACGCCGCCGAGGATCAGCACGCTGCGCCAGCCGAAATGCGGAATCATCCAGGCGGCGAGGAAACCGCCGAACGCGGCGCCGAGCGGGAAGCCGCAGAACATCAGGTTGATCACGGTCGCGCGGCGTTTATCCGGGCAGAACTCGCCCATCATCGTGACCGCGTTCGGCATCGCCGCACCGAGCCCGACGCCGGTGATGAAACGCAGGATCGTCAGGTGCCCGATGGTCGTCGAGAATGCGGACATCAGGCATGCGACGCCGAACAGGAATACCGAGCCGATCAGCAGCGAGCGGCGCCCGAGCTTGTCGGACAGCGGGCCCGACACGAGCGCGCCGCACGCGAGGCCGAACAGCGCGGCGCTCAGCACCGGCGCGAGATCCGGTTTGGTGAGGTTCCATTCGCCGAGCAGCGACGGCGCGATGAAACCGATCGCAGCCGTATCGAAGCCGTCGAGCAGCACGATCACGAAACACATGAGGAATACGAGCCATTGAAAACCGCCGAACGGCTGCTCGTTGATGAAGGTCTGGACATCGACCACGGGTGTGCGATTCATCGCTAGTCTCCTGTGTCGATCCAGGTTGGCGCTTTGGCGCTTACCCGGATCCCATGCTTCGCGATCGACCGGAACTGGCGCTTCAGCGCTTGCTCCGGCCCCATGCAAAGCTCATTTGTTTATCAGCGACGCGACCTCGGAACCGCGTCTTGCCTTTGTTCGCGCACCGGTCATCCGGTGCGCCGCGCGCCGATGCTCTGCCGGCGCGTTCATTCATCGTCGAGGCCCGCCACCATCAGTGGGCCTCGACTCAACATCGAACTACAGCCGGCACTTAACCGGCCGCGTCCTGCTCCTTGAAGATCTTGTCCGCGAGATGGAACGCGGAATTCGCGGCCGGCACGCCGCAATAGATCGCGGTCTGCAGCAGCACTTCCTTGATCTCGTCGCGCGTCACGCCGTTGTTGCGCGCAGCGCGCAGGTGCAGCGCCAGTTCCTCGCCGCGGTTCAGCGCCACCATCATCGCGATGGTCAGCAGGCTGCGCGTATGGCGCGGCAGGCCGTCGCGCGTCCAGATCTCGCCCCACGCATAGCGCGTGATCAGGTTCTGGAATTCGTCGGTCACCTCGGTGCGGTTCTCGAGCGAACGGTCGACGTGCGCATCGCCGAGCACCGCGCGACGCACCTTCATCCCTGCTTCATAACGTTCCTGGTCGTCCATCGCCGGTGCCTCACGCGGTCAGGAAATCGAGCAGCGCGCGGTTGAAGCCGTCGGTGCACTCGATGTTCGAAATATGCGCGGCGTCGAATTCGACGTGCTGCGCACCCGGAATCGCGGCGGCCAGCGCGCGGCCCTGGTCGGGCGGCGTCGACATGTCCTTCGCGCCGGTCACGACGAGCACCGGCAGCGCGATGCCTTTCACTTCTTCGCGCAGGTCGGCTGCGTTCAGCGCATCGCAGTTCGCCGCGTAGCCGTCCTTGTCGGTATGCACGAAGGTGTCGCGGATCGCATCGAACAGGCGCGGCTCGCGCTCGACGAACGCGTCGGTGAACCAGCGCGGCAGCACGGCGTCGGCGAGCGCGGCCATCCCTTCGGCACGCGCCTTCTGCGCGCGCGGCGCCCACACTTCCGGCGAGCCGATCTTCGCGGCGGTGTTCGACAGCACCGCGCGAACGATGCGCGACGGGAAGCGTGCGGCGAGCGCCGCGCCCGTCAGCCCGCCCATCGAAATCCCGCAGAAATGCGCGCGTTCGATGCCAACGTGGTCGAGCAGGCCGATCACGTCGCCGGCGAGCTGGTCGACCGTGTATGAGCCGGCCGGCGCTTCCGAATGGCCGTGGCCGCGCGTGTCGTAGCGCAGGATGTTGAAGTGCTGCGTGAGCGGACGAATCTGCGGTGCCCACATCTGCAGGTCGGCGCCGAGCGAGTTCGAGAAGACGAGCCACGGCGCGTCGTCGCGCGCGGCACGGTCGATCCGGTAATGCAGTTTCACGCCGTTGACAGTGGCGAAAGGCATCAATGTTCTCCTGGTGATTGCGCGCCCGCGTGCAGCGCGAGCACGGCGTCGACGTAGGCCTGCGCCTCGCCGACGTAATGAGCGGGATCGAGCAGCCGCGCGAGCGCGTCGCGCGACAGGTGGGCCGATACGGTCGCATCGGCGGCGAGCACATCGAACAGCGTCGCGCCCGTGCGCACGGCTTCCTTCGACGCATGCTCGACGACGTGATGTGCGTCGAGCCGGCCGATCTTGTCGCCGAGCGCGAGCATCACCGCTTCGCCGAGAATCAGCCCGCGCGTCAGGTCGAGGTTCGCGGCCAGGCGTTCGGTGTTCACGTCGAGGCCCGCGACGATCTGCGCGATCTGCGCAAGCGCGCCGCCCGTCAGGCGCGCGAGATCGGGCAGCGCATCCCATTCGGCCTGCCAGCCGCCGAGTGCGCGCTCGTGCTCCTGCACCATTCCCGCGAACACCGTCGCGACGAGGCTCGGCGCGCGCACGGCTGCAGTCAGCACGGCCGCGCAGCCGACCGGGTTGCGCTTGTGCGGCATCGTCGACGAGCCACCCTTGCCGGCAGCAGCCGGTTCGCCGAGCTCGCCGACTTCGGTCTGCATCTGCAGCGAGACATCGCGCGCGATCTTGCCGAGCGTACCCGTCAGCATCCCGAAGCAGGACGCGGCTTCCGCGATGCGGTCGCGCTGCGTATGCCACGGCACGGCCGGTGCCGCGAGCTTCAGGTCCGCCGCCAGCGCAGCCGTGACGCCGGCCGCGTGCTCACGCAGGCTCGCGAGCGTGCCGGCCGCGCCGCCGAACTGCAGCACCAGCGCACGCGCACGCAATTCGGCGAAGCGCGCGCGATGGCGCAGCAGCGCATCGAGCCATTGCGCGAATTTCAGGCCGAGCGTGATCGGCAGCGCCTGCTGCAGCCACGTGCGGCCGATCATCGGCGTCGCGCGATGCGTGCGCGCGAGCGCCGCGAGCGACGCGCATGCTTCGTCGAGCATCGGCTCGAGCACGTCGAGCGTGTCGCGCAACTGCAGCACGGTGGCGGTATCGATGATGTCCTGGCTCGTCGCGCCCCAGTGCACGAACTTCGCGGCCTCGGGATCGTCGGCCTTCACCTGCGCGGTGAGTTGCTTGACGAGCGGAATCGCGAGATTGCCGCCGAGCGCCGCACCGTGCGCGAGCGCGTCGGCGTCGAGCCGGCTGGCATCGCACGCGCGTTCGATCGGCGCGACCGCGGCAGCGGGAATCACCTGCTGCGCGGCGAGCGCACGCGCAAGCGCGGCCTCGACGTCGAGCATCCGCTGGATCGTCGCGCGAGGCGACCAGATCCGGTTGAGCGGCTCGGTGCCGCAGATGAGGGAGGTCAGGCGGGCGCTGTCTTCGAGCATGGCATCAGATAGGGGAAACGGCGTGCGCCTATTGTCCACCCAAGCGTGCCGGCCTGCGCGCGAGCGCACGCGCCGGCACGCCGGGGGTTCAGGCAGCGGCCTTGTGCGTCGCGTCGATCAGCGGCACGCCGGTCAGCTTCTGCAGTTCGTCGAACGACAGGTCGGTGAAGATCTCGCTCACCGCAAGGCCGTCGGCCGTCACGTCGAGCACCGCGAGATCCGTATAGATGCGGCTCACGCATTGCACGCCGGTGACCGGATACGAGCACTGCGCGACGATCTTGCTCTCACCCTGCTTCGTCAGGTGCTCCATCATCACGAACACCTGCTTCGCGCCGATCGCGAGGTCCATCGCGCCGCCGACCGCCGGGATCGCGTCGGGCGCGCCCGTATGCCAGTTCGCGAGGTCGCCGTTGGCCGACACCTGGAACGCGCCGAGCACGCAGTAGTCGAGGTGGCCGCCGCGCATCATCGCGAACGAATCCGCGTGGTGGAAATACGCGCCGCCGGTGAGCAACGTCACGTGCTGCTTGCCGGCGTTGATCAGTTCGTCGTCTTCTTCGCCCGGTGCGGGCGCCGGCCCCATGCCGAGCAGGCCGTTCTCGCTGTGCAGGAAGATTTCCTTGCCTCGATCGAGGTGGTTCGCCACCAGCGTCGGCACGCCGATGCCGAGGTTCACGTACGCGCCTTCGGGGATGTCCTGGGCGACGCGCTTGGCCATTTCATCGCGGGTCAGTCGTTTCATGTCGGGTCTCCTGTCGACCGGAGTTGGCGCTTCAGCGCTTACTCCGGTCCCATACAAAGTTCGGTCAGGCGGCTTGCGATGCGTGTTCGGCGGCCAGCTCGGCCGCGTGCGCGGCCTGCGGCACCTCGACGATGCGCTGGACGAAAATGCCCGGCGTCACGATGTGTTCCGGGTTCAGCGCGCCGAGCGGCACGACTTCCGACACCTGCACGATCGCGACCTTCGCGGCGCTCGCCATGATCGGCCCGAAGTTGCGTGCGGTCTTGCGATACACGAGATTGCCCCAGCGATCGCCCTTGTACGCCTTCACGAGCGCGAAATCGGCGTGGATCGGCGTCTCGAACACGTACGGCTTGCCGTCGATCACGCGCGTTTCCTTGCCTTCCGCGAGCTTGGTGCCGTATCCCGTCGGCGTGAAGAAACCGCCGATGCCGGCGCCCGCCGCGCGGATGCGCTCCGCGAGGTTGCCCTGCGGCACGAGCTCCAGCTCGATCTCGCCGGCGCGGTACAGCCCGTCGAATACCTGCGAATCGCTCTGGCGCGGGAACGAGCAGATGATCTTGCGCACCTGCTTCGCCTTCAGCAGCGCCGCGAGGCCGGTCTCGCCGTTGCCCGCGTTGTTGTTGACGATCGTCAGGTCGCGCGCGCCCTGTTCGATCAGCGCGTCGATCAGCTCGGACGGCATGCCTGCCGTGCCGAAGCCGCCGATCATGATTGTCGCGCCGTCGTGGATGTCGGCCACCGCCGACTGAAGCGATTCGAAAATCTTGTTGACCATGTCTCTTCCTGATACGAACCCGCGGCTCGATGCGCGGCCTGTCGAGGGGACACGCGCGTGCCGCGTGCCGCGCCGGGGCCGATGTCGACTCCGGTATTTGTTCGCTATTCGAACCTAGATTCGATTAGCGAACGATGGGCCGATCATAGGGTCGCGCACAGCGCGTTGTCAAGGCGGGTTCCCTCGGGGGCCGCTGCGTCGTCGAACGGCAAGCCGACGTAGTTTTCGGCGAGCGACTGCGCGGCGGCCCGCGAGCGCGTCACGTATTTCAACTCGGCAAACTTCAGGCGATTGACGAACGGCGAGTCTTCCGGCGACGAATGCAGCATGTTCGTCATGAAGTACGAGAAGTGCTCGGCGCGCCACACGCGCTCGAGGCAGGTCGCCGAATACGTGTCGAGCAGCGTCGCGTCGCCCGTGCGGTAGCGGGCGCCGAGCGCGCGGGACAGCGCGCGGACGTCGGCCACCGCCAGGTTCATCCCCTTCGCGCCGGTCGGCGGCACGATGTGCGCGGCGTCGCCGGCGAGGAACAGGCGACCGTGCTGCATCGTCTCGGACACGAAGCTGCGCATCGGCGTCACGCTCTTCTGCGTGATCCGGCCCTCGGTCGGCGTCCAGCCCGTGTCGTTCGAGAAGCGCGTGTGCAATTCGTCCCAGATCCGCGTGTCGGACCATTCGGTGAGGTCTTCGTCCGGCTTGCATTGCAGGTACAGGCGCGTGACCGTCGGCGAGCGCATCGAGAACAGCGCGAAACCGTTGTCGTGGTGCGCGTAGACGAGCTCGTCGAGCGACGGCGCCGCGTCGGCGAGGATGCCGAGCCACGCGAACGGATAGACGCGCTCGAACGTGTTCAGCCGCTCGGCGGGAATCGTCTGGCGCGCGATGCCGTGGAAGCCGTCGCAGCCGGCGATGTAGTCGCAGTCGATGCGGTCTTCGCGGCCGTCGGCATGCTTGAACGTGACGAACGGGTGCTCGCCTTCGACGTCGTGCAACGCGACGTCGCTCACCTCGAAGTGCATCGCGTGGCCATGCTCGACGCCGGCTGCGATCAGGTCGCGTACCACTTCGTGCTGGCTGTAGACGGTGATCGCGCGCCCGCCGGTGAGCGCGGACAGGTCGATGCGATGGCGCTGGCCCGAGAACAGCAGCTCGATGCCGTGGTGTTCGAGCCCTTCGCGGCGCATCCGGTCGCCGAGGCCTGCTTCGTTCAGCGTGTCGACCGTGCCCTGCTCCAGCACGCCGGCGCGGATGCGGTTCTCGCAGTATTCGCGCGAACGCGCTTCGACGAGGATGGAATCGACGCCTTGCAGGCGCAGCAGATGGGAAAGCAAAAGGCCGGACGGACCGGCGCCGATGATGGCGACCTGGGTACGCATTGTTCGTCTCCTGAACATTGGTTCGAGTAATGGAACACATTTGAGCGCTTTCCCGACTATGCGGCAACGCGATTCAGGAGATATGTTGTATACGTTTTGACGATACTGGCCCGGCGATGGATGCGCTCGATCTGAACCTCATTCCCTACCTCGTCGCGCTCGACGACACGCGCAACGTGAGCCGCGCGGGCGACCTGCTCGGCGTCAGCCAGCCGCGCGTGAGCACGGCGCTCGGCCGCCTGCGCGAGTATTTCGGCGATCCGCTGTTCGTGCGCACGTCGCGCGGGATGGAACCGACGCCGCGCGCGCTCGCGCTGCTGCCGGCCGCCCGCGATGCGCTCGCGCAGATCGAGCGCGGCCTCGTCGCGCCGCACGATTTCGATCCGGCCGCGAGCGCGCACACGTTCTCGATCGCGCTGTCGGACGTCGGCGAGATCGTGTTCCTGCCGAAGCTGCTGCAGGCGTTCGCGACGCTCGCGCCGCATGCGAACCTGCGCTCGGTGTCGCTCGCGCACGACGAGGTCGGTCGCGGCCTCGAAGCCGGGTCGCTCGATCTCGCGGTCGGCTACTTCCCCGATCTCGACGGCAACAACTTCTTCCAGCAGCGCTTGTTCACGCACCGGTTCGTCTGCCTGATGCGGCGCGGCCATCCGTTCGAACAGGCGCCGCCGTTCACGGTCGAGCAGTTCCTCGGGTGCGGGCACGCGGTGGTGCGCGCCGAAGGCCGCAGCCAGGAGGTGCTCGAGAAATATCTCGCGAAGCAGCGCATGCAGCGCCGCGCGGTGCTCGAGACGCCGCACTTCATGAGCCTGCCGTTCATCCTGAGCCGCACCGACCTGATCGCGACGGTGCCGCATGCGATCGGCTATGCGTATGCGGCCGAGCATGCGTTCATCGTGCCCGTCGAGCCGCCGCTCGCGCTGCCGCGCTTCGACCTGAAGCAGCACTGGCATCGCAAGTACCACAACGATCCGCGCACCGCGTGGCTGCGCGGCGTCGTCGCGTCGCTGTTCAACGACGAGCAGGACGAATGGCCGAAGTAAGTGCCGGGCCGGTTCCCGCGAAGGACGTGCCCCAGGCCTCGCACGCGACCGGCGAAAGCATGAAACAATGCCCGGATTCCGCGCCGCCCCGGCGGCGGCATTCGATGGAGCAGATAGATGGCTAAAAAGAAGTCCGCACGGTCCGAGCCGGCCGCATCCCGACCGAGCCGTGAAGAAGCAGAAGACGCAGTCCGCGTGCTGTTGCGCTGGGCCGGCGACGATCCCGCGCGCGAAGGCCTGATCGACACGCCCGCACGCGTCGTGCGCGCCTATGAGCAGTTCTTCGCCGGCTATGCGCTGGAGCCGCGCGACATCCTCGCGCGCACGTTCAGCGAGGTCGACGGCTACGACGAAATGATCGTGCTGAAGGACATTCGCTTCGAGAGCTACTGCGAGCACCACATGGTGCCGATCATCGGTCGCGCGCACGTCGCGTATCTGCCGAACCATCGCGTGGTCGGCATCTCGAAGCTCGCGCGCCTCGTCGACGCGTTCGCGAAGCGCCTGCAGATCCAGGAAAAGATGACCGTGCAGATCGCCGACACGCTGTTCGACGTGCTGCAGCCGAAGGGCGTCGGCGTGATCCTCGAAGCCGCGCACCAGTGCATCTCGACGCGCGGCGTACACAAGCCGGGCGTCGAGATGGTCACGTCGCGCATGCTCGGCACGTTCCGCACCGATCCGTCGACGCGCCGCGAATTCCTGTCGATCGTCGCGAATCCTTCTTCAGTCAACCTGACGAATACGTAATGGCGCAGACGAAGCAAACGGCGCACGCGCCCGTCGTGCTCGTGACCGGCGCCGCGCGCCGGGCCGGGCGCGCGTTCGCCGAGTATTTCGCCGCGCACGGCTATCGCACCGCGGTGCACTACGACCGTTCGGCCGATGCCGCGCAGGCCGCGGCCCGCGCGATCGCCGAACGCGGGCTCGATTCGGTTGCGCTGCAGGCCGACCTGTCGGATGCCGAACAGATCACCGCGCTGATCGACCAGGTCTATGCGCGCTTCGGGCGCCTCGACGTGCTCGTCAACAACGCGTCGGTGTTCTGGCAGGACCATTTCCCGAGCTTCGACCTCGCGGCGTTCGACCAGGCGTGGGCCGTCAACTGCCGCGCGCCGATCCTGCTCACGCGCGCGTTCTACGAACGGGCCCGCGCGGCCGGCACGCAGGGTGTCGTCGTGAATGTGGTCGACCAGAAGATCAAGGAAAACTTTCACCGCGACCATTTCAGTTATACGGTCGCGAAGGCCGCGCTCGGCAACCTCACGCAGATGCTCGCGCTGTCGTCCGCGCCGGTGCTGCGCGTGAACGCGGTGTTCCCCGGGCTGATGCTGCCGAGCGACGACCAGACACAGGCCGACTTCGAACACGCGAGCCGCGCATCGACGCCGCTCGCGCGCATCGCGGGCCCCGACGACGTCGCGAGCGCGATCCTGATGCTGACGGGCAACGCGTACAACGGCGTGGATTTCGTCGTCGATGCTGGGCAGAACCTGATCCGCGTCGACCAGGACGTGCTGTACAAGCACCGCGCGCCAGACGGCAAGCACTGACCGACCCGCGCGACGGCGGCCGGTAGCCGCGCGCCGCGTTACGGCTTCTCGGCGCTGCCGCCCTCTCGAACCTTGCCCTGCGCGACGCTCGTGCCGGGCGGCACGCTGTGCGTGAGCCACACGTTGCCGCCGATCACCGAGCCGCGCCCGATCGTCACGCGGCCGAGAATCGTCGCGCCCGCGTAGATCACCACGTCGTCCTCGACGATCGGGTGCCGCGCATTGCCCTTGACCAGCGCACCTTCGCCATCGGCCGGGAAGCTCTTCGCACCCAGCGTGACGGCCTGGTACACGCGCACGCGCTCGCCGATGATCGCCGTCTCGCCGATCACGACGCCCGTGCCGTGGTCGATGAAGAAGCTCGGGCCGATCTGCGCGCCCGGGTGGATGTCGATACCGGTAGCCGAGTGGGCGATTTCATTGATGAATCGCGCAAGCAGCGGCACACCCAGCCGGTGCAGCGCGTGCGCGAGCCGGTGATGCATCATCGCCAGCACGCCGGGGTAGCACAGCAGGATCTCGGTGATGTGCTGCGCGGCCGGATCGCCCGCATACGCGGCCTGGATATCGCTGACGAGCAGCGCGCGGACCGCCGGCAACTGCCGGCCGAATTCGCGCGCGATTTCGAACGCGCGTTCGTCGAGCTCGGCGAACGGCGTATCGGCATGCTCCGGCAGGAACGGCAACGCGCGGCGGATCTGTTCGGACAAAATGCGCAGCGTGCTTTCAAGCGTGTGGCCGACGTAGAAGTCGACGCTTTCGTCAGTCAGATCCGGTGCGCCGTAGTGCGTCGGAAACATCGACGCGCGCAGGCCGGTCACAATCTTGCAGATCGCATCGCGCGACGGCAGTTCGCGGATGCCGCGCGGATGGCGCGTGCGATGGAGTTCCTCGCGCGACTCGCGCAAGCCGGTAACGATTTCTTCGAGGCCCCACTGACGGGCGGGTGATGTCGACATATGCCAATGCAGGCGGCCGCGCTCGGTCGCACGGCCGCTAATAAAGTGACGGGTTCCACAAGATTACCGCGTTTTCCGTCCGGGAGCGGCACGCCGGGGATCGGCCGGACGGCCGATGGCACCGGATCGCGACGGCGTCAGATCGTGATGCTGCTCGCGTCGATCCATCGCACGGCCCAGTCGCGCGCGTGCGCGATAGCGGCGCCTTCGTCGTTGAACTGGAGCTCGATCGGGAAAAAACGGTTCGCAACCAGTTCCCCGTCGCTCGATCGGGAGATCACGACGTAGGGTTTGAACGAACCGTCACTGGCGCGCGCGGGCGCGCAGTTCAACAGATAACCGCGGTGCGTGAAGGCAGTAGTCGCTTGCATGAATCCGCCACCTCTAGTCCCTTGCTTTGTTGTTCACTACCCGTCTTTAAGGGTGCTGCGGCCCCCCGGCGCGGGCAGAGGCGGCGCGACCGAATCCCCTGTCGCCGCTTCGCAGGAAAAGAATCATACTCTGTAGAAAACGCGTCTTCTAGCTGAAATAAATCATGACAAATCAGTGCGCGTCGCGCGACCGCGGCGATCGCCCGCGCGCCTTTTCCCGTCATGCCCGGAACGGGATTTGCTTCGATCCGGAACGCATCGCCGCGAGGAGAGCCGAGATGGAAACATCCGGTCAAACCGATCGTTCGCGTCCGCGCAGCATCGAGCTCGACAACGACGACACGCACGACAGCACGGTCGACACCGACGGCAAGAACCGCGAGGCGGCGCGCCTTGCCGGCGGCGGGCCGATCTCGCCCGACGAAATCACGCGCAGCAACGCGTCGCTCGTCAACGCGATGCCTGAGGCCGGCGACGGCTTCGCCGGTTTCGACAGCCGCCCCGGCGGCAATCATCCGGCGTTCGCGCTGCGCGCCGGCTACACGGTGATCGAGAAAGGCTTCGACGCGCCGCAGCCCATGAGCGACGCGCTGTTCGGCCCCGTCCACCGGATGTACGGCAGCGCGTACTGGCCCGGCCACCAGCGGCGGCCGGAGCGCGTATTCGAACTGACGGCCGTGCCGAGGTAGCCGGCGCGGCGTTTGAATCGATCGTTCGTTTGCGGACCGGTTCCGGTCGACAGCCGATGGCTGGGGATCGGCGCACGCGACTGCTGTGCGCCGACCGTGCACCGGTCACCGCGCGATGCAGGAGCGAACGATCCCGCGCGACGGCAGCGACGGTGTCATGCATGCCGTGAAGCGCCGCGACGCACATGCGTTGATCGAGGTCATGTCGAATCGGCGCGGTTGCGATTGAATGGCGATGCGGACGATGCATCCGCGGAATCGTCGTGTCGTGTCGCGCCGTGTCGTATCGATGCGATCGGCGTGCGCGGCGACGTGCGTGCGTGTGCCGCTCGCGACACCGATGCTTTCGCATGCCTTCCCGTCGACGATGCGGACGACGACGACCACGTCGTTCGACACACGTCGCGCGGCGCAGCATGCGCCACGTGCATCGCCGTGCGCCGCAGGAACGGAAGCGGCGCCGCCGCGCGCCACGACCGGCACCTCACTGCAAAGTCCCGGCCGTTGGTTTACTCTGCCTCGCAGCATGGCTGCATTGCCCACCCCGATCGGCCATCCGGCCGACTTCGTTTCAACCCGCCACTCGGAGACACTATGTACAAGCGTATTCTGGTTGCCGTCGACGGCAGCGACACGTCCCGCCACGCGTTCGATGCCGCGCTGGCGCTCGCGAAATCGCACGGCGCCGAGCTGCAACCGTTCTACGTCGTCGAGAACGCCGCGATCTACTACAACGTGCCCGGCTACGATCCGTCCGTGCTGCGCGATCAGCTCGTCGCGCAGGGCAACGCACTCGCGAAGGATTTCGCGACGCTGATGCAGGCAGCGGGCGTGAAAGGCGAGACGAAGCTGAGCGAAGCGACGTCGCTCAACGACGTGTCGTCGCTGATCCTCGACGGCGCGAAAGCGTTCGGTGCCGATCTCATCGTGCTCGGCACGCACGGCCGCCGCGGGTTCCGTCGTCTCGTGCTCGGCAGCATCGCCGAGCAATGCGTGCGCCACGCGACGCTGCCCGTGCTGCTGATTCCGGCGGCCGCCAACGTCGACGAACCGGCCGCGTAAGCGGCGTCCGGCATGCGCGGGCGGTCGCGACGTTTTGTCACCCGACAGCGGCAAGTTGCGGTGGGACAATGATTCCGTCGATTCAACGCCGGAGTAAACGATCATGCTGACGCCCGTCGCCACACGTCCCGCCGCCACGCCCCATACCGGTAGCTGGGCTCCTCGCCAGGCCGCGCACTGCTCGACGTGCGCCATGCGGCACCTGTGCATGCCGCAGGGCCTGGCGCCCGAAGCGCTCAGTCGCCTCGAGTCGGTCATCTGCGCGGCGCGCCCCGTCAAGCGCGGCGAAGCGCTGTTCCGCGAAGGCGACGCGTTCGACAACCTGTACGCAGTACGCTCGGGTTCGCTGAAAACCGTCGCGACGCGCCACGATGGCCGCGAGCAGGTCACGGGCCTGCATCTCGCCGGCGAAGCGCTCGGCCTCGACGGCATCTGCGACGACACGCATCCGCGCACCGCGGTCGCGCTGGAAGACAGCTCCGTCTGCGTGATTCCGTACAGCGCGCTCAAGACACTGTGCTCGGAAGCCGGTTCAATGCAGTTGCGCATGCACAAGCTGATGAGCGAACAGATCGTCCGCGAAACGTCGCAAACGATGCTGCTCGGTTCGCTGAATGCAGAAGAGCGCGTCGCCGCGTTCCTGCTCGACGTGTCGTCGCGCTACCTGAAGCGCGGTTACTCGCCGTCGGAATTCAACCTGCGGATGACGCGCGAAGATATCGGCAGTTACCTCGGCATGACGCTCGAAACGGTCAGCCGCACGCTGTCGAAATTCCAGAAGCGCGGCCTGATCGAAATGCAGGGCCGCCACGTCCAGATCGTCGATTTCGACGGCCTGCATCACCTCTGATGCCGCACGGCGCGCACCGCTTGCGCGCCGCCCGCCTCGCGTCATCGATCAGTCGAGAAACAGCGCGGCGCGCGCCTTCAGCGCCGCGCTGAAATCGTCGAGCCAGCCGATCGACAGGCGCCAGCTCTGCCAGTACAGGTCGATGTCGACGGTTCGCCCGCGCGACATGTCGACCAGTTCGCCCGCCGCCAGCTGGCGATCGACCATCCGGTCCGGACACATTCCCCAGCCCAATCCCGTTTCGCACGCACGCAGGTAGCCCGCAACGTGCGGTATCCAGTGCTGCGGCGGATCGAGATCCGCACGCGTCACGCGCCGGATGAAACGCGCCTGCAGCCCGTCCTTCGGATTGAACATCACGCACGGCGCGCGGCGCAGCGCATCGCGCGTGATGCCCGCGTCGAAGTAGCGTTCGTAAAACGCCGGCGAGCACACCGCGCGATAGCGGATGCGCCCGAGCCGCTCCGACCGGCATCCCTGGATCGGCTCGGCCTGCGCGGTCACGGCGCCCTGCACGCTGCCGTCGCGAATGCGCGAGGCCGTGTAGTCCTGGTCGTCGATCACGAGGTCGAGCAACGTCTCGCGCTCCGTGCAGAACGGCCCGACCGCGTCGATGAACCACGTCGCGACGCTGTCGTCGTTGACGGCCACGCGCAACGTCGGCCACGCGCTCGCGATCTGGCCCGGCAGCGCCGGCATCCGGCCGCCCAGCTCGGCCTCGAGCAGTTGCACGCGCTCGGTATGCCGGCACAGCAGCGCACCCGACGTCGTCGCGACGCACGGCTGCCCGCGCTTGACGAGCACGCTGCCGACCCGCTCCTCCAGCAGTTTCACGCGCTGCGACACGGCCGACGCGGTGACATTCAGCTCCTTGGCCGCACGCTCGAACGAGCCGTGCCGGATCACGGCCGCGAGGGCATCGAGCAACGCGTAGTCGAGCATTAGATTTCCTTAATCGGCATTAGGGGATTTAGCTTCTCTTATCTTCATGCTGACCGCAGACTAGCGCTACCCGATTCATCCGTCTACTGCTTCCACTGCTGTCACCCATCATGAACTGGCTCGCTTTTTCCCACGGCGCCGCACTCTGCGGCTCGCTCATCGTCACCATCGGCGCGCAGAACGCCTTCGTGCTGCGGCAGGGCATCATGCGCTCGCACGTCGGCAAGATCGTGCTGCTGTGCGCGCTGTCCGACATGATCCTGATCGGCGCGGGCGTCGGCGGCGCATCGGTGCTCGTCGAACGCTACCCGACCTTCGTTCACGCGGTGCTGTACGTCGGCCTCGCGTATCTCGCGTGGTTCGGCATCAACGCGCTGCGCCGCGCGTTCAAGCCGGGCCACGAGACCCTCGACGTACGCGGCGACGCGGTCGCGCCGCCGCCGCAGAGCGGCCTCGCGATCGTGCTGATGACGCTCGCGTTCACGTGGCTCAACCCGCACGTGTATCTCGACACGTTCCTGCTGATCGGCACGGCCGGCGCACGCGAGCCGGAAGGCGCGCGGCTCGCGTTCGCGATCGGCGCGATGTCGGTCAGCGTCGTGTGGTTCCTCGGGCTCGGCTACGGTGCGCGACTGCTGGCGCCGTGGTTCCGCAAGGCCGTGGCGTGGCGCGTGCTGGACGGCGCGATCGGCAGCATGGTGCTGTTTCTCGCGGCCGTGCAGTTGCGGTAAGGAAGGAAGTGTCGCGGCAGATCCGGTCTGCCGCGACGTCAGGTTGTCCGCTCGCGGTCGCGTGCGGCGTCAGGCGGTCGACGTCGCATCGGGCAGCGCATCGCTGCCGGTCGTCGCGGGCTGGTTGCTGGCGAGCTGAGGCTCGTTGGCCGCCGTCGGGTCCTGCTGCTTGGCTGGATCGGCCTTGGCCACTTGCGTGGCGGCACGCTCGGCCTTGTCGCCTTCGTAGCGCCAGTACAGGAACCTGTTGCCACGCTTGCCCATGAAGTACTGTCGGTTGACCGTCCAGCGGCTCATTTCGGCAGGGCCGACGTATCCGTCTTCCATCTGCTTCTTGAAGCCGGCAATCGAGTCGTGCACGTAGTGATCGAAGAACTTGTCGAAGGTCGCGCGCGCCGCCGGATCGATACTCCCCAGCCAGTTGCCGGTGACCCGGACGGCCGCATCGATGGCTTTTTCCTGCTCCGAAACAGAGACAGTCAGATATCCGCCGTTCGCGTGACGCAGGCAATCCGTATCGTAATTCCACTCGCGATCGGTAATGGCCATATGATCGTCCACGCCACCCGGCGGTTTCAGGCGTCCGTCTTTCAGACGTCGGCTTCTGCTGGCCCGCCACTGGTAATAGCGGTTCATGTGCCAGATGATCTGCGCCTCGAGCCTGTCGCTGTTCGGCGCCACTCCCGCGCTCTTGACACCTCCCTGGCCCATGTAGACATCCCAGGCCGCCTCAAGGTCCTTCGAAATCTCGAACAGCTGCCCGGCGTCCGCCATCACCTCCTGCGGTGAACGGAACGGGACACCGGCTTTCCAGGCTTCGATATAGAGATTGTTCAGCGCGACGTTGGCCAGCTCATTGGTTCGACCTTCCTGGTAATTGCGCTCGTAACCACCGCCTACGTCCGAGTGCATGCCCGGGTAGTACACTTCGCGGCAGTTCGCTGGAATCTTCTGGTCTTCCCGCACCGAGTCGCTTGGGAATTTTTCCCGGACCTCCTGCGAAGCCACATAGTGAACGCACTGCCGCACATAGCCCGGAATGCGGAGATCGTTCGCCCACTCAGCGTGACCGCCCTTGTTGATGTAGGCCAGGTAACCGCCGGCGTACGGTCCGAACGGTCCGAGCAAAGGCATGACGATGACGGGTGCCGCAGTCTCGAGGCGGCTGCCGCCGAAACCGGTCGACGACACCGTATCGAGAATGCCAAGGAAGTAGACCACCACTTCGGGGCGATGCCCCTTCATGTTCTTCTTGTTCCACCAGAGCCGCCCGCCGATATTCTCGGCGAGTTGCTCGGTCAGCATGCGAACGAAGGCACGCGCTTCCGTCGCGCCGCGCGAGAAGCCGAATACGGCCAGGTTGATCTGGCTCACCGCCGGCATGTGACCGGTCACGTGCTTGTCGAGCTCGTCGAGCATCCATCGGATGCGCAACTCGCCTTTTCTCGCGGCAGCCATGCCGAGCGCGTTATCGAGACCTTTTCCGCTATCGCCCACTTTGCTGCACGGCGTGCCGACCCCTTCGACATACCGTGCGACAGTCCGGGGAAACGCGTTGTCCTTGGCATGCGCAAACTGCCAGAGCTTCGCGATATTGCTGTACTTGGTCAGTCTGACATCCTTCAACCCGCGGCCATCCTGGTCGAAGTTGTTGCCCGTTCCGTCGAAGAAGGCCGTGAACCACACGGGCTTCGGGCACTCCTTGCATTGCTCGATCAGCAGCGGATCAAGAATCTCGCGCTGGGCGCTTCGGATCGCATCCTCGGCGGGAGTGAGATCCGAGATGCGTCTGATGATGGGGGGATTGCTCATGGCGGTTTCGCTCCTGTTCCGGCAATGCAGCCAACGTCAATTCCATTGGGTCGGCTTCTTGCGCCCATAGAACGGATTGGGAATTTCCTTCAGGCAGGCACGGCCGGTCAGCTTGTGCTGCGCGTCGCGCGTTGCAAGCGCCACCTTCGGATCCGGGCCATCGACCTGGAAATTCATGTCGCCTTCCACATGGCCATCGGGGAAGAAGTGCAACACGATACCGCCGGTCTTGCCCTTGACGGGCGGACGCGTGATCGTGATCTCGCCTTCACACCACGCCATCCCGGGCCGGGTTTCGCGATGCGTGTATTCGTCGTAATCCGGCGACGACGCGTCCAATGCGCGCTTGTCGACCACCCGCTCCCACCACACCTTGAACTTGCGGGGGGTGGTCCAGCGAAGATCCCATGCGAGGCTCGGTCTCTGCCCGCCGCCGCCTGTCCAGCGTGTCGCGTTCCGCGGCGTGGCACTCGCCCCGTCTGCGCTTGCCGCATCGTCGAGGCTGTTCTTGTCCGGCGGCAGCAGGTAGACGCCGTAGATATCGGAGTCCGTATAGTTGAAGGACCCCGCCGTGATCACGTCGTAGTTCGGGTCATTCCACTTGTTCGCGTCGCCGGGCGCCAGGCTTTCCTTTTCGGCATCGCCCGTGGTCTTGCTGCATGCGGCCGTGGAAAACACCATCACGGACAGCAAAGCGATCCAGCAGCGGTTCATGTTGAACATCCTTCTTTCCCAATCGATTTCATTCAGGGGCCTATTCGTCCATCCAACCAGCCCGATAAAGGCAACGCGCCACGCCTGTGCCGCTAACCCGCCACTTCCTGCATCTGCCGCCAGCTTTCCACCGGCACAAGCCCCAGTGCCTGCGGAAAATCCTGCCCTTGCGCCACCGCGTCGAACACGGCGGCCATCGCCGGATGCTCGTCGAAGCGCGGGCCGTACCGTAGCGCCAGTTCGCAGTAAATCAGCAGCGACGCCGCGCTTTCCGCGCCATGCGCCTGACACCGCGCAAGCTGATCGCGCACGAAACCGTAGTGCTGCGCGGCCGGCAACGACGCCAGCAGCGCGGGCTTCTCGGCGCGCAGCCGCTCGATCATCGTGTACGGATAACAGGCAGCCAGCAGGTCGTCCTCCTGTGCCTGGGACAACTGCAGCGGAAACTCGGCAGCCTGCTTGACGTTGGCCGGCACGGCGATTTCCGCCGTCCGGATCTGCAATCCGGTATCCAGATGAATCCAGTGCCGCACACCTTGCGCCAGATACGCGCGATGCGCCGCGGGCAGAATCTCGAGCCAGAACGGGAACACGCGCGGATCGAAGAAGCGCATCAGCATCGCGCTCTCCATCTGCTCGAGCTGAACATCCACCATCGGCGCGAGATGCGCAGCCAGTTGCGCGAGCGTCAATGGCGAAACCAGCACGCTCGCCGCCTGCCACGGAATGTCACGCGGCCCGGTCTCGCCCACCGCATCGGCGCTGTCATCGTCAGGCTGCCATTCGAACAGCAGCGGCCCGACGACTCTCGCATCGTCGTCGGCGTTGTCGAGCAGCGATGCCGCGACAAACGCAGGCCATGACGCCTTTTCTTCATCCGGCAATGCATTCAGCAACGCACCGTCGATCAGGACGTAAGCACGCAGCCCGTCCTGTGAGGACAATGCGGCCTGAAGCACATCGACCGCCTGCGCGGCCTTCAACTCGTTCGTCATGCGGTGCCCTGTCTCAAGCCTTGGCCGCGAATGGCGACGCCATCGACGCCGCATTGACCATGCACGGTGCGCATGCCGTTCCCGGGAACGCCTGTGCGGGCACCGGCAGGCTGTCCGGCCCGATGAACGTATGCGACGCGGCATGCGCCGTCCATTCGCCCTTGGTCCCATGGACGATGCCGCTGCCGTTCCAGCGCGTATAGCTGGTCCCGCCATTGATCAGGACTTCTTCCTTGGCGGTGATGGTGATGCGGTTCGCATCCACCTTCACATCCAGCTTGGCCAGCACGTTGATGCTGTCCTTCAGCGCCTGGATGTCGATGTCCGCGGCGGCGGCCACCAGCCGGATGCCCTTCTCGAATGCGGCGACGCGTACCGCCTCCTGCGCACTGACCAGCATGCTCTTGCCCGCGGCGATGCTCGTATGGGCGCCGCTCGTCAGCGCAACGTGCTGGTCACTCGCGACATGGGTCGACCCCGTCGTCGTGGCCAGGATGCCGGCCGGGCTGGCGAGTGCCAGGAACGGCTGCGCGAATTCCGGAAACTCGCCCTGCTGCGGATTCCCGCCGCTACCCTTGAGGCCGTCGTTCTGCGTCCTGAGCGCCTGATGGACGGCATCCTGGTCGCCGGCCTCCTGCGCCTTCACGTCATGCGCGGCACCCGACAGCGATTCATGCAGATCGTGCGCCTTCTCGAGGCGCGCGGCGGTCTCGTCGAGGTCGGTCGCATGGGCCCGCGCGTCGTAACGCGCCTCGCTGGTCACCAGCAGGCCCTTGGCGGCCCGCACCGCGCCGTGCGCGTCGGTCCGCAATTCGAAACCACGCGCGCGCTGATCGGTGCGCCCCTGCGTCTTGTCGATGCGGACGTTGTGCCCCAGCGTCAGTTCGCTCGCGTCGGTATCGCTGCGCAGCTTGAGCTGGAGCTGTTGCGGCGTGTCGTCGAGCAGCACGTGATTCGAACGTCCGCCCGCGGCATTGCCGCTGTCGCCCGACAACTCGCGGCTGCGCAGCCCCGTCAGCACCTGCTGGTCCGGAAGCGCCCACGGCGGCATCCGTTCCGCGTTGTACGTGGTGCCCGACACGACGGGCCGGTCGGGATTGCCGTCGAGGCACATCACCAGCACCTCGCTGCCCACGCGCGGATGGGCAATCATGCCCTTCTCGCCACCGGCCCAGCCGGCGGCCACACGAATCCGTGCGCTGGTCTGTGCCGCGCGATCCCAGTGGTACACGATGCAGACCCGGCCGTACTCGTCGACGTCGACGCTGCCAGCGCCCTTCGCACCCGCGACGGTCGCGGTTTGCGGCGCCAGCACACGCACGGGTTCGCTGTTGAAGCCGCGGCCCGGGCGCCACGGCGTATGCCGCAGGCCGGCGACGAAGCGGTTGCGATACTCCGGCTTGCCGTCGGCCTGCAGGTAATTGTTCGCCGCTTCGTGCCGGGCTTCGAGAATCAGGTAGCGGTGATCCTCCGGGCTGCCCGACGACACGCTGAAGTGATCGGACAGCTGGAACCAGCGCCCGGGCAGGATGCCGTGATGATTGCCGGCCGCGTCGAAACGCGATGCCGCCGCCTCGATCTCTTCCATGCGCACGCGAGCCAGCGCATCGCCGGCGCGCGCGTCTTTCACGAAACCATAGTGCCCGACGTATTCGTGGTGCTCGACCTGCGGCGCGATACCCGGCGGGTGCAGCGTCGGAATCTGCGCATTGGCGGGATGCGGCGCCTTGAAGTCGAACGCCGTCGCGCTGTAACTGCCCGCGGACAGCGACCGTACCGCGGACCATTGCGAAATGGCGTCCGCGGCCATCGGGCCGTCGTGCGTCTGGAAGCGGATCTCCGGCGAGCGGCCGTCGATGGCCGGGCACTGCACCGTGCTGTCGTCACCGACGACCAGCTTCAGGCCTTTCTCGTCGTGCTCCCACCAGTACAGGAAGCCGACGGCTTCCAGATGGCGAACGATGTAGTTCCAGTCGCTTTCGCCGAGCCCTCCGCCCTGGACGTTCATGGTGCGCGCGGGATCGTCGCCGCGCACGCGCCAGTCCCAGGACGGTGCGAGTGCCTGGTAATCGGCGAGCAGCGTGCCGATCTGCTGCTGGAGCGACTGCCCGAGGAACAGGCGGTTGTTGACGCGGGTCCGCAGGAAGTGGCTCCACGGGCGCAGCACCGCACGATATTCCGCGATCGAGTCGTCGTTGCGGACGAGCGAAAACTCCGTGCAATAGCCGGTGAAATGCCGCAGACCGCCATCGGGGCGCACCATCGACACCGCGAGCAGTTTGCCCAGCATGTCGACCAGCGTGACGCCCGCCTCGCCGGACAACAGCGTCAGTTCGAACGTGAAGTCGATCCCGAGCCCCTCGTGCGCGACGAGCCGCTCGGCGACCAGCCGCGCCGGACGATGCCGGCCGTACGAGTCGGTGACCGAGGGTGCGTCGTCGTGAGGGAAAGACAGCGTGAGCAGGCGCTTGTCTTGCAGGAAAAACGGAGTTCGAATGAATGCCGCAGGGTCAGCCATGACCGCCTCAGAATGTTTTTCGTTCGTATGGCAGCGGCCTGCTGCCTCCCATAATTTTGGGATGAAAGGATATCGTAGACACTGACCGGCGACAACGCCGACGCACCCGGTAATTTCTTCGCTTCACACGAGGAAATCGGTAATAAATACAAGATCTTGGCGCGTACCGGGCGGCGCTCGAACGGAAGGCGCATCCACGATGACGCCGCTTGATCCGGCATCGCGACACACGGCCTCGGAACACGCCGTTTTGCGTGCGGTGGGAGGAACCTGATGCCGCGCCCGGCCGTCTCAACGCGACCGGCTTCATCTCCCGCAGTCCAATCCACTCACCTCGCAGCACCCGGAGAGAAACATGGCACTACGCACCCTCGGCACGTCGACCATCCAGGTTTCGCCGCTCGCGTTCGGCGGCAACGTCTTCGGCTGGACCGTCGACGAGAACACGTCGTTTGCGCTGCTCGACGCGCTCGCCGACGCCGGCATCAACTTCATCGACACGGCCGACGTCTATTCGGCCTGGGCCCCCGGCAACAGCGGCGGTGAATCGGAAACGATCATCGGCAAGTGGCTCAAGCGTTCCGGCAAGCGCGAACAGGTCGTGATCTCGACCAAGGTCGGCCTGCTGGCCGCGCGCGCCGGGCTGACCCGCGACAACATCCTGAAAGCCGCCGACGATTCGCTGCGCCGCCTGCAGACCGACTACATCGACCTGTATTTCTCGCACAGCGATCTCGCCGATACGGCCCCGCTCGAGGAAACGCTCGGCGCCTATCAATCGCTGATCGACGCGGGCAAGGTGCGGATCATCGGCGCATCGAACTACAGCGGCGCGCGCCTGCGTGAAGCCGCCGACGTCAGCAAGCGCGACGGCCTGCCCGCGTACCAGGTCATCCAGCCCGAATACAACCTGCTCGACCGCGCCGACTACGAACGCGATCTCGAACCGGTCGTGCGCGACCTGAAGCTCGGTGTCGTCAACTATTACGCGCTCGCGAGCGGTTTCCTGTCGGGCAAGTACCGCAGCGAGGCCGACCTGAAGAAGAGCGTGCGCGGCGATCGCGTCGCCGGTTATCTCAATGAACGCGGGCTGCGTATTCTGGCGGCACTCGATGCGGTGGCGGCGAAGCACGGCACGCAGCCGGCCGCGATCGCGCTCGCATGGCAGATCGCACGGCCGACGATCACCGCGCCGATCGCCAGCGCGACGTCGCTGGCGCAGTTGGCATCGCTCGGCGAAGCGATCCGCGTTCAGCTCGATCAGGACGACATTCGCCGGATCGACGAGGCCAGCGCGGGCTGAAGTCTTGGCGGTGGCCGGTCGATCGGATCGCGCAGTCCGTGCGGTTCCGCGACCGGCCCGTGTCATCTACGCGCCCTCGTCGCCGCATTCGCGGGGGCGGGTAATTCGTAAGCGGCGGATGGATACAATGGCGTGCGTCCGGGCGGCCCGCCGCACGGCTCGACACGGCCGTACCGATATCCGTGATGCCCGAACCGACACCACGCACAAAAACCGCCCATGCCCCGGAACACCCATCGCGCCCGCTACGTCCCCCCGTTCACCGCCATGCTCGCCGCGCTGCTCGCGGGCGCGCCGGCCGCGTCTTACGCAGGCTGGTACGAGGTCGCGAACTACACCGGCACGATCGGCAATGCACCCGTCCACGTATCGCTGCAGACCTACGACCGGATCAACCGCAACGACGCGGGCCGCTGGCGCGTCGACGGCAGCTACTACTACGACGCGCATCGCAAGCCGATCCCGTTGCAGGGCCACCGAGAGCCCGACGGCCGCGTGACGCTGTGCGAAGCATCGTCGCCCGCATCGAACGCCGACTCGCCGGTCGTACCGGCCGCATCGCCATCGCGGCCGAAGCCTTGCCCGATCGCGCTGACCGTCTCCGGTAAAACGGCGACCGGCACCTGGGACGACGGTCGCAAGACATTCCCGATCACGCTGAACGAAGTCGGTCGACTGAACGACAACGATCAGGATCACCTCCAGATCGACGGCACCGTCGATATTCCGATGTGGTATCGCACGAAGACGCACATGCTGGTCGGCGTCTATGCGCTGTCCGACAAATGCGGCATTGCGATGCAGTCGCTGCGGGCCGTGAACATCGCGACGGGCCGCGTCGACCGCACGATCCCGCTCGACTGCGACGCGGGCATGGTGATGACGTCGATCTACGCGAACGTCGCCGACGCACGGCGGGCCGGCTACGTCAGCGTCGAGTTCCGCGGCGGCAAGATGGGTTACGAGCAGGACGTGTCGCTCGGGCTGCAATCGTCTTCGTCAAAGTAAGCCGGCGTCACCCGTCTCCCGTGCGTAGCGAAATGCACGCTACATAGCCGAAAACCGCCATCGCGTTTTGACCGGCATGGCCACTCGTGTTGACTCAGCCGGACATCGATCGCGCTTGCCGGCGCAGCGCCCCGCTGCAAGCGGATCACACGCCTGTCCCGGGTCTTTCACGGATTGACCGCGCCATTCGACGTGCCCGAGACTGCGCCGCTCGAGCGGTCATTGGGAGAACGTCATGCCGGACACCAGCACGGAGATCGCCACGATCTCGACGCGCGCCGTACGCGGCCACGAACGCGTCGACTTCTGGGTCGACCATGTCGCTCGCACGCTCGTGCGGATCGAATGCAGCGGCAAGTCGTCGGAAGGCATCGACGCGACGCTGCGCAAGCGCGACCTCGGGCTGTTCCGCGCATGCGACATCGTCGCGAACCGGCATGCGGTCGTGCGCACGTCGCACAACATCCATGCGGACCAGCGCGACGCCGTGTTCATCTGCCTGATGCACGCCGGGCAAGGCTATACGTTCCAGGACGTCGACTGCATGCAGCACGGGCCCGGCGATCTCGTCCTCTACGACACGTCGATGCCCTACGGCCACGGCTTTCCCGCCGACATGGCGATGACCGTGCTCGACGTGCCGCGCGACGTATTCGAGGCGCGCGTCGGCCCGTGGCGCTACCGCAGCCTCGTCAAGATCGATCGTGACGACGGCGTCGCGTCGTGGGCCGTGCGGCAGGTGTACGCGCTGCTCGCGGCGCCGCAGGAGCCAACGCACGATGCGCGCGAACGGCGCGCTGCCGCGATCCTCGATCTCGTGCAGTCGATGCTGCGGCTGCGCGACGGCGACGCGTCCCCGACCAAGTCGACCGTCCACACGCTGTCGCGCGCCAAGGCGTTCATCGACAGCCATCTCGCCGACGACGACCTCGACAGCCAGTCGGTGAGCCGCGCGATCAACCTGTCGCCGCGCCAGCTCGCGCGCGTCTTCGAAATCGAAGGGATGCCGCTCACGCGCTACATCCTCGCGCGGCGGCTCGAGCGCTGCCGTGCCGACCTGCGCGACCGGTCGCTGAAGCACCTGACGGTCAGCGAGATCGCGTTCCGCTGGGGCTTCAACAACAGCGCGCACTTCAGCCGCAGCTATCGCGCGCGCTTCGGCGAGACGCCGACCGATACCCGCGCGCCGGCGCCGGCCGACGCGCGCTAGCCCGCCGCCCGCCCGCCGCCGCCGTGTCCCGGCGAGGCAAGCACGGCGTCCGTCCCGGTCAAATGGGGCCGCATAGCGGTCGCTAAGCTGGCTTCCTGCGCGGCGGCACTCGTTTCGCCGCCCGACAGCAAGGAGAAGAAGCGGGATGGAGACGTACGACCATATCGTCGTCGGCGGCGGTTCGGCCGGCTGCACGGTCGCGCATCGGCTGGTGAAGGCCGGCAGGCGCGTGCTGCTGCTCGAGGACGGCCCGAAGGACGACAGCCTGTTCATCCGGATTCCGGCGACGTTCATCCGCGTGCTGGGCACGCGGCGCACGGTCACGTTCGAGAGCGAGCCGCAAGCCGGTGCCGCCGGACGCAAGACCTACGTGCCGCAGGGCCGCACGCTCGGCGGCGGCAGTTCGGTCAACGCGATGCTGTACGTGCGCGGCACGCGCGACGACTACGACGACTGGGCCGCGCTCGGCTGCACGGGCTGGGGCTGGGACGACGTGCTGCCCGTGTTCAAGCGCGCCGAATCGCACCTGCGGCTCTCCGAGCCGTTTCACGGCATCGACGGGCCGCTGAAGGTCGGCGACACGCGCTTCCGGCATCCGTTGAGCCTCGCGTTCGTGAAGGCCGCGCAGGAAACCGGCATCGCGTACAACGACGACTTCAACGGCGCCGCGCAACATGGCGTCGGCTTCTATCACACGACGATCTTCGACGGGCAGCGCGGCAGTACCGCGGCCACCTATCTCGCCGACGCGATCGGCCACCCGAACCTGCGCGTGCTGACCGGCTGCCGCGTGACACGCATCCGGTTCGACGGCCGGCGCGCGACCGGCGTCGAATGGCGGACGGAAAGCGGCGCGACGGGTGCGGCCACCGCGCGCGCCGACGTCGTGCTCGCGGCCGGTGCGCTGAGCACGCCGAAGCTGCTGATGCTGTCGGGCATCGGGCCCGGCGCGCACCTGCACGCGCACGGCATCGACGTGCTGCACGACAGCCGCGACGTCGGCGCGAACTACCAGGATCATCTCGAAGTCTCGATCTACGGCCGCAGCCACGCGCCCGTCAGCCTGCTGGGCGAGGATCGCGGGCTGAAGGCGTTGCGGCACGGGCTGCAGTGGATGCTGTGCCGCACGGGCCTGCTGACGTCGAACGTCGTCGAATCCGGCGCGTTCGTCGACACGACCGGCAGCGGCCGCCCGGACATCCAGTTCCACGTGCTGCCGACGCTCGTCGGCGACGTCGATCGCGAGCCGCTGCCCGGCCACGGCCTGTCGATCAACCCGTGCCTGCTCAGGCCGCGCTCGCGCGGTTCCGTGCAACTGCGCGGCAACGATCCGGCCGCACCGATCCTGTTCGACAGCGGCGCGCTGTCCGATCCGGCCGACGTCAACGGCCTCGTACGCGGCGTCGCGCTCGCCCGGCAGATCATTCGCGCGCCGTCGCTCGCCCGCATCGTGCGCGAAGCCGAGGCACTGACCGAGACGGCACTCGCCGACTATGTGCGGCACCGCGCGAAGACCGTCTATCACCCGGCCGGCACCTGCCGCATGGGCAACGACGAGCATGCGGTCGTCACGCCGCGCCTCGCGGTACGAGGCGTCGACGGACTGCGGATCTGCGATGCGTCGGTGATGCCGCGCATCGTGTCCGGCAATACGAACGCGCCGACGATCATGATCGCGGAGCGCTGTGCCGAGTTCATGCTGGCGGAGTAACGCGACACGGCGCGCGGGCGTTTTCGTTCACGACAATAAAAAGACGGCGCGTGAAACACGCGCCGCCGCTCCACCTGCATCGACTGCCGCAGTCAGCCCCCGTCCGCGCGCGCCGCCTCGCGCAGCGCCATCGGCGACGCACCGTAGCGGTCGCGAATCGCACGGCTGAAGTGCGCCTGGCTCGAAAAGCCCCAGCGAAACGCGATTTCGCCAACGCTCGTCTTGCGCAGCCGCGCATCGGTCAGCTCGCGATACGCATGCGACAGGCGTTCCGACCAGATGTGTTGCGTGATCGACTCGCCTTCGGCCGCGAAGAGCCGGCTCAGATGCCGCAGCGACAGCCCGACCGCGTCGGCGACTGCCTGCGGCCCGAGTTCCGGGTCGCCGAGATGCGTCGCGATGTACTGCTTCGCGGTCAGCAGATACGACAACGACGCGCGCGAAGCGCCCGCACCGTTCACCTCCGCATCGATGAGTTCCGCGATCAGCGTGCGCGTGTGTTCGGCGAACCGCGCGGCGTCGCGCTCGACCGGATCCTTCATGAAGCGCTCGACGCTCGCGCGCAACGTCGTGCCGAGCATCGCGCCCGCGCCCGGCTTCGGCGCGATCCGCAGCGGCAGCGCCGCCAGTTCCGCATCGAGCCGGTCGTCGAACGTCGTGATCGGGATATCGATCAGCAGCTGCCGCATCGGCGTCAGGAATCCGAACAGATAAGGCACGCGCGTGTCGTAGACGACGACATCGCCGGCGTCCGCCAGCAGGCAGCGGTCCCGCTGGATGAAATACGCGCGCCCGCTTAGAAGCTGGCACGCAAACAGCGACTCCTTCGGCAACTGGCGCACCAAAGCGGGGCTGCGCTCGATCACGTGATCCTGGCCGCTGATGTCCGCGATGCCCAGGCCCGGCAGCGAGATATCGGTCTTCTCGACCTCGAGCCCGGCCGGCGACAGCGACGAGCAGCGCAGCCCGACCAGCGTCGCCGCATTGAACGCATCCCAGTACGCCATCCTGTCGCGCACCGGCACGTCGGCTGTCGAGCCTCGCGTGCGGGAAAAAACGGTCGTATTCGTCACGTCGCCTCCTGCGGGCGCCTGTCGTGCGGAGCGGCACGGATTGGGGGATGGTTCGTCCGGATTTTGGTGCGATGCAATGTCCGGCGCGGTCAAGCAATTCGTCCAGCCCAGTCAAGAGCGGCGCGCACCGGCTGGCTAAAGTCGAGCCCACGACAACTCATACACCAGGAGACAAACCGTGGTCGACAAAGCCGTAGCCGAATTCTGGCAAAACATCCCGCCGATTGCCAATCCGTTCAAGCCCGATGCGCTGCCCGAAGCGTACATCGCGAACGCGGCCACCGACGACGAGCGCTATTACGTTCCGTTCACCGAAACGGTTTCGTCGCGGCCGCTGTGGATCTCGCCGTCGCAGAACAAATGGTGCGACATCCTGATGGCCAAGGAAGCCGGGCTCGTGAACCGGCACTATCACCCGCACGAGGTGTTCGCTTACACGCTGTCGGGCAAGTGGGGCTATCTGGAGCACGAGTGGACCGCGACGCGCGGCGATTTCGTATACGAGACGCCGGGCGAGGGCCACACGCTCGTGGCCTTCGATCACCCGGAGCCGATGCGCGCGTTCTTCATCGTCAAGGGGCCGCTGATCTGGCTCGACGACGCAGGCAACCCCGACGGCTACTTCGACGTGCACTCGTACATCGCGATGTGCAAGGCGCATTACGAGAAGGTCGGCCTCGGCGCGCAAGCGATCGAGAAGCTGTTCCGCTGACTCGCGGCGAGGCTCACCATGACATCCGCTTCCTCCTCCCGATCCGCCTGGACGTACGAGAACAGGCTGCTGCTGATCCTGTTCATGACGTTCGGCTTCGTGTTCTTCGACCGCCTCGCGCTGTCGTTCCTGTTCCCGTTCATGTCGGCCGAGCTGCACCTGACGAACACGCAGCTCGGCATGGTGTCGTCCGCGCTCGCGCTCACGTGGGCATTGTCCGGCGCCGCGACCGGCGCGTGGTCCGACGCGCGCGGCACGCGCAAGCCGCTACTGATCGCGGCCGTGCTCGGCTTTTCCGTGTGTTCGGCGCTGTCGGGGCTCGTCGGCGGCTTCGCGAGCCTGATCGCATTCCGCGCGCTGATGGGCATCGCCGAAGGCCCCGTGCTGCCGCTGTCGCAATCGCTGATGGTCGAAAGCTCGACGCCGAGCCGCCGCGGGCTGAACATGGGCCTGCTGCAAGGCTCCGCCGCCGGCCTGCTCGGCGCGATGATCGGCCCGCCGGTGGTCATCGGCATCGCGACCACGTACGGCTGGCGCGAGGCGTTCTACGTATCGTGCATTCCGGGCTTCCTGATCGCGCTCTGCATCTGGCGCTGGGTGCGCGAAGTGCCGCCCGGCGGCGTGCGGCACGCGCAGGCCGATACCGCCGGCGCGCCGGCCGCGAGCGGCGCGGCAGTCAGCCGCTGGGCGCTGCTGAAGGAACGCAACATCCTGCTCTGCATGCTGATCAGCTGCTTCTTTCTCACGTGGTTCATCGTGATCATCTCGTTCGCGCCGGTGTTCCTCGTGGAAAGCCGCCACCTGTCGCCGGCCGACATGGGCGTCGTGATGACCTGCCTCGGCGCCGCGTGGGTGTTCTGGGGCTTCGCGGTGCCGGCGATCTCCGACCGGATCGGCCGCAAGCCGACGATGATCGCGTTCGCGCTGATCGCGGCCGTGTGCCCGATCGTGATGATGCAGGCCGGCTCGCTGTGGGCGCTCGGCGCGCTCGTGTTCGCCACGTACACGGGCCTCGGCTGCTTCACGCTGTTCATGGCGACGATTCCCGCCGAAACGGTGCCGCCGCGCGCGATCGCCAGCGCGCTCGGCCTGATCATGGGCGCGGGCGAGCTGATCGGCGGCTTCGTTGCACCGACCGTCGCCGGCTTCGCGGCGGACAAGTACGGCCTGCAGTTCGCGATGTGGACGTCGGCTGCCGGCGCGATCCTCGCGTGCGTGCTGTCGTTCGGCCTCGTCGAAACGGCGCCCGCCGTACTCCGCAAGCGCGCCCTCGCCGGCACGGCCGCGAGCCGTCTCGATGCACAAAACCTCGGAGGGCGCTGACATGCGGGCACTTCAATGGCATGGCCCGCGCGACGTCCGTCTCGTGGAAATCGACACGCCGCGCGTCGGCCCCGGCGACGTGCGCATCGCGATCGCGTATTGCGGGATCTGCGGCAGCGACCTGCACGAATATGCGGACGGCCCGCACGCGATTCCCGTCGACTTGCCGCATCCGCTGTCGCGCCGCACCGCGCCGCTGACGCTCGGCCACGAGTTCTGCGGCACCGTCGTCGAAGTCGGCGCCGGTGTGACGGCGCTGCGCGCGGGCGATCGCGTCGCGGTCGAGCCCGAGTATCGCTGCAGCCAGTGCGCGTATTGCCGCTCGGGGTCGTACAACCTGTGCGTGTCGATGGGCTTCGCCGGGCTGATGGGCGACGGCGGCATGGCCGACTTCGCGGTCGTGCCCGCGTACATGCTGCATCGCCTGCCCGACAGCGTCAGTCTCGAACAGGCGGCGGTGATGGAGCCGGCGGCCGTTGCGCTGCACGCGTTGCGGCGTGGCGAACTGCGGCTCGGCGAGACCTGCGCGGTGTTCGGGCTCGGGCCGATCGGCCTGTTGCTGATCATGCTCGCGAAGCTGCAGGGGGCGACCACGATCGTGGCCGTCGACGTCTCGCCCGAACGGCTCGCGGCGGCCGCGCGCTTCGGCGCAACGCATACGTTCGACGCACGCGCACTCGGTGCCCCCGCGCTGCAGGATGCGATCCGCGCAGCCACGGGCGGGCTCGGCGTCGATGCGAGTTTCGAGGCGGCCGGGTTGCAGACAACGTTCGAAGCGGCGATGCACGCGCTGCGCAAGGGCGGCCGCGTCGTGATGGTCGGCCTGATGCCGCATGCGGGCTTCGACGCGTTCCGCGCGGTCAACGACGAGCTGACCTTCACGGCGAGCGTCGGCTACCGGCACGCGTACGAAGACCTGCTGCGCATCGTCGCGTCGGGTGCACTCGACCTCACGTCGATCGTCACGCGCACCGTATCGCTCGAAGACGCCGTCGCCGACGGCTTCGACGCGCTGCTCGCCGACCGCGCGCAGATCAAGATCCTCGTTTCACCCGCGCAACGGCCGGCCCGTCGCGCACACACCATCGGGAGCGTCGAGCATGAGTCGTCAGTGGGCGTTTGAAGGCCAGTCCGTCGTCGTGACGGGCGGCACGTCGGGCATCGGTGCGCGCACGGCGATGCGGTTCGCGCAAGCCGGCGCGTCGGTTGTCGCGCTCGGGCTCGATGCGGCCGGCCCGCATGCGCCCGCGCATGCGGGCATCCGCTGCATGGAACTCGATGTGACCGACAGCGACGCGCTGACGCGCACAATCGCGGCGCTGCCGCGGCTCGACGTGCTCGTCAACGGTGTCGGCATCAGCCGGCACGCGGACGAGTACCGGATGGACCAGTTCGAGCTCGTGCTGAACGTGAACCTGACGTCGGTGATGCGTGCGTCCGACGCCGCGCGGCCGGCACTGTCGGCGCACGGCGGCAGCATCGTCAATGTCGCGTCGATGTACACGTACTTCGGCAGCAAGGACCGCCCCGCGTACAGCGCGAGCAAGGGCGGCATCGCGCAGCTCACGCGCTCGCTCGCGCAGGCGTGGGCCGATCGCGGCATCCGCGTGAACGCGGTTGCGCCCGGCTGGATCGACACGCCACTCAGCAGCGGCCTGAAGGCCGACACGCAGGCATCGCGACGCATCCTCGAACGCACGCCGCTCGGGCGCTGGGGCACGGCCGACGAAGTCGCGGACGTGATCCTGTTCCTGTGCTCGCCTGGCGCGTCGTTCGTGACCGGTGCGGTCGTGCCGGTGGACGGCGGGTATTCGACGGTCTAGCACGCTGCTGAACGGGCATCGGCACGCGCGTGATTTCTGTCGATGCCCGTCGCACACCGGTTTCCTCAGCTTGTCACTGAATCGGGAATTCCCCGATTCATCTTTGTTCATATCAATCAGTAGTCCAATCAAAAAATATCCGATCCGATCGGAACATGTGAGGAGCACATTGGAGATGACGAAAAAGACCCTTCTGGCGCTCGCGGCGTGCGCCCTTCCCGCCGCATCGTTCGCGCAGAGCAGCGTGACGATGTTCGGGCTGATGGATGCCGGCATCAGCTATGTCAGCAATCAAGGCGGCCACGGCGCAGCGAAGTTCGACGACAACATCTTCTTCCCGAACCTGCTCGGTTTCGAAGGCAAGGAGGATCTCGGCGCGGGCACGCGCGCGATCTTCCGGCTCGTCAACCAGTATTCGCTCGGCAACGGCTCGATCATCGGCGGCGGACTGTTCGCGCGCCAGGCCTATGTCGGCGTGGAAAACGACCGCTACGGCAAGCTGACGCTCGGCAACCAGTACGAATTCATGGTCGATGCGCTGGCCGCGAGCGGCAACGAGATCGCGCAGGATCTCGTCGGCCTGTACGGCTTTCGCAACGGGCCATTCGACAAGCTCGCGTTGCCGAACAACCCGACCGGCGCATTCGACTGGGATCGCGTCGCGGGCAGCAATCGCGTCGCGAATTCGGTCAAGTACACGAGCCCGTCGCTGTCGGGCCTGACCTTCGGCGCGCTGTACGGCTTCGGGAACGTCGCCGGGTCGGTGGGCGCGAACAACACGGTCAGCGTCGGTGCGAGCTACGACAACGGCCCGTTCGGCGCGGGCGCGGCTTATACGAACCAGAAGTACGGCGCGACGGACGGGCTGCCGCCGACCAGCGTGCGCAACTGGGGCGCGGGCGTGCACTACACGCTCGGCACGGTCACGGGGAAAGCGCTCTTCACGACCGTACACAACGCGCAGAACGGCGCGGGCGCGTGGTCGGCGGAAGCCGGTGCCGCATGGCGGCCGTCGCCGGCATGGGTGGTCGGCGCGAGCTACACGTACATGAAGGGCAACGACACGCTCGACAACGCGCACGCGCACCAGTTCCTGGCCGCCGTCCAGTACTGGCTGTCGAAGCGCACGATGGTGTACGTGGCGGGCGTGCATCAGCGCGCCAACCACGGCAGCAATGCGCAGATCAACGGCGTGATGGACGCGAACGGAGCGTCGAGCGGCGCACTGCAGTCGATCGCGCGGATCGGGTTCAGCACGCGGTTCTGAGCGGCGTGGCGACCGTCTTCACGGAGACGGTCGATCCAGCCTCGCTGGAAGCCGCCGGCTCAGAACTTGTGCCGCATGCCGATCGACACGGAAACCTGCTGCCGCGAATTCGATGGCGCGTTGGAGAAGATCTGTGCGAACTGCGCGTCACCGGCGGCTTTCTGGACAATGCCGACCAGGAAGAGGTCGGTTCGCTTCGACAGGAACCAGTCGATGCCGGCGTCCACCTGGTGCCATTTCGGCGCCTTGCCGGTCGGCTGATAACGGCCCGCGGTGTAGATGTAGCCCATGCCGATCAGGACGGTCGGCGACAGATAGTCGGTGACCGTCAATTGGTAGTTGCTGAGCCTGAGCCGCGATTGATCGACGTAGTCGAACAAGACATGCGTGAACAGCAGCGACACCTTTGCGGAGCCGATCGCATAGGATCCGCCGATACCGGCCATCTGCTGCTTGTCGACGTCCGCGCCCGTCGTACTCGTCATGAACGGCGTCGTGAAGCCGTAGTCGCCCGACACTGCCCCTGACGGATTGGCCGCATCGTTCGGCCGGTTGACCTCGTGATAGGCGATACCGGCGCTCAAGGGCCCGTTCGTATAGATCAATCCGGCGTTGAAATCGCGGTTGACGGCAAAACCGCCCGCCATGTTCGACAGCGCATAGGCCGACAGCAACTGAAAACCGGCGATCTCCGGGCTTTTGTACTGAACCGTATTGTTCGTGCGGAAGGTCGGAAATACGTTGTCGTTGTCGCCGATCGGCGACCCGTAAGTCGCAAACTGCACGGCGGCCATGTAAGGGGCGAGCGTCTGCGACATCGTGTTGTTCTGCCGGCCGAACGTGAGCTGACCGAGGCGCTCGTTGGCCAGGCCCACGAACGCTTGCCGCCCGAACAGGCGCCCGCCCTGGCCCAGCGTACCGTTCGACAGGTTGAACCCGTTCTCCAGCGTGAAGATCGCCCGGTTGCCGCCCCCCAGATCCTCCTTGCCGGTGATCCCCCATCGCGGCGCCTGCTGGACGCCGCTGGCCAGCCGCCACTGCTGATGCCCGCCGGCGTTGCTGGTGTACACGACACCTTCCGACAGCAGCCCGTACATCGTCATGCTGCTTTGAGCATGCGCTGCTCCAGCCAGCACCAGAGACAGGCAAGGCCATGCCAGACGCTTTTTCATTCGATTCCCCGAGCAAGAAGGTTGACGTCGCACATCGTTAGGATTCCGGCGCAACCTTATAATTTATAAATTTTAATGTCTATATAAATTACGAGGTTCTTGCAAAAACCGTGGTTTTCCCTATAAATTCAGCGTCTGCATATACTTTTGGGATGCGTCCGCTCCCCGGACGACGGTTCTAGGACAGGACATGGTGCAAAGAGCGCAAACACTGCAACGCGCGGCGGCCGATGCCCCGAAGGCGACGCTTTCGGAACAGGCCTACGAATACCTGCAGAACGACCTGCTGTCCGGCGCCTTTCCGCCGGGCGAAAAGCTCAAGCCGCAGACGCTTCAGGAACGCTATGGCGTCGGCATCAGTCCCATTCGCGAAGCGCTGATGCTGCTCAGTTGCGACGGGCTCGTCACGAACGAAGGGCAGCGCGGCTTCAGGGTCGCCGAAGCGTCACGGGACGATCTGCTCGACATCCTCGAAGCGCGCAAGAAAATCGAAGGCGACCTGCTTGTCGACGCGATCAGGCACGGCGACGAGGAATGGGGTGCGCAGATCACCGCCGCCTTCTACAAGCTGGTCCATACGCCGCTGCCCGCACCCGACGACATCCAGGCGGCAAATCGCTGGGAACTCGCCCATCGACGCTTCCACGCGTCCCTGATCAGTGCCGCCCGCTCAACGTGGCTGCGTCGCATCGACGAGCAACTCGTGCGGCATTCCGAGCGCTACCGCCGCATGCGCTTCGCCGCGCCGCTTCCGAAGGAAGCACTCGCTCGCGACATCGTCAGGGAACATCAGGAATTGATGGAGGCGGTCCTTGATCGCGACGCGCCGCGCGCGCGCAAGCTCCTGCTCGCGCACATCGACGAAACCGCACAGGTTGTCGCGCAACTGCTGCCCTGATCCGGCGTAGCGCGATCACGGCGAGCGGTCGACTGGCGCGGCCGTCAGGCTGCGGAGCGGGGTGTTGGGTCGAGCTTGCGGCCCGGCACACCGGGAAAAGGCAGGACCGCGGCAAGCACGGCCGCTGCCGCGATGCTGCCTGCCATGAAGAACAGTGCATTGGAGAAGTCGGGCGAGTGCCCTCGAATCCATCCGATCGCATAGGGCCCGATGAAGCCCGACAGGCCGCTGATGGTGTTGACCAGCGCCAGCCCGCCGGCTGCGGCCCGACCGGTCAGGAACGACGAGGGGATCGACCAGAAGACGCTCAGCGACGCGCCGATTCCGACCATCGCAACGCAGACGAACGCCAGTTCCAGCGCAGCCGAGTGAACGAGCGCGCTTACCAGCAGCCCGAGACTGCCGACCGCCAGCGGGATCGCCAGATGCCAGCGGCGCTCAAGCGTCCGGTCGGAATGCCGGCCATTGAGCACCATCGCAATCGCACCGAGCAGGAACGGCAACGCGCTCAGCATGCCAACCTGGATCGTCGACATCGCTGCCATCTGCTTGACGATCTGGGGCAACCACAGCGTGATGCCGAAGAAGCCCGTTCCGACCAGCAGATAAAGCATCCCGAGCAGCCAGACGATCGGTTCCCGCATCGCCACACCCAGTTTCTCGGTTCCGAGCGATGCAGCGGCTTCACGATCGCGCTGCATCGTGTCGACGAGCCATTCGCGCTCCGGCGCCGACAGCCATCGCGCGTGCTCCGGTTCGTCCGACAGGAAAAAGTACGCGAACACCCCGAGCGCAACAGCCGGCACCGCCTCGAGGATGAAGATCCATTGCCACCCGGCCAGGCCGGCGACGTCACCCATCGACAGGATCGCGGCCGACAGCGGCGCGCCTACCACGACAGCGATCATGTTGGCCGACATCACCTGCCCGATCGCGCGGGCCCGCTGCTCGGCCGGAAACCAGCGAGTCAGGTAATAGAGCACGCCTGGCAGAAAGCCGGCCTCCGCCACACCGAGCAGGAAACGGATCGCCACGAAGCTTGTCGCGTTGAAGACGAACGCCTGCAACGCGGAAACGATGCCCCAGGTCACGATGATGCGTGCCAACCACAGGCGGGCGCCGAAGCGCTGCAGCGCCAGATTGCTCGGAATCTCGAACAGGATGTAGCCGATGAAGAAGATGCCCGCGCCAAAGCCGTAGAGCTCAGGCGTGAAATGAAACGTCTTCGTCATGTCTAGCGCCGCAAAGCTCACATTGACCCGGTCAAGGAAATTCACGAGCCACAACACGAACAGCAACGGCACGATCTTGAGTGTCACCTTGCGCATGGTGCCTACGGCAACCGCCTGAACCATCGTTGTCTCCTGACTTGTTTGTCATCCCCGCGAATCGCCTGCCCGCGAAGACGGATGCCCTGCTGCCGCGTTCCGCGACGGCGGTCATCCGATGTGGCGCATTGTTGGTCGGTCAATAACCACCGTCAATATAAATTTTGTTCTTTTTATAAATTTCAGGCTGCTCTATGATGTCCGGCATGCTAACCAACCGGTGCGCGGCGGCCCGCTGTCGCCGGCACGATGATCATGAGGAGACCCATTGATCCCGTCGCCTTTTCAACTGGATGCGCAGATGCCGCTGCCGACGGCCGAAGCGGAAAGCTATGCCCGCACCGCATTGTCCTGGGCGCAGGACGTCCCCGCCGGCATTGCTTCCGAGCGGAACGTCAGCTACGGACCGAGCCGCCTCCACCGCTACGACGTTTTCCATGCGAGTCACGCCGACAAACCGCCGGTCGTCATCTTCTGGCACGGCGGAGGCTGGACGAACGGCTACAAGGAATGGGGGCACTTCATGGCGGAGCATGTCGTCCGCCTCGGGGCAACGCTCGTCCTGCCCGACTACCGCCTCGCCCCCGAAAGCAGGATGCCCGCCGCGTTCGACGACTGCGCGCTGCTCCTGCGCGCGCTGGCCGCATCGCCGGGTTTCGCGGGCGACCTGCGGCGGGTCTATGTCGCGGGGCATTCGGCCGGCGGTCATCTGGCCGCGTTGACGGCCTTGCGCCCGGGCGGGCGCGACGACGCGATCGCTGGCGGCGTGACGATACGCGGATGCGCACCGATCAGCGGAATCATGGATCTGGCGCACCCGTCCCCGTCGGCAGGCAGCCTGGAAGCACGGGTGTACGACATGGTGCTCGGCGATGCGAACGACGATGGCCTCTTCAGCCCCGTCTGCTGGACCGCCGGTAATACGGTGCCGTTCGCACTGAGCTACGGGGAACGCGATTCGGAACGCGTGATCCGGTCGAATCGTCGGCTGGCGAGCCTGCTGGCCTGCCAGTCGGCCCCGGTCGTGTGTCGCGAAGCGCTCGACTTGAACCACTTTGAAACACATCTCGCGCTGCGAGATCCGGATTGCGACTGGTATGCGATGCTCGACGAATTGATGCGGGGGAACGTGCGATGAAGGAAGTCATCGATACCGGGCTGCCATCGCTCGGCCAGCCTTTCTCATGGGCGGTGCGCGCGGGCAATCTGGTGTTCACCGCGCATGGCCCCGTCCGGTCCGACGGCAGCATCGACACGGGACCGATCGAGGATCAGGCACGACTGACCTTTTCCAATCTGGCACGAACGATGGCCGCCGCCGGCGGCTCGCTCGATGACGTCACACAGGTGCAGATCCAGATAACCGATGTCGCCAGCATGCCGATCATCGACAACGTATACCGGGAGTATTTCTACGCCCCGTATCCCAATCGCTCAAGTGTGGTCGTCAGTGCGCTCGTCGTACCGGGCATGGGCATCGAGATCGTGGTCAATGCGGTGCTGCCGGGCTGAAGCGATTTGGGCACGATGTGCCTGGCATCGCGGCGTGGCGCCAGAAGGTCACGCGTCCTGCCTCCCGTGCAACCGCGACTCACTCGACGAATCCGCACCGCCCCCATCCTGCATCGCCGCATCCCGACACTGCGACGGCGTGACCCCGAAGCGCCGGCGAAACAGGCGCGCGAAATACGCCGGATCGGAGAACCCCGACTGCAGCGCGAGACGCGTAATGCTCGCCCCGTCGGCGCCGGTCTGCGACAGCACTTCATGGCACTTCTCGAGCCGCAGGCGCTGGATCATCGCCTGCGGCCGCTCGCCGATCGATTCGAACGCCTGGTAGAGCGTGCGACGGCACACCTTCAATGCCGCGGCGATGCGATCGGGCGACAGTTCGCCGTCGTCCAGATGCCGATGGATGTATTGCTGCGCATCGCGCAGCAACGTCTCGCGGATCTTGCGCCGCGAAGCGGGCGCCGTGCCGTCAGTGAAATCGATGGTCTCGGCGAGCAACGTCGCCACCAGTTCCAGCACGCCGAAGCGGCTGCGCGGATTCATGCGCCGGCCCTCGGCGATCATCGCCTGCAGGCTCGCGAGCGCCACGGCCGCGCCGCCCGTCGTCGGCATCGCGCGGCCGATCGCGTGCCGGGCCAACGCCAGCAGCGCGTCATGATCGGCCACTTCGCACAGCATCGTGACGAATTCGCCGTGCGCGTCGCTTTGAATCCAGTACGGGCTGCTCGCCTCGTACAACGTGAAATGCCCTGGCGGCACGATCACTTCGCACGCACCCTGCTCGAGTCTCGCCACGCCGCTCAGTTGCCAGATCACCTTGATGTAGCGGTGCTTCAGCGTCTTGCAGGCGTCACGCCCGATGGAGGCGCTGTGCGCACTCGCCGAAATGCGCGCCACGCGGCAGCGCGCATGATCGAACACGTCGACGCTGGCGTCGAATTCGCCGGACCCGCCGGCGTTCAGTTCCAGCGGAAAGAACCGGTGCCGGATCTGCTCCGACCAGCACGACACGCCGCCTTCCCGCCGCGGCGGATGCGCACCCGAATCGATCATGACGTTCGCCTCCAGAAAAATCCGGCCTTCAAGTACGTCCATTGCCTGGCCGCCTGCATCCACCTGCAGCAGGCGCGACGATCGACTCGCCCGACTTCCGGCCGTGTGCGCCGACACGCGCACGGCCAGCATCGATGAGCGGGGATCGGCTCGTAGCGTACGGCGCATCGACGCGAAAGAACATTCGCACAACTCCCATGCGCGGCCGGAACGCTACCTGACGCAGTAAAGATTTCCCCTAGATGCACCGCACTCCTGATGGCTCTGCACGCAAACACATGCGAGCGAAAAACTGGCGCGGCACCCTGCTGACGGGCGGAACACGGCTTCCGGCCGGGTTTCACGTGCGTGGCCCATGCCGTCCCGCACACCGCCCGAAGACAAACGGCGGCCGCTCGCGCGCCGCAGGAGGAGACAAGCGATGAAACGACAATCCCTTTCCGTGATGCTGTCCGCGCTCGTCGTCGCGCACGGCGCTCACGCAACCGAAGGCGGCGGCTCCGTCTACCCGACCGGGGCGGAAGGCTACCTGTGCTGCGCACTACCGCCACCGGGGCTCTATGCGCTGATCTATGCGGAGCGCTACCACGCCGGCGAACTGCGCGACAACGACGGTCGCAACGTCGCGCCGCCGGACTTCAGCATCACCGCCTATGCGGTGACACCGCGGATCGTGTGGGTCACGCCTTACACGTTTGCCGGCGCGTCGCTGGCCATGCATGCACTGCTGCCGCTCGTCACGCTCGAGGTGCACGCGGGCGGGCAATCGCAGCGGCGAACCGGCGTCGGCGACATGACGTTCGGGCCGGCGCTCGGCTGGCACGTCACGCCGACGCTCCACACGCTGCTCGCGGTCGATTTCTTCGCGCCGACGGGCCGGTACGACAAAGGCGACCTGGCCAACATCGGCCGAAACGTCTGGGCGATCCAGCCGATCGCGGGCATCTCGTACGGCGGCCGTACCGGGCCGGTGTTCGATGCAAAGCTGATGTGGACCTTCAACCAGCGCAACCACGCGACGGACTACCAGTCCGGCCAGGAATTCATCGTCGACTATTCGGCGGGCTGGGGGTTCGGCAACGGGCTGACGGTCGGCGCAGGCGGCTATGTCTACCGGCAGATGACGGACGATTCGCAGGCCGGGCAAACCATCGCCGGCAATCGTGGCCGTGCGTTCGCGATCGGCCCGTCGATCAAGTACGACAGCGGGAACGGCTGGTTCGTGACCGCCAAATACCAGATGGAAACCGATGTGCGCAACCGCCCGGAAGGCGCCGCATTCTGGCTCAAGGCCGTGTTTCCGCTCTGATTCGAACGGAATCGCGTCGGCATCGCCCGACGCGAAGGCGGCGCGGGTCATCCCTGCGCCGCCCGTTTCATCGACCGAGCAGCAGATCGGCGCCGCGTTCGCCGATCATGATCGCCGGTGCATTCGTATTGCCGCTCGGCACCTGCGGGCAGATCGAGCAATCGATCACGCGCAGATTGGCGAAGCCGTGCACGCGCAGCGTCTTCTGGTCGACCACCGACGTCCGCGGGTCGGTGCCCATCCTGCAGGTGCCGGCCGGGTGATAGACGGTCTTGATGTCCTGCCGCACGAATCGCTCGATTGCCGGCAGGTCGTCCGGATCGATCCGGGCCGGCGCGACGATTTCCTTCACGTGCGCCTGCAGCGCCTTCGCCGACAGGATCCTGAGCCCGGCCTGAACCGCCCGGATCTGGCCGTCGAGGTCGGCCGGGTCGCTCAGGAAGTTCGCATCGATCGTCGGAAGGTCCGCCGGATCCTGGCTGCGCAACCGCACCTGCCCGCGCGACTTCGGTTGCAGATGGCCGACCTTGACCGACATGCCGTGCTCGCTCGCCGGCGGCTTCTCTCCGGGCGTATTGTCGAAGTTGTCGAGCAGCGGCAGGAAATGGAACTGAACGTCCGGCCGCCCGGTGCCCAGCGTGTCGATGAAGGCACCGCCTTCGAGGATGTTGCTGGTCAGCAGCCCGCTCCTGAAGCACTTCCATTGCAGGAAATGGCGCATCGCGCGAAGCCCCGTGTTCTCGCCGTAGAGGCTCGTCGGCGTGCGAATCGATGCCTGCACCGACATGTGCAGATGATCGTGGAAGTTCTGGCCGACCGGTAATGCGGCAACCGTATCGATCCCGCTCGCGGCAAGATGCTCCGCCGGCCCGATGCCGGACAGCATCAGCACCTTCGGACTCCCGATTGCCCCCGCGCTCACGACGACCTCGTTGCGCACGCGCACCGACACGGGCGCATTGCCCCCCTCGCTGAATTCGACCGCGACCGCACGCCCCGCGTCGGTCCGGATCCGGTGCACGAGCGCGCCGGTCACCACCTTCAGCTTCGCGTCGTCGCGCACCGACGCGAGATAGGTCTGCGCGGTGCTCGCGCGTTCGCCGTTGCGCGTCGTCGTCTGGTAATAGCCGATGCCCTGCTGCACTTCGCCGTTGAAGTCGTTGACGTAGCGCAGCCCCATTTCCTGGCCGGCCCGGATGAACGCAGCCGTCAACGGATGACGATAGCGGTTCTCGCTGACGGGCAGCGGGCCCGTCTGGCCGTGATACGCGGGCCCGAGGCTTTCGTTCACTTCCGCCTTCTTGAAATACGGCAGCACGTCGTCGTAGCGCCAGTCCGTGCATCCCCATTGCGTCGCCCAGTCGTCGTAGTCCTCGCGCTGTCCGCGGATGTAGATCATTCCGTTGACCGAACTGCCGCCGCCCAGCACCTTGCCCTGCGCGATGATCATGCTGCGACCGTTCGCGTTCGGCTGCGGTTCGGTCATGTAGGGCCACGATTTCTTCTGGAACACCTGCATCACGCCGCCCGGAATCCGGTGAAACGGATTGTCGTCGCGCGTGCCGGCCTCCAGCAGCAGCACCGAACCGGCACGTTGCTGGATCAGCCGCGCGGCCACGACGCATCCGGCGGAACCCGCGCCGATGACGACGTAATCGAAGGTCAGGTCTTGAGTAGTCATGTGTCTGTCGAGTGGGATAGGCGGGCGAGCCATGCAACGCCCGCGATCTTGTTGTCGTGGTGTCTCCTGGCCGGCACGTGCGCGGCTACATCGCGATCGTGACGACCTTCTCCTCCAGGTACGCGTCGAGCCCGCTTTGCGACAGGTCGCGCCCGACGCCGCTCTCCTTGAAGCCGCCCCATGGCAGCCGCGCGTCGAGCGGGCTCCATGCGTTCACTGCAACCGCACCGACCCGCAGCCGCGCCGCAGTGCGGTGCGCGGTTGCGAGATCGCGGGTCCACAGCGATGCGGACAACGCGTAGACGGTGTCGTTCGCCAACGCGACGGCTTCTTCCTCCGAATCGAACGGAATGATCGTGCCGACCGGCCCGAACACTTCGTCGCGCGCGATGCGCATCGCCGGATCGACGTTCGCGAACACCGTCGGCCGCACGAAGAAGCCTTGCGACGGCACCGGCTCGTCGCCCGCGACCATCGTCGCGCCGTCGCGAAGCGCCGCTGCGATATGGGTCTTCACGCGGTCGGCGTGGCGGGCGCTGATGAGTGCGCCCATCTGCGTCGCCGGGTCGAACGGCGTGCCGACCCTGACCGACCGCGCCGCATGCGCGAGCGCGCCAACGACGTCATCGTAGTGACGGCGCTGCACCAGCACGCGCGTGCCGGCCGCGCACGTTTGCCCCTGGTTGACGAACAGCCCCATCGCGACGCCGGCGATCGCCTGCTCGAGATTCGCGTCGTCGAAGATGATTTGCGGCGCCTTGCCGCCGAGTTCCAGCGTCAGCCGCTTGAACTGAGCGCCGGCTTCGCGCGCGATCGTGCGGCCGACCTCGGTGCTGCCGGTGAAACTGATCTTGTCGACGCCCGGATGATTGACCAGCGCCGCGCCGACCGACGCGCCGATGCCGTGCACGAGATTCACGACACCCGGCGGAAAGCCTGCCTGCGCCGCCAGGTCCGCCAGCGCACCGACCGCGAGCGGCGCGTCTTCCGACGGCTTGATCACGACCGTACAGCCGGCCGCGAGCGCGGGCGCCAGCTTCCAGCACGCGATCATCAGCGGCGCATTCCACGGCACGATCAGGCCGGCGACGCCGACCGCTTCGCGCACCGTGTAGTTGACGGTCGGGCGCCCCATGAAGCCGCCAGTCGGAATCTGGCGGCCTTCGAGCTTGTCCGCCCACCCGGCGAAATAGCGCAGCGTGTCGATCGACATCGGCAGGTCCATCACGCGCACTTCCATGGCGGGGCGCCCCTGTTCGCGCGCCAGCAGCTCGACGAAGCGTTCCGCGTCCTGCTCGAGCAGGTCGGCCAGCCGGTTCAGCAGCTTCGCCCTCTCTGCGCCGGACAACCGGCTCCAGTGCCCGCCGTCGAATTCCGCACGGGCCGCGCGCACGGCCCGGTCGACGTCGGCACCGGTGCCGGCCGCGACGCGCGCAAGCAGGTGCCCGGTGCACGGTTCGAATTTCTCGAACCACTCGCCCTGCGCGGCGTCGCACGCGTCGCCCGCGATCCGGTGTTGAAGGGTGTACTCGGCTGTCATGTGGCTGTCTCCAGATTAAAGGCTGATCCGGCGCCCAAAGGCGGATCGGCATATCTGGCCCACTGTAGGACGCGGGTTCCGCAGGCGCTGGGACATCCGTGCATCGAATGCAGGATTCACATGCACGCACCGCCAGCAACGCGTGACCGTGTAATCACGTGTAATTGATCCGACATCCGCGTCCACCTAGCCTTGGATTCGAACGGGAACCGCCCGATCGAACGACGACGCACCGCCCGGCAGGCGGCACAACGCGTGCGTCATGAAGTGGAACGCCCGGATGCGGCGGCATTCGCGATCCGCGAAAAAGCACTCACGCGCCATTTCCACCATCGATGAAGCGAACCGGTCGATTCGCATTGCAACGCCACGCGACACGGCAGCGCAACGCGTCAAACCGTATCCGGCGTCTTGCCCCACCGACCACTGAACAAGCGGAGAAACGAATGAAAAGCCTTGGCACTTGCGTGGCGATCGCCTTGATGAGCTGCTGCGCCGGTTTCAGTCAGACCGCGGCGGCAGAGTCGAAATGCACGGCCTTCGACCCGTGGTTTACGGCCTCCGGCATCACCGAACCGGACTACCTCAATCCCCAGTTCCAGGATTCAATCGCAGAGGTGCCGACGCACGCACGTCGTCACTCGGCAAAGAGTTTCTTTAACGATAACGCGTGAAAGGAGCTGTCATGTCCCAGATCTTGAGTACGTACAACATCGTCGATGTCCTGACCGCATTCGACGTGGAAAAAATCCTCGGCTACCAGAAGCCGGGCACTCAACTCAGCCAGGACCCCATGAATCCGACGCTGTTGCCGAACAACGGCTACGACGACGTCTACATGGTCACCACGGACCGGAACGTCATTTCCGGTCAGGCCGGGAGCGATCTGAAAATGCAGGCCGAGGTCAACGACATCATCCGGTGGCGCACGATTTCCCTGACCGACGTGGCGGACTACAAGTGCTTCATTCACACGTTCAGGTTCATCGGCTACACGGCTCCGGAAAAGGCGCCGCTGTCCACCCCGATTTTCGAACATACCTTCCCGACCGAGCCCGATCCCGCACCGGGCTGGCCGAACGGCGGCGTACAGGAACGCCCCAGTTCGGACTTCTACTGGCAAGCCACCGCGCGACGCAATGGTTCGGCATCCTATACGTTCGTCGTGGCCGTGTACCAGCGCAGCGGCAAGCTGGTGGGCTACTTCCAGTGGGACCCGTCGATCACGATCCTCGACTGAGTCCCACTGCCTGGGTCGGGCGGCCCGACAGCCGCAAGCGCCGCCGCCCGGCAACGAAACCTATACGTTCGTCGTCGCCGCGTACAACCGGCACGCGCATCTGAAGGGCTAGGTCACCCGGGATCCGTACATCACCGTCAACGGGGCAAGTGATCCCGCGCCGGTGCGTCGACCGGCGGCGCCGGGCAGGCGGAATCGGCCTGCCCGGTGCCGCCCGCCGTCGCGAACGGCGCCAGGGGGATCACAGAAACAGCAGCGCCGGATTCAGGTCCGCTTCGTCGCACGGTTGCGCACGCCAACCCTGTTCGACCGGAACCGAATACAACCGTCGCGCGCCAAAACGCGGCCAGAAATGGCACAGCCCCGGCGCAATGACCTGCACCACCGACAGCCCGATGTCGGGCCGCGTCTTGTCGACGACGAGCACGTCGATGCCGGCCTCCGCGATGCGCCCGACACAGTGCGCGAGCGCCGCCGGCACCGACGCCGTGTCGATCCGCTGCCACGTCGAAGGTGTCGTCGCGCGCGTGCCGGCCGCCGGATACAGGAAGCCGGTCGCCACAAGCATGTCGCGATCCCACGGATGCGGCGCATCCGCCGCGACATCGAGCAACTGGTTGACTTCGGTGAGCGCCCGCTGCACTGCGATGCGGCCGTCCGGATGACAGCCGAAACCGATCGAGAAACGCCCGTCCCGCGGATTCTCCGCAAGCGCGGCCACGGCCGGAACGGCGAGATCGGTGGTGATGTCCAGCGCCCACAAGCGCCATCCGAGCGTCGCGTACTCATGCACGAGCGCATCGAAATACGGGTCGCCGAAACTCGCAAGATCGATGCCGGGCCGCGCAATCCGGTTGTACCACCAGATCGCGACCGCATCGCGCTCGATCAGCTCGAGCATGCCTTGCAAAATCGCTTCGTCGATGCTCGCGCCCGCCGCGCAGCCATTGGGATTGTGCACGCATGACACCGGCGGCCGAGCGCTGTCGGGCGTTTCCGCATAGCAGTAGCTCAGCGGCACGGCGCGGCGCCGGCCGGTCACGAGCGACCACGCCGGCGTCCAGTCGATGACGTCACCCGCCGTGAAGCGCGGCGGCACCTGCTTGCGTACGTCACGGGTCAATGCGTTGATCGCCTCGCGCGCGTCGAACTGCCGCTCGCTGAACTGCTGAAGATCGTTCACGTGGATCGGGGCGGCATCGCAAGCCGGATCGGCGAGCAGGCTTTCCATGCTGCCGGTCAACGTCGCCTCGTCACCTTGATACACGCTGCTGTATCGTTCGAGCGCTTCGCACAGCGCGCTCACGCGGGCCTGCTCGTCGGTGTGGCCCTTGCCGGAACAGATCCTGTCGAACCGGTTGCTGGCCGGAACCGCGGCCGGGCACACGAGAAAGCCCGACGCATAGACCTTGCGCAAGCCCGCGTGCCGTTTCGGCATCGGATGCAGATATGCGATCGCACCGCTGACCGGCGAAATCAGGTGTGCATGGCGGTCGAACATCTGTTGCGGGGCGACGCTCCGGTAGCCGCCGTCGGTGCGCGCCAGCGGCGCATGGCCGGCGAGCCGCGGCGCACGCGCCGCCTGCTCGCGCATCCACGCGGGATTGCCGCAGCACGAGCATTGCGGACGCCGGATCACGCGATGCCGCTCGGCGCTCAGCGTGTCGATGCGCTGCGCAACGATGTGCGTTTGCGCGCGTTCGGATGCCGCGCGGTTGACCGCGACCTGCTCGACCGTCGCCGCCACGAGCGCCGCCGCGGCCGCGGCCGCGGCGCGCGAGACAGCCGGCGGCAGCCGCGTCGCGTCGCTGCCGTGATGGCGTGCAAGCAGCGCTTCCACGGGCCGGTTGATCCGAATCCAGTAGCGCACGCATTCGATGCAGGGTGCATCGCCGAGCGCGCCGTCGCCGGCCAGCAACGGGCCGATCAGTGTCTGCACGCCGCCGGCCGCCACGATGAGCAATGCCCCGCCGCGCGCCGCCACGCGGGCGGCGCACGCCGCAAGATCGTCGCGGTCGTGCGTGTCTGTGATCGCGACGGTCAGATCGGCGTCCGGCGCAACATCGATGCCGGCCGTGTCGAGCGCACGTCGGAGCGCCGCCGCGTCGGCGCCAAACGCTTCGACCGCGACCCGCAATCCGGCAACGCGGGCGCAGGCCGCATCGCCGTCGAGTCCGGCGCGTTCAAAGAAGCCGCGCGCGTCATCGTCGTCATGCGGCCGATCGGCGCGCACGTACCCGCGACGCACCAGGTGATCGAGCCCCGCGAGCACGTCCCATTCGCCGAACGTGCCGGACAGCGACGTCACGATTTCGGTGATCGCCATCCGCGCCCGCAGGCAAGCGGCAATCCGCACGAAGATCGCGCCGGTCAGCATCGCGCGCTTGAATTCATCGACAACGAACAACGTCTCGGGCCCCGCATCGAGCACGAGCAAATGCGGCTTGAAGCGCAACACGCGCGAAAAGTCTTCGAGCATCGTCTGGTTCCGTGCGACGGGTCAACAAACATTGCGCGGCCCGGGGAAGCGGTCCGGGCCGCGCCGGATCAAGGCGAGATCAGCAGCAAGTGAACAGGTAGCTCGGCCCCGCGTCGCAGTAGGCCGCGAGCGCAACGGCCTCTTCGTCCAGGTTCGTCGGCTGCTCCGGGATGCCGACCGTCATCACGTTGCGCGGCAGGTTCCAGCTCCCGCCGTCGTTTCCGCTGCCGGTCCAGCCATGCTCGTCACCCGTCTTGACGATCTCGATGTCGATGATCCACGGACACTGGTAACCGAAGTATTTCGCGAGCGTCTCGAACGGCTTGTCCAGCAACTCGCCCTTGAACTCCGGGTTCCGCCATGAAAGCGCGATCGCGCGCAGATAGACCTTCTGAAACTCCAGCATCGATTCGAGCGTCGGATTTGCGTTGTCCTTTGCCATGTCGGTTTCCCCGAGGTCATTCCATGATGGTGATGTGGTTCGCGTTGTACGCGGCCAGCGCCTGCGCGAATTGCGCCTCGTCCGCCGGTGCGGGCGGCAGATACAGCGTGAGCTTGTTCTTCTGGCCGGCCGTCCAGTCGCCGTTGACGTCAGGCGTCCAGGTCGACGATTTGACCTGGACTTTCAGGTCGAGCCGGAACGGGAAGTGGTAGTCGAAATGCTCGCGCAACGCGTGGACCGGATCGGACTCGAGTTCGTCGAGAAACGCCGGGGAATGCCACGCGAGGGCGATCGCCCGGATGACGGCGGCCCGGTATTCGAGAAACTGTTCGTACGTCGGTAATCGAAGATCCTTGCTCATCGGTCTGCTCTCCTGAATGATGAATGGAACTGCTTACGGCAACGACTGCAACGTTGCTCCAGCGAGCCTGGCGATCCGGCCCATGCCCGCCGCCGTTGCAATTTCGACTGCGCGCCGGCACGCGTCCGGCGCAGTCACGCCGCCGCTGCGCGGCGCGGCGTGACGCAAGTACTCGCACTGCTTCAGCAACAGTTGTGCTTCGTAATACCGTTCCCCGGTCGATTCGCACCATGCGAGGCACTGCTCGATCTGCGCGAGCGCCGCGTCGTAGTCGCCGCGCGCGGCGTCCAGCTCGGCAAGCAGCGACGCGTAGTAGGTCAGCCCGAGCAGGCCGCCCGACTGCTGCTGCGCGTCGAGGTGCGTGACAACGCCTGCGCGATCCCCTTGTGCCCACGCATGAATGATCGCCGCATAGTGTTCGACCGCGTGCAGCCGATGCACGTCCGACAGGCGGAGGATCGCCTCCGACAGCGTGCGTGCCGCATCGCGATCGCCCGCGAGCTGGTACGTGCGTGCGAGGTACATCATCGTGACGCCGAGCGTCGGCAAATGGTCGAGGCAGGTTGCGCAATACACGGCTTCGTGCGCCATCGTCAGTGCGGCCCGAGGATCGTCGTCCATGCACCAGCGCACGCTCGCGAGCGACGCCATCGACCACGCGCGCGTATCGAGGCCCAGGATGCGGCGGTGGCCCGCGTCACGCCGCACGTCGTAGCCGGCCAGCACCGCGTCGAACGCGACGCGCGCGCGCGCATGGTGGCCATCGACCCACAGGCTCATGCCACGCATCGCGTCCGCCGCGACCTGCACGCCGGCATCGCCGCGTTCGATCGCGAGCGCGTCGAGCCGCACGCCGATCCGGCGCATGGTGGGACGATCGCCGGCGACGTGGTAGTAGGTCGACAGCGTCCACAACGCGCTGATCTCGAGCTCCGGATCGTCGAGCGTCTGCATCTGCCACAACAACTGCTCCGCATGCTCGCGCACCCGTGGATCCGCCCAGCCGAACCGCGCCATCGTCGCGTGCGTCAGCGTGGCGCGGATTCGCGCGCGGTCGTGTTCGCGCTGCGGGTAGTCGGCGCTGCCGAGCCAGTCGAACACGGCCTGCCCGTAGCGGATCGCGTCGTCGTACCGGGAACGGTCGAGTGCGCGGCGTGCCGCGTCGATGCCGTGAGCGATCGCTTCCGCGAATGCGCCCGATCGCGCGAAATGCCCGGCGACACCGAACGCATGCGCACCGGCGCCGCGATCGGCTTGTTCGGCCAGCACGCGGCCGATGCTCGCATGGTTGCTGCGCCGCACGGCGGGCGGCATCGATTCGTAAGCCGCGTCGCGAATCAATGCATGGCGGAACGAATAGAACACGCGATCGCGCCGATGTTGCGCATACACGATCCGCTCTTCGATCAGCACCCGCAGATGCGCATCGAGCGTGGCCCGATCGTGCTGCGACGCGTGGGAGAGCAACTGCGCATCCACCTCGAGCCCGATCGTCGCGGCGAGCTGCGCCGTGTCGCGCGCGTCGTCGATGCGGTCGAGCACCAGGCCGAGCATGCCGCCGAGACTGAGTGGAAGCGGGTAGGGGTCCGTCTCCCGCAGCCCCTCGGGCGTTCCGTCCGCGCCGCTCATCACCAGGTCGCGCGCGACCGCCTCGATGAACAGCGGGATGCCGGACGTGCGGTCGGCGAGCTGCTCGAGCCAGGGCTGATCGAACGCGCCCGCGCCCAGGTGCGCCGCAATCAGGCGCTGCGCGTCGTCGCGCGGCAGGCGGCGCAGCACGAGGCGCTCGGTCGCCTCGCGCCAGCGACCGAGCTTGTCGGGGCGCGACGTGAGCACGATGCCGAGCGCTGCTGCGCGCGGCGACTGCCCCAGGTACGCAAGAAAATCCTCGGTCGAGCGATCGATCCACTGGATGTCCTCGACGACGAGCAGCACCGGCGCGCCGTTGCCGAGTGACACGATCAGTTGCTCGAGGACGTCGAACAGTGCGTGCTGCTCGCGCGCACTCGACCACAGGAGTCCCTTCGCATCGCAGGGCAGCCCCAGCCAGGTCGCGAGCGCGACACGGGCCGCCGCGTGATCGCACTTGAGCGGCGCGATCATCGCGTCGATCGCCGCGAGTGCAAAACCGGTCTTGCTCTCCGAGTCGACATGCCAATGCGCGCCGATGAACCGCAGGATCGGAAACAGCGCATGGTTCTCCCGCTCGGGCAGGCACCCGCAGTGTGCGAATGCATGCCCCTGGAGCCGCACGGCCTCGCACAGCTCGTGCACGAGCCGCGACTTGCCGATTCCCGCTTCGCCGACGACGAGCCGCGGCACGCCGTGCGGCGCGGTCTTGCCGCGCACTGCGCGACGATGTCGCGCGAGCGTCTCCTGCCACGCGCGCAGCAGCGCGTCGAGTTCGCGCGCACGGCCGACCATCGCTGCGCGCATGCCGGCATCGAGCGAATCGAACGGCGTATCGACCTGACGCTCACCGAGCAATTCATGAACCGGCTGCGGTACGAGACCTGCCCGCGCCAGCCGCAGCGAGGTCGGCCGGTAGTCCGCATGCCGTTCGAGCACGAGCCGCGCGTCGTCGCTGATCAGGATCTGCCCGGGTCCGGCCAGCCGCAGCAGCCGCGACGCCACGGCCGGCGTCGTCACGCCCGACATGTGCGATGCATGCGCGAGCACCTGCCCGACGTGAATGGCGGCCGCCACCTCGACACGCCAGCGTTTGCGATGACCGGCGCCGCCGACGGCCGCCGGCACCGGCAGCTGCGCGCGCTCGGCCACCCGCACCATGTCGAGCGCCGCACGCGCCGCACGGCGCGCGGGCCGGTCGATATCGCCTTGCAGGCCGAAATGGAACAGCAGCGTGTCGCCGAGCCGTCCGGCTGCATGTGCGCCATAGCCGACCGCGATGTCGGCACACTTCGTCAGCCAGTGCTCCTCGTAGCCGTCGAGCAACGCGCCGTGATCGGCTCCCGCATGGCGTTGTCGTCCGTCGCCGACGATCGTGACGCAACAGCACAGCGTGGTGACCTGCCGGTACTCGCCGGCCGTCGTAAGCGTGTCGCCGCGCGGCGCGAGCGGGTCCGGGCGCATCTGCCGGCTGGTGCGGCTGGCATCGAACTGGCCGACGAGCGCGGCAAAATTGAGCACGCGGAACTGTTCCGCGAGCGCGTCCGCCGACGCCACGCGCTGCGCCGGATTCTTGTTCAGCGCGTGCCGCAGTACCGCGCCGAGCGGATGCGACGCGATCGACGGCGGAAGCGCGACATCCACCGGGCTGAGCTGCTGATAGAGAATGTCGGCCACGCTTGCGCCGCGCATGACGACTTCGCCCGTCAGGCACTCGATCACGACCAGGCCCCACGCATACAGATCGCTTTTGGGCGTTGGCGGCTCGTTGCGCAATTGCTCGGGTGCGCAATAGGGCGGCGAACCGAGCACCTCGGTGGCCAGCGTCGCGGGATGGCGCGTGATGTCCTCCGCGGCGGGCAGCAACGCGCCGATGCCGAAGTCGAGAAGCTTCGCGTGCGGCCCGTCCTCGGCCGTCGTGATCACGATGTTCTGCGGCTTCAGGTCGCGATGCACGATGCCGCGCCGATGTGCGGCCCCGAGCGCGCCGAGCACCTCCGTCATCAGCCGGCCCGTGTCGACGGCCGACAGCGGTCCTTCCGCCGCGAGCCGGTCGCGCAAGGTCCGGCCCTGCGCCAGCTCGAATACGGCGAACAGCCGCCCGTCCGGCGCGTCCCCCTTGTCCAGCAGCGCCACGATGTTCGGGTGCCGCAGCGCTTCGCACAGGTTCGTTTCGCGCCGAAAGCGCGCACGCTGGCGCGCGCGTTCCTCCGCGCCCAGCGCGGCATCGTCACGCATCAGCTTGATCGCGACGTCTTGTCCCGTCTCGTCGCAGGTCGCGCGAAACACCACGCCGGCGCCGCCTTCGCCGAGCCGCGCGCCGAGCCGGTAATGCCGCTTGCCGGCAAGCGCGGCGAAAGGCGCGGCGGACTGCTGCGGCGCAGGTGCGTCCGGCTCGACGGGCGCGCGGGATACGGTCGGCATCACTGCCGGTTCGGCCGCGTTCACGAGTAGTGGACGACAGGAGCCGGCGCCGCGGGCCGCGCACCGATACGCGACTCGACGTCCGGCACCGACTGGCATTCGAGGTGCTCGCCGCGCATGATGCGGAACGGAACATCGCCGAAGCGGACGCTGCCGCGCCGGCGCTCGACGAGTTGGCTCCCATTCGCCCCCGGCAGCGCCGCGAACTGGCTTCGGGCGCGGTGAATCTGCACGTTGACGTGGGACGTATCGATGCCGAGCATGCGCGCGAGGCGGTCGAGTTCGATCCAGCCTTGCGTGGTGGCGTCATAACCGGCCAGCATGTCGGCCGAGCGCGCGCGGGCAAGCGTGACGAGGCCATAGTGATGGACGCGCTCGCCAAGGTCGACCACCCCGCCGCGCACATGCAGCAACATGCGCACGTGCTCTTCGTTCTGGCTGACGAAGAATTCGAGCAATTGCACCGGCGCGGCCGAATGCGCCGATGCGCCAATCTGCATCGTCGAACCGGCGCGCACGAGTGACAGGCGCCACGCGCAGTCGCCGGTCGACACTTCATCGCCATCATGGAGCGTGCGCGGCGGCAACGTGTCGTCGCACAGCCATTCGCCGGCCGGCGACCGGACGATCGTGACCGGCTGCGCCGCCCGGGCTGGCAGGATCTGGCGCGGCACGAGCACGATCGGATGCGTGGCACCGCGGATCGGCCACAGCGTGTCGGCCGGATCGTCGAGCGTATCGACGCGCCACGGCGCGCTCCCGGCCCTGCCGAACCGGATCACGTCGCCTTGCTGCAGCACCGCATGCTCGCCGTCGCGCAACGGCACACCCGATACCGCCGTGCCGTTGCTGCTGTGATCGTGGAGTTCCCACCGCCCGCCAGCCCAGCGGATATGGGCATGGACGCGGGACACCGACGCGTCCTGGATGACCGTATCGCAGCGCGCAGCATCGCGGCCGAACACGTGATACGCGCGGAGCAGGCAAGCTTCTCCGGAAGAGTGGTTCTTGAGCATCGCCATGGCCGCCCCGTATCGGTTTCGCCCGGATCGCTCGAGTGACGCATCGACGTTGCCGGGCCAGCGATTGATTCAATGATCGCGAACAATGCCGCCTGTTCGCCGCCTCGTTACCTGTTTTCTTGTCAGCTTCCTTTCAAATCGTTGCTCGACCCGCGTGCGTCATTTCATTCAATTGAATTATCGAGTTCTTTATTGTTTTAAAGCAGAGCAACTTGATGAAAATCCTGCCAAATAAAATCACAAACTGCAACCGTAATACCGCGCCATGTATTTCACATTGCAATGCTTTACATTTTCGAAGGATTTCCGGGTTGCAAATAAAGGGTCGAAGATCATCATCGCCGCGCCTCCCCGGTGAATCAAGCACTGGTGAAGTACCGTCACATTGAAGGACGGAACCGATTCAACGATCTTTTCCAGAGCGCAAATTTTGTTTGGATTATAGAAAATAAATCAAATCATTTCTGAAATTCGAATGATTGCAACCGGAGTTTTGAAAACCCGTCTTAATTGATTTACCGACAATCGCGGTTATGCGATGTCGAATGGTTCGCGACGTCATCGGGAGATCGATTGGAATCGGCTCGGCTGTACGCCCGGATCGATGGCCTGACCGGTCACGAACGCTGACGTCCCGTCGACCATCCGGTCATCCGAACCGGCACGTGAGTCACACGCGCACGGCGCGCTTCATCCAACCCCAATAAATGTCCTTGACGACCTATCTTTCGATATATATCTTTAGATATGTTTTACGACATACAGGACACGATCATGCGACACACCCCTTCCCGCGGCCATGCCCGATGCGACGGTCATGGTGCGCATGCCCGCCCTGACGGGCTCGCCGGTCTCTGGTACGCGATCGGCCGCCATCGTCGCGGCCACGATCCGTTTGGCGGCGGCCCGTTCGGTGGCCGTGGCGGGCGCGGCGGCTTTGGCGATTTCGGCGACGACGGCATGCCGCGCGGCCGCCAGTTCAGCTCTGACGATCTCCAGCTGCTGCTGCTTGCGCTGGTGGCCGAGCAACCGAGCCACGGCTACGAGCTGATCAAGGCGCTCGACACGCGTTCGAACGGTTTCTACAGCCCGAGCCCCGGCATGGTGTATCCGGCGCTCACGTATCTCGAAGAAGTCGGCTTCGTCGCGTCGCAGGCGGAAGGCAACCGCAAGCGCTATGCGCTGACCGACGCCGGCCGCGCGCATCTCGACGCGCAGCGCGAACGTGTCGACACGCTGTTCGCGCGTCTCACGCATCTCGCACGCAAGATGGAATTCATGCGCCGTGCGTTCGCCGGGGAATCGGCGGGCAACGAAGCACCGGACGATACGCAAGCGGGCTGGCTGCCGGAGTTCGTCGAGGCGCGTCTCGCCCTCAAGCGCGCGCTGCTGCACAAGAGCGCCGCCGACGCCACCGAACAGCGGCGCATCGCGGCCATCATGCGCCGCGCGACGGCCGAAATCGAAGGCGGCACCGGCGCGTAATCCGCGCCGCCCCGTCAAACCCTAAGGAGAACGGATTGATGCAGAACACATCCGACCGCACCGTGACCCGCGTGCGCCACACCCTCAAGTTCCGCTTGCTGCAGGTCCTGCGCGTGCACACCGTGACGCCGCACCTGCTGCGCGTCACGCTCGGCGGCCCCGATCTCGCGGATTTCGAATCCGCGTCGTTCGACGATCACGTGAAGGTATTTTTCCCGCCGCCCGGCGCCGAACGTCCCGCGCTGCCGACGCTCGGCGCGAACGGTCCCGAGTTTCCGGAAGGTGAACCGAAGCCGGTCGCGCGCGACTTCACGCCGCGCCGCTTCGACCGCGCCGCCGGCGAACTCGATCTGGAATTCGTGCTGAACCATCCGGGCCCCGCGTCGCAGTGGGCAGCACAGGCACGTGTCGGCCAATGGCTCGGCATCGGCGGCCCGCGCGGTTCGTTCGTCGTCCCGACCGGTTTCGACTGGCACCTGCTGATCGGCGACGATACGGCGCTGCCGGCGGTTGCGCGGCGTCTCGAGGAATTGCCGGCCGGTGCGCGCGTGGCCGTCGTGATGGAAGTCGCGGATCGCACCGCGCAGATCGCGTTCGACACGCGCGCCGACGTGCATGAGATCTGGCGCTTCCGCGCTGAAACCGACGCCGCAGACGGCGACCTGCTGCTGAATGCCGTGCGCAACCTGCCGCTGCCGCCGTCCGGCGACGGCTACGTGTGGGCGGCGGGCGAAGCGCTGTCGATGCGTGCGGTACGCCAGCACCTGACCGGCGAGCGCGGCGTCGACAAGTCGCGCATCCGCGCGGCGGCCTACTGGAAGCGCGGCGCGGCGGCCGTGCACGAAACGCTGGAAGACTGATGGATGCGGGTACCCGGGAAAGGGGTACCCGATTGAAGCTGACCGGCCGATGACACAATCGTGGCGTCGGCGCACCAGCGGGCTTGGCACCGCTATCGCGGCTGGTATATATCTGTGTGTGCGACGCCGCTGTCGGGCGACAGCCGCCGCAGCCCGCCCAGGAGCGCCCGGTCATGACAAAAGAAAGCCACGCTTCGCCTTTCCTTCGCAACCTGAAGATCGCCGGCTATTGCGGCCTTGCCGCGGTGGTACTCGCGCTGTTCGTCGCGATGTGCGCGATCCTGAAGGAAAGCGCACTCGACCGCGATGCCGCTCAACACCCGGCCGATACACCCGAACTGCACGATGCGGGCGGTGGCCCGTCCACATCGGCCGAATCGGCCAAGACACCCGGCTGACGGCGTCCTGCCCGATCGCCTGCCGCTTACGGCGCGTGCCGGCGGCCCATCACGACCGCATGCACCGAATCGCCGAGCCGTTCGAGCAGTGCGGTCACGCGTTGCCCGTACAGGTGCGCGGCCAGCGCGCCGGCGGTACCGACCAGCACGCCGCCCGCCATGTCGAACGGCCAGTGCACACCCGCGTAGATCCGTCCCCATGCAATCGCCGCGGCCATCGCGGCCATCACGAACCCGGTGAGCCGGGTCGTGCCGCCGAGCATCAACCCGGCCGCCATGCTCCACGCGAACGTCATGTGATCGCTCGGAAACGAGCTGTCCGGCGCGTGCGGAATCAGCTGCGTGCCGACGCCGGCCATGAACGGGCGCGGCGAGAACCAGAAATGGCCGATGACCTGCGCGAGGGCAAGCGCCACGCACACGCCGACGCCGGCTTCGATCGCCTGGCGCCGCGTCGGGCGCGCACCGAAGATCCAGGTCAGCAGCAACATCGCGGGCAACGCGTAGACGAGCCAATCGGCGGCGAAGACGGCGAGGCGGGCAACGCCCGGCTGCGGCGCAACCCCGGCGTTGATGGCGGAAAAGAGGGTGAGATTGAGGGTCTGCATGAATCCGGTTGCGTGGGGCGTAAAAAATCGGCCGGTTGCCCGGCCTGATACGAACGATGCTAAGGCGCACCCGCTTAAGCGATGCTTAATGCGGCAGCCGCAACGGACGAAGCCTGCTGCGGCGAACGCACTTAGAGCCTGCACTGCAACACAAGTTCACACAATTGTCATACTCCCGCGCGACTGTCTCCCGCAAAGGCTCACCCAACCTCCCGAAAAGGCTCACCTTTTTCACATCGTGACGTCATCGACGGGTGCGAACATCGGGACGCCGGGTGCCGTCCAGACCGTTTGCGTCATTCATCTCAATATTTACGCTGCGAATTCTTCGAAATCGGCAACAATTAATTCCAAATGCGGCATCGCACAACGGTAACGCACAGGCATAGGATTACGAGCTTACGAGCACTCATCCACGAAGCGATCAACAACAAGGAGTCCGCATGAAACCCAGCGATGTCCGATCGAAAGCGTTTGCGATGCCGTTGACCAGCCCTGCCTTCCCGATGGGCCCTTACCGTTTCGTCGATCGTGAGTTTCTGATCATCACGTATCGCACCGATCCGGACCGTCTCCGCGAAATCGTCCCCGAGCCGCTGCAGATCACCGAGCCGCTCGTGCATTACGAATTCATTCGCATGGCCGATTCGACCGGCTTCGGCGACTACACCGAAAGCGGCCAGGTGATTCCTGTCGAATACAACGGCCAGCCGGGCGGCTATACGCTCGCGATGTATCTCGACGACCACCCGCCGATCGCCGGCGGCCGCGAACTGTGGGGCTTCCCGAAGAAGCTCGCGTCACCCACGCTGCACGTGAACACCGACCACCTCCTCGGCACGCTCGACTACGGCAAGGTGCGCGTCGCCACCGGCACGATGGGCTACAAGCACAAGGAACTCGACATCGACGAGCAGACCAAGCGTCTCGCCGGCCCGAACTTCCTGCTGAAGATCATCCCGCACGTCGACGGTACCGCGCGCGTCTGCGAACTGGTGCGCTACTACATGCAGGACATCAAGATGAAGGGCGCGTGGACGGGCCCCGCATCGCTCGAGCTGGCGCCGCACGCGCTCGCGCCGGTGGCCGACCTGCCGGTGCTCGAGATCGTCGAAGCCCGCCACATCGTCGCGGATTTGACACTCGGCCTTGGCGAAGTCGTCTACGATTACCTGGCTCAGTAACACGTCCGCAGTCCTTTCTCCCTGTCAATCCTTTCACCACGGGAATTCGAACATGAGCAACCTGAATGGCAAGACCGCAGTCGTCACGGGCGCCGCGAGCGGCATCGGCAAGGAAATCGCACTCGAGCTCGCGAAAGCGGGCGCGGCCGTCGCGATCGCCGACCTGAACCAGGACGGCGCGAACGCCGTTGCCGACGAGATCGTCAAGGCCGGCGGCAAGGCGATCGGCGTCGCGATGGACGTGACGAACGAGGAAGCCGTGAACAGCGGGATCGACAAGGTGGCCGAAGCGTTCGGTTCGATCGACATCCTCGTGTCGAACGCAGGCATCCAGATCGTCAATCCGATCGAGAACTACTCGTTCTCCGACTGGAAGAAGATGCAGGCGATCCACGTCGACGGCGCATTCCTGACCACCAAGGCTGCGCTCAAGCACATGTACAAGGACGATCGCGGCGGTGTCGTGATCTACATGGGTTCGGTGCACTCGCACGAAGCGTCGCCGCTGAAGTCGGCCTACGTGACGGCCAAGCACGGCCTGCTCGGTCTCGCTCGTGTGCTGGCCAAGGAAGGCGCGAAGCACAACGTGCGCTCGCACGTCGTGTGTCCGGGTTTCGTGCGCACGCCGCTGGTCGACAAGCAGATTCCGGAGCAGGCGAAGGAGCTCGGCATCAGCGAAGAGGAAGTGATCAAGAAGGTGATGCTCGGCAATACGGTCGACGGCGTGTTCACGACCGTCCAGGACGTCGCGCAGACGGTGCTGTTCCTGTCGGCTTTCCCGAGCGCCGCGCTCACGGGCCAGTCGTTCATCGTCAGCCACGGCTGGTTCATGCAGTAACGCCCCCGCCTCCGTGAAAGGAGGCGATTCCCGCACCACCGCCTATTCTCACTACTCACGATGGCGTGCCGTCCGTCGACGTCACGCCATCCATCTCCGCCATCGAAGGCGGGATTTCTCGGAGAACTGATGAAACCGCACGCCCGAACAGAAAAACAGGCCGTCGATGCGGCGGACCTGCATCACGAGGCCGGCGCACCGGCCGCCGCGCGCACGCTGCCGTACGAGACGATCGCGCTCGTGCTGCAAGGCGGCGGCGCGCTCGGCGCGTACCAGGCCGGCGTGTTCGAAGGGCTGCACGAGGCGGGCGTTCCGCTCGACTGGATCGCGGGCATCTCGATCGGCGCACTCAACACCGCGCTGATCGCGGGCAATGCGCCCGAGCATCGTGTCGAGCGGCTGCGCGAGTTCTGGGAAACGATCTGCAAGCCGGCGTTTTTCCCGACGGTTCCGGCCGCATTCGAATTCGCGCTGTTCAACAGCATCGACCAGATCCGCACGTTCTTCACCGCGTCGCAGGCCGCGAGCGCGATGATGCAGGGCCAGCAGGGCTTCTTCGTGCCGCGCTTTCCGCCGCCGGTGCCGGGCGTGTCCGATCATCCGGAGAAGATCAGCTGGTACGACACGTCGCAACTGCGCGCGACGCTGCTGAAGCTGTGCGATTTCGACCGGATCAACTCGGGCGAGACGCGCGTGTCGGTCGGTGCGGTCAACGTCGGCACCGGCAACTTCGTGTACTTCGACAACACGCGCACCCGCCTCGCGCCCGAGCACTTCATGGCGTCCGGCGCGCTGCCGCCCGCGTTCCCGCCGGTCGAGATCGACGGCGAGTACTACTGGGACGGCGGCGTCGTGTCGAACACGCCGCTGATGGAAGTGCTGCGCGCCCGGCCGCGCCGCGACACGCTCGCGTTCCAGGTCGATCTGTGGAGCGCGCGCGGGCCGCTGCCGCGCTCGATGGCCGATGTCGCCGAACGCACGAAGGACGTGCAGTATTCGAGCCGCACGCGTTTCGTCACCGACACGCTGCAGCGCGAACAGCGCTACCGCAACGTGCTGCGCCACGTGCTCGACCAGGTGCCGGAAGAGCAGCGCAAGGCGGATCCGTGGTGCGTCGAAGCCGATGCGATGTCGTGCAGCAAGAAGTACAACATCCAGCACCTGATCTACCAGCAGAAGGCGTACGAGCATCACTACAAGGACTATCAGTTCGGTCTGTCGACGATGCGCGACCACTGGTCCGCGGGTCTCGACGACATCCGCAAGACGCTCGCAGTCAAGGACGGCCTCGCGCTGCCCAACAACGACTCGGGCTTCGTGACGCACGACATTCACCGCAAACGGTAATGCCGCGCGCGACGGATCGGCGCGATGCATGCGCCGGTCCGTCCTCTTCTCCGATCAGACATGCCGATTTTCATTGCACTGTTCGCGCTCATCGCTCTCGGATGGGGCGCGGTCCACCTGTTTCACGTCATCGCCGCGCAATTCGGCCAGCCGGTCGCGATCGTGGCCGCCGTGCTCGCCGCCGCGATCCTGATCGCGCTGGTCGCGTGGTGGATCAAGCGCCGCCGCGACATCGCACCGAATACGAAGGAAGAAGGCTGGACCCACATCGTGCATCGCGCGTGGGGCGAGTTGCGCGTATCAGCAACGCAAGGGCTGCTGTGGCTGTCGCACGATGGCGCGGACGGCCGCTATACGCTGTCGCAACTCGACGGTTGTCAGGCCGCGCCGATCGGCGGCCGCTGGCATCTCGTCGTGCGTGTGCGCGATGCCGTGCGCAGCGAATGGACGCTGCCGATGATGGACAAGCGCGATGCGCAACGCTGGGCACGCGTGCTGACGCTCGCGAAGGACAACCGGCTTTAAGGCGCCATGCGGCGGATGCCGGTGCGCCCGGCACGAACGAACAGCCGCAACGCCGTTCCCGCATGCCGGCGCGCTATCGCGCCTTCAACGCCCACAACGCATCGAGCACGTGCTGCGTCGCCCGCTCGACCGGCCCCGCCCGATGGGCAATACCCAGTTCTCGCCACAACGCCGGGCGCAATGCCCGCATGACAATGCGTGCGTCGGGTAGCGGCGCACCCGCCTCGTGCGGCAGCAGCGTCGCGCCGTAACCCGCGGCGACCAGGCTCTTGATCGCATCGTTGTAGTTGAGTTCGATCCGCGGCTCCGGCCGGTGGCCGCCGAGCGCGAACCATTCCGTCGTGAGCCGTGACAGCCGAGTGGTCGCATCGTTGAGAATCAGCGGGCGGGCGGCCAGATAGCCGGGCGTCACGCGCGCCGGAAGCGGCCAGTCCGCCGGCAGAAACGCCATCACCGGATCGCGCCGCCACGCGCGGATCGACAGCCCCGCGACTGCCGTCTGCGGCAGCGCCACCAGTCCGATATCGAGCGTGCCCTGCGCAATACGCGCCAGCGTGTCGTGCGACGTGAGCACCGCGATCTGCACGTCGATGTCCGGATGCTGCTCGCGCAACCGGGCCACCGCCTGCGGCAACAGGTGCGCGATCGCCCCGGTCGATGCGCCCAGGCGTACGCGCCCGGTCAACCCCTGCACCTGCCGCTGCACATCGTCCAGCGTGGATTCGACCTCGGCCAGCAGGCGGCGCGCCCGCTCCACCAGCACTTCACCGATGGGCGACGGCCGCACGTTTCCACGCGTACGGGACAGCAACGGCGCGCCGACGCGGCTTTCCAGTTCCGCAATGTGAAGGCTGACGGTCGGTGGCGCGAGATGTAGCCATTGCGCCGCAGCGACAAAGGACCCGTGGTCGGCGATGGCGACCAGCGTGCGCAGGCGGTCCAGGCTGATCTCGCGCATTCCCTACCTCTCGTTCAAGAAAACTGAATCTGGCAGTCAGTAAATTCAACTTTTCCTATTCTAGGCGTTCGGCGGACGATACGGCTTTCCCGACGACCGAACCGAAGGAACGCGACCATCATGAGCCAGCCCATTGTCTATATCGACGGCGATCAAGGCACGACCGGATTGCTGATCCACGAGCGCCTGCGCGGGCGTACCGACCTGCAGCTCGTCACGCTGCCGGATGCCGAGCGCAAGGATCCCGTGCGGCGCGCCGACGCGATCAATGCAACCGACATCGCGATCCTGTGCCTGCCCGATGCGGCCGCGCGCGAAGCGGTCGGTTTCATCCGCAATCCGGCGGTACGCGTGATCGACGCGAGTTCGGCCCATCGCACGCAGCAGGAATGGGTCTACGGCTTTCCCGAGATGGCCGACGGGCACGCGCAGACGATCGCGCACGCGCGGCGCGTCACTAATCCGGGCTGCTACCCGACCGGCGCGATCGGGCTGCTGCGGCCGCTGCAACAGGCCGGCCTGCTGCCGCGCGACTACCCGGTGAGCATTCATGCCGTCTCCGGTTACTCGGGCGGCGGGCGAGCTGCCGTCGACGCATTCGAATCGGAAGGCGCGTCGCACGCGAAACCGCTGCAGATCTACGGCCTCGCCCTCGCGCACAAGCATGCGCCCGAGATCCAGCTGCATGCCGGTCTCGCGCACCGCCCGTTGTTCGTGCCGGCGTACGGTGCCTACCGGCAAGGCATCGTGCTCACCATACCGATCGAGTTGCGCCTGCTCCCTGCCGGCGTGACCGGTGAGCAGCTGCATGCGTGTCTCGCGCACCATTACGCCGGCGCGCGTCACGTCGACGTCACGCCGCTCGCGGAGACGCAAGCGATCACGCATCTCGACCCGCAAGCGCTGAACGGCACCAATGACCTGCGGCTCGGCGTGTTCGTCAATGCGGATCACGGCCAGGTGCTGCTGTCCGCCGTGTTCGACAATCTCGGCAAAGGGGCATCCGGCGCAGCCGTGCAGAATCTCGACCTGATGCTCGGTGCGGCAGGCGCGGCGAAAGCGGCGTAAGCCGCGGGCGGGCACCAGCGTCGGCCGGCCCGGCACATCGTGGCCGCGATGCGTCGGTGACAGTTCGACGCTACCGGCTCGCGACGCGCTTGCGAGCCGGAAACGGGGTTTGCCGATGTTCCGCACACGCCCCCGTAAAAGCTCACCCTTAGCCGATTTCAGGCCGTCTCGTCGCCCGCTGCGGCATTCAACCCGGCCAGCGTCTCCACCAGGAAATCCACGCACACGCGCACTTTCGCCGACGCCGCGACGCGTTCCGGATACACGGCCCAGATGTTCGCGGGCTGAATCGCGTCCGGCAGCACGCGACACAATGCGCCGCGTTCGATCAACGGCGCGGCTTCCCAGATCGAGCGCAACACGATGCCGCGCCCGGCCAGTGCCCATTGCACGGCCACCTCGCCATGGTTCGTCGACAGCGCGCCGCCGACCTTCACCGTTGCCGTTTCGCCGCGCACGTTCAGCCGCCACACGCCGAACGGGTGATCGCGCTCCTTGATGGCAAGACAGTCGTGCGACGCGAGATCCGCAAGCGAGCGCGGTGACCCGCGCCGCGCGAGATAGTCGGGCGATGCACACAGCACGCGGTAGTTCGCGGCGAGGCGGCGCGCGATCAGGTGATCGGCGATCTCGTCGCCGATGCGCACGTCGAGGTCGTAGCCTTCACCCGCGACATCGACGAGCCGGTCGAACAGATCGAGCCGCACGTTCAGCTGCGGATAGCGCGCGGTGAAGTCGAGCAACGCCGGCGCAACGATGTGCCGGCCGAAGCCGAAGCTGCTCGAAATGCGCAGCGTGCCGCGCGGCACCGTGCGCGTGGTCGACACGTCCTCGACGAGATGATCGACGTCGTCGAGGATCTTCTCGGCGCGCGCGAACACGCGCTCACCGGCTTCCGTGACCGTCACGCGGCGCGTCGAGCGATGCAGCAGGCGCGTGCCGAGCTGCGCCTCGAGCAACGCGATGCGCTTGCTGACATAGGCGGGCGACACCGCGAGCTGCTCGGCGGCCGCGCTGAAGCTGGTCAGGCGGACGACCAGGCTGAACACGCGCAGGTCGTCGAGATTCGGCGATTTATTCACGATTCGTGGAAAGTCGATTAACCTTTCGCGCGATTTTAATCCAGATGGAAATAAATAGAATGGTGTGACGCGCCGCTGCCTCTCCCGCAGCCGGCCCCTCAGCCAAGGAGATTTGCATGACCGACAGGACTTACAGGATTGCCGTGATCCCCGGCGACGGCATCGGCCGTGAAGTGATGCCCGAGGGCCTGCGCGCACTCGATGCCGTGACCGCGCGCTTCGGCGTCCGCTTCGACTTCGTCCAGATCGACTGGGCGAGCTGCGACTACTACGCGCAGCACGGCAAGATGATGCCGGACGACTGGAAGGCGCAACTGTCGGGCATGGATGCGATCCTGTTCGGCGCGGTCGGCTGGCCCGCGACGGTGCCCGATCACATTTCGCTGTGGGGCTCGCTGCTGAAATTCCGCCGCGAATTCGACCAGTACATCAACCTGCGGCCCGCACGCCTGTTCGACGGCGTGCCGTCGCCGCTCGCCGGCCGCCGCGCGGGCGACATCGATTTCATGATCGTGCGCGAGAACACCGAGGGCGAATATTCGTCGGTCGGCGGCACGATGTTCGAAGGCACCGAGCGCGAGATCGTGATGCAGCAGTCGATCTTCACGCGTCACGGCACCGAGCGCGTGCTGAAATTCGCATTCGAACTCGCGCAGCGCCGCGCGAAGCGCCTCACCGTCGCGACGAAGAGCAACGGCATCGCGATCAGCATGCCGTGGTGGGACGCGCGCACGGCCGAGATGGCCGAACGCTATCCCGACATCGCCGTCGACAAGCAGCACATCGACATCCTGTGTGCGCGCTTCGTGCTGCAGCCGGACCGCTTCGACGTCGTCGTCGCGTCGAACCTGTTCGGCGACATCCTGTCGGATCTCGGGCCGGCCTGTACGGGCACGATCGGTATCGCACCGTCGGCGAACCTGAACCCCGACCGCAAGTTTCCGTCGCTGTTCGAACCCGTGCACGGCTCCGCGCCCGACATCGCGGGGCAGTCCATCGCGAATCCGGTCGCGATGATCTGGTCGGCGGCCCTGATGCTCGACTTCCTCGGCAACGGCGCGGGCCGTGAGCGCGAGGCGCACGATGCGATCGTCGCCGCGATCGAGGACGTGCTGCGCACGGGGCCGCGTACGCGCGATCTCGGCGGCAACGCGGGGACGCAGGAAGTGGGTGAGGCGATCGCCGCGCGCATCGCGGGCTGACGATCACGCCCGGCGCGATCGCACGCGCCGGGTCGTGACTGCACGAATCCGCGTGCGGTGAGCGGTGAGCGGTGAGCGGTGTGCGGTGTGCGGTGTGCGGTGTGCGGTGTGCGGTGTGCGGTGTGCGGTGTGCGGTGTGCGGTGTGCGGTGAGCGGTGAGCGGTGAGCAACACGTCATGCGTTTGCGCACTCGTGCGCCTTCCGATGCCTGCATGGTGAAGTCGAGCGGTGAGCAACGTCACACTGCAACGCGCACGGCTCGCGGGATCCGTCGTCGACGTCGACACCATCGGTGAGTTGCACATCGCTAGCGTGCACACCGATCGCCAATCCACTGCCAACCCTGTGCGATCGGTGAGTTGCATCATGCAGTGAAGCACACCGTTGCATGCCGACACGTGCGTCGCGTGCTCCCTGCGTGTGCGACATGCCCGCTTTGCCGGCGGCGGGATCGCGTCGAACGGCTCGAAACACACAGTCCGACGCGACATTTTCCTTCGTCCCGAAAAATCTCACCTTACGCGCATCGACTCCCGAATTTCCTCACCGTCGAGTCGGCGCGCGCGTCACAGCCCGAGATCGGACAGCCCCGGATGATCGTCCGGACGACGGCCGAGCGGCCAGTGAAAGAGACGATCCTGCTCGCGAATCGGCAGGTCGTTGATGCTCGCGTGACGATGCGCCATCAGGCCGTTTTCGTCGAACTCCCAGTTTTCGTTGCCGTACGAACGGAACCAGTTGCCGGCGTCGTCATGCCATTCGTATGCGAAGCGCACCGCGATGCGATTGCCGTCGAACGCCCACAGCTCCTTGATCAGCCGGTAGTCGAGCTCGCGCGCCCACTTTCGCTGCAGCAGCCCGACGATCTCGTCGCGGCCCGTCACGAATTCCGCACGATTGCGCCATCGGCTTTGCGGCGTATAGGCGAGCGATACGCGCTGCGGGTCGCGCGTGTTCCACCCGTCCTCGGCGGCGCGCACCTTCTGGCGCGCCGTTTCGAGCGTAAAGGGCGGAACGGGCGGACGGACTTCGGGGGAAGCGGACATGGGTTGCTCCTGTTCAGGTTTTGGCCACGGAAGACCGCGGCCGGTTCGGATTCGCTGCTTCGACTAGCGGGGCACCGCATCGAGCAGCAGTTCGGCCGTTGCGCGCGCATCGCGCGCAGCGTTTGCATCGCCGGTCACGAGCGCGACGCCGATCGCGCCGTCGATCAGCACGAGCCATTGGCGCGCCAGACGCGCGAGCCCGCGGCGCTCGATGCCGGTTTCGTCGGCATACACATCGAACCGCTCGCGCACGAATGCCAGCAGGCGCGCCTTGTGCTCACGCGCAACCACGCGCACGGGATCATTCGCGTCGGCAATCTCGCCCGATGCGTTCAGGAACGCGCAGCCGTGAAAGTCGGTCTGCCCGAACCAGTCGCGCAGCACGTCGAACATGCCGAGCAATTGCGCGCGCGGCGCCTTGCCGCGCGCCAGCGTTGCATCGACGAACCAGCGCATCCAGCGCTCGTCTCGGCGCGCCAGCGCGGCCACGACCAGCGCCTCTTTCGATTCGAAATGCGAATAAAAGCTCTTTCGTGCCGCGCCGGATCGCTTGACGATCGCGTCGACACCGGTTGCATGGATGCCGCCCGAATAGATCAGCGCTTCGGCCGCATCGAGCAGCCGGTCGCGAACGCCCGGTTCGCCGGAGGGGTCGTGAGGTGTGTTCATGCGTTTACGGTAGAACGATCGTTCTCCTCCGTCAACATCCGCGTGAAAAATCCCTGTCGACGAGAGGGCTGAATCGCGACCTGGCCGCACAACGCCGCCCGACGCGTTTACGACATTTTTTCTTGAAGGGGACGCGCGACGCTCACTACACTTCGGTCACCCTGTCTGGGCGAAAGGACATCATGCAGCGACCGGAATCCGCGCGCCCCGCGCGCGCCTATGCGGCTTATGCCAAACGGCTCGACGGCCGCGTCGTCGTACGGCGCTTCGACCCGCGCAGCGATTCGTACGACACGTTGACCGCGCTGCTGCATCGCGCGTTCGCGCCGCTCGGCGCATTGGGTTTCAACTGCCCGGGCGTCGATCAGCTGGCCTCGGCGACACGCGAACGCGTGCTCACCGGCGAGTGCTTCGTCGCGCTCGGTAATGCGCACCTGGTCGCGACGATGACGATGCGTTCGCACGATCCCGATTCCCGCTGCGATCCGTACCGCAGCCGGCACGTCGCGACGCTCGGCCAACTTGCTGTCGATCCCGTCTGGCAGGATCGCGGCATCGGCCGTTCGCTGCTCGCGTTCGCGCAACGACGGGCCGCCGCGCGCGGCGCGACGCACCTCGCGCTCGACGCCCCGTATGCGGCGATCCGGCTCATCGATTTCTATCGCCGCGAAGGATTTCAACCGGTCGACGTGATGCGGTTTCCGGGACACAACTACGACAGCACGATCCTGTGCAAAGCCGTCGGCATCGCGAATGGTCGCATCGTTGCCGGCGATACGACGCAATTCGACGTCGCGCGGCAGGTCGGTGCGGCATCATGAAACACGATATGCCGAAACGCGATGGCGGCAACGATCACACCCGGCTGGACGTCCGGCAGGCACGCGTGCGCGCGGCGCTGCGGCTGCGCGGTGTGTTGAAGCTGACGATTCTCACGATCGCGGTCGCACAAGCGCTCGCGTTCGCGTTCGAGAGCCTGCTGGTGATGGCCGGTTTCGCACCGGATGCCGCGACGGTGCTGCTGTTCCGCTTCGTGTCGTGCGCGCTCGTCAGCTTCTGGCTGCAGGCGGACGCGTTGCGCGCGTATCAATACGCGGCGCAACACGGGTTCGTCACCACGCCCGGCGCGCACGGCGATCCGGCCGACGTTGCGCCGCAATGCCCGAAACGCTGGCTCGTCGTGTTGAGTCTTCAGCTCGATCCGCGCGGGATGAACGGTGAACGGATCAAGTAGGGGTCTGCGCACCGATCGATGTCGATTGACGTCGATCGCCTCGCGCATGAGTGAGTCGCAACGACGCGTGAAGGCTCACGGTTGATGGTGCGGTTCGGCGCGGCATCGCATGGCGTGCGTAGCGAACGACCGCGCGGCAAGCCAGGCGGGGAAGTGTCTGGAAGAGCGGGGAGCCGGTGCCGAACGGCGTGATGGGGAGAAGTGACGCGACTGCTGACAGGTGAAGTGAACGTGCGAATGCAGGTCACCGATATGCGATCGCGTCGCGATTCGGCGCGCGAACACAGCTCCCGAATAATCTCACCTTGAGCCCGGATTCGCGCGTTTCGGCCTCGAAAACGCAGACGTAAACAAAAGCGGGGCAGGCGGCGAACACGCCGCGCTGCCCCTGCGGCACTCAGGCCGTCCAGTCGAGAATCACCTTGCCGCTTTCGCCGGACAACATCGCGGCGAAGCCTTTCTCGTAATCGTCGGCCGCAAAGCGATGCGTGATGATCGGCGACAGGTCGAGGCCGCTCTGCAGCATCGCGACCATCTTGTACCAGGTCTCGAACATCTCGCGGCCATAGATGCCCTTGATCTCGAGCCCCTTGAAGATCACCTGGTTCCAGTCGATCGCCGTCTGCGCAGGCGGAATGCCGAGCAGTGCAACCTTGCCGCCGTGGTTCATCGCCTCGAGCATGCTCGTGAACGCGCTCGGCACGCCCGACATTTCGAGGCCGACGTCGAAGCCTTCGGTCATGTGCAGGTCGGACATCACGTCGCGCAGCGATTCGCGTGCGACGTTCACCGCGCGCGTCGCGCCCATCTTGCGCGCGAGTTCCAGCCGGTAGTCGTTGATGTCGGTGATCACGACGTTGCGCGCGCCGACGTGCTTCGCAATCGCGACGGCCATGATGCCGATCGGGCCCGCGCCGGTGATCAGCACGTCTTCGCCGACGAGGTTGAACGACAGCGCCGCGTGCGTCGCGTTGCCGAACGGATCGAAGATCGACGCGAGATCGTCGGAGATCTCCGGCGGGATCTTGAACGCGTTGAATGCCGGAATCGCCAGATACTCTGCAAACGCGCCTTCGCGGTTCACGCCGACGCCGACCGTGTTGCGGCACAGATGCCGGCGCCCCGCGCGACAGTTGCGGCAGAAGCCGCACGTGATGTGGCCTTCGCCGGACACGCGATCGCCGATCGCGAAGCCGCGCACTTCCTGTCCCATCTCGACGATCTCGCCGACATATTCGTGACCGACGTGCATCGGCACGGGAATCGTCTTCTGCGCCCAGTCGTCCCACTTCCAGATGTGGATGTCGGTACCGCAGATCGCCGTGCGGCGGATCTTGATCAGCACGTCGTTGTGGCCGACTTCGGGACGCTTCACGCGCGTGAGCGTGAGGCCGGGGCCGCGTTCGAGCTTTGCCAGTGCTTTCATGGTCGCGCCTCCGTCAGATGATGCCGAGCGACTTGCCGACGCGCACGAACGCGGCGACCGACCGGTCGACCTGCTCAGGCGTATGCGCGGCGCTCATCTGCGTACGGATGCGCGCGCGGCCGCGCGGCACGACGGGGAACGAGAAGCCGATCACGTAGACGCCTTCGTCGAGCAGCTTGTCGGCCATGTTCGTCGCGAGCTGCGCGTCGCCGAGCATCACCGGGATGATCGGATGCGCGCCCGGCACGAGCGTGAAGCCGGCTTCGGTCATCTGCTTGCGGAACCGCGCGCCGTTCTCGCGCACGCGTTCGCGCAGCTTCGCGCCTTCATCGCTGCCAAGCAGTTCCAGCACCTTCAGCGATGCCGCGGCGATGCTCGGCGTGAGCGTGTTCGAGAACAGATACGGGCGCGAGCGCTGGCGCAGCAGTTCGACGACCTCGCGGCGCGCGGCGACATAGCCGCCCGATGCGCCGCCGAGCGCCTTGCCGAGCGTGCCCGTGATGATGTCGACCCGGCCTTCGACGCCGCAATGCTCGGGCGTGCCGCGGCCGTGCGTGCCGATGAAGCCGACCGCGTGCGAATCGTCGACCATCACGATCGCGCCGTAGCGATCGGCGAGATCGCAGATGCCTTTGAGGTCGGCGATGATGCCGTCCATCGAGAACACGCCGTCGGTCGCGATCAGCTTGTGGCGCGCGCCGGCAGCATCGGCTTCCTTGAGCTTCGCCTCGAGGTCGGCCAGGTCGTTGTTCTTGTAGCGGAAACGCTTCGCCTTGCAGAGGCGAACGCCGTCGATGATGCTCGCGTGGTTCAGCTCGTCGCTGATCACCGCGTCATTCTCGTCGAGCAGCGTCTCGAACAGCCCGCCGTTCGCGTCGAAGCAGCTCGAATAGAGGATGCTGTCGTCGGTGCCGAGAAACGTGGCCAACGCGCTTTCCAGTTGCTTGTGCACGGTTTGCGTGCCGCAGATGAAGCGCACCGATGCCATGCCGAAGCCGTCCTGGTCGAGGCCGGCCTTCGCCGCGTCGATCAGGCGCGAATCGTTCGCCAGACCCAGATAGTTGTTCGCGCAGAAATTGAGCACGCCGGCACCGCCGGCGAGCCGCACGTCCGCCGCCTGGGGACTCGCGATCTCGCGCTCGGTCTTGTAAAAACCGTCCGCACGGATCTGGTCCAGCGTCCCGCGCACCTGGGCGAGAAAGGCATCACGCATCGCAAAGCTCCTGACAGGGTTTCGCATTCCGCAACGCGCCACTCGTGGCGGCAGCGCAACGGCCTGCTACTGTTATAGTCGGTCGTTCGGTTGACCGCATTTATCCGATATTCCGAACTAGAATTCGAAATATCGAACAACTCTAAGCGAACGGAATCCAAATGGCAAGTTCCTCCGGTTCGCGGCGCACGCCTGCCAGCGCCGCACCGCAACCGCCGGCCGCAACGCCGCCGCGTGTCGGCGAGCAGATCCAGCGGCTGCGCACCGAACGCAAGCTGACGCTCGACGACCTGTCGCGCGCGGCCGGCGTATCGAAATCGATGCTCTCCGAGATCGAACGCGACAAGGCCAACCCGACGATCGCCGTTGCGTGGCGGCTGACGAACGCGCTCGGCATCACGCTCGACGAACTGTTCTCGCAGCCGAAGGCACCCGAGACGATCCGCGTAGACGGCCCCCACGACATCCCGACGCTCGCCGGCCATGACGGCCGCTACCAGTTGCGCGTGTGGGGCCCGATCGACCTCGCCGGCAAGTTCGAGTGGTACGAACTGACGCTGCCGGGCGGCGGCGCACTGATATCGAACGCACACGAGCCCGGCACGCGCGAGCACCTCACCGTGCTGCAAGGCGCAATGGAAATCGAAGCCGCAGCGGCCAGCCGGCGCCTGAAGGTGGGCGACACCGCGCGCTACCCGGCCGACGAGCCGCACGCGATCCGCAATCCCGGCAAGGCCGAGGCGCGGGCACTGCTGATCGTGATACATCGCTGACAGCGCGGGTAGCTGGCCAAAAAGCCAAAGGGTCTGTTGCAGGCCAGTTGCGGAAAGTACTGTATGTTTGTACAGTATACGGACATTCCGCCATGCATGGGCCGGAGCCGGCGCACCGAGGCGCCCGCCCGGTCGACAGGAGCCTGCAATGACAGAAGAACAAGATTTGGCCGCGCTCAGCTTCAAGGCTGCCGCGCACGACCTCGAGCTGATCGTCCGGCATATCGCCGGGCGCTACATCCACCAGCGCGTCCCGCTGACGTGGCGCCTGCTGCACGCCATCGAGGCCGAGGCACTCGCCGATCTCGGCTTTGCCAGCCGGCACGAGGCCGGCATGCGTCAATTGTTCGAACGGCAGTTGGACATGACGTTTCCCGAAACGGACGATCCGATCGACTTCGGGCGCTCGAACGCGCTGCCCGCCGTTTTTTCGTTCGCGGTTCTCGCGTACGAAGCGGCGGCAACGTCGCACGACACGGCGCCTCACGCGCGTGCGCACCGTCCGGCCAAGGCATGGGGCGACTGATTGCCCACCACGGGTCGCCTCTCATGGCGACCTTATCAAGCCTCTTGCAGCCCGAGACGTTGCGGAAAGGGCTACCATATACGCAACTAACGGAATAAATCAAATGTCTCTTCCCGCCTCCCCCGATACACCAGCACGCCCGGAAGAAACAGATCTGTTCGACCGTGGCGCATCCGACTGGATCCTCTCGCCCGAAGCCGCCTTCGATGCATGGCTCGCCATGCAGGACTATCGCCGCTCGTCGGCCGACGTCTATCGTGCGCAATGGGGCGCGTTTCTCACCTGGATGCGTGCGCATCAGAAGAATCTGGCAACGGTCGATACCGCGACCATCGCGAATTTCGTCGGCGAACTGCCGATCCGGAAAACCCAGCGAATGCGCTATTTGCGGCTGATCGAGCGTGTGCTCGACCACATCCGGCGCACCGAATACGCATCGACCAACCCGGCCCGGTTCATTGCTCAGGATGGCGAAGCGAACTGGCGAAAGGCGCGCGACAACGAACCCACCGGCTTCCTCACGCCGGCCGAACGCGCGACGTTGCTCGCGTACCTGTTTTCGCCCATCGGCGTATCGGGTTCCGCGTACTGGAAAGAGCGGCGCGACCGCGCGCTCGTTGCGGCGTTTCTCGGCGCCGGCATTAAAACCGGCGAAGCCCGCGCGCTCACGATTAGTTGCATCAATACGAGTGGAACATCGCTGCAGATCGAGTCGACGCATCCGGATTTCGCACGCGAAACCCACCTGGCATCGTTCGCGATCGCCCTGCTCGAAGCCTGGCTCACCGAACGCAAGCGACAGGAAATCCCGGGGGAGCTCGTGTTCCCGGCCTCCCATGCCGGGCGGCCGATGCACAAGGCGACGATGCTCCGCGCGATCGACGCGATCGTCGAATCCGCCGGGCTCACGTCGTCGCGCACCGCGCGCGCGAGCCCGCAAACGCTGCGCAATACCTATGCGGCCGAACTGTTCGAACACGACGTGCCGCCCGAACGGGTCGGCAAATGGCTGGGCTTCATGCGGCCGATCTCGTCGAACCGCCTGCATCGCGCATGGAAAAACTGGCGCGACGGTCTGACGGACAGCAACGGTGACGCGTCCGACAGCGACGAAACTCACTGATCGCTCTTTGGCTGCTCACGCGACGCGATCCGTGAGCAGCCTTGTGTGGCGCAGCCTCACCGTTTCACAGCTCCCGAAAAACCTCACCTCAAGCGCCCCGGATCCTCTCACCTGTGCGGTGCGGCCGATCCTTGCGTCACGTATGCGCAAAGCGCGCGACGGCTTCGAATCGGGATGGCCATGCGCCCGAAGCGTGTTCGCACTCGGGGCAGGCCACTTCAAACCCTTCTTCTCCGTGTGACAGCTCCGGCTCGCCATCGCAATGCGGACAATGGGCGGGCACCGGAATCTCTTGATCCAGCGAGGTGCCGATCGCGGCAAACGCGTCCGCATCCAGTTGTCCCGCATCGGCCAGGCGACGGATCAGCGCGGCAATTTCCGGATTCATGCCGCGGCTCGCGCGCAGCGAACTCACATCGCGCGTCGCACGTTCCAGTTCGTCTCCCTGGCTGCGCAACTGTTTTTCGAGCCGGTCGGCCCGCGCCTTGGCCGAGCTCAGTTGCTGCAGGAAGTCGAACTCCTTGCGCTGAACGTCACGCAGACCGCTCTGATAAGACGACGCCATGCTGCGCAACGAATCCAGCTCGACCAGCATCGGCTTGACGCGGCGTTCGGCTTCGGCCACCGCGTCCTTGATTTGCTGCGCATAGTGTTCGGTGCGCTGCTGCAGTTCAGCCTGGAGCACATCGATGCGGTCGCGCAGCGTCGCATTTTGCGCCTGCTCGGCGTCGACGCGGCCGGCGGCCGCGGCCAGTTCCTTTTCCAGTCGAGCGACTGTGGTGAGCAACGTCGCTTCGCTGGCCGAACCGTGCGTCGTCTGCGATGCAAGCTGGACCTCGAGTTCAGTCACGCGAGCCTGCAATTGCTCGTTTTTCGCTTCACCCCGCGCGAGTGCGCCCTCGAGCGTCTCCTGGCGGACGGTTGCGTCGCGCAACCGCTGTTCGGCGTCGGCAACGCCGGCGCGAACCTGTTCCCGATCGCCATCCAGGCTGTCCTGCGCGGCTTTCAGCGCTTCTTCATAAAGTGCGCCGAGCAACGCACCGGCTTTTTCCTCGACTGCCTTCGGAATTGCCGCACCGTCGAGCCTGACCTTGGACGCAGAACGGATGCGCTCCCAGAAATGGTCGATGTCTTTCGGAATATCGCTGGCGCTACCGGTTTGGGTGAGATCGCGGACGTTGGCAGCCGACGGCCGAATGCCGAGATCGAAGAACAACCGCTTGCATGCGTGTAGCGACAATTCCTGCCGTCGCGCACCGCTTGCTCGCAGCGATTCCAGTTCGTCCCGAATAGCTTGGCGGATTTCGTCCAGGGTCATCGCTGTGCTCACAGACATTAAAGTGTGGCAATCATAACGAAATACGTATCTATCGATACTTGTTTTGAGTCGACGTTGTGAATTTACGTCGTTTTGCACAGAAATCGGGTCTGTGAGCCAATCCGGACGACTGTGGTCCAGGATTCCGTGAAACAAAGCGAGGAAAGTCAGCCAAGTCCTTGTCTCACAAGCATTTTCCTGCAGACCCCGAATTTCGGCATTTGTTTCACATGACAGCGGATCCGATTGCCTGTGGGTGTTCAGGGGTTGGGGTGTCTGTGGAAAACTCTTCAGGCAATGTCTTGAGAGTATTAGAAGTAAACACCCTTGAACCCTTAGTTAAAAACGTTAACGCCACGGCACAGCCTTATGCTGCAAGGCTTTCCGGCCGACAAGGTGAAGTTTTACGGGAGCTAAGGTGATCTTCTGCGGGAGCTGACGTGATGGGGTTCAGGGAGCAGCGTGAGCCGTTGCGGGAAAGATCGTGAGCGGATTCGGGATCACAGTGAAACACGAGATTTCCCAAAGGTGAGGCTTTTCGGGGCCTCACAGCCACAGAACCCGCACAGTGCCTGACTGCACAGTTTTCTGCCTGTGCAGACATAGGTGAGAATTTGCGGGACCTTCTTCGCGCCCCGATTCTGCCCATCTTTTAGGCAGTTTTTCCGAAAGGTGAGGTTTCACGGGACTCTACGGGTGTTTGGTGTGAGGATTTCCGGGAAACGAACGCCATTTTGCACAGCAAAAGTGCTCTCGGGGGCCTGTGAAGCCCTAAAGGTGAGGTTTTTCGGGAGGGAAATCGGGGTTTTCCTGCCTGCAACCCATTGAGGTGAGCTTTTTCGGGGCCTGGGTCACAGTCTGTGATTCCAGCTACAGGTGAGACTTTTCGGGAATGGAATTTGCCTGAAAAATGGTCACAGGTGAGGCTTTTCGGGACCTGTGAGCCGTCGAATTCGTGGAAAAGCCCGTCGGAACTGGAAGAAATCTCGTTTTTGCTGTGCCACTTTTTGGCACAGGTGAGATTTTTCGGGGGCTGACATAAGGTTGTCGTATGAAGGATTTCTGTCGAAAGGTGAGGCTTTTCGGGGGATGTCGGAGACGCACAGCCAAATGCCTTCTGTGCATAAGTATCGGAACACATTGGGATTTTTGATACCGCGGCAGTTACGGTGAGATTATTCGGGAGCCATTCCCGTGCCCACAGTGGCACAGCGGTTTTCCAGTAAGGTGAGACTTTTCGGGAGACTCTCGTAGCGAATCCCGCGTGTGTCGGGCATTCGTCGACATCCAGACGAATGAACACACTGTGCCCGAGGTGAGTATTTTCGGGACCCGATACGGTTTGTGCGCTGTACAATGCGCGCCCGGGCCGGCAAAGCAGGCCCGATCGGGCCGTGCCGGCCGGTTTCGCAGGCGTTTTCCGGGATGCCGGACCCGATCGCGATGTCCCGGTGAGTCACGCCTGTACATGCATACAGGGCAATGCGGGTCGATCGGGAAGCGTGGTGAAGTGGGATCGCGACGCTGTGCCGAACTCACAGCTGCGCAGTCGTAAAATTACGACAAATCGAAAGGTGAGCCGATACGGGAGCGCATTTCGCACGTATCGTGCACAGGTGAAATTCTGTGAATCGGCGCATCCCGCAGCACGTCTGGACGAGTCCGGAACGCTGCAAATCCGGACTGGTGAGGGTTTTCGGGAGTGCCTGGGGTGAGTGCCGTTTTGCACGCGCACTTCACCCGCTATGGTGAGCATGTCGTTCTGGACGCACATCACCACAGGCGCTATCCTTCCGGAAAACTTCTCCTCCGACCCGACGTATGGCCACGACGAAGCGCGCCAAGAAAACCGATGTGGATGTGGTGAGTGCCAGTTCAGCCGAATTGCGGAAGGCCGTCGAGGCGATCGCAATTCAGCCGAAGAGCGGCAAGATCACGCTCCTCACTCGCAAGCTGTTCAATGTCCTGCTGGCCGTGGCCCAGCAGGCCGACGACTCGGGCGATACGTATCGCGCGCTGCTGTCGGACATCGTCGCCAACTCCGCCTTCGATTCGAACGACACCGCACTGGTGAAGGAACACCTGCGCCGCATGGTGTCGGTGCAGGTCGAATGGAGCACGGGGACGTCGAGCCAGAAGCCGGGCCGCAAGTGGGGGATCTCGACGCTGATCGCCGACGCCGAAATTCTCGAGGATCCGGCGACTCGCCGCGTGTGGGTCGAATTCTCGTTCGCGCCGAAGATCAAGAAGAAGCTGCTCGACCCGGTCCAGTATGCGCGCCTGAGCCTGCAGTTCCAGAGCCAGCTGCGCAGCAGCGCCGGTCTCGCACTGTACGAAATCTGCGTGCGCTACCTGACGAACCCGAGCCATCTGACGATGCGCGAGCCGTGGGAATGGTGGCGGCCGATCCTGTCGGGCACGCCCGATACCGAGGCCGGCGACGAGGCGAAGCGCGAGTACAAGTACTTCAAGCGCGACTATCTGCGCCCCGCGATCGCGGAAGTCAACGCGGTCACCAACATCTTTGTCGAACTGATCGAGCACCGCGAAGGGCGCCGGGTCGCGGAGATCCAGTTCCGCGTGACCGAGCGCAAGCAGCCGATGCTCGCACTCGACGAACACCCGAACGTGTTCGACAGCACGCTGGTCGACCGGATGGTGAAGCTCGGGATCCCGCTGAAGGAAGCGCAGACGCTCTATGCGGACAGCGAGGAGAATCGCATTCGTGCAGCACTGCAGATGACCGAGCAGCGGATGCGCAGCACGACGCTGCCGCCGGTGCGCAGCGCGCCGGCGTTGTTCAAGGACGCACTGAAGAAGGGTTATGCCCCGCCGGTCGAATCGGTTGATGCGCTGCCTGCCGGCACGCCGTCTCCGAAGATTGCAGCGGCCCAGCCGGACGATCTGAAGGCACGCCTGCTGAGCGAGTTCGCGGCGTTCCGCCGCAAGGAAGCGAAGGTGCTGTACGAGGAGCAGGGCGACGCGGAGCGCGAAGTGGCGCGCGAGTCGTTCGAATCGGAGGCGCTGCCGACGATGGGCACGCATCTGCGCGATGACTGGCGCAAGCGCGGCCTCGATTCCAAGCTGGCCGAGACGGCCTTTTTCGACTGGCTGGCCCAGAAGACCTGGGGCGAGCCGACGGACGGCGACCTGCTGTCATTCACGCTGAACCAGTCGCGGGCCGCCTGAGGCCCGCTCAGGCCCGCTGACGGGCCGCCGCCGGCCCCGCCCTCAGTTGGCGGGCCCGGCGTCCTCACCAGGCCCTGCCGGCCGTTCTCCTCACTCCGACAACAGCATCCGCTCGAGCTGCTCGAGGATTGCGTCGCGCTTGTCCTTCGGGAGACCGCGCAGGCGCAATTCGATGCGATCTTCGCCATACGACTTCAGGTCACCGACCGACTTGCCGCCGAGCTTGATCTCGAGACGCTGCGCATAGCGCTGACGTCCCGCAGCCTTCGGCGTCTCCTGCGCCGCGACACGACCCTTGACGATGTCAGACACCTGACGCGTGCTGAGATCGTCCGATACGATCTTGTTGATCAGCCGCAGCGTGGCCTCGGTGCCGCGCGCGTTGTGATAGCGACCGACCTGATACGCCATGTTCGAACCGAAGCGATCGGGGCGCGCGACCATTTCCTGCATGATCGCTTCCGGCAGCTTGCCGATCGACAGCGCGACGGCCACCGTCGACTCGTCGAGGCCGAGGTGCTCGGAGAGCTCCTTCTGGCTCTGGAAATGCTTGTCGTCGAGGAATCGACGCCACACGACAGCGTTGTCGAACACCGTCTGCGAATCGCGCTGGACGTTGAGATCGTAGCCGAGCTTGTAGCTCTGGATGCCGATCGGCACGTCGATCACGATCGCCTTGACCGATTCCTTGTTCGCTTCCTTCAGTGCTCGCACGCGGCGGCCGCCGTCGCTGACGAAATACGTGCCCGGGGTGTCGTAATCCGGAATCACGTGGATCGCCTGTTGTTGCCCTTGCTTCGCGAGGTTGACCGCGAGTTCGGCAATCGACGATTTCAGATAGAAGTGACGCGGATTGAACGGGCTGTGCTTGATCGCCTTCAGCGACAGCTCGATCACCTGCCCCGGTGCATAGCGGTTCTCGAGACGCCACGCGCGATATTGCGCCGATTCATCGATCGACGGATCGAGCGTGAGCTCGGGAGCGGGCGGCGGCGCGATGTCTTTCTTCGCGGATTTGGTCGGCGCCGGGGTGGGCGTCTCGGACTTCACGATGCCGTCGATCGCATTGAGTCGATCGAGCGCCGTGCGCTTCTCGCTCGTCGTGATATCCGGGCGCGCTTGGAATCCTTTGGCAAATTGGGAGGGTTTCATGTGACTCCTTTGTGCGCATAAAGTCAGGGCAGCATGGCGACGATTTCGTCGGCACATGCGCGAATTTCTGCGGCGGCCAGCTTGCCGCCGCGATCGTTCATCTGCAGCACGGTCTGACCGAGAGCCATCGCCTGCTTGTACGCCTCCCGGGTCGGGATCTGCGTTCTCAGCAACGGGAAGCCGAGCTCCTCGAGCGCGCGCTTGAGCTCGCGGGTCAGCATGCGCTTCTCTTCGGTCTTGTTCAGCAGGAAGACGGCGCGGAGATCTTCGTTCATGACCTGCGCCTGCTGGATCAGTTTGACCAGCCCGACGCTCGACCAGTAATCGGCCGGCGACGACGACGTCGGGATCACTGCAATCGATGCGGCCAGCAGGACGACGCCCGATACTTTCTCGGTGATCGACGGCGGGCAGTCCACGACGATGATGTCGTAGTCGTTGATGAACTTCTTGATCTCGCGATGGATCTGGCCATCGGCTTCGGCCAGGTTGACGACCGGAAATGGAATGCCGGTGTCGCTGTCGCCGGATGCGCTCGACCAGTGAACCAGTGTGTTTTGACGGTCTGCGTCGATGACGAGGACGCGCTTCCCTTTTTCATGGAACGCGGCACCGAGGTGCATGGCAATCGTGCTTTTGCCGACGCCACCTTTTTGTTGAGTGACTGCAATGATTTCCGCGGCCAATTTTCACTCCTATTTTGGTCGTTGGAATTCTACAGGACGATATTTGAATTTCAATGAAATTGTCGTTTGACAACTACGCATTGGCCGTTCGGGCTATCGGTTTATGCGCATAAACGAACCGGCGATGGTTGGTGGCGCGATTGGATGGTGTGGTGGATACCTGATGTCAATGAGCGACTCGGGGTTTGAGTCATCACGTTTGGCGTCCGTCGTCGGTGTGAGCAACAAGCGGCCGCGGGATCGTGCGCACTGCCCTTTCGTTCGATGGGGCGTCTTGCCAGAGAGCCGGGAGTTTGTGCGCATAAACTCCGCGGAAGCAGAGGTGGTCGATCGTGCCGTGCGACTGGAGAGAAGGCGCTTTGAGCGTGGGTTGTGAGTGACAGGTTCTCGCAGAGGACGCAGCGTAGAGATGTGTCGCTGAACCGAGCGACGTCGACACAACGGGCGTGCGGGCGTCACGTTTATGCGCATAAACCGCGAGCGATGGACTGCGAGCGGCGCCTCGACCGCGCGGATTCCAGTGCTCGGCGATCTCACCTTCGAGGCACCACACCGAGCAGGCACCACACCGAGCAGGCACCACACCGAGCAGGCACCACACCGAGCAGGCACCACACCGACGCGCCGAAGTGCCCACACCCTCCTGCCGTGAATCGAGGGATACCTCACCCGGCAATCGCACGCTTTATGCGCATAAACCAATCGACCTGCGACGCACCCACCCGCATCCTTTACTGTCCGAAGCACCCACCGCATTGATCTGCCGTGTGGGACCTTTATCGGTCATCCCGCGATATAGCGTCGCCCGCCTTTATGCGCATAAACCCATCGATGCCTTGAATCGCATCCCGGGCAGCACTCCCCTCTTGTGGTTCGTAGCAGCATCTCCCCGACCGCCTTCTACGAAGCAGCGGATCCGAGCCCGATCCCGCGTCGACCACCCCACCAGGCCCCCGATGCAGACTGGCTACAATACAGGGCTCTACCCTTCAGGCCTGAATGATGATCACGATCTACCACAACCCCCGATGCTCGAAGTCGCGCGAGACGCTTGCGTTGGTCGAGTCGCTGAATACCACCGGTGCACCGTTGAATGTCGTCGAGTACCTGAAGACGCCGCCGACGGTCGACGAACTGGAAGCGCTGCATCGGCAGCTTGGCCGCCCGGTTCGCGACATGCTGCGCGACGGCGAGGAGCCGTACAAGGCGTTGAATCTGGCCCGCGCCGACCTGACCGATGCGGAAGCCTACGCAGCAATTGCCGCTCATCCGATTCTGCTGCAGCGGCCCATCGTCGTTTATCAAGGCAAGGCAGCCATCGGTCGGCCACCCGAGTTGGTGCAGGCGTTGTTCGAATAATTCTTGTCCGCCGTATTTTTCTGATTGCGTCAGCCCGGCGCAGGTACCAGGGCAAGCACCGGCAATCGAAGCCGGCCCGATCACCGAGATCACCGGGCTGCACGCCACCATCGCCCTGACGATCGCAGTCACGCGATCCAGGTCTAGCCTTCCCCGGACGACGCACCGTCATCATCCGGGGCAGGCCCCCGCCCCGCCGCCGCTTTCGCGGCCGTCCGCAGCAGCGCGATTTGCCCGCGATAGGCCCTGCAGCCGCTGCAGGTCGGCAGGTGTACGCGCACCCGCAGGCGCTCATGCAGGGTCAGATGCCGGTCGAGCGCATCCGACAGCAGTCGCGTCACGTCAGTACATTTCCCCGGCAGCATCTTCGGTCGTCAGTCCTTGTTCGCTCAGGCAGGTTCGCAGGCGCGTGCGCGCCCGATACAGCAGCACGCTGCAATGATTCGTCGTCAGCGTCAATTCGCTGCAGATGTCCGTAATTTCCACGTCGAGGAATTCGCGCATCATGAATACGCGCCCGATCTGCTCCGGCAGGTGATCGAGGCAGGTCTGGAACAGCGTCCAGAACTGCTGTTGCTGCAACAGCGTTTCGGGGCGCGGCCACGGTCGCGGCTTCGCATGGGCGGCCCAATGCCCGTTTTCCTTGAACAGCTCGCGATCGAGCACCGATTCGCCGTCGAGCTCCGAATCGAGCGCGGACAGGCTCACCGTCCGCTGCCGCGCTCGCAGCACGTCGATCAGCTTGTTGCGCAGGATGCCGAACACCCAGGTCTTGTGCGCCGACATTCCGGCGAAATCGCCCGCATGCGACCACGCGGCGGCGAGCGCTTCCTGCACGGCGTCTTCGGCCGCGTCGGCGTCGCGGAGCTGGAGTCGCGCGAAGCGCAGCAGGTCGCGTCGCAGTTGCGCGAGATAAACGGGATCGTCGTAGGCGGACGGCATGTCTGGGTTGCGGGGTCTCGAAACGATCGCGCGTGCGCCCCAGGACGGGCGCGTCGCAGTGCGAGCAGCTTACTGGGCGCACCGCGACCCTGCAATGCATGTTCCGTCACGAATTCACGAAACCGGCAGGTGCGCTGCGCTATGCTTGCCGAACCCTGTGTCGCGTGTCGGCGACGATGCGCGACGGGCAGTCTGTAACGTCAGAACATAACGACCGAGTTATCCACAATTTCTGTGGAAAACCTTGTGGAAAGTCGGCCGGCCGGCCCCGTGGGGCGGTTCGCGGGCTGGCTTGCCTATAAACAGACCTTTGTCGCCCGTTCGGAAGCAATCGGTCCGATTCCTCACTCACCGGAAGGAGAATGCCATGTCCTATCGCATTGCTGTGGTCGTCGGCAGCCTGCGTCGCGCTTCGTGGAACCGCGCGCTCGCGCATGCCGTGATCTCGCTCGCCCCCGCCGATTTCTCGTTCGAGTTCGTCGAGATCGGCGAGCTGCCGCTGTACAGCCAGGACTACGACGCGGATTTCCCGGAAGTCGCGAAGCGCTTCAAGCAGTCGATCGAAGCCGCCGACGCGCTGCTGTTCGTCACGCCCGAGTACAACCGCTCGATTCCGGGCGTGCTGAAGAATGCGCTCGACTGGGGCTCGCGCCCGTGGGGTTCCAACTCGTGGTCGGGCAAGCCGGGTGCGGTGCTCGGCACGTCGCCGGGCGCGACGGGCACTGCCCTCGCGCAGCAGCACCTGCGCAACGTGCTCGCGTATCTCGATGTGAAGATGCTCGGGCAGCCCGAGATGTTCATCAAGCACGATCCGGCGCGCATCGACGACCAGGGTCAGATCGTCAGCGAGGACACCCGCAAGTTCCTGCAGGGCTTTGTCGATCGCTACACGAACTGGGTGCGTCTGCTGAAATCGGCCTGAGCGTCACCCCCGTTCTTCATGCGGCCAGCGCCGGCGCCGGCCCGCACGCAGCGGGTCACGTGCCGGCGTGCCGTGCGTGCCGCGCGTCGCGCGCTTCGCGGATGCCCAGCAGGATCTCGTCGAGCAGCGCGATGTCGAACGGCTTCGACAGCACACGGACGTTGACGGTCCGCGTGCGGTCGAGCTCCTCCGCGTAACCCGTGACGAGAATCACGGGCAGTTTCTCCGGCCGCTTTTCGACCGCTTCGGCGAGGTCGATGCCGTTCAGGCGGCCCGGCATGTGGATATCCGAAATCACGAGGTCGAACGCGTCGTTCGCGGCCGCGCCTTCGATCAGGCGCAACGCGTCGTCGGCGGTGGGCGCGTAGGTCACGCGGTGCCCGAGCAGCGACAGCAGCGCTTCGGTGCCGGCCGCGACTTCGCTGTTGTCCTCGACGAGCAGCACGTGCAGGCCGGCGAGCGCGCCCGCCCCCGTGTCGTGCGCGATCGCCGGCGCCCGTGCGACGACGTCCTCGGCGCGTGCGCGCGGCAGGTAGAGGCGCACCGACGTGCCGGCGCCGACCGCGCTGTCGATCGTCGCGAGGCCGCCCGAGCGTTCGCAGAACGCGAACACCTGCGGCAGGCCGAGCCCCGTCCCCATCCCCTGCGCCTTCGTCGTGAACAGCGGTTCGAACGCGCGCGCGAGCACGTCGGGCGCCATGCCCGAACCCGTATCGTCGAGCGAGATCTGCACGAAATCGCCGGTCAGCGGAAAGCCGTCCTCGCGACGCAGCGTCACGTTGCGCGCGCCGACCGTGAAGCGGCCGCCGACCGCCATCGCGTCGCGCGCGTTGACCGCGAGGTTGATCACCGCGAGCTCGAGCTCCGCGACGTCGACGCGGATCGGCCAGACGCCGGGCTCGATCGCGACGACCAGTGACGATTTCGAACCGAGCGACGTCTTCAGCAGTTCGCGGCACGTGCCGACCCATTGCCCGACGTCGATCGTCTCGTTGTGCAGCGGCTGCTTGCGCGCGACGCCGAGGAGCTGGCGCGTGAGCGACTGCCCGTTCTTCAGCGCGCGCTCGATCGCGCCGAGTTCCTTGTCGAGATGCTGGACCCCGCGCCGTCGCACGATCTGCACGTTGCTCGAGATGATCATCAGCAGGTTGTTGAAGTCGTGCGCGACGCTGCCGACGAGGTTGCCGAGCGCCTGCATCTTGCGCGACTGCCGGTACGCCGATTCGATCGAGCGCCGCATCGACGCTTCGGCCTGCCAGCGATCCCACGCCTCCTCTTCCGCCTTCAATCGCTTGAGCGACAGCCAGATCACGGACCACAGCGCGACCGACGGCGCGAACATCGAGATGAACAGTACGCTCAGGTGTTCGTACCATTCATGCCAGATCGCCGACGTGCGGTACGCGCACGTCACGTAGACGGGATAGCTGCCGACCTGGCGATACGCGACGATCTCGCTGCTCGCGCCGTCGTGGCGCACGCGCACGACACCGGCGCGCGGATCGTTGCGCGCGTCGCCGAACGTGACCGCGCGATCGGTGTGCGCGAGTGCCGGCGGCGGCGGGTACGACGCGATCACCGCGCCGTCCGAGCGCGCGAGCGCCATCGTCATCGGCGTGCTCGCACCGCCGAGCAGGTCGCGGTAGAACGCGTTGAAATACGATGACTTCAGCGCGATCGACACCATCCCGGCGAACGAGCCGTCGCTATGGCGCCGCGCGACGCCCGTGTTGAACACGGGAATGTTCTCGAGCTTGAGCGGCCCCATCATCAGCCGCGAGATGTGTTCGATGACCTTGCCGTCGCGGATGCCGGCGAAGTCGTCGCGGTTCGCGATCGACGCATAGGGCGCCGGATAGTAGAGGCTGTTCGCGAGCAGCATCCCGCTCGCGCCGAAGATCGATACGGCAGCCACCTGCGGATAGCCGCCGCCGATCGTGTTCAGCGCTTCGTGGATATCGGACTCCCGGTTGCGTACGGTCGCGTCGTCCATGTCCTGCACGAGATCGACGATGCGCGCATCGAGCGTTTCGCTCAGGTCGAACACCTTGAGCGCGTGCTCCTCGGCCACCCGCACGGTGCGCATCGTCACGTCGCTCGCGGCGGCCTCGCGCGTCTTCAGGTCGTTGTACGCCATCACCACGACGTAGATGCACGGCAGCACGATCGCCGCGACGAGCAGCACGATCAGCGTCACGCGGCGCACCGCGAAATCGTGCTCGGGCGCACCGGACGCGTAGTTGCCGTCGTCCTGCCAGTCGTCGGCGGGTGGGGAGGCGGGAGCGTGGGAATCGGCGGGCCGGTCGGACGTCATCGAGGAAGCGGGTGAGGCGGAGGTGCCTGCCATCATAAACGAGTTGCGACGGCCCGCCGCACGGCCCCGGACGCACGCAATCCTGTCGATTCCGACAGGGGGAAACTGTCAGATTGAAAACGCGACGAATCCGGCAGCGCAAACGTACACAAGGAAAAATTTTGCGTGCTTATCTCGAAAATGGTCGCGACTGTTTTCGGAATGACGTCCGTTCGGACCAATTCTGTTCGAAATGGTGAAAATGGCGAGTTGCATCGCCTCCGGTTTACTCCGAGAATCGCGCCTTGCTTTCCCTATGACAGATATATGCGCCCGCCGGCGTTCGCCGCGCGGTGCGTCGCGCGCACCCGCGTCGCGTCGCCCGCGCGCGGCCGCAAGACGGTTGCCCGCACCCGAACGCATGGCGCCTAAAGAAGTGCGCCGCGCGGTCGTTAACGCGAGAGAGACCATTCCGTATACCGCTTCGCTCCATGCCTTTGCCGATTGTAATTGCCGACGATTCGCTGCTCGCTCGCAAACTTCTGACAAAGGCGCTGCCGGGAGGCTGGGACGTCGAAGTCGCGTATGCCGCGAATGGTCGAGAGGCCTTGGCGCTCTATCGTGACGGCAAAGCTTCCGTAATGTTTCTGGACCTGACGATGCCCGACATGAGCGGATATCAGGTCCTGGAGACACTGCGCCACGAAGATCTGAACACGTTCGTGATCGTGGTATCCGCCGATATCCAGCCGCAGGCGCAAGCACGCGTGCGCGAATTGGGCGCGATCGCATTCGTAGCCAAACCCGTGACGTCGGAGGCATTGCTGCCCATTCTCAAGGAGTATGGGTTGTATGCCTGACTCGGTGTTCACGGCGGAGCAACGCGACGCGTTGCAGGAGATCGCCAACCTCGCAATGGGCCGCGCCGCCGCGCGGCTCGCGTTGCTGCTCGGGCACTTCATCGAGCTGTCGGTGCCGCGCGTGCGGGTCGTGAAAGCGACCGACGCGGGCGACGCGCTGCGCGAGATGACGGGCATTCACGACAACGTGACCGCCGTGCGCCAGGGCTTCCGTTCCGACATCAAGGGCGAAGCGATCGTGCTGTGCCGTACCGCGAGCATCGCGCGGCTCATGTCGGTCGTCGACCGTACGTTCGGCGACGGCGTGTACGGCGGGATGGCGACGCCCGACGAAGTCGTGTTCGACGTCGCGAACGTGCTGATGGGCGCGTGCGTCGCGTCGATCCTCGACGAACTCGGCCGCAAGCCCGTGTTCTTTCCGCCGGGATTGCTCGGCGCGAACGTGTCGTTCGACAACGTATTCCAGCCGACCGAGCTGGCATGGAGCGTGGCATTGCTGCTGGAAGTGAACTTCGGGCTCGAGAACCACGCGTTCCGCGCCCACTTCGTGATGCTGATGGCCGAGGATTCGATCCGGCTGATGGGCGACGCGCTCGACGCGTTGCTGTCCGCGCTATGACGGCCGCCACCCCGTCGCTGAGCGACCTCGTGATCGAGCGGGTGGGCTTCGGCCTGTTCGTGCTCGACCGCTCGATGACCGTGCTGATGTGGAATCGCTTCATGCAGGACCACAGCGGCATCCCGGCCGCCGACGTGATCGGCCGCAACCTGTTCGACCGCTTTCCCGACCTGCCGCGCGCGTGGCTGTCGCGCAAGCTAGAGAGCGTGTTCCAGCTCGGCAGCTTCGCGTTCAGCTCGTGGGAGCAGCGGCCCTACCTGTTCCGCTTCGAGCACGACCGGCCGATCACGGGCGGCGTCGACTACATGCAGCAGGACTGCACGTTCATGCCGCTCACGCGCGGTCGCGACGTCGAAGCCGTGTGCGTGACGATCTCGGACGTCACGCATGTGAGCGTGATGCAGCGCGAGCGCGAGGAAGCGGTCGCGAAGCTGCGCGAACACGCGAATCGCGACGGCCTGACCGGCATCGCGAACCGGCGCTTTTTCGAGGCGCGGCTCGGCGACGAATTCGCGCGCTGGCAGCGCTACGGCGGCGACATGTCGGTGCTGCTGTTCGACCTCGACCACTTCAAGACGATCAACGACCGTTTCGGGCACGCGGCCGGCGATGCCGTGCTGCGCGAGACGGCGCGCCGCGTCGCGTCGATCGTGCGCGCGCAGGATACGTTCGGCCGCTTCGGCGGCGAGGAATTCGCGCTGCTGCTGCCGTGCACGAATCTCGACGAGGCGATGCTGGTGGCCGACAAGGTGCGCGATGCGATCGGCAGCATGCCGGTCGATGCCGAGGGCGTCAGCGTGCCGGTGACGGCGAGCGTCGGCGGCGCGTGTGCGAAGACGGGCGCGCCGACCTGCGACGTGCTCGTCAACGAGGCCGACGCCGCGCTCTATCGCGCGAAGCGGCTCGGGCGCGATCGCTCGGTCGCCTACGCGTAGGCGCGCCGCGCTCAGCTTTTCGCGATGTCGGCCAGCACGCCGGCGAGGACGGCCGGCTGCGACATGAACGGCGAATGGCTGCTGTCGAGCTGGTGCACGTGGGTCGGATTGCCGGGCGCGAACGCGTCGGCTTCGTCGATGAAGCGCTGCTGCAGTGCGGGCAGGATCACGCGATCCTGCAGGCACTTGATGTAGTGACGGTCGATCGCGCCCCAGCGTGCGGCGGTCGTCGGGATCGCGGTCGCGAACGGCGCGGCCGGCACGTCGCAGGTCATCAGGTTCGCGACGGCCTCGAAGTCGGCCTGCGGCACGTCGTCGTACAGCGCGCGCTTCGCGAGCTCGCGATACGCGGCGTCGCCGCTGCGCGGATCGATGCGCAGCGCACCGGCGACGCGCGGGCTCGCCAGCATCAGCGGGCCGAGCATTTCACCCTTGTTTTCCGGTGCGCGAACGTAGTCGAGACCCGGCACGCCCGACGCGGGCATGAAGGCCGCGAGATAGACGATCTTCGCGATCTTTTCCGGCGCGCGTTCCGCCGCCGCCGTGATCGCGAGGCCGCCCATGCTGTGCCCGACGAGCACGACCTTGCCGTGGCCGAGCGCGTACGCGTCGTCGACCGCCTGCATCACCTGCGTGGCGTAATCGTCGAGCGTCGTGTTCGCGACCGGCGACGGCTCGGCGCCGAACGCGTCCTTGTCGAGCGGGCGGGCGAAGTAGGAAGCGGGAAAGCGGGCATTGATGCCGTGCGCGGGCAGGTCACGCGCGATCGACAGGTGCCCGCGTGCGGCCAGCGCGGCCGCGACATGCGCGTAGCACCACGCGCCGTGCCAAGCGCCGTGCACGAGCACGAAAACGGGATGATCGGACTGCGGGGTGGCGCTTGCGTTCGTCTCCATGGTGTCCGGGTCTTCATATTTTGAGAAAGGTGTCATCTTAGACGAACCCGCGAGCGCCCAGACTGACCGACTTCGATCTGTCCCTCTTGTCTCGTACAGGCCACATTTCGTCCGTATCCGATTTGAATTTATCCCGAAGCACGCTAATTTGTTGCTTTGCCTGCGATTGCGCCCCATGAACGTCGACTATCTCTTCTACCGGCGACCGGACAAACCCGGCCCCTATTCGCTCGACGACCTCGGCGACATCGCGCCGCCGATCGGCCCGGGCGACCTGGTGCGCGCGGGCATCGCACGCGTGTTCGCGCAGATCGACTGGCAGGAATCGCCCGATGTGCCGGGTGCGTGGTTCGGCACGGGCGGCGCGACATTCCAGTTCACCGCGGAGCCCGACGGCGGCGTGACGAGCTTCATGGGCTCGCGCCTCGAGCGCCGCTCGATGTTGCAGCTCACCCGCGAAATGGGGCTCATTGCGCTCGACCTGCAGCGCGACATCGTCTACGGCTGACGCGCCGGTGGCGCCGGGTCCCGCCCGGGCCGGGCGCGCTTGCCTGTCAACGGCTTCCGGCATGCCGCCGCACACGGCGCGTGTCCGCCATCGAACTTCAAAGATTGCTATACTTTCGCCCAATTCCGGCTTCCGGCCGGTAATTTGTGCCTGTCTGCGTCGATCGTTCGCATATCTCGCACGCATTTGACACCCTGACCATCCCAGCCGGGCATGGCTTCTTCAATCGCCCCGCGTGGGTGTCTCCGTGGAGCTCGTCTTGGCCGTTTCCAATTCCGTCGTGGACGAACAAGAAACCGACGCCGCTGCCGTCACATCGGGCAGTTCCTTCTATCTTGCGATGCGCATCCTGCCGGCCGTGCAGCGCGATGCGATGTTCCAGGTCTACGCGTTTTGCCGCGCGGTCGACGACATCGCCGACAGCGACCTGCCGCGCGCCGAGCGCAACGCGGGCCTCGATCGCTGGCGCGCGGACATCGACGCGTGCTTCGCCGGCCGTCCGCCGCGCCACCTGGCCGCGCTCGACCGCGAGATCCGCGCATTCAACCTGCAGCGCGACGATTTCCACGCGATGATCGACGGGATGGCGATGGATGCGGTCGAAGACATCTGCGCGCCCGACGAACCGACGCTCGACCTCTTCTGCGATCGCGTGGCGAGCGCGGCCGGCCGGCTGTCGGTGAGGATTTTCGGGATGCCTGAAGCCGAAGGGATCAAGCTGTCGCATCACCTCGGCCGCGCGCTGCAACTGACGAACATCCTGCGCGACATCGACGACGATGCGGCGATCAACCGTTGCTACCTGCCGCGCGAACTGCTCGCGCGCGAAGGCATCGCGATTACCGACCCGGCGACGATCGTGCGCGATCCGGCGCTGCCGCGCGTGTGTGCGACGCTGGTCGAGCGCGCGCTCGAGCACTTCCGCCAGGCCGACGCGGTGATGGATACCTGCGCGCGTGCGCAGGTGAAGGCGCCGCGCATCATGTCGGGCGCGTATCGCTGCATTCTCGAAGCCGCGATCGCACGTGGCTTTGCTTTCCCACGCGCGCCGCTGCGCAAGCCGAAAGCGCGCATGCTGATGATCGCCGCGCGCTACGCGCTGTTCTGAGCCGACCGAGTCGATGCCCAGGACCGTCCACGTGATCGGCGCCGGCGTTGCCGGCCTGTCGGCCGCGGTCGAGCTGCAACGCCGCGGGCGACGCATCGTGCTGCACGACGCGCACGCGCATGCGGGCGGCCGCTGCCGCTCGTGGTTCGACGGGACGCTGAACACGACGCTCGACAGCGGGCTGCACACGGTGTTCGCGGGACAGCCCGCGACGCAGCGCTACCTGCGCGCGATCGGCGCGGCCGACCAGCTCGCGGGGCCCGCGCTGCCTGAATTCCCGGTCGTCGACGTCGCGTCGCAGCAGCGCTGGACGCTGCGCTTCGGCAACGGGCGCTGGCCGTCGTGGCTGTTCGATGCCGCGTCGCGCGCGCCGGGCACGACGCCGCTCGACTACCTCGCGCTCGCCCCGCTCGCGTTCGCGCGCATGGGTCGCTCACTCGCACAGACGATGCGATGCGACGGCATGCTGTGGGAACGTTGGCTGCGGCCGTATTTCCTCGGTGTGCTGAACGTCGAGCCGCGTCACGCGAGCGCCGAACTCGCGCGCGCCGCGCTGTACGGCACGTTTGCCGCGGGCGGCCCCGGCTGCCGTCCGCTCGTCGCGCGCCACGGCCTCGGCAGCGCCTTCGTCGAACCGGCGCTGCGGATGCTGCAGCACGGCGGCGCGCAGATCCGGCTGAACGCGCGGCTCGACGCGTTCGAATTCGGCGCGCACGGCAATGCGGTCGATGCGGTCTCGGTCGGCGGCGAGCGGATCGATCTCGCGCCAGGCGACGCCGTGGTGCTGGCCGTGCCGCCCGAGGTCGCGCAGCCGCTCGTGCCCGAACTCACCGCGCCCGACACGTTCAGCGCGGTCGTGACCGCGTATTTCGCGGTCGACATGCCGGCCGGCAATCCGCTGCAGACGGCCGTCGTGAATGGGGTCGTCGATGCGGTGCGCACCGGCGGCGGCCAGCTCGCGGCGACGATCCGCGACGCGGGCCGCTGGCTCGACACGCCGCGCGACACGCTCGCGCGGCGCATCTGGGAAGACGTCGCGCGCGTGACGGGCGCGAACCCGGAAACCATCCCCGCGTGGCAGCTCGTCGTCGAGCCGCGCGCGGGCTTTGCGGCGGTGCCGTCGCAGGAAATGAAGCGTCCGGCCGTGCGTACGCGCTGGACCAATCTTGTACTGGCGGGCGACTGGATTGCCACCGGCTTGCCCGCCACGATCGAGGGCGCGATCCGTTCCGGCCAACTGGCCGCGGACGTGCTCCAGACACAATAAGCGAGGGACCGATGAACGATCTCACCGAAATGGCTACCCTGTCCGCCGGCACCGTGCCGGCCGGCATCGACACGGCCGTCGCGCGTGCGACCGACGCGCTGCTGGCCGCGCAGAATGCGGACGGACACTGGGTCTACGAACTCGAAGCCGATTCGACGATTCCCGCCGAATACGTGCTGCTCGTCCACTATCTCGGCGAGACGCCGAACCTCGAGCTCGAACAGAAGATCGGCAAGTATCTGCGCCGCATCCAGCAGGCCGACGGCGGCTGGCCGCTGTTCACCGACGGCGCGCCGAACATCAGCGCGAGCGTGAAGGCGTATTTCGCGCTGAAGGTGATCGGCGACGACGAGAACGCCGAGCACATGCAGCGCGCGCGCCGCGCGATCCACGCGATGGGCGGCGCCGAGATGTCGAACGTGTTCACGCGCATCCAGCTTGCGCTGTACGGTGCGATTCCGTGGCGCGCGGTGCCGATGATGCCGGTCGAGATCATGCTGCTGCCGCAGTGGTTCCCGTTCCATCTGTCGAAGGTGTCGTACTGGGCGCGCACCGTGATCGTGCCGCTGCTCGTGCTGAACGCGAAGCGCCCGCTCGCGAAGAATCCGCGCGGCGTGCGCATCGACGAGCTGTTCATCGATCCGCCCGTCAACGCCGGGCTGCTGCCGCGCCAGGGCCACCAGAGCGCCGGCTGGTTCGCGTTCTTCCGCGTGGTCGACCATGCGCTGCGCGCGGCCGACGGCCTGTTCCCGAACTACACGCGCGAACGCGCGATCCGCCAGGCCGTGTCGTTCGTCGACGAGCGCCTGAACGGCGAGGACGGCCTCGGCGCGATCTATCCGGCGATGGCCAACGCGGTGATGATGTACGACGTGCTCGGCTACGCGGAAGATCACCCGAACCGCGCGATCGCGCGCAAGTCGATCGAGAAGCTGCTCGTCGTGCAGGACGACGAAGCGTATTGCCAGCCGTGCCTGTCGCCGGTGTGGGACACGTCGCTCGCCGCGCATGCGCTGCTCGAAACGGGCGACGCGCGTGCCGAGGATGCCGCGATCCGCGGCCTCGAATGGCTGCGCCCGCTGCAGATCCTCGACGTGCGCGGCGACTGGATCTCGCGCCGTCCGCACGTGCGGCCCGGCGGCTGGGCGTTCCAGTACGCGAACGCGCACTACCCGGACGTCGACGATACGGCGGTGGTCGCGGTGGCGATGGAGCGCGCGCAGCAACTCAAGCAGAACGACGCGTATCGCGATTCGATCGCGCGTGCGCGCGAGTGGGTCGTCGGGATGCAGAGCAGCGACGGCGGCTGGGGCGCGTTCGAACCGGAAAACACGCAGTACTACCTGAACAACATCCCGTTCTCGGATCACGGCGCGCTGCTCGATCCGCCGACGGCCGACGTGTCGGGCCGCTGCCTGTCGATGCTGTCGCAGCTCGGCGAGACGCCGCTGAACAGCGAGCCGGCGCGTCGTGCGCTCGACTACATGCTCAAGGAGCAGGAACCGGACGGCAGCTGGTACGGCCGCTGGGGGATGAACTACGTGTACGGCACGTGGACCGCGCTGTGCTCGCTGAACGCGGCCGGCCTGACGGCGGACGATCCGCGCATGAAGCGCGGCGCGCAGTGGCTGCTGTCGATCCAGAACAAGGACGGCGGCTGGGGCGAGGACGGCGACAGCTACAAGCTCAACTATCGCGGCTTCGAGCAGGCGCCGAGCACCGCGTCGCAAACCGCATGGGCGCTGCTCGGCCTGATGGCGGCCGGCGAGGTGAACAACCCGGCGGTGGCGCGCGGCATCGACTACCTGATCGCCGAGCAGAACGAAGAGGGCTTGTGGGACGAGACGCGCTTCACGGCGACGGGTTTCCCGCGCGTGTTCTACCTGCGCTACCACGGCTATCGCAAGTTCTTCCCGCTGTGGGCGCTCGCGCGCTATCGCAACCTGAAGCGCGACAACACCACGCGCGTGACGTTCGGGCTGTAACGCGTGGCACCGAAACCTACCGGCACGTTGCCCGTCATCGCCGTGACGGGGATGGCGTTCGAGGCACGTATCGCGCGCGGCGACGGCGTCGAAGCCGTCTTTGCCGCGCGGGCCGACCGGCTCGAACGCGCGCTGACCGAGGCGACCGCGCGCGGTTGCGCGGGCATCGTGAGCTTCGGCACGGCAGGCGGGCTCGCACCCGATCTGGCACCCGGCGCACTCGTGATCGCGAGCGCGATCGACGGGCCGTTCGGGCGCGTCGAGACCGATACGGGCTGGAGCGCACGGCTCGTCGCCGCGCTGCACGACACGCCGGTCTGGGCGCGCGTCACGCGCGGCACGATCGCGGCCGTCGGCGCACCGGTCATCAGCGAACAGGACAAGACGTCGCTGCATCGCGCGAAGGGCGCGCTCGCCGTCGACATGGAGTCGCATATCGCGGCGGCCTTCGCGGCCGCGCGCGGCGTACCGTTCGCGGTGTGCCGCGCGATCGTCGATCCGGCGTGGCGCACGCTGCCGCGCGCGGCGACGGCCGGCCTGCGCGACGACGGCAGCACGGCGATCCTGCCGATCCTGCGTGAGCTGTTGAAGCAGCCGTCGCAGCTCGGCCCGCTGCTGCAGGTCGCGAGCGACGCGCGCGCGGCGCGCACGACGCTGATCCAGGCGCGGCACGCGTTCGAGCGTGCCGGCGCGATGCGGATCGCCTGAGCGGCACACGCCGCCTTTCTCGCCCTTCCCTTCCTGGCTTTCCGCTTCTCGCGGACAAAAAAAGAGCGCTGCATCTGCAGCGCTCTTTGTCTTTGCGGCGACGGCCGTTGCAGCGTTACTTCTGCGCGGCCGGAGCGCTCGCAGGCGTCGCGGGTGCAGCGGCCGATGCCGCAGCCGGCGCAGCGGCCGAAGCCGCAGCAGGCGCGCTCGCGGGCATCGCGTTGTCCGCGCCCGGATCGTCGTACTGCGGCAGCCCCGGCGCGGCCGGCGCGTTGTTCGGCGTGGTGCCCGAAGCGCCGCCCGAGTCGCCCGGATCCTCGTAGTTCGGCAACCCCGGCACGGCCGGCGTCGTGGCCGGCACGGCGCCCGATTCACCCGGTTCGTTGTAAGTCGGCAGCGTGGCCGACGACGACTGGCTGCGATACGTCAGCGACTTGCGCTGCTGCAGGTACGCGTCGCGCACGAACGAATACGGATCGAGCGCGGCCTGCTTCAGCAGGTCGGTCGCGCCGAGCAGGTCCGAGCGCGCGCTGATGAACTGCGCGATGTACATCGGATTGCGCGCGGCCGGCTCGATGTAGTTCAGCAGGTTGAAGCGCACGTCCACCGCGCGGCCGACGCCGTCGCGGATCGTGCTCGGCCCGAACACGGGCAGCACGAGGTACGGGCCCGACGGCACGCCCCAGCGCGCCATCGTCAGGCCGAAGTCCTGGTGATGCTTCGGCAGCCCGGCCGGCGTCGCGATGTCGATCAGGCCGGCGACGCCGAACACCGAGTTCATCGCCACGCGCATCAGATCCTCGGTGGCATCGGTGATGCGCAGCTGCAGCAGGTTGTTCGCGATGTTGCCGAGGTCGCCGAGGTTCGAGAAGAAGTTGCTGATCGCGGTGCGCACGGGCGTCGGCGTGACCTTCTGGTACCCCTTCGCGATCGGCTGCGCGATGTTCGTGTCGACGGTGTCGTTGAACTTGTACATCGCCCGGTTCATCGGCTCGAGCGGGTCGTTGGGGTTGCGGTTCGGTCCCGTCGCGCAGCCGGACAGCGCTGCGCTGGCGGCAACGGTCGCCGCAATGATTCGCACCTTATTCATTGATTCCTTGCGATTGGTTCTTGGCGCGTTTGACGCGCGGTTTGCCCATCAGGACGGGCTGGAACACCACGGCGCCGATCAGCGTGCAGGTCAGGGCCAGCGCGAGCAGCTTGCCCATGCTCGACGTGCCCGGGTGGTGCGACAGCCACAGGCTGCCGAATGCGGTCGCCGTCGTCGCGGCGCTGAACAGGACGGCATGCGTGAGGCTCGAGTGCAGCAACCCGGTTTGCCCCGCGCGCCACGCCATCACGAAATACACCTTGAACGCGACGCCGACGCCGAGCATCAGCGGCAGCGCGATGATGTTCGCGAAGTTGAGCGGCATGCCGAGCACGACGCACAGTTCGAGCGTCACGACGCCCGACACGAGCAGCGGCACCAGCGTGCGCAGCACGTCGCCGAAGCGGCGCAGCGTGATCCACAGCAGGATCGTGATCGAGATGATCGACCACAGCGCCGCATGCAGGAACGCGTTGATGATCGTGTCGGCCGAATGCAGGATCGAGATCGGCCCGCCGGTCGTGCCCGGCTCCGCGGCCTTCACGGTCTTCGCGAAGCGGCGCAGCATCGTGTCGTCGTTCGGGTCGACGCCCTTCGGCACCTTCGGCGAAATCTGCACGAGCGCATGGCCGTCCGGCGCGACCCAGTCGCGCACGAGCTGCGGCGGCAGCGATTCGCGCGTGATGTCCTGCGGCTGCAGCAGCGACGCAAGCTGGTTGAGCGCGATGCGCAGCGTATCGGAGAACGCACGCTCGGCACGGTCGCGCGTCGCGGCGTCCGCGGCGGCGAGCTTCGCGAGCGACGCGGACAGGTGCTGTGCGGCGGCCGCGCCCGGGCCCGGATGATCTTCTGCCGCGTAGCTCAGCAGGTCCGACACGCGCTTGAGTGCGGCGACGCGCTGCGCGTCGGTCGCGGGCGGCGCGGGCGGCTGCGTCAGCGCGGGCAGCAGGTCGCTCGCGGCCGCGGCGATCGCCGCGCGCTTGGCCGGCTGGTCGGCGGGGATGAAGGTCGACAGCGTGGTCGTGCGGCCGACTTCGGGCAGCGCGTCGAGGCGCTTCGCGGCCGCGTCGGCCTCCGCGAGCGACGGCGCGAGCAGCGTGACGTCGTTGACGGCGGCTTCCGGCGAATCCTTCAGCGCGAGCAGCGTCGCCATCGATTCGCTGTTCGGATCCTTCAGGTGCAGCGGGTTGAAGTCGAAGCGCAGGAACGCGAGCAGCGGCAGCGCGCCGACCACGACCACGAGCGTGCCGATCAGGATCGGCTTGCGATGGCGATCGAGGTAATCGTCGACCGGCGCGAGCCACGGGAAGCCCGGCGTCTTCGATTCGCCCGGCGGCGCGAACAGGCGCAGCAGCGCGGGCAGCAGCGTGAGCGTGGTGAGCAGCGCGACGAACATCCCGACGCCCGCGATCAGGCCGAGCTCGGACACGCCGCGATAGGCGGTGGGGATGAACGAGAAGAAGCTCGCCGCGACGGCCGCGGTGGCCAGCGCGAGCGGCATGCCCATCGAGTGCGCGGCGCCGATCAGCGCGTGGTCGATACGCGGATCGCGGAAGCGCTCCTCGCGGTACTTCACGCCGTACTGGATCGAGAAGTCGACGCCGAGGCCGACGAACAGCACCATGAACGCGACCGAGATCATGTTCAGCGAGCCGACCATCGCGAGGCCGAGCGCGGCGGTCACGACGAGGCCGACGAACAGCGTGACGAGCACCGAGCCGATCATCCGCTTCGAGCGCAGCGCCAGCCACAGGATGACGAGCACGGCGAGCAGCGTGAAGACGCCGTTGAGCGCCGCGCCATCCTCGACCGACGCGAATTCGTCGTCGGCGAGCGGCTGTTCGCCGGTCAGGCGCACGACCGCGCCGTAGCGCTTCTCGAGATCGATCGAACGGGCCGCGTCGCGGATCACCTGGCTGGTTTCCGCACCGGCCTTCAGCGCGCCGTAGTTGACCACGGGCTGCACGGTGACGAACGCGCGCGCGGGCTGCCGCGCCGCATCGTTGTCGACCAGCGCACGCCACGAGAACGCGGCCGGCTTGCCGGCCAGCACGTCGTCGACCGTCGCGGCACTGCGCGAGAGCAGCTTCGCCATCGTGGACAGTTTCACCTGGCCGGTCAGCAGCGGCTGGCCGAGCGTGGTGGACAGCGTGGTCGCGAGCCCGGTCAGGCTCGGGTTCTTCGCGAGTTCGTTGACGAGCGGGCGCGCGCTCGCGAGCTGCGAGGTCGTATCGGTGACTTCCTGCGGCGACAGGAACAGCAGCCCGTTGTGCTCGAAGAACGGCCCGCCGCCGGGCTCGGCGACCTGGCCGATGCGGCCGGCGTCGGCATCCTTCTGCAGTGCTTCGGTCAGCGCCTGCGCGGCGGCATTCGCGAATTCGGGCGCAGGGGCTTCGACGACCGCGAGGATCGTGCCGTTGCGTTGCGGGAACGCTTTATCGACGGCCTGGCCGAGCGCGGCAAACTGCGGTTCCGCGTCGACGAGCTTGCTGATATCGGTGTTGATCTTGAAATGCTGCGCGACATAGACGCCGCTGAGCGCGGCGATGACGAGCGACAGGACGACGACCCAAACGGGGCGTCGCACCGACCATGCAACGAGTCGGACGATGAGAGATGTCACCATGTGGCGGTGGGGAGCGGCTGGCAAGGGCAAAGTAGCCAAGTATACCGGCGCGGCGTGGCGGCGGTCGTGACGTTGGGGGTTTTGGGGAGGGAAGGAGATTTGTTCGCAGCGGCGGAATCGATACCGATGGCCGGCGGGTTGGTAAGGGGATATTTACATAATCGGCGCCGCGCTGCTTCGACGCGCCCTGCACGCCTGTGACAAAGGAAGCTGAAAGGTAACAGTCGGTCACGGCGGCACACCGAGGCGTCAGGCCCGGTATACTTTGCATCGTCGGCCGGTGCAATGAACCGGTCGTTTTTTCTCATCGAGCGATATTCGTATGAAACGTCATCTGTTTGCTTTCGTCGCGGCGGCCGCCGTGTCGGTTTCCGCTTTCGCGCAGAGCGCGCCGGTCGATATCGTCCGCAATGCGGTCGAGGGCACCGTTACCGCGATGAAGGCCGATCCGGCCGCACGCGGCGGTGACATGGCGAAAGTCACGCAGGTCGTCGAGCAGCGCTTCCTGCCCGCGACCAACTTCGAGCGCACGACCCGCATCGCGGTCGGCGACGCATGGAAGCAGGCCACGCCGCAACAGCAGCAGGAGCTGTACAAGCAGTTCAAGCTGCTGATGACGCGCACCTACGCGGCGTCGCTCGCGCAGCTCGGCAGCCAGGACGCGAAGTTCTCGTTCAAGGCCGGCGGCGCGTCGGGCGCCGACGCGCTGGTGCAGTCGACGGTCACGACGCCGGGCGACAGCCAGTCGGTCGGCTATCGTCTCGGCAAGGTCGGCAACGACTGGAAGATCTACGACATCGACATGTCGGGTGCCTGGCTGATCCAGGTCTACCAGGGGCAGTTCAAGAGCCAGCTCACATCGGGCGGGATCGACGGGCTGATCGCGTACCTGCAGAAGCACAATTCGCGGACGAACTGACGGCCGCTGCCAGGCTGCAGTCCGGATGCACGAAGGGCGCCCTCGGGCGCCCTTTTTCATGGCCGTGCGTTGACGGCGTGCTTCATGTGCCGACGCCGAGCATCCGCAGGCAATCGTCGACCACCGCGTCGACGAACGCGGCGCGATCCGTGTCCGGCGCCGCGATGATGTGATCGGTCGCGCCGTGTACGCCTGCATAGATCAGCAGTGCGGTGACTTGCGGGTGCGCGAGCCGCCAGGTACCGGCCCGTGCCCCGCCGTCGAGAATCGCGCCGAGCTGCTCGAGGATCGCGTTCTTGTCGGCATTCGCGCGATCGTGGTGATGGTGGTTCGTGTAGACGATGTCGTGCGTGCGGTAGGTCGCCGCATAGGTTTCGATGTTGGCGCGGATCCACGCGCGCAGGCGAGCGAGCCAGTCGTCGGTGCCGCACGCGTCCACCGCGTGCTGCAGGCGCTCGAGGAACGACGACGTGTAGCGCTGCGCGAGCGCGGCGAGCATGTCGGACTTCGATTCGAAGTAGTGATAGAACGTGCCTTTCGCGACCTGCGCGTGCTCGACGATCTCGCTGATGGTCGTCGCTTCCACGCCCTGCGCGAGGAACAGCGTCTCGGCTGCCGCCATCAGTTCCTCGAGGCGCACTTCCGCCGGCTTCGTGCGCGGCTTGCCTGCCGGCGCGTCGTCTTTCACTGTCCTGAGTCCTGCCTTGGTCCTGTCCGTCATCGCGCGGCTCGACGCCCGTTCGTGCAAAGCCCGCAGTTTAGGCCAGCACCCTGCTCACGGCCAACGCAATCCATTGACCGACGGTCAGTCAATATATATGATGAGAATCATTCTCATCTCGATGCCCGTGAAGGGCTGACCTCCATGCCTCGCTACCGTCGCGCCGCACTCGTCCTGGCCGCCTGTCTCGGCACCTTTCTCGCCACGCTCGACATCAGCATCGTCAACGTCGCGTTGCCGACGCTGCAGACGGCGCTCGATACCGATATCGGCGGCCTTCAGTGGGTCGTCAATGCGTATGCGCTCGCGTTGTCCGCATTCATGCTGTCGGCCGGGCCGCTCGGCGATCGCTACGGGCACAAGCGCGTGTGGCTCGCCAGCGTGATCCTGTTCACGGCCGGGTCGGTGGTCTGCGCATGCGCGGGCGGCATCGAGCCGTTGCTGATCGGGCGCGCGATCCAGGGGCTCGCCGGTGCCTTGCTGATACCGGGCGCGATGCCGATCCTCACGCATGCGTTTCCCGATGCACGCGAGCGCGCCCGCGCGATCGGCGGATGGTCGGCGTTCAGCGCACTCGCGCTGATCCTCGGGCCGCTCGCGGGCGGCTTGCTCGTCGAGCATGGCGGATGGCAGAACATCTTCCTCGTCAACGTACCGATCGGCATTGTGGCCGTGCTGCTCGGCGCATGGGGCATTCCGGAGCGCCGGCATCCGCAGCATGCGGCGTTCGATCCGCTCGGCCAGGCGCTGAGCGTGGTCTGGCTCGGGTTGCTCACGTACGGATTGATCGGCATCGGCGAAGCCGGCGCGTCGCCCGTGAAGGTGCTCGCGCCGCTGGCGGGCGCCGCGGTGGCGTTCGTCGCGTTCGTGCGGGTCGAGACGCGTGTCGAGCGGCCGCTGCTGCCGGTCTGGCTGTTTCGCGACCGGCGGCTGGTGCGCGCCAATCTTGCGTCGTTCGTGCTCGGGTTCTCGGGGTACAGCAGCCTGTTCTTCCTGTCGCTGTTCCTGCAGCAGGCGCAGGGGCGCACGCCCGCCGAGGCCGGCTGGCAACTGATGCCGCAGTTCGTGATGACGGCGATCACGTCGATGCTGTTCGGGCGCATCGCGGCGCGCATGCCGTTGCACACGCTGATGGTGGCCGGGTACGGCCTGATCGGCGCGATGCTCGCGGTCATGGCCGGCTTCGGCGCGGGCACGCCGTATGTGCCGGTCGGCATCGCGCTGGCGGTGCTCGGGGTCGGCATGGGGCTCGCGGTGCCCGCGACCGGCATGACCGTGATGGAGCTGGCGCCGGCCGAACGCGCGGGCATGGCGTCGGCGACGATGAACGCGTTGCGCCAGACCGGGATGAGCATGGGCATCGCCGTGCTCGGCAGCATGATGAGCGTCGGTGCGCTGCACCGGATGACGGCCGTGATGCAGGCGGCCGGCAGCGCGCAGGCGGATACGCTCGCGCGGCAGGCGGTGATGGAACATGTCTTTGCGGCGGGGCAACCGACGCTGCTCGGTGCGTATCGGGATGCGATGGCGCACGGGTTTTCGATCGCGGTCTTGTGTTCCGGAATCCTCAGTATTGCGATCGCGGCGATGTTGATGACGCGGCGTGAGACGAAGCAGCAAGCGGGGCATGCAACGGCGACATGCGTGACGGCTTCGCAGCCGGAATGATGTGGCGCGCCGGACGCGCGTTGCGCAGCGGATCGCGGCGTCCGTCGGGTGTGCCTACTTTCGCCGATGCTCCACCGCGAACTTGATCAGCTCGGCCTGCCCTTCGATCTCCAGCTTGCGCTTCAAGTTGAGCCGGTGCGTCTCGACCGTGCGCACCGACAGCCCCGTCTGCTGCGCGATCTGCTTGCTCGACAGGCCCTCGGCCAGCGCATCGAGGATGTCGCGTTCGCGCGGCGTCAACCGGTCGAGCGGCGACGCGGTTGCGCTCGCATGGATCATCCGCGCGGCGAGCCCTTCGCTGAAGAACGTCTGGCCGGCCAGCACCACGCCGATCGCACGCACGATCTCGCTCGCGGGCGAATCCTTCAGCAGGTAGCCGCTCGCGCCGGCACGCACGGCCTGCGTCACGTATTCGATGTTGTCGTGCATCGACAGCATCAGCACGCGGATGCCCGGAAAGCGTTCGTGGAACACGCCCGCGAGCGTGATGCCGTTCATCCCGTTCATGCCGACGTCCATCAGCGCGAGATCGGGTTCGAGCGACGCGGCGAGCGCGAGCGCTTCGTCGGCGTTGCCGGCTTCGCCGACCACGGACAGGTCGGCCGCTTCGAGCCGCATCCGCAAGCCGTCGCGCACGAGCGGGTGATCGTCGACGAGCAGCAGTCGGGCGACGGACCGGGCGGTGTCGGGGGCGCTCATGCGTGAAAGGTCTCCTGTTGTGGGGCGCGTCATGACGCGGTGCCGGGCAGCGGCACGCGCGCGGCGACGATCGTGTGGCCGACCTGCGACGTGATCGTCAGCATGCCGCCGAGCGCGTCGAGGCGCTCGCGCATGTTGCGCAGGCCGATGCCGCGGCGCGCGTCGGCCTGCGAGCGTTCGGCGTCGAAGCCGCAGCCGTTGTCGGCGATGGTCAGCGTGACGGCGTGCGCGCCGACGTCGAGCGTGACGGCCGCGCGCGACGCCTGCGCATGATGCACGATGTTGCTGAGCGCTTCCTGCGCGATCCGGAACAGCGCGGTGTTGACCGCCGCGGGCAGCGGCCGGGTGCCGCTGTGCGCGACCTGCGTATAGCCGATATCGATGCCGCTTTCGGCGCCGAGCTCGCGGACCAGTTGTTCGAGTGCGGCCGCGAGGCCGAGATCGTCGAGCATCGCGGGACGCAGCGCATGCGAGATGCGCCGCACTTCGCGCAGCGTGTCGCCGAGCCGCACGACGCCCGATGTCAGCGCCTGCTCGGCCTCGGGCATGCGCGCCGTGCCGCGTTCGAAGCGTGCGAGCGCGGATTCGAGCATCAGCTTCGCCGACACCATCATCTGGCTGATCCCGTCATGCAGCTCGCGCGACAGCCGCGCCCGCTCCTGTTCCTGCGACTCGACCACGCGCTGCGCGAGCAGCTTGAGCTTCGCGTCGGCGCTGCGCGACTCGCTGACGTTCAGCACCAGCGCGCACACGACGATCGCCGCCGCGCCGGTGAGCGCGATCGCGGTGAGCCAGCTCATCGTGCGTTCGATGTTCGCGGACGCGCGCGCGTCGATGCGCTGCAGCGCGGTGTCGACGTCGTCGAGATAGATGCCGGTGCCGACCATCCAGCCCCAGCGTTCGAGCGCGACGACGTAGCCGAGCTTCGGCGCGACGCGGCCCGTGGACGGCCGCTGCCATGCGTAGCGCACGTAGCCGCCGCCGCTCGACGCCGCGCCGATCAGCTTCTGGATCGTCAGCGCGCCCTGCGGGTCGCGCATCGACCAGTAGTTGTGGCCGACGCGCTCGGGCTCGCGCGGATGCATCAGCGAATTGCCGTGCAGGTCGTACACGAAGAAATAGCCGTCCGGGCCGAAATCCATCTTCTGCAGCATCGCGAGCGCCTGCATGCGCAGCATCGCGTCGTCGCGCGCGTTGCGGCCGCTCGCGTCGTAGAGCGGCATGATCGCGCTCGTCGCGAGCTCGACGTAGTGCTTCAGCTCGACTTCCTTGCTCGACAGGTACGCGGCCTGGATCGTCGCGTGCTGGGTGCGCGCGAGGGACGTCGCCTGCTGGCGCACGCCGAAGCCGATGCCGGCGATCGCGAGCAGGAACGGCACGATGGCCAGAAGGAAGATCTTTGCCTTGAGTCTCATGGTGGTGCGAAGCGGCCGCGCACCCGCGCGGGGCGGCCGGGCGCGTCAGCCGTGCGGAGGCGAGTCGAGGCGACATTGTCGGCGATTTTGCGCACGGGCGGCGATGGCGGCCCGGCGGCCGCCCTGCCGCTGCTCGGGGGCGTGGGCTTCCGGCCGCTCAGGCCTGCCGTGCCGTGAGGCCGCCGGACGCGGCCGTGTGCACGACGATGCGGTTGCGCCCGCCTTCCTTCGCGCGATACAGCGCGTCGTCGGCGAGCTTCAGCGCGCCCTGCATGTCGTCGTCGTGTTCGGGATAGCTGGTCGTCACGCCGATGCTCACCGTCAGGCGGCCGGACGTGCCGGCGTCGTGCCGGATGCCGAGATCGAGGATGCCCGTGCGGATCGCCTCGGCGATCGTCACCGCGCCGTCCGTGTCGATGTCGGGCAGCACCACGACGAACTCTTCGCCGCCGTAGCGCGCTGCGTAGTCGGCCGGGCGGCGCAGGCAGCCCGCGATGCAGTGGCCGACCGCGGCTAGCGCGTCGTCGCCGGCCTGGTGCCCTTGCGTGTCGTTGTAGCGCTTGAAGTAGTCGACGTCGATGAACAGCAGCGACAGCGCGTGCTGCGAGCGCGCGGCACGGCGCCATTCGCGCGCGAGCGTGACGTCGAGCATCCGGCGGTTGTCGAGGCCCGTGAGGCCGTCCGTGCGCGCGAGTGCCTGCAGCTCGGTTTCCGCGCGATGGCGCTTGCGCAGCTGCACGTCGAGCAGCAGCGACAGGCCGACGAAGCCGATCGCGAGCGCCGCCATCGCGGAGCCGATCGGAATCGCACGGTCGTACCACGCGGCGTAGGTATCCGCTTCCGAGCGCGCGATCATGATGATGAGCGGCAGGTGGTCGAGGTGCCGGAACACGTACAGGCGCCGCACGCCGTCGATCGACGCGGTATCGGCGAAGCTGCCTTCGCTGGCGGTCATGAAGCGCCGGAACGTGCTGGCGCGGCTGATGTCGCGCCCGACGATCTTCGGGTCGTACGGCTCGCGGGCGAGCATCTTGCCATCGGTGTTGATCAGCGCGATCGAGCCGCGATCGCCCAGCGACAGGCGCGAGAACAGGTTCTGGAAATATTCGAGCCGGATCGACATCACGGCGACGCCGCCGAACGATCCGTCGGGCCGCGTGATCCGCCGGCTGAGCGCGATGCTCGGCGAGCCGCCGCGCAGCCGCGAATGATACGGCGGGCTGACGTACAGGCCGACGTCAGGGTGATCGCGGTGCACGGTGAAGTACGGCTCGTTGCCGAAGTTGGCCTTGCGCGGCACGTCGCTCTTGCCGTCGACCTCGATGTCGCCCTTCGCGTCGAGTACGTAGATGCCGCCGAGGTACTTCGCCGTCGTCGCGCGGTCGAACAGCACCTGGCGGCGCAGCGGCATCGGCAGCTTGACGACCTCGGGGTCGTTCTCGCCTTCGACGACGGCCTGCAGCGACAGCGAATAGATTTCGATGTTGCGCTCGATGTCCCATGACGCCATCAGCGCGAGATTCTGCTGCATCGCGGCCGAGCGGTCGCGTGCGTCGATCCGGCCCTGGTACAGCACGATCCCGCACAGGAGCAGCAGGACCAGCGCGATCAGCAGCCCGGTGTAGAAGATCAGGTGCGGCAGCAGGAACCGGCGCAGATGAGCGGCGACACGGCGCGTCAGGCCGGATTCGCTGGGCATTGCGTAGTCGGTTTCTGCCATGGTCGGTGGATCGATGGGCATTGCCGCCGGGAGGCGGGCCGATGCGATTGTTCGTATGACTTGCCGGCCGCGATTCGTTACGCGGTCATTTCGACGCCCTCCTGCCGGCCGGCGAAGAAAATGGACACCGATTATCGGTAATCGCGGCCAGATAAACCGGTAAATCAAGTATTCACTGGTGACATCTGCGCCGATTCGACGATTCGGCGAATCGGGTGGCGCGAATTCAACGGAGTATAGCGCGCGCGTCCGCACGCGCGGAAAATGTTGCAGACCATTGATCCGGATCAAATTACAGTGCATTCCCGGGCTTGCGAATATCGGGCAGAGCGTTGTGGCGCAAGGCTTCGCGGGACGAAGGGCCGTTGCGCGCGGCACGCTGCCGCCGACTCCATCCGGTTAACGGCACGCGAACGCGAAAAATGAACGCAAACGATATGCGCCGATTATCCGTTTCAACGGTCGGGCAAACGCGAAAATGAAAACGGGCGGCCGTTGCGGCCGCCCGTTTCGCGATGCAGGGATACTGGCTTCCGGTATGCCGGAAGCCCGCACGCCCATGCTTATCCGCCGTGCTGTTGCGCCTTGAACGCGAGCCGGAACCGGTGCAGCAGCGGCTCGGTATAGCCGCTCGGCTGCGACGTGCCCTGCAGCGCGAGTGCGCACGCGGCCTTGAACGCGGTCGACTGGTCATAGCCGGGCGCCATCGGGCGATAGTTCGGGTCGCCGGCGTTCTGCTGGTCGACGACACGCGCCATCCGCTTGAACACGTCGAGCACGAATGCCTCGGTGATCACGCCGTGGCGCAGCCAGTTCGCGATGTGCTGGCTCGAAATGCGCAGCGTCGCGCGATCTTCCATCAGGCCGACGTCGTGGATGTCGGGCACCTTCGAGCAGCCGACGCCCTGTTCGACCCAGCGCACGACGTAGCCGAGGATGCCCTGCGCGTTGTTCTCGACTTCGCTCAGGATCTCGGCCTCGCTCCACGCGGCGCGCTCGACGACCGGCACGGTCAGCAGCCCTTCGAGCAGCGTGTCGCGTTCGCTTGCGTACGGCGTCTTTTCGAGTTCTTGCTGGACGGCCTGCACGTCGACCAGGTGGTAGTGCAGCGCGTGCAGCGTCGCGGCGGTCGGCGACGGCACCCAGGCGGTGTTCGCGCCGGCGCGCGGATGCGCGATCTTCTGCTCGAGCATCGCGTGCATCAGGTCCGGCATCGCCCACATGCCCTTGCCGATCTGCGCACGGCCGCGCAGGCCGGCCGACAGCCCGGCGAGCACGTTGTTGCGCTCGTACGACTGGATCCACGCCGACGACTTCATGTCGCCCTTGCGGATCATCGGGCCCGCTTCCATCGCGGTGTGCATCTCGTCGCCGGTGCGGTCGAGGAAGCCGGTGTTGATGAACGCCACGCGTGCGGCGGCTGCGGCGATACACGCGGCGAGGTTCACGCTGGTGCGGCGCTCCTCGTCCATGATGCCCATCTTCAGCGTGTTGCGCGGCAGGTTGTACAGGTCCTCGATGCGCGCGAACAGCGTATCGGCGAACGCGACTTCGACCGGGCCGTGCATCTTCGGCTTCACGATGTAGATCGAGCCGGTGCGCGAGTTGCGCTTCGCCTTCAGGTCGTGCAGCGAGCACAGCACCGTGACGACGCCGTCGAGGATGCCTTCCGGAATCTCGTTGCCGTCACGGTCGAGCACCGCGCCGTTGGTCATCAGGTGGCCCACGTTGCGCACGAACAGCAGCGAGCGGCCGTGCAGCGACAGCGTGCCGCCGGCGGGCGTGGTGTATTCGCGGTCGGCGTTCAGGCGGCGCGTGAAGGTCTTGCCGCCCTTCGCGACTTCCTCGACCAGCGTGCCCTGCATCAGGCCGAGCCAGTTGCGGTAGAGCTGGACCTTGTCGTCGGCGTCCACCGCCGCGACCGAATCCTCGCAGTCGATGATCGTGCTGACCGCGGCTTCGAGCACGACGTCCTTCACGTTCGCGAGATCGGCGCGGCCGATCGGCGTCGATGCGTCGATCTGGATCTCGAGGTGCAGGCCGTTGTGCTTCAGCAGGATCGCGGACGGCGCATCGGCTGCGCCCTGGTAGCCGACGAACAGCGCCGGCTGCGCGAGATGCACGACACCCTTCGCGGTTTCGACGGCGAGCTGGCCGTCCTGCACGCGGTAGCGCAGCGCGTCGCGGTGCGAACCGCTCGCGAGCGGCGCCGCGTTGTCGAGCACGTTGCGCGCGTAGTCGATCACGCGCTGGCCGCGCGTCGGGTTGTAGGTCGCGGTGCGTTCGGCGCCGCCGTCTTCAGGCAGCGCATCGGTGCCGTACAGCGCGTCATACAGGCTGCCCCAGCGCGCGTTCGCGGCGTTCAGCGCATAGCGCGCGTTCGACAGCGGCACGACGAGTTGCGGGCCGGCCTGCGTGGCGATCTCGCTGTCGACGTTCGCGGTGGCTGCCGCGACGTTCGACGGGACCGGCACGAGGTAGCCGATCTGTTCGAGGAACGCGCGATACGCGGCGTGGTCGCGCACGGGGCCGGGGTGCGCGCGGTGCCAGGTGTCGAGTTCCTGCTGCAGGCGGTCGCGTTCCGCGAGCAGTTCGCGGTTGCGCGGCGCCAGGTCGTGCACCAGGGCCGAGAAACCGCTCCAGAACGCGGCCTTGTCGATGCCGGTGCCCGGCAGCGCTTCGTTTTCAATGAACTGGCTCAGCGCTGGCGCGACTTGCAGTCCTGCTTGGTCGATCATCGTTAATCCTCCCGGGGAAAAAATCGCGCGCGGCTTGGCTGGTTACGCTGCGACGCTTTGTGTGCCGGCGCGGGCGATCTGCGCGTCCTGTTCGGACTTTACGCCAGACACGCCGATCGCGCCCGCGATCCGGCCGCCGACCGTGACCGGCACGCCGCCTTCGAGCAACCCCGTCAGCGGCACGCTGAGAAACGCGGTGCGGCCACCGTTGATCATATCCTCATACGCCTTCGTCTCGCGCCGGCCGAGCGCCGCCGCACGCGCCTTGTCCTGCGCGATGTAGGTGCTGGCCGGCGACGCGCCGTTCAGCCGCGCGAACGCGAGCAGGTGGCCGCCGTCGTCGACGACGGCGATCGATACGGCCCAGCCGTGGCGTTCCGCTTCCGCGCGGGCGGCGGCGAGCATGCGGTCGGCATCGGCGAGTTCGAGTTCGGGTTTCGTCTGCATGGCATTCCTCCGGAATCAGGTCAGTTGACGAGATGGTTGTCGACGAGCTCGATCCAGTGGCGCACGGGCGTGCGGCCCGCGCCGTTCAGGTGAGTCTGGCAGCCGACGTTGGCCGTGACAATCAGGTCCGGCCGCGCGGCTTCGAGCGCATCGAGCCGGTTGTCGCGCAGTTTCGTCGCGAGCTCGGGCTGCGTCAGCGAATACGTGCCGGCCGAGCCGCAGCACAGATGGCCGTCGGCGACATTCGTCAGATCGAAGCCGAGCTGCGTCAGGATGCGCTCGACCGCGCCGCCGAGGCGCTGTGCGTGCTGCAGCGTGCACGGGCAGTGCACCGCGATGCGGCGCGGGGTCGAACCGGCCAGTGCGTCGAGCGGCTCGGCCGCGATCACCTCGGCGAGATCGCGTGCGAGCGCGCTGACGCGCCGCGCCTTCTCCGCATAGACGGGGTCGGAGCGCAGCAGGTCGCCGTATTCCTTGACGAACGCGCCGCAACCGCTCGCCGTCAGCACGATCGCTTCCGCGCCGGCCTCGATCGCGGGCCACCATGCGTCGATGTTGCGGTGTGCGCGGGCGAGGCCCGCGTCCTGCGCGTTCAGGTGATATTCGGTCGCGCCGCAGCAGCCGGCTTCGCGGGCCGGGCTCACGCTGATGCCGAGCCGGTCGAGCACGCGCGCGGCGGCCGCATTGGTGTTCGGCGACAGCGACGGTTGCACGCAGCCTTCGAGCATCAGCACGCGCCGTGCGTGACGTACGGGCGGACGCGGCGCGGCCGCGGGGACGGCGGCCGGGATCTTGTCCTGCAGCATGCCGGGCAGCAGCGGGCGCAGCGCGCGGCCGGCCTTCAGCAGCGCGGCGAACGTCGCCGGGCGTGGCACGACGTGACGCAGCCCGGCACGCAGCAGGCGCTCGCGTGCCGGCCGCTGCACACGCTTCTCGGCCTCCGCGCGGCCGATGTCGAGCAGCGTGTGATAGCGCACGCCGGACGGGCAGGTCGTCTCGCAGTTGCGGCACGTCAGGCAGCGGTCGAGATGCTGCTGGGTGCGCTCGCCGCACGGCTCGCCTTCGAGCAACTGCTTGATCAGGTAGATGCGCCCGCGCGGCCCGTCGAGCTCGTTGCCGAGCACCTGGTAGGTCGGGCAGGTCGCGTTGCAGAAGCCGCAGTGCACGCATGCGCGCAGGATCGCTTCCGCTTCGTCGGCCCGGGCAAGGGCCTTGCTTGCTTCGCTGAGATTGGTTTGCATCGGCGGATCGGGATCGGGTTCGCGTCAGAAATCGGCGTACAGGCGGCCGGGATTGAAAATCGCATGCGGGTCGAGCTGCGCCTTGAGCTGCCGGTGCACGCGCAACAACGCGGGCGGCAGCGGCTGGAACGGCTCGCGCGTCGTGCCCGGCGTGAAGCAGGTCGCGTGGCCGCCCCATTGCGCGGCGAACCGCTGCACGTCGTCCGGCGCGGCATCGCTCTTCAGCCAGCGCTGTGCACCGCCCCAGTCGGCGAGCTGCGCGCCGGGCAGTGCATCGAGCGGTGCAGAGGCCGGCACCGACACGCGCCACAGCGGGCGCGGATCGTCGAAGAACGGCAGCGCGAGGTCGCGCAGCCGTGCCCAGAACGCATCGTCGCGATCGTCCATGCGCTCGCCGCCGATCGTGTCGCGCGCGGCCTTCACCGAGCCCTCGCCGCCTTCGATCCGCACGCGCAGCACGCCGTCCGCGTGGCATGCGCCCGCGAGCGGCAGCCCCGCGCGCCGCCACGCGGCGATGCGCTGCACGGCTTCGTCCACGGCAAGCGGCAATGCGAGGTCGCCCGTCGCACGCGGCTTCGGCAGCACCTTCAGCGATACCTCGGTCACGACGCCGAGACACCCGAAGCTGCCCGCGAGCAGTCGCGACACGTCGTAGCCCGCGACGTTCTTCATCACCTCGCCGCCGAAGCGCAGGTGTTTCGCGTGGCCGGTGATCACGCGGCAGCCGAGTACGAAGTCGCGCACCGCGCCGGCCCACGGGCGGCGCGGGCCCGACAGCGCCGCCGCGAACATGCCGCCGACGGTTGCCGCACCGCTGAACGTCGGCGGCTCGCACGGCAGCATCTGGCCGGCCGCGTCGAGCATCGCTTCGAGATCGGCGAGCGGCGTGCCCGTGCGCGCGGTGACGACGAGTTCGGTCGGGTCGTACGACACGACGCCGCGATGCGTGCGCACGTCGAGCGTGCGGCCTTCGACGGGGCGGCCGAGGAACGCCTTCGTGCCGGCGCCGCGGATGTGCAGCGGCTGGCGATCGTGGATCGCCGCGTCGACCTGCGCGACGAGCGCCGCGCTGTCGTCGATCGATTCGATGTCGCGTCGCATCAGAAGCGCTCCAGGTCGGGAAACGGCAGCTTGCCGTGATGGACGTGCATCGCGCCGAATTCGGCGCAACGGTGCAGCGTCGGGATGTTCTTGCCGGGATTGAGCAGGCCCTGCGGATCGAACGCGGCCTTCACCGCGTGGAAGAACGTGATTTCGTCGGCGTTGAACTGCACGCACATCTGGTTGATCTTCTCGCGCCCGACGCCGTGCTCGCCGGTGATGCTGCCGCCCGCCGCGACGCACAGCTCCAGGATCTTTCCGCCGAGCGCTTCCGCGCGGTCGAGTTCGCCGGGCCGGTTCGCGTCGAACAGGATCAGCGGGTGCATGTTGCCGTCGCCCGCGTGGAACACGTTCGCGACCGGCAGACCGTATTCGGCGGACAGCGCGGCGATGCCTTCGAGCACGCGCGGCAGCTCGCGGCGCGGGATCGTGCCGTCCATGCAGTAGTAGTCGGGCGACATGCGGCCGACCGCCGGGAATGCGTTCTTGCGGCCGGCCCAGAAGCGCTGGCGCTCGGCTTCGTCGCGTGCGACGCGGATGTCGGTTGCGCCCGCGTCGCGCAACAGCGCGGCGACGCGTTCGACGTCTTCGTCGACATCGGTCGGCGAGCCGTCGAGCTCGCACAGCAGGATCGCCTGCGCGTCGACCGGGTAGCCCGCGTGGATGAAATCCTCGGCCGCGCGGATCGCGAGGTTGTCCATCATCTCGAGGCCGCCGGGGATCACCCCCGCGCCGATGATGCGCGCGACCGCGGCGCCGGCTTCCGCGACGTCGTCGAAGCTCGCCATCAGCACCTTCACGCTCGGCGGCTTCGGCAGCAGCTTCACGGTGACTTCCGTGACGATGCCGAGCATCCCTTCCGAGCCGGTGAACAGCGCGAGCAGGTCGAAACCGGGTGCGTCGAGCGCGTCGGCGCCGAGCGTGAGCGTATCGCCGTCGATCGTCAGGATCTCGACCTTCAGGATGTTGTGCACCGTGAGCCCGTACTTCAGGCAGTGCACGCCGCCCGCGTTCTCGGCGACGTTGCCGCCGATCGAGCAGGCGATCTGCGACGACGGATCGGGTGCGTAGTAGAGGCCGTGTGGCGCAGCCGCCTGCGAGATCGCGAGGTTGCGCACGCCGGGCTGTACGCGTGCGATGCCGGCATCGGGGTCGATGTCGAGAATCCTGTTGAACTTCGCCATCACGAGCAGGAGGCCCTTTTCGAGCGGCATCGCGCCGCCCGACAGGCCCGTGCCCGCGCCGCGCGCGACCACCGGCACGCCGAGCGCGGCCGCGACGCGCAGCACCGCGCGCACCTGCTCGACCGTGTCGGGCAGCACGACCGCGAGCGGCACCGTGCGGTACGCGGCGAGGCCGTCGCATTCGAACGGTTTGAGTGCCTCGCGTTCGTGCAGCACGTCGAGGCCGGGCGCCGCCGCGTGGAGCGCGGCAACGAGCGTGTCGCGGCCGACGGTCGCCAGCGGGCCGTCGATCCGTTCGTCGTAGATGAAACTCATCGGGTTGTCTCCACCATGCGGGCGGCTGCGCGATGCGCGGCACGCCTGAAGGGAGGGATTCTTGGCGGGCGGCGCGCGTGTGTCCAGACGTGGTGAACGTGGTCATACCAGTTTTTGGATACGGGCCGGAAAGCGGCTGTACCGACTGCCATAAAACCGAATGGCAACAAGGGTTTGTGGGAGAATCGCCGATATCCTTCCGAAGTGGTCATACCAGTATGGAAATGCAGGAACAGGCGGGCCCGGCGCGGAACGTGGCCGACGTCGTCGCCGAGCGCATCGAGAAGCTGATCGTCGACGGCGTGCTGAAGGCCGGGCAGGCGTTGCCGTCCGAACGGCGGCTGACCGAGAAGCTCGGCGTGTCGCGCACCGCAGTGCGTGAAGGGATGAAGCTGCTGCGGGCGCGCGGGATCATCGACACCACGCACGGCAAGGGCTCGTTCGTTGCGAGCCTGACCCCGCAACGCGAGATCACGCCGATGATGCATCTGCTCGGCTCGCAGCCGCGCACGCTGTACGACCTGTTCGAGGTGCGCGGGATGCTCGAGACGGAGGCCGCGCGGCTCGCCGCGCTGCGCGGTACGCCGGCCGATTTCATCCTGATCAAGCGCCGCTATGAGGAGATGACCGCGGCCGATGCGCAGGATCTAGCAGGCTGTTGAATTTGGGAACGGTGTAAACGGGCTTTGCGAGCGGTGCGTTAGAGATATCGTGTTCATGACCTTGAG
>NZ_CABVPW010000026.1:0-134618 GCF_902499025.1 Burkholderia lata | reverse complement strand
CGGCTGTAGCTCAGTTGGATAGAGTACTTGGCTACGAACCAAGGGGTCGTGGGTTCGAATCCTGCCAGCCGCGCCACCTTAAAAGGGCTTTCCTCCGGGAAAGCCCTTTTTCTTTTCTGCCTCCACTTCCCTCGCTCGCGGCACGGTCACGGACGGTTGCGTGACGGCCCTTTTCGGAAGAACGCGGGCCACGACGCCGCACGTTCACGCTTCCAGGCAGCACAAATGAAAACGGCGGCCATGGGCCGCCGTCGATCGATCGCCTGCCTCTCGGGCCAAGCGTCAATAATCCTGCCGCTCGCGCTCGATGCGCATGCCGCCGTCGTGGCGCGCATGCGCACCGTCGTCGGTCGAACGCTCGCGCATGATCCGCATCACGTCCGGATTGGTTCGCACGCGCCGCATCACGTTCGCGAGATGCACGCGGTCGCTCACCTGGATCACGAAGCGCAGCACCGTCGACTCGTGCGTCAGATCCTCGTCCATCGCGATATGCACGATGTTCGCATCGGCCGACGTGATGTCCGCCGCCACGCGCGCAAAGATGCCCTTCGCGTTCTTCACGAGCGCCTTCACCGCGACATCGAACAGGCGGCCCGGCTGCGGTGCCCATTCGACGTCGATCCAGCGGCCCGGATCGCGGCGATGAATACGCTGCGCCACGCGGCAATCGGTCGTATGAATCGCCATCCCCAGGCCGATGCCGATGTAGCCCATGATCGCGTCGCCCGGAATCGGCCGGCAGCACGCCGACAACTGCACGGACATCCCTTCGGTGCCGGTAATCACGACCGGCGGCGCATGGTGCGCGGGGTGCCGCTCGGACTTCGGCAGATCGTCGTCCGCATCGCGGCCGCTCATCAGCACCTCGATGCGCTTGGCCATCACCGCGGCCACGCGGCGGCCGAGGCCGATGTCCGCGAAGATTTCCTGACGGCTCTTGTTGCCCGTCCACTGCACGAGCTTCTCCCACACTTCCGGCTCGACATCGGCCAGCGCAAGACCGTAGCCCTTCAGGCTCTGGTCGACCAGCCGCTCGCCAAGCTGCACCGACTCGTTCAGGCGCATCGTCTTCAGGTAGTGACGGATCGCCGAGCGGGCCTTGCCGGTACGCACGAAGCCGAGCCATGCAGGATTCGGCTTCGAATACGGTGCAGTGATCACCTCGACGATGTCGCCGCTCTTCAGCTCGGTGCGCAGCGGCAGCAGTTCGTTGTTGATCTTCACGGCCACGCACTGGTTGCCGAGATCGCTGTGGATCGAATACGCGAAATCGAGTGCCGTCGCACCGCGCGGCAGCGCCATGATCTTCGACTTCGGCGTGAACACGTAGACCGCATCCGGGAACAGGTCGATCTTCACGTGCTCGAGGAATTCGCTCGAATCGCCGGCTTCGCTCTGGATGTCGAGCAGCGACTTCAGCCACTGGTGCGCGCGCTTCTGCACGTCGCTGAGATCCGCACTGCCGTTCTTGTACAGCCAGTGCGCGGCGACCCCGGCCTCGGCGATCTCGTGCATCTTGCGCGTGCGCACCTGGAACTCGATCGGCGCACCAAACGGGCCGACGAGCGTCGTGTGCAGCGACTGATAGCCGTTGATCTTCGGGATCGCGATGTAGTCCTTGAACTTGCCGGGCACGGGCTTGTACAGCGCGTGCAGCGCACCGATGCACGTGTAGCAGTCGAGCGGGCTGTCGACGACGACGCGAAAACCGTACACGTCGAGCACCTGCGAGAACGACAGCTGCTTGTCGCGCATCTTGCGATACACGCTGTAGATCGTCTTTTCGCGGCCGGTGATCTCCGCATCGATCTTCGCATCGGCCATCGCGCGCTGCGCGGCCTCGAGGATCTTGCTGATCACTTCGCGGCGGTTGCCGCGCGCGGCTTTCACGGCTTTCTCGAGCGTCGCGTAGCGATGCGGGTTGAAGTTCGCGAAGCTCATGTCCTGCAGCTCGCGATACGTGTTGTTCAACCCGAGGCGGTGCGCGATCGGCGCGTAGATGTCGAGCGTTTCCCGCGCGACGCGGCGGCGCTTTTCCATCGGCACCGCGCCGAGCGTGCGCATGTTGTGCAGGCGGTCGGCGAGCTTGACGAGAATGACGCGCACGTCGCGTGCCATCGCGAGCAGCATCTTGCGGAAGTTTTCCGCCTGCGCTTCCTCGCGGCTGCGGAATTCCATCTTGTCGAGCTTCGACAGGCCGTCGACCAGTTCGGCGACCTTCGGGCCGAACCGTTCGGCCAGCTCGCTCTTGGTCACGCCCTGGTCTTCCATCACGTCGTGCAGGAGCGCGGCCATGACGGCCTGCGCGTCGAGCTTCCAGCCGGCGCAGATTTCCGCGACGGCGACGGGATGGGTGATGTAGGGTTCGCCGCTCTGGCGATATTGACCGAGGTGGGCTTCGTCGCTGAAGTGGAACGCCGCCTTGACCTCTTTGATTTCTTCCGGAGGAAGATACTCGGCAAGCGCGGCCGTCAGTTTCGCGATCGAAACGACGCCGTGCTTGCGAGGCTGCTCCGGTGTGGCGGTCGGCCCGAACAGATGCCGGAAGGACTGTTCGAGGACCGCGTCGATGTACTGGCGCGCAGGCGACTGGGCCGTGGCTTCGGTGGTCGAATCCGCGGAGGCGGACGATGGGGTGGTGCTCATATTCGCCTCCAGGTCGAGTCGTTGCGCGCGTGGATTACATGGCTGGAACGGGCCGGATGCGCGTTACACCGGCACCTTCTTCAGCATCTCGACGCCGACCTGGCCGGCAGCGATTTCGCGCAGCGCGACGACGGTCGGCTTGTCACGGCTTTCGATCTTCGGCGTATGGCCTTGCGCGAGCTGCCGCGCGCGATAGGTGGCGGCGAGCGCCAGTTCGAAGCGGTTCGGGATTTGCTTCAGGCAGTCTTCGACGGTAATGCGAGCCATGTTGGTAATTCCTTCTGAATATAGTCCTTATTCTACCTTATGTCCCTCGTCCCCCGCGTCATTCCGCGTGGGGCAGATGGATGCCGAGCTCGATGAACAGCTCCGTGTGTCGCGCATACTGCGAAGCGAAGCGCAGGCGCGTCGCTGCGACGATGCATTCGAGCTCCGCGAGCGCACGCTCGAAATTCTCGTTGATCACCACGTATTCCGCTTCCGACGCGTGCGCGATCTCGCTACCGGCGGCCAGCAGGCGGCGCGTGATCACGTTCGGTTCGTCCTGGCCGCGCTTCTTCAGGCGCTCCTCGAGCGCGTCGAGCGACGGCGGCAGGATGAAGATGCCGACCGCGTTGCGGAACTGCTTCTTCACCTGCAGCGCGCCCTGCCAGTCGATTTCGAGCAGCACGTCGTGGCCGTTCTTCATCTGCTCTTCGATCCACACGCGCGACGTGCCGTAGTAGTTGCCGTGCACTTCCGCGCTCTCGAGGAATTCATGCGCCGTGTGACGCGTGCGGAAATCCTCGACCGTCGTGAAATGATAGTGCCGGCCGTCCTGTTCGCCCGGGCGCGGCTTGCGCGTCGTGTACGAGATCGACAGGCAGATGTCGTGGTCCTTCGACAGCAGCGCATTCACGAGCGTCGACTTGCCGGCGCCCGACGGCGCGATGACCATGAACAGGTTGCCGGGATAGACGCCGCCATGCAGCGAATGCGCGGCGTGGCCGTCGTGGGTGGGTTGGGTCATGTGGCTTTACTCCAGGTTTTGCACTTGCTCACGCATCTGCTCGATCAACAGCTTGAGCGCCATCGATGCGTCGGCGAGTTCCTTCGCCGCCGCCTTCGAGCCGAGCGTGTTCGCTTCGCGATTCAGTTCCTGCATCATGAAGTCGAGACGCTTGCCGACGCGGCCGCCCTTCTCGATCACGTGACGCGTTTCGTTCAGGTGCGCGGTGAGCCGCGACAGCTCTTCCGCGATGTCGATCCGGATCCCGTACATCGTCACTTCCTGACGAATGCGCTCCGCGGCTTCCTCGCGCGTGACGATCGTCGAGCTGCCTTCGGGCGCCGCGATGCCGAGCGCCTCCTGCAGCCGTTCGACGATCTTCTGCTGGTGCTTCGCGATCAGCTCCGGCACGAGCGGCGTGATGCGCGCGACGATCGCTTCCATCTCGGTGACGTTCGACAGCAGCATCGTCGCCAGTTGTGCACCTTCGCGCGAACGCACGACGACGAGCTCGCCGATCGCTTCCTTGCCGCACGCGAGCACCGCGTCGCGGATCGCGTCCGCCGACACGCCACTCTCGGCGATCACGCCGGGCCAGCGCAGGATCTCGCCCGCGCGCAGGCGGCCGACGCCCGGGAACGTGTCCAGCACCGAGCGTTCGAGCTCGGCGAGCTGGCCGAGCGCCGACTGGTTCAGCGCACCCGCGCCGATGCTCTGCTCGCCACGCTGCAGGTTGATACGGATGTCGACCTTGCCGCGCGACAGCTTGTTCATCAGCATTTCGCGCAGCGCGGGTTCGCACGCGCGTACGTCGTCCGGCATCCGGAAATTCAGGTCGAGGAAGCGCGAGTTCACGGTGCGCAGTTCGACCGACACGCTGGTGCCGCCGTTGCCGGTGGCCGTCGCGAGTTCGCGCGTCGCGCTCGCGTAGCCCGTCATGCTGTAGATCATGGTTCGTCTCGCCGTCTGGGTGCCCTCTCGGGCGGGGATATGTCGAGGCGCCCGGCGCATCGTCAAGCGCGGGGCGGGAAGCGCGCATTATCCCATTTTTGCGGACCACCCCGCCGGGCACGCCCGCCGTTCGGCGCTAAAATCGGGGTTTCCTCTCGTTCCGCGATTCCCACATGACGTCCTCCGTTTCCCGCCCGAGCGGCCGCCGCGCCGACGCACTGCGCAAGGTCGCCCTTACGCGCCACTACACGAAACATGCCGAAGGCTCGGTGCTGGTCGAATTCGGCGACACCAAGGTGCTCTGCACCGCGAGCGTCTCCGAACGCGTGCCCGACTTCCTGCGCGACCGCGGGCAAGGCTGGCTGACCGCCGAATACGGGATGCTGCCGCGCGCAACCCACACGCGCAGCGACCGCGAAGCCGCCCGCGGCAAGCAGACCGGCCGCACGCAGGAAATTCAGCGCCTGATCGGCCGCGCACTGCGCGCGGTGTTCGACCTCGAGGCGCTCGGCCCGCGCACGATCCACATCGACTGCGACGTGATCCAGGCCGACGGCGGCACGCGCACGGCGAGCATCACCGGTGCCTTCGTCGCCGCTCACGACGCCGTGTCGAAGCTGATCGCGGCCGGCAAGCTCACGCGCTCGCCGATCACCGACCACGTCGCCGCGATCTCGGTCGGCGTATACGAAGGCGCGCCCGTGCTCGACCTCGATTACGCGGAAGATTCGCAGTGCGACACCGACATGAACGTCGTGATGACGGGCGCCGGCGGCTTCGTCGAAGTCCAGGGCACGGCCGAAGGCGTGCCGTTCTCGCGCGCCGAGATGAACGCGCTGCTCGACCTCGCGCAAGGCGGGATCGCCGAGCTCGTGCAGCTCCAGAAAGACGTGCTGGGCGCCTGACATGCCGGACGACCACACTATCGCACCGCTGTCGCGCATCGTTCTCGCATCGAACAACGCCGGCAAGCTGCGCGAATTCACCGCGCTGTTCTCGACGGTCGGCATCGAGATCGTCCCGCAGGGCGACCTTGCCGTGCCGGAAGCGGACGAGCCGTTCGGCACCTTCATCGAGAACGCGCTGACGAAGGCACGCCACGCGTCGCGGCTCACCGGCCTACCGGCGATCGCCGACGATTCGGGCCTGTGCGTACGCGTGCTGCGCGGCGCGCCGGGCGTCTATTCGGCCCGCTACGCGCAGCGCGCGGGCCGCGACAAGGGCGACGCGGCGAACAACGCGTATCTCGTCGAGCAACTGCGTGGCATCGACGACCGGCGCGCATACTATTGCTGCGTGCTCGCACTCGTGCGCCATGCGGACGACCCGGAGCCGCTGTTCGCCGAAGGACGCTGGGCGGGCGAGATCGTCGACACGCCGCGCGGCGAGCACGGATTCGGCTACGACCCGTATTTCTACCTGCCGTCGCTCGGCGCGACGGCCGCCGAACTCGAACCGGACGTGAAGAACACGCACAGCCATCGCGCGCTGGCGCTGAAGGCGCTGCTGGCGCGGCTCGCGGAGGAAGCATGAGCATGTCCGATACCCGTTCGCCCTCGGAGGTTGCATGAGCCAGGCCGCGGAAACCGGCGCACGCGTCGTCGCGACCTTCACGTCGCCCGGCCAGGTGCGGCTCACGTCGCTGCCGCCGCTCGCGCTGTACGTGCATTTCCCGTGGTGCGTGCGCAAGTGCCCGTATTGCGATTTCAACTCGCACGAGTGGAAAGGCGAACGGTTTCCGGAAACCGAGTATCTCGACGCGCTGCGCGCCGATCTCGAGCAGGCGCTGCCGCTCGTGTGGGGCCGGCAGGTGCATACGGTATTCATCGGCGGCGGCACGCCGAGCCTGCTGTCGGCAGCCGGCCTCGACCGGATGCTGTCCGACGTGCGCGCGCTGCTGCCGCTCGACGCCGATGCGGAGATCACGCTCGAGGCGAATCCGGGCACGTTCGAGGCCGCGAAGTTCGCGCAGTTCCGCGCGAGCGGCGTGAATCGCCTGTCGGTCGGCATCCAGAGCTTCAACGAAACGCACCTGAAGGCGCTCGGCCGGATTCACGACACCACGCAGGCACGCGCGGCCGTCGAGATCGCCGCGAAGAACTTCGACAACTTCAACCTCGACCTGATGTTCGCGCTGCCGAACCAGACGCTCGACGAATGCCGTACCGACATCGAGACCGCGCTGTCGTACGCGCCGCCGCATCTGTCGCTGTATCACCTGACGCTCGAGCCGAATACGCTGTTCGCGAAGTTTCCGCCGGTCGTGCCCGACGACGACGCGTCGGCCGACATGCAGGAGTGGATCCACGCACGCACGACCGAGGCCGGCTACGGGCGCTACGAAGTGTCCGCGTATGCGAAGCCGAATCATCAGTGCAAGCACAACCTGAACTACTGGCGCTTCGGCGACTATCTCGGGATCGGCGCGGGCGCGCACACCAAGCTGTCGTTCCCGAACCGGATCCTGCGGCAGGCACGCTACAAGCATCCGGCAACCTTCATCGAACAGGCGATGGCCGGCACGGCCGTGCAGGAAGAGCGTGAAGTCGGTGCGCGCGACCTGCCGTTCGAGTTCATGCTGAACACGCTGCGGCTCGTCGAGGGCTTCCCCGTGCACAGCTTCGCCGAACGCACGGGCCTGCCGATGAGCACGATCGAGCCGGCGCTGCAGGAAGCGGAGCAACGCGGGCTGATCGTGCGCGATTTCGCGCAGATCGCACCGACGCCGCTCGGCCAGCGTTTCCTCAACGACCTGCAGGAATTGTTCCTGCGCGACGATTGAAGGAATGAACGACGCGGCATTTCGGTTACAATGCCGCCTCGTGTGGAAGCGTGGCCGAGCGGTTTAAGGCACCGGTCTTGAAAACCGGCGACGGGAAACTGTCCGTGAGTTCGAATCTCACCGCTTCCGCCAGAGAGCCTTACTGGACAAGGCTCACTGGAATAGACGGGATTGCTACCCGCCAAACAGCCCGCCCAAAACGAAAGTCGTATTTCTGCCGCCGGAGGCACGAAATGCCAAGCTATACGTTGACCGCCCGCGTCGTGCTGCACAAGGACGACAAGCGAACCAAAGAGCACTCCCCCGACGCCGAAGAGTACAAGACACTGCATGCTGAAATGCACGCACGTGGGTATCTGCGGTACTTCGTCAACCAAAAAGACGAGAAGAAAAAGCTGCCGCCCGGCGAGTACACCATTGACCTGAAAGCAGACGATGGTGACGACGCACGAGCCAAGGCCATGAAAAAAGCCAAAGCAGCGGCAATCATCGCCACGTCAGCCGAACGCTTTTCGGTGCTCATTACTGGCGGTAACGGGCTGCGAGGCGCGAATCTCGAGACGATCGGCGAGGACCCCGACGCGGAATAGTTTTGACGCCGCTCAGTCTGCTCGCGACGCCGCGCATGGCGAACAAGCGATCCAGCGCGCAACCGTCGCGATAGACTCGCAGCACAAATAGCGATTCGGGGGAACAAATGACGTGCGAAGTAGCCGTCCTGAATCGGCTTGCCGTAGCGTTAGCCGCCGACAGTGCAGTAACTTACACCGCCCTCACTGGCAGCGCTCAGCAGCGCACCTACGCGACTGGGGCCAACAAGATTTTCCAGCTGACAAGGGCGGCCCCCGTCGGCGCGATGCTTTACAACACCGCCGACCTGCAAGACATCCCGTGGGAACTAATCATCAAATCGTTCCGCGATGAGGTCGAGAATGGCCGCCGCGACACCCTGTCCGAATATGCTTCAGCGTTGGCTGATTACATCCGAGGCCACGACGCATTGTTCCCCCCGGCTCTCCGCGAAAAACACTTCAGACAGCTTGCCGCTGGGGCCTTCTTCCGGCTACTCAACAAGGCACTCGGATCGAACGAGAGACTAAGGCTGCCTGGAGACGCCAATGAGTTGCAGGCAGCAATGCGCGAGTTCGTAGGCACTGAGAGCGCCTTGAATGCATCGATGCCCCTAGCGCAACACTTTACCGAACAGGACTTGGTCGACGCGAAGGCAAGTCAAGCTGACTGGCTGATCCAAGAGATTGCCGATTACCTACAGGCTCCTGGAGCGCACCATCATTTGATGGGAAATATCGATGCCGATGCCTTTACGGATCTCGTGATCGAGTCCCTCTACAGGTTTTATATGTGGCACTTCGACGACCTGTATACCGGGATCGTTGTCGCTGGCTACGGGGACAAAGAATACCTCCCGTCATACGTCGAGGTCCGGTATTACGGGTTTCTACTGAACCGCCTTATCGTAGATCCAGTTTCACATCAAGCTATCGACCACAACGTTGACGCTCTCATCGACGCGTTTGCAAAGAAGTCGATGGTTCAAACGTTCATGTCCGGCTTCGCACCGGAAGTGTTCAGCACAGTTACGGGGCTTTTCAAAGAGCACGCGGGCAACCTTCTCGCGGGTCTAAACCTTGCGCCGGCCGATGCTGACGCAGCAACCCAGCGCCTACAACAAGTGCAGAACGAGTTTTCGCAGGCGTGGGCCAAGCAGACTTGGGATTCCCACTATGCTCCCCTCACGTCGGTCATTTCTGGTCTGCCTCCAAGCGAGATGGCGGAGTTGGCAGAAACGCTCGTCATGCTAGAATCTTTGAAAGAAAAGGTGACGCAGCGTACACAATCCGTTGGCGGTCCCGTTGATGTGGCAGTTATTACACGCGCCGAAGGGTTGATTTGGATCAAGCGGAAACACTACTTCCGTGCGGACCTGAATCCGCGCTATTTTGCACGTCAGACCAACTAACGAGCGGGCCACTATGACTGAACCGACTGTTGTCTCTCCGGACGACTTTATGGATTTGCTCCGCCAGGAGCATGCCAACCCGTTCGTTCATCCTAGCCAGCCTCAGCCCCAGAACAAGCCGACTGAAGACTATACCGAAGCATATGCCGCGCTTCGGCGCGAGTTTGACGCCGACCTGTACGGACGAGTCAGCCTGAAACGAATCGCAAGCCTATCCCGTTAATTTGTTCACCTCGTGAGATGACGATGGCCGCTGGATAGCGGCCATTTTTGTGTTTGGTGGCCAGCTTCCGTGGCCCTTGACGTTGCCCGGGCGACCCTCCAAACCGCCGTCAGCGGTATGCCCTCCCGCAAAGCTGCTCACACTCTTTGACCGCGGCCGCACGCCGCGCGTCGATCCACTTGGCCAGATCCTCGACGTGGACACCCTTGGCGGACTTCTTCGATCCCTCGATGCGCACGAGAGGCAGCGCAATCTCGCCGAGACCGACTTTGCGCACGAGCTGCTCGGGCGTCAGGTGCGAGAAGTAGTCGCGGCAGACGAGATCAATGGGCACGACGGCCATTGCGCCGTACTGGGCCATCAAAATGTACCAAGTGTTCATCGCCCTTCCCCCGAGCACCAAGCCACGTGAGCCAGCGCACGGACAGTGCGTAGCGCGCGTCAACCATGCCTATCAACCGAGGGTGCCGCTCCAGAAGTTCCGGCAGCAGCAAGCGCGACGCGCGCGCGAAAGCGTGGGCGTGTCGGTCCATTAGATACGACGACAAAAACCACGGAAACGCGTTACCAGAGATCCTCGTCGGCGTCACGAGCCCGAACATGCACGCGACCTCGCCATCGACGACCCATGACCACGCAGACGCTGAGCGAGCCAGTTCCCCGATCAGGACGTCCAATACCGACAATCCGGCCGAATCACGCAACTCGCGGACCTCGGCCTCACGCGCGCGCGGCGCCATGGCAATGGCGTGCTCGACGGTGGCCGGAACAATCTCGCCGATCATGTCGCCACTCCCTCGACCGACGCCAGGACGTAACGAAGAGCCGCAAGATCGCTTCGCGTTGCCTCGATGGTCTTCGCGCCAAGGTCAACGGCAGCACGTATGTCCCGCATGCTCTGGACAACCTGAGCGGCACGCGCCTCCAGTCCGTCAATCGCGAACACGTCCCCAGGGAGTCGTTCGTGTGCGGCGAGCCACTCCTCACGCAGTCGATTCATCTCGACGTAGCAAGACAGCATGCCCTCGAGCACAGCCGGCCGGCCCTGCGCGTCAACGGCTCCGAGCCAGTCGAGCGCCGATCGGGCTGGCAGGATCGCGCGCGGCCGCTTCTGGACCTTGATGGGTTTAAGCGTCCACGGCAATCTCCCTCGGGGACCTCGCAAAGCTGATCGAGCAGTTGCCGATCTACAAGCAGATGGTGAGTCTGCGCAGCGAAGTAGAAGCGCTCCGAAAGCGCGTCGAACTGCTTGAGCAGTCGGGCGCGAGCGCGCCCAAGCGCGACGAATGCCCAAAGTGCCACGGCCTGACGTTCGGCCTAGATCGGACCGCTCCGGATCCGACGTTCGGGGACATGGGTGTCGAGCGTGACTACTACCGCTGCCAGTCGTGCGGATACGAGCGATCCGCACAGCGCGGCTGAGGCTCCTTGCATGATTTCGAGGGGGGATTGCGATTGCTCGGGACGAGCGAGAACTTGGCTCATGATGCGACCTCCGATGACTGTGCGGTTGTTTCCCGCTTCCCGTCGCCAAACGGGTGAGCGGGCGCTAAGCAGGGTTGGCGAACCGGCGTCATCGGATACCGGCAGACCCGTAGGTCTCCCCGCCCAGGCCCGCCCATTGGAGGCATGCAAAGGCGAGCGCAAAAACAAAAGCCGCGCGAATAACGGCGCGGCTTCTTTGCGCCGATGACTGATCAGGTCGCCAAACCCGAGCCGCTGTCGTCTCTGCGGGGATTCCGCTGTAGTCCGCGAATAGTGGCGAGTCAAGTGCCGGCCCGCACTGAAACCCCTTAACATCACCTGTACGAACGGCCGCCTGGTAGCCAGTCCGGCAATCCCTCGTCGAGGACGTCAAGATGCCATCCAAACGAATAGCTCCCGTGCTGCCCGTCTACCGGCAGCCGTCTGAGCTCGACCGGCTCAAGAGCGAAAACCGGCGGCTCAGAGACGCGTTGTTCCTCACGCGAGAGAGCCTCATCGATCTCATGGATCCGATGGGCTTACTGGGCGGGTACCTGGGTGTTCGCGACGACGTCCAGCTCGAAACCTGGCGACGTGCTGCCTTGACGGCAGTGATGGAGACCGCTCAGGTCCGCCCCGGCGCAGAGATGGGCGACCCGCGCTGGCCGCGCGCTCTATGCCCGCTCTGCCGCCAGGGTGCGCAAGGCGCGCGCGACGTCCGGGGGTTCGCGGTGCCTGCAGGTCTGCATCGGCACCTCCTCGGCGAGCTCAACTCGCAGCAGTGCCCGATATTTCGCGCTGCCGAGGCCATCGCACTCGAAAACATCTACGACATCGCATTGGGACGTCCGCAACCAAATTGGAGCCGATGACGACAGCTCGATCACTCCGGTTACTTCCGTCTTCCGGATGCCTGATAAATCGGCGGCCGCGGGAGATCGGGAGGTTCAGCGGCAGCCGTCGCCACGGCGAGGCAGGTCGACGTCGAACTGCGCCTTGAACCAGGCCGCCTGCCCAGAGTAGCGCTTCTTGCCAGTGATCTGCTCCAGCTCTTCGGCGGTCAAGAGATCGTTTGCCATGGGTCCTCCCAATTCGACCACTGTTTGATCATAGGCGTAGTGACGATCTCAGCCGCGTTGATTGCCGTAGAGCGCCGCGCGATCGTCGGCGCGCCGGGCCTGCCGCTGTCGGACGACGCGAAAGCACTGATCGCCAAGCTGAAGGGGCTCCTGTAGACGCTGTAGGGGCGTCTGAGGGGCGCCTCAAGCGGCCGTATCAGTAGCCTTTCTTCACGGTACGCGGAAAGCCACTTTCGATGTTGCTGGGTGGCGTCAATTCCTTCACAACGCGATTCATACGATCTTGCAACAACTCGCGTGCCAGAGCGTTGAACGATTTCTCGCCTTCGAATTCCTCACCGGGAGGCACGCGCGAGATAGCGTCTTCGACGATGAGCTGTACGATTTCTGGTCGATTTTCGGAGATGTGTTTCAGGATGGCGGTCAGCAACGCGTCATCTGCATATGCTGCTGCTCGCTCGAGTAGATCCTGCGGGTACTTACTGGTGTCCATGCTTTTTCCTTTAGATCGGCACATGCCGATCCAAACACGTTGGGGCACGGAAAGTGGATTCAGCCGCGCCGGATCAGCGTAAACCCTGCCTTCTCTCAGGTCTTCGGACCGGAGTTGGCCCGCAACGGGAAACCGGCTGCGGGCTTTTTTATTCAAGAGCGTCGTGCGTCACCCTAGGCGTTTCAGGCTGCAGAACCGAGCGGTCACACCTCCTTGAGGCCCACCCACATCTGACCACTCGTGACCGCTTCGGTGACGAGAACACCAAAGTCGTCATGGACGCTCAGCGCGGCCGCCTTGGCCTTGTCGATAACTTGCGCTTTGGTTATGGCGCCGTCGAAATCGTACTCAGCGGGCGGCAGATGATATTCCTTGCCGCCACCTTTGATGGTGCGGCTGAAGCCGGCCTTTTTCATGGCTACGTGCAGATCGGTGTAAGCCTGTTCGTCTTCACGAACGCCGTGGAGGATAACGCGTGTGGTGAATGAGGGCATCGCTGGTCTCTCAGTTTGTGGTTGACGACATCCAGTTGGCTGTCCGACTGCACATGGAGGCGAGATTCTCCTGATCAATAACGGGTAAACCCTCATGCGCATAGGAAAATGGAATGGCAGTGAATAACGTCGACTGGATCGAGATCGAAGGTGCGTACCGCGCCGGCGTCGATTCGGACCGGCAGCGCCGACACACTCACGTTGAAAGCAGCGGCTAACCGTTCCTCCGCATGGCATGCGAGATGGATGCACCAGCCATCGCCGCGATCTGGCTCTGCGTGCGCAGGTCAGTGCCACCAGGCATCACGAACTGGTTCGAGACGCTGACGTTTCCGGACGCGCACGGCGAGTTCATGTGCGCCGGCACGATCGCTTCGCCGCGGTGGACCTGCGCGATCATGTCGTTCGGCACGAACGGCGTACCGACGTCGAACGACGCCAGGCCAAGCCCCATGAGCGCCGACAAGCCGGTCGAGCCAGTATCCGCCATCGCGCCCACCGCTACTGCCCCAGCTGACCCTGTCACGCCGGTAGCTGTGAATCCGAACGCGCCGGCCATATCGTCGCTACCGAGACTACCCAGCAACCCCGACAGCGGGCTACCTGCGCCGCCAGCGCCCGCCGCGAGCGATGCGGTGAATGCCGCCAGCGCCGCCTTAGCGGATGTGACTGCAGCCGTCATCGCCGAGATTCCCGTCGTGTCGGCCGTCACGGCCGTCGTGTGCGCGGTCGTCGCAGTCGTCCCATCCGCCTGCGCTGCTCACGGTGCATCGTCGACACGATTCGTGTGCGTGGTCACGCGCAATCGACGGTGCCGTTCACGACTCGGCACCGCTGGGCTGGGCCAGCAGCACCGCGCCGCACGTCGTCGTGTGCCCTTCCAGCGCAACCGGCGCACCGAAATCCAGACTGTTCGCACAACCCTCCGCGATCTCGAAGACATGAGGTGCGCAGATCGGACAGGTCACCTTGTCGCCTTGGCGCGCGATCGGAATCGCCTCGCGCCCCCATGTCGAAGAAGGGCTGCCGGAAATCACCCGCCCGCCATGACTGGTCGTGTCGCCCACCACGATCTGCACCTTCCCGCCTACTGTTGCTCGCATCACCTGCATCACCTCGTCAAGAATGGGCGGACACGTCACTTCAACGCCTGGATGGGCGGATCCTGGTAGGCCGTGTCGATCGTATAGCCCTGCCCCTTCAGGGCAGCCTCGGTAGCGATGCGCTTCGCGTGGTACTTCTGCAGTTCCGCGGGCAACAGCGTCTTCCAGTTGCGAATTTTTTCGGCGTTCCCGCGGAAATACCCCAGCCCGTAGAACGCATACTCGTTCCTGATGCGAGCCGTCAGAAGATAGGTCGTCTTCCCGACAAAGCCGCCCATGTTCTTCTCCGACAGCGAAATCTCCAGATAGGCGCCATCTGCATAAAACACCCATCTCGGCATTTCCTTCACGGCGGCCTTCCACTCCTCGATCGTCGGTGTGTAAGCGGAATCGAGGGAATAAATCGAATACGTCTTCATGTAGTCCCACGCCTGCTTGCCGGTCAGGCGCGGACTGCTGACGTCGATGTACCGGACCCAGCCGTTCGCGCGCAGATCCTGAAACAGTTTCGTCATGCGCGCCAATGCGGCCTCGTGCGTGTCGGCCTGCTCGGGGCTGACGCCAAAATTGATATTCCACGTGTAGATGCCGCCCGGCACATCCTTGTCCGCTGAACCCACCGCGGACAGCACGTTGTCCAGCACGAAGCCATGCGTCCCCTGCATGAACTTCACCGTGCCGAGATTGCCGCGCATCCAGTCATGCTGATAAAAGCTCGTACCTGACGGATGATTGTCGACGGACGCGCCCGGACCGTTGAGATCGGAGTCCTTGGGATCGCCGAGCCGGATAACTGTAAGTGATGAATTCATGCCGTTGCGGTTGTCGAGGGTTGAGCGGGCGTTCCCGTTGTGCGATGCGAGTACGACGCCAAGCAGGAGCGCCCCGAGGATCAGTACAAGGAAATGAGTCTTTTTCATCAGGTATCGGGTCTGTCGCCCCAGCTCTTGATCGTTCCGAGATAATCGAGCATGACTTGCCTCCTGGGCCCCTGCATCAACCCGTCGTACTTCGTTGCTGCCGTCTGGAATCCGGCTCTTCAGCTTGACGTCGCTGCGCGTCGACAGCACATCGAGCGTGAAGTCGTAATGCCGGCCGATCTGCGAAAGCCCGGCCGCATGCTGCGGCAACAACACGTCGGGCCCAAGCGGAGTGTCGACTTTCAGCAGGCGGTCCTGCTGGATCAGCCCTCCCTTGAAGCGCCCACACGATTTCCTGCGCACTCATTCCAATCCCTTTATTGCTTCTTTTGCCGTCGTTTTTTCACCAGATGGTGGCTGGCGCTCTCAGCGCCGCGATTCTACTGTCAAATAGTCGACCACTCTCGTGGCCGTGCCCTCACTTCCGGACGCGCCTCGCCGGATGCCGTTACAATCCGGCGCTCCGATTCGCGAAACGGGAAACCCACGTCATGAAGCCCTTCATCGTTTCGTCGCTTGCCGCGCTGCTGGTTGCCGTCAGCACGCAGGCGACGGCCGACACCGCCTCCGGCAGCGACGCGCAAGCGTCGTGCGCGATCGCCTACGTAACCGGCGTCGGCGGCTCGCCGCGCGGCTTGAGCGAATACCTCGCGAGCCCGTCGCCCTACAACTACGTGAAGGACAACGACCTCCAGTGCAAGGTGGGCGACGACGGACGCACATCGAACTGCACCGGCGTGACCTATCTCCGGAACGAACAGGTCAGCGTGTACGACGATTCCGATCCGGCGACGCTGACCGTCGTGGCACGCGTGGAGCTCGACCACGGCCAGAAATACCCCGTGATCATCGTCGTGCAGCGCAAGGACGCCCGTTGCAAACAATGATGCAGCGCCGCGCGCAACGCCGCCCGTCGAAACGGCGCGTGCGTTCGCGCCGGGCCTCGCGCGCCAACTGAGCCGCGGGCACGGGCAGCCGCCCGTCGCCGCATCGCGCCGCGCCGGAAGCCTCCCCGCCCGCCGCCCGATCACCTAGAATTCGATCAACACGGCGACACGACCGCCGCCGCGTACTCGATGCCGCGCGCGCCACCCCTGCGTGCGGTACACGGAGATCGTCATGACCGAACTGTCGATACCGACGGAACCCGTCGATTACGAAGGCTTCGAGATCCATGTCGTGCCGGCCGCCGTGCCCGGCGGCGACACGCGCTACACCTACACCGGCTACGTCTGCCATCCAGGCGCGAATCCTGCGTTGCCCGGCCACGCAGTGCCATTCCACGCGGACGGCGAGGAAAGCTTCGCGAGCCTCGACGAAGCGGTCCACGAAGCCGTGCACATCGGCAAGAGCATCATCGACGGCACGCACCCGGACCTGTCGATCCTGTCGCTCGTCACGCACGGCTTCTGAACCGGGCGGCACGCATCGCCGACGATTGCGCGGGCGTCGGCAGCGGTGCTGCGTGCAGCCATCGCCGCGCCCGGCCGGACCATCGCCACGTGCCTGCGTGCCAATCGCGTTCCGCGCCTTTCTTTCAACCTTGCAACACGCACGCCGGGATGCACACGCATGGCAGCCGCTCGAGCGTGCTGTCACATGTCACGTCACATCACGATGCGCGGGTGCACGCCTGCCCGTCATCAGCGATCGCATCGTCCTGCATCGCCCGTTATGCGTTTCTCCCGATATCGGCTCGCGTCCGTGCGCCTATCATTTTTTTATAGTCACTTCTGGCTAGCCCCCCATGCGCCCCCTTCCCCGTCCGTGCGTCGACCGGCTGCGTGCAGTTGTGCTGGCTGTCGTCGCCATGCTCGCGGCGTGCACGATCACGCCGCCTCCGTCACTGCATTCGATCCTGACGATTCCGTCGATCACCCGCAGCGGCAGCCTCGACCAGTACCGCGTCGAAGTCGCGCGGCGTGTCGCCGAACGCAATCCGTCCGGCATGCTGCGCGGCACGCCGCAGGCCATGCTCCGCTCGCTCGTCGTCGTGGCCTTCACCGTAGATGGCAGCGGCCGGCTCGTCAACGCGTCCGTCTATCGCAGCAACGGCGACAGCGAGGCGGAAGCGCTCGCACTCGCGTCGCTGCGCCGTGCGGCACCGTTGCCGCCGCCCCCATCGCGTCTGCTCGACGGCAACGGCCGGCTCGAATTGATGGAAGGCTGGCTCTTCAACGACGACGGCCACTTCCAGTTGCAAAGCACCGCGTCGGCGCAGGCGCAATCGATCGACTGACCGGTCGCTGCCCCGCGATTGCCGGTGCGCGGCAGCGCTGGCTATAATTTTCCGCAATCGCGCGGCCATCACGCCGCGCGCGCGTTCGCGCGCCCCACCCGGCATGCGAGCCGACCACGCCGGCACCGGGCGGCGGCGACCTACCCGTCTCCATCGTCGACCGGCGGGTGACGTCCGCGCCACGGCGCGCGTTCACGCCGCCACCGCATCATCCGCTCGGCTGCCCCCGGCAGGCGTCCGCCTGCCTGACCGCACGCTCAGCCGACCGCCCCAACGACAAAACGGAGACCTCCATGTCCGCATCCCCCCCGGCCGTTGCACACGCAACCGGTTCGGCCGGCGCCGTCAGCCACCGGCGCATCGTGTTCGCCAGCTTCATCGGCACCGCGATCGAGTTCTACGATTTCTACGTGTACGCAACGGCCGCCGCGCTCGTCATCGGCCCCGTGTTCTTCCCGCACGGGTCCGCGACCGCACAGGCGCTGTCCGCTTTCGTCACGTTCGGTATCGCATTCATCGCACGCCCGATCGGCTCGTTCCTGTTCGGGCACTTCGGCGACCGCATCGGCCGCAAATCGACGCTCGTCGCGTCGCTGCTCGTGATGGGCGTGTCCACCACCGCAATCGGCTTCGTGCCCGGCTACGACGCGATCGGCGCGCTCGCGCCGGTGCTGCTGTGCGTGCTGCGCTTCGGCCAGGGGATCGGCCTCGGCGGCGAATGGGGCGGTGCCGCGCTGCTCGCGACCGAGCACGCGCCGCAGGGCAAGCGCGGCTGGTTCGGGATGTTCCCGCAGCTCGGGCCGTCGGTCGGCTTCCTGATGTCGAACGGCCTGTTCTTCGCGCTCGCGCTGTCGCTGTCGGACGAGCAGTTCCGCAGCTGGGGCTGGCGCATCCCGTTCCTGGTCAGCGCGGTGCTCGTCGCGCTTGGCCTGTACGTGCGGCTCAAGATCACCGAAACGCCGGCGTTCCAGGCCACGCTCGATCGCAACGAGCGCGTGCGGGTGCCGGTCGCGACACTCATCACGCAACACTGGCAGCCAACGCTGCTCGGTGCGCTTGCAATGGTGGTCTGCTACACGCTGTTCTACATCTCGACGGTGTTTTCGCTGTCGTATGGCGTGTCGGCGCTGCATATTCCGCGCCAGAGCTTCCTCGGCCTGCTGTGTTTCGCGGTCGTGTTCATGGGGCTCGCAACGCCGCTCTCCGCGTGGGCATCCGACCGCTTCGGCCGCAAGCCGGTGCTCATCGTGGGTGCGATCGCCGCGCTGCTGTCGGGTTTCGCGATGGAACCGTTGCTCGGCAGCGGCTCGATGCCGCTCGTCGCGCTGTTCCTGACGATCGAGCTGTTCCTGATGGGTGTGACGTTCGCACCGATGGGCGCGCTGCTGCCGGAACTGTTCCCGACCAACGTCCGCTACACGGGCGCGGGTGTCGCGTACAACCTCGGCGGGATCCTCGGTGCGTCGATCGCACCGTATATCGCGCAACTGCTGGCGGCGCGCGGCGGGCTGTCGTGGGTCGGCGGATATGTATCGGTTGCGGCAACAATCAGCCTGATCGGTGTGCTGCTGATGCGCGAGACGCGTGACGCGTCGCTCGTCTGAGACTCCGGGGCGACCCGGGTTGTGCGGTGGCCGGTGCTGCCTATACTCGATCCTGGGTGCGCCGCTGCGCGCCCCCGGGATCCCGCCCCGAAGGAGCCGCCGCCATGAACATCCGCCTCGGCAATGCCGATCTCGTCCTGATCCTCGCGCTCGCGCTGGGTGGCGCGCTACTGCTTGCGCTGCGCTTCCGTCCGAAGACGTGGCGCGGCCTCGTGTTCGAGGCGCTGCTGGCGAATCTGGCGGCCATCGCCGCCGTTGTCACGGTCGAGGCGCTGCTCGCCTGAACCGGCCCGCCCCGCTCCGTCAGGCGGTCAGCCGCGCGCGCAGCGCGCCGTAGACCGGGCCGACCGCATCGATCGCGTCCAGCGCGTCGTCGACGGACGGAATCGTGCCCGGTTCGCCGATCGACAATGCATTCGGTGCGCCGCCGATCCCGCAATGGTGGCGCGACGTCGCGACGAAAATCATCACGGTCGGCCGCTGCAGCGCGTGCGCCATGTGCACGAAACCCGTATCGACCCCCACCACGAGCGCAGCCCGGCCGAGCGCCGCGCCGAGCTCGCGCACCGTCATCGCAGGCAGCACGACCGCCCCCGGCACGCGTGCAGCGATGTCCTGCGCATCGTCATGCTCGGCAGCCGATCCCCACGGCAACAGCACGCGCACGCCGCGCGCCATCATTTGCGTGGCGAGTGCGGCCCAGTGGTCGGCCGGCCATTTCTTGTCGGGATTGGACGTCGCGTGGAACAGCAGCATGAATGGGGCGCCATCGGTCACGGCGGCCGGCAGGTTCACGTCCTGCGGCGGAACGATGCCGTACGTGGCGATACCCTCGGGTTCGTAGCCGAGCGCCTCGCCGGCGCTCACGCGCATCCCGTGCCACGCGTCGCAGTCCGGCCGCGGGCCGAAACGGTGCGAATACGCGAAGCGTGCGCCCGTTTCGCCGAGATCCTGCGTCTGGTAGCCGACGCGGCGCGCGGCGCGTGCGAGCGCCGAAATGATTGCGCTCTTGTAGACGCCATGCAGGTCGATCACCGCATCGTAGCGGTGCCGCCGCAGCGCGCTGATCGACGCCGTGATCGCCTTCAGGTCGCCGCGATTGCGCATCTTCTTGAAGCGGCGCAGCGGCGCGCAAAGGACGTTGCTGACGCCCGGATGCCAGCGCACGACCTCCGCACACGATTCATCCACCGCCCAATCGACCGTTACGCCGGGAAAAGCACGATGCAGATCCGCGACGACGGGCAGCGTCTGGACGACGTCGCCGAGCGACGTCACTTTCACGATGAGGATACGTTTCACGATGTGTGGGGATGGGCCGACCAATTCGAAATGCTAACGATGGTCACCCATCGCGAACATTACGCGAAAATTACTTTTGCAACAAAATGCATCTCGTTGATGGACTATTGTCGCACCCCGCAGGCATGCGGTTGTTTTTATAATTCGATCTTTGCCTACCGGCCCGCGTCGATGCCACGCCCCGCTCTTCCCGCCCTGTTTCCCGCACTCACCCGTCGCTCGCTGAGAATCTGGCGCCAGTACGGCGTCTTCTGGCTCGGCGCGATCGTCGTCGGCCTCGCGGCCGTGCTCTACGCTCGACTGATCGACTGGGGCTACGAAACCTTCCGCACGATGCGCGATCACGCCGCGTGGCTGCCGCTGCTGGTGACGCCCGCCATCGCCGCGGTGTCCGTATGGATCACCCGCCGCTTCTTCCGCGGCGCAGAGGGCAGCGGCATCCCGCAGGTGATCGCGACACTGCATGCGCGCCCGAGTGCGTTCGGCTCCCGGCTGCTGACGCTGCGCATCCTGTTCGGCAAGGTGCTGGTCTCGTTCCTCGGCATCCTGGGCGGCTTCACGATCGGCCGCGAAGGGCCGACCGTGCAGGTCGGCGCAGCCCTGATGTTCAACCTGCGGCGCTTCTACCCGCGCTCGAACGCACAAATCGAACGCCAGCTGGTACTGGCCGGCGCGGCGGCCGGGCTGTCGGCCGCGTTCAATACGCCGCTCGCCGGGATCGTGTTCGCGATCGAGGAGCTGACGCGCAGCTTCTCCGCGCGCGCCAGCGGCGTGCTGATCACCGCGATCATCCTCGCCGGCGTCGTCGCGCTCGGGCTGAACGGCAACTACACGTATTTCGGCACGATCGATGCCGGCCCCCATTTCCCGAAACTGCTGGCGCTCGCCGTGCTGGTCACCGCGATCGTGACGGGGATCGCCGGCGGCCTGTTCTGCTGGCTGCTGCTCAACACGGGGCGCTGGCTGCCCGCGCAACTGCTCGGCCTGTATCGCGAGCGGCCGATCGCGTTCGCCGCGCTGTGCGGTTTCGCGATCGCCGTCGTCGGCCTCGTATCGGGCGGCACGACCTTCGGCAGCGGCTACGCCGAGGCACGCGGCCTGCTCGACGGCAGCCAGCATCTGTCGGTGTTCTATCCGTTCCTGAAGATGGTGTCGATGGTCGCGTCGTACCTGCCGGGCATCCCGGGCGGGATCTTCGCGCCGTCGCTGTCGATCGGCGCCGGGTTCGGCAACCTGCTGCACGTCGTGTTCAGCAACATGAGCCTGCCGATGCTGATCGCGCTCGCGATGGTCGGCTACATGGCGGCCGTCACGCAGTCGCCGATCACGTCGTTCGTGATCGTGATGGAGATGATCAACGGTCACGCACTCGTGATTTCGCTGATGGCCACCGCGCTGGTGTCGAGCCGCGTGTCGCGCTTTTTCGCGCCGCCGCTTTACGAAACGCTCGCCCTGCGCTATCTCGCGCCGCCCGTCGCGGCCGCGGAACCGGCTGCGGCAGCCTCGGCGGGCACAACGGTGGCAACCGCCGTGACCGAGCCGCAGGATGCGGCCGCCGCGCCCGCCGATCCGCTCGACACGCTGCGCGACGAAGGCGGCAAAGGCGACGAAGTGCCGCCCGCTTCCACGCCGGTCGAGGGCGCGGCGCATGCGCCGGCGCCGCATGACGACGAGCCGGCTGCGGCCGGGACGAACGGTCCGGCGCAGCCCGGCCAGCGCGACGCTCAGTAGATCACGACGGGTGCCGGCCGGTAGTACACGGGCCGCGCCGGCACGACGATGCATCCGGCCAGCGTGATCGCGACGAGCGCGATGGCGATTGCGGTTCTTTTCATCGCTCGCCTCCATCATGCCCAGTGGCCACGGGTCCAGAACCAGTTCGGACCGCGCTGGTCCCAATGGCCCGGCACCCATTGCATGCCGACGCGCTCGGCTTCCCAGTGTCCGCCGATCCACACGTAGCGGCCATGATCCCAGTGCCAGTGCCCGCGATCCCACACGTAGCCCACACGCGCGGCCGGCACGACCTCGTAGCGCACCGGCGGCGGCGCGTTCGGCGAGACGACGACGATTTCCTCGGTGCGCACGGCGACCGGCTCGGCCACCACTACGCGGCCCTGCGGAACGAGCACGGGCGTGCCGACGAGAATCTCGTCCGCATGCGCGGCAAGCGGCGCGACGACGGCTGACAGGCTCGCGGCAAACAGTGCGAGCGAAACGATACGACGTTGAACGGTAGAGACAGCCATCACAACCTCCTGGTTGAACAAGTTACGCGAGCGTATTCGTTCAATGCGGGAGGGGCGATAACGGCCGACAGACGCCGTGTTACGGCATGCCCGAAAGTGCAACAGGGCGTAAGACGCGCACGGCGGCGAGTGCCGCCGTGCGGAGGGATACCCGCAACGGTCAGGCTTGCGGGATCTCGATCTTCACTTCGAGGACTTCGAGATCGTCCTGGCGCTCGAGGCTCACGCGGATGTCATCGTTCGAAATATGGACGTACTTCGAGATGACCGCGACCAGCTCCTTCTGCAGCGCCGGCAGGTAATCGGCCGGCGGCCGGCCGCCGACGCGCTCGTGCGCGATGATGAGCTGCAGGCGCTCCTTCGCGACCGATGCGGACTTTTTCTTCTCGCCGAGGAGAAACGAAAGGATGGACATGGACGGCCTCCGTTACTTGCTGCCGAAGAGGCGCTGCAGCAGGCCCGGCTTCTGGTAATCGGTGAAGCGCAGCGGCTTGTCTTCGCCGAGGAAACGCGCGACGACGTCCTTGTACGCTTCCGCGACGTCGGTGCCGTCGATATGCACGGCCGGCAAGCCCTGGTTCGATGCGTGCAGCACGGCTTCCGACTCGGGCACCACACCGATCAGCTTGATGCGCAGGATCTCGCTGATGTCCTCGAGCGACAGCATCTCGCCTTCGCTGACGCGCTTCGGGCTGTAGCGCGTGATCAGCAGGTGTTCCTTGATCGGATCCTTGCCTTCGGTCGCGCGCTTCGTCTTCGACGACAGGATACCGAGAATGCGGTCCGAGTCGCGCACCGACGACACTTCCGGGTTCGTGACGATCAGCGCTTCGTCCGCGAAGTACATCGCGTGCAGCGCGCCCGCCTCGATGCCGGCCGGCGAATCGCAGACGATGTATGCGAAGTCCATCGCGACCAGGTCGTTGAGCACCTTTTCGACGCCGTCACGCGTGAGCGCGTCCTTGTCGCGCGTCTGCGACGCCGGCAGGATGAACAGGTTCTCGCACTTCTTGTCCTTGATCAGCGCCTGGTTCAGGTTCGCTTCGCCCTGGATCACGTTCACGAGGTCGTACACCACGCGGCGCTCGCAGCCCATGATGAGATCGAGGTTGCGCAGGCCGACGTCGAAGTCGATCACGGCTGTCTTGTGGCCGCGCAGCGCGAGACCGGACGCAAAGCTCGCGCTCGTCGTCGTCTTGCCCACGCCGCCCTTGCCCGAGGTCACCACGATGATTTTTGCCATTTACCCAATACCCTGTGTTCGTCAATGAGAGCCGATCGATCCGGAGCGCACCGCGTGTCTTACGTCAGGCGCAGCGGTTCGATCATCAGTTTTTCCTCTTCGAGCCGGATCTGCACCGATTTGCCCAGTACTTCGGCGGGCAACGGGTTCTCGGTTGTTCGATAGATACCCGCGATCGAAATCAGTTCCGGCTCGAGACACGTGCAGAAAATGCGCGCGTCGTGATTGCCGTGCACGCCCGCGAGTGCGCGGCCGCGCAACGGCGCGTAGATGTGGATGTTGCCTTCCGCGATGATCTCCGCGCCGTGACTGACCGGCGCGAGCACCACGAGGTCTCCTTTCGCGTAAATCTGCTGCCCCGAACGCAACGGCCGGTCGATCACGAGCGTCTGGCCGCCCGTGTGCAACAACGTCGGTGCGGGCTCCTGCGCCGGTTCGGCTGCCGGAGCGACGGCTTCGGCGACGGGCGCCGGCGCCGGTTCCGCTTCGTCGGCGTGCTTCGCGGCCGGCGCACGGCGATCGCGCGCCTCGAGCAACGGCAGGCCGGCTTCCCCCGCCCAGCCCTGCGTTGCCAGCGCGACGACGCCCACCGGGCGCATCCGCACGTCGTTCAGCATCTGGCGGATGTCCGCCAGCGCGACGCGTTCGCCGTCAGCCAGGCGGCGGACGTCGATCGCGACGACATCGTCGGCGAAAAACTCGGGAGTCGCTTCGAAGCGCTTGACCAGTTCGGTACGCAACGCATCGAGATCGGTCGTCTTCACGGTGAACAGCAACGTATCGACCGATCCGCTGCGCAGCTCGAAGAATGGCGATTTTTTAAGCGACATGGACACTCTGCAAAAATTTTTTGCGTATTTTACAGGCGTCCACGCGCGCGGCCATTATTTTTGGGGAGCCGGGTTGCGGCGGCCCGGGCGGGCGCGCAACCGGCAGGCGGGCAGGCAAGCGGGCGACCGGGCCTTCATCGCGCCGCGCAACCCGCGCCCTGACGTCGCGTCAGTGCTTCACCTGCGACACATACAGCGATTTCATCGCGCCGGGCATCCGCGCGATCGGCGCGTGTTCGCCGGTGTTGCCGAAACCCGCGCGCTCGTAGAAGCGGATCGCGTTGCGGTTCGCATCGGCAATCCAGGCGTAGACGTCCTGCGCGCCGCGATCGGCGAGCCATGCGGTGGCCGTCTCCAGCAGCAGCACGCCGCCGCGCAGATGACGCACCGCGTGCGCAACCCACAGCTCGCTGACGAACGCGCGCCGATCGGGCGTATTGTCGAAATACGCGCCGATCATGCCGGCCGGATGGCCTTCGGTATACAGCAGGAAAGTCGTCGACTCGTCGGATACGGCGCGCTGCGCGGCAATCGCCGACGCTGCGTCCGTTTCGACGTTCAGCAATTCGGCCTCCGGCGCTTCGCCGGGCGCGTAGGGCTCGCGCAGCGATGCGGCGCGGAGTTCGCGATACACGCCGCCCTGGTCGGCAACGATACGACGAACGGTCAAGGTCGAACTCATGCAGGCACAGCCCCCTTCGGACAGCAAGCTATTAGCTTCAACCGAAAGCGGGGCATGAGTCAAATCGTTATTTTCAAATGGCGGCGCGAATCGAAAGGCAGCATGCACCGCCGGCAGCCAAGCGGCCCGCTCGTGTGCAGGTGCAGCATCGCCATGTCCATGCGTACCGCCGAAAGACGGTTGCGGCGGCCGCGTTCAACGCATGACGCCAGTCGCCTTGCGACATGAGGCAGCCGCCCATCGAACCCTGCGGATTTCAGCGCGCAATTCGTAATGATCCGTAAGATTGGTGACCCCGAAAACAGGTATCGCGGGTACCTGTCGCGCTCCGCATATTGCATCGCAACATTTGTTGCGAACCGACGGCACCGATCCCCGCACGCGTCACGGCGCGCCATCCGTCTGACAAACCGGCCACTCGTGCGGGCCGAGCCGGCGTTCCCCGCATGTTTCAATCGGCGTGCGCGGGCCCTTCCCTGCCTGCGCCGCACGCGCCCCGCCGTTTGGAGCCGCGCGCCTAGCGCCGGAGTTTGGCAAGCGTGCACATGGGTCGTATAACAGGCAGAACCGGGTAACGATCCGGCTCGACCGCGCGTGCGTCGCGGATCAACGAGAATTCGAACCACCGTACAGGCGGCCGCCCTCGCGCCGGCCGGCAGGAGGGAGACAATGGCAATGACCGACGGATCGGCTTCGGGCTGGTCGGATGGCAAGCGTTACCTGTGGCTGCTTGGCGCGTTGACGATCACGCTACCGATCCTCGCCGCCCAGCTCGCGCTGTCGACCGGCCTGCACGTGTTCTGGTGGTTCGGCCCGCTGTTCGCATTCGGCGTGATCCCGATCCTCGACACGCTGATCGGCGACGATCGCGACAACCCGCCCGAGGACGTCGTACCGCACCTCGAACGGGAGCGCTACTACCGGTTGATCGTCTATCTCGCGACCCTCGTCGAATACGTCGCGTTCTTCGTGTGCGTATGGATCGTCGGCACGCACGCGCTCGCCTGGTACGACTACGTCGGCTTCGCGCTGTCGCTCGGCGCCGCGACGGGCATCTCGATCAATACCGCGCACGAACTCGGGCACAAGACCAACCGCGTCGAGCGCTGGCTCGCGAAGATCACGCTCGCGCCGGTCGCATACGGCCACTTCTACGTCGAGCACAACCGCGGCCACCACGTGCGCGTCGCGACGGCCGAGGATCCGGCCAGCGCGCGCTATGGCGAATCGTTCTGGGCGTTCCTGCCGCGCACCGTGACCGGCAGCATCGGCTCGGCGTGGCGGCTCGAGAAGGCGCGCCTCGAACGGCTCGGACATTCGCCGTGGACCTGGCGCAACGAGGTACTGCACGCGTGGGCGATGACCGTCGTCGTGTGGGGCATCGCGATCGCGATGGCCGGCAAGGCCGTGATTCCGTTCCTCGTGATCCAGGCCGTCTACGGTGCGTCGCTGCTCGAAGTCGTGAACTACGTCGAGCACTACGGGCTCGGCCGCCGCAAGCTGCCGAGCGGCCGCTACGAACGCTGCACGCCGCAGCATTCGTGGAACAGCAATCACGTCGTCACCAACCTGTTCCTGTACCAGTTGCAGCGGCACGCCGACCATCACGCGAATCCGACGCGCTCGTACCAGGCGCTGCGCCACTTCGACAATTCGCCGCAACTGCCGGCCGGCTACGCAACGATGATCCTGTTCGCGTACGTACCGCCGCTCTGGTATCGCGTGATGAATCCGCGCGTCGTCGCGCACTACGGCGGCGACATGGCGCAATCGAACATCAAGCCGTCGATCCGCGCCCGGGTGCTCGCGCAATATCCGGCCGCAGCCTGATGGCGGAAGACGAGCCGGTGGCGGCTGGCGCCGGCGCGCCGCCCCTCGGTTCCGTCGAAGTCCGGCGCGACGGCGCCGCCGTCACGCCGTTTCCGGCAGCCTGAACACGGCCACCGCGTGGCGCAGCGCGCTCGCCTGCTCGGCCAGCGCCTGCGTCGCGGCCGATGCCTGCTCGACGAGCGCCGCGTTGCGCTGCGTCGCTTCGTCCATCTGCGTCACCGCGATGTTCACCTGCTGGATGCCGCCGCTCTGCTCCTGCGACGCGGACGAGATCTCGCCGACGATCGTCGTGACACGCTGCACGGCGCCGACGATCTCGTGAATCGATTCGCCCGCACGACCGATCAGCACGGCGCCTTCGTCGACCCGCTGCGTCGACTGCTCGATGAGCCCCTTGATCTCCTTCGCGGCAGCGGCGCTGCGCTGCGCGAGCGTGCGCACTTCCGCCGCGACGACCGCGAAGCCGCGCCCCTGCTCGCCCGCGCGGGCCGCCTCGACCGCTGCGTTCAGCGCGAGGATGTTGGTCTGGAACGCAATGCCGTCGATCACCGCGATGATCTCGCCGACCTTCGCCGAGCTGTCGGCGATGCCGTTCATCGTATCGACGGCATCCGTCATCACGCCGCCGCCTGCCGACGCGATGTTCGACGCGTCGCGCGCCAGCTGCGCCGCGTGCTGCGCGTGCTCGGCCGACTGGCGGACGATGCCCGTGAGTTCGGTCATGCTCGCGGCCGTCTCCTCGAGCGACGCGGCCTGCGCCTCGGTACGCGCCGACAGGTCATGATTGCCCGACGCGATCTGTGCGCTCGCGGTCGCGACGGCTTCGGCGTGCGTGCGCACTTCGAGCACGACACACGACAGGCTTGCCTGCATCGTCTGCAGTGCGCGCAGCAGATCGGCGATCTCGTCGCGGCCGGCTGCGTCGACGTCGCGTGTCAGGTCACCCTCTGCGACGGCCTGCGCGCACGCCACTGCGCGGTCGAGTGGACGCAGGATCGCGCGGCTGAACAGGAACGCGCCGACCATCGCAACGCCGAGCACGACCAGCATCAGCACGAGGCTCGCGGTAGTGGCGTGCTGTGCATCGCGGCTCGCCTGCGCCGACACGGCGGCACTCTCGTCGGCGATCGACTTCGCGGCCCGCTCCAGCAGCGCCGCGGGTTCGCGGTCGACGCCCGCCACGGCGGCATCGCCGGCCGACGGCTCGAAGCCGGCAGCCTTGAACGCGTCGAACCCGCGCCGGTACCCGTCGCCCATCGCCGTATGCGCGCGCATGAACTGCTCGACGAGCGAGCGGCTCTCGCCGGGCGGCAACTGATGAACGAGCTGCGCGGCAAGCGTGTCGACCGTCCGCTCGCGCGTCTGGAACGCCTGCCAGTACTGGTCGAGCTTGTCGGGCTGCTTGCCGCGCAACAGCGTGTCCTTCCATTCCTGCACTTGCAGCTTGAACTGCACGAGCGTGGCCGACACGAGCCGTTCGTCGCCGACGTTCGTCTGCACGTCTTCGGCGAACGTATCGATCGACCGATTGAGAATGTGGATACCGTACAGCGCGCCACCGAACATCATCAGCAGCGCGACGGCGAATGCGAGGGGAATCTTGTAGCTCAGCTTCATGGGACCTTGAATCGACGGGAAACGAGGCGGCCCGGCACGGGCGCCGGCCGCCGCCTCGTGTTAACGGCGCCGGAAGCGCGGGCTTAAAGCTGAAGAAAGCGGTGAAGACCGGACGCGTGCGAAAACGCCGGCCGCAGTTCGGTCAGGTCGGATGCGTCGCGCGCGGCCCGGCTGTCGCGGCCCTGCGCGGGCCCGCCATCCAGCGGCGCACGACGACGAGCGACAGCACGCCGAATACGATCCCGGCGATCACGTCGGCCAGGTAGTGGCCACCCTGTGTCGGCGTCGACACGATCATCACGGCATTCAGCACGACCGATGCGGGAAACAGGTAGCGGACATGCCGCACCGCATACGCGAGCAGCAGCGCCAGCATCACGTGGAACGACGGCAGCGACACGAGCCCCTGCGATTCGGACAGGCTGAACTGCCGAAGCCGCCCGCTGCGCAGCAGGTCGTAGTGCGACACGGTCGACGCGGTGTTCGCATCGGCGATGCCGAAATGGATGAATGCGCTTTGCGCGGGGAACGGCGTCGAGACGACGACCACGACGAGCAACGCGAATGCGAACAGCGTCATGAATTCGGCGAGGTCGTCATGCCGCCGTGCGGTCGCGAGAATGAACGGGACGGCGATCAGTTGCACGATGCTGCAGCGATACGCGAACGCCAGCACGCTCTGCAGTTCGGCATGCGCCCTCACCCAGCGATACAGGTCGGGCCAGTGAAAGCCGAGCAACGCATCGAACCGGACGAGATCGGCTTCGATCGACGGCGGCGCAAGCGCCACGCACAGGTAGTCGAGCACCACGACCGCCTGGCTGAAGGCAGCAATTGCCACGATGCAAAGCAACGCGATCGCCGATTCGCGCCATCGCCATGTGAGCGCTCGCTCGCGGTAGCGCGGGGCGTGCGACAGCACGATCAATGCCGCCGCAACTGCAATGGCAGCACATCCTGCCAGCCCCGCGAAATACGCCGCGATACCGAATGCCAACGCCATGCCGATGCCATGTGCGCCGCGGATGTCCACGACCGCGATGACGGCGGTCAGCAGCGCAATGCCCGTCAGGACTTTCGGCACTCGGTTCGTCATGGGATCGCGGAGTTTGCCGTTCGGCGCGGCGGTATCGGGGACGCGGCACGGTCATGCACGCAGTGGCTCGCATCGTATCAGCACGATCCGATGTGTCGCGAGTCGAGCTGTTGCCACTGCAATGGCTTGCGACACGACGCACGCACCGCGAGCCCAAAACGAAAAACCCCTTGATCCTTCCGGATCAAGGGGCTTCGTATTTTGGCGGAGAGGGTGGGATTCGAACCCACGGTACGGGGAAACCGTACGCCTGATTTCGAGTCAGGTACATTCGACCACTCTGCCACCTCTCCTTCCTTGCTGCTTTACTGCATTTCGCGGTTGGTCGTTTCCGCGAAAGAAAAGATTATAGAACGATCTCTTCGAATCTCACAAGCCCTTTTTGCAAATTTTTTGCGAGGACTTCGCGAGTTTGCCGGAACGTGCGCTTACGACGCCTGTGCCGGCGCGTCGATGCGCTCGATGCCGCCCATGTACGGACGCAGCGCTTCCGGCACCGTGACCGAGCCGTCCGCGTTCTGGTAATTCTCCAGTACCGCGACGAGCGTGCGGCCGACTGCGAGGCCCGAACCGTTCAGCGTATGGACGAGCTCCGGCTTGCCCTGCGCGTTGCGGAAACGCGCCTGCATCCGGCGCGCCTGGAACGCCTCGGTGTTCGAGCAGCTCGAGATCTCGCGATAGGTGTTCTGCGCAGGCAGCCACACCTCGAGGTCGAACGTCTTCGCGGCCGAGAAGCCCATGTCGCCCGTGCACAGCGTGATCACGCGGTACGGCAGGCCGAGCTTCTGCAGGATCGCTTCCGCATGGCCGACCATCTCGTCGAGCGCCGCGTACGATGTGTCCGGTGCGACGACCTGCACCATCTCGACCTTGTCGAACTGGTGCTGGCGGATCATGCCGCGCGTGTCGCGGCCGTACGAACCGGCTTCCGAGCGGAAGCACGGGGAATGCGCGGTCAGCTTGATCGGCAGTGCGGATGCATCGACGATCGACTCGCGCACGGTGTTCGTCAGCGAGATCTCCGACGTGGAGATCAGGTATTGCGTGACCTTGTTCTCCTCGCCGCCCTTCTCGACGCGGAACATGTCGTCCGCGAACTTCGGCAGCTGGCCCGTACCGTACAGGATCTCGGGGTTCACGATGTACGGCGTATACGTTTCGGTATAGCCGTGCTGCAGCGTGTGCGTATCGATCATGAACTGCGCGAGCGCGCGGTGCAGGCGCGCGATCGAGCCGCGCAGCATCGTGAAACGCGCACCGGCGAGCTTCGCGCCGGTCTCGAAATCGAGGCCGAGCGGCGTGCCGACGTCGACGTGATCCTTCACCTCGAAATCGAACTGGCGCGGCGTGCCCCAGCGGCGCACTTCGATGTTGTCGGCTTCGTCCTTGCCGACCGGCACGCTTTCATGCGCGATGTTCGGCATGCCCAGCATCAGGTCGGACAGGCGCGCCTGGATCTCGCCGAGCTTGGCTTCTCCCGCCTTCATTTCGTCGCCGATCCCGCCGACCTCGGCCATCACGGCCGACGTGTCCTCGCCCTTCCCCTTCATCGCGCCGATCTGCTTCGACAGGCTGTTGCGGCGCGCCTGGAGCTCTTCGGTGCGGGTCTGGATCGCGCGGCGTTCCGCTTCGAGGGCGGAGAACGCGGCGATGTCGAGGGTGTAGCCGCGATCGGCGAGGCGCTGGGCGACGCCGTCGAGGTCTTTGCGCAGCAACTGGATGTCGAGCATGGGAGGACTTGGAGAATCGTTGTGTAAGACGGGAATTCTAACGCACCGCGGGGCCGCCACGGCACTGGCCGGACGGACAATGCTGCAAACGGGCGATGACCGTGGTGCGACGGCCATGGCAGTATCGCATTGCCGGTCCGCCCGTCGGCACCCGCGGAATCGCGCGGCATCGACGCGCGGCGGATCGAGAAACACCCGTGTGCGCCTGCCGCGGCGCATCGAACACGGCACCCGCCACCCGTCACAGCTACCCAAGGAACCCGATGGCCATCGAACTGGACAAGGACGTACGCGACCGAGCGATCGCGTCGCTGCAACGCTATTTCACGGAAAACATGGACGAGCCGATCGGCAATATCCAGGCCGGCGCACTGCTGCACTTCTTCGTCGAGGAAATCGCGCCCGCGATCTACAACCTCGCGATCGCCGATGCGCAGCAGAGCCTGCACGCCCGCGTCACCGAACTCGACATCGAGTGCCATCAGGAGCCGTTCGGCTACTGGAAGAAGCAGCCGGCCCGCAAGCGCTGACGCGTTCGCGGCCGCGCCGGCCGCACCGGGCCGCACCGGGCCGTCAGTCCTTCTTGCCGGCCTCGCGGTCGAGTTCGCGCAGCCACGCGAGCTTGTCGGCGATCTTCGATTCGAGCCCGCGCGGCACCGGCTTGTACCAGCGCGGCTCGCGCATCCCGTCCGGCAGGTACGTCTCGCCGGCCGCATACGCATTCGGCTCGTCGTGCGCGTATCGGTAAGCGTGACCGTAGCCGAGCTCCTTCATCAGCTTGGTCGGCGCGTTGCGCAGATGCACGGGCACCTCGCGCGACTTGTCCTGCTTGACGAACGCCATCGCCTGGTTGAACGCGTTGTAACCCGCGTTGCTCTTCGCCGCGCACGCGAGATAGATCACCGCCTGCCCGAGCGCGAGTTCGCCTTCCGGCGAGCCGAGCCGCTCGTAGGTTTCGGCCGCGTCGTTGGCCATCTGCAACGCGCGCGGATCGGCGAGGCCGATGTCTTCCCACGCCATCCGCACGATCCGCCGCGCGAGATATTTCGGATCCGCACCGCCGTCGATCATCCGGCAGAACCAGTACAGCGCGCCGTCCGGGCTCGAACCGCGCACCGACTTGTGCAGCGCCGAGATCTGGTCGTAGAAGTTGTCGCCGCCCTTGTCGAAGCGTCGTGCGTTCAGCGTCATCGCGCTGCTGACGAATTCGGCATCGATCGTCGCCACGCCGGCCGACGTGGCCGCCGTCTGCGCCTGCTCGAGCAGGTTCAGGAAGCGCCGCGCGTCGCCGTCCGCATAGCCGACCAGCGTATCGATCGCCTTGTCGTCGAACGACAGGCTGTCGAGCGCGATTTCCTGTGCGCGCTTCAGTAACTGGCGCATCTCGTCGTCGTCCAGCGACTTCAGCACGTACACCTGTGCACGCGACAGCAACGCCGAGTTGACCTCGAAGCTCGGGTTCTCGGTCGTCGCGCCGATGAAGGTCACGAGCCCCGACTCGACGAACGGCAGCAATGCGTCCTGCTGCCCCTTGTTGAAGCGGTGGATTTCGTCGACGAACAGGATCGTGTGGCGGCCGGTGCGGTTCAGCGTGTCCTTTGCCTGCTCCATCGACTCGCGGATGTCTTTCACGCCGCCGAGCACCGCGGACAGCGCGATGAACTCGCAGTCGAACGCGAGCGCGGTGAGCCGCGCAAGCGTCGTCTTGCCGACACCGGGCGGCCCCCACAGGATCATCGAATGCGGCTTGCCCGATTCGAACGCGAGCCGCAGCGGCTTGCCTTCGCCCAGCAAATGCGTCTGGCCGATCACCTCGGCGAGCGTCTTCGGCCGCAGCGCCTCGGCGAGCGGGCGACGCGGCTCGACTTGAAACAGATCGGACATGAACCCTCGCTCCACATCAAACGGTCGCGGCCGAACCGGCCGCCGGACCCGCCATTATGACAGCCGCGCGACGGCGCCGCCGTGGCCGGTGCCCGCGCCTCACGCCCACGCCCGGCACGCAGTGCCCGCGCCCGGTGCCCGCGCCCAGAAACAACACGGGCCTGCCGTCGCCGGCAGGCCCGTTGCAGGAGAGCGGCGCGCGGCGCCGGTCAGCCGGTAATCACGTCGGCGCCCTTCGGCACGACGAACTTGAACGTATCGCCCTTCAGCGGCGGATTCGTCTGGATGTTCGTAAACGTCAGCAGCGTGACGTTGCCGAACACGTCGTGCAGTTCCATCGCGGCGAGCGTGCCGTTCTTGAAGCCGATACCGATCCGCTGGAACTGCGTGTCCTGCGCCTTCGGCAGCATCTCGAGCCACTCGATGCCGCCCTTCTCGCCGGCATCGCGCAGCGTGTAGTTCTTGTCGAGATCGTTGCTGCCGAACAGGATCGCGGCCGGGCTCGCGCCCAGCGCGCCGTTCAGCTTGCGCTCGGTGACCTGGTTCAGGTCGCGGTCGTACACGTAGAGCTTCTCGCCGTCGGCCTGCAACACCTGCTGGTACGGCTTCTGGTACGTCCAGATGAACTTGCCCGGGCGCGCGAACACGAACGTGCCGCTCGAATTGTCGGTGGGTTTCGGCACGGCCTGCACGGCGCTCGCGCCCTTCGCGGGTGCCTTGACGATCTGCTGCGTGAAGTCGCCCTTCGCCGAACGCACCTGCGACACGAACGCCTTCAGTTGCTCGGTGCCGCCCGCGAACGCGTGCGTCGCCGCGAGCATCAGCGATGCGCCGGCGAGCGCCGCGCCGAGCCAGCGCCGCGTCGAACGAAGGGACATTGCGAACGAATGTTGCTGCATATTGCGGTTTTCTCCCTGGGTGGCCGGCGCTGCGAGCGCCGCGGACTCATTCCGCGTCGCGCGCCGGCACAAGAATTTCGCGGTTGCCGCTCGACGACATCGCCGACACGAGCCCCGACTGCTCCATCTGCTCGAGCAGCCGCGCCGCGCGGTTATAGCCGATCCGCAGGTGGCGCTGCACGAGCGAAATCGACGCGCGGCGGTTCTTGATGACGATCTCGACCGCCTGGTCGTACAGCGGATCAGACTCGTCGCCGCCTTCGCCGGTTCCCGCACCGGCCGAGCCCTCGTCGCCGTCGGCGGTGCCGCCTTCGAGCAGGCCCTCGATGTAGTTCGGCTCGCCCTGCTCCTTGAGCTTCTCGACGACGCGGTGCACTTCGTCATCGGCAACGAACGCGCCGTGCACGCGCACCGGCAGCCCGGTGCCCGGCGCCAGGTACAGCATGTCGCCCATCCCGAGCAGCGATTCGGCGCCCATCTGGTCCAGAATCGTGCGCGAGTCGATCTTCGACGACACCTGGAACGCGATCCGGGTCGGCACGTTCGCCTTGATGAGGCCGGTGATCACGTCGACCGACGGACGCTGCGTGGCAAGGATCAGGTGGATGCCGGCCGCGCGCGCCTTCTGTGCGATCCGCGCGATCAGTTCCTCGACCTTCTTGCCGACGACCATCATCAGGTCGGCCAGCTCGTCGATCACGACGACGATGTTCGGCAGGCGGCCGAGCGGCTCCGGATCTTCCGGCGTGAGGCTGAACGGATTCGGCAGCTTCTCTTCGCGCTTCGCGGCCTCGTCGATCTTGTTGTTGTAGCCGGCCAGGTTGCGCACGCCGAGCTTGCTCATCAGCTTGTAGCGGCGCTCCATCTCCGCAACCGTCCAGTTCAGCGCGTGGCCGGCCTGGCGCATGTCGGTGACGACCGGGCACAGCAGGTGCGGAATGCCTTCGTAGACACTCATTTCGAGCATCTTCGGATCGATCAGGATCAGGCGCACCTGCTCGGCGGTCGCCTTGTACAGCAGCGACAGGATCATCGCGTTGATCCCGACCGACTTGCCGGAACCGGTCGTGCCGGCCACCAGCAGGTGAGGCATCTTCGCGAGATCCGCGCACACCGGCTTGCCGCCGATATCCTTGCCGAGGCTCAGCGTCAGCGCCGACGACGCGGCCGCATAGACTTCGGAGCCGATGATCTCGGACAGGTGCACCGTCTGGCGGCGCTGGTTCGGCAACTCGAGCGCCATGTAGTTCTTGCCGGGAATCGTCTCGACGACGCGGATCGACACGAGCGACAGCGAACGCGCGAGATCCTTCGCGAGGTTGACGATCTGGCTGCCCTTCACGCCGGTGGCCGGCTCGATCTCGTAGCGCGTGACGACCGGGCCCGGATACGCGGCCACGACGCTTGCCTCGACGCCGAAGTCCTTCAGCTTCTTCTCGATCAGGCGTGACGTGAATTCGAGCGTATCGGCGGAGATCGCCTCCTGCGCCTTCGGCGCCGGGTCGAGCAGCGATACCGCCGGCAGCGTCGAATCGCCCGGCAGGTCGGTGAAGAGCGGCACCTGACGCTCGCGCTCGACGCGCTCGGACTTCGCCGGCGTGACGACCGGCGGCACGATCGTCACGGGCTCGTGATCCTCGATGCGCACGCGCTCCTCTTCGACCTTGCCTTCGCGGCGCACGGCCGCGGCCTCGCCCAGCTTGCGGTCGCGCTCGGCCTCGCGGCGCAGCTTCGCGACGTTGACGGCGGACAGGATCGCACCGCCGACGCGCTCGGCGACCGACAGCCACGAGAAGCGGAAATACAGCGACAGGCCGATCGCCAGCGCGATCAGCAGCAACAGCGTGCCGCCCGTGAAACCGAACGCGTGCGACATCGCGCCCGCGACGGCCTCGCCGACGACGCCGCCCGGCGCACGCGGCAACTGCACCTTCAGCGACCACATGCGCAGCGCCTCGATGCCGTCGCATGCCAGCACGACGAGCACGAACGCGAGGATTTCGGTGAGCCAGCCGATCGGCCGCTCGGGTTCGTCCGCAACCGCCTCGTGGCGGGTGATGCGGCGGTAGTTGACGGCGATGCGCCGCGCGAGCGGCACGATCAGCCAGTAGGCCGACAGGCCGAACAGCAGCAGGATGATGTCGGCCGTCCAGGCGCCGACGCGGCCGGCCCAGTTCGAGATGTGGTCCACCTGGGCCGCGTGCGTCCAGCTCGGATCGCGCCGGCTGTAGCTCAGCAGGGCCATCACCAGAAATGCGCAGAGCGCGACCTGGAGAATCCAGCGGATCTCCGTGAGGAGCTTCGACATCCGGTGCGGCAACGCCTGTGCCTGGGCGGAATAAGGAGCTTTTGCCATGAATCCGTATAAATAGGACGGGCCGTGCGCCCGCCTGTCGTTCGATCCCGCTTATTGTAAACGCTGCACCGGGCCGCCAAGTGTAAATGACGGTTACATAACGGGGCCGGGATACGACCGGCACGGCGGAAGCGCTCCGCCGCGGCCCTTTTGCCCCGCTCCCGCCGGCCGGCGGGCGCCACTGCCGCACCGCCCCGAACCGGCACCCGGCCGCGCCACACCCGTGCGGCAACACGCCGCCGCGCGCCCTGCCCGCCCCGCGTGCGCGGCCGTTGCACCGCGCGACACTATCGACGCGATTGAAACTCTCGTTCGGCAGCGCAGCAACGGGGCCTTTATAATGCGCGTCTGATACCCATCTATGACGGCATCCCGGTCAACCCGGATCGTACGGCGAGCCTTACCCCGCCCGCCGCGGCCGCCTTTTACGGATTCGCACATGTCCACGCCCAAACACGCCAAAGTCCTGATTCTCGGTTCCGGCCCCGCCGGCTACACGGCTGCCGTCTACGCGGCACGCGCCAACCTGTCCCCGGTGCTGATCACCGGCATCGCACAGGGCGGCCAGCTGATGACCACGACCGACGTCGAAAACTGGCCGGCAGACGCGAAAGGCGTGCAGGGTCCGGAGCTGATGGCGCGCTTCCTCGAGCACGCCGAGCGCTTCAACACCGAAATCATCTTCGACCACATCCACACCGCGAAGCTGCACGAGCAGCCGATCCGCCTGATCGGCGACTCGGGCGAGTACACGTGCGACTCGCTGATCATCTCGACCGGCGCGTCCGCGCAGTATCTCGGCCTGCCGTCCGAAGAAGCGTTCATGGGCAAGGGCGTGTCGGCCTGCGCGACCTGCGACGGCTTCTTCTATCGCGGCCAGGAAGTCGCGGTGATCGGCGGCGGCAACACGGCCGTCGAGGAAGCGCTCTACCTGACGGGCATCGCGAAGAAGGTCACGGTGATCCACCGCCGCGACAAGTTCCGCGCGGAGCCGATCCTGATCGACCGCCTGCTGGAGAAGGAAAAGGAAGGCGCCGTCGTGATCAAGTGGGATCACGTGCTCGACGAAGTGACCGGCGAGGATTCGGGCGTCACGGGCCTGCGCATCAAGAACGTGAAGACCGGCGCAACGGAAGACCTCAACGTCCAGGGTGTGTTCGTCGCGATCGGCCACAAGCCGAACACCGACCTGTTCCAGGGTCAGCTCGAGATGAAGGACGGCTACATCCTGACGAAGAGCGGCCTGCACGGCAACGCAACGTCGACGAGCGTCGCGGGTGTGTTCGCCGCGGGCGACGTGCAGGACAACGTGTACCGCCAGGCGATCACCAGCGCCGGCACGGGCTGCATGGCCGCACTCGACGCGCAGCGCTACCTCGAAAGCCTGCACGACAAGAAGTAAGCCGCGAGACCTGCCGCGCCGGGCGCTACAATGGCGTCCGCTGCCGCGAAGCGGGTCTGGCCGGACAAGCCGCTGCCGCCGTGCAGCGGCTTTTTTTTGCCCGCGCGCCCGAACGCGCCTGCCCTGCGTACCGAATCATGGCGAAGAACCAGCCCCATCCGAGCGATCCCGCGAAGCGGCAGATCGCCGCCCGTCCCGCGAACCCCGCGCCCGCCGCGCCGGCACCCGCGCCCGATCCCGCCGCGTTGCGCGGCCAGGGGCTCGCCGGCCTCGGCGCGCTACGCGCGAACCTGAAGGGCGAAGCCGAGCGCCGCGAGCGCAACCGCGTCGAAACCGCGAAGGCCGAGCGCAAGGCGGAAGCCGACGCGAACGTGTTCCGCAACGAGGTCGGCACAATCCAGCCGCTCAAGGCGCCGCCGCGCGCGGCGGCCGGCCGCACGCCGCCCGACCCGGTGCCGAAGCAGACACAGCGCGACGAGGAAGCCGTGCTGAACGCGACGTTGTCCGACGAATTCGATCCCGAGACGCTGCTCGACAGCGACGACTCGCTGTACTACCACCGCCCCGGCATCAGCCGCGACGTCGTGCGCAAGCTGCGCAGCGGCGCGTGGATCGTGCAGGCGCAGATCGACCTGCACGGGATGCGGCGCGACGAGGCGCGCGACGCGCTCGCCGAGTTCATCCGCGAAGCCGGCAAGAAGGGGCTGCGCTGCCTGCGCGTGATCCACGGCAAGGGGCTCGGATCGATCGGCAAGGAGCCCGTGCTGAAGGGCAAGGTGCGGGCGTGGCTCGTGCAGAAGGAAGAAGTGATCGCGTTCTGCGAGGCGCGCGGCAACGACGGCGGCGCGGGCGCGGTGCTCGTGCTGCTGCAGCCGCACGCGGCGCCGGCCGACCGGGGGCCGCGTGCCGCATCCTAGGCTGACGCTCGCGATCGCGATACTGGAGGCGATCGCCACGCTGGCCTTTGCGATCTCGGGCTTCATCGAGGCGCGCAAGAACCGCCTCGACTCGGTCGGCACGTTCGTGGTGGCACTCGCCACCGCATTCGGCGGCGGCACGCTGCGCGACATCCTGCTCGAGCGCCGGCCGTTCTACTGGGTCGTGCACGACGACTACGTGATCGTGATCTTCGTGCTCGCGCTGTTCGCGCCGTTCGTGCTGCGGATGTTGTCGCGGCTGTCGGCCGAGCGGCTGCTGCTCGTCGCCGATGCGATCGGGCTCGGGATCTTCAGCATCTCGGGCACGGCGATCGCGCTTGACTCTGAAATGCCGCGCTTCATCGCGGTGATGATGGGCGTGATCACCGGCGTGGTCGGCGGGATCGTCCGCGACGTGCTGTGCAACGACATCCCGCTGATCCTGCGCGATTCGCGGCCGTACGCGACCTGTGCGTTCGTCGGCTGCTGGTTCTACCTGCTGCTCGTGTGGCTGCAGTTCGATTCCGTCTACAGTGTGCTGCTCGCGACCGGCTTCATCCTCGTCGCGCGGCTCGCGACGTTCAAGTTCGACGTCAGGCTGCCGCACTGACTGCCGTTGTAGCGTCAACCGCATCGCCAGAACAAAAGGGGCCGTTCGAGACGGCCCCTTCTTTCGTTCAGCGCGAGCGCCGCGTTACGCGATCCGTTCTTCCGACGCCGGGTCGAACAGCACGGCCTTCGACACGTCGAACAGCAGCGACAGCGTCTGTTCGGGTTGCGGGTTCGCGGCCGGATGCACGCGGCTCACGATGCGCTTGCCGTTGACCTGCGCGAACACGTGCGTATCGGGCCCGGTCGGCTCGGTCACGTCAACGCGCACGTCGAACGGCTGCAGGTGCGACGCGTCGCCGTTGTGCGCGTGGCGCACGTCGGTGATGCGCTCCGGACGCAGGCCGAGGATCACCTCGCGACCGACGTGCGACTTCAGCTTCGCCGCGTCGAACGGCAGGTTCAGCACGCCGCGCTTGACGCCCGTGTCGATCTCGAGCGCGATCCCGCTGCCCTGCTCGACCAGCTTGCCGTTGATGAAGTTCATCGGCGGCGCGCCGATGAAGCCCGCGACGAACAGGTTCGACGGCGAATCGTAGATCTCCTGCGGCGCGCCGAACTGCTGGACCACGCCGTCCTTCATCACCGCGATCCGGTCGCCGAGCGTCATCGCCTCGATCTGGTCGTGCGTCACGTAGACGATCGTCGTGCCGAGACGCTGGTGCAGCAGCTTGATTTCCGCGCGCATCTCGATGCGCAGCTTCGCGTCGAGGTTCGACAGCGGCTCGTCGAACAGGAACAGCGACGGATCGCGCGCGAGCGCACGGCCCATCGCGACACGCTGGCGCTGGCCGCCCGACAACTGGCCCGGCTTGCGGTCAAGCAGGTGCTGGATCTGCAACATCTGCGACACGCGGTCGACGATCTGCTGCTGCTCGCTCTTCGGCACCTTGCGGATGTTCAGGCCGAACGAGATGTTCTCGCGCACCGTCATCGACGGATACAGCGCGTACGACTGGAACACCATCGCGATGTCGCGATCCTTCGGCGACAGGTCGTTGACGACCTTGCCGTCGATGCAGATCTCGCCGCTCGTCACGGTCTCGAGCCCGGCGATCATGTTGAGCAGCGTCGACTTCCCGCAGCCCGACCCGCCGACCAGGATCAGGAACTGTCCGTCCTCGATCTCGATGTCGACACCCTTCAGGACCGGCACCCCGTTCGGGTAGGTCTTGTACACGTCACGGATGGAAAGGCTTGCCATGCTGTGAATCCTCTGTCTCGTCTCGCGCGGCGCACTCGGGCGCCGCGTCGGGTTCGTTTCGATGCGCCGCGCGCGAGGCGCGGCCGGTTCGTCGTATCGGATGAAGCCGCGCTTACCCCTTCACCGCGCCCGCCGTCAGCCCGCGCACGAAGTAGCGGCCGGCGACGATGTAGACGAGCAGCGTCGGCAGCGCGGCGATGATCGCGCCGGCCATGTCGACGTTGTATTCCTTCACGCCCGTCGACGTGTTGACGAGGTTGTTCAGCGCAACCGTGATCGGCATCGAATCGACGCCGGAGAACACGATCCCGAACAGGAAGTCGTTCCAGATCTGCGTGAACTGCCAGATCAGGCACACCATGAAGATCGGCAGCGACACCGGCAGCAGGATCTTCGTGAAGATCGTGAAGAAGCCCGCGCCGTCGATGCGCGCGGCCTTCACGAGCTCGGCCGGCACGCTCACGTAGAAGTTGCGGAAGAACATCGTCGTGAACGCGATGCCGTACACGACGTGCACGAACACGAGGCCCGGAATCGTGTTGGCGAGGCCGAGCATCCCCTGCAGGCGCGCCATCGGCAGCAGGATCACCTGGAACGGGATGAAGCAGCCAACCAGCATCATCGTGAACAGCGCGTCCGCACCGCGAAAGCGCCAGTGCGTGAGCACGTAGCCGTTGAACGCGCCGATCAGCGACGAGATCAGCACCGCCGGGATCACCATCTGCAGCGAATTCAGGAAGAACGGCTTCATCCCGTCGCAGCGCACGCCGGTACACGCGCCGCTCCACGCCTTCACCCACGGGTCGATGGTCCACGTGGTGGGCGGCGTCAGCAGGTTGCCGGTACGCAGCTGGTCGAGATCCTTGAACGACGTCGACAGCATCACGTAGATCGGGAACAGGAAATACAGCGCGAACAGGATCAGTGCCGCATAGATCACTGCCCGGCTGATCGTCATCTTAGGCTGCATTGCGGGTGCTCCTCGATTCCATATACATCAGCGGCACCAGCACTGCGACCACGGTCGCGAGCATCATCACCGAGGACGCCGCGCCGAGCCCGAGCTGGCCGCGGTTGAACGAAAACGTGTACATGAACATGGCCGGCAGCGACGACGACGTGCCCGGGCCGCCCGCCGTCAGCGCGACGACGAGGTCGAAGGTCTTGATCGTGATGTGGCAGAGGATCAGCAGCACCGAGAAGAACACCGGGCGCATGCTCGGGATCACGATCTTGCGGTAGATGGTCGGCAGCGTCGCGCCGTCCACCTGCGCGGCCTTGAAGATCTCCGCGTCGACGCCGCGCAGCCCCGCGAGGAACAGCGCCATCACGAATCCGGTCGACTGCCACACGGCCGCGATCACCACGCAGAAGATCGCCTTGTCCGGATCGCCGAGCCAGTCGAACGAGAAGCTCGTCCAGCCCCAGTCGTGCATCACCTTCTCGAGGCCGAGGCCCGGGTTCAGGATCCACTGCCACGCGGTGCCGGTGACGATGAACGACAGCGCCATCGGATACAGGAAGACCGCGCGCAGCGCGCCTTCGTTGCGGATCCGCTGGTCGAGCAGGATCGCGAGGAACAGCCCGAGCGCGACGCAGATCGCGATGAACGGAATCCCGAACCAGCCGAGGTTCGCGGCGGAGGTCCACCACACGTCGTTCTGGAACAGGTCCGTGTAACGGCCGAAGCCGTCGAATTCGTAGTTCGGCAACAGTCGCGAGTTGGTCAGCGACAGATAGCCGGTAATCAGGATGAAGCCGTAGATGAACACCACGGCGATCGCGACGCTCGGCGCGAGCACGAGCTTCGGGATCCAGCGATCGGCGAAGGCCGACATCGGCGACGTACGCCGTGCGGCGGCAGCGCCGGATCCGTTTCCGCTAAGAGGGGCAGCCACTTGATTCGACTCCTGGAACGAGGGCGACGCAGGCCGGGCCGGCGCCAGATACGGCACGAGCCCGCGGGCGAGCCCGTTTGCTGCACATGCAAAAACGCCCGGCCGATGAAGCGCTTCCGGCCGGGCGCCTGTCGCGCGTTACTTGACCTTCGCGGCCTTCGCGAGCGCGGCAACCGCGCTCTTCGAATCCTGCTGCGAGTTCATGAACTTCGTCACGACGTCCGTGATCGCGCCGGCGGTCGCATCGCTCTGCGCCATCCCGTGCGCGAGCGACGGCACGAAGCCGCCCGACTTGATCGCGGTCTGCTCGTCGGCATACGACTTCTTCGCGCAGTCGTCGAACTTGTCCATCTTCACGCCGAGGCGTACCGGCACCGAACCCTTCAGCAGGCTGAACTGTTCCTGGAAGTCCGGCGTCATGATCGTCTTCGCGAGCGCGAGCTGGCCCGGCGTCGCCGCCTTCTCGCCCTTCTGCTGGAAGAACACGAACGAATCGACGTTGAACGTGTACGAATTCGCCGTGCCCGGCACCGCCGCGCAGATGTAGTCCTTGCCCGCCTTCTTGCCGGCGTTCTCGAACTCGCCCTTCGCCCAGTCGCCCATGAACTGCATGCCGGCCTTGCCGTTGATCACCATCGCGGTCGCGAGGTTCCAGTCGCGGCCGTTACGGCCGGTATCGAAGTAGCCCTGGATCTTGCGCACCGTGTCGAACACGGACAGCATCTGCGGCGACGTCAGCGTCGCCTGGTCGAGGTCGACCAGCGCCTTCTTGTAGAACGCCGGGCCCTGCGACAGCACGACGTCTTCCCACAGCGTCAGATCCTGCCACGGCTGGCCGCCCATCGCGACCGGCTGGATGCCCGCGGCCTTCAGCTTGTCGGCCACCGCGAAGAATTCAGGCCAGGTGGTCGGCACCTTCGCGCCGACCTTGTCGAGCGCGGCCTTGTTGATGTACAGCCAGTTCACGCGGTGCACCGAGAACGGCGCCGCGACGGTGTGGCCCTTGTACTTGATGATCTTGTCGATTTCCGGCGGCAGGTTCTGCTTCCAGTCGCCGGCAGCGGAATCGATGTTGACGAGCACGCCCTGGTCGGCCCAGTCCTGGATCAGCGGGCCCTTGATCTGCGCGGCCGACGGTGCGTCGCCGCTGATCACCTTGGTCTTCAGTGCGGTCATTGCCGCGGCGCCGGCGCCGCCCGCGACCGCGAAGTCCTTCCACACGTAGCCCTGCTTCTGCACGTCGTCCTTCAGCACGCCGACGGCCTTCGACTCGCCACCCGAGGTCCACCAGTGCAGCACCGTCACATTCTCGGCTGCCTGCGCCGCCACGGCGCCAGCCATCAGACCTGCGGCGCAGAGCGCGCCCATGATCGAGCGAACTTTCATTACTTATCTCCTCCAGACTGAATCAACTCGTGAAGTTCCCTGACGGGAACCGGCTTCTTGATAACGACGGGGAAATCGAGCCGCGGGACGCATGCAGCGTACGGGGCCGATGACCGGCCGGGCTCTTACAGAAAGCGTGAATCGAGATTCAACGGCGTGTCTCCTCTTTGTGTTTCTGGCCCGCCGCGATGATGCGGCGCGAGCCCGGGGGCGACGTCGCGCTGACGATGCGCGCCGTCAATGTCCGATAACATTCGGCACATGGCGTTCCCGAAGGTGAAGCTCGCGCAGTTCATCGACCGCACTTCTTTTTTTCTTCACCCAGGTGCTACCCCTTGCGGCGGATTGTAGTTAAACTACAATTCAGTGTCAAAAATATTTTTATCGCACTACGGATCGCTTCCCAGCACCCCAACCCGGCGGAGACACATGCATACCGATTCCAGCTTTACCTTCGTACTTTTCGGCGGCACCGGCGATCTGTCGATGCGCAAGATCCTGCCCGCGCTGTTCGAGGCGCACCGTGCGAACATGCTGGCGGAGAGCGGCCGGATCGTTGCCGTGGCGCGTCACGAATCGGATCGTGCGTCCTATCTCGAATGGGTCGACACACACGTGAAGCCGCACGCGGCCAAGGCCGCCGGCAAGGCGTTCGACGAAGCTGCGTGGAAGTCCTTCCTCGATCGCATCGAGTACGTGCACCTCGATCTCGGCCGCGCGGAAGACTACGTCGTGCTGCGCGACGCGGTGGCATCGCTGCCCGGCATCCGCGTGTTCTATCTGGCGACGGGCCCGTCGCTGTTCGTGCCGATCTGCAAGGCGCTCGCGTCGGTCGGCCTGAACGAAGGCTCGCGCATCGTGCTCGAGAAGCCGCTCGGCTACGACCTGAAGTCGTCGAATGCGATCAACGACGCGGTCGGCGAGATCTTCGCGGAAGGCCAGATCTACCGGATCGACCACTACCTCGGCAAGGAACCCGTGCAGAACCTGCTCGCGCTGCGCTTCGGCAATGCGCTGTTCGAGCCGCTGTGGCGCCGCGAATGGGTCGAGAGCATCCAGATCACGATCGCCGAGGAGCTCGGCGTCGAGGCACGCGGCGATTTCTACGACAATACGGGCGCGCTGCGCGACATGGTGCAGAACCACCTGCTGCAGCTGCTGTCGATCGTCGCGATGGAACCGCCGCATTCGATGGATTCGGATTCGGTACGCGACGAGAAGCTGCGCGTGCTGCGCGCGCTGAAGCCGGTCGATCCGCGCGACATCGGCAAGGTTGCCGTGCGCGGCCAGTATCATGCGGGCGTGATCAAGGGCGCGCAGGTGCCGGCCTACGCGACCGAACCGGGCGTGAAGCCCGACAGCCAGACCGAAACCTTCGTCGCGCTGAAGGTCGAGATCGAGAACTGGCGCTGGGCCGGTGTACCGTTCTTCCTGCGCACCGGCAAGCGCCTTGCCGATCGCGTCGCGGAGATCGTCGTCAATTTCCGCCCGGTGCCGCATTCGGCGCTCGGGCCCACCGCGCTGCGGCCCGGCTCGAACCGCCTCGTGATCCGGCTGCAGCCGAACGAGACGATCCGCCTGTACTGCCTCGCGAAGCAGCCGGGCGAAGGGATGAACCTCGCGAGCGTGCACCTCGACCTCGCGTTCGACCAGTTCTTCAAGGAAGGGCAGATGGAGGCGTACCAGCGCCTGCTGCTCGACGTGATCAACGGCCGTCTCGCCCTCTTCGTGCGCCGCGACGAACAGGAAGCCGCATGGCGCTGGGTCGAGCCTATCCTGAACGAATGGGCACGCACGCTGAAGCCGCCGAAGCCGTATGCGGCGGGCACGTGGGGGCCGGCCGCGGCGAGCGCGATGCTCGCGCAGCACGACACCTGCTGGCTCGAAGAAGAGAACTGATGCAAACCGTTGCCGCGCACGCCACCGTACGCGGCAACGTGCCCCACGATTCGTACGATTTGAACAGACAAAGCAGTCCGGAGGAGATGTGATCGAGATCCACGCTTTCGACACCCAGGAAGCGCAAAGCGAAGCGCTCGCGCGCGCCGTCGGCGATGCGCTGCGCGCCGCGCTCGCCGGCCCCGCGCGCCCGACGCTCGCGGTGTCCGGCGGCACGAGCCCGCGCCCGTTCCTGCAAACGCTGTCGCACGCGGCGCTCGACTGGGCCGGCGTCGACGTGACGCTGGTCGACGACCGCTGGGTGCCCGAAGACGACGCAGCCAGCAACGCGCACCTCGTGCGCGACACGCTGCTGCAGCACGCAGCCGCCCCTGCCCGCTTCCTGCCGCTCGTCGACACGCGCGCCGCGCTCGACGCGCACGTCGCCGCACTGAACGCGAACGCCGACTACCGCGTGCCGACCGTCGCCGTGCTCGGCATGGGCGAGGACGGCCATACCGCGTCGATCTTCGCCGATGCACCCGAATGGGATCACGCGATCACGACGCCCGAGCGTTTCGTCGCCGTGCATCCCGGCGCCGCGCCGCATGCGCGCGTGAGCTTCTCGCTCGATGCGCTCAAGCGCGTCGACCGGCTGTTCCTGCTGATCGCGGGCGACCGCAAACGTGCGGTGCTCGACGCCGCAGCCGCATCGCTGCAGAAGAACGCGATTTCCCAACTGGCCAACGACAAGGGGACCCAGCTCGATGTCTACTGGTGCGCAAAGTAAGGCGGTTGTCGCGGGCCAGCATGCCGACGGCCCGCGCCTGCTCGCGGACGTCGGCGGCACCAACGCGCGCTTCGCGCTGGAAACCGGCCCGGGCGACATCACGCAGATCCGCGTGTATCCCGGTGCCGACTATCCGACGCTCACCGACGCGATCCGCAAATACCTGAAGGACGTGAAGATCAGCCGCGTGAACCACGCGGCGATCGCGATCGCCAATCCGGTCGACGGCGATCAGGTCACGATGACCAACCACGACTGGACCTTCTCGATCGAGGCGACGCGCCGCGCGCTCGGCTTCGATACGCTGCTCGTCGTCAACGATTTCACCGCGCTCGCGATGGCGCTGCCGGGCCTGACCGACGCGCAGCGCGTGCAGGTCGGCGGTGGCGCGCGCCGCCAGAACAGCGTGATCGGTCTGCTCGGGCCCGGCACCGGGCTCGGCGTGTCGGGGCTGATCCCGGCCGACGACCGCTGGATCGCGCTCGGCAGCGAAGGCGGCCATGCGTCGTTCGCGCCGCAGGACGAGCGCGAGGACCTGGTGCTGCAGTACGCGCGCAAGAAGTTTCCGCACGTGTCGTTCGAACGCGTGTGCGCGGGCCCCGGCATGGAGATCATCTATCGCGCGCTCGCGGCACGCGACAAGAAGCGCGTGGCCGCGACCGTCGACACGGTCGAGATCGTCGAACGCGCACATGCGGGCGACGCACTCGCGCTCGAGACGGTCGAATGCTTCTGCGGGATTCTCGGCGCGTTCGCGGGCAGCGTCGCGCTGACGCTCGGCGCGCTCGGGGGCGTGTACATCGGCGGCGGCGTCGCGCTGAAGCTCGGCGAACTGTTCACGCGCTCGTCGTTCCGCGCGCGTTTCGAGGCGAAGGGCCGCTTCACGCACTACCTCGAGAACATCCCGACCTACCTGATCACCGCCGAATACCCGGCGTTCCTCGGCGTATCGGCGATCCTCGCGGAGCAGCTGTCGAACCGCTCGGGCGGTGCGTCGTCGGCCGTGTTCGAGCGGATCCGCCAGATGCGCGACGCGCTGACGCCGGCCGAACGCCGCGTCGCCGATCTCGCACTGAACCATCCGCGCTCGATCATCAACGATCCGATCGTCGACATCGCACGCAAGGCCGACGTGAGCCAGCCGACGGTGATCCGCTTCTGCCGCTCGCTCGGCTGCCAGGGGCTGTCCGACTTCAAGCTGAAGCTCGCCACCGGCCTCACGGGCACGATCCCGATGAGCCACAGCCAGGTGCATCTCGGCGACACGGCCACCGACTTCGGCGCGAAGGTGCTCGACAACACGGTGTCGGCGATCCTGCAGCTGCGCGAGCACCTGAATTTCGAGCACGTCGAGAACGCGATCGAGATCCTGAACGGCGCGCGGCGCATCGAGTTCTACGGGCTCGGCAACTCGAACATCGTCGCGCAGGACGCACACTACAAGTTCTTCCGCTTCGGGATCCCGACGATCGCGTACGGCGACCTGTACATGCAGGCCGCATCGGCCGCGCTGCTCGGCAAGGGCGACGTGATCGTCGCGGTGTCGAAGTCGGGACGCGCGCCCGAGCTGCTGCGCGTGCTCGACGTCGCGATGCAGGCCGGCGCGAAGGTGATCGCGATCACGTCGAGCAACACGCCGCTCGCGAAGCGCGCAACCGTCGCGCTCGAAACCGACCACATCGAGATGCGCGAGTCGCAGCTGTCGATGATCTCGCGGATCCTGCATCTGCTGATGATCGACATCCTCGCGGTCGGCGTCGCGATCCGTCGTGCGTCGACGAACGGCGAACTGCCCGAGGCCGTCGCGCAGGCGAAGGCACGCGCGAACGACGACGAAACGGCCGACGTGCTCGACTGGCTGAGCCACGGCGCATCGCCGGCGGCGAAGGACGTCGCGCGGGATTGACGCGGCGCGGCGGCAGCCGCTTCCCGCGTTCCAAACAAAAACGCCACCGGCGCAGCGCGCGCGGTGGCGTTTTTCATTCTGCCGCATGGCCGCGGATCAGGCGCCCGCCTTGACCGGCCGCCCGTGCCAGCGCAGCACGAGGTAGCGCCCGGCGAAACACAATACGCCCGAGATGCCGATCGTCACGCCCATCGCGAACGGCGTGCCGTCCGCGAGTGCGCCGATCGCGACGCTCGCGAGCGCGCCGAGCGCCAGCTGCATCGCGCCGAACACGGCCGCCGACGCGCCCGCATTGTGCGGATAGCGATGCATGAGGTCGGTCGTGCAGTTCGCGGACAGGATCCCGACCACGCCGACGACGAAGAACAGGCACACGACGATCGACCACAGCCCGCCCCACCCCGTCAGCGCGACGAGCGCGACCGCGAGCGACGCGATGCAGCTCACGAGCGACGCGGCCGCGATGATGCGCAGCGAACCGAGGCGGCCGACGAGCCGTGTGTTCGCGAAGTTGCCGATCATGATGCCGACGACGTTCAGGCCGAACAGCAGCCCGTAGTGCTGCGGCGACACGTGGAAATATTCGATGTACACGAACGGTGTGGCGGTGATGTACGAGAACATCGACGCGAACGCCATCCCGCCGCACAGCATGTGCCCCCATGCGACGGGATCGGACAGGATGCGCCCGTACGACGCGAACGACGCGAGCACGGCCGCGCTCTTGCGCCGCTCCTTCGGCCAGGTTTCGGGCACGCGCAGGTATGCGGTCGCCGCGCACACCGCGCCGAACACGGCCAGCACGACGAACACGCCGCGCCAGCCCGAGAAACGCAGGATCTGGCCACCGATCAACGGTGCGAGCAACGGCCCGACCGCGGTGACGATCGCGACCATCGACAGCACCTTCGCCGCGTCGGTCGGCTCGTGCGCGTCACGCGCGATCGCACGCGACAGCACCGACGCCGCGCCGGCGCCGAGCGCCTGCAGGAAGCGCACGAGGATCAGCATGTCGATCGAGGTCGACACGAAGCAGCCGATGCTCGCAAGCGTGAACAGCGCGATGCCGCCGAGCAGCACGGGGCGGCGGCCCCACGTGTCGGACAGCGGGCCGTACAGCAGCATGCCGACCGAGAAGCCGGCCATGAAGCTCGTCAGCGTGCGCTGCGCAGCGCCGGGGCTGACGGAAAAGCCGTCGGCGATCGACGGCAGGCTCGGCAGGTACATGTCGGTAGCGATCGGCCCGCAGGCGGCGAGCGCGCCGAGCAACAGGATCAGCCGGGCATCGGGCCGGCGTCGGATGACGTGAGACATGGGTATCCGGAATGGAGCCCGCGCGCATCGGGGCGCGCGTGGCGGTGAAGACGGGAAGCCGCGCCGCGAACGGCGCGCCCAGGCCCATGATTGTACGCGCAACTTTTTTACGTGCTGGCGGCTCGCGTGCGCGGCGGACCGAAAAGTACCCGCGTGGCGCTCGCCGCGCGGGATCACGAGCGGGGATTCGATTAAGCTTGCAGCGCCTCCCCCCTTCTTGTCTGACCAATACAGCGTACGACCGAACCGATGACCGCTTTCCTGCTGATCTGGAGCCCCAAGAAATGGCCGTGGCCCGAACTGCCCGACGTCGCCGCGCGCGTGAAGGCCGGCGAGGCCGTGCATGACGTGTGGGGCTGCGGCTTCGCGCGCGGCATCCTGCCGGGCGACCGCGTGTTCCTGCATCGCGTCGCGAAGGAGCCCAAGGGCGTGTTCGGCTCCGGCTACGTGACGCGCGCGCCGTACGAGGTGCCCGATCCGGCGACCAAGCGCGGCTACCGGCTGTGCATCGACTTCGTGTACGACTGGCTGGTCGACGCGCACCAGGACGTCGTGATCGCGCGCGACGCGCTGCGCGTCCACCCGTACTCGGTGCAGACCTGGGATGCGCAGAGCTCCGGCACGGTGATCAAGCCGATGGTCGAAGGCCCGCTCGAAAAGCGCTGGGCCGAACTGACCGGCAAGCGCAAGCCGCCCCCCTTGCCGGATCGATAACGGGGCCGAATCGCCCTCCGTTCCTTCACGGCCCGCGCGATCGCTCACGCGCCGAAAGGCCGCAGACCGCGCCGCGGGCCCGCCGCGCGCGTCTCCGGTACAATCGGACGGATCGTTCCGCCCAGGCGCCGCGGCCCGTGCACAGGCCCCCGCGCCCTTCTCTCGCAGGTTTCGCCATGTCCAACAATCAGATCCTCTTCGAACGCGCCCAGAAGACCATTCCCGGCGGCGTCAACTCGCCGGTGCGCGCATTCCGTTCGGTCGGCGGCACGCCGCGCTTCGTCGCGCGCGCGCAAGGCCCGTACTTCTGGGATGCCGACGGCAAGCAGTACATCGACTACATCGGCTCCTGGGGCCCGATGATCGTCGGCCACGTCCATCCGGAAGTGCTGTCGGCCGTGCAGAACGTGCTCGCCGACGGCTTCTCGTTCGGCGCGCCGACCGAAGCCGAGATCGTGATCGCCGAGGAAATCTGCAAGCTCGTGCCGTCGATCGAGCAGGTGCGGATGGTGTCGAGCGGCACCGAGGCCACGATGAGCGCGCTGCGTCTCGCGCGCGGCTTCACGGGCCGCAGCCGCATCGTCAAGTTCGAGGGCTGCTACCACGGCCATGCGGACAGCCTGCTCGTGAAGGCCGGCTCGGGCCTGCTGACGTTCGGCAACCCGACGTCGGCCGGCGTGCCCGCCGACATCGCGAAGCACACGACCGTCCTCGAATACAACAACGTCGCCGCGCTCGAAGAAGCGTTCGGCACGTTCGGCGACGAGATCGCCGCCGTGATCGTCGAGCCGGTCGCGGGCAACATGAACCTCGTGCGCGGCACGCCGGAATTCCTGAACGCGCTGCGCGCGCTGTGCACGAAGCACGGCGCCGTGCTGATCTTCGACGAAGTGATGTGCGGGTTCCGCGTCGCGCTCGGCGGCGCACAGGCGTACTACGGGATCACGGCCGACCTCACCTGCCTCGGCAAGGTGATCGGCGGCGGGATGCCGGCTGCTGCATTCGGCGGCCGCCGCGACATCATGGCCCACCTCGCGCCGCTCGGCGGCGTCTACCAGGCCGGCACGCTGTCGGGCAACCCGATCGCGGTCGCCGCGGGCCTGAAGACGCTGCAGCTGATCCAGGCACCCGGCTTCTACGACGCGCTCACCGCGCAGACGAAGCGTCTCGCCGACGGCCTCGCGGCCGAAGCGCGTGCGGCCGGCGTGCCGTTCGCGGCCGACTCGATCGGTGCGATGTTCGGCCTCTACTTCGCCGAACGCGTGCCGGCGAGCTTCGCCGAAGTGACGAAGAGCGACACCGAGCGCTTCAACCGCTTCTTCCACCTGATGCTCGACGAAGGCGTGTACTTCGCGCCGTCCGCGTACGAGGCCGGCTTCGTGTCGAGCACGCACGACGACGCGGTGATCGACGCGACGCTCGCGGCCGCACGCCGCGCATTCGCGGCACTCGCCGCCTGACCCGGGTCCGCGCGCATGTTCTCGGATATCGATTTCGCCCACATGCAGCGCGCGCTCGCGCTCGCCGCGCGCGGCATGTATACGACGGCGCCGAACCCGCGGGTCGGCTGCGTGATCGTCAAGGACGGCGACGTGATCGGCGAAGGCTTCACGCAGCCGGCCGGCCAGGATCACGCGGAAGTGCAGGCGCTGAAGGACGCACGCGCACGCGGCTACGACGTCGCGGGTTCGACCGTCTACGTAACGCTCGAGCCGTGCAGCCATTTCGGCCGCACGCCGCCGTGCGCGAACGCGCTGATCGACGCGCGCGTCGCGAAGGTCGTCGCCGCGATGGAAGACCCGAACCCGCAGGTGTCGGGGCGCGGCCTCGGCATGCTGCGCGACGCGGGCATCGACGTGCGCTGCGGGCTGCTCGCGCATGAAGCCGGCGAGCTGAACATCGGCTTCGTGTCGCGGATGACGCGCGGCCGCCCGTGGGTTCGGCTGAAGACCGCCGCGTCGCTCGACGGCCGCACCGCGCTGCCGTCAGGCGAAAGCCAGTGGATCACCGGCGAGGCCGCGCGCCTCGACGGACATGCGTGGCGCGCGCGCGCCTGCGCGATCCTCACCGGCATCGGCACCGTGCGTGAAGACAACCCGCTGCTGACCGTGCGCGGCATCGACACGCCGCGCCAGCCGCAACGCATCCTGGTGGACAGCCGCCTCGACCTGCCGCTCGACGCGCGGCTGCTCGAGGGTGCGCCGCTGCTGATCTTCTGCGGCCGGCTCGACGCCGCCGGCGAAGTGCGCGCGAACGTGCTGAAGGCGCGCGGCGCGGAAATCGTGCCGATCGCCAATGCGCAAGGCAAGGTCGACCTGCCCGCGATGCTGGCGGCGCTCGGCGCGCGCGGCGTCAACGAACTGCACGTCGAGGCCGGCCACAAGCTGAACGGCTCGCTGCTGCGCGAGCAGTGCGTCGACGAATTGCTCGTCTACCTCGCACCGAGCCTGCTGGGCGCCGATGCGGCCGGCATGTTCGACCTCGCGGCGCCGGCGAGCCTCGACGCACGCACGCGGCTGTCGTTCCACGGGTTCGAGCGGGTCGGCGACGATCTGCGGATCCTCGCGCGCTTCGCGCCGCCCGACGCGCCTCACTGAACGGGATCGTCACGATGTTTGCCGGCATTGTCGCGGCCGTCGGCCGTATCGAATCGATCCTGCCGCTCGGCGCGTCGGTCGATGCCGGCGACCTGATTCCACATACGGTCGAGGTCACGACGCTGCGGCATGTGAAGGCCGGTGACAAGGTCAATCTCGAAGTCGACATGATCGCGCGGTATGTGGAGCGGATGCTGTCGACGTCGCAGGGCGTGCATCAGGACTGATTGCGCCGGTTCGCGGACTGGCGGTTCGGCCCGTCGCGGTCGGGGCGCCGCCACCGCGCCACCTCGTTCGGCCGGCCGCCGGTCGAACCCGCCGCACGGCGCATTTCGCCCCGCGCGGCGGGCCGTCCCGATGTCCATCGCGTCGGGACGACGCGGATTGCTCCCGCCCCATTTCTCGCCGCGCGTCGCCGGTCGAAGCAACGACGCCTGCGCTCGACGCTCGCCGGCCCGCCCCGACAGCTGGCCGAATGGCCAACGACGCGCACGGGTCATGCCGCCGCGCTAAGATGCGTCGACAGCGGTTTCAACGCCGCAACGCACGACGTGCCGCAAACCGGCCGCCCTCTTCCTCAAGGAGTCGTCCCCATGTCCATCTCGATGTACCAGGCTTCGCTGCCCGTGCTGATCCGTGGCCTGACCAACCTGCAGCACATCCTCGGCAAGGCGCAGGCGCACGCGGCCGAAAAGCAGATCGATCCGTCGGTGTTCGTCGGCGCCCGCCTGTACCCGGACATGCTGCCGCTCGTCCGCCAGGTCTACATCGCGACCGACACGGCCAAGGGCTGCGCCGCGCGGCTCGCCGATGTCGAGATCCCGAGCTACCCGGACGTCGAGCAGACCTTCGACGAACTGCACGCACGCATCCAGAAGACGATCGACTACCTGAAAAGCTTCGACGCCGCGCAGATCGACGGCAGCGAGGCGCGCCAGGTCGTGCTGAAGATGCGCGTCGGCCCGATCGAGTTCACCGGCCAGTCGTACCTGCTGAATTTCGTGCTGCCCAATTTCTTCTTCCACGTGACGACCGCGTACGACATCCTGCGCCACAGCGGCGTCGAACTCGGCAAGCTCGACTACCTGGGCGGACGCGACCAGCATGCCTGACGCGTGGCCGGGCAAAGCCCGGCCCGCAACCGTCCGCACCCGCGTGCAAACTACGCGCGGCGGCCCGGCCAGGCCCGCCGCGCCGGCCGGCCGCAGCGCTTTCCGGAGCGCTCGCCGGCCGCGCGCGACCCATGCCAGCCGAAAGGTCGTCCGGCTGGCGTAAAATACGCACTTTCCTCTTTCACGCCCCCTTATGACGCTCGCCTCCACGCTCGACATCATCGCCGAGCTGAAAGCCGGCCGGATGGTGATCCTGGTCGACGAAGAAGACCGCGAAAACGAGGGTGACCTCGTGATCGCCGCCGAATTCGTCACGCCGGAAGCGATCAACTTCATGGCCAAGTACGGCCGCGGCCTGGTTTGTCTGACGTTGACGCAGGAGCGCTGCAAGCAGCTGCACCTGCCGCTGATGACCTACCGCAACGGCACGCAGTACGGCACCGCGTTCACGGTCAGCATCGAAGCGGCCGAAGGCGTGACGACCGGCATCTCGGCCGCCGACCGTGCGCACACGATCGCCACGGCGGTCGCGCACGACGTGCGCCCGGAGCACATCGTGCAGCCGGGCCACGTGTTCCCGATCATGGCGCAGCCGGGCGGCGTGCTCGTTCGTGCGGGCCACACCGAAGCCGGTTGCGACTTCACCGCGCTCGCGGGCCTCACGCCGGCCGCGGTGATCTGCGAGATCATCAAGGACGACGGCACGATGGCGCGCCTGCCCGACCTGATCGAGTTCGCGCAGGAACACAACCTGAAGATCGGCACGATCGCCGACCTGATCCAGTACCGCAGCCGCACCGAATCGATCATCGAGCGGATCGCCGAGCGCACGATGCAGACCGCGCACGGCACGTTCCGCGCGGTGCTGTACCGCGACCAGCCGAGCGGCTCGCCGCACATCGCGCTGGTGCGCGGTGCGCCGTCGCCCGACGTCGATACGCCGGTGCGCGTGCACGAGCCGCTGTCGGTGCTCGACCTGCTCGAAACGGGCGTGTCGACGCACTCGTGGACGCTCGATGCCGCGATGCGCGAGATCGCGGAGCGCGATCTCGGCGTGATCGTGCTGCTCAACTGCGGCGACACGAAGGAACACCTGATCGACGTCTTCAAGGCGTTCGACGAGGAAGAAAAGGCCGCCGCGCTCAAGCGCCGGCCGGTAGATTTCAAGACGTTCGGCATCGGCGCGCAGATCCTGCGCGATGTCGGCGTCGGCAAGATGCAGGTGCTGTCGAATCCGCGCAAGCTGGGCAGCATGTCCGGCTACGGCCTGGAAGTCACGGGCTTCATTCCGATGCCCGGCGGCGAAGCCAAGTCCTGCCCGGCGTCCAACGCGTAACCCGCCACGGCGCTTTCGCCCTATAACCGTTCATCCACACCACGGACAAGATCATGGAAATCGGACAATACCAACCGAATCTCGAAGGCGACGGCCTGCGTATCGGCATCGTGCAATCGCGCTTCAACGAGCCCGTGTGCAACGGCCTCGCCGACGCGTGCGTCGAGGAACTGGAACGCCTCGGCGTCACCGGTGAAGACGTGCTGCTCGTGTCGGTGCCCGGCGCACTGGAAATCCCGCTCGCGCTGCAAAAGCTCGCGGAAAGCGGCCAGTTCGACGCACTGATCGCGCTCGGCGCGGTGATCCGCGGCGAGACCTACCACTTCGAACTCGTGTCGAACGAGAGCGGCGCGGGCATCACCCGCATCGGCCTCGACTTCAACCTGCCGATCGCGAACGCGGTCCTGACGACCGAAAACGACGAGCAGGCCGTCGCGCGCATGACCGAAAAGGGTCGTGACGCCGCACGCGTCGCCGTCGAGATGGCCAACCTGACGATGGCACTCGACCAGCTCGGCGATGACGACGAGGACGAAGAAGAAGACGAAGACGACGAAGAGGAGCGCGCATGAAGAAGAGCGCCCGCCGACAATCGCGCGAGCTGGCGACGCAGGGGCTGTACCAGTGGCTGCTGTCGAACGCATCCTCCGGCGAGATCGACGCGCAACTGCGCGGCGCGCTCGGTTACGACAAGGCTGACAAGGAGCTGCTCGACGCGATCCTGCACGGCGTGATCCGCGAGCACGCGACGCTCGTCGAAGCGCTGACGCCGTCGCTCGACCGCCCGATCGACCAGTTGTCGCCGGTCGAACGCGCCGTGCTGCTGATCGCGACGTTCGAGCTCACGCACCATGTCGAAACGCCGTACCGCGTGATCATCAACGAAGCTGTCGAACTCGCGAAGACGTTCGGCGGCTCCGACGGCTACAAGTACGTGAACGGCGTGCTCGACAAGCTCGCCGCGAAGCTGCGCCCCGCCGAAACGCAGGCGCGCCGCAACGGCTGAACCCGTTGGTCCGGAACGGGCGCGCATGCGCCCGTTTTTTCTTTTGCCCCGCCTCCTCGCCCTGCCCGCCCGATGAATACCGCCACCGATTCGCTCGTCAAACTCGCCGCACGCGTCGACGCGATCCAGCCCTTCTACGTGATGGAACTGATGAAGGAGGCACAGCGTCTCGAGTCCTCCGGGCGCGATGTTATCCACATGGGCATCGGCGAGCCGGATTTCACGGCGCCGGAACCGGTGGTCGAAGCGGCCGCGGCCGCACTGCGCCGCGGCGTCACGCAATATACGAGCGCGCTCGGCATCGCGCCGCTGCGCGAGGCGATCGCCGCGCACTATGCGCGTGCCTACGGCCTCACGATCAGTCCGGAACGGATCGTCGTGACGGCCGGCGCGTCGGCCGCGCTGCTGCTCGCATGCCTCGCGCTCGTCGGGCGTGACGACGAGGTGCTGATGCCCGACCCGTCGTATCCGTGCAACCGGCACTTCGTCGCGGCGGCCGAAGGCCGCGCGGTGCTCGTGCCGAGCGGCCCGGACGCGCGCTTCCAGCTCACCGAGGACGACGTCCGCACGCGCTGGGGCGACCGCACGCGCGGCGTGCTGCTCGCGTCGCCGTCGAACCCGACCGGCACGTCGCTCGAGCCGGACGAGCTGAAGCGGATCGTCGAAGCCGTGCGCGCACGCGGCGGCTTCACGATCGTCGACGAGATCTACCAGGGGCTCAGCTACGACGCGGCGCCGGTGTCGGCGCTGTCGTTCGGCGACGACGTCGTCACCGTGAACAGCTTCTCCAAGTATTTCAGCATGACGGGCTGGCGGCTCGGCTGGCTGGTCGTGCCGCCGGCGCTGGTCGGCACGTTCGAAAAGCTGGCGCAGAACCTGTTCATCTGCCCGTCCGCGCTTGCGCAGCACGCGGCGCTCGCGTGCTTTGAGCCGGCCGCGCTCGACATCTACGAAGCCCGCCGGCTCGAATTCAAGCGCCGTCGCGATTTCATCGCACCGGCGCTCGAACGGCTCGGCTTCACGGTGCCCGTGATGCCGGATGGCGCGTTCTACGTGTATGCGCACTGCGGCGGCGTCGCTCACCCGGCGGCCGGCGACAGCGCCGCGCTCACCACGGCGATGCTGCACGACGCGGGCGTCGTGCTGGTGCCCGGCATGGACTTCGGTGTGCATGCGCCGCGCGACTATATCCGCCTGTCCTATGCGACGGCTTACTCGCGGCTCGAGGAGGCGGTCGACCGGCTCGCGACACTGTTCGGGCAGCACTGACACGCGGCCGACGCGGCGGCCATTTCGCACCCCGCAAAAAGGAAAAGGCACCCGGATCGGGTGCCTTTTCATTTCCTGCCGGCCGCAGCCGTGCGGTACGTTACCGCCGCACGTTACGCGCCAAGCTCCGAATGGTCGCTGTGCGACTGCTTCGCGGTATCGACGCTCGCGTCGTCCTGCGACGTGGCTTCCTTCGGTGCCGTCGACTTCGCCGACGTCGACGTTTCGAGCGTCGCATGCACGCGCTTCGCACCGCCTGCTGCTGCCGTCATGGCGGCGGCCGTGACGATCGGCTTCGCCGGCGCCTGCGGCGCATTGACCGGCACGCTACGACCACGCGCGACATCACGCAGGCGACCGCGCTCGGCCATCACCTTCGAACCGTAGCCGTTGTCCTCGGGGTTCGTCGAGCCGTTGTACATGCGCAGGCCGTTCGCGAGCGAGCCGCCACGTGCGATGCAGTCCTTCAGCACGAGTGCGCCGACCTGGAGGTTCGCGAGCGGCTGCAGTGCGGTATCGGTGCCGCCGAAATACTCGAACTTGTCGGAGTGGACCTTCGACATGACCTGCATCAGGCCCTTCGCGCCGACGCCGCTTTCAGCGTACGGGTTGAAGCCCGATTCGATCGCCATCACGGACAGCAGCAGCAGCGGATCGAGGCCGACGTCACGGCCGGTCTGGAACGCAGCCTTGACGAGCTGGCCAAGCGGCTCCTGTGCGACGTGGTAACGGCGCGACAGGTAGGTCGCGACGAGCGCCTGTTCGCGATTCGATGCGAGCGCACGGTCGTCACGCGCATCGGCCGCCACGCGCTGGGTCGGGATCAGCTTCGCAAGCGCGACGGGCGACGGGCCGTTTGACGCATCACCCTGCGTGGCGGCGGCTTCCGGTGCGACGTCGAGGCCGACCGCAAGCGCGTCCGTTTCAGGGCCGTTGTCTTCCTGCTGCGGCTGCGCGCCGGCGGGCGCGAAGTTCGGCAGCGGATGGCCGGTCAGCAGACGGGCCGGGCCGGCTTGCACGGCCGCGGATACGACCGGCATCAGCTTCGCGGCGAGCGTGCCGCGGACGGTTGGCAGCAGCCACAGTGCGAGCGCAACTGCGACAGCGAGACAGCCGACAACGCTGAATAGATGGTGACTGACACGCGTCCCGCGACGCAGCATGCTGCGCACGAACTGCGCATGCTGCTCACTAGGACGCCACGATAACCAAGCGTTCATTCAGATCATCTCCCATGAACATGACTCGTGCGGCTCGCTCAGCTCGATGGCGAGACAGGTAACGCGCCGCGGAATCACGACGCCGCACGCTTTGGTTGGGGCGTGCAAGCATCGGGGAAACGGTATAAGTACCGTTCGAGGCCACGGTGTAAGAGGGCCGGCACCTTCGCACACTGGGCGAGGCGGGCATACGCGGTGGCACCCACGCAAAAACCAGCGTCCTGGGGGCGCTGGCTGTGACTACAACTAAAGGCCGTCGGATACGCCGTGCAGGTTTCGGCGGACGGTGACGCGCTGCGTCAAAGATCGGTGATTGGCGGCTCGAAGCCTTTTACCCTGCAGCCAATGTGAGCGGATTCTAGCAGGGTTTTATAGATCGTCAACACTATAAAACCTTGAAATTATAACAAAAAGTAATTTACGGTCGCTCTTCAGATCGTGAGCCCCGTGCCGTAGGGGGTTTGCGCGCGGTCGACTTTTTTCTCCGCCGGGCGGGCATGCGGCAGCGCGGGTAAAATCGTCGGTCGATTCGGGGTCGCAGCCGGCCGCTGCGCCCACCCATCGCTGCCCGCCTTGCGGGTGGCCCGGACCATCTTCATGAAATACAAAGACTTACGCGATTTCATCCAGCGCCTCGAGGCGCTCGGCGAGCTGCGGCGCGTCACGCAGCCCGTGTCGCCCGTGCTCGAAATGACCGAGCTGTGCGACCGCGTGCTGCGCGCCGGCGGCCCTGCGCTGCTGTTCAACGCACCGACCGGCTACGATTTCCCGGTGCTCGGCAACCTGTTCGGCACGCCGCGCCGCGTCGCGCTCGGGATGGGCGTCGATGCGGGCGACGACGCCGCGCTCGATTCACTGCGCGATCTCGGGCGCCTGCTGTCCGCATTGAAGGAGCCCGATCCGCCGAAGAGCCTGAAGGACGCCGGCAAGCTGCTGTCGCTCGCGAAGGCCGTGTGGGACATGGCGCCGAAATCGGTGTCGTCGCCGCCGTGCCAGGAGATCGTCTGGGAAGGCGCCGACGTCGACCTGAACCGGCTGCCGATCCAGACCTGCTGGCCTGGCGACGCGGGGCCGCTCGTCACGTGGGGCCTGACGGTCACGCGCGGGCCGAACAAGTCGCGGCAGAACCTCGGCATCTACCGCCAGCAGCTGATCGGCCGCAACAAGCTGATCATGCGCTGGCTCGCGCATCGCGGCGGCGCGCTCGACTTCCGCGAATTCGCGCTGCAGAACCCCGGCAAGCCGTATCCGGTCGCGGTCGTGCTCGGTGCCGATCCGGCCACGACGCTCGGCGCGGTGACGCCCGTGCCCGATTCGCTGTCCGAGTACCAGTTCGCCGGCCTGCTGCGCGGCAGCCGCACCGAGCTCGCGAAGTGCCTGACGCCCGGCGTCGACACGCTACAGGTGCCCGCGCGCGCGGAGATCGTGCTCGAAGGCTTCATTTATCCGCAGGAAGGCTCGCCCGCCCCCGCTCCGGCCGGCGCACCGCCGCGTCCGGCCGGCAACGCGTCGGCCAAGTACGAGCACGCGCTCGAAGGCCCGTACGGCGACCACACCGGCTATTACAACGAGCAGGAGTGGTTCCCGGTATTCACCGTCGAGCGCATCACGATGCGCCGCGATGCGATCTACCACTCGACCTACACGGGCAAGCCGCCGGACGAGCCCGCGGTGCTCGGCGTCGCGCTCAACGAAGTGTTCGTGCCGCTGCTGCAGAAGCAGTTCACCGAGATCACCGACTTCTACCTGCCGCCCGAAGGCTGCAGCTACCGGATGGCCATCGTCCAGATGAAGAAGAGCTACGCGGGCCACGCGAAGCGCGTGATGTTCGGCGTGTGGAGCTTCCTGCGGCAGTTCATGTATACGAAGTTCATCGTGGTCGTCGACGAAGACGTGAACATCCGCGACTGGAAGGAAGTGATCTGGGCGATCACGACGCGCGTCGACCCCGTGCGCGACACCGTGATGGTCGACAGCACGCCGATCGACTATCTCGACTTCGCGTCGCCGGTGGCCGGCCTCGGTTCGAAGATGGGGCTCGACGCAACCAACAAGTGGCCCGGCGAGACCAACCGCGAATGGGGCCGCCCGATCGAGATGGATGCGGCCGTGAAGGCGCGCGTCGACCGGCTCTGGCAGGAGATCGGCCTCTGATGCCACGCGGCCGGCGCCTGCCGGCCCGTGGACTGCCATCGCTACAAGCACAACGAAGATGACCTTTCCGCCCGCCTCCATGCTGTCCGACGGTTTCTTTCTGTCGCTGTCGCTGTGCCTCGACATCGGCCTCGTGAACGTTGCGATGCTGTCGCTGACGCTGTCGCACGGTTTCCGGCCGGGCTTCTGGCTCGGCATCGGTTCGTGCGTCGGCGATCTCGTCTATGCGGCGCTCGCGCTCGCGGGGATGGCCGTGCTGCTGCAGTTCGAGCCGGTGCGCTGGATCGTGTGGATCGGCGGCGGCGCCGTGCTGCTGTTCCTCACGTGGAAGATGGCGCGCGAAGCGCTCGCGCCGGCCAAGGCGGCCGGCGACGATGCCGAGGACGCGCCGCAGCCGCGCGCCAGCGCCCGGCGCAGTTTCCTGCGCGGGATGCTGCTCGCGATGTCGTCGCCGAGCGCGATCCTGTGGTTCGCGGCGGTCGGCGGCGCGCTGATCGCAAAAGCCGGCGCGACCACGCCGGCCACCGCGTCGGTGTTCCTGTCGGGCTTTTTCCTCGGCGGCCTCGCGTGGACGCTCTTCATGTGCACGCTCGCGAGCCAGGGCCGCAAGCGCGCGGGCGCCGGGCTGATGCGCGCGTGTCACATCGCGTCGGCGCTGCTGTTCGCGTATTTCTCGTACAGCGTGATTGTCGGCGGCTACCGCGACCTGATCGTGCACGCGGTGTAATCGCAGCCGGCCTGCACGGGCCGCTCACCGAAGTCGGGCGGCAGCCCAAAAGAAAAAACGGCGCAGCGCCCCTCGCGGGACGTTGCGCCGTTTTGCCACGCGCGGCTAGGCCGCGCGGCACAAATCAGCGACGCCAGTAGCCGTGATGGCCCCAGCCGCCGTAACCGTGACGCCAGTACGGACGGCCATAGTAGCCACCATAGCCGCCGACGACCACCGCGGGCGGCGGCGCGTAGTAGGCCGGCGCCGGTGCGTAATAGACGGGCGGAGGCGGCGGCGCGTAGTACACGGGCGGCGGCGGTGCATAGACGGGATACGCGGGCGCGACCGGGATACCGATGCCGACCCCGATCGACACGTGAGCCTGCGCAGCGCTTGCGGCACCCAGGCCCAGCGCGGCGGCGGCGATGAACGGAATGAGCTTTTTCACTTCGATTCTCCTGCTGGAGCGGTATTTTATGCGCCCCTGTCGGCAACGGCGGGCATGCACGTCGCATGGAAGCAATGTAGCGAAAACCCGCCCCTCGCGTATCGTGCATTTGTTGCAAATTGCAATTGCACGCGGCCGGAGCCGCCGTACGGCGTGGCTTGCAGCGCCTGCGGCGACCCTTGCGAGCCGCGCGATTCCGTCCGACGAGTCGGGTCGCAACATCATGACCGGTCAGTCTTACCGGATACGGCGCGCGCAGCGGGCACGCGACCGTAATGAACGATTACAAATTTGAGACAAGATGCCGACATTTCAATCCCGATACGGGGGCGATATGTTTCGGGGTCGGATTCCGGGATCGTGAGTCGGTCGTGACGCCGGGCGCCGCAACACGCGCCGAGCGCACCGCTTACCGATAAACAGTCAGGCACGTGCCGGCACGGAAACAGCCCTTTCGCGACACCACCGTCATTCCTGCGATACTGGCGGTTGCTTCGTTTTGGCTTACGCCCGCTGCCATGCCCCTCCCCGACACACCTCGCCTCGGCTTCATCGGCGCCGGCCGTCTCGCGCGCTGCGTCGCGCAGCGCTTCGCGCAGGCCGGCTTTCCGGTCGTCGCGGTCGCGAGCCGCACGCCCGCGTCGGCCGCGGCCCTCGCCGCGCGCATCGACGGCTGCCAGGCGGTCGACACGCCGCAGCAGGTCGCAGACGCCGCCGACCTGATCTTCCTGACGGTGCCCGACGACCATCTCGCGTCGACCGCCGCGGCGCTGCACTTCGACGCGTCGCGCGCCGCACGGCAGGCCGTCGTGCACTGCAGCGGCGCGTCGGCAGTCGCGCTGCTCGATCCGGCGAAGCAGCAAGGCGCGGCCACCGGCGGCTTCCATCCGCTCTACCTGTTCGGCGGCACCGACGCCGACCTCACCCGCATCGACGGCTGCTCGGTCACGATCGAAGCCGACGGCGCGTTGCATGCGACGCTGATGCGACTTGCTGCCGCACTCGGCTGCCATCCGCTATCGATTCCGGCCGGCGGCCGGATGCTCTATCACGCGGCCGCGCACTACGCGGCGAGCTTCGCGCTGTGCGGGCTGGCGGAAGCGGTCGAGCTGTGGCACGGCCTCGGTTTCGACGAGGAAGCCGCGCTGCGCGCGCTGCTGCCGATGCTGGCCGGCACGATCGAGACCGCGCGCGACAAGGGGCTCGCGAACGCGCTCTCCGGCCCGGTGTCGCGCGGCGATACGGGCATCGTCGAACGCCAGTTGGCACTGCTTGAAGCACGCGGCGGCGATCATGCGACGCTGTACGCGCTGCTGACGCGCCGCGCGGTCGCGCTTGCGGCGCAGCGCGCCACGCCGCCGGCGTCGCTGCCGGCGCTCGCCGAAGCCGTCGAAACGTCGCTCGCGCGCACCGCCGCGCACCCCTCCCCGTCGCGAGACGAGGCGTGATAAGGTGTCGGCCGATGCGCCGCCATCCGGCGTTGGCGGCCGCACGCTACTGACTGTATAAAAAGGATGCCAACGATGTTCGGCGAGATCGCCCGTTTTCTGCTCAATACCGTCTTCACGCTGTTCGGCGCCGCGCTGATCCTGCGCGTCTGGATGCAGGCCGTCCGCGTGCCACCGTACAACCCCGTCACGCAGGCCGTGCTGCAGGCGACCAACTGGCTCGTGCTGCCGCTGCGCCGCGTGATCGCGGGCGTACGCGGCATCGACTGGGCCAGCGTCGTCGCCGCACTGCTCACCGCGCTCGTCTACGTCGTGCTGATGGTCGTGATGGCCGGCTTCGATCCGGCCTCGGTGATCGCGACGCTCGTCGTGGTCGCGCTGCTCACCGTCGTGAAATGGGCGCTCAATCTCGTGATCTGGATGACGATCCTGATGGCGCTGCTGTCGTGGCTCAACCCGCGCTCGCCGGCGATGCCGATCCTCTACCAGCTCACCGCGCCGTTCCTGAACCCGCTGCGCCGCATCATCCCGAACCTCGGCGGTATCGACCTGTCGCCGATCCTGCTGTTCGTGATCGTGCAGGTGCTGCTGATGATCGTCACGCGCGCCGCCGTGTCGCTGACGATGTTCGGCATCTGACGCCGTCGCCCCCTATGCCGCCGGCCCCTGCGCCGGCGGTGCGCCGAGCGTGTCGATCACGCCGAAGCGCGCCGGCATCATCGCGTAGCACACCCGCACCTTCTCGTGCGACAGCCGCTCGAGCAAGCGCTGCGCCTCGTCCTCGGTGACGATGAATTCGATCTCGATCGCGAGCGACCCCTGCAGTTCGAAGAAGCGGTCCTCGTGCAGCACGCGATGCTGGCCGAACCCGGCCATCGCGCGAAACGCGGAACCGCCCGCGACGCCCATCCGGTTCGCCTCCTCCAGCAGCCATTCCCACAGCGGCTTCCAGTGCAGCCGGTGTTTCTCGTGCACATAGAAGCGCAGGAAGATCTTGTCCATCGCACCCTCCGATGGCGGCACGCTCAGGCCGCCGCGAGCCACGCGCGCGCGGTCCACATGCCGAGCGCCGTCAGCGCGAACGATCCAGTCAAGTGTAGGGCAGCCACCGCAAACGCCCATCCGAATTCGCCCTGCACCGCATGCGTCATCACTTCGACCGAATAGGTCGAAAACGTCGTGAGACCGCCGAGAAAGCCCGTGATCACGAACAGCCGCCACTCGGGCGGCAGCCCGACGCGGGTCGTGAACACGACGGCGGCGATGCCGATCACGTAGCCGCCGATCAGGTTCGCGGCGAGCGTGCCGAGCGGCACGGCGGGAAAGAATTCGTTGAGCGCGAGACTCAGGAACCAGCGCAGCAACGCGCCGAGCCCGGCGCCGACGAAGATCGCGACGATCGAATAGAACAAGGGCGCTCCCGGTCGATGATGCGGCTGGCGTCAGCCGCCGGCTCCCGGTTGCCCGGGGCGATGTCCGCCCCCGCACGCTTTCCGCACTTGCAAGGGCCGCACACGCTGAACTGTATGCGGATTCGCCGCGCACCTGCAACGGCGACCGCCTGCGGGATGCCCGCCCGTTCAGGTCGTTTCGCCCGCCCGCAGGCTCATGCACGTTGCCAGGCCGCGTCGAGCGCGCTCAGCGTCGCCAGCGCGCCGCCCTTCAGGCCGATCACGTCCGCACGACGCGCATGCGCTTCGCGCGCGTTGATGCGGATCACGTCGGCGCCGAGCCGCTCGCTCAGCAGGCGCACGGTCGGGATCGCGGTGCCCGCGCCGATCTCGACCACCGCGACGCGCCCGGCTCGCGCGATCCAGTCTTCCAGCGCACGCTCCTGCGCGTCGTAGCGCGCACCGATCCAGCCGGTGTCGCCGAACATCAGGATGTTCGGCCGCGCGAGACCGCCGCAGTGCGGGCAGCGCGGCATGTCGCCGACAAGGCGGCAGGTGGCTTCGTCGACTTCCGGCACGAACGGCGCCGCATCCCACGTGTCGTCCGAACAGGGACGCAGGCACTGCATCGCGTGGATCGAACCGTGGATCTCGACGATCCGCGCCGGATCGAAGCCGGCTTTCTGGAACTGGCCGTCAACGTTGCTCGTCAGCACGAAACCGCCGTTCGGCATCGCATCGATCCAGCGACGCAGGATCGCGAAGCCCGCATGCGGCACCGTCGCTCGGTAGAGCGCGAGACGGTGCCCGTAGAAGCCCCATGCGAGTTGCGCTCGCGCACGGAACGCGTGCGGCGAGGCAATCTCGTGGAATTCGAAACGCTCGTGGCGCAGCGCCGGATACGCGCGCCAGAACCCGTCCGTGCCGCGAAAATCGGGCAGCCCGGAATCGACGCCGATACCGGCGCCGGCCGTCACGAGCAATGCGTCGGCGCGAGCGAGCGCAGCAACGGCGGAGGCGACGAGATCGGCGGGCAGTTGCGCGGCGGCGGCAGCTGTGGAGTCAGCGGAATCGGAAAACGGCATGATGAGGCGGCGGTAGTGTCGGGTGACGCGCGAGTGGCGTCGCGATCATACGCCGGTTCGCACGCAGCGCGGCATGCGCGATGCAACGGCATGACGTGACGCTTGCACGGCCGCGGGCAATGCTGGCGGCCGGGCGATGCGGGGAGCCGCCGGTGCGGCCATGGCCGGCCGCCTCCCCGCCTGTTCAGCTATCCGAATCGTCCTGCGCGACCGGAATCTCATCGACCGCGAAATAGACCGGCTTGCCGAGCTGCCTTGCAAGACCGACGTCCATGTCCGCCCCGCGCGACGCGCCGTCGATACGCAGCACCGCATCGCAGCGCCGCAGCAGCCGGTGCGCGGCCGGATACAGGAACGCCTCGCTGATCGCGTCGCCGACCTGTCTCGATCCGGCCGCGACGGCGAGCGGCAGCGACACCCACTCGCCGATCATCGGCACGTGCCCGCGGCGATACACGGCGAGCGCCGCCTCCTCCAGCCGGTGCAGGTTCGCGGCGATGCGCGCGGGGTCGCCGTCCGTGCCGCTGCGATAAGGGCCGGCGACCAGCACGAGCAGCGGCGTCATGCCGTGTGCGCGCCGGCGGTTTCCCGCAGCGCGACGTACTGGAGCAGCATGATCGTCTTCGCGTCGACGATCTCGCCGCGTTCGACCGCGTCCAGCGCCGCTTGCAGCGGCATCTCGACGACCTCGAGATCCTCGCCCTCTTCCGCGACGCCACCGCCGTCGCCGGTGCGCAGCGACGCATCGTATTCGCCGACGAAGAAATGCAGCTTCTCCGTCACCGAACCCGGGCTCATGAACGCCTCGAACACCTTGCGCACGCCGCGCACGCGATAGCCGGTCTCCTCCTCGGCCTCCGCGCGGATGCGCGCTTCGGGCGTCGCGTCGTCGAGCAGGCCCGCCGCGGCTTCGAGCAGCATGCCGTCATGCCCGCTGACGAACGCCGGCATCCGGAACTGCCGCGTGAGCAGCACGTCGCCCGTCTCGGCGTTACGCAACAGGATCGTCGCGCCATTGCCGCGATCGTAGGTCTCGCGGCTCAGGCGCTGCCACGTACCGTCGCGGCGCAGGAAATCGAACGTCACCTTCTTCAGCACATACCAGTCATCGGACAGCACCGTCGTATCGACGATGCGGACACGGTCCCGCGTTGCAGCCATTCCAGCCTCCGGTTCGACAAAAGACGGCGCCCATGGTAACGTGCATATTCGTGCAATTTCAAGAAAATTCGTGCAATCCAAATGCTGACGACACAACGCAAGAAAGCGATCCTCGACGCACTCGCGCGCGACGGCCAGGTGCTGGCGGTGGAGCTGAGCGCGCAATTCGGCGTGTCCGAAGACACGGTCCGCCGCGACCTGCGCGAGCTCGCGGCCGAAGGCCTGCTGCAGCGCGTGCACGGTGGTGCGCTGCCGGCGTCGCCGGCCGTCGCGCCGTTCGCGCAGCGCGAGGCACTCGAGACGGCTGAAAAGCGCCGCATCGCGCGGCGGGCCGCGGAGATGATCGCGCCGGGGCAGGTGGCAATCGTCGACGGCGGCACGACCTCGGCGCTGCTCGTCAGTCAGTTGCCGGCAGACCTGCGCGCGACGATCGTCACGCACAGCCCGAGTGTCGCGGTGGCGCTCGCCGCGCATCCGTCGATCGACGTGATCCTGATCGGCGGGCGGCTCTACAAGCATTCGATCGTCGCCGTCGGCGCGGCGGCGATGGAAGGCATCGCACGCATCCACGCGGACCTGTACTTCATGGGCGTCACGGGCGTGCATCCGGTTGCGGGGCTCAGCACCGGCGATTTCGAGGAAGCGGCGATCAAGCGCGCGCTGGCCGAACGCGCGGCCGAAACGGTCGTGCTCGCGTCGCAGTCGAAGCTGCGCGCGGCGTCGCAGTTCGTGATCGGCGAACTCACGCTGGCGCACACCGTGGTGGTCGAAAAGGAAACCGACGCCGCGCTGACGAAGCCGATCGAGGCGGCGGGCGTGACGGTCGTGCGCGCGTAGCGGCGACGGGTTGCGGCCACGCGAATGCGCGAGATACGTTGATGCGCTGATGGGCTGGGTACGCTCGATGAGCTCGATGAGCCGGGTGCGCCGGAACACGTCCGTCGACTCGGCCACGGGCTTTCATCGCGTCGCCGCCGAACCCATGTCAGCGTGCTGACAGCGTCCGCTTGCTAACATGGGCGACCGCCCAACCGCCACGCGCCGCCCGCTCGATGCCCCCGCCCTCCGCCGCCCCCTCACCGGCACCGCCTGCAGGCGATGCGCCGCCGCCCGGCGTCCTCGCGCTGTTCATCGCGTTCTCGCAGATCGGCCTGACCAGCTTCGGCGGCGGGCTCAGCGGCCGGATGATGCGCGACTTCGTGTACGAGCGGCGCTGGCTCGACGAGGAAGCGTTCCTCAACGGCCTCGCGCTGTCGCAGGCGCTGCCGGGCGTCAACGTGAAGAACCTCGCGATCTGGATCGGCTACCGGCTCGCCGGATGGCGCGGCGCCGTGGCCGGCTTCACCGGCATCATCGCGCCGCCCGCCGTGCTGATCGTGCTGTTCGGCATCGCGTTCTCGACCCTCACACGCTTTCCGCTCACGCATGTCGCGCTCGCCGGCGCGGCGGCCGCAGCGATCGGGCTGTCGATCTCGATGGCGATCACCGCCGTGCGCCGGCTACCGCGCCGTGCACTGCCGTTCGCGGTGATGGCGATCACCTTCATATCGGTTGCGGTTCTGCACTGGCCGCTCGTATGGACCGTGCTGGTCGGCGGCACGTTGAGCGTCGCGCTCGAATACCGCCGCGCGGGCGCAACACCGGCCGGGGGCGATACGCAATGACCGCATCGCAACGCTACGCCGCGCTGTTCGGCGTGTTCGCGCCGCTGTCGATCGCAACGATCGGCGGCGGACAGGCGATCATCGCCGACATCCAGCGGCAGGTGGTCGACGTGCATCACTGGATGACCGCCACGCAATTCGTGAACGACTTCGCGATCGCGCGGATGGCGCCGGGCCCCGGCTCGCTGCTGGCAACGCTGATCGGCTGGCAGGTGGCCGGCTTCTGGGGCGCGGTGATCGCGACGCTCGCGCTGTTCGGCCCGACTGCGTTCCTGATCTACGGCGTCGCGCATCTGTGGCGTCGGCACCAGGGTGCGCGCTGGCAGATCGCGCTCGAGGCCGGCCTGCGCCCGGTCGCGGCCGGCATGATCCTCGCGTCGGTGTGGGTGCTGCTCCAGGTGCTCGACGGCGGCTGGGCTGCGCGCGCGATCGCGGTCGCGTCGACGCTCTGCGTGATGTATACGCGCGTTCATGCGCTGCTGCTGATCGCGTTGGGCGCGCTGTTGCTCGTCGGCGTGCACGCGCTCGGCATGTGAAACGCGGCGACGCGCTCGCGAAGGCGAAGGCGAAGGTGGCGGTGGCGGCTGCGGCTGCGGCTGCGGCTGCGGCTGCGGCTGCGAACAAAGCATCCGATACCCGCGCAACGGCGCGAGCACGTCCGCGCGCTTTTCGCCGCCTGTTCGCCCGGCTCGTACAACCCATCGCCTAGACGCCGCGAAACGCCGGCGTGCGCCGCTCCGCGAACGCGCGCAACCCTTCGGCAAAATCCACGCCTTCGCACGCTTGCCGGCGCAGCTCGGCAATCCGTTCGAACGCGTCGGCCGGCAACGGCCGCGCGTCCTGCAGCACGCGCAACTGCTCCTTCACCGCGTGCACCGCGAGCGGCGCCTTCGTCGCGATCGTGCGCGCGACGTCGAGCGCCGCATCGTCGACCCCACCCGCGTCGGCCAGCCGGTTCACGAGCCCGTGATGCGCGGCGCGCTCCGCATCGAGCGGCTGCGCGCAGAAGAACATCTCCTTCAGCACATGAATCGGCAGGTTGTCGTAGAAGCGCAGCAGGCCGCTCGTCGAATACGGCAGGCCGATGTTCGCGGGCGTCATCGCGAAACGCGCGCCGCGCGACGCGACGACGAGATCGCAGCTCATCACGAGATCGACCGCCCCGCCCCACGCCGAGCCCGATACCGCCGCGATCACCGCGCCCGGATAGGTCCGCACGCGCCGCAGCGCCCGTTCGAGCGGCTTGCCGTACGCGAGCGGATCGCGATCGTCGGCCAGTTCGCGCAGGTCGTGCCCCGCGCTCCACACGTCGCCGCTGCCGTCGTTCGACAGGATCACGACGGGTGGCGGACGGTGTTCGGCCAGCGCATCGAGGTGCGCGACGAGCGCATCGAGCAACGGCGCGTCGAGCGCATGCCGTCGCGCCGGATTCGCGAACCGCACGCGCGCGATCCGCTCACCCGCCATGTCGACCGTCACGCTCGACGCCCCTTCGTGTTTCGTCGTGTCGCTCATTGCACGGCCTCCGCCACCGCTTCCGCCTGGAAGATCGCGCGCTCGGCCAGCAGCGCGTCGATCGCGTCGTCGCCGTAGCCCGCTTCGCGCAGCACGTCGACCGTATGCTCGCCGAGCAGCGGCGGCGCATGGCGCGTGCGCGGCGCCGGCACCTCGTCGCCCATCCCGCCGAGCGGCGTGACGACCTGGCGCAGCGTGCCGAGCGTCGGATGCGCGACCGGTTCGACCAGCCCGCAATGCGCGAGCTGCGGATCGTCGAACACTTCGTCGAGCGTGTTGATCGGCCCGGCCGGCAGCCCGGCGTCGACGAAGCGCTGCGTCCATTCGCGCTTGCCGCGCGTGCGCAACCGGCTTTCGAGCAACGCCTTCAGTTCGTCGCGGTGCGCGACGCGCGCGTCGTTGGTCGCGAAGCGCGGATCGTTCGGCAGCTCGGGCAGGTCCAGCAACTGGCACAGCCGCAGCCACATGTCGGTCGTGATCGGTGCGAGGTTGAGCGGCCCGTCGGCCGTCTCGAACACGCCGTACGGCGCGATCACCGCATGTGCATTGCCGGTGCGGCGCGGCACGTCGCCGAGGCTCAGGTAGCGTTGGCCGTGCACGCTCAACAGCGCAACGAGGCTTTCGAGCAGCGACGTGCCGACATGCTGGCCGCGCCCCGTGCGCTCGCGCTCGAACAGCGCGGCCATCACGCCGGTCGCGACCCACATCCCCGAGCTGAGATCGCCGATCGCGGTACCCGTGCGGGTCGGTTCGCCATCGGGAAAACCGGTGAGGCTCATCAGCCCCGCATAGCCCTGCGCGATCTGGTCGAAGCCCGGCCAGTCGCGCAGCGGGCCGCGCGGGCCGAACGCGGTGACGCTGCCCATCACGAGCCGCGGATCGCGCGCGCTCAGCGCGGCGTAGCCGAGCCCCATCGCGTCCATCGTGCCGGCCTTGAAATTCTCGATCACGACGTCGGCCTGCGCGATCAGCCGGCGCACGACGTCAAGGCCGGCGGGCTGCCGGAAATCCACACAGATGCCGCGCTTGTTGCGGTTGCAGGACAGGTAGTACGTGCTCACGCCGCGATCGAACGGCCCCCATGCGCGGCTCATGTCGCCGTGCAGCCCCGACTCGACCTTGATCACGTCGGCGCCGAGATCGGCGAGCACCATCGAGCAGAACGGCCCCGACAGCGCGCGACTCAGATCGACGACCCTGATTCCTTGTAATGCCTGCATTCCGGACTCCTGATATTGATGACTGGGTGTGGCGTGTTTTCAGACGATGGCGGCGCGCCGCTCATTCGGGCAGCGTCTGGTGGCGCGTTTCGACCGCGAACGGCAGGATCAGGATGCCGAGGCCGAATACGGCCGCGGTCCATGCGACCGGCACGCCGAGCGATCCGTAACCGTGAATCGCGGCGCCGAGCAGGAAGTTCACGCCCGCACCGATGAAGCGGCCGATCGACGCGTTGAACGCGAACGCGGTGGCACGCACGCGCGTCGGGTACTGCTCGGGCAGCCACAACGAGAAGATCGCGAAATTGCCGCCGAAGAAACCGAGGAACGCGAGCGACACCATGAACGCCGCGAGCCCGTTCGGCTGGTAGAACGCCCAGCCGAACGCGAACACGATCGATGCGGCCATGCCCGCGAAATACACGCCGAGCGCCGCGCGCCGGCCGAGCCGTTCGGACAGCCACGGCGCCACGAGACAGCCCGCGATCGTCGCGCACGACAGGATCGCCGCGCCGACCGATGCAAGCCGCATCGCGCCGATGTGATCGATGCCCGCGCGCGCCGCCAGCGTGCTGACCGCACTCGCCTCGTAGACGGAGCCGGCCCACAGCCCGACGATCGCGACGCCGACGAGGCTCGCGCTCGTCAGCGTGCGGCGCAGGAAGGCCGGCGTGAAGATCTCACGCAGCGGATGGGCGCGTCGTGCGTCGGCCACGTCGCCGTCGCGTGCGTCATGCCGGCGCCACTGGCCGGGCTCCTTCACGCGCATCACGGTGAACACCGCGAGCAGCGCGGGCGCGAGGCCGCACAGGAACATCGCGCGCCAGCCGTAGGTCGCGCCGATCGTGTAGTTCAGGCACGCCGCGATGAAGAAGCCGAAGTAGTAGCCCGTCTGCAGGTAGCCGGCGCCCATCTTGCGGCGGTCTTCCGGCCAGCTCTCGGCAACATAGGTGCCCGCGAGCGCCCATTCGCCGCCGACGCCGATCCCGGCGATCAGCCGGCACGCGGCCAGTGCCCACACGTCGTGCACGAACGCGGCCGCGCCGGTAAACACCGAATAGATCAGGATGCTCGCGGCGAGCGTGCGCACACGGCCGAAGCGGTCGGCGAGCGGCCCCCAGATGAACGACAGCCCCCAGCCGATCAGGAACAGCGCGAACAGGATCGAGCCGTACATCCCGAGATTCGCGGGCGTCGCCGCGATGCCGGACGCCGGCAGCAGTTCGGTCAGCGCCGGAATCAGCACGAGCGCGTAGATCACCGAATCCACGCCGTCGAGCACCCAGCCCGCGTACACGGCCCAGAAGCCCTTGACCTGCTCGCGCGTGAGCGGCGTGCGCCGCGGCTTCGTGCCGGCCGCCGGCGCGTCGATCGCCTTGAACATCTTCGTCTCCTTGCCGGCGGGGCCGGCGCTTTTGCCGCGTCCGGTCCGGGATGGCCGGCAGGCTGGCTCTTTTGTGAGACGAGTATAGAAACACCATCGATCGGAGAAAAATATGATATTCATCTTGCTCGATCGGATTGGCTTATGACTTGAATCGGGAGGCGGCAGCGATGGACTTGAGGCAGTTGCGCTATTTCGTGAAGGTCGTCGAATGCGGCAACGTCACGCATGCGAGCGAGGCGCTGCATGTCGCGCAGCCGGCAGTGAGCCAGCAGATGCGCAATCTCGAACAGGATCTCGGGATGCAGCTGCTCGAACGCAGCGTGCGCGGTGTCGCGCCGACCGCCGCCGGCCGCACGCTGTATCAGCACGCGCTCGACCTGCTGCGCCAGGCCGACGGCACACGCGAACTGCTGCGCCGCGACGCCGACACGCCGCAGGGCCGCGTCACGGTCGGGATGCCGTCGAGTACTGCGCGCGTGCTGGCCATACCGCTCGCCCGCGCGGTGCGCGACCGCTATCCGGGCATCATGCTGGAGCTGATCGAGGCGCCGAGCGCCGACCTCGACACGCTGCTCGAACGCGCGCGGCTCGATCTCGCGATCGTCGTCGACGCGGTCGACACGCGCGGCATCGCGATCCACCGGCTGCTGACGGAAACGCTGTACCTGATCACGTGGCCCGGCTTCCAGGTGCCGGACGATCCCGTGCCGCTCGACGCGATCGCGCGGATGCCGCTCGTGCTGCCGAGTGCGCCGAACACGATCCGCAACCGGGTCGACTGGGCGATGCGCGAGGCCGGGCTGTCGTACGAAATCAGCTTCGAGGCAAGCTCGACCGGGCTGCTGTTCGCGGCCGTGATGGCGCAGCTCGGCGTGACGATCCTGCCGTGGACGGCCGCGCACGTCGAGATCGAGGAGCGCAAGCTCAAGCTGTCGACGGTCGCGCACCGGCTGTTCGCGCGCGACCTGTCGCTGTGCTGGCACGATACGGCGCTCGTCAGCAACGCAGTGCAGAAGGTGAAAGCCGAGATCGTCCGGCTGTTCGACGCGCTCGGGCAGCGGCCCGAGTGGGCGGCCGGGCAGGCCGACGGTGCGTGACCGGCGCGCCGCACGCCTTGTGCCGCGACGGCGCGCGTACTAAGCTCCGTTCATCCGGGGTACCGCTGACACCGCCACTTCTGCTCGCCGCTCGGTATAAGCGTCGGGGGAAGGAGGCCGTTCGTGTCCCCGCTCCAGTCTGCCTGGCTTCTGCTGGGCATCAGTGTCCTCGCCGAAGTGCTCGGCTCCGTCGGCCTGAAATTCTCGGCCGGCTTTTCCCGCCCACTCCCCTCCGCGCTTACCGTCGTCTGTTATGCCTGCGCGGTCTGGCTGATGGCGCTCGCGACGAAACGGCTCGAATTGGGGCTCGCGTATGCAAGCTGGGCCGCCGCCAGCACCGCGGCCACGGCCGTGATCGGTATCGTCTGCTTCGACGAATCGGTGTCGTCGCTGAAGCTCGCCGGCATCGCGCTGACCGTCGTTGCGCTGGTCGCGCTCAACCTCGGCGAAGCGGCTACGCACTGATCGTGATCGCCGCCGGTTGCCTGCGCGCGGGCGCCGAGGGGCATTGACAATGCCCCCGGACGCCCCTTAACGTTTCGTTCATCCTAACCATCACCGGTTCAGCTTAAGAGGTTGTCGGCCCGCTCGTGCTCGACACCTCTGCCTTCATCGAAGGCCTGCTGCTTGGCGCCGGACTGTTCACGTCCGTCGGCCCCAAGGACGCGTTCGTCATCAAGCGCTCGATCTCGAGCCCCCATCTGCTCTCCATCGCCCTCGTCTGCGCAGGCAGCGACGCGCTGCTGATCGTGCTCGGCGCGCACGGGTTGTCGTCGTTGCTGTCGCGATATCCCGGCGTGGTGTCGGCCGCGCTGTGGGCCGGGATCGCGTATCTCGCCGGCTATGGCCTGCTCGCGCTGCGCTCGGCGATCCGGCGACGACAACCCGAGCACGTCGACGGTCCGCGCACCGGCAGCGAACCCACGCGCTCACGCACGGTACTCGCGACCGCTGCCGTCTCACTGCTGAATCCGTATGCGTGGATCGACACCGTGCTGCTGCTCGGCACCGTGATCGTGAGCCACACGCCTGCCGCACGGGCGCCGTTTGCGATCGGCGCGATGACGGCTTCGCTCGCGTGGTTCCTGATCCTCGCGTATGGCGCCCGCGCGTGCCGCGCGTGGTTCGCCCGTACGCTGGCATGGCGCGTGCTCGATTGCTTCGTCGCGGTGATGATGCTCGGTTTCGCGGTGCGTTTCGCGATCGATGCGCTGCAGGCGTCAGCGGCTCGATAACGTGCGAAACAGGTCGTGCGCGCCGGCATGCAGCTCGAAGCCGATGCCCGGTGCCTGCGGCACGCGTGCGTATCCGGCGTCGACGCTTGCGCCATCGGCCAGTCCGCTGAACGGATGGAACGAGAACGGATTGACTTCCGCGCCGCCGAGCCCGAGCGCCGCGACGACATGCAGCGAGAACAGGTGGCCGCCGTGCGGCCAGAACGCGTCGCGCCGCCAGCCGCGCGATGCGAAGTGCTCGACGATCTGCAGATAGCCCGGCAGCCCGTAGCCATGCACCGGATCGAACACGAGCACGTCGCGCTCGGGGCGCAGGCCGCCGTAGCGGTCGAGCAGCTTCGCTTCCGCGAGCGAGAACAGTGCCTCGCCGGCTGCGATCGGCGGTGCATAGCGCGTCGCGATGTCCGCCTGGAGCGGCAGGTCGAGCGGATCGCAGATGTCCTCGAACCACCAGAGATCGAACGGCGCGAGCATCGCGGCGGCCGCGTCAACGGTCGTCGCGTCGTACGTGTTCATCGCGTCAACCGCGAGATGCGAACTGCCCGCCAATTGCGAGGCGGCCGCGTCGATGCGCCTGCGGTCCCGATCGAAATCCGCGCCGCCGATCTTGATCTTCGCGTGTGTGTAGCCCAGATCGACGATGCGGCGCATCTCGTCCGACAGACGCGCGAGATCGTCATGCGGATAGCGGTAGCCGCCGCCGGCATAGACGCGCACGCGTGGTGCGGCCGTGCGTTCGAGCCGGTCGGCGAGAAAGCGATGGAGCGGCAGGTCGGCGATCTTCGCGGCGGCATCCCAGATCGCCATGTCGAGCGTGCCGACCGCGACGCATCGTTCGCCGTGCCCGCCGGGCTTTTCGCCGGCCATCATCGCGCGCCATGCACGGAACGGATCGAGGTTCGTGCCGGCTTCGTCGGCGAGCGTGTTGGCGGCGGCCAGCAGGCGCGGTGCGAACCGTTCGCGGATCAGGCCGCCTTGTGCGAATCGGCCGACCGATGCGTAGCCGTAACCCGTCACGGGGCGGCCGTCGCGCACGACGTCGGTGACGACCGCGACAAGGCTCGTCGTCAGGCCGCCGGACGGGATCGCCGGATCGGCATAGCGGGACACGGGAATCGCTTGTTCGTGGATCGCGGTGATGCGCATGGTCGGGGTTCCGAAGGTGACGGCCGAGGCGCTGGCGCACGAGGGTCGCGATGCGGCCGGAACGGTGGGCGAACCGCTGCATCATAGGCGCTGTCGCCGCGGGTTGCAGGCGTGCGCTACCGAGGCGGACGATCCCGTTGCAGCCGCTGCGTGATCGCGGAAAAGTCGGCCTGGATCACGGCAAAGATGAACGCGGTCGACATCCCGAACAGCAGCACGCCGCACGACGATTCGATCGCGCCGAGCATCCGCCAGTTCGCGGCGGGCACGATGCCCGACGCGCCGCGCGTCGACATCGTGTCGATCGAGAAGAACAGCGCATCGCCGAACGAACCGATCGCACCGACCTGCACGAAAGTCGCGCCCCACGCGATCGCCTCCAGCGTATGCAGCAGCCCGAGCGCGATGCAGATCAGCGCGATGATGCCCGTCACCTTGCGCAGTTGTTCGTGGATGTCGTCACGGCGCACGTCGAGCGCTTCGCGAAGCCGGCGCGCGACGACCGCCAGGCCGACCATCGCCGCGGTGTGCACGAGGATCGTGGTCATGCCGAGAAGGATGCCGATCGTCCAGCTTTCCATGGGAGGCCTTTGCTACGGAACAACAACAGAAACGGGGCAAGACTAACACCACAGCCGACAACTCAACAGTCCGGGCGAGGTTGGATTCCTTTCGCATAGGTCCACGGCCTAGCGGATCGGCCTTTTGGGCAACTGAGATCATGCAGCCGATTTCAAAGCAACTCCCCGTACCCGCGATAGCTGGCGCGCCATTGATCAAATACGATTGCCGAAGAAAAATTCCTATCAAAACGCAACAATCGATTTACTGCCAATGACGCCATCACACTAAGCTTTCGCGCTCAAGAAACGCCGAAACAGCGCAGCGTAACCTGGCTGCTTAATCTCGGATATGTTCGCTCCGTGTCTTTCGTAGTATCTACCCTGAAAATCGCACGGCTCATGGCCCGCCTCTACTTTAAAGATTACGAGGGATCGACCAAAGTACGAAATCAGTCTTACGTCTCGAGCTATCTGAGCACGTGCCCACTCACTCATCTGACTTGCAGCGAGCCGTTGCGTTATTCCATGAAAATAGGAGTCCAATTTCTTCGGGAGCCCAGCAGCTTCGTGATCGATACCTGTGATCAAGAATCGCTGGTACTCTATTGCTCCTACTCCATATAAATTCTTGATTCTCGCCGCCGTTTTGGCGTCGTCAGCCACTCCAACAATTACGTAGCCAACCGCCCCTGGCCCCTGATTGGCCATTGCCGCAAGTGTTTTGAACACTTTTTCAAAGAGAGGCTCATCGAATTTCGCAGAGCCATCCAGCAGCATGAATCCTTGCTTAAAATCATAGAGAGTTTGCTCGGTATACGACTGCATCAGAATATTTTCGAATTCCGTTGTCCACGACGACAACGCAGGATCGTTTTGCTTCCTCTTGGAGAAGGATTTTTGAAGCAACCCCTTTACTACCGTAATGTTCTTTTCTCGATCGTCGGCACTAAACCGCCCACCACCCCCGCCGATTGAAATATTCTCACCTGCGCCATCCAGCGCCTTGGCTGCCTTGTTAACATCCCTGATGATCAGCTGCTCATTAACCATCAATTCCCACAATGCCAAAAACACACTTTGAAAATAGCGAGGCACGCGCAAGCCCGCATCCGCGAACATTAATTCATTAAATCGCTTTTTGGATGCCTTCACAATATCGCGAAATACGTCATGAACCGTCATATATTGCGCAATGAGAACATCGCTGCCAACTTTATTAACAGCCGCCTCAATTTCATCTTTTCGAGCCTGCTTCGCACCATTTGGCGAATAGCCAAAAAACTCATCGATAATTTCCGCACTAGAAGACACTTTAGGCGTTAGAAGAATATAGCCGAGCATATCCGCTATAAGCTCCTCATCTCGCGATTGACGGATGTATTCTCGAGTGAGAATGTTGTTTTGGACCCAGAAGAGCGTATCGACATTCAAGCCATAAGGCAATTCCTTACTAGTGATACTTATTTGCTTCATTGAGGACAAGTACAACTTATCGCTTGCAGACACGTCGCCTCTAACCCGTGCAGCAAGATTTCGTACCAGTTGAGCGAAAGAGTTCGTGACGCCAGCAACACGAAGCTCCTGTCTCGACAGATGCTTCCCGTAAGCATTGATTCTACGAAAGATCTCATCAATCTGCGTATAAGCAGTAGCCGGATAAACTGTGAGTGGCAAGCTATAGCCAACAATCTTGACACAGATTGCCCGATCAAGAATCGGTGTCTTTTGAATCAACCTCTCCCCATCAAGGAGAAGCTTCGTTTGCGCCATAGCCTGCAAATCAAAATACGCTCCATCGAGATCGAACTCCCCTTCTATAAAGGAAACGATCGCATTGAGTCGTTGCATCCCGTCGATAATTTCAAAACGATCCTCCCCTTCATGCTCCACATCTGCCAGCAAAATCAACGGCACGGGAAACGCCTGGCGCAGGGAGTCTATGAACGCACGCTTCTCATCTATGGACCAGACAAGTTTTCGCTGATATCGTCTATTTACTAGAAATCTGCTTTCCGCATTAAATCCGTACACACGTTCGACGCTCTCGTTGCGATTTGTAAGGTCTTGCTTGATGCTTGCCATTTGGTGACCGCTTCTGAGGGAGGGTTCGAGGGAATTCTTCGCTAAAAGTACAGCTCTTGGATTGAAACACTTCCAGTTCGACCGAGGCAAAGGTTTCGGATCACAGGATAGGTTGATGATAAACGATGTGATCACGCCGGCCTACCCATCTCGATAAACCGACCAGATCCCGCAGTTTCGGTATTGCTTGTAACACAGCTATCTATTCAAATAGTGACATCCGCACGGCCCCGGCATTGCTCAACCATCCAAATGTTGCGGCGACCGTGATTCGCGCCATCGCTCTGAAATAGGGCCGCTGAGCAATACACCGCCCAATCGACACACTCCGGATCGAACGCGATGAAAGTCGGTGTCTCCGGCGACAGAAGTGGTCAATGCTCAGCGACCAGCTCTCAACTGCCCCCACTACCAGCGCTGACATCACTCCGTGGCCGAGCAACGCCAGCGACCAAACTTCCGCACTTGCCACCGCTACAGATTGCCTTGTACAATCACTCGTTCTGCGGGCGTCGTATAATGGCCATTACCTCAGCTTCCCAAGCTGATGACGTGGGTTCGATTCCCATCGCCCGCTCCACTTTCCGGCTGCATCGCAGCCTGCGCATGAGCCGCCTCGTCGAAGGCGGCTTTTTTGTACCATGTGCCGGTTCACCCGGCCCCTGCTGCGCGCAACGGGCCCTCGCCCGCCACCGAGCCTTTCTCTGTCACCGATGATGCACGACGATCCGAACGAAGCCGGCCTGCCGCCGCACGACGACGCCATTCCCGACGAAGCCGCCGAAGGCGCCGACGCAGTCAATCCGCTGCACCACCGCCGCATCCGCAGCTTCGTGACGCGCGCCGGCCGCGTATCGACCGGCCAGCGCCGCGCGATGGACGAACTCGGCCCGCGCTTCGTGGTGCCGTACGCGCCGGAGTTGCCCGACTGGAATGCGGTGTTCGGCCGCAACGCGCCGCGCATCCTCGAGATCGGCTTCGGCATGGGCGCATCGACCGCGGAAATCGCCGCGCACCGCCCCGGCGACGACTTCCTCGGCGTCGAGGTGCACGAGCCGGGCGTCGGCGCGCTGCTGAAGCTGATCGGCGAGCAGGATCTGTCGAACATCCGCATCATCCAGCACGACGCGGTCGAAGTGCTCGAACACATGATCGCGCCGGAAAGCCTCGACGGCGTGCACATCTTCTTCCCCGACCCGTGGCACAAGGCGCGTCACCACAAGCGCCGGCTGATCCAGCCGCCGCTCGTCGCGCATCTCGCGTCGCGCCTGAAGCCCGGCGCGTACATTCACTGCGCGACCGACTGGCAGAACTACGCGGAACAGATGCTCGAAGTACTCGGCGCGGAGCCGACGCTCGAAAACACGGCCGCCGACTACGCGCCGCGCCCCGACTACCGCCCGGTGACGAAGTTCGAACGGCGCGGGCTGCGGCTCGGCCACGGCGTGTGGGACCTGGTGTTCCGCAAGCGCGCGAGCTGACCGCACCCGGCTTCGCGCGAGCGTCGCCAAAGCAAAACGGCCCGACCGGCAAATGCCGATCGGGCCGTTTTTACGTTGTGGCGCATACCGCGTCCGTCGCGCGTGATGAGCAGCCTTCTGCTCACGCACGCGTGGCGCCGCTACACCGCGTCACGCCCAGTTCAGCCAGCCGCTGTACCCGACCAGCAGCACGAACAGCCCGAACGCGATCCGGTACCACGCGAACACCGTGAAATCGTGCGTCGCGACGTAGCGCAGCAGCCAGCGCACACACACGAACGCGCTGATGAACGCCGCGACGGCCCCCAGCACGAACAGGCCGAGCGAATCGACGGTGAACGCCTGCCAGTCCTTGACGGTTTCGTAGAGCGTCGCGCCGAAGATGATCGGGATCGCGAGGAAGAACGAGAATTCGGTAGCCACGCGGCGGTCGAGGCCGAACAGCATCCCGCCGATGATTGTCGAACCCGAGCGCGACATGCCGGGAATCAGCGCGAAGCACTGCGCAATGCCGACCTTGAACGCGTCGAGCGGTGTCAGTTCGTCGACCGACATCACGCGCGGCGGCTCGCTGCGCTCGCGCTGCCGCGCCTCGGCCCACAGGATGATCGCGCCGCCCACGACGAGCGCGAACGCGACGGGCACCGGTGAGAACAGCACGGCCTTGATCTTCTTCTCGAACAGGAGGCCGAGCGCGATGGCGGGAATCGTCGCGATCACGACGTTCAGCGTGAAGCGCCGCGCGTCGGGCCGGCTCGGCAGCCCGGACACGATCGACACGATCCGCTGCCGGTATTCCCAGCACACCGCGAGAATCGCGCCGAACTGGATCACGACGTCGAATGTCTTCGCGTGCGCATCGTTGAAGTTCAGGAAGCTGCCCGCGACGATCAGGTGACCGGTGCTCGACACCGGCAGGAATTCCGTCAGCCCCTCGACGACGCCGAGGATCAATGCCTTGCAGATCAGGATCCAGTCCATCCGTGGCCCAACTCCGAAAAGGTCGAAAGAAAGGGCCACCCTGCTATGCGCGGCCCCCCGCCGGCCGCGCGCGGTACGTCGTCATTTTTCGACGATCGCCACGCGTATGCCGTTTGTAAGAATCGTAATTGTACCGGGTTCGTAGTTCACCCCGGCAAATTGCAGTTGTTCGGGCTTGAACGTGTAGATCGGATAGTTGGTCAGCAACTGCGTCGCAAGCAGGCCGGCGGCCGCGCCGACCTGCTGCGCGTACATCTGCGCGTCGCCGTCGAGCGCGAGGCTGTCGACGGCCGGCGACTTCAGCACGACCGAGCGGCTCGGCGCGTCGTAAGCCAGCTGACCCGACACGGTGAACTTGCCGCTGACAGGCGCGCGCAGGAACGGGCTCACGAAATGCGCGTCGAGCTGCACGGCCACGCGATTCTGGTCGGGCAGCAGGTTGACGGCCGGGTTCGCGAGCGACACGTCGACCACCTGCGCGACCGTCTTCTGGTACGGGAACTTGCGCGCGACGGCTTTCTGCACGTCACCGCGCGAGAACGTGTAGTGATCGGGGATGAACGGGAACGTCGACGCGCACGCGGCAAGCGAGAGCGTCACGCCGATGGCGCCGAGGGTTGCGGCAAGAAAACGGCGCCGGCCGGGCGCGCAAGGTGCGGTCATGCTGAACACTCTCCTGGTTGCGACGGCCGCGTCGCGGCCTCGAGACGCGTGAGCCACGCGAGCGCGTCGTCGCGCGACGCGCCGCACATGTCCTCGGCCGGCTGCAATCCGGAACAGCACGCGGGCCGCTCGGGGCGGCCGAAGATCCGGCAGCGCAGGTCGTCGCCGAGCTGCACGCAGCGCACGCCGGCCGGCTTGCCGTCGGGCATGCCCGGAATCGGGCTGGAAATCGACGGCGCGATGCAGCACGCGCCGCAGCCCTCGCGGCACGCATGCGGCGGCGGGACGGCTGACGCCGGGCGGACAGGCAATTCGACGGACACTCGGCTCTCTCGGACGAACAACAAAAAACGGTGCGGCAACCGGACGCGGTGCCGCGCAGCCCCACCCCGCATTGTGCCATCGCCGGCTGCGACGTTATTACACAATGCGGCTCAATCGCGCGTTTATATACTCGAAAGCATCTAAAAAGCGCGAGGTTGTCATGCGTTCCGGTTCTGCCGACACACTGTTCCGTCCCGATTTGCTCGCGAAATACGGCGCGAACGGGCCGCGCTATACGTCGTACCCCACCGCGCTGCAGTTCCGCGACGATTTCGACCCGGCCGACTATGTGCGCGCGGCAAGCGACCCCGGCGCGTCGTCGAGCGAACTGTCGCTGTACTTCCACATCCCGTTCTGCAACACCGCGTGCTTCTACTGCGGCTGCAACAAGATCGCGACCAACAACCACCGCCGCGCGCGCCCGTATCTCGATCAACTCAAGCGCGAGATGGCACTGCAAGCCACGCTGTTCGATCCCGCGCGCCCGGTCACGCAGTTGCACTGGGGCGGCGGCACGCCCACCTTCCTGTCCGACGACGAAACGGCCGAGCTGATGGCGGCCACCCGCGAGCACTTCGCGCTCGCGCCGGATGCCGACGCCGAATTCTCGATCGAGATCGACCCGCGCACGGTCACGCCCGCGACGCTCGTCCACCTGCGCACCATCGGCTTCAACCGGCTGAGCCTCGGCGTGCAGGATTTCGACCCGGTCGTGCAGCAGGCGATCAACCGCATCCAGCCGCTTGCGATGACGGCCGACCTGCTCTCGGCCGCACGCACGACGGGCTTTCATTCGGTGAGCGTCGACCTGATCTACGGGCTGCCGCACCAGACCGTCTCCGTCTTCGCGCGCACGCTGGAAACGATCATCGAACTCGCGCCCGACCGGCTGTCGGTGTTCGGCTACGCGCACATGCCACACCTGTTCAAGATGCAGCGTCAGATCGACGACGCGGCGCTGCCGCCGCCGGAAACGCGCATCGCGCTGCTCGGCCTCGCGATCGACATGCTGACGTCGGCCGGCTACGTGTACATCGGGATGGACCACTTCGCGCGGCCGTCCGACGAGCTCGTGCGTGCGCAGCAGAACGGCACGCTGCAACGCAATTTCCAGGGCTACAGCACGCGCGCGGATACCGATCTCGTCGGATTCGGCGTGTCGTCGATCGGCAAGGTCGGCGACGTCTACGCGCAGAACGCGAAAGACCTGCCCGCCTACGGCGCCGCGCTCGACGCGGGCCGGCTGCCGATCGCGCGCGGCGTGCGGCTCACGCCCGACGACCGGCTGCGCCGCGACGTGATCACGCAACTGATGTGCAACCTCGACCTGCCGTTCTCGCATGTCGAGGCCGCGCACGGCATCCGCTTCGCCGACCATTTCGCGCGCGAACTCGACGCGCTGCGCCCGTTCGAGCGCGACGGGCTGCTGACGATCGCGGCCGACCGACTGACGATCCATCCGGCCGGCCGGATGGTCGTGCGCAACATCGCGATGGCGTTCGACGCGTATCTCGGCCAGACGCCGCAGCAGCGCTACTCGCGCACGGTCTGAGCCCGGCGTGCCCGGCCGGCCGCACACGGGCGGCCGGTTTGATACAGTGTGGGGCTTACGCTCCGCCAGAATCCGCACGATGCGCACCACCAAAGCGACCCACGCGGTCGAACGCCTGAAGACCCGCTCCGGCAACCCGCAATTCGCGGCCGTCGCGATGGCGGGCGGCCTGTTCTATCTCGTCGACCGCTCCGGCGGCACCGCCGAGAAGCGCTGCGAGCCGCTGCCGCTCGACGAGTTCGTCAAGTTCGTCGACGAATTCGGCCCCAAAAAACCGCGCAAGGCGAGCAAGCTCGACCTCGCGTTCGAGGCGCAGATCAAGAAGAGCAAGGGGTAAAGGTCTGTTGCAGGCCGCCTGAAGGCTTCGCGGCCGCCCCGTTTGGTACAATCACGAAGTTTCTCTATCCCCGCTGATGGCCGACCAGGCTGCGTGACCACACCATGAATATCGAAAACGCGCGTTTCAACATGATCGAACAACAGATCCGGCCGTGGGACGTGCTGGATCTCGACGTCCTGGGCCTGCTGTCGATCGTCAAGCGTGAAAACTACGTTCCGGCCGAATACCGCGATCTCGCGTTCGTCGACCTCGAACTGCCGCTGCCCGGCGGCAACAGCAAGATGCTGTTCCCGCGCGTCGAAGCGCGCGTGCTGCAGGAGCTGACGGTCAAGAAGCACGAGAACGTGCTCATCGTCGGCGCCGGCTCGGGTTACCTGGCCGCACTGTTCGCGCACCGCGCACAGCACGTGACGGCCGTCGAGATCGATCCGACCAACGCGAAGTTCGCGGAAGACAACCTGCGCAACGACGGCGTGACCAACGCGGAAGTCGTCCTCGGCGACGGTTCGCGCGGCTGGGCCGGCAAGGCGCCGTATGACGTGATCTGCGTCGCGGGCGGCCTGCCCGTCGTGCCGCAGGAAATGCTCGAACAACTGAAGGTCGGCGGCCGCCTCGCGGCATTCGTCGGCGGCCGTCCGGTGATGAAGGCGCAGATCATCACGCGCATCGACGACAAGCAGTACCGCGTCGCCGACGTGTTCGAAACCTACATCGACCACCTCGTCAACGCGATCGAGCCGTCGCGCTTCAAGTTCTGAGCAGCGGAGCCACCATGCAGATCCTGACGGCCGCGATGCTCGCGGAATGGCTCGGCGACAAGGCGCGCCCCGCGCCGGTCGTGCTCGACGTGCGCGAACCGTGGGAAATCGCGACCGCGCACATCGCCGGCAGCGTGTCGATCCCGATGCAGCAGATTCCCGCACGCAGCGAAGAGCTCGACGACGAAGCGGAAATCGTCTGCGTGTGCCATCACGGGATGCGCAGCGCACAGGTCGCGATGTTCCTCGAATCGCGCGGCTTCACGAAGCTGTACAACCTGCAAGGCGGGATCGACGCGTGGTCGCGCGACGTCGATCCGTCCGTACCGCGTTACTGATCCTGCCGGTGGCGCATCGCGCACCGCCTCGCCGATCGGCACACTGCCGCCGGCCGCACTGATTCCCCGAACGGGCACGCATCGCGTGCCCGTTTCTCTTTTCCGCTCCGGTCAATCACTTCAGCGTCGTCGTCGCTGACCGACGGCTGCACCGTGCTGCGCCCGTGCCCTGCTTGCGCGGTGTGAAGTCGTGGTGCACGACGGTTCCCGTACCGCGTGCAGGTGCGGGCACCTGAACGGGGCACCCCGACCGTGCACCATTTGCGCCCGTGAGCCTGCACCGCGACGGACCGCGCATGCTGCACGACGCGTCATGCGCACCGTCCCGACGCCCCGCACCGCCCCGCGCAGGCACGCCGGACGTGCATCCGCACGACTGGCACATGCCTTGCGTTACCCGTTGGCCGACGCCTTCACGGCGCACGCATTTCCAACACGACAAGGGGATCCCGATGAAACGTCGCAGTCTGTTGAAGTTCGGTTCGATGGCCGGCGCACTCGCGCTCGCGGGCAAGAGCCCGTTCGTACACGCGGCCGATGCGGGCACCGGCCCGATCAAGGTCGGCATCCTGCACTCGCTGTCGGGCACGATGGCGATCTCGGAGACGTCGCTGAAGGACACCGCGCTGATGACGATCGCCGACATCAACAAGAGCGGCGGCGTGATGGGCCGCAAGCTCGAGCCCGTGGTGGTCGATCCCGCGTCGAACTGGCCGCTGTTCGCCGAGAAGGCTCGCCAGCTGCTCACGCAGGACAAGGTCGCCTGCGTGTTCGGCTGCTGGACGTCGGTGTCGCGCAAGTCGGTGCTGCCGGTGTTCGAGGAACTGAACGGGCTGCTCTACTACCCGGTGCAGTATGAAGGCGAGGAAATGTCGCGCAACGTGTTCTACACAGGGGCAGCGCCGAACCAGCAGGCGATCCCGGCCGTCGAGTACCTGATGAGCGCGGAAGGCGGCGGCGCGAAGCGCTTCTTCCTGCTCGGCACCGACTACGTGTATCCGCGCACGACCAACAAGATCCTGCGCGCGTTCCTGAAATCGAAGGGCGTGAAGGACGCCGACATTCAGGAGGTCTACACACCGTTCGGCCACAGCGACTACCAGACCATCGTCGCGAACATCAAGAACTTCTCGCAAGGCGGCAAGACGACCGTGATCTCGACGATCAACGGCGACTCGAACGTGCCGTTCTACAAGGAGCTCGGCAACCAGGGGATCAAGGCAACCGACGTGCCGGTCGTCGCGTTCTCGGTGGGCGAAGAAGAGCTGCGCGGGATCGATACGAAGCCGCTCGTCGGTCACCTCGCCGCGTGGAATTACTTCATGTCGGTGAAGAACCCGACCAACACGAAGTTCAAGGACCAGTTCGCCGCGTGGGTGAAGGCGAACAACCTGCCGGGCGGCGCGAAGCGCGTGACCAACGACCCGATGGAAGCAACCTACGTCGGCATCCACATGTGGAAGCAGGCCGTCGAGAAGGCGAAGAGCACCGACGTCGACAAGGTGCGCGTCGCGATGATCGGCCAGACCGTCGCCGCGCCGTCGGGCTTCACGCTCGCGATGGACGGCAACCATCACCTGCACAAGCCGGTGATGATCGGCGAAATTCGCGGCGACGGGCAGTTCAACGTCGTGTGGAAGACCAAGACCGCGGTGCGCGCGCAGCCGTGGAGCCCGTTCATCGCGGGCAACCAGGGCAAGCCGGACATCGTCACGTCGATCCCGGCCTTCCTGCGCCGGCAGCGCGCGGCGCTGGCCTGACGTGACGCGGGGCGTCGCGCACCGGCGCGATGCCCCGCTCGCTTGCAGGTGCCGATGCACGCGCATCGCCACCTGCATCCGCTTCCCCACGCCCGACAGGATTTCCCGATGCCTACACGCTTTCGCCGAGCCGCCGTCGCGATCGTCGCGTGCGCCGCCCTCGCGGGCGGGCTGCCGCGCGCCGCGTTCGCGCTGACGGCCACCGATACCGCCGCGCTCGCCGGCGACGACTTCGACGCGAAGACGGCCGCGATCGAACGGCTCGCCGCCGATCCCGATCCGCGCGCCGTCGCGCTGCTCAATGCACTGTCGACCGGCGACGCACTCGCGACCGGTGACGGCCACCTGCTGATCCAGACCGGCGACACCGCGCACGACGCGCTCTCGCAGGCCGCGACGCCGGCAGGCGACGCGCAGCCGGTGATGCTGAACAACCTGCTGCGCACGAAGATCGCGGGCGCGCTGTCGGGGCTCGCGCTCGCGTCGCCCGACGTTGCCGCGCGCCGCGACGCGATCGATGCATTGCTGAAATCGCCCGACCCAGCGCTCAAGCCGATGATCGACCGCGCGCGTGCAAAGGAAACCGATCCCGCGCTGAAGCGCCGCCTGGACGCACTGTGGGCGATCGCCGCGCTGCACGACGCCGATCCGGCGAAGCGCCTCGACGCCGTGCAGGTGGTGGCCGCGCGGCAGGACCTCGACATGATCGAGCAGTTGCGCCCGCTCGTCGCGAAGAACGCCGACGGCAGCTACGCGGAGCCCGACGCCCGCGTGCGCGACGCCGCGCAGCAAGGTCTCGATGCGCTGCACGCATTGCAGCGCCGCGGCGAGATTGCCGGCACGCTGTTCGCCGGCGTGTCGCTCGGCAGCGTGCTGCTGCTCGCCGCACTCGGCCTCGCGATTACATACGGGCTGATCGGCGTGATCAACATGGCGCACGGCGAGTTCCTGATGATCGGTGCGTACGCAACCTATGTCGTGCAGACGCTGATCCAGCGCTACGCGCCCGGCGCGTTCGACTGGTATCCGCTCGTCGCGGTACCGGTGTCGTTCGCGACGGCCGCGCTCGTCGGCATCGTGCTCGAACGGCTCGTGCTGCGACACCTGTACGGCCGCCCGCTCGAAACGCTGCTCGCGACCTTCGGCGTGAGCCTGATCCTGATCCAGGCGACGCGGATGCTGTTCGGCGCGCAGAACGTGCAGGTCGTGAACCCGTCGTGGATGAGCGGCGGCGTGACCGTGATGCAGAACCTGATCCTGCCGTACAACCGGCTCGCGATCCTCGCCTTCGCGCTCGCGGTGGTGTTTGTCGCGTGGGCCGTGCTGACGAAGACGCGGCTCGGCCTGTTCGTGCGCGCCGTCACGCAGAACCGCCGGATGGCCGCGTGCGTCGGCGTGAAGACCGCCCGCGTCGATGCGTATGCGTTCGCGTTCGGCGCGGGCATCGCGGGCCTCGGCGGCTGCGCGCTGTCGCAGATCGGTAACGTGGGCCCCGATCTCGGCCAGAACTACATCATCGATTCGTTCATGGCGGTCGTGCTCGGCGGGGTCGGGCAGATCGCCGGCACCGTGCTCGGCGGCTTCGGGCTCGGCCTCGCGAGCAAGGCGATCGAGCCGTTCTGGGGCGCCGTGCTCGCGAAGATCGCGGTGCTCGTAATGATCGTGCTGTTCATCCAGAAACGTCCGCAGGGCATGTTCGCCCCGAAGGGCCGCAGTGCGGAGGCTTGACGTGACTTCATTCACCCACTCGTTGTCGAACCCGGCCGCCGATGCGCCGAAGGCGGCTGCCGCCGCACGCGCGGAAGAGCGCTTCGCGCTCGGCCTGCCGCCCCGCCCCGCGCTGCTGTCGCGGCGCGCGTGGCTCGCGCTGATCGCGCTGTGCATCGCGATCGGCATTGGCGTACCGCTCGCCGCGCTCGTCGCGCCCGAATCGAGCGCGTTCCACCTGTCCGCGTACGCGATGACGCTCACCGGCAAGCTGATGTGCTATGCGATCGCCGCGCTCGCGCTCGATCTCGTCTGGGGCTACTGCGGGATCCTGAGCCTCGGCCACGGGCTGTTCTTCGCGCTCGGCGGCTACGCGATCGGCATGTACCTGATGCGCGAGATCGGCCGCGACGGCAAGTACGGCAGCGACCTGCCCGACTTCATGGTGTTTCTCGACTGGCACCAGCTGCCGTGGTACTGGAGCGGCACGCAGCATCTCGCGTGGGCGCTCGCGCTCGTCGTGCTCGTGCCGGCCGTGCTTGCGTGGGTATTCGGCTTCTTCACGTTCCGCTCGCGCGTGAAGGGCGTGTACCTGTCGATCATCACGCAGGCATTGACGTTCGCCGCGATGCTGCTGTTCTATCGCAACGAGACGGGCTTCGGCGGCAACAACGGCTTCACCGACTTCAAGCGCATCGCCGGTTTCGCGATCACGTCGCCCGGCACGCGCACGGTGCTGTTGCTGCTGACGTTCGCGACGCTGGTGCTCGCGTTCATCGCCGCGCGTGCGATCGTCACGAGCAAGCTCGGGCGCGTCGTCACCGCGGTGCGCGACGGCGAGACGCGGCTGATGTTCCTCGGCTACAGCCCGCTCGCGTACAAGCTGTTCGTGTGGACCGTGTCGGCCGTGCTGTGCGGCATCGCGGGCGCGCTGTACGTGCCGCAGGTCGGCATCATCAACCCCGGCGAGATGTCGCCCGGCAACTCGATCGAGATGGCGATCTGGGTCGCGGTGGGCGGGCGCGGCACGCTGATCGGGCCGATCGTCGGCGCGTTCGCGGTGAACGGGGCGAAGAGCTTCTTTACCGCGTACTTCGCCGAATACTGGCTGTTCTTCCTCGGCCTGATCTTCGTGCTCGTGCCGCTGCTGCTGCCGCGCGGGATCATGGGCCTCGTCGAAACCGTGCTCGCGAAGGGGAAACGCGCATGAACGGAACGGCCCTCTACCAATTCACGCCGCCGCCCGAGGACGAAGGGCTGGTCGTCAGCGGCACCGCATCGATGGGGCGCGTGATGCCGCCCGGCATCGACACGTCGCACGGCACGATCCTCTATCTCGAGGATATCGAGGTGAGCTTCGACGGCTTCCGCGCGCTGAAGAAGCTGTCGCTCGCGATCGACGCGGGCGAGCTGCGCTGCGTGATCGGCCCGAACGGTGCGGGCAAGACCACGATGATGGACGTGATCACCGGCAAGACGCGTCCCGACGCGGGCAAGGTGTTTCTCGGCCAGACGCTCGACCTCGCGCGGATGAGCGAGCCCGAGATCGCGCGCGCGGGCATCGGCCGCAAGTTCCAGAAGCCGACGGTGTTCGAACAGCATCCGGTGTGGGAGAACCTCGAGCTGGCAATGCAGACCGACAAGGGCTGGCTCGCATCGCTGCGCGCGCGGCTCGACCGTGCCGCGCAGGCGAAGATCGAGGAGACCCTCGCGCTGATCGGCCTCGAAAGCCACGCCTTCCGCGCGGCCGGCGAGCTGTCGCACGGGCAGAAGCAGCGGCTCGAGATCGGCATGCTGCTGATGCAGCGCCCCGCGCTGCTGCTGCTCGACGAGCCGGCGGCCGGGATGACCGATCACGAGACGATGGAACTCGCCGAACTGCTGAACACGTTGCGCGGCACCTGCTCGATGATGGTCGTCGAACACGACATGGAATTCGTCGCGGCGCTCGCAGGCGACACGGGCCGCGTGACGGTGATGGCCGAAGGCGCGGTGCTCGCGCAAGGCACGCTCGACCAGGTCAAGCGCGACGACGCGGTGATCGAGTCTTATCTTGGACGATGATGCGATGCTGAAGATCGATGCACTGAACCAGTACTACGGCGGCAGCCATATCCTGCGCAACGTGAGCCTCGCCGCCGACGACGGCAAGCTCACCGTGCTGCTCGGCCGCAACGGCGTCGGCAAGAGCACGTTGCTGCGCTGCCTGATGGGTGTCGTCGCGGCAAAGAGCGGCAGCGTGTCGTGGCGCGGCACGGCGCTCGGCGCGATGCCGCCCTATGCGCGCGTCGCGGCCGGGCTCGCGTACGTGCCGCAGGGCCGCGATATCTTTCCGCGACTCACCGTCGAGGAAAACCTGCTCGTCGGCGCCGCGAGCCGCAAGGCACCTTCGAAAGTGCCCGACCGCATCTATGACCTGTTCCCGGTGTTGAAGGACATGCGTGCGCGGCGCGGCGGCGACCTGTCGGGCGGCCAGCAGCAGCAGCTCGCGATCGGCCGCGCGCTGATGAGCGAGCCGCAGCTGCTGATCCTCGACGAGCCGACCGAAGGCATCCAGCCGTCGATCATCCAGGACATCGGCCGCACGCTGCGCCAGCTCGTCGACGAATCGAGGATGACCGTGCTGCTCGTCGAGCAGTATTACGACTTCGCCCAATCGATCGCCGACCGCTACTGGGTGATGAGCCGCGGCGAGATCGTCGCGGGCGGCGACGCGCAGGACATGGAAGCGAACGGCGTGCGCGAGCTGATCGCGGTATAGCGGGAGAGGTGGCCCCGGGGCGGCGTCGCTTCCGGCTATCGATCCGGAGCGTCGCCGAATCGCGCATGTCAGGCGCACGCCGGCGATGTGCGGCACGGCGCGAGACCGGCGTTGCCGCGTCCTGCAACGCGGGCACCGAAGCGTATATTGTTGCGGTAGCATCCTCGTTCCCCGCGCCCGTCCCCTGCTTCCCGCCGATGTCCGCCCCCGATTCCCACGCCCCGCTGTCCCGCCCCGCCGTCGCCAAGTCGTGGCGCGGCCGTCTCGAACTCGGCTTCGAGCGGCACGGCGCGCGCACGACGCTCGCGCACCGGCTGCACGACGGCCCGCTGCGCGTGCAGCGGCCGTTGTATCCGGAAGGCGACGCGATCTGCCACGCGGTGATCGTCCATCCGCCGGGCGGCGTCGCGGGCGGCGACCGGCTCGACATCGACATCGCGCTCGGCGACGGCACGCACGCGGTGCTGACGACGCCCGGCGCGACCAAGTGGTACAAGTCGAACGGGATGGACGCGACGCAGCGCATCGGCATCACGGTCGGCGAACACGCGAAGCTCGACTGGCTGCCGCAGAACAACCTGTTCTTCGACGCGGCGCACGCGTCGCTCGACTTCACGGTCAAGCTCGGCGCAGGCGCCAGTGCGATCGGCTGGGACGCGTCGCAGCTCGGCCGGCAGGCGGCCGGCGAAACCTGGTCGGCGGGCCGCATCGCGTCGACCTCGGCACTCGTCGATGCCGACGGCCGGCCGCTGTGGACCGAACGCGCGCTGCTCGATGCGCACGACCCGCTGCGCGGTGCGCTGCAGGGTCTCGCCGGCTTTCCCGCGTACGGCACGCTGTGGGCCGCCGGCGCCGCGTGCGACGCCGCGCTCGCCGAATCGCTCGCCGCGCGGATGCAGTTCGATGCCACGCTGCGCGCGGGCGCGACCTGCGTGACGCCGGGCGTCGTGCTGGTCCGTGCGCTGTCGACGTCGATGGAAGCGCTGCAACGCCACTTCACCGACTGCTGGCTGCATTTGCGGCCGATCGTGCACGGCGTCGACGCACGGCCGTTGCGCCTCTGGCAAACCTGAGCGCCGTCACGCCACGCACCGTTTCGGCGCAACGTCGCGGCGGGCGCTGCACGCTGCCCATGCATCGCGCACCACGAGCGCGCATCGCACGGCGCTCCATGCACATGGCACGCCCCTTGCTCCTTACATAACCGATACACGACGCACGCAAAACAGCGCGGTGCTACGATGACCCGCGCGTTCGCACGGTTGTACGCGCACCGATAAAAATTACGTTTTCCTGAACGTTTGCCTTCATGAAACTGACTCCCCGCGAGAAGGACAAGCTGCTGATCTTCACGGCGGCGCTGCTGGCCGAGCGCCGTCGCGCACGCGGCCTGAAGCTCAACTATCCGGAGGCGGTCGCCTTCATCACCGCCGCGCTGATGGAAGCCGCGCGCGACGGCAAGACGGTCGCCGAAGTGATGCATTACGGCACGACGCTGCTCACGCGCGACGACGTGATGGACGGCGTGCCGGAGATGATTCCCGACATCCAGGTCGAGGCGACCTTCCCCGACGGCACGAAGCTCGTGACCGTCCATCACCCGATTCCGTGAGGCCCGCATGATCCCCGGCGAAATCCTCACCGACGACGGCGAACACGAACTGAACGCGGGCCGCGCGACGCTGACGCTCGTCGTCGCGAACACCGGCGACCGCCCGGTGCAGGTCGGCTCGCACTACCACTTCTTCGAAGTCAACGACGCATTGTCGTTCGATCGTGCGGCCGCACGCGGCTTTCGCCTGAACATCGCGGCCGGCACCGCCGTGCGCTTCGAGCCGGGCCAGACGCGCACCGTCGAGCTGGTCGCGCTCGCGGGCGATCGCGCCGTCTACGGTTTTCAGGGCAAGGTGATGGGGCCGCTGTAAGCCGCGCCCCACTCTTCAGGAACAGCAACATGACACTACGCTTGAGCCGCCGCGCGTACGCGGAAATGTTCGGGCCGACGACGGGCGACCGCGTCCGGCTCGCCGATACCGAGCTGCTGATCGAAATCGAACGCGACTTCACGACCTATGGCGAGGAAGTGAAATTCGGCGGCGGGAAAGTGATCCGCGACGGGATGGGCCAGTCGCAGCGCGTGGCCGCCGACGTGCCCGACACGATCATCACGAACGCGGTGATCCTCGATCACTGGGGCATCGTGAAGGCCGACATCGCGATCAAGCACGGCCGCATCGCCGCGATCGGCAAGGCCGGCAACCCGGACATCCAGCCGGGCGTGACGATCGCGATCGGCGCCGCGACCGAAGTGATCGCCGGCGAAGGGCTGATCGTCACGGCCGGCGGTATCGACACGCACATCCACTTCATCAGCCCGCAGCAGATCGACGAGGCGCTCGCATCGGGCGTCACGACGATGCTCGGCGGCGGCACGGGGCCGGCCACCGGCACCAACGCGACGACCTGCACGCCGGGCCCGTGGCACATGGAGCGGATGCTGCAGGCTGCCGACGGCTGGCCGATCAACCTCGGCTTTCTCGGCAAGGGCAATGCGAGCCTGCCGCAGCCGCTCGTCGAGCAGATCGCGGCCGGCGCGATCGGGCTGAAGCTGCACGAAGACTGGGGCACGACGCCCGCGGCGATCGACAACTGTCTTTCCGTCGCCGACGATACCGACACGCAGGTCGCGATCCATACCGACACGCTGAACGAAGGCGGCTTCGTCGAATCGACGGTCGCCGCGTTCAAGGGCCGCACGATCCACACGTACCACACCGAAGGCGCGGGCGGCGGCCATGCGCCCGACATCCTGAAGGTGTGCGGCGAGTCGAACGTGCTGCCGTCGTCGACCAACCCGACCCGCCCGTACACGATCAACACGCTCGACGAGCATCTCGACATGCTGATGGTGTGCCATCACCTCGATCCGTCGATCGCCGAGGATCTCGCGTTCGCCGAATCGCGGATCCGCCGCGAGACGATCGCGGCGGAGGACATCCTGCACGATCTCGGCGCGCTGTCGATGCTGTCATCCGATTCGCAGGCGATGGGCCGCGTCGGCGAAGTGATCATCCGCACCTGGCAAACCGCGCACAAGATGAAGGTGCAGCGCGGCGCGCTGCCCGAGGACAGCGTGCGCAACGACAACTTCCGCGCGAAGCGCTACGTCGCGAAATACACGATCAACCCGGCGCTCACGCACGGCATCGCGCACGAAGTCGGCTCGATCGAGCCGGGCAAGTGGGCCGACCTCGTGCTGTGGGAACCGGCATTCTTCGGGATCAAGCCGTCGATGATCCTGAAGGGCGGGATGATCGCGATGGCGCAGATGGGCGACCCGAACGCGTCGATCCCCACGCCGCAGCCGGTCCACTATCGCGAGATGTTCGCCACCCGCGGCGGCGCGCTCGCGCGCACGTCGCTGACCTTCGTGTCACAGATGGCCGCCGATGCGGGCATCGCGGAACGCTACGGGCTCGCGAAGCGGATCGTGCCGGTGCGCAACTGCCGCAACGTGACGAAGGCCGACATGATCCACAACGCGTGGCGCCCGTCGATCAGCGTCGACCCCGAAACCTACGACGTGATCGCCGACGGCCAGTTGCTCACCTGCGAGCCGGCCACGGTGCTGCCGATGGCGCAGCGCTATTTCCTGTTCTGACCTGATTGCCGGTTTTCGATTCATGCGCACTCTCGACAAACGCATTGCCCCGAACGTGAAACTCGCCGCGTCGCTGGTCGCGCGCGCACCGACGCTCACGCTCGCCTACGACGCCCGCTGCAAGAGCCGCCTCGCGGCGACGCTCGACACCGGCGAGGACGTCGCGGTCCTGCTGCCGCGCGGCACGATCCTGCGCGACGGCGACGTGCTCGTCGCCGACGACGGCGCACTCGTGCGCATTGCCGCGGCACCCGAGACCGTGCTGCGCGTGCGCGCGGCCGATCCGCTCACGCTGATGCGCGCCGCGTACCACCTCGGCAACCGCCACACGCCGGTCGAGATCGGCGACGGCTACCTGAAGCTCGAAGCCGACCCGGTGCTCGCGGACATGCTGCGCCGGCTCGGCACGCAGGTCGAGGAGACCCTTGCACCGTTCCAGCCGGAAGCCGGCGCGTACGGCGGCGGCCACAAGCACGGGCACGACGCGACGTTCGCCGAGGATTACGCGCTCGCGCAGCAGGTGTTCGGCGAGCATCACGGCCACTCGCATTCGCACGACCACGACCACGACCACCAGCATGGTCCCGGTTGCGCGCACGGCCACGGCCATGACCACCACTGAACTCGTCGCACTGCTGCACCTTGCGTCGCCGGCGCTGCCGATCGGCGCGTTCAGCTATTCGCAGGGGCTCGAAGCGGCGCTCGACGCGAACCTGATTCACGACGCGGATACCGCGCGCGACTGGATCGCGAGCGGCCTGACCGACGTGCTCACGCACGGCGAGCTGCCGTTCCTCGCGCACCAGCTCGCGCGCTGGCACGCGCACGACGCGCCGGCGCTCGTCGCCGAGAATGCGTGGTTCATCGCGAGCCGCGAATCGGCGGAACTGCGCCGCGAGACCGAACAGATGGGCTGGTCGCTCGCGCAACTTTGCGCGTCGCTCGAATGGGGCGATGCCGCGCGCCGCGCGACGCTCGCATCGATTTCACCGATCGCGCTGCCGACTGCGTTCGCGTACGCAGCAGCCGCGCACGACGCGAGCGCCGACGCCGTGCTCGCCGCGTACGCATTCGGCTGGGTCGAGAACCAGACGTCCGCCGCGCTGAAGGCCGTGCCGCTCGGCCAGCTCGCCGGGCAACGCATCATCGTCGCGCTCCGCGGCGCGATCGACGCGGCCGTGCGCCGCGCGCTCGCGACGCCGCCCGACGCCGTCAACACGTTCGCGCCGCAGCTCGGCATCCTGTCCGCGCGGCACGAAACCCAGTATTCGCGGTTGTTCCGCTCCTGAACCCGACACCATCCGCCATGAACGCACCTGCTTCCTCCCTCGCCCGCCGCACGAAGAAACTGCCGCCGCTGCGCGTCGGCATCGGCGGCCCTGTCGGCTCCGGCAAGACCACGCTACTCGAGATGCTGTGCAAGGCGATGCGCGACCGGTACGACCTCGTCGCGATCACCAACGACATCTATACGAAGGAAGACCAGCGGCTGCTGACGGTCGCGGGCGCGCTGCCCGAGGAACGCATCATGGGCGTCGAGACGGGCGGCTGCCCGCACACGGCGATCCGCGAGGATGCGTCGATCAACCTCGAGGCCGTCGACCGGATGCTGTCGCGCTTCCCCGATGCCGACATCGTGTTCATCGAATCGGGCGGCGACAATCTCGCGGCGACCTTCAGCCCCGAGCTGTCGGACCTGACGATCTACGTGATCGACGTCGCGGGCGGCGAGAAGATTCCGCGCAAAGGCGGCCCCGGCATCACGAAGTCCGACCTGCTCGTGATCAACAAGACGGATCTCGCGCCGCTGGTCGGTGCGAACCTCGACGTGATGGCGTCCGACACGAAGAAGATGCGCGGCGAGCGGCCTTACGTGATGACGAACCTGAAGGCGCTCGAAGGCGTCGCGGACGTGATCGCGTTCATCGAGAAGAAGGGTTTGCTGACGGTCTGAGCGGCGCGGCGGCACCACACGATGCCGCCACGCGTGCTCCCGGCGGCATTGCGCCGCCTTCGCCTAGTCGTCGGAAGGGTCCTGCGCGTCCTGCAGCGCGCGCCCGCCGCGTTCGACGGGCGGCAGCAGTGCCGCGAGCACGTCGACCGTGCGTGCGGTCGCACCGCGATGACGCGATGCGAATGCGGCGCCCGCCGCGCCCATTGCGATGCGCCGCGCCTTGTCGGTGAACAGCGCGTCGAGCACGTGCGCGAGATCGAGCGGATCCTCGACCTGCAGCGCCGCGCCGGCCGCGACCGCGTCGGCGGTCGCCTGCGTGAAGTTGAATACGTGCTTCCCGATCAGCACCGGCACGCCGACCGCGCACGCCTCGATCAGGTTCTGGCCGCCGAGCGGCAGCAGGCTGCCGCCGATGAACGCGATGTCGGCCGCCGCGTAATACGCGCCGAGCTCACCCATCGAATCGCCGAGCAGCACCGTCACGTCGTCCGGCAGCGGTTCGACAGCCGGCCGGCCGGCCGCGAGCGCGGCCTTGTCGGCCGCCCACACCGAGCGTCGCACACACTTGAGCCCGCTGCGCTCGACGAGCGCCTCGACCTCGGCGAAACGCTGCGGATGACGCGGCACGAGCACCAGCAGCGCGCCGCGCGTGCGCATCGCCGCGAATGCGTCGAGCACCAGCGCCTCCTCGTTCTCGCGCGTGCTCGCGGCCACCCACACGGGCCGCGCGCCGATCGCGTCGCGCCACGCATGGCCGCGCGCCGCGAGCTCCGGCGGCGTCGTCATGTCGAACTTCAGGTTGCCGAGCACGGCCACGTTGCGCGCGCCGAGCGACGTCAGCCGCTCCGCATCGGCCGGACTCTGCGCGAGCACGCGCGAGAAGCCGCCGAACACGTCGTGCGTCGCCGCGCCGAACTTCGATGCACGCCGGAACGAACGCGCGGACATGCGCGCATTGGTCAGCACCAGCGGGACGTCCGCACGACGGCACTCGTCGATCAGCGTCGGCCACACTTCGGTTTCCATCACGAGGCCGAGCGTCGGCCGCCACGCGCGCAGGAAGCGCCGCACCGCGCCGGGCATGTCGTACGGCAGGTAGCAGCGCAGCACGCGATCGCCAAAGATCTGCTCGCCGGTCGCGCGGCCGCTCGGCGTCATGTGCGTGAGCAGGATGCGCGCATCGGGGCGGACATGCATCAGCGCGTCGATCAGCGGCTGCGCCGCGCGCGTCTCGCCGACCGATACCGCATGCACCCAGATCAGCGGCGCACGGTCGTCACGCGAGCGGCCCGCCGTGTGGCCGAAACGTTCGCCGATGTGTTCGCGATAGCCGCGCTCCTTGCGCGAGCGCACGTAAAGCCGGATCACGGCGATCGGTGCAACGAGCCACCACAGCGCGCGATAGATCACCCTCAGCATGCGGCGACCCTCGTGTTGCAACGGAGAAGAGGCGCGCTCAAACCAGCGCCCTGCCCTTCAGGCGTTCGAGAATGCCGAGCGGCGCGCATTCGCGGCGCACCATCGCGTCGACCGGCAGGAAGAAGGTCTGTTCGAGCATGAACTGGCCGGACATCACAGCGTGCGAAGTCTGATCCGAGAAACATATCCACACGCAGCCGGGCGGGAACGGCATCGTCTCCTGCGGGCTCGTCTTCTGGTAGTCGAGATCGGCCTTCATGCTGTCGTGCAGGTTCAGCATCAGGTGGTCGTAAGCGCTGCGCGGCGATTTCGTCACGTGCAGCAGGTTCAGCAGCCACGCGGCGCCCGGCAACTGCGGCTTGATGCGCGGCAGGAAGCGCTTCGCGACGTCCTCGAACGGCTCGCCGACGCGCCACACGCGCGGCACGCCGGCCGGGTTCACGTTCGTGAACACGCGCAGGATGCGCTCGCCGTAGTTGGGCCGCGACGGGAACGCGTCGACGTGCAGCCGGCTGTCGTCCTTGCGCCACGACGTCTGGCGCGTCTCGACCTGCATCAGCCGCAGGCTCGTCGGCGCGACGCGCAGCTTGCCGCGGTATTCGGGAAAGAGGCCGTCGACGAGCGTGCCGGCCTGTTGCTGGAAGCGCGCGACGAGCGCGCGCACCGCCGACTGCGTGACGCTGTCGCCGAGCACGCCGGCGAGCGCGCCGCCATTCGGCGCGAGGCTGATGTTCTTGCGTTTCGGGTCGGCGAGCGCCGGATCGAGCAGCGCTTCCTCGCCGCCTTCGATCGCGAAGCGCAGGTGCGGGAAATACAGCACCTTGCCTTCCTCGACGGCGGCCAGCAGCTGCTCGCGCGGCGCCGACAGGTTGTGTCCGCTCCAGTCGGCGGACGGGACTTCGATGATCTGGGATTCGCTCATGTTCGGTTCGCGTGGGTTCGCGCGTGTGACAGCGTTACAGGAGACCGAAGCCCGCGAGCGCCGACTTCACCTGCGCGATCGACGGGGGTTGCCCCGCCGTGCCGAGATTGACGACGTTCGGCGACCAGTAGCCGCCGGTCCGCCAGGCCGTCGCGAAATTGTACAGTTCGACCGTCGGACGCTTCAGCGCGGCCGCGATGTGAACCAGACCTGTATCAACCCCGACGGTGGCGGCCGCGCCGTCGATCAGCCCGACCACGGCCGGCAGCGACAGCCGCGGCGGCACGATCGCCGCCGCGCCGAATTCCTTCGCCAGCCGCTCGCTGGTCGCGCGCTCCGCGTCGTTGCCCCACGGCAGCACGAGCGACGCGCCGCGCCGCACGAGCGCCTGGCCGAGCTCGATCCATGCGGCGTCCGGCCACTGCTTGTCGGCACGCGACGTCGCATGGACGAACACCACGTACGGCACCGGCAGGTTCAGGCCGAGCGCGGCCACCGCGAGCGCCGCCGCGCGCGTATCGAGGCCGAAGTCGACCGGATCGGCCGGCGTCGGCGCCGGGTCGCCCAGCGCGGCCGCGACGAGTTGCCGCGAGCGCTCGACGACGTGCGTGCGCGGCGCGATCGGCACGCGCTTGCGGTAGAAGAAGCGCACGGGCCACTCGTAGCCGGCGCCGTCGGTGCGGTTGCCGAGCCCGACGAGCAGGCCGCGCGCCCAGCTCGCCACCCAGGCCGTCTTGATGAGGCCCTGGCAGTCGATCACGAGGTCGTACTGCTCGGCCGCGAGGCGCTGGCGAAACGCGCGGATCTCGCGCCACGTGGCGCCCGAGAACGGCTTCTTGCGCCAGCGGCGCAGCGAGAACGGCAGCACGTTGCGCACGCCGTCGACGAGCTTGACCAGGTCGACGAAGCTCTCCTCGACGAGCCAGTCGATCTGCGCATCGGGGTGGCGGCGCCGGATATCGGCGATCACCGGCATGTTGTGCACGACGTCGCCCAGCGACGACACGCGCACGATCAGGATCTTTTGCACGCTGAAAAAACGCCGGCAGGCAGCCGGCGACAAGCATAAAGGAGCGATTTTATCGCGCCCGGAGGCCCAGACAGACAAAAAGCGGCCGCACGCGTGTGGCGTGCGCCGCTTTTCGGGGATGGCGCGACGATTGGACTCACCGTCGCGCCGGTGGCGGCCCGCAGGCCGCCGACGCTCAGAACGGCAGCTTGACGTCCGGCTTCGCGGCCGTCAGCACGCGGCGGAAGTCCTCCTGGATGCGCTTGAGCCCTTCCTGCGTCTCCGACTCGAAACGCATCACGACGACCGGCGTCGTGTTCGACGAACGGGCGAGGCCGAAGCCGTCCGGGTACTCGACACGCAGGCCGTCGATCGTCACGACTTCCTCGGCGCCTTCGAACTTCGCCTCTTTCTGCAGCTTGTCGATCAGGCGGAAGTTCTCGCCTTCGTCGAGCCACAGCTGCAGTTCAGGCGTGCTCATCGCGTCCGGCAGCCCGTTCAGCAGCGCGCTCGGATCGGCCGTCTTCGTGAGAATCTCGAGCAGGCGCGCGCCCGTGTAGAGACCGTCGTCGAAGCCGTACCAGCGATCCTTGAAGAACACGTGGCCGCTCATTTCGCCGGCGAGCGGCGCACCCGTCTCGCGCAGCTTCGCCTTCACGAGCGAGTGGCCCGTCTTCCACATCAGCGGCTCGCCGCCCTTCGACTTCACCCATTGCGCGAGATGACGCGTGCACTTCACGTCATAGATGATCTGCGCGCCCGGGTTGCGCGACAGCACTTCTTCCGCGAACAGCATCAGCTGGCGGTCCGGATAGATGATCTTGCCGTCCTTCGTGACGACGCCGAGGCGGTCGCCGTCGCCGTCGAACGCGAAGCCGATCTCGGCGTCGGTGTCCTTCAGCGCCTGGATCACGTCCTGCAGGTTTTCCGGGTGGGCGGGATCGGGGTGGTGGTTCGGGAACGTGCCGTCGATGTCGGTGAAGCGCTCGACGAGCTCGCAGCCGAGCGCCTTGAACAGGCGCGTCGCGAGCGGGCCGGCCACGCCGTTGCCGGCGTCGACGACGAGCTTCATCGGGCGGGCCGGCTTGATGTCGCCGACGATGCGCGCGATGTATTGGTCGGCCACGTCGAACTGCTCGTACGAACCGCTGCCCGTCTCGAAGCGCTCGTCGACGATGCGGCGGTACAGCGCCTGAATCTGCTCGCCGTAGATCGCGGCGCCGCGCAGCACCATCTTGAAGCCGTTGTAGTCAGGCGGGTTGTGGCTGCCCGTGACGACGATGCACGAATCGACGCGGCGCTCGCCGCCCTTCAGCGCGAGCGGGACGTTCGCCGCGAAATAACCGACCGGCGTGGGCACCATGCCGACGTCGACGACGTCGACGCCCGCCGCACGCAGGCCGTCGGCCAGCGCGCCGACGAGGTCCGGCCCGGACAGGCGGCCGTCGCGCGCGACGACGACCGCATCGCCGCCCTGCGCGCGCACTTCGCTGCCGAATGCCCGGCCGATCCCGCGCGCAGTGTCGGTGTCGAGCGTCTTGCCGACCACGCCACGAATGTCATATGCCTTGAAGATGGATTGGGAGATCATCGATTCTCTTCTCTCAGTTGCGTGCATGAAAAATTGTCTGGCTTGCCTGGCCGCCGCTCGCCGGTGCCGCGCATGATACATGCTGGCCCGCCACGGACGAAACGGCTGTCGCGGAACGGCGGGAGCGACCCCGATCCCACTTATAATCGCGGGTTTTGATGACGCGCATGCCGCCCATTTTAATGCCTAGCCGTCCCGCCGCCGCCACCCCGCAGCCTCCGGGCGCCCTACCGGCCGCCTTGTGCGCACGCCGCCACCGCGCATGCTGAAGCGCTTCGGCAACCCGGATGTCGCGAAGGCCGTCGCGAACCTCGTCTGGCTGGGGCTCGAACGGCTCACGCAGATCGGCGTCGCGATCGCGATCAGCGGCCTGCTGGCCCGTTATTTCGGGCCAGATGTGTTCGGCAAATGGCAGTATGCGAATACGCTTCTCCTGGTACTGGCGCCGCTAACCTGGGTGTGCGGCGCGGAAATCCTCGTCCCGACCATCGTCCAGCGCCCGCCCGCCCAGCTCGGCGCGGTGCTGGGCAGCGCGTTCGCGCTGCGCATCGCCGTCTCCGCCGCCGCGCTCGTCGCAACCTGGATCGCGATCGCCGCGGGCGCCTTCGATCCGCTGGTCGGCGCGATGCTCGCGGGCCTCGCGGTCACGATGGTGTTCCGCGAGCCGTTTGTCGGCGTCGTCAACGCGTGGCTGCAGAGCATGACCTACAGCAAGCCGCAGCTCGTCACCAGCATGGTCACCGCGCTGGTGAAGGCGCTGCTCGTCTGGCTGCTGGTCCGCGCGGCCGCGGGCCCCGCCCGCTTCGCGTGGCTGTGGGCACTCGAGGCCGCCGCCATCGGCTTCGCGCTGCTGCTGTACTACCGGCATCGTAACGGCGGCTCGCTCGGCTGGACGTTCGACAAGCCGCTGTTCAGGCACTTTGCAACGGCCGGCACCGTGTTCTGGCTCGGCCTCATCTGCATGTACCTGTTCCTGAAGCTCGACCGCCTGATGCTCGAGCGCCACGTGTCGTTCGCCGATCTCGGCCGTTACTCGGCCGCGCAGCAGCTCAACGAGAACTGGATCACGCTCGCGCTGATGCTCGCGCAGACGATCGCACCCGCCTTCGTCTACCGCGTGCAGGACGTCGCGCGGCTGCGCCGCAACATCGTCCGGCTGATCGCGATGACGGCCTGCCTGATGACGGCCGGCGCGCTCGTGCTCGACGCCGCGGCCCCGCTGATCGTCGGCAAGGTGTTCGGCCACGGCTACGAGGCCTCGGTCGACATCTTCCGCTGGGCGGTCTGGCTGTCGGTGCCGGCCGGCATCGAGGCGATAGGCAATCTTATCGTTCTCAAATATCAAGCAAAATTCGTGTTGCTGTCGAAATGGCTGCTCGCGCTCGCGATCGCCGCGCTCGTCAACCTGTTCGCGATCCCGCGGCTCGGCCTGTACGGCGCGCTCGTCGGGCTGGCGGCCGGCTACCTGGCCGCCGCCGCCGTCAATTTTCATTACATCCGTTTCAAGCTGCGACCATGACGTCCCCTGATTGCCCGCCCTCGCTCGACGATGTGGCCGTGCTGATGCCGGCCTACAACGGGCACGACGATGTCGTCCGGACCCTCGCGTCGTTTCGCGAGGACACGCCCGTACACGTGCTGATCGTCGATGACGGCAGCTCGCCGCCGATCGTCGCGCCCGACCTGCCCGGCCTCTCGATCGACGTACTGCGCATGCCGCAGAACGGCGGCATCGAGCGCGCGCTCGCCGCCGGCATCGACGCGCTCGCCGCGCGCGGCTTCCGCTATGCGGCGCGCATCGACGCGGGCGATCTGGCCGTGCCGCAACGCCTCGCGAAAGAGCGCGCGTATCTCGGCGCCCACCCGCGGGTGGCCTGCGTCGGCATGTGGACGCAAGTCGTGTCCCGCGCCGGCGAACCGCGCTTCATGCTGACGCCGCCCGCCGATCCGCGCACGCTGCGGCGCACGCGCTTCCTGCGCTCGCCGCTCGTGCACCCGTCGGTGATGCTGCGCATCGACGCCGTGCGCGAAGTGGGGAACTATCGTGCGAAATACCGTGCGGCCGAGGATCTCGATCTTTTTTTACGGTTAATGCAACGCTACGATTGCGCGAACCTGCCGGAACTCGGCCTCTATTACGAACTGAACGAGGGCGGGATCAGTGCGACCAAGCGCCGGCGCCAGCTGGTGTCGACGCTCACGCTGCTGTTGAGCTACTTCAACGCGCTGAACCCGTACGACTGGGCCGGCCTCGCCAAGAACCTGCTGCATTTCGTGACGCCATACCGTACGTTGCAGCGGATCAAGCAGACGCTGTTCGCCGCGCGGCCGTCCGCCTGACGCGCATCCGGCCCTTTCGGCAATTTCGACGCTTTATTTATTCTTTTTTTCATGTCCGCCACCTCCCCGCTGCGCATCGCGCTCGTCTGCAACACGGCCTGGGCGATCTACACGTATCGCCACGGGCTGATCCGTGCGCTCGTCGCGCGCGGCGCCGAGGTCATCGTGATCGCGCCGCACGACCGCACGGTGCCCCTGCTCGAGCAGATGGGCTGCCGCTACGTCGCGCTCGCGGTCGCGTCGAAAGGCACGAGCCCGCGCGAGGATCTCGGCACGCTTGCCGCGCTGGTGCGTCACTACCGCGCGCTGCAGCCCTCGCTCGTGTTCCATTACACGATCAAGCCGAACATCTACGGTTCGGTCGCCGCGTGGCTCGCGCGCGTGCCGTCGATCGCGGTGACGACCGGGCTCGGCTACGTCTTCATCCAGAAAAGCCGCGCGGCAAGCGTCGCGAAGCGCCTGTACCGGTTCGCGTTCCGCTTCCCGCGTGAAGTGTGGTTCCTGAACCGCGACGATCTCGCGACCTTCACCGTGCAGCAGCTGCTCGCGCACCCCGATCGCGCGCGGCTGCTGCACGGCGAAGGCGTCGATCTCGACCAGTTCGCGCCGGTGCCGCTGCCCGCCGGCGACGCGCCCGTCTTCATCCTGATCGGCCGGCTGCTGTGGGACAAGGGCGTGCGCGAATACGTGGAGGCCGCGCGCATCGTGCGCGCGCGCTTCCCGAACGCGCGCTTCCAGCTGCTCGGGCCGCTCGGCGTCGACAATCCGAGCGCGATCGGCCGCGCGGACGTCGATGCGTGGGTCGGCGAAGGCGCGATCGAATATCTCGGCGAAGCGCACGACGTGCGTCCGCACATCGCGGCAGCCGATTGCGTCGTGCTGCCGTCGTACCGCGAAGGCGTGCCGCGCACGCTGATGGAGGCATCCGCGATGGGCCGCCCGATCGTCGCGACCGACGTGCCTGGCTGCCGCGACGTCGTCGCCGACGGCGACACGGGCTTCCTGTGCCGCGTGCGCGACAGCGCGAGCCTCGCGGAGCAACTGCTTCGCATGATCGAACTCGGAACGGCCGGACGCGACGCGATGGGCGCACGCGGCCGGCAGAAGGTCACGGCGGAATTCGACGAGCAGCAGGTCGTCGAGCGCTACCGGCGTACCATCCATTCGTTAACCGGTATCACCCTCTGAAGGAGCGCATCAGCAATGACCGCTAAAGGCACCATCCTCGTCACCGGCGGAGCGGGCTATATCGGCTCGCATACGACCGTCGAGCTGCTCGGCAACGGCTACGACGTCGTGATCGCCGACAATCTCGTCAACAGCAAGTCCGAATCCGTGCGCCGCATCACGCAGATCGCGGGCAAGACTCCTGCGTTCCACCAGATCGACGTGTGCGACGAAGCCGCGCTCTCGAAGGTATTCGACGCGCACCCGATCACCGGCACGATCCACTTCGCGGCGCTCAAGGCCGTCGGCGAATCGGTCGAGAAGCCGCTCGAGTACTACCAGAACAACATCGGCGGCCTGCTCGCCGTGCTCAAGGTGATGCGCGAGCGCAACGTCAAGCAGTTCGTGTTCAGCTCGTCCGCGACCGTGTACGGCGTGCCCGAGCGCTCGCCGATCGACGAATCGTTCCCGCTGTCCGCGACGAACCCGTACGGCCAGTCGAAGCTGATCGCCGAGCAGATCCTGCGCGATCTCGAAGCCTCGGACCCGACGTGGCGGATCGCGACGCTGCGCTATTTCAACCCGGTCGGCGCGCACGCGAGCGGGCTGATCGGAGAGGATCCGGCCGGCATCCCGAACAACCTGATGCCGTATGTCGCGCAGGTCGCGGTCGGCAAGCTGGAAAAGCTGCGCGTGTTCGGCTCCGACTACCCGACGACCGACGGCACGGGCGTGCGCGACTACATCCACGTCGTCGATCTCGCGAAGGGGCACATCGCCGCGCTCGACGCGCTCACGAAGCGCGACGCGAGCTTCGTCGTGAACCTCGGCACCGGCCAGGGCTACAGCGTGCTGGAAGTCGTGCGGGCGTTCGAAAAGGCGTCGGGCCGCCCGGTGCCGTACGAGCTCGTCGCGCGCCGCCCGGGCGACATCGCCGAGTGCTACGCGAACCCGCAGGCCGCGGCCGACATCATCGGCTGGCGTGCCGCACTCGGTATCGAAGAAATGTGTGCCGACCACTGGCGATGGCAGGAGGGGAACCCCCGCGGTTTTGTATAATCCGCTGTCCATTTTTCGAGCGATCCCATGCTCAGCTTCGCGTCCGGCTTCATCGTCTCCCTGCTCGTCACGCTGTTCATCGTGCGCTATGCGCACCTTCACGAGAAATTCTCGGTCGACAGCGATCTGGCCGGCGTGCAGAAATTCCACGTGCGGCCCGTGCCGCGGGTCGGGGGCATCGGGATCCTCGCGGGCGTCGTCGCGTCGGCGCTGCTGCTCACGCAGCGCTACCCGACGATCGCCGGCAGCATTCTCGGCATCGTGGCCTGCGGAATGCCGGCCTTCCTGTCCGGCCTCGTCGAGGACCTGACCAAGCGCGTGTCGCCGCGCGCGCGGCTGCTCTGCACGATGGGCGCGGCCGCGCTCGCGTTCTGGCTGATGAACATTGCGGTCACGCGCATCAGCGTGCCGCCGCTCGACTTCCTGCTCGGCTATGTCGCCATTTCGGCGTTCGTCACCGTGCTCGCGGTCGCGGCGCTCGCGAATGCGGTCAACATCATCGACGGCTTCAACGGGCTCGCGTCGATGGTCAGCTTCATGATGTTCGCGTCGCTCGCGTACGTGGCGTTCCAGGTCCGCGACCCGGTCGTCATGTCCGCGTCGATCATCATGATGGGCGCCGTACTCGGCTTCTTCCTGTGGAATTTCCCGGCCGGGCTGATCTTCCTCGGCGACGGCGGCGCGTATTTCATCGGCTTCATGCTCGCGGAGCTCGCGATCATGCTCGTGATGCGTAACCACGAGGTATCCGCGTGGTACCCGGTGCTGCTGTTCATGTACCCGATCTTCGAGACCTGCTTCTCGATCTACCGGAAGAAATTCATTCGCGGCATGTCACCCGGGATCCCGGACGGCGTGCACCTGCACATGCTCGTGTACAAGCGGCTGATGCGCTGGGCCGTCGGCACGAAGCACGCACACGACCTGACGCGCCGCAATTCGCTGACGTCGCCGTACCTGTGGCTGCTGTGCCTCGTCGCGGTGATACCTGCGACGCTGTTCTGGCGGCACACGGTGCACCTGTTCGTGTTCGTCGTGCTGTTCGCGCTGACCTACGTGTGGCTGTACATCAGCATCGTGCGGTTCCGCGCGCCGCGGTGGATGGTGGTGCGCAAGCACCGGCCCAGTCGCTGAGCCGTTCTCGGCCCGGCATGAAAAAAGCGCCCCGCGGGGCGCTTTTCTTTTGGGCCGGCCGGCTGGCCGCCGCGTGGCGACCGCACGAACCGCGGCGTTCAGCGGTTCGACGCGACCCGTACGCTCTTGAGCGCCGGCACGGCGGCCGTCTGGTACTCCGGCACCCAGCGCCGCAGGTCGCGCCGCACTTCGTCGTCGGGCAGCACGCGATGCTGCATCAGCCACGGCAAGAGTTCGTCGAGGAAATTGTCCGGCGTTTCGCGCGCACGCGCGATCCGCAGCTTCGGGTGCGGCGTACGCGTCGTCGCCTCGTCGTCCGCGAGCAGTTCCTCGTAGAGCTTCTCGCCGGGCCGCAGCCCGGTGAACTCGATCCGGATCTGCTCTTCCGAGAAACCGTACAGGCGGATCAGGTCGCACGCGAGATCGACGATCTTCACGGGCGCGCCCATGTCGAGAATGAAGATCTCGCCGCCATGCCCCATGCTCGACGCCTGCAGCACCAGCTGCGACGCTTCCGGGATCGTCATGAAGAAACGCGTGATCTCCGGGTGCGTGACGGTGACCGGGCCGCCCTTCGCGATCTGCTCCTGGAACTTCGGGATCACGCTGCCCGCGCTGCCGAGCACGTTGCCGAAGCGCACCGTCTCGAACTGCGTGCGTCCGCTCGTCTGCTGCAACGCCTGGCAGGCCATTTCCGCAAGGCGCTTGCTCGCGCCCATCACGTTGGTCGGATTGACGGCCTTGTCGGTCGAGATCAACACGAAATGGCGCACGTCGTGGCGGATCGCGGCGCGGGCCACGCGATAGGTGCCGAGCACATTGTTGCGCAGCGCCTGCCACGCGTTGTGCTCCTCCATCAGCGGCACGTGCTTGTAGGCGGCCGCGTGGAACACGATGTGCGGCGCATGGCGCGACATCACCTGGTCGAGCAGCAGCGAATCCTTCGCATCGCCGATGATCGGCAGGACCGGCAGGTCGGGGAAGCGCTCGCGCAGCTCCTCGGTCAGCCGGTACATCGCGTACTCGGACAGGTCGAACGCGACGAGCTGCGCCGGCGCGAAACGCAGGATCTGCCGGCACAGCTCGGAGCCGATCGAGCCGCCCGCGCCCGTCACCATCACGACGCGGCCGCGCAGCAGCGCCTCGACGTGCGGCGTGTCGATCGTCACGGCGTCGCGGCCGAGCAGATCCTCGAGATCGATGTTCCGCACCTGCGACAGGAAGCCCTGCCCCGGCATCAGCGCGGTCAGCGACGGCAGCACCATCGCCTTCACGCCGGCCCGCACGCACAGCGTTGCGACGCGGCGCTGCTCCTCGACCGACGCCGACGGAATCGCGATGATCGCGTATTCGACCTTCATGGCGTCGGTCCAGTGCTTGAGGTCGTTGAACGAGCCCAGCACCTTGTAGCCGTAGACCTCGCGCCCCTGCTTGGTCACGTCGTCATCCAGCAGGCCGACGAGGCGCCATTCGCCCGAGCGGGACAGTTCGCGCGCGAGGCTCGCGCCGGCCGTGCCGGCACCGAGCACCAGCACCGGCTTGCCCTTGCCGACCAGCCCGCCGTAAAGGTAATACTCCTTCGTCGCGCGATACAGCGCGCGCGCGCCGCCCATCGCCAGGAACAGCATCAGCGGCGACACGAGCAGCACCGAACGCGGAATGATCGGCACCGGCTGGAACATCACGGCGCCGATCATCACGATCACGCCGCCGCCGCCAACCGCCTTCGCGATACGCATCAGGTCGGGCAGGCTCGCGAACACCCACAGCCCGCGGTACAGGCCGAACACGTGGAACATCAGCGCGTACACGGGCAGCACCCATGTCAGCGCCATCAGCGCGCCGCCGAGGAAATCGGCCGGGATACTACCGTTGAAGCGGACGAGATAGGCGAACAACCACGCTGCAAGCACCGCCAGCAGGTCGAACAGGAAAGCACTCAATGACAGCCAAGATGCTTTGGATCGCAACATCGGCGGGAGACCTCAAGATTTGTTTTCGGTGGCCATGCCGACACGCCGCCAGCGCACGTCGATCACGCAACCGATGCACGCAAGAACGCCATACCAGGCGACAAACAGCCCCCACTGCTGCAGTGTGGGACGGCCCAATGCCCACAAGCCTGCAATTATGCCCGCGAGCATCACGAGGTACCAGTAGATGGCGGTGCGCCGATGGCCGGTGCCGGAACGCACCATGCGCTGATAATAATGCTCCCGGTGCGCCTGCCAGAACTTTTCCCCGCGTAACAAACGTCTCGCAAGTGTTACAGATGCATCGGCAATAAAGGGCGAGAACACCATCGCCGGAAACCAGATCGGCCAGACCCCGCGTCGCCAGCCCCAGTAGCCGAGCGCGCCCGCCATGAATCCGAGCGGAATCGAGCCCGCGTCGCCGAGAAACAGCTTCGCCGGATGGAAATTCAGCAGCAGGAATCCGAGCGCGGCACCCGCGATCGCCGCACCGCCCGCCACGAGATCAGGCTCCGGCGGCGAGCCCGCCAGTGAGGCAGCCGCATACGCGCCGAAGCCGAACAGCGCCATGCCGCCGGCGAGGCCGTCCGCGCCATCCATGAAATTGTAGAGATTGGTCAGCCAGACCATTCCGAAACCGACGCCGGCAAGGAGCCACCACGGCGCGGCGGCCGGATAGACGACGATCAGCGCGACGACCGCGGCAAGGTGCGCGGCGAACCGGATCCGCGCCGGCAGCCCGCGCCGGTCGTCCAGCTGTGACAGCGCGGCCAGGCCGGCAGCGGCTACCGCGATCAACCACATCGACGGCGCGAGCCACACTATCGCGACCACGCAGACCGGAACGATGCCCCAGCCGCCCACGCGCGGCGTCGGCAGCGTATGCAGCGAACGGTCGTTCGGAATATCGGTCGCGAGGCGCCAGGCCAGCCCCGTCGCGAGCAGCGTCCGCAGGATAAGGGTCGAGGCGAAGGCGGCGGCCAGTGCTACGCCGGCCGCCGTGAGCCACGTGGTAATCGCGGGATGCATATTGTCTATTTCTGTATGTCGCGCGAACGATACCACGCGGCGGTCGCATCGAGGCCCTGTCTCGTCGTATAGGGCGGCCGCCAGTCGAGCATGCGCTTCATGCGGCCGGCGTCGAGCTGCAGGCTGCCCGTCAGGCGATCGACGGCGGCGCTGCGGCCGGTCAGCCTGCCGAGCGTGCGCAGCATCGCGACCGGCACCGGGAACAGCCGTGCCGGCCTGCCGAGCGCGTCGCCGACCAGTCGCAGCAGCCCGGCCACCGACGGCGCGTCGTCGTCGGCAACATGAAAGCACTCGCCCGCGGCCCGCGGATCGATTGCGCACCGCAGCAGCGCGTCAGCGAGGTTGTCGACATAGACGAGGCTGCGGCGCGCCTCGATCGCGCCGAGCGGAAGCGGCAATCCTCGTGCGACGGCGTCCATCATCCGCAGGAAATTGGCCCGCACGCCGGGGCCGTAAACCAGCGGCGGACGCACGGTGACCACATCGATGCCCGCCTGCCGCCCGAATTGCGCGAGTGCCTGCTCCGCACGCAGTTTCGAACGCCCGTATGGATCCTGCGGCGCGGGGGTGACGTCCTCCGCGAGCGGCACACCTCGATCGCCCTCGCCGATCGCCTTGATGCTGCTGGCAAACACGAAGCGGCGCGCGCCGTGCGCGTGCGCCGCTTCGGCAACGCGCAGCGTCCCTGCAACGTTGGTCGCCTCGAACGCGGCGTCCGGATCGGGCGACTCGTCGCGCATCACGTGGACACGCGCGGCCAGGTGGATCACGCAATCGGCCTCCAGATCATCCGGCCACGCGTGTGCGAGCCCTGCGAAATCCGGCGCGTCATGCACCCACTCGCGAACGCCGTCGACGCATCCGCCGGGACGGCGCACCAGCGCCGTGACCGTATGTCCTGCCGCGAGCGCCAGCCGGCAGACCGCGCGGCCGACGAAGCCGTTTGCGCCTGTCACGACGATGCGGGTCACCACAGCCTCCAGCCAAAGCGGTTATAGAACTTGAACGCCGACGCCGCGAACATGCGGATGTGCGCGGAACCCTTGCGGGATGCGCCGCCGCCGTGATGAATCACGCGCGCCAGCGGCAGGTAGACCGTGCGTGCGCACTCACCGGTCCGCAAGCTGAGGTCGTAGTCCTCGAAGTAGAGGAAATAGCGTGGATCGAAGCCCTGCAGACGCGCGAGCACCTCGGTGCGGAACAGCATGAAACAGCCGCTGACGATAGGCGGATCCCACACGACGTCGGTTTCGTTGATGCGGTCGCGCATCTCGTAGCTTGCCAGCCGGCGCTCGAACGGCGGGCGCAACGCCGCCGGCAGGAATCCCCTGACCAGAAGATCCACCAGCGCCGGATAGCGGCGGCACAGATACTGGATCCGTCCCGATTCGTCACCGATGCGCGGCGACAGCAAACCTGCTTCAGGATGCGCGTCGAGAAAGTCGAGCGCTTGCACGAGCGCATCCGGCTCGAGGTCGATATCGGGATTCAGGACCAGGTGATAGCGGCTGCGCGCCGCTTCGATCGCGAGGTTGTGTCCGCGTCCGTAGCCGACGTTGCCGTGACCGGACAGCACGCTGCAGCCAATGCCGGCCCGCTCGAATGCGGCAAGCTCGGCCGCGAGATCCGGCAAGCCACCGTTATCGACCAGGCAAACGCTGATGGCACCGCCGCCGCGCACGGCCCGCAGACGCTCGCACGCCGCACGAAGACTGGAGAACGTACGAGCGAGGAGCGCCTCGTCCGGGTGGTACGTCACGATGGAAATCGACAGTGTTTCGTCGACGGAATGCGGTGAGCGAGTGGATGCTTGCGGATGAGATGTCACGTGCTGACTATTGTTTACATTTGGCGCGTAAGGGGCGTTTACCAGTGTGCGCAGGCAGGCCAGCCCACGCAACCGAGATTGCCATTTGTAGCAATTATGCCGTGGCGGCGTATGCCACGGGCGCCATGGCGGGAAAAAGGGACTCCAGGCATGGGCACGTCTGCCCGGAGCGAGCAGCCAACGCATGCGTTGCCCCCGCCCCGGCGAACGGATGCGGGCGCCGAAACGCCAAATGCTTCTGTATATAATGCGTGACCTCGATATGCATCCGGCCAGCTGCACCCTATGTTTGATATTTCGGTGATTCTCAACGCCCACAATGAGGGCGGCATCATCAACCGGACGTTGCGGTCCCTGAGTGAAGCGGCAGACTTCGCAAGAGCCCGCGGTATCACCCTGGAAATTGTCGTCGTCCTTGATAACCCGAACGAAGCGACCCGCTCCGTCATCGCGTCGGCAGACCTCTCCAGTTTTGATGGAGTCCAGACGATCGAGGTATCGAACCGATCGCTGGGCCTGAGCCGAAACTCCGGTTGCGCAATTGCACGAGGCGAATATTTCGCCACGGCCGACGCCGACGATCTCGTGTCGTTCAATTTCTTCGTCGAAGCGCTGGCGGCTGCCAAGCGGTACGGCAACGATGCCCTGCTGTTCCCGCAGTACCTGATCGCATTCGGTTCGATGTACTTCATTACCGAGTACGGCGAAGCGGACCTGATGCCGTTCCTGCTGGCCGACATCCATCCGTACGTGTCGCGCGTATTCTTCCATCGCTCGACATTCGATCGTCTCAAGTACGTTCACTGCGACACGCAACGCGGCCACGCATTCGAAGACTGGCACTTCAACTCATGTGCGATTGCGCTCGGGATGAAGGCGCACTACATCCCCGATACGGTCCTGTACTACCGTCAGCGCCAGCAAAGCATCATGGCGGCCGCGCGCAACCAGAGCGTCGAGCTCGAAACGCCGGACACCGACCTGTTCGACCCGGACGTCTACCTGCGGGTGTTCGCCGACGACTATCGCGCGTATCGCGCCGGTGAACGCGCGTTGCCGCCGTGGTACGACGTCAAGCAGAAGTTCCTCGGCAGCCGGATGCTGTCGGATATGACCGAAGCCGCCAACCGGATCGATCCTGCCGTCGATACGCTGTCGCTGCGGCACGGCAGCCAGACGAGCGCGATGTGGTCGACGCCCGAGCCCTCCGCGGTCTACTACGAAATGTGCGAAGCCATTCGCGACGCCGGACCGATCACGGACGTGTTCCTGATTCCGTTCCTGCCCGCCGGCGGCGCGGAGCGCTACGTTCTCGACGTGATGAACGGCCTGCTGGCATGCGGTGCGTCGAAACGGATCCTCGTGCTGTCCGGCGAGCCGATGGAAAAGCATGCGTGGCTGTCGCGGCTGCCCGACGCAGCGACTTTCATCGACGTCGCCGTGCTCGGCAAGGATCTCGACGATCGTCAGCGCGATCGCATCACCGCACGCCTGATTCGCGCAGCGGCGCCCGACGCCCGGCTGCACATTCGCGCGTGCGTGTTTTCCCATCGCATGCTGAGCCGCCATTTCGCGCAATTCAGCGGACGTGACGTCACGTACTACCGGTTCTGCGACACGCGCGTCTACGAAGACGACGTCTCGATCATTTCGGGCGGCGCGGTCGAGTTTCTGACGAACAACATCCAGCACATCACGCGGATCGTCACCGACAACGAACAGACGGTCGTCGACGACAAGTTCATTTTCGGCGCCAGCGCGTCCCGCTGGAACAACCTTCCCGCGCTGCTGCACGGCGTCAAGGAGCCGACGATTCATGCGACACCGCGACGACGTCTGCTGTGGGCGTCGCGGCTGGACGGCCAGAAGCGGCCGCAACTGGCCGTCGCGCTGTCGAAGTACTTCGCGCAGAGCGGCACCGGCATCACGCTCGACCTGTATGGCGGCATCACGCCGGGCTTCGAAATCGACCTGGCCGGCGCAAACTACAAAGGGCCGTTTTCAGCGTTCGCGGATCTTCCGCTGCACGAGTACGACGCGCTCGTCTATACGTCGTGGTTCGACGGGCTGCCGAACGTGATTCTCGAAGCCATGGGCTCGGGACTCCCGGTCATCGCACCGAACATCGGCGGCATCGGCGAAGCCGTGCTCGACGGAGAGACCGGCATGCTCATCGAGGCATCCAACGATATCGACGAGGCCGTCGACGCGTATCGGGACGCCATCGAGCGCCTGTACGCCCAACCCGATCTGCTCGGAGCGCTGTCGAAGCGCGCTTCCGGCTACGTTCACGACAAGCATGGCGACGCACAGTACGTCGCGAACATTCAGCGGATATTCGGTATGAATGCCTCCCATCAAGAATCCCATCAGCCTGCCCAGGTGCCCGCCGATCAAGCCGTTTCGTCCGCGGAAAACCAGGAAGAACTGCGTCGATTGAGACGGGAACTCGCGGACGCGCGCGCAAAGCTGCTCGTTCATGCGCGCGAAGCCGATGTCCTCAGGAACGAGTCGGTCGAACTGCGGCAGTACGCGAACCAGTGGGTCGCGTTTCAGCGCGCGCGAATTTTCATCATCTATCGCGCGTATCTGCGCCTCCACCGGATTCCGGTACTGGGCCCGCTGCTGCGGGCGATCATGCGGCCGTTTACAGGAAAGTGATCGCCGGTCCGGCCCGCCGCCATACCGCGCGGGCCGGACGCGCGCACCCCGCATAATGAGGTTGCCCGCCGCGTACCGCTACCGTTAGACTGCTCCCCATTCAGACCGGAGTGAACGATGGAGCGAATCGCTATTTACGGGTGCGGCGGGTTCGGGCGCGAGATCCTGCCGCTGGCACGACAGCATCAAGCCCGAGCCGCTACCGGCTCGGCATCCGGAATCGTCTTCATCTCCGACACGCCGTCGGAAATCGGCACCGTCCAGAATGGCATTGAAGTCATTTCCTTCGAGGCCCTCATCTCGCCCGCGCATCGCGACCGCGCTGTCGTCGTGTCGGTCGGCTCGCCCGCGGCCCGCCGCACGCTGGCCCAGCGCTGCGAAAGCGAAGGCCTCGCGTTCGGCTCGCTGACGGCCGGTTCGCATGTGTCGCTCGATAACGTCGAGGTTGGCGAAGGCGCGGTGTTCTGCGATTTCTCGATGTGCACATCGGATATCAGGATCGGCCGCCATTTCCAGTTCAACATCTACAGCTACGTCGCTCACGACTGCGTGATCGGCGATTTTGTGACGTTCGCCCCGCGCGTCGCCTGCAACGGCCGGATCGTGATCGAAGACGATGCCTATATCGGTACGGGCGCGGTGCTGAAGCAAGGCACGCCCGACAAACCCCTGACGATCGGCAAGGGCGCGGTGATCGGGATGGGGGCCGTCGTGACCAAGGACGTACCGCCGGGCGTGACCGTCGTCGGCAACCCGGCTGCGCCGATGGTGAAACGGCCGGCGTGAACCGCGCGGGCGCACGCCGTGGCGTGCGCGTCGCGCGCCGCTGCGGTCAGTCAGGCTGCTCCTATCCGTGCGCGACCATCACACCTGGCTGCACGTACCCGAGCAGGCCCGCATAGGTTTCGGCACTCGTCCACACGATGCGGTCGAAGTACGAATTGAATTCCCGCAGGAAATTGAGTACGGGAGGCGGCGCGTCCGCCGCGACGAACATCTCGCATCGCCGCCCCTGCCGCCACGCTTCCTTCAGTTGAGCAATCGACGGCATCGATCTCGCGTCGCTCGAAAACCGCATGACCGGCCCGGTTCGATCGCGCCCGCCACAGAGCCATCTGCCGGCAAACTGCCGTCGAATGATATTGGTCTTCCTGAACTGGCCGACGCTATCCGACGACGTGACGGATCGCGTATGGATCCGATGCCGATAGAGCGGCTCGTGCAGATAACGGAAGCTGCCGAATTCGGCGATCTTCAGCGCCAGCTCCCAATCCTGGATGCCGGAATACATGTCGAGCGAACCACCTGCCTGCAGATAGGCATCGCGTCGAATCACCTTCAGATGCGACGCGACCATTCCGTCGAGCAAATCGTCCTTGATGCCCTCGTCGTTCCTGAACGCAATGGCCGGATAGCCGCCGTAGTCGGCCCGCCGGATTTCGTTGCCGCTTTCGTCGATGTCGAACCGGTCCGTGAACAGGTAATCGCATGGCGGCGCCTGCTTCAGGAGCTGCGCGACACGGGACAGCGCACCGGGCACCAACGCGTCGTCACAATCGACGAACGCGACGTACGCTCCGGCCGCCTGCGCGACTGCCTCGTTCTGCGTGCGCGAAATGCCCTTGTTCTCGCTATTGAGGACAATCCGCACGTTCGGGTGACTTCCCTGCAGCGCGCGCAGCAGCGCCGTCGTGCGCGCATCGGGCGAACGATCGTCGACGCAGATGATCTCGAATGCGACGTCCTGCTGCTCGATCACGGACAGCAGGCAACCGTCGATATAGTCGAAATGGTTGTATGCGGGGATCACGACGCTGATGAGCGGCGTCGCCGACGCCGGCATCTTCGCGATGGCCGCCTGCAGTCGCGCGAGCTTCTGCGCGTGCAGATCGACGGGAACGGCCGGCGACGCGGCAGCGCCCGACCCGGCTTCACGCGGGTGGCCGCGCAACTGCGCGATTTCCTCTGCGTACGCCGGGTGCTTCCGATAGAAATTCTCGAACCAGTCGACCGCGGACTCGAAAAACGCCGGTTCGCGCGCGGACACCATCGCGTCGATCTTGGCAGCCGCGTGCAGCCAGCTCTTGCCCATCTTCACGTAGGACCGGCGCATACTTTGCGCGTGCTGCCGGTAGATCGCGTTGTGCGCATTGATATAGGCCATCCGTGCGCCACGCGCACTCAGGCCGCACCAGAACAGCCAGTCTTCCTTGGCGCGCGCGGATGTGTCGAACGGCGCGTCCGCCAGCACGGCGCATCGGAACAGCGCGCAGTGAATCGGGATCGCGAAGCCGCGCTCCCATTTGTACAGAAAATCGGACAGCCCGAGCGCCGAATGCGCGATCGCCTCGTCATGCTTCGAAAAGACCGAGCGAGAATCGTCGCACAACAGGAAGTTGGACACCGATACGTCGAGCGCATTCGCCACCTGGAAATGCGCGACCTGCAAGTCGAGCTTCGGCGGAACGATGAGGTCGTCCGCGTCCAGCAATTGCACGAATTCGCCGTTCGCGGCGGCAATACCCGTGTTGCGCGCCCCCGAAAGCCCTGCGTTCTGCTGCGAAATCACGCGTACCGCGGGCGACAGCGCCTCCGCCGCGCGCAAGTGGATATCGGTCCGGGGTGCCGTGCTGCCGTCGTCGACGACGATGATCTCCAACGGCCCGCGGTATGCGTCGAGCACCGACGAGATCGACTCATTCAGATACTGCGCCTGATTGAAACAGGGGATTACCACCGATACGAGCGGCAACGACAGATCACGCGAGTCGTCCGTGCCCGATTCTTTCCGGTCAGATCCCATAACCTTCCAACTCCTTGACATGCTCGACGAACCGCTGCCACGTATGCCGCCCGTCGATCAGCTCGACGAGCGCGCGTGCGCGCGCTTCGACTTCCTGCGAATTCGAAATGACTGATTCCATCGCCGCGCGATAATCGGCGACATCCGGCTTCTCCGACAGCAGATATCCGGTCGAATCCGATATCAGCTCGCCCACGCCGCCGACCGACGGCGCGATGATCGGTACGCCCAATGTGCCGATTTCAAGCAGGATGTTCGGCATACCTTCCCATTTCGACGTGAAGATGAAGCCGGTGTACGCGCGGTCACGCACCAACTCTTCCGGGGACGTGAACGGCCCCATCAGATGCAGGTTCGCGAGATCGGGAAGCTGCTCGCTGACGTTCACGACGGCCTGGCCGTACACGTAGAAATCGATGTGCGGGCACGCCTGCACGAGCGCCAGCAGCAGGTCGACGCGCTTCTCCTTGTCGAGCCGCCCCGCCCACAGAAACGCCGGGCGCTGCCCCGCCAGGTCCTGCCCGCGGCTCGCGATGCGCGCGAGCGAGCGCGCCTTCCACCCGGCGGTCGCCATGCGACTGGGGTTGTACACGGCGCGCAGCTTGTCGCCCTGCTGACCGAGGCTGTACTCGGCACGTGCATCGGTCACGAAGCGTTGATTGTCGGACAGCAGCGCAGTCAGCGCCGGCAGCCCCGGCTGCAGGAAATAGGCTGCGTAGCCGATCTTGCTCTTGCCGTCCTCGGCAAACTGGAACGCGAAAATGCTGGCGAACAGGCGCGTGACTTCCTTGAGCTGCCGCCCTTGCGCGATGACCGCGTTCCACGCGACTTCGCTGTTGATGTTGTGGAACACGGCGGGCCGGATCGCCAGCAGCATGTCGTACAGCAGCGCCTGCTTCAGCGCGTACGAATCGTCGTGCGTGAAATCGCGCAGGACGACCACATGCACATCGTCGATCCGTGCAACGCGTTCGTCGACCAGATCGCGATCGGCAACGACGAGCAGGACCTGACGGTCGGGGTGGATCTCGCGGAGCGCTTTCGAGAAATTGAGCGCGACGTTCTCCGCGCCTCCCGTTCCAAGAAACGGCACGGCAATGACGTGGCTGACATTTCGCACGCCACGCTGCGCGAGGTCGAGCATCAGGTGCTGCAGGCGCGACTCACGCGCGTGGTCGAGCAACACCTCACGCGCGATGGCCGATCGCAGCGCCTGGCGAATCGACTTGCCATGGCGCAACGACGTGATAACCGGCGAAATGGCCTTGCGGACGCGCCACTTCGCCTCCTGGCTCAGCGGCAGGCGATGGTAGACGCGTTGGGCAAAGTACAGAAGATGCTGGTATCGCGGCATGGTTAGATATCTTGAATCATTCGCTGGTACACCGACTATCGGCTCAGGCGCCGGTACAGATTATCCGCCTTGCCCCAGATGGTGCCCCTGACACGATCGAGTTCCGTCTGCGCGTCAGCCAGGCTGGCAGCGAGCCGCCCTTCCCGTTCGGCCGCGGCACGCAACTCGGCTTTCGCGTGTTCGAGTTCCGTGGCGACACGTTCGTGCTCGGTACGCACCTGATCCAGTTCGGCAAGCGCACGGTCGCGTTCGCCGCGAATCAGTAGTTGAAACGTCGCGGCGCCTGCGGGCGCTTGCGCGTCCACCGCTGGCGCCGAACCATCGTACTCGCCCGCGGGCTTCGACAGGCGCTCGCGAACGGCGGCAAAAGCCTGCGGCGACCAGCCGGACGCGAGTCTCGTGACGAACGCGGTCAGTTCGCCATTGAAGAACAGATGCGGCGGAATCCTGAACGTGTCCTCGTGACGGTCGTACACGCGCAGCATCTCGATCAGCTCGAGAAACCGCCGCCAGTCGCCGTCTATCTCGAAGAAGCGCCCGACGAACGACTCCATGCTCTTGCGGAGCAGGTCGAAGCGCTCGATCCGCTCGAGGTACGGGTGCACGACGCCGCCGGAGATGTCCGCATACTCCCACATCAGCGCGTCGCGATTGCGATGCGTGACGTTGCCGCCGTGCGCACGGTAAAGGAGGAGCGCGTCCTTCATCACGTGGAACCGGGCGCCGCCGGCGAGCGAACGCAGCCAGAAATCCCAGTCCGGCGAGTAGGTCAGGTCCTCACGGAAAAAGCCGATCCGGTCATGCGTGGACTTCCTGACCAGCACGGTCGAATGGCACAGGTGGTTCTCCCACACCCAGCTGTCGGGCGCATTCAGGTCGAGGTCCTGATTGAACCACGGCGCATAAAAACATTTGTCGGCGTCGACCGGCTGGCTCGACGCATCGATCTCCGCCATGAAACTGCCGCAGATGTCGACTTCCGGATGGGCGTCCATGAACGCGACCTGCGCCGCAAGCTTCTCGGGCACGAACACGTCGTCGGAATCGAGGCTCGCGATGAATTCGCCGGACGCGAGACGCAGCGCCGTGTTGTACGCCGCGCACGCGCCCTGGTTGCGCTCCTGGCGCACCGCGCGGATCCGCGGGTCGTCGAACTGCTGGATGACCTCCCAGGAATCGTCCGTCGAACAGTCGTCGACAATGATCAGCTCCCACGCCCCGTACGTCTGGGACAGCACCGACCGGATCGTCTCCCCGATGAATCTGCCGTAGTTGTAAGACGTCGTGAGAACGCTGACACGCGGCCGCGAATCCCCGGTCGAATAATTATTGTTTGCCATTGCAGATGTATTGAATGATGTCGACGATGCGATTCGCCCCGTCTTCCCCGAGCTCGCCGTACAGCGGCAACGCCAGCACTTCGCGGGACACGCGCGTCGCAACCGGCAGGCGCCCCGGATCGGCGCTCGGCAGCGCGCGGTAGCAATTGTGCTCGCTGCAAAGCGGGTAGAAATAGCGCCGCGAAAACACGTTGAACTCCTTCAACGTGTCGTACAACCGGTCACGCGACACGCCGCATGCCTGCGGGTTCACGCGCACGATGAAATACTGCATGCTGTGGCCGACGTTCGGCGGCAACCGGAAGCACGTGATGCCGGGAATCTCGTCCAGGCGACTCAGGTAAACCTGTGCAACGCGCTGCCGCGCCGCATGCTCGGCATCGTAATGCGCGAGATTGACGAGACCCAGTGCCGCCTGCACTTCGTTCATCTTGCCGTTGGTGCCCGGCATGATGACCTCGGTCTCGTTCAAGATTCCGAAATTCTTGAGCAGATCGACGCGCCGCTTCATCGCGTCGTCCGCCATCGCCAGCCCGCCGCCCTCGGCCGAGTGAAACAGCTTGGTCGCATGGAAGCTGTACATCGTTGCGTCGCCGAACTCGGCGACCGGCTTGCCGTCGATTTCCGTGCCGAACGCGTGCGCGCCGTCGTAGAGCACCTTGACGCCGTACTGCTCGCGAATGCGCTCGAACGCGTTCACGTCGCACGGCATCCCGTACACGTGCACGCCGAGCACACCCGTCGTGCGCGGCGTGATCAGCGCTTCGGCCACCGCCGGGTCGATGGTCAGCGTTTCCTCGTCGATGTCGCAGAACACCGGCGTCACGTTGTTCCAGTGCAGCACATGCGGCGTCGCGGGAAACGTGAACGGCGTCGTGATGACTTCTCCGGCGAGCCGCAGCGCCTGGCAGGCGACGAGCAGCGCGCTCGTCCCGTTGTTGAAAAGCGAGAAGTGCCGGGCACCGAGCCGCTTTGCGAGCGCCGCCTCCAGCGCGGCGTGCTTCGCACCGCCGTTCGTCAGCCACGCGCTGTCCCAGATGTCTTCCAGCTGCGACGTGAACTCGCCGAGCGGCGGCAACATCGGTTTCGTCACATAGATCGGACTGGCGAAACCATCCGGCTTTTGTCTCATAGGGCGCTCCTGATTGATTCCTCGTGCGGATCCGCACGCCGGCCCCGGCGCCGGATCCGCTGCCGGCCAACGCTGCGTCAGGCTACCGTCTTCGACAACAGCCGCGTCTGGACCTTGTTGTCGAAATGCACGGCGCCATAAAGCGGCAGATAGGTGCCGCGCGAGACGTTGAATTGCACGGCGATCGGCACATGATCGCACGTGTCGACCTGGCCGATGCTCAGGTCGGTCGGCACCGACGTGGCGGCGCTGATGCTGTAATCGCCGCCGCGCAGCGATACCTTGAACGTCCAGTCGACCACGTGGACTTCACCCGCGTGCACGTCGTACAAATGCGCGTGCTCGAGGCCGGTGTCCGAGTACGCGATATCGAAACCGTTCTTGTCGCGCAGGTGATAGCCGAATGCCAGCAGCGGCAGGTCTTCCTCGACGCTCACGATCATTCTCAGCGTCACGGTGTCGCCGTAGGTAACCTGGCGCGTCGCGCGCCCCTGCTCGTTCAGCAGTTGCACGTTGACGAAGCTCGCGCGGCCGTTGCGGATCCGCTGGAACGCCGCCTGCTTCTGGAACTCGTCCGCGCCGTCGTTGAGGTCGGCGTCGAGCTCGGCGATCTGCGTCGACGGCGCGTCGTCGTCGGCAATCACGTGCTGCTTCTTGCGGACATAGGACGAGTAATACGATTCGATGACATGGTCCGTCGATCCGACGGCAAGCATGTTGCCGTGATCGAGCAGGATCGCGCGGTTGCACAGTGCCTTCACCGAACCGGGGTCGTGGCTGACGAACAGCAGCGTCGTGCCGCGATCCATCAGCTTCTTCATCACGGCCATGCACTTCGCCTGGAACAGCGCGTCGCCGACCGACAGCGCCTCGTCGACGATCAGGATGTCCGGATTGACGTGGATCGCGACCGAAAATGCGAGGCGCACGTACATGCCCGACGAGTACGTCTTCAGCGGCTGGTTGACGAAATCGCCGATCTCGGAGAAATCGACGATGGCCGGATACTTCTCTTCCAGCTCCTCCTCGCTCATCCCGAGAATCTGGCCGTACAGCATCACGTTTTCGCGACCGGTGAACTCGGGATTGAAACCCGACCCGAGCTCGAGCAGCGCGGCAACCTTGCCGTTCGTTTCGACGTTGCCGGCGCTCGGCGCGAGCGTACCCGAGATCACCTGGAGCAGCGTGGACTTTCCCGAGCCGTTGTGGCCGACGATCCCCACCGTCTCGCCGCGCGCAATATCGAACGAGACATCGCGCAGCGCCCAGAACTCGCGGTAATACTGCTTGCGGGAGCCGAACAGCATCTGCATCAGGCGCGCGCGCGGGTTATCGTAAATATGAAAGACCTTGCTCAGATCCTTCACGCTGACTGCGAGATCAGAGGACATCTGCGAATCCTTTCCGCGTGCGATTAAACCATTGGTAGCCCAGTGCCGCGACGCCGACACTGACGATCATCATCACCAGCAGACCGGTCCAGCTCGGCACGTTTCCAAAGATCACGACGTTACGGCTTTGCTCGATGACGAACGCGATCGGATTCATTCCGACGATACGCTGGTAACTGGCCGGCAGCGAGCTCACCGGATAGAACACCGGCGTCAGGAACATCAGCACCGTCGTCACGAGCCCGATCGACTGGCCGATGTCCTGGATGAACACGCCCAGCGACGCCAGGAACCAGCAGACACCGAGGGTGAACAGGATGAACGGCAGGACGATCAGCGGGAAATACAGGATCGTGAGATGCACCTGGAAACCCAGCACGAGCATCGCGAGCACCAGCACGCAGAAGCTGATCGCGGCATGGAACAGTGCGACGAGCAGCGCGACGACCGGCAATACCTCGAGCGGGAACACGACCTTCTTCACGTAGTTCGCGTTACTGATGATCAGTGACGGTGCACGGTTCACGGCTTCCGAGAACACCTGGAACATGATCATCCCGACGAACAGCACGACGGCGAATTCCGTCTTCGAATCGGATCCGGTATTCCAGCGTGCCTTGAAAATCACGCTGAACACGAACGTGTAGACGGTCAGCAGCAGCAGCGGGTTGAAGAACGACCACAGCAGGCCGAGCACCGAGCCGCGATATCGGCCGACCACCTCGCGGCGCGCCATTTGGAGGATCAGGCGGCGATGCCGCCAGATAGGAAGTGATGGTTGAATGATTTCCCGCATGACAATCTCTAGCTAAACCATGCCGCCGAACGACTCGGCATGAAGTGTGATGTGCACCGCCCGGATCGGGCGGCATCAGGCATCGAACAGTTCCGCAAGGACGAGCGCAAGCCCGTCCGACCACTGCGGCCGATGCAATCCGAAACGCTCGTCGAACCGCGTGTTGTCGAGCACCGAAAAGGTCGGACGCGGCGTCTTCGCCGGATACTCGGCCGCCGGGATCGGCTTCACTTCGCGGACAGACAGGTCGATCTGCGGAGAGAGGCTTCTGGCCCCGGCGAAAATGGCTTCCGCAAACGCGTGCCAGGTCGTCGAGCCTTGCGCCGTCATGTGATAGAGGCCGCTCTCGAACGATCCCGCCCGCCGCTCGGCGAGCGCTTGCGCCGCCGCGTGCGCGGTCAGGTCCGCAATCATGCGCGCGCTCGTCGGCGCGCCGAACTGATCGCTGACGACGGACAGCGTCTCGCGGCTCGCCCCCAGCCGAAGCATCGTGCGCAGGAAATTCTGGCCGCGCGACGCGTAGACCCACGACGTACGGAACACGAGCCAGTCGCCGCCGGCGTCGGCGATCGCCTGCTCTCCGGCCAGCTTGCTCGCGCCGTAAACGTTCAGCGGGCGCACGTCGTCGCGCTCGGCATACGGCGTCCGCTTGCTCCCGTCGAACACATAGTCGGTCGAGAAGTGGATCAGCAATGCGCCGCGCTTCCGGGCGGCCTGCGCAAGCGCGCCCGCCGCATCGCGGTTGATCGCGAATGCGGCGTCAGGCTCGTCCTCGGCGCGATCCACCGCGGTATAGGCGGCCGCATTGACCACGAGATCGGGCGCGAGCGCGTCGACGTATGCAGCGACGGCAGCCGCATCGCCGAGATCGACGACGTGACGCGTCGCGGCCACCACCTGGCCCAGCGGTTGCAGCGCACGCACGAGCTCCCATCCGACCTGCCCGTTCGCACCCGTCACGAGAATCTTCATGCGTAGGTCTCCAGATCCGCCAGCACGGTGCCGGCGAGATCCTTCGGCGCGATCACCGGAGCGCCGTCGAGTGGCCAGTCGATGCCGACGTTCGCGTCGTTCCACAGCAGCACGCGCTCGAATTCGGGGTACCAGAAATCGGTCGTCTTGTATTGAAACGTCGCCGCCTCGGACATCACCAGAAAGCCGTGCGCAAATCCGGCAGGCACCCACATCTGCAGGTGGTTTTCCGCGGACAGCACGCTGCCAACCCATTTGCCGAACGTCGGCGACGAACGACGCAGATCGACGGCGACGTCGAACACTTCGCCTTCGACGACGCGGACCAGCTTGCCCTGCGCATGACGGACCTGATAGTGCATCCCGCGCAGGACGGACTTGACCGAGCGCGACTCGTTGTCCTGAACGAACTCGACATCCGCAACCTGCTCACGGAATTCCCGCTGATTGAAGCTCTCGAAGAAATACCCGCGAGCGTCGCCGAAGACCTTGGGCGCGATCAGCTTGACGTCTGGAATTGCCGTGGAAGTTACCGTGATTGCCATAGAATCTTGTCCGTCAGTAGGTTCTTCAGATATTGCCCGTACGCGTTCTTGGCGAGCGGTGCGGCGAGCGCCGCCAGGCGCTCGGCATCGATCCAGCCCATTCGGTATGCAATCTCCTCCGGGCATGCCACCACGAGGCCCTGGCGCTTCTGCAAGGTCGCGATGAACGCCGCGGCCTCCATCAGCGAATCGTGCGTGCCGGTGTCGAGCCACGCATAGCCGCGCCCCATGATCTCCACCTGCAGCTTGCCTGCCGCGAGATAGCGGGAATTGACGTCGGTGATTTCAAGTTCGCCGCGCGCCGACGGCTTGATGTCGGCCGCAATGTCGCACACGTCGTTATCGTAGAAATAAAGACCCGTCACCGCGTAGCGGGAGCGCGGCTGGGCCGGCTTCTCCTCGATCGATACCGCGCGCATCTGGTCGTCGAATTCGACGATGCCGTAGCGCTCCGGATCCTGCACGTGATAGGCAAACACGGTCGCGCTTTCGGTACGTGCATTCGCCGCGTGAAGCTGCCTCGCGAGATCGTGGCCGTGAAAGATGTTGTCGCCGAGCACCAGTGCACTCGGATCGTTGCCGATGAAGTCCCGCCCGATGACGAACGCCTGCGCGAGCCCGTCCGGCGACGGCTGGACCGCGTACTGCAGGTTCATCCCCCACTTCGAGCCGTCGCCCAGCAACGCCTCGAAGCGCGGCGTGTCCGCCGGCGTCGAAATGACCAGCACGTCGCGAATGCCCGCGAGCATCAGCGTCGAAAGCGGGTAGTAAATCATCGGCTTGTCGTACACCGGCAGCAGCTGCTTCGACACCGAGTGGGTAATCGGATACAGCCGCGTGCCCGAACCGCCGGCGAGAATGATGCCTTTACGTGCCATCGATCAGATCCTCATGTGCGTTGCGCATAGTTCGTTTCGACCCACTTGCGGTAATCGCCGGACGCGACCTCGTCCACCCAGACCTGATTGTCGAGATACCAGCGCACGGTCTTCGCGAGCCCCGTCTCGAACGTCTCGGCCGGCTTCCAGCCGAGCTCGCGCTCGAGCTTGCGCGCATCGATCGCGTAGCGGCGGTCATGGCCCGGACGGTCCTTCACATAGGTGATCTGGTCGCGATACGAACCCGCCGCCTTCGGCCGCGCGGCGTCGAGCAGGTCGCAGAGCGTGTGCACAACGTCGAGGTTCTTCTTCTCGTTCCAGCCGCCGATGTTGTACGTCTCGCCCGGCACGCCGCGCGCAAGCACTTCGCGGATCGCGCTGCAGTGGTCGCCGACGTACAGCCAGTCGCGCACGTTCTGGCCATCGCCGTAGACCGGCAGCGGCTTGCCTGCGAGCGCATTCGCGATCATCAGCGGAATCAGTTTCTCCGGGAACTGGTACGGACCGTAGTTGTTCGAGCAGTTCGTCGTGAGCGTCGGCAGGCCATACGTGTGGTGATACGCACGCACCAGGTGGTCGGAGCCTGCCTTCGTCGCCGAATAGGGGCTGTTCGGGGCATAAGGCGTCGTTTCCGAGAACTGGGGATCGGTCGCGGACAGCGACCCGAACACCTCGTCGGTCGATACGTGCAGGAAGCGGAACGCTGCCTTGTTCGCGTCGTCCAGGCCATTCCAGTACGTGCGCGCCGCTTCGAGCAGCGTGAACGTGCCGACGACGTTGGTCTGCACGAAATCGGCCGGCCCGTGGATCGAGCGATCGACGTGGCTCTCGGCGGCAAAATGGATCACGGCGCGCGGCCGGTGCTCGGCAAACAGGGCATCGAGTGCCGCGCGATCGCAGATGTCGACACGAGCGAACACATGATCCGGATTCCCGTCGAGCGGTGCCAGCGTACGCAGGTTGCCCGCATAGGTCAGCTTGTCGACGTTGAGCACGGCTTCGCCGGAGGCGCCCATCCAGTCGAGTACAAAGTTGGCACCGATAAAACCCGCGCCGCCGGTAACCAGGATCATGAAACGTCCTCTAGTAATAATGTGCGGCGCGCCTGGCAGGCGCTCGTCGCACTTCATGTCATGTCACAGTGGCCAAGTCTAGGCCGATCAGGCCCGGCATTTTAACCGGTCGCCATACCGGCAAAGTCACGAGATGTTAATTTCGGAGTGAAAATGTCAATTATAGGAATCCAGCCGGTGCCAACTCCACGCTGCTAACAACTTGATACAGCGCGAGGGCCCTTCGCGTCACGAAAAATCGCATGCCTGGCGGGCCGTCCGATGTGGAACAGCCGTTGCGCCGCCGTATATTCATACGATTTTTCCCAGTTCACCCCGTTTCGGTACGATCTGACCCTCATGCTTCCCGCCCCCATCGCCATCGGCGACATCCAAGGCTGTCATTCCGCTTTCCAGTCGTTGCTCGACAAGCTTTCAGCACCTGCCGACACGCCGCTGTGGATCGCCGGCGACGTCGTCAACCGCGGCCCGGACTCCCTCGCCGCGCTGCGTGCGCTCGTCGACCTCGGCCCGCGCGCGACCGTCGTACTCGGCAATCACGACCTCCACCTGCTTGCGGTCTCCGCCGGCCTGCGCACCGAACGCCCGGGCGACACCATCGGCGAGATCCTCGACGCACCCGATGCGGATGCGCTGCTCGACTGGGTCCGCCACCGCCCGTTCGTGCACGCGGAAAACGGGATGCTGCTCGTGCATGCGGGCGTGCTGCCGCAGTGGGATGCCACGCTCGTGCTCGAACTCGCCGACGAACTCCAGCGCGCGCTGCGCGCGCCCGACTGGCGCGACACGCTGCAGAAGCTGTACGGGAACGAGCCGAATCAATGGAGCCCGGACCTGAAGAAGCGCGACCGGATGCGTGTCGCGTTCAACGCGTTCACGCGCGTGCGCTTCTGCACGCCCGACGGCGCAATGGAATTCAAGGCGAACGGCGGCCCCGACAACGCGCCGCCCGGCTATCTGCCGTGGTTCGACGTACCGGGGCGTCGCACGGAGGACGTGACGGTCGTGTTCGGGCACTGGGCCGCGCTCGGCCTGATGATGCGCGAGAACGTGGTCGCGCTCGATTCCGGGTGTGTGTGGGGTAACCAGCTGTCGGCCGTGCGGCTGACGGCCGATCCGGCTCAGCGCGCGGTCACGCAGGTGCAGTGCGAAGCGTGCCGCGCGCCGGGCGGAGAGTGATCAAAGACTGATTCGCGGCGCCGGGAAGCGCGTCAACCCTCGCGCCCCGGCATGGGCGCGTCGGCCGCCTCGTCGCCTGCCGCACCGGCACCGACCTCGGTCGCCGGGTAGGCATGTCTGGCCAGCTCCGCGAGCGACTCGGCCGTCGGCTTGTCGACCTTCGCCTGCAGCGTCGCGAGCGCGGCGGCAATCGCATCGCGCGCCGCCGCGGACGTCGCCCGCCGGTCGCCACCCGGCGCGATCGGTTCGCATACGTAAAGGTGCGCAATGATCGGGCCACCGCGCAACACCATGTCGAGCGACTTGCCGAGCGCCAGTTCGCCCGTGTAGGCCGGCGCGACCGACTGCCGCCGCTGCGCGTCCTCGTACATCAGGCAGATCGGCTGCACCGCGCAGCCGGCCGATACCGCGGACTGGAACAGGTTCGCATGGAACGGCAGCAGTTCCTGCCCGTCGGTCGTCGTTCCTTCCGGAAACACGCACATCAGCCCGCCGTTGCGCAGGCGCTCGGCCATCTCGTGCATGACCCGCATCGCCTCGGTGCGCTTCTCGCGCTGCAGGAACACGGTGTCGAGCTTCTCGGCGAGCCAGCCGACGACCGGCCACTGCCGCACCTCGGCCTTCGACACGAACGGCGTCGGCCGCCACGCGTTGACCGTGTAGATGTCGAGCCACGACACGTGATTGCCGACCACGAGCGCGCTCGCGTCGAGCCGCGCGCCGTCGTTATGGACGACGAGGCGCATCCCGCAGATCCGCAGCAGCTTGAGCGACCAGCGGCGCGTCATCTCGGCACGCCGCGCGGGCGTGACGTGCGAAAAACGCAGCGCGACGATCACCATGCCGCGCAACAGGTGGAAAACGAGACGCAGCTTGCGAAGGGCAATCATGGCGAAGGTCCGGCGTGGTTCAGGGGCGCTCGAACGCGATCTGCCCGGCGACGAGCGTCGTGCGCACGCAAGCGGGCAGTTCGTAGCCGAGGAACGGCGAGTTGTGGCCCTGGCTCTTCAGCGCACGCGGCTCGACCCGCCAGTGCGCGCGCGGGTCGAACACGCACAGGTCGGCCGCACCGCCTTCGGTGAGGCGACCGGCCGGCAGCTTCAGCACGTCGGCCGGCGCGGACGTGATGCGGCGCAGCGCCTGCGCAAGCGGCGTACGCGTCTCGTCCGCCCACTTCAGCGTCAGCGACAGCAGCAGTTCGAGCCCCGTCGCGCCCGGCGTCGCTTCGCCGAACGGCAGCAGCTTCTCGTCGTCGTCGACCGGCGTGTGGTCGGAGCAGATCGCGTCGATCGTGCCGTCGGCGAGCGCCACGCGAATCGCTTCGCGATCGCGCTCGCTGCGCAGCGGCGGATCGAGCCGGAACTGCGAATCGAAGTAGCCGATGTCGACGTCGATCAGATGCAAATGATTCACGCCGACGTCGCAGGTCACGGGCAGCCCCTCGGCCTTCGCCTCGCGCACGAGCGCGAGGCCGGCCGCCGACGACAGCCGTGCGAGATGCACGCGTGCGCCCGTCACGCGCATCAGTTCGAAGATCGTGTGCAGCGCGATCGTCTCGGCCGCGACCGGCACGCCGGACAGCCCGAGCCGCGACGCCAGCGCGCCGCTCGCGGCGACGCCGCCGCGGCCGATGAATGCGTCTTGCGGGCGCAACCACGTGGTGTAGTCGTAAGTGCTCGCGTACTGCAATGCACGCAGCAGCACCTGCGTGTCGCGCACCGGCACATTGGCGTGCGTGAAGCCGACGCAGCCGGACTCGGTCAGCGCGACCATTTCGGTAATCACTTCACCCTTGAGGCCGACCGTCAGCGCGCCGAGCGGATGCACGTTCGCCTGGTGCAGGTTACGCGCGCGGAACTTGAGCATTTCGACGAGACCCGGCTCGTCGAGCACGGGGTCGGTATCCGGCGGGCACACGAGGGTCGTGACGCCACCTGCGACGGCCGCGGCCATCTCGGACGCGAGCGTCGCCTTGTGCTCGTAGCCGGGCTCGCGCAGCCGCGCGCACAGGTCGACGAGGCCGGGCGCGACGATCAGGCCCGATGCGTCGATCGTCTTGTCCGCGTTGAAACCGGCCGGCGCCGTGCCGAGCGCAGCGATGTTGCCGCCTGCGACGAATACGTCGGCCTGCCGCTCGGTGCCGGCGACCGGGTCGATCAGCGTGCCGCCTTTGATATGAATCTTCATGCGCTGTCTGTGAATGCGTTGATTGCGTGAATAAGGATGCGCGAAAGCGGGCTCAGTCGCTGTTGCCGGCGACGATGCCCATTACCGCCATCCGCACGGCGATGCCGAACGTGACCTGGTTGAGGATCACCGACTGCGGGCCATCGGCGACCTGCGAGTCGATCTCGACGCCGCGGTTCATCGGGCCCGGGTGCATCACGATCGCGTCGGGCGCGGCGAGCGCGAGGCGCTCGGGCGTCAGGCCCCAGGTCTTGAAGTATTCCTGCGCGGAAGGCAGCAGCGCGCCGCTCATCCGCTCGTTCTGCAGGCGCAGCATGATGATCACGTCGACGCCCTTCAGCCCTTCGTCGAGGTTGTGGAACACCTTCACGCCCATCTGCTCGAGGCCGCCCGGCAGCAGCGTGCGCGGGCCGATCGCGCGCACTTCCGGCACGCCGAGCGTGGTGAGCGCATGGATGTCGGAGCGGGCGACGCGCGAATGCAGGATGTCGCCGACGATCGCCACGCGCAGCTTCGTGAAGTCGCGCTTGTAGTGACGGATCGTGTACATGTCGAGCAGGCCCTGCGTCGGGTGCGCATGGCGGCCGTCGCCGGCGTTGATCACGTGCACGTGCGGTGCGCAGTGCTCGGCGATCAGGTACGGTGCGCCGCTCGACGCGTGACGCACGACGAACAGGTCGGCATGCATCGCCGACAGGTTGTTGATCGTGTCGAGCAGCGATTCGCCCTTGCTCGTCGACGACGCATTGATGTTCAGGTTCAGCACGTCGGCCGACAGGCGCGTCGCGGCGATCTCGAAGGTCGTGCGCGTGCGCGTCGAGTTTTCGAAGAACAGGTTGAACACGGACTTGCCGCGCAGCAGCGGCACCTTCTTCACTTCACGGTCCGTCACGCTGACGAACTGCTCGGCCGTATCGAGGATGTGGTTGACGATCGAGCGCGGCAGGCCCTCGATCGACAGCAGATGCTTCAGCTCGCCGTTTTTCGTGAGCTGCGGATTGCCCTTCAGGAAACCGTAGCGGAACCGGTCGGGGCTCGTGGCCGCAGCGGGATTGCCGGTGCGGCCAGTGGTGTCGGTGGTCATGGTGTGCGTGATTCCAACTATGCAAACGGGCCGCGGTGCAAACCGGCGGCCCGGGATACGGTTCGCGTGTCGTTCAGGCGCCGTGCGCCTCGACGCGCAGCGTGAACTGCGCATCGTCGCGCGCGAGCACGAGCGTCGCGCCGGCCGGCACGTCGAGCGTGCCGCCCGCGAAGCGCGCAGCCACCGGCAGCTCGCGGCCGCCGCGATCGGCGAGCACCGCGAGCTCGACCGCGGCCGGACGGCCGTAGTCGAACAGCTCGTTGAGCGCCGCGCGTACGGTGCGCCCGGTGAACAGCACATCGTCGACGAGCACGATGCGTGCGCCGTCGACCTCGAACGGCAGCGACGTCGGGCTGGCCTGGCTGTGCAGCCCCTTCTTCGCGTAATCGTCGCGATGCAGCGCGACGTTCACGACGCCGAACGACGGCGCGCCGAGATCGCGCGCGAGGCGCTCGGCAAGCCATGCGCCGCCGCTGTGAATGCCGGCAAGCCGCGGGCCGCCCGGTTCCGCAAAAGCCGTGCCGTACACGGCGCGGATCTGGTCGAGCAGGACGCGGTAAAGCGCCTCGGCATCAATGGTGCTCATGGTCGGACAATTGATCGAGATACTGTTGAAGGATGACGCGCGCGGCCTCGGCATCGAGCATCTCGGCCCGGGCGCGGCCGCGCACGTTGCGCTCGCGCAGCCCGGCCTCGGCCTCGACCGACGAATAGCGCTCGTCGACCCACGTGACGGGCAGCCCGAAGCGGCCGTTCAGCTGGTTGCCGAAACGTTTCGCCTGCTGCGTCATGTCGTGCGGCGTGCCGTCCGGATGCATCGGCAGGCCGACGACGAGCGCGTCCGGCCGCCATTCGGCCAGCAGGTCGCCGACCGCCTTGAAGCGGTGTTCGCGGTTCAGGTTCTGGATCACGACGAGCGCACGGGCCGAGCGCGTCAGCGCATTGCCGATCGCGACGCCGATACGCTTTTCGCCGTAGTCGAACGCGAGGAGCGTCGCATCGCGCGCGCTCGCGCCACTCATGCGTGCCCTGCTTCGCCGGACAGCATCGACGAGCTGACGCCGAGCAGGCCCAGCGCGGCTTCGAAGCGCTCTTCGGCCGGCGTGTCGAACACGATGCGCGGATCGGCGGCCACGGTCAGCCAGCCGTTGCGGGAAATTTCTTCCTCGAGCTGCCCTGCCCCCCAGCCCGCATGGCCGAGCGTCAGCAGGAAGCGCTTCGGGCCGGTGCCCGTCGCGACCGCCTCGAGCACGTCCTTCGACGTGGTCATCTCCAGCCCGCCCTCGACGGACATCGACGAGTTGTAGCTCGCGCCCTCCACCGGCTCGTGCAGCACGAAACCGCGCTCGGTCTGGACCGGGCCGCCGAAGTACACCGGGATGTGCAGCAGCGGCTCGATGTCGAGCTTCAGGTCGATGCGGTTGAACAGCGATTCGAGGTCGATGTCGGTAGGACGATTGATGACGAGGCCGAGCGCACCGCGCTCGCTGTGATCGCAAAGATAGACCACCGTTCCCGAGAACGTCGGATCGGCCATGTTCGGCATGGCGATCAGGAACTGGTTGGTGAGATTGATGCGATCGGAAGGCTTTGACATGGTTTGAATTTTAGCAAAGACGCCGCGGCCTGACCGAGCCGCGATCAACAAGCAACGCCGCACCGCGCTGGCAACGGCGCGCACGGATCACATGGCACTCTAACACGCGCGCGGGCGCTGTCGGCAGCGTGTTGCGGGCCCGCGCGGCAAGGGCTGCCGCGGCGTGTCCGTCCCCTTGTTCGTCAGGCCCGGCCGAGCGCCGCACCGAGCGCGCCGGACGCCGCGGTGAGGTCCGGCGGCGCGACGCCGGCCGCGATCTTCAGCAGCGCCGCGCGCAGCATGTCGGACGCGTGGCCGTGCGCATCGAGCCCGCCGTCGGCGAGC
>NZ_CABVPW010000025.1:0-142553 GCF_902499025.1 Burkholderia lata | reverse complement strand
GCGCCGTCGCGCGACGGCGCGACGCGCCGGTACGCGAGCGCCTGCACGGTCAGCGCGGTCGCCGGGGCCGGCTGGGCGGCGGGGGCCGCCACGGTCGCAAGGGGCGCGAGCATCGTCGTATCAGGCGGCGTGCTGCTGGCGGCGCAGTTGCGCGTCGAGCTGCTGCAGCGTCGTGTACTGCGTGATGTTCAGCGCTTCCGGGTCGATCGAACCGTAGAGCTGTTCGCAGAACACGATCAGCTCGACGATGTTCAGCGAATCGATGCCGAGTTCGCCGATGCCGGCGTCGGTGTCGACGGTTTCGACGTTGAGGATCTTCGCGACTTCGCGGGACAGGATGTCGAGCGCGTCGGCCGGAACGTTCTGGGTCGTCATGAGAGGAGCTCCTGATAATGAAGTGGGTTGATCGGGATCGATCGGCCTGTCGCGTGGGTCAACTGCCGGCTTCGCAGCGCAGGCTCTTGCGAAGCTCGTGATAACAACGGTACGAACTGCCTTCCATCTTCGAAAACGCCAGCAGGTCGCGCTGGTCGTCGAAAGTCGCCACCCTGCCGTCGCGCACGAGCGCGGTCAGGAATTCGTTCGACAGCAGCTTGATCGCGAGCACGCGCTGCACCTTGCCGAAGCTGTAGTGCGCGTCGTCGGTCTGGCTGCGTGCGGCATCCGCGATGAACTGGTGTACGGCGCGCGCGTCGGCGTCGAATTCGATGCGGCCCGTTTGCGCGAGCCAGCCGACGTGCGCCATCAGCGCGCGGACGAAGTACGGCCGCACGACGGTCAGGTATTTGTTGAACACGGTCGGGCCGCCGATGCGCAGGCGATCTTCGGCATGGGCGCGCACCTGGCCGCCAACGTTTGCGAGCTGGAGGTTGCCGGCGAGGAACGGCGCGCCGCAGGTCGTGCGCTTCAGCTTGCGGTATTCGTCGGGCCACACGAGGTAGGCGGCCGGGAACATCACGCCCGGCAACCGCGCGGCGACGACCGCCATGCAGTCGCGATGCGCTTCGATGCCCCATACCTTGTCGACGGTGAGCGCAAGGCCGTTGTCGTCGCTGCGCACGACCGTGCGCCAGGCGGCGAGCGTGGGGCCGCCGCCGTCGCTCATCAGGAACGCGAAGTTGTGGCCGCTGTCGATGCAGTCGCATGCGCGGCGGTTCTGGTCATCCGAGAAGAACAGCCCGAACATGATGCGGATGAACGCGCGCATGAACGGCTTGAACAGGTGATGAAACCCTTCGCGGCTGATCTGTTCGAGCAGCGCTTCGGTGAGCGGCGCCTCGTCGTGTTGCAGCGGCGTCGACGCGGACGAATCGGGCAGCACGTCCGGCGTGGCGGCATGCAGCGCGATCACCATCTCGCTGTCGAGCAGCCGCACGGCGGCCGCTTCGACGAGCCGGGCAGCCGCGCGCGGTGGCGTGCCGAGCGACGCGATCGTGTCGAAGTGGCGCAGCACCGGATACGCGGCCTGGTCGGCCACGCGTAGCAGCAGGGGTGGGTCCGGCAGGTCGGTGGACGAAGCGGGAACGGAAAGCGTGGACATGGGGCTGGGTTCCTGTCAGAAGCGCACGCGCAAGGCGGCGTCGATGCGGGTGCCGAGACCGACCATCCGGTACTCGGAGTTGCTGTCGGAGAACGCGCGGGTGACCGCGACGTCGACGCTCACGCGCTTGTTCACGTCGGCGACGACCTGCGCGATCGCGAGCAGGCCCTTGTCCTGCGGCGAATAGACGCCGCGCAGCGAATACTCGACGCGGCCGATCTTCTTGCCGAGCCGGGCGAACAGGTAGTCGCGCAGGTTGCCGTCGACGCTCACGAAATTGGCCGTGCCGCCGAGGCCGCCCAGTGCAGCGCCGGGCGCGACGGGCAGCAACGCGTTGTTCGCGCGGACCGCGCCGACCATCTGGCGCCACTGGTTCGCGTCGTAACGCGCTTCGTCGTGCGACCACTCGACGATCAGCGAGAAGTTGCCGGGCAGTGCGCTCTGCATGCCGACCGCGCTGCGCCACATGTATTGGCGGTCATTGCGGCGATCGACCGCGTCGTACGCGGCCGGCGAATCGAGCGGCGTGCCGTTCGCGATGAACGCGGGCAACGGCCGCGTCGTGCCGCGCTCGAGCCACGCGCTCGCATAGACGGTGTTCGAGCGCGCGACGTCGAGCGACAGCGTCGCGCCGGCGCCGCCGCGGCCCGCATGCCGGCCGGCGAGCAGTGCGGCCGAGCCGCCCGACCAGTTGTATGCGCCGCGCACGAGCTGCGTCGCGCCCTGCACGTCGCGGTTGTCGACGTCGCTGCGCAGCGTGCGGTTTTCGCCGGCGATGAACTGCAGCGTGGTCTGTTCGCCGGCCCATTTCGCTTCGACGAGCGGCGTGCCTTCGACATCGCCGTAGCGGTCGTAGATGTCGGCCGTCGCGGCGCGCTTCTGGAAGAAGCCGAGCGGAAAGAACGCCTGCGACGTGTCGAGCGGGTCGATCCGCTTGCCGGCCGTGAGCGTGATGCCGTTGTCGAACGCATAGCGCACGCCGGCCTCGTTGAAGCGGGTGGCCTGCGCGCCGAGCGAGTGGTTGCCGGCCACGGCGCGTGCGTTCATGAACAGGTTCTCGCCGTCGATACGCGCGAGCAGGCCCGCTTCCTGCAGGTTGCGCGGCTGGTCGCCGATCAGGTTGCCGAGCAGCGCGTGGCCGTCCATGCTGTCGACCGACCGTGCGTATGCGATGCCGTTCAGCGTGCTCAACTGTTCCATCAGCGATTCTCCGTGCGCGAGCGTGCAGCCGAGCGCAAGCGGGACGGCGAGCGCGGCGGCGGGCCAGATGCGGCCGGATGATGGACGGAGGCGGTCACGATGGGCGTCGACATGAGCGTTGTTGTCACTGGCCATCGGCAAGCGTGTCGGGGTTGAACCAGCCCGACGGAATCTTGCGCGGCTGGCCGTCGAGGATGTCGACGACGCTCGCGCGCTGCTTTTCGATCTCGTTGCGATACGTGATCTTGCGGATCACCTTGCGCCCGTTCGCATCCACCGGCGCGGAGAAATCGGCGCTGCGGAACAGCAGGCCGCTCGCGAGGAAGAACTGCGCGCGCACCGGCACGTCGGTGTCGGGCGTGACCCACAGCTTGATGGTCGGGTAGACGTTGTCGGGATCGGTCGCGGTCAGGTCGAGCTCGGTGGCCGGCTTGCCGGCGATCGTCGTCGCGCCGGCCGCGGCCGATGCGTGATAGCTGTCCGCCCAGTGCGTGCGCGTGATGTCGCTGATCACGACCTCGCCCTGCAGCCGCTGCATCCCGTTGATGCGTACCGCGCTGCGCGTGTTCGGCACGTAAAACCAGTGGCCGCGGGTCGTCGCGAGGTATTTCTGGCCGTCGTTTTCGCCGCTGCGCGTCAGCGCGAGCGTGTCGCCGTTGCCGCGCGTGTAGACGAGGTAGCGCGTCGCGTCGCCGGACTGCCCGCCGACTTCGTTCGTGATCTGGATGTTCGTCTGCGTATCGGCGGCCGTGCTGCGGTACGCGTCGGCACGGGCGAGCATGGTCTGGGCCGTCGGGGCGTCGGCGGCATGAACGAGCGGCGCGCACGCGACGAGCGCGGCGGCCAGGTGGCGAATGCGAATCATGGGGCGAGTCCTTCGAGGATGTTGCGTTTGGCGAGGCCGAGCGTCGCGAGCAGCGCGGCGGCCACTCCGAGCACGACGAACGCGCCTTCGACGGCGGCCACGGCGGCCGGCGAGACCGTGAATTCGAGCAGGATCGACTTCACGCGGCCCGGCGGCGGCGGCAGGTGGATCTGCGCGTGATTGAGCGCGACCATCGTCAGCAGCGCCACCGCGATGCCGGCGGCTGCGCCCAGCAGGCCGAGGAAGGCGGTCTCCTGGATCAGCACGCCGCGCACCGTCGCGGCCGGCACGCCGAGCGCGCGCAGCGTCGAGATCTCGCGGCGGCGTTCGACGATGCTCATCAGGATCCAGTTGCTCATCGACAGCAGGATCGTCAGGCAGAGAATCGCGCCGAACACTGAGAACTGGTTCTTGTACAGCGCGACGACCTGGTGATAGAGCGACACGAGCTGGTCCCAGGTCTTCACGTCGAGCGTCGGCAGCGCGGCGTGCAGCGTCGCAGCGGCGGCCGGCGTGTGCGCGGTGTCCGACAGGAACACCGCGATGCGCGACGCGCGGTCGGTGCGCAGCAGCGCCTGTGCGGCGGTGAACGTCACGTTGACGATCCGTTCGTCGACGTCCTTGTTGCCGGTGCTCATCACGCCGACGATCTGCGCGTCGGTCGCGTTGATGCCGCCGTGCGCGGTCGACGCCATCAGCTGCACGACCGAACCGACGTGCACGCCGAGCTTGCGCGCGAGTTCCGCGCCGACGACGACTTCGGTGCCGGCATTCGTCGGCGACAGGTAGCGGCCCGACAGCACCGTGTGATAGTCGAAGAAGCCGGGCGGCTCGCGGTTCGGCTCGATGCCTTCGCCGACGAAGCCGTAGCTGAGATCGCCGTTCGAGATCAGCCCGTCGAAGTCGATGCCGCGCGCGGTGGTCGCGACGCCGGGCAGTGCCGCGATCGCGTGCGTGGCGGTGGCCTGCTCGTCGGCGGTCAGCCCATATTGCAGCGGTCGTTCGCCGATCAGGTCGAGATAGCCGTGGTGCAGCACCTGCACGTGGCCGACGCCGCTGTCGATCGATCCTTCGCGCACCGCGTCGAAGGTCGCGATCACGTAGCCGAGCGCGAGGCTCGACGCGAACGCGGCGACGCCGATCATCGCCATCGTCAGCACGGTGCGGCGCTTGTTGCGCCAGAGGTTACGCCACGCAAACGTCGACCAGTTCACGATTCACTCCCGGTACGCCGTCGCGCATCTCGATGCGACGCGGCAGGTGGGCGCACAGACGATCGTCGTGCGACGCAATCAGAAAAGCGGTGCCCAGCGTGCGGTTGGTGTCGAGGATCAGCTCGGCTACCGCCCGCGCGTTGGTGCTGTCGAGGCTCGCGGTCGGTTCGTCCGCGATCACGATCGCCGGCTCCTTGGCGAGCGCGCGGGCCAGCGCGACCCGCTGCTGCTCGCCGCCGGACAGCTCGCCGGGGCGGTGGCGTTCGCGCGCGGCGAGCCCTACCGCGTCGAGCATCGCGCGGGCGCGCTCGCGGCGCGTGCGCGGCGTGCCCCACGCGAAGCAGCCGAGCTCGACGTTTTCGAGCGCGGACATCACCGGAATCAGGTTGAACTGCTGGAACACGAAGCCGATGCGCTCGCGGCGAATCCGTTCGAGCGTATCGGGCGCATCGTCGACCCGGCGGCCTTCGAGCCAGCGTTCGCCGGTGCTCGGCACGTCGAGAAAGCCGGCGAGGTTGAGCAGCGTGCTCTTGCCGCTGCCCGACGGACCGACGAGCGCGACGACATCGCGCTGGCCGATCGAGATCGTCGCGCCGCGCACCGCGACGACGCGGCCCGCGCCTTCGTACACGCGCGAGACGTCGCGCAACTCGAGCACCGGCGTGAGCGTAGCGGCCGTCATGCGTACGCTCCCTGGCTGGCTTCGGCGGCTGCCGTCGCGTGGATCACGGACAGCGCGCCGTTTGCGTACAGGTCGCGACACTTCAGGCGCTGCAGCTTGCCGCTCGTGGTGCGCGGCAGCGAGCCGGGTTCGACGAAGCACAGGTCCTGCGCGGCGAAGCCGATGCGCGACGCGAGCAGTTGCTGGCACTCGGCGCGCGTCTGCGGCGTCGCGTCGACGGGCCGCGCCTCGATCGCGACGACCAGCCGCTCGGTGCCGGTCTCGGGATCGGGCAGCCCGAACGCGATGCACGTGCTCTTGCGCAGTGTGCGATGGGACGCCAGCGCTTCCTCGATTTCGTGCGGGAAGTAGTTGCTGCCGCGAATGATGATGACTTCCTTCTTGCGCCCGAGGATATGGAGCTGCCCATCTGCGACGTAGCCGATGTCGCCGGTGCGGAACCAGCCGTCGGCTGTCAGCGGCGCGGCGATCGAGCCGTCGTCGGGATTCAGGTAGCCGAGCATCACCGACGTGCCGCGGATCGCGACTTCGCCGACCGCGCGGTTCGCCAGCGCGTGGTCGCCGTCGTCGAGGATCCGGAACGCCATGCCGTCGATCGGCGTGCCCATCGCGAGCACGGTTTCGGTATCGGTGTCGGCGCCGTCGTTCGCGGCGGCCGGCTGCGCGTCGCGGCGCTCGATCAGCGCACGCCGGTCGAGCGTGTCGGCGATCACGTACGGCGCGCCGTCAACGGTGCCTTCGTGCCACGCACGATGCATCGATACCGCGAGCGTCGATTCGGCCATCCCGTAGCACGGCTGCAGTGCCGATGCCGCGAGACCGTACGGCGCGAACGTGGCGGCGAAGTCGCGCAGCGTCGCGTCGTCCACGCGTTCGCCGCCGATGAAGATGTTGCGGCACGCGGAAAGATCGACACCTGCCATCGCGGCGGCGTTGAAACGGCGCACGCAGTAGCGCAACGCGAAGGTCGGTACCGACGTCGTCGTCGCGCGCGCCGACGCGATGCGCTTCAACCAGCCGAGCGGATTCCGGATGAAGCTGTTCGGCTGCATCATCAGCAGCGGCGCACGGTAGTGCATGTTCGACAGCAGCGTGAGCAGCCCCATGTCGTGATAGAGCGGCAGCCACGATGCAGTGCCGTCGCCGGCCGCGAGGTCGAAACGCACCGACCCGCCGATGCCGAGCACGTTTGCGATCACGTTCTCGTGGCTGAGCACCGCGGCTTTCGGATGCGACGTCGAGCCCGACGTGAGCTGGACATGATGCGGATCGCGGCCGTGCTTCGCGCTGATCAGTGCGCGCGCACCGGCATCCGCGACGATCGACAGCGTGTCGAGATCGACGACGCGCGTGGATGAAGCGGGAAACACGTCGTCGCGCCATACGGCGGACTGCGCATCGGCGGCGATGACCAGGCGCGGCCGGTACAGCTCGCATGCGACGTCGATCACCTGCCGCCCGGTGGTGGCGCGGCGCGCGGGAACGGGCACGGTGCAGGGCAGTGCGCCCGTCATCACGCAGGCCATCATCGCGGCCGCGTGTTCGACTGATGCGGGCAAGGCCAGCATCACCAGGTCGTTCTCGCGCACATCGAGTTCGCGCAGCGCGCCGGCCTGGCGAAACACCTCTTCAGCGAAGCGCCGGTACGTGATGCTCGCCTCGTTGCCGGCGTCGTCGACGAACGTCATGCGATGCATGGCGCCCGCGACGTCCTCGAGCGATTCGATGAGGCGATGAATGGTGGATGCGCACTTCGTCACGAGGATTCTCCCCTTGAGGAACACGGCCGCTCGCGCCACGGTGCCGGCGGCGCCGTTCGTCGAGTGAGGGGGATTCTTGCCGGATCGATATGACGCGACAAACGGAATATTTGCAGGCTATGCATGAGCGGCACGCATCCACTCGGCGCCGCCATGTGCGTATACGTGTGCGCCTGTGCGAGGTGAATGGTCGGTACGCATTCGACCGGTCGTCTAGTTCACGATGTGGTGCGCTCATGCGCGTGCGTCATGCAATGCGTTCGGAAAATTCGTTTGTCCGAAGCATCGACTCACAGAAGAATTGCAACCCGGCAGCGCGCCAGTGTCGCCGCGTCATCGTGCCGGGCAGGGTCCGGCCAAGGAGAGCATTTTGTCCGTCACCTCATCGCTTCTCGCCCGCCATAAACCGGTTGCAGACATGAAGAGCCGCCCGAGCGGCGTCGTCTTCTCGCTGAAGCTCGCGGTCTACGTCGCGCTCATTGCGCACGGCATGCTGTTCGCGCTGTCGACGTATGTGGTGCTGAAGATCGTCGGCATCCTGCTGATCGGCGCGATGTACGCGCACGGCGTCGAGCTGCAGCACCAGGCACTGCATTACCAGGGATTCAGGAGCAAGCGGCTCAACATGGTGTTCGGCGTGCTGCTCGGCATGCCGATGCTGGTGTCGTTCCATGCGTACCAGGACAGCCATCTGCGCCATCACCGGCTGCTCGGCACGCCCGAGAACAAGGAGTTCTTCGACTACGGCGACCAGTACGGCGCGAGCCCCGTCGTCAATCTCGGCCTGTGGGCGTGGCGGCTGTCGATGGCCGCGCACTATATCCAGTTCGCGAAGAACGTCGCGAAGCTCGTCGTGCCGGGCGCAAGCTTCGGCGACAACCCGCTCGTGACGCGTGCGATCCGCCGCGATCACCTGCTGATGGTCGCGGCGATCGCACTGCTGGCCGGCGTTTCGTTCGCACTGCACACGTGGTTCGTCGTGTGGGTGTGGGTCGTGCCGCTCGTGTTCGTGGCCGCGCCGGTGCATGCGCTGGTCGAGATGCCCGAGCATTACCGCTGCGACCTGACGAGCACCGACCCGTTCCGCAACACGCGGACGATCGAGAGCAATGCGTTCATGACGTGGTTCACGAACGGCAACAACTATCACGTCGAGCACCACATGATGCCGAACCTGCCGATCGAGCGGCTGCACGACCTGCATGGCGCGATCGGGCCGCGCATCCGCTATTACCATCGCACGTACCGGCAGTTCTATTACGCGCTGCTGCGCGGCCGGCTGTCGCCGCGCACGGTGGAAGACGAGGCGGACGACCGTGTGCCCGACGCCGAAGCGGCGGCGCCGGCGTCCACGCAATCGGCATGACCGGGACGCGGCGACTGCCTGTGTGCATGCCGCGCCCGAATGCCTCTCAACGACGGTGACGACGATGCTCTATCCGGAACTTTTCAGGTCGCTGGAAGCGGTGCGCTGGGACATGGAGACGGACATTCCGTGGAATCGGTTCGACGCGTCGCTGCTCACCGACGAGCAGGCCGAGACGATCAGGATGAACGCGATCACCGAATGGTCGGCGCTACCTGCGACGGAAATGTTCCTGCGCGACAACCGGCACGACAGTGATTTTTCCGCGTTCATGAGCGTGTGGTTCTTTGAAGAGCAGAAGCATTCGCTCGTGCTGATGGAATACCTGCGCCGCTCCAAGCCGGAAATGGTGCCGACCGAAGCGGAGCTGCACGCGGTGCGCTTCGAATTCGATCCTGCGCCGCCGCTCGAGACGCTGATGCTGCACTTCTGCGGCGAGATCCGGCTGAATCACTGGTACCGCTGCGCGGCCGACTGGCATACCGAGCCGGTCATCAAGCAGATCTACGAAACGATCTCGCGCGACGAGGCACGTCATGGCGGCGCGTACCTGCGCTATATGAAGAAGGCGCTGAACGACCACGGCGACGTCGCGCGTGCGGCGTTCGCGAAGATCGGCGTACTGATGGCGTCGGCGCGCCGCACCGAGAAGCCGCTGCACCCGACCAACCTGCACGTGAACCAGGCGCTGTTCCCGCGCGATACCGTGCAGTCGCGCCTGCCCGATCCGGAATGGCTCGAGCGCTGGCTCGACGAGCAGATCCGTTTCGACGGCGAGTGGGAAAGGAAGGTCGTCGAGCGGATCCTCCACAACCTGTCGATCCTGTTCGAGCGCACGTTCGCGACTGCGCAGGAACTGAACCGCTACCGCCGCGAGGTGACCGCGCGGACGAATCGCGTGGCGGATGGCGTGGTGGACAGCGTGTAGCGGATACGCGTGTCCCGTCCGGTAAAGGGCGGAACCGATTCCAGGCGGAATTGTGGTGTCGTGCGCGCTGATTGCCGTTTCCGGCCGGCGCAATATTCATTGCCGGACATAATTGGTTCATCAATTTGCGGAAGATGCATGGCGCAATTCAATTTCATGAGTTTAGTATTTTTTCATAAACACGGAATTTCGAATTTAAATAGTATTCCGCGTGTATGTTGAAGTGCATTTTCTTTTCGTAATCCGGGAAATGAATGTAATTGTTTGGAAGATGAAATTATATTGTAGGTATCCGGATGCGATTCTGCTGTGACGGCCGGATAGGCGCTGTAGCGCCGGTTTGTGCTCGTAATGGCCTGTTTTTACGTGTCTTTATCGATCCTCCTTCGCGCCATTTCGCCTGAATATTCATTTACAAAATCGCTACTCCATAATGCTAATGTAATAATATCGTCTCGATGAAAATCGATAGATAAATACGAGTGTCACGATTGAAAATAAGAATGATCTGCATCCATGCTTCAATATAAAATCGTTTCCGAATCCAATTAGGAGAAACGAGTCAGGGAGACGAACGGCGACTTGCCTGTCGGTGGGTGCAACTTTGAGGCGGCGGTATGGCTAATATGAGATTGGCAAAGCGATTGAGAAGTATGCCTTCGCTGGATTTCCTGAGAGGCTTCGAATGCGCGGCGCGTCATTTGAGCTTCACGCGTGCCGGGCAGGAACTGAACGTCACGCAATCCGCCGTGAGTCGGCAGGTCAAGGCGCTCGAGGAGCAGCTCCGGATCGAGCTCTTTCACCGGCACATCCGTTCGCTGACGCTGACCGACAAGGGGCGTGAGCTGTACGACGCGATCTCGTTCGCGTTGTCCGACCTGGAGTCGGTGATCGGCAAGCTGTCGTCGAGTGTGGGCCAGCGCGCGATCTCGTTGTCGACCACCGTTTCGTTCGCGGCGCTGTGGCTGATTCCGCGCCTCGGTTCGTTCCGCGCAAGCTATCCCGACATCGACGTGCGCGTATCGGCTACGAGCGAAATTGAAGATCTTAAGCGCAAACGTTTGCACCTGGCCGTGCGATATGCAGGGCCGTATACGTCGGCGGACGAGACGGACGTGCTGTTCCGCGAGCGTGTCGTGGCGGTCTGCAGCCCGAGCCTGATGCCGGCGGCGGGCGACGCGGCGTCGATGAAGCCGGAAGACCTCGACAAGCACGTGCTGCTGCATCTCGACGATCCGCGCGGCGAGTGGCCGTGGCACGGGTGGAGCCATCTGCTGAAGGAGCTGGGCGTGCCGCGCCTGCGGCCCGCCGGTGCGCTGCATTTCAGCCAGTACGACCAGCTGGTGCAGGCTGCCGTCGACGGGCATGGCATCGCGATCGGGCGGCGGCCGCTGGTCGACGGGCTGCTGAAGCAGGGCCGGCTCGTCGAGCTGTTCCCGCACTGCACGGTCGCATCGGGCAGCTACGTGCTGGTGCAGAACCCGGATGCGTGCAACGAATTCGATATCGCCGTGCTGACCAACTGGCTGCTCGAGCAGGCGCGCGATCCGCTCGTGTCGGATCAGGAAGCCGCCGGCAGCAACGTGGTGCCGATGTATCGCGTCGGATAGTACGGCATGCGTGGTGCCGTCGCGCGTGCGCGGCGAGGGTGTCGTGCGGCAGATTCGACAGGTGCGCACGTGCGATTCGTCATGCGTCGCGCCTGCAACCTGTGCGATGATGCGCCGCTTCGCGTTCGTTGCAGCACGCCGCCGACGGCGGCGCCCGGTTCCGGGCCGCTGCCGCTCGCGCCGACACCGGAGACGACATGCCCGCAGTGAACATCCAAGGCAGTACCCTGCATTACCAGGATCACGGTACCGGCTTTCCCGTGCTGCTCGGGCACAGCTATCTGTAGGATGCAGCGATGTGGGCACCGCAGATCGACGCGCTGTCGCGCCGGTATCGCGTCATCGTGCCGGACCTGTGGGGGCACGGCGCATCGGGCGTACTGCCCGAAGGCACGCAGACGCTCGACGATCTCGCCGTACAGGCGAGCGCGCTGCTCGACGCGCTGGAGATCGACCAGTGCGCGCTCGTCGGGCTCAGCGTCGGCGGCATGTGGGGCGCGCGGCTCGCATTGCGCGAGCCGCAGCGCGTGCGCGCGCTCGTGCTGATGGATGCGTCGCTCGAGGCCGAGCCCGAAGCGACGCGGCTGCGTTACTTCGGAATGCTCGACGCCATCGCCGCCGCGGGCCGGATCGCGCCGCCGCTGCTCGATGCGATCGTGCCGCTGTTTTTCCGGCCGGACGTCAATCTGGCAGGCCCGGTGCCGTCCGCGTTTCGCGACGCGCTGGCGAACCTGCCGGCCGACCGGCTGCGGCAATCGATCGTCCCGCTCGGCCGGCTGATCTTCGGCCGTCCCGACACGCTGTCGGCGCTTGCCGAACTGGATGCCGAACGCACGCTGCTGATGTGCGGCGCGGGCGACATGGCCCGCCCGCCGTCGGAAACCGTGAAGATGGCGAGCGTGATCGGCTGCCCGCATGCGCTGGTGCCGGACGCCGGCCACATCTCGAATCTGGAAAATCCCGCGTTCGTCACGCGCACGCTGCTCGACTGGTTCGACGCGCAACGGCTGTCGGCAGGCTGACGTTGGTGTGCACGACGCCGGCGCAAGTTGCGCGGCGCCGCGTCACGCAGGCAAGCATCACGCCAGCCCGCTTCACGCGCGTTCGCTGACCGGCGTGAGCTTCCTGTCCCGCCCGCGCGCTTCGTCCGCGCCGCCGCGCACGAGGCTCAGCGCCTCGGCGCGGCTCGCCACGCACGGCGCGGAGCCGGGCAGCGGCTGGCGTGCCGTCTCGCGCAGCGCGAGCACCGACACGATGCCGATGAACGAAGCGCCCATCAGGTAGTACGCGGGCATCATCAGGTCGCCGGTGCGATCCACCAGCCACGCGGTGACGAGCGGTGTCGTGCCGCCGAACAGCGACACCGACACGTTGAAGCCGATCGCGAGCGCGCCATAGCGGATGCGCGTGGGGAACAGCGCGGGCAGCGCCGACGGCATCACGCCGGTAAAGCACGACAGCAGCACGCCGTAGATCAGCATCCCGCCGAACACGGGCAGCATGCCGCCGGTGCGGATCAGCATCAGCGCCGGCACGGCCAGCACGAGCAGGCCCACGCAGCCGGCCATCATCACCGGCTTGCGGCCGACCTTGTCCGACAGGTGCCCGGCGTAGAGCGTCATCGGCATCATCAGCACCATCACGAGCAGCACCAGGAACAGGCCGTGCGATTCGCGGAAGTGCAGCGTCGCCGACAGGTAGCTCGGCAGGTACGACAGCGCCATGTAGTCGGTCACGTTGAAGATCAGCACGAGGCCGACGCATTGCAGCAGCGGCTTCCACTGTTCGACGAGCAGCGCCGCGAAGCGTTGCTTCGGCCGCGCGCGTTCGTCCGCTTCGCGTGCTTCGGCTTCCTTCTTGAACGCGGGCGTTTCCTCGAGTTTCAGCCGGACGTAGAGGCCCACGAGGCCAAGCGGGCCGGCGATGAAGAACGGCACGCGCCAGCCCCATGACAGCAGCGCTTCCTGCGACAGCGTCGCCGTGAGCAGCGCGACCGTCGCCGCGCCGAGCGTATAGCCGATCAGCGTGCCGAATTCGAGGAAGCTGCCCATGAAGCCGCGGCGCCTGTCGGTCGAGAATTCGGCGATGAAGGTGGCTGCACCGCCATACTCGCCACCCGTCGAGAAGCCCTGCACGAGGCGCGCGACGAGCAGCAGCACGGGCGCCATGATGCCGATCGATGCGTAGCTGGGGATCAGGCCGATCGCGAAGGTGCCGACGGCCATCATGATCATCGTGGCGGCCAGCACGCGCTGGCGGCCGATGCGGTCGCCGAGCGGGCCGAACACCATGCCGCCGAGCGGGCGCACGAGGAACGCGGCCGCGAACGTGCCGAAGGTCGCGAGCAATTGCGCGGACGGGCTGCTGGACGGGAAGAACACCTTGCCGAGCGTGACGGCGATGTAGCTGTAGACGCCGAAGTCGAACCATTCCATCGCGTTGCCGAACGCCATGGCGCCGACCGCGCGCTTGAGGACGGTGGGGTCGACGATCGTGATGTCATCCAGCTTGACGGACTTGCGCGAAGACCGGGCTTTCGCGGGGTGCGCTTGCGACGGGCTCAAAGAACTCTCCTGGAATTGCCTTGGCAGCCGGCCGGGCGGGGGGGGCAGAGGGCTTAAACGGGCCGATAGGCAGCGAAGGCGGGTGTCTCGGGGTTGCCTCGATGTCGGTGAAATGACGCACGTTGCGGTCGACATCGAGCAGGTTTGTTGTGAGAACCAGTTTAGAGAAACGGGCGCAGCCGACTATCGGTCATGCGCCCGGAACCCGGTGGTAAACGACATCGGATTCGAGCAGGGCAGGTGGCGTTGAAGTGGGCGCGGGCGCACGGGGTGCGAAACGCCGTATCGCGCGGGATGCTGCTTGCGCGCATCAGGCACGTCGGGGCGACGGGGCGCTGGTGGATGCCGCGGAGCAACGGTCCGCGGCCCGCTTTCACGGCTGCGTACCGCGCGCCTGCTGGTCCTGTTCCTGCGATTCGAACAGCGCCTTGAAATTGCCCTCACCGAACCCGTCTTCGCCGCGCCGCTCGATGATTTCGAAGAACACGGGGCCGATCTGACGCCGTGTGAAGCGCTGGAGCAGGACGTGCTCCGGTCCTTTCCCGTCGGCGAGAATGCCGCGCGCGGCCAGTCGCTCGACGTCGAGGCCGTGTCCGGGCAGCCGCGCATCGATGCCGGCGTAGTAATGCGGCGAAGGCGTGGCCATGAACGCGATACCGGCCGCGGCAAGGTAGTCGAGCGTCGCTTCGATATCGGCGCTCAGCAGCGCGATGTGCTGGATACCTTCGCCACCGTAGTCGCGAATGAACTCGTCGTTCTGGTTCAGCACGCCGGGCTGGTCGTGCGCGGCCGCCGCGACCGGAATCGACACGCGTCCGCACGGGCTGACCATCGAGCGCGCGCGCATGCCCGTGGCGCGGCCCTTCACTTCAAGGTATTGCCGTTCGTCGAAGCCGAAGGTGTCGCGGTAAAAATCCGCCCAGCGGTCGAGATGCTCCGGGTGGACGATGTTCGACGTGTGATCGACCGCAACGATGCGCGCGTCGCCCGCCGGTGCGCGACGTGGTTCGACCGGCAGGTTGAATACGTCGCGAATATCGGTGTCGACGAAATATACGAGGCTGTCGCCGATGCCAAGAATGGTCGGCGTATCGATGACGAAAGCACCTTCGGCTTCAGGCAGCGCGACGCGGGCGCCACCTGCCAGCGCCTGCTGCTGCGCACGGCGCGCGTCGTCGACGCGAATGGCGATTGCCCGCACGGACGCGCCATGTCGATCCCGGAACGCATTCGGATTGCCGTTCACGACGAAGGCGGCAGCGCCCTGCGTCATCAGGACCATGTCGTGTCGCGATCGTCCGGCGACGCGAAAGCCGAAGCGTTCGAACAGGTCGACCAGTTCGGAGGGCGTGGATGAAACGAATTCGACGAACGCGAATCCGTCGGTCTTGACCGGGTGATTCATATCGAACTCCTGATTGTCATGCCCGCGCAAGCGGCATCATGCATGGCGGGTTGCCGCGACGATCTTGATCTCGACGACGAATTCGGGGCGTGCCAGTGCGGCGACGCCGAGGATCGTCCAGGCGGGAAAGTCGGCGCGCATGTATTGCGCCTTCACCGTGCGAAAGTCGGCGAGGTGCGCGCCGACATCGACGTGATAGGACACCAGTTCGACGACATCCGAGAAATCCAGGCCGAGGTGCGCGAGGATCGCTTCGACGCGCCGGAACGCCGCGTCGACCTGCTCGGCGGGCGACGCCGGAATCGAACCGTCCGCGCGCAGGCCGACCTGCCCGGCGATGAACACGAGGCCGTTGGCGGTGACCGCCGGCGAATACTGAAACAGGTCGAAAACGCGATTGCCGCCGAATGTCGGATCGTCTTCGGGGAGGCGCAACCGTTCAATGTCGTTCATGACTTCTCCTTCACGGGGTGGGGCGTCCGCCAGCGGACAGCCGATGCGCGGACTTTACCGGCGCCCCGAAGGGAAGTCTGTATAGGCGTTTACAAATCAGCCGAGCAGCCGGGACGCATCCGTCACCCAGATGCGCCGCTGCCGGATCTCGATCGCACCGAGTTCGGCGAGCCGCTTCAGCGCGCGCGTGACGGTCACGCGCGTGGCGCCCGTCATCGCCGCGATCTGCTCGTGCGTGAGCGGGATCGTGATCAGCGTGCGGCCGTCGTGCGGTTCGCCATACAGATCCGACAGCCTGCCGAGCAGCTCGCCGATGCGCATTTCCGGTTTGGGGAGCGCGAGGTACTGGATGCGCGACGCCAGGATGCGCTGCTTGAGCGCGATCACGCGCAGCAGCGCCATCGCGAGTTCGGGGGACGACGGTATCGCGTCCTCGATCGCGCGGATGTCGAATTCGAGCAACTCGGACGCCTCGACCGTGATGGCCGTGGCGATGCGCGAGTGGCCGTCGATTGCCGGGCTCTCGCCGAACATCGACCAGCGCCCCATGACTTCGAGAATGAATTCCGCGCCGTCGCGCTGGAAGATCGAGACCTGCACGCGGCCCGACAGCAGGAAGTAGAAGGTGGTGCCCGGTTCGCCCTGCCGGTAGATCGTGGCGCCCTTGTCATACTTTTTGCGGCGGCCGAGATGGGCCGCGCCGATCCAGGTCTCGGCCGTGGCGTCGTCCATGCGCCACGTTTCGGTGGTGAGCGGGTGGTGTGGTTTCATGCGGGGTGTCCGGATGGGGCAGGCGGTGGCGCCTGCGCCGCTCATCGTACGCCGGGGTGCGTTTCCGGAGAAGCGGGCACGGTGCGTCGCGCGGCTCGACCTTTGAACACCCGGCGCCGCTACCCGATGCGGCGCACCTCGGTGTCCGATCGCCGGCATTCCGCTTCCGGCAACGAGCAAGCGCTATCGACCGCCAGCGTTCTTCAACTGCCCGGGCAGCGCTTCGCCCAGCTTTTCCAGCAGGAAATCGGCGAAGACCGTGACAGCGGGTGCCAACGGCGGGCGGCTCGTATAGACGAGCTGCAGCCCGAGGTCGCTGCTCGAGCGTCGATAGGACGGCAGCACGCGCACCAGCTTGCCCTGTTCGATGCCGGGTTCCGCGAGCAACTGCGGCAGCAGCGCGATCCCGAGCCCGGCGATGCAGGCCTGCACCACCACACGCATGTCGTTGACCGAGAAGCGGCTGTCGATCGAGATTTCCTGGGTGCCGCGCGGCCCCTGCAGGCGCCACATGCTGCGGCCCTGGCGGCCGGACACCGTCAGGCAGTCGTGGTCGGCCAGCTCGCGCGGCGTGCGCGGCGCGCCGCGCCGTTCCAGATATGCGGGGCTCGCGGCGAGGATCATCGTGCCCGGTGCGATCCGGCGCACGCGGAAGCTGCCGCCGGTCTCGATCCCCATGCGCAACGCGAGGTCGATGCGCTCGCCGATCAGGTCGGACGGCGTGTCGTCGAGCAGGAAGTCGATGCTGATCTGCGGGTAGCGCGCATAGAACTCGGCCAGCCATTCCAGCCGGAAAATTTCGAACAGGCCGGCCATCGCCGTCACGCGCACGGTGCCGGACGGTTCCTGCCCGTCCGCATGCTGCCGCTCGATCTCGAAGATCCGGTCGAGCGCCGGCGCATAGCGCTCGAACAGCGCCTGCCCCTCCGTGCTCGGCGCGAGCTTGCGGGTCGAGCGATGCAGCAGGCGTGTGCCGAGTTGTCCTTCGAGCTGGTCGATGCGCCGGCTCAGCGTATTGGCCGGCATGCGCAGGCGACGCGCGGCCTCCGAGAAGCTGCCGGCGCGGACGACCTGGACGAACAGCGCGAGGTCATTCAGATCGAGCATCGGATTCCTCCAAAAATGGATTAATCAAATCCTATTTATCCGTCTAGTGTAAAGCAGCTTCAATCTCCATACTGCTCTCACGTGACAGACAAACCTCTACGTTCCAGGGAGAAAGCGTTGAAGAAGCATCTGATGATCGCCGCGGGCGCACTGGCCGCATCGCTGTCGCTGTCGGCCTTTGCCGAAAGCACGACGTACCAGTTCGACCCGAACCACACGTACCCGAGCTTCGAGGCCGACCACATGGGCGGCCTGTCGGTGTGGCGCGGCAAGTTCGACAAGTCGAGCGGCGCCGTGACGCTCGACCGCGCGGCGAAGACGGGCACGGTCGACGTGACGACCGACCTCGCGTCGATCCACACCGGCAGCGCGAAGCTCGACGAGCACCTGCAGACGGCCGAATTCTTCGACGTCGCGAAGTTTCCGCAGGCGAACTACAAGGGCACGATCAAGTTCGACGGCGACAAGCCAGTATCGGTGGTCGGCAACCTGACGCTGCATGGCGTCACGAAGCCGGTCACGCTGAAGATCGATTCGTTCAAGTGCATGCCGCACCCGATGCTCAAGCGTGAAGTGTGCGGTGTCGACGCGGTCGGCGAATTCAACCGCGATGATTTCGGCCTCGACTACGGCAAGCAGTACGGCTTCAGGATGAAGACGAAGCTGCTGATCACGGCCGAAGCGCTCAAACAGTAATTCCGTTCGGAGAACATGCACATGAAACTGCTTCATATCGATTCCAGCATTCTTGGCCAGGGCTCCGTCAGTCGCGAACTGTCGGCAGAGGTGGTCGCGACGTTCCGTGCCCGCGATCCGGGCCTTGCCGTGACGCGCCTCGATCTCGCGGTCACGCCGATCGGCCATCTGACGGCGGACCACCTAGCCGCCGCGCAAGGCGCCCCGATCGCGGACGCATTGAAGGCGGACGTCGAGATCGGCCAGCGCGCGCTCGACGAATTCCTCGCCGCGGACATCGTGGTGATCGGCGCGCCGATGTACAACTTCGGCATCGCGTCGCAACTGAAGGCGTGGATCGACCGCATCTCGGTTGCCGGCACGACGTTTCGTTACGGCGAAAACGGGCCGGTCGGGTTGTGCGGCGGCAAGAAGCTGGTCGTCGCGTCGTCGCGCGGCGGCGTGTACAGCGAAGGTTCGCCTGCTGCCGCGTTCGATCATCAGGAAACCTATCTGAAGGCGGCGTTCGGTTTCCTGGGCATCACGGACATCACGTTCATCCGCGCGGAAGGCGTGGCGATGGGGCAGGACACGCGCAGCGGCGCCATCGCATCGGCGAAGGAAGCGGCGGCTGCGCTCGCGGCCTGACGCCAGCGACCGGGACCGACCACAGGAGAACCGCCATGTCACATGTCACCCAGCCCGCCGACGTCGACCTCGCCGTCGCCGGCCGTCACGTCGTCTTTCGCACGCGCGGCCGCGCGCACGGGCCGATCGTCCGGATGGTGAGCCCGTCCGACGTCGGCGAGATGATCAAGCCGTTCGTGTTTCTCGATCTGGTCGACACGCGGGCGTCGCTCGGGTCGGGCTTCGGCTGGCATCCGCATTCGGGGATCGCCACGCTCACGCTCGTGATCGACGGCCGAGGCACCTACGCCGAATCCACCGGCCACGAAGGCACGACCGTCGCGGGCGACATCGAATGGATGAGCGCCGGGCGCGGAGTCTGGCATACCGGTACCGTCGTACCGCCGGTCAAGGTGTTCCAGCTGTGGGTTGCGTTGCCGCCGGAGCGCGAGCTGGCGCCGGCGTTCAGCCAGCATCTGTCGATTGCCGACATTCCGTCGGACGGCCCGGCGCGCGTGCTGCTCGGCCGCAGCGGCGACGCGGTCAGCCCGATCGATGCGCCGCCGGGCCTCCACTACGTCGTCGTGCAACTCATGGCCGGCGAGCGCTGGACCTGCCGGCCGCAGCCGGGCTGCACCGTCGGCTGGACCGCGGTGATGGACGGCGGCCTGCGCGTACCGGATCCGGTCGGCCAGGGCGAACTGGTGGTCTTCGACGCGTCCGACGCCCCGATCGAATTCGAGGCGGTGACCGACGTGCGCTTCGTGGTCGGCACGGCCGTTCCGCATCCGCACGACCTGCATCTGGGCAACTACTCGGTGCACACGAGTGCAGCCGCGCTGGTGGCGGGCGAGCGCGAGATCGTGCGCATCGGCCACGAACTGCGCGCGAAGGGCGTGTTGCGCTGATCCGGCACGCGCCGCGGCATGGCGGCGCACGGGGTCGCCGGACGGGCGCGCTGCCTGGCGTGTCGTTGGCATGTTCTGTCCGACGCAGACCGATATCTCCGTGACGAGGCCCGCGCATTCCCCGAATGCGCGGGCCTTCGCGCGTTCAAGCCGACCCGGCAGGCGCGCCCAAGCCGTCTCCACGCGCTTAGGTGTTTATACGTATGCCGATTCCGATATCGCCTCAATCCAATATTTCATTAGAAGGTTATCGGACTTGTTCCTAGACTGATGCGGGGCATGCAGACCGGGCCGGCTCGACGCACCGGCCCGCGCAGCCCCGATCCGCGCCCGCGCCACGCAGAAACAGAACAGCGCCGCGGCAGACAACGACATCATCGGAGACGAACCATGACATTCATCAGGAAGCTGGCAGCCGGCGCGATCGTTGCCGCCGCGGCGGTGCTGGCCGGCGGCGCGCACGCGCAGCAGAAGCCGATCACGCTCGGGTTCTCGCAGGTCGGCGCGGAAAGCGCGTGGCGCACCGCGAACACCGTGTCGGTGAAGGGCGCGGCAAAGGACGCCGGCATCAACCTGAAGTTCTCCGACGCCCAGCAGAAGCAGGAGAACCAGATCCGCGCGATCCGCTCGTTCATCGCGCAGAAAGTCGACGTGATCGCGTTCTCGCCGGTCGTCGAGTCGGGCTGGGAGCCGGTGCTGACCGAAGCGAAGGCCGCGCACATCCCGGTGATCCTGACCGACCGCGCGGTCGACGTGAAGGATCCGTCGCTGTACGTGACGATGATCGGTTCGGACTTCCTCGAGGAAGGGCGGCGCGCGGGCCACTGGATGGAAGAGCACTACAAGAACGACGCGGGCCCGATCAACATCGTCGAGCTGCAGGGGACGGTGGGTTCCGCGCCGGCCAACGATCGCCGCGCGGGCCTGCTCGAAGTGATCAAGAGCGATCCTAAATTCAAGGTGATCGCGTCGCAGAGCGGCGACTTCACGCTCGCCGGCGGCAAGCAGGTGATGGAAGCGTTCGCGAAGACCTACGGCAAGCAGATCAACGTCGTCTACGCGCACAACGACGACATGGCGCTCGGCGCGATCCAGGCCATGGAAGAAGCCGGGATCAAGCCCGGCAAGGACGTGAGCGTCGTGTCGTTCGATGCGACGAAGGGCGGCTTCCAGGCGATGGTCGCCGGCAAGATCAACGTCGATGTCGAATGCAGCCCGCTGCTCGGCCCGCAACTGATGAGCGCGGTGAAGGACGTCGTCGCCGGCAAGCCGCTGCCCAAGCGCATCGTGACGAACGAGACCGTGTTCCCGATGAACGTCGCGGCCCAGATGCTGCCGACCCGCAAGTACTGACCGGTCCGGCAGGTCCTGCACGGCGGGCGCCGCGTCGCGGTCGCCCGGGCGGCAACCGTTTCGAAGGAGGATGCATGGAGAGTCCGCCGGTGGTCGAGATGATCGGCATCGACAAGTCGTTTCCGGGCGTGAGCGCGCTGCAGCGCGTGGACTTCCGGCTGTTTCCGGGCGAGATCCACGCGTTGATGGGCCAGAACGGCGCGGGCAAGTCGACGCTGATCAACGTGCTCACCGGCGTGCATGCGCACGATGCGGGCGAGATTCGCGTCGGCGGCCGGCCCGTGCGCTTCGCCGCGCCGCGCGAGGCCGAGGCGGCCGGCATCCAGACGCTCTACCAGGAAGTGAACCTGTGCGCGAACCTGTCGGTCGCGGAGAACATCTTCGCCGGCCGGCAGCCGATGCGGCGCGGCGCGATCGACTGGAACACGATCCACGCGCGTTCGCGTGCGGCGCTCGCCGAACTCGACCTGTCGCTCGACGTCACGCGCTCGCTCGATGCGTATCCGATCGCGGTGCAGCAGATGGTCGCGATCGCGCGGGCCGTCTCGGTCGACGCACGCGTGCTGATCCTCGACGAGCCGACGTCGAGCCTCGACGACGGCGAGGTCGCGCGGCTGTTCGACGTACTGCGCCGGCTGAAGGCGTCGGGCATCGCGATCCTGTTCGTCACGCACTTTCTCGAACAGACCTATGCGGTGTCCGACCGGATCACCGTGATGCGCAACGGCGAACGCGAGGGCGAGTATCTGGCGCGCGATCTGCCGGTCGACCTGCTGGTCGCGAAGATGACCGGTCGCGAACGGATGTCGGACACGCTGCAGGCGGGTGCGGCGGCGGTCGAGCGCACCGCCGGCGAGGTCGAACCGTTCCTGTCGATGCAGCAGGTCGGCCGACGCGGGATGATGAATGCGCTCGATCTCGACGTGCGGCCCGGCGAGATCGTCGGGCTGGCCGGGCTGCTCGGCTCGGGGCGCACCGAAACCGCGCAGCTGGCGTTCGCCGCGGAACGGGCGGACACCGGCGCGATCGAGATCGACGGCGCGCGCAAGCGGCTCGCGTCGCCGCACGACGCGGTTCGCCACGGTATCGCGTATTGCCCCGAGGATCGCAAGAAGGAGGGCATCGTCGCCGCGCTGTCGATCCGCGAGAACATCGTGCTCGCGCTGCAGGCGCGGCGCGGCTGGTGGCGGCTGATTGGGCCCGCGCGGCAGCGCGAGATCGCCGACACGTACATCGCGCGGCTCGGCATCAAGGCACGCGATGCGGAGCAGCCGATCGGGCTGCTGTCGGGCGGCAACCAGCAGAAGGTGCTGCTCGCGCGCTGGCTCGCGACGGAACCGAAGCTGCTGATTCTCGACGAGCCGACGCGCGGCATCGACGTCGCCGCGAAATTCGACATCATGGAGCGCGTGCTCGCGCTATGCGCGCAGGGGCTCGCGATCCTGTTCATCTCGTCGGAGATCGGCGAGGTCGTGCGCGTGAGCCACCGGATCGCGGTGCTGCGCGACCGGCGCAAGGTCGCCGAACTGACCGGCGCCGACGCATCCGAGGAGCAGGTTTACCGGCTGATCGCGGGAGGCCAGTCATGACGCGGCTGCGCATGCTGTTTCGTCATTCGCTCGTGTGGCCGGTGCTGACGCTCGTGCTGCTGTTCGCGCTCGACGTCGCGCATCGCCCGGGTTTCCTGTCGATCACGCTGCTCGACGGTCACCTGTTCGGCGCGCCGATCGACATCCTGAACCGCGCGGCGCCGCTCGTGATCGTGTCGCTCGGGATGACGCTCGTGATCGCGACGCGCGGGATCGACATCTCGGTCGGCGCGATCGTCGCGATTGCCGGCGCGGCCGCGGCGATCGTGCTCGATGCGGACCCGTCGCGGGTCGGCGTGGCGCTGGCCGCCGCGCTCGGCGTCGGCCTGCTGGCCGGCGCATGGAACGGGCTGCTCGTCGCGTTCGTCGGGATGCAGCCGATCATCGCGACGCTGATCCTGATGGTGGCCGGCCGCGGTGTCGCGCAGCTGCTGACGGGCGGCCAGATCATCCCGATCGGCGCACCCGGCTACCTCGCGCTCGGCGGTGGCTATCTCGCGACCGTGCCGTGTGCGGTGTGGATCGCGCTGGCGACGATCGCCGCGACCGCGCTGCTGGTGAACCGCACCGCGCTCGGGCTGTTCATCCGCGCGATCGGCGTGAACCCGGTCGCGACACGGCTCGTGGGGCTGCGCTCGGGCGCGATCGTGTTCGGCGTGTATCTGTTTTCAGGTGTGATGTCGGCGCTCGCGGGCATCCTGGCCAGCTCGAACGTGCGTAGCGCCGACGGCAACAACGCGGGGCTGCTGCTCGAACTCGACGCGATCCTCGCGGTGACGCTCGGCGGCACGTCGCTGCTCGGCGGCCGCTTCAGCCTTGCCGGCTCGGTGCTCGGCGCGCTGATCATCCAGACGCTCACCTACACGACTTATTCGATCGGCGTGCCGCCGGAGGCGACGCTCGTCGTCAAGGCGGTCGTCGTGATCGTCGTGACGCTGATCCAGTCGGAGGCCGCACGTGCGTGGGTCGTCCGGCATGCGTCGCGGCTGCTGCCTTCCGCGCGTTCGCGCGCCACCACCGGAGCGACGCCGCGATGACCCGATTCCTTGGCCGGCTCGCCGACCCGCGCACGCTGCCGATCGTCGTGACGATCGTGCTGTTTGCCGCGCTGTTCGGCTTCGGGTCCGTGATGTACACGGGCTTCTTCTCGATGCAGGTGCTGACCGGGCTGCTCGTCGACAACGCGTTCCTGCTGATCGTCGCGATCGGGATGACGTTCGTGATCGTGTCGGGCGGCATCGACCTGTCGGTCGGCTCGGTCGTGGCGCTGACCACGATCTTCTGTGCGGTCGGCGCCGAGCGGCTGCACTGGCCCGTGTGGGTGATCGTGCCGCTCGTGCTCGCGTTCGGTGCACTGTACGGCGCGGCGATGGGCGCGCTGATCCATTATTTCCGGCTGCAGCCGTTCATCGTCACGCTGGCCGGGATGTTTCTCGCGCGCGGCGCGTGCTTCCTGATCACGACGCAGTCGATCACGATCAACGAGCCGGTGTTCCATGCGATCGCGGGCATCAGCGTGCCGGTCGGCGGCGGCATGCTGAGCGCGGGCGCGCTGATCGCGCTCGCGACGCTGGCCGCGGCGATCTACGTCGCGCATTTCACGCGCTTCGGCCGCAACGTGTACGCGATCGGCGGCAACGAGCGCTCGGCGCTGCTGATGGGGCTGCCGGTCGCGCGCACGAAAGTGGGCGTCTACGCGCTGAGCGGCTTCTGTTCGGCGCTCGGCGGCGTGGTGTTCACGCTGTACGTGCTGTCCGGTTACGGGCTGCAGGCCCAGGGGATGGAACTCGACGCGATCGCCGCGACCGTGATCGGCGGCACGCTGCTGACGGGCGGCGTGGGCTACGTGGTCGGCTCGGTGTTCGGCGTCGGCATCCTCGGGACGATCCAGGTGCTGATCACGTTCGACGGCACGTTGAGTTCGTGGTGGACGCGGATCGTGATCGGCGCGCTGCTGTGCGTGTTCTGCGTGCTGCAACGGGTCATCGAACGGCACGCGGCGCGGCGGCGCACGGGCGGCACGGGGCTCGGCGCATCGAGGCCGCAGCACGACCGCACGCAGGCGCGGCCGGCAACGCCCGACGAGGGCGCCGAGCTGGTGTCGACGATGCAGCGGCTGTAGCGCGCGCATCGTCTGGCTGGGGTAGTAACGCACGGCACGAAGCGCCCTGGCGTGACGGTGGGTGGTGTCGATTCGTCGACTGTCGAACCCGGAGGCCGGCCGGTGCCCGGCGTGGGCGACGCGGCTGCCCGCGCTGTCAGGCGGGCCCGGTCGCGCCGGCCGCGGCGTCGAACGACGTATCGGCGCTGCGCGCGTCTTTCAGCGAGCCGGCCAGTTTCCCGATCGCGTCGAGGTCCAGCGCATCGAGGTGCTCGCGCACGTCCCGCACGAAGGCCGCGTAATCCGGCTCGTCCGCATACTGGCCGAGCCATTCCTCGATATCGGTGAGCTGCCCGTTGTCGGCCAGCCGGATCAGTGCGTCGAGTGCATCGTTCGGCGGGCACGGCATCGTGGGCGCGGCGACGTCCGGTTCGGCATCGTGGTCCGGTTGAAACCGCCGGAGAAGCTCCGACGCCGGCACGAGCGCGTGCCCGACGGCCGGCGCGACAAACGCGAACGAGAACGCCGTGCCGACGCCCGGCTGGCTGGCGACGGCCAGCTCGCCCCCCATCGCGCCGACGATGCGCTGCGCGATGAACAGACCGAGCCCGGTGCCGCCGTTCACGGCCTGCACCTGCTGGTACGCGCGGAAGATGTCGCGGTTGCCGCTGATGTCGATCCCGATCCCCGTATCGGCCACTTCGAACAGCAGGCGCCAGGTGTCGCCTTCGCGCGCGGCGTGAATCGACAGCGTGACCGTGCCGTCGCGCGTGAACTTCGACGCGTTGGACAGCAGGTTGAGCAGCACCTGCTGCAGCCGCATGCCGTCGATCGACACCGTGCGGGGCAGCGGCGTGGCCGGCCGGTAGACGAACCGGTTGTCCTGCTGCGCGCACAGCGCGACCGCGTAGTGGCCGATGTCGTCGAGCAGGCCGGGCAGGTCGGTCGCGTCCGGCGACACGCCGAGCGGCTGCAGCTCGGCCTTCGTGAACGCGAGCAGTTCGTCGATCAGCGTGAGCTGGTAGCGGATGCTGCGGTCGATCGACCGGATCAGCCGCGCCTGGCCGCGCGTCGCACCCTGCAGCAGCAGCTTCGCGTAGCCGTTGATCGTGGACAGCGGCGCGCGCAGGTCGTGGCTGACGTAGCCGAGCGTCTCGATCTTCTGCTGCATGTGGGTCGTCACCTGTTGCAGCGCGTCGTTGAGCGCGAGCGTGCGTCGTGCGACTTCGTCGCGCAGGCGATCCTGTTCGGTGATCTGCCAGTGTTCGAGCCGCTTCCTCGCCTCGGTGCGCTGGCGGCCGACATGGTGGATCCACGCGGCCAGCACCAGCAGGTGCGTGGCGAGCCCGACGATCGCGATGACCGGGTTCGGGTAGATATCGGATTTGAGCCAGGCGAGTGCCGGCGGCAGCGCGTTCATGCCGTCGAGCACGCGGATCAGCATGTTGAAGGTGGCGATCGCAATGGCAATCAGCATCACGCGGCCGGTGGGCGTCCGGCGGACCGCGAGCAGCAGCGCGAGGCCGATGTTGACGATCCCGGTCAACGCGTTCAGCCGCAGGCAGAACCACGTGAACGTCAGCAGGTCGCCGCATGCGGCGCCGACCATGCCGACGCCTTCGAGCGCGATGAATGCCATGTAGATCGCGCGCATCGGCAGCTTCGCCTGCTCGCGCCGGGCGACCATCAGGATGAAGAGGAAGAAGCAGGAAACCGCCAGGTACGCGAAGATGACTTCGCCGCGCGCGGACCATTCACGCAGCGCTGATGGCAATGCCATCGCCGTATAGCCCCGGTAAGTCGCTTCGAACAGCGTCGTGCCCAGCGCCACCGCGGCCAGCACATGAAACACGCCGCTGCGCGAAAAGAACCCGATCAGCAGCGCGCACCACATGAGCGCGAGCAGCCCGCCGAAGAAGCCGAAGTCCCACATCGTCGCGCGCCGTTCCAGCGCATCCCATGCGGGACGCGTGAACGCGGCCGGCGCGAGCCGCATTTCCTTGCGCGACGTGACGCGGATCAGCACGGGGACGCTTTCGCCCGCACGCAGCGTGACGTCGAGTGCCGGGTAGCGCGACGGCTGTTGGATATCACTGCCGGCGCCGGCGGCCGGGAAGCGGCTGTCGAGTGTCCACCGGCCGTTCTGGCCGAGATAGAAGTCCGCCTGGTCGACCCGTGCGTCGCGAATCACCAGCACCAGCGGGCGCGCGGCGCTGTCGCGGTTGATCAGCGTGGCGCGAACCCACCATGCCGAGCGCGAGAACTCGACGTTGAACGACGACGTGCTCGCCAACGGCGTGCCATGCGCCGGATCGGCGAGCCGTGCGGCGACCTGATCGGCGGACATCGTCGTGCTCGGGTCCTCGAAGACCGACACGGCGTCCAGTTGCGCGGGGTTCGGCGTCGACGCGGCGCGCGCCGTCGCGCAGGTGACGGCCATCGCGAACAGAAGCAGCAGCACCGCGCGACATCCGGCTGCCCATGCCGCGTGGCGCCTAAACATCGTGATGGTGCTCCCCGGGCGTCGCGGGCGGGGCGTTGACCGCATGGCGCTGGCGCCGCCAGTCGGACGGCGTGATGCCGAAGCGTTCACGAAAGGCCGTTGCGAAATTGCCGGGCGTGGAAAAGCCGATTTCCTCGGCGATGTCGCCGATCCCCATCGACGTTTCCGCGAGGAAATGCATCGCGGCGCGCAGGCGCGTGTCGCGCAGATACTCGAATACGGTCTGGCCGAGATGGTCGCGAAACACGCGCGACAGGCGCTTTTCGTGCGTACCGACCTGCCGGGCGAGATCCTCGAGCGCCGGCGGATGGCGCAGGTCGCGCAGCAACACCTCGCTCGCTGCACGCACGAGGGCCGCATCCGGGTTGTCGGGCAGTTCGGGCAGATGCGCGAACGGCTGGCTGCGCCGCGTCCGTTTCAGGTGGTTGCGGATCCGGGCCAGCACTTCCGTCGGTTCGAACGGCTTGATGATGTAGTCGATCGCGCCTGCTTCGAGCCCCGCGATGCGATCCTCGAGATCGCCCGCCGCCGTCAGGATGATGATCGGGACCGATTGCGTCGAAGGGGTCGACGCGAGCAGCCGGCACGCGGCGAAGCCGTCCATGCGCGGCATGCGGACATCCATCAGGATCAGGTCGGGCGCGATGGCCTGGGCGCGGTGATAGGCCTGCAGCCCGTCGAACGCGACGCTGATCCGGCACCGCGCGGCACGCAGGATTTCGGTCAGGAGCCGCAGGTCGTTCGGGCGATCGTCGACGACAAGAATATGTGCGTCGGCGAGATCCGGCGTGGGACGAGGCGACGCCGAACTGGACAAGCGGGATGACATGGTTGCGGACGCGTTGGAAGGGTGGCCGGTCAGATTGAAAGCATCGCGATCTGCACGATTGTTGCGAAAAATTATATGCCGACAACAAGTCATATTGTGAGGATTCCGTGCGGTCCGTGGGGGCTTGTGCGGCGAGGTGTTGCACGGTTGTCATCGCGGCGCCCGGCCGAAATAAACGGAGGTGGAAAAACATGCCGTATTTCAATTTAAAATCGGTCTAATTTTCCGGGTTAATGGCGTTGAATTCCGGATTTCCGGAAATTCATCCAATGTAAAGCGGGTGAAAAGAATTCGTGTCTGGCGGGATTATTGATTGCGAGTGGATGATCGGAATTGTGTTTTCATAAAATTCCGATTTACGTCGGAATGTATGAATGTAAATGCCGTCCGCTCTGGAAAAGGATTTTTCCGCTCGGGAAAAGGTTCGTTTGAACGGATGCCTGCACACTAGCCCCGGCGCGGCTGGAATCGGTTCTTTCAAACGAACGGGATCGCGCGGATCGCAATCCGGAGTCCCATCTTCGCGTATGCGATACCAATGTGACATTGACCGATGCAATTCCCATGATTTGGGAAGATGGCGGTGAACGAATAACTGGCACGAGGGTAATGCAAATTTCATAATTTGCCGAATATGTTGCTATATAAGAGAAATCGGTGATGCTTGAAATGTGGTTGGGTGTGAAGCACCGGTCGAGACGAAATCGTCAAGTAAATTCGATCGATTAATTCGGTGCAGGGGTCGTCCGGCAAGTCGTCGCTGCTATTCCGGAAATCCGGAACATGCGTTCGACGGCCGGACGGACAGGGTGAGTGGCCGCGCGTCGGCTGTCCGGGAGTTCGATCCATCGGGGGACAGCCGCGTGCGGCGCGCTTTCGAATCAGGCGGGCACGAAAACGATGAGCACAACAGGCATCACAGGCCAACGCACCGGTTCGCACGAACCGGCGGCGCATGCTTCAGTCCCGGGGATCGCATGGCGTCATCCTCCTCCTGAATGAAGCAGGGCGGGCCGCCCCCGGGTGCGGGCCGGCTTCCGTCCATCCAGCGTCTGAATGACGCTTTCCCATGAGATTCAAGGTCGTCGCAGGTTCGGCGCGATGGCGCTCGCGTGCGCGGATGCGCGGCGCGGCGCGCGTCGTGCCGCCCGGCCAGTCGTGTCGGCTTCCGTGATTCGATAACCGGCGATCGTCGCCTCGCATCGTGTCGACCGGCACGGGCGGCGTGCGGTCGCGTGATCGCGATGTCCATCGCGCGTGTCGTGCAGCGTTACCCGGCTGTTTAGTTAGTGATCCAAAGTGAGTGGCGGCGCGTCGCGACGCGGACGGGAATGTGCAGAGGACGTTCTCGCCGGCTGCCGTGTTCGCCGTTGCGTCATCCAGCACATGAGAACCGAGGGAAGACAAGATGAACAAGTCGTTCAAATCGATCTGGAACGAAGCATTGGGAGCCTGGGTTGCGGCTTCGGAGCTTGATCGGGCGCGCGGCAAGCGCGTTGCGTCGTCGCGTGGCACGCCGGAGCGTGACGTCGAAGGAGCGGCCGCGGTTCGCGCAGGCATGCCTGCGGTTCCGTCGCTCAGGCGGCTCACTGTGTTGATGGCGTCCGCGTATCTCGCGCTGTTCCATGCCGGCGCGCATGCGCAGTACAACCCGGATGGCGGCACGGCCACCGGCGGCGTCAGCTCGATCTCGATCGGCGTCGGGTCGAGCGCCGCGCAGACGAACTCCACCGCGTTGGGCAATCTGTCGACGGCGCAGGGCGTGTCGGCCACGGCCCTCGGCCCGGGTGCGCATGCGATGGCTGACGGTTCGACGGCCGTCGGCATCAATGCGCAGGCGACGGGCGTCAACAGCGCGTCGATGGGTGTGCAGGCGATCAGTTCGGGCGCGTTTTCGGTTGCCGTCGGCAACCAGGCGCAAGCGACGCAATCCGGTGCGGTAGCGATGGGCAGTGGCGCGACCGCAACCGGTGTTTCTGCCATCGGGCTCGGCAACAATGCAACGGCCTCCGGTCAGAATGCGGCTGCGCTCGGTCTTGGCGCGGTTTCGTCGGGCCTCAGCAGCGTTGCACTCGGCTTTTCGGCACAAGCAATCAACCAGGGCTCGATTGCGTTCGGCAACCAGTCCACCAGTTCCGGCGCGGCCGGTGTAGCAGTGGGCAGCGGCGCGCTGGCTTCCGGCAATTCCGCTCTCGCGATGGGTGTCAACAGCGGCGGGAAGGGCACGACGTCGATCGCGATCGGCTGGGGCGGCACCGCGGGGGTGGCCGGCTCCGGCACGCAGTCGCTCGGTACCAGTTCGATCGCGCTGGGCTCGAATACGACGGCCGGCGCCGATACCTCGATGGCGTTCGGCACGAGCGCGAATGCGGCGGGTGTCAGTTCGATTGCGGTGGGCGTCCAGTCGAGCGCGACGCAGCAGTTCGCGACCGCGCTCGGTAATGCCTCGCTGGCGAGCGGCGTGTCGGCGAGCGCACTGGGAGCCGGCGCGACGGCGTCGGCCACGAATGCGACGGCCATCGGCATCAACAGCGTCGCGGCGGCGGGTTCAACCGTGGCGATCGGCGACAGCAACTCGGTCGCGGCCGCCGCGGGTGCGGGCTCGATCGCCGGGGGTAACAATTCGAAGGTGCTGAGCGGCATCGGCGCCGTCGCGCTGGGCCAGGGCCAGACGGTCAGCGGCAACGGTGCGGTGGCGATCGGCGACCCGAGCACCGCGATCGGCACCGGCGCGGTCACGGCCGGGTCGAACAACACGGCCAACGGCGACGGCGCGGTCGCCATCGGCAATTCGAACACCGCGCAGGGCACCGGCTCGCTCGCGCTCGGCAACACGTCGACGGCCGCGGCGGCCGGTGCGGTGGCGTTCGGCGCGTCGGCCGTGGCGAACAATGCGGGCGACGTCGCGCTCGGCTCGGGCTCGACGACGGCTGCACCGAATCCGACGTCAAGCGCGACGATCGGCGGCGTGACGTACACGTTCAACGGCACGAATCCGACCAGCGTCGTCAGCGTCGGCGCGGCGGGTACCGAGCGCCAGATCACCAATGTCGCGGCCGGGCGCATCAATTCGGCGAGCACCGATGCGATCAACGGGTCGCAGCTTGCTGCGACGAACACGGCGGTGAATTCGCTGTCGACGTCGACGGCGTCGAGCGTCAGCTCGTTGTCGACCGGGGTGTCGTCGTTGTCGACCGGATTGTCGTCGGCCAACAGCTCGATTACGTCGCTTTCCACGTCGGCTTCGACCGGGATCAGCTCGTTGTCTACCGGGTTGAGTTCGACCAATAGCTCGGTGACGTCGTTGTCGACTTCCGCATCGACGGGCATCAGTTCGCTGTCGACGGGGCTGAGTTCGACCAATAGTTCGGTAACCTCATTGTCGACTTCAGCGTCGACCGGATTGTCGTCGGCCAACAGTTCGATCACGTCGCTGTCCACGTCAACGTCGACCGGCATCAGTTCGTTGTCGACGGGGCTGAGTTCGACCAACAGCTCGGTCACGTCGCTGTCGACTTCCACGTCGACGGGGCTGTCGTCTGCCAATAGCGCGATCACGTCGCTGTCTACGTCGACGTCGACCGGCATCAGCTCGTTGTCGACGGGCCTGAGTTCGACCAACAGCTCGGTGACGTCGCTGTCGACTTCGACGTCGACAGGGCTGTCGTCGGCCACTAGCGCGATCACGTCGCTGTCCACGTCAACGTCGACCGGCATCAGCTCGCTGTCGACGGGCCTGAGTTCAACCAACAGTTCGGTGACGTCGCTGTCCACGTCGACGTCGACCGGCATCAGCTCGCTGTCGACGGGCTTGAGTTCAACCAACAGTTCGGTGACGTCGCTGTCCACATCGACGTCGACCGGCATCAGCTCGCTGTCGACCGGCCTGAGTTCGACCAACAGCGCAGTGACTTCCTTGTCGACGTCCACGTCAACGGGCCTGTCGTCGGCCAACAGCGCGATCGCGTCGCTGTCCACCTCGACATCGACGGGCATCACCTCGTTGTCGACGGGCCTGAGCTCGACCAACAGCGCTGTCACGTCATTGTCGACCTCAACGTCGACCGGCCTGTCGACGACCAATAGCGCGATCACGTCACTGTCCACATCGGCTTCGACCGGCCTGAGTTCGACCAACAGCTCGGTGGCTTCGTTGTCGACATCCACGTCGACCGGCATCAGTTCGCTGTCCACCGGGCTGAGCTCGACCAACAGCGCGGTCACGTCGCTGTCGACCTCCACGTCGACGGTCGTCGGCTCGTTGTCCACCGGCCTGAGTTCGACCAACAGTTCGGTCACTTCGCTGTCGACGTCCACGTCGACGGTCGTCGGCTCGTTGTCCACCGGCCTGAGCTCAACCAACAGTTCGGTCACTTCGCTGTCGACGTCGACTTCGACCGCCGTCGGCTCGCTGTCCACCGGCCTGAGTTCGACCAACAGTTCGGTCACTTCGCTGTCGACGTCGACCTCGACCGCCGTCGGCTCGCTGTCCACCGGCCTGAGTTCGACGAACAGCACGGTCACGTCGCTGTCGACTTCGACGTCGACCAGCATCAACTCGCTGTCCACCGGCCTGAGTTCGACCAACAGTTCGGTCACTTCACTGTCGACCTCGACGTCGACGATCGTCGGTTCGCTGTCCACCGGCGTCGCGTCGTTGTCCACCGGCCTGAGCACGACGAACAGCAACGTCACGTCGCTGTCGACCGCCACGTCGACGAGCATCGGCTCACTGTCGACCGGACTCAGTTCGACGACGAGCTCGATCGCGTCGCTGTCGACGTCCACCTCGACGACCGTCGGCTCGCTGTCCACCGGGCTGTCGAGCACGAACAGCAACCTGACGTCGCTGTCCACCGCGACGTCGACGGGCATCGGCTCGCTGTCGACCGGCCTCAGCTCGATCGCCAACAACAACACCAACCTCGGCAACAGCACGGCGGGCGCGATCGGCGGCGGGGCCACCTACGATCCGACGACCGGGAAGATTTCCGCGCCGTCGTACGTGACGTACAACAGCGACGGGTCGACGACGATCAACAACAACGCCGGCTCGGCGATCGACAACATCAACGCGCACGGCATCAAGTATTTCCACGCGAACTCGACCGCGCCGGACAGCCAGGCGCTCGGGCTCGACAGCGTCGCGATCGGCCCGAACGCGGTCGCGAAGGTGGACGGCAGCATCGCGCTGGGCGCCGGCTCGGTGTCCGATCGCGCGACGGTGCCGGCTTCCGGCATCATCCGAAACGGCAGCGCATCGATTCCGTTCAACACGACCGACCAGACGTTGCTGGGTGCGGTCTCGGTCGGCGACGCGGCCAGCAAGACGTATCGCCAGATCACTAACGTCGCGGACGGCACCGGCCAGCAGGACGCCGTGACCGTGCGGCAGCTGGCCGGCGCGCTGCAGTCGTTCGCGGTCACGAGCCAGAAGTATTTCCATGCGAACTCGACGGCTGTGGATTCGCTCGCGGTGGGCGCGGATTCGGTCGCGGTCGGCCCGACGACGGTCGTCAACGGCGATAACGGCGTGGGCATCGGCAACGGCGCGATCGTCGAAGCCACCGCGCCGGGCGGCGTGGCGATCGGGCAGGCGGCCAGCGCCGCGCAGGCCGACGCACTCGCACTCGGCAGCGGCGCAACGGCGACCGGCGCGCAATCGGTCGCGCAGGGCGCCAACGCGGTCGCGGCCAGCGTGGGCAGCGTCGCGCTCGGATCGGGCGCGCACAGCACCGCCACCGATGCGCTCGCGCTCGGCGCCGGCGCGTCGGCGACCTATGCGAACAGCGTCGCGCTCGGCGCGGGCTCGCTGACGACGGTCGGCGCGCAGACGAACTACATCGCGTACGGGCTGAGCACCCCGCAATCGTCGGCCGGCGAGGTCAACATCGGCAACCGGCAGATCACCGGCCTCGCGGCCGGGAAGAACGGCACCGATGCGGTGAACGTGTCGCAACTCGACTCGGTCGCCAACCAGTTGACGACACTCATCACCCAGCGCACGTCGAACCTCGGCGGCTCGTACACGACGAATCCGACCGGCACGAACGTGGCGCCGGGCTCGACGGGGGCGAACTCGTCGGCGGGCGGCTCGGGGGCGGTCGCATCGGGCTCGAACAGCACGGCGGTCGGCAACGGGTCGCTGGCGTCCGGCAACGGGTCGACTGCGATCGGCGTCGGGTCGACCGCGGCGGGCAACAATTCGGCTGCGATCGGCACGGGCAGCAACGACGGCGGCCGCTCGAACGTCGTCGCCGTGGGCTCCGCGGATTCGGCACGCCAGGTCGTCAACGTCGCGGCCGGCACGCAGGGCACCGACGCGGTCAACGTGAACCAGCTGAACGCCAGCGTGAGCAACACGCTGTCGCAGGCGAACAGCTACACCGACGGCCAGGTCGCCAGCCTGCGCAACAGCCTCGACAGCTACCGCCGCGACGCGGACGGCGGCACGGCGACGGCGATGGCCGTCGCCGGCCTGCCGCAACCGTCCGGGCCCGGCAAGAGCATGGTCGCGCTGGCCGGCAGCGTGTATCGCGGCCAGTCGGGGCAGGCGCTGGGTATTTCGACGATCTCGGAGAACAACCACTGGGTCTACAAGGCGGCCGTCTCGACCAACACGCGCGGCACGTATGGCGCGGTCGTCGGTGCCGGGTATCAGTGGTGAGCCGCGGCCCGCGCCGTTTCCCTTCCATTCAGACAATGGCAAACATGAACGCAAATCTTGCAAAGTTCGCGGCCGCGGCACTGCTCGTTGGCGCAGGCCTGACCGGATGTGCCACGCAGCAGGGCGATCCGCCGTTCCCGTCGGCCGATACGGCCACGCTGCCCGAAGGTACGTACCCGAATCTCGCCAACCTGGCGCAGGTCCAGCCGGGTGTGACGAAGAACCAGCTGTACGAGCTGATCGGCCCGCCGCATTTCCACGAGTGGATCTTCCACGTGCGGACGTGGAACTACCTGTTCCAGTTCCGCGACGCAGGGAAGGTCACGACCTGTCAGTACCAGATCCGGTTCGATTCGGATAACCGCGTGGTGAAGACGCGGTGGGACAAGCCGGAGTGTGAGGCGGTTGGCGGGAAGGGGGTGGGTGGTGAGGAGGGTTGATGTAGCTTGATCGGACTGTGGGGCGGTTGGCGGGCGCTGATGTCGAGGGCATTGGCGCCCGGCACCGTGTTGCTGCGCAGGGCGTGAGAGCGGCCCGTGCCGTTGCGGGGAAACGGGATGAGTGGGACTACGGCCGGGTGTGCGGGGACGTCATTGTCGAGTGGCTGAAACGGGTTCGGCTACAGCGTGTGGACAAGCCTGAGGGGCAGCAGTCGACCCAAAGCAGACAGCCACTAATGTCGGCCTTGAACAAATTGCTAGGCTAGAGCAACTGAGTGAAGCTAGTGCTTTCAGATTCCAGGCTCAATGTGGATGATTCAATGTAGTTTTTCATCCATCTAAGTTTGTCGGTGATCTTAGCGTCGGACTTATACCTTTCCATCTTGACTGAAATGCTCGCGACAATATTTGCTTTCAGTTCGCTATGTGAAATTGAAATGCCGCCAAGAGATATGCTGCCTTCCATTTCCAAAATATATGCCGTATTCAAAATGAAATCAGCTCCATCTGGCATCACAATTGTCGGAATATATGATCTTTTTGGTAGGACGTTGTAGTAAGGGGATGAGGCGCCATAAACTTCGTCATAAACTATTTTTTCATGAGTTAATAATTTTTCTCCGAATTTTGGGTCGATTAAAATTCTTGGAGTTACTGCTTTTTTTGACTCAAGTAAGTACGCATCTTCAACTGCCGGGCCGAAGAAGCTCAATTCATCAAAATAAGCGCTGCCATATGTGGCGCCGCCCCTAATAAGATACCCCTCATTTAGTAGTTGCAGTGTCATTAATGATGTATTAAACAAAGCAACTTGGAAAAGCTTGTTTAAATTTTTTCTGGATTCATCTATGTTTGGTTTATATTTATAAAATATGTAGGCGCAATCTGAAAAGCTAAACAATTTTCTTGTATAGATCACATGTTCTTTCTCTTTGCTATCTTGGAGATCCTGATTCTGTTTGACTGACTCATGAAATATTCGATGGATTTTGTATTTTTCTTCAAAAGAACTCATCTCTTTGGAGCCTAATACGTCCAAGAAAATTACTATCATATCTTCATATTTATTCAATCTTTACTCCAAATAACCTAATTTAATTTAGGCGGTAAGAAACGAGATTATATTCCGGATAAAAGACAACTATCCGGAGCAATGCGCAGTAAACGCAGGGGCGACTTCTTTCTATACAAACCTAAAGATTTCAGGATCACAGCCTGTGATGAGCACAGAAGGCTAATGATCGAACGACGGAGACTGCCCGCTACCCGCCGGATGCGACGGACGGTTGCCGACCAGGAGCGAACTATCGGCATGGCGGGAAGCGTTTGGCCGTATTCGAGGCGCTGCGGCCGTAGGGCCACCGATGCTGTCGGCGCAGCGTCGTCGCTCCGGAATGTTCACTGTAAAGGCGTCAAGTCGCACTCGGCGCCGGTCAATTGATGTACCGGTAACCTTGCTGCGTCGCCATTACCTCGGCGTCACCGTCCACGAGCCTGCGACCGACGAGCGCATGGTCAGGAAGCAGTTGGCCGACAAACTCCCATCTGCCTTCGCCACCACCGAGCCTTCGCGTCGACAGCGTGGTTCCCGCTGGAAACCACTCCGCGATCGAATACGCGCGCACAATTACACCATCAGCAATCCCCAGGGCCATCGGATACGGAAGGGTGCCGGACTCGTCGCGTGTTCGACGGGAGGCAGCCACGCCGGACCAGAACTGGCGCACACAGTCATAGATTTCGATTTCGGACATCGTCGGTGAGTAAGTCCGATTGACGAAGAAGAGCATTAACGGCTCTTTGATATTCGCGATGTCGACCGGCTTGGAGCCATAGAGCCGCTCTACCTCTGCAGCGGTTTGGCGGCCGCGTTCGACACCGTGACCACGAACCCTGTTTGTGAGGTTTTCGAGGCCAAGCGTATCGATGATAGCGGCTTCGACCTCGAAGGACGCCTCTTTGGTTTCGAGCCCGTATCGGAGAATCTCGACTACTGGTTCTGCGCCAACCGCCCGGATCTCATTGATACGTCGGTGCTTCGAAGTCTCTTCAAATTCCGAATTGAGATGGTCGTAGGCCCGATTGTTACCACTTGCTTTCCCAACATAAAAAATCCTATTGTCGCGAGGATCGACAAGGGCATAGACGTAGTGGCCAAGGTACTTTGTTGTCTGAGAAGAAAAGCGGATCCGAGCCATTGTCAAACAACGAAAGTCGTAGAAATGAGATAGTACTCGCTTTGGTGCGGGGAGACTGCGTATGGGCGACGCGAAGGGCGACCGAGATTGAAGGTGAACGCCGCCAGCCGCCTCTGGCAGCGCTCTGCGGCCCGCCTTTATCAGTCGCTGACCGCTCGCATTGATCTACACAAGAAGCATAAACCGACCCGATCCAGCCGTTGCGGCCAGATCATGGTCAACGGATGTTTCCAACGTTGAACGGTCGTTTGAATGTCTGTCCGATTGCGCCGACGAACGCCCGGAACTGGCCGAACTCGGACCGACAGCGACGTTTCACCTGGCTTGGACCGGCGGACGGCGCGAGTCGACCCATAAGAGCCATTCGACCCGCTGCCTCGATGATCCGCTGACTACAACGAAGCAGGAGTTCCGGTACTCGTTAGGACCTGGAACACGCGCATCAACAAGAAGGTATCGTGCGGGGATCTTCCACTCTCCAGGATTGACGGGCTAACCATGGTGCCGGCTTCGTTTCTAGTTGAGTTTTGCGAACACGTGCCCATTAAAGAAGTCGAGGTGATGGCGCACGATTTACGGTACTGGGCTCCCGACCGACAACACATCGCGGAACGTACTTACTTGGTAACCGTTGTCCGTGAAAGCAAGCTTGCATTGTTTAAGAAGCGGTTGGCGTATGGCGAAAAGGCGGGATGGTGGCGATGGAGGTCGAGCCCGAAATGATGGTGGCAAGTTTGCTCGAGTCGCCCACTTTTCGACGACAGTTCATTTATACATACGCTCGATATATGCCATCCGCTCGACGCCTCAATTTGCGCGGCTGCTAATGAAATCTTGACGAACACCCGCAAGTACAACTCGAACTTCCGCTCCTGACCGCTACTTGCCAGCCCCCCCCACACGTTTGATCCGACGCAAGCGCACATCAATCACGACTCCCACGTTCTCAATCGCGAGTACACTGAAAACGCCCTAGAAACAGGAGAATGCGATGATCGACGCTGGCCCCCAAAGCACCTTCCGAGGGCTGCCGCTGACCCTGGAGCAGGACGCGGAAGTGAGGCACTACATCAAGGATCGGACTCGGCGCGGGCTGCCATGGGACACGTCGGAGTTGAGCGCGATGCTCAAGGACATGCTGCATCCCCCGGGTGACGGTGACAGTGATGGCGATGGCGATGGCGATGCGGCCTCCGAGGCCGACGAAACCAGAGCGGCCGCCGAGCGCGCGACGGCTTCGATTGACGAAGCGATGGATCCCATCGAGGCGAATGAGGAGTGGAATGCGGCCATGGAGTCGGAGGGCATGAAAGGGCCCAGACGATAAAAACGGAGCAACGACGCTCCGTTTTCTGGCCGCGCCGCATACCGGGCATGCGTACCGGATGCCAAGCGCTTCAACGGAGGCACGTTCCGCGTCGCACGTATGCTGCGTCGCAATGTATGCGGCGGCGCTGCCGAAGCACCGCGTGCCCCCATCGTGAGAATCCCGACCCGCCATCCGTCCGTTCGCAGGGAATGTCGGGCGCAGCCACCCACGCCACCCCTATCGCATGGCGCCAGCGAAACTGCGAGAGGCATCTTCTTGCCGGGCGCCCGTCAGCGGGCGCCATGTCAGTGTCTGAGCACGCAGACGGCCACGATTTCGTATCCGGGGTCGGCATGCACGTGCGCCGCCTTTTCCGCTTCCTCATACGAACCAAACGACGTGGCATCTTCAACCGCCGGTGCCATGCCGATATCGCCATCCTCGGCGGTGCAGAGGAACTGCTCGCCGGTCTTCACGACGTAGGTGGACAACATGATTCCCTCCATCGTTTGCAGGGGGGAATTCCAGTCTAGCAGGCGAGAAAAGGGGCGCAGGTGGTTCGTAGCGTCCTTTTCGCGAGGTCCGCGGCAGGACCGAAAAGCCGTGCACAATACCCGCATGCAAAATCCAGACCTCGAACACCTCGTCACCGTCACCATGCCCTTTGGGAAATACAAGGGCCGGCTCATTGCCGACCTGCCCGGGCCTTACCTCAACTGGCTGGCGCGCGAAGGGTTCCCGCGCGGCGAAATCGGCCGGCAGCTTGCGCTGATGCACGAGATCGATCACAACGGCCTGCGGGACTTGCTGGAGCCGTTGCGCAAACGCGGATAGCGCCAATCGGGGGCGAATGCCCCCGCATGCCACGCCGGCCCGCCTCGATCGACCGCGATCGACGACACCCCCCTCCAGCCACACCTGCTGAATGCACGCATGCGACCCCATCGCTGGCCCGCACGCACCTAGCGCGGCGCCGATGCTGACATAGAATATAAAACAGTCCCTTGAGGACGATTTGATGGCAAGAAAAGGGGTGCCGACATGAGACGCCTTTATTTCCTCGTACCCGATACGCAGATGGCGAAAGCCATCGTCGACGATCTATTGCGCGCACGCATCATCTGGCGCCATATCCACGTTCTCGCCGACCACAGCGTCACACTCGATCAGTTACCCGAAGCATCGTTGCTGCAAAGCAGCGATGTCGTGCATGCGCTCGAGCGCGGCGTCGCGCTCGGCGGCGCGGCCGGTGCGCTGATCGGTCTCGTCGCGCTGGTATTTCCGCCGGCGGAGCTCGTGATCGCAGGCGGCGCCGTCGTCGGGTTGACGTTGGCCGGAGCGGGTTTCGGCGCGTGGACCGCCGCGATGATCGGCATCGCCGAGCCGAACGCGCGACTCCAGCGATTTCGCGAGGCCATCCAGGAAGGCCAGATCCTGATCATGGCCGACGTGCCGGCATTGCGAGAGCAGGAAATCGAAGAGATGGTCGCCCAGCATTTTCCGAAGGCGGACCTGGAAGGCGCCGAGCCTACGACACCGATCTTCCCCTGACGCGCGACAGCAAGCCGGCCTGCCCGACACCCGCGTTCATCGACGCGTTTCGTCGAGCGCACGGCCGCGACCGCGGGCCGCGCGCGGTGCAGGTCGTTCGCACGTTGCGCAGGCAACCCTGTCCGCCATTCCGAATCGCGCAAGAGACGCAGGCCCGACGCGCGTGACGCCTTCGGAATCGAAGCGCCGACATCGAACCGTCGGCAAGGAGGTGGTATGGAACTGCACATTCAATCGCACCATTGGGAGCGTCGTAAGCCCGACTGGGTCGCCGCTGCCGTGGCCGGTCTCGCGGGCGGTGCGCTGGTGATCGCGCTGGAATTCGTCTGGTCGACCCTCGTGCTCGGCTCGAGCCCGTGGCAACCGACACACAAGATCGCGGCGATGGTGATGGGCCCTAGCGCGCTCGGCCAGATGACGCAATTCAACCTTGAAATCGTGGCGATGGCGCTGCTGCTGCACTACGTGCTCGGCGCGATCATGGGGATGATGCTCGCCGCGATCATGGCGCCTTTCCGCTTCGATTCGAGCGTGGGCATGGAAGCCGCCATCGGGCTGGCGTTCGGGATCGTCGCGTATGGGTGGAACTTCTACGTGATGACGGCCGTGTTCCCGTGGTTCGTCTCCGAGCGGGGCTCCGGGCCGTTGCTGGCCAACCTGTTGTTCGGCGTGGTTGCGGCCATCACCTACGGCAGGCTGGAGCGATTGCGCAAGCGGAACGTGGACGACTGACACATCGCGTTTCCCGCCGCGCCGAGCCTGACCACGCAGCGCTCGCGGGAGACACGGAACCCGGTGTCGGCGGCTCCGGCGAGTGACACTCAGCGAGGCGGCCTATGGCCCTTGCGATTGCCCTGGTCCTGATCATCCTGTTGGCGGTGGGGTTTCACTTTGCCAGTCCGTGGTGGATCACGCCGATCGCGTCGAACTGGGTGCGTATGGACGACATGCTGACGATCACGCTCGTCATCACCGGCGCATTGTTCATCGCCATCAACCTGTTCATCGTGGTCGCACTGGTGCGCTATCGCCACCGCAGCGGGCATCGCGCGGCCTACGAGCCGCACAACCGCAAACTGGAGTGGTGGCTGATCGGCCTGACCGCCGTCGGCGTGGCGGCGTTGCTGGCGCCGGGCCTGTTCGTCTACGCGGACTACATCCGGCCGCCGCGCAACGTGCTGCAGATGGAAGTGCTCGGCCAGCAATGGCAATGGCGCTTCCGCTTCGCCGGCCCCGGCGGCAAGCTGGGCACGACGGACGTGCGTTTCATCAGCAACGACAATCCGTTCGGCCTGAATCCCGCCGACCCCAACGGCCGCGACAACTACCTGATCGAGAACCCCGAGGTGCACCTGCCGCTCAACCGGCCGATCCAGGTCCTGACACGGTCGCGCGACGTGCTGCACGACTTCTATGTCCCGCCGTTCCGGGCACGGATGAACATGGTGCCGGGCATGGTGACCACCTTCTGGTTCACGCCGACCAAGGCCGGGCGCTACGACATCCTGTGTGCGCAGCTCTGCGGGATCGGGCACTCCGGCATGCGCGGCGTGGTGGTGGTGGAAGACGAAGCCGCGTTCTCGCGCTGGCTGGCGCAGCAGACCACGTTCGCGCAGCAGCAGATGGCCCACGTACAGGCCGCACCCGCCGCGGCCGGTGGCAGCGCGCAGGCGCTGGCCAACCTGGGCAAGACGCTCGCGGCGGCCAAGGGCTGCGTCGCCTGCCATACCGTGGACGGCAGCCCGCTCGTGGGGCCGACCTGGAAGGGGCTGTACGGCAAGACCGAAACGATGGCCGACGGCAGCACCGCGAAGGTGGACGAAGCCTATCTGCGCGCGTTCATCCGCAATCCGACGGCCCGCGTCGTGAAGGGCTTCTCGCCGATCATGCCGCACTTCGACCTGAGCGAGCAGGAACTGAGCGCGCTGGTGGCGTATATCGAGGCGCAAGGCGCGCCGCCGCCCGCCAGCGCCGCGGCCCAGCCGTAACGGAACAGACGGAGCAGACGCCATGACCTACGCGCACACCGACCACGCTCCGCGCAGCTTCTGGACCCGCTATGTGTGGAGCCAGGACCACAAGGTGATCGCCGTGCAGTACGCGCTGACGGCCATCGCCATCGGCCTGGTCGGCCTCGTATTGTCGGACCTGATGCGGTTGCAGCTCGGCTTTCCGGGCAAGTTCGCGTTCATCGACGCGAACCACTACTACCAGTTCGTCACCATGCACGGGATGATCATGGTGATCTACCTGCTGACGGCGCTGTTCCTGGGCGGCTTCGGCAACTACCTGATCCCGCTGATGCTCGGCGCGCGCGACATGGTGTTCCCGTTTCTCAACATGCTGAGCTACTGGGTCTACCTGGTGGCGGTGCTGGTGCTGGTGTCGAGCTTCTTCGTGCCGGGCGGCCCGACCGGCGCGGGCTGGACGCTGTATCCGCCGCAGGCGATCCTGCCGGGCACGCCGGGCGTGGAATGGGGCATCGTGCTGATGCTCGTGTCGCTGGCGATCTTCATCGTCGCGGCCACGATGGGCGGGCTGAACTACGTGACCACCACGCTGCAGGCACGCACGCGCGGGATGACGCTGATGCGCATGCCGCTCACGGTGTGGGGCATCTTCATCGCGACCATCATGGCGCTGCTGGCGTTTCCGGCGCTGTTCGTGTCGGCGGTGATGATGCTGTTCGACCGGACGCTCGGCACCAGTTTCTTCATCCCGGCCGTGGTGTCGATGGGGCAGACGCTCAAGCATGCCGGCGGCAGCCCGCTGCTGTTCCAGCACCTGTTCTGGTTCTTCGGGCATCCGGAGGTCTACATCGTCGCGCTGCCGGCCTTCGGCATCGCGTCGGATCTCATCAGCACGCACGCGCGCAAGAGCATCTTCGGCTACCGGATGATGGTGTGGGCGATCGTCATCATCGGCGCGCTGAGCTTCGTGGTCTGGGCGCACCACATGTTCATCGCCGGCATGAATCCGTACTTCGGCTTCTTCTTCGCCACCACCACGCTCATCATCGCCGTCCCGACCGCCCTCAAGGTCTACAACTGGGTGCTGACGCTGTGGCGCGGCGATATCCACCTGACCGTGCCGATGCTGTTCGCGATCGGCTTCATCAGCACCTTCGTGCTGGGCGGGCTGACCGGGCTCTACCTCGGCAACGTGAGCGTGGACATCCCGTTGTCGAACACCTATTTCGTGGTCGCGCACTTTCATATGGTGATGGCGGTGTCGCCGATCCTGGTGGTGTTCGGCGGCCTCTACCACTGGTACCCGAAGGTGACTGGCCGCATGCTCGACGACACGCTCGGACGCGCGCACTTCTGGATCACCTTCGTCGGCACCTACGCGATCTACTTCCCGATGCACTATCTCGGCATCCTGGGCATGCCGCGGCGGTATTACGCGTATCAGGGCTACAGCTTCATTCCGCATTCGGCGCAGACGCTCAACACGTTCATCACGATCGTCGCGCTGATCGTCGCGGCCGCGCAGTTGCTGTTCCTGTTCAACCTCGCGTGGAGCCTCGTGCGCGGCCGGCGTGCCGACGGCAACCCGTGGCGGGCCACCACGCTCGAATGGCAGACACCGCAAACGCCGCCCGTGCACGGCAACTGGGGCCCGACGCTTCCCGTCGTCTACCGCTGGGCCTACGAATACAGTCCGCCGGGGCAGGCGGAAGACTTCGTGCCGCAAAACCAGCCGCCCGCGACGGCGCCTGAACCTGAATCGGCCCATCCGACGCTGCACTCCGGCGAGGCCCACAAATGACCACGCTGCCGCGCCCCTTCGTTCCCGACGCGCCGCCCGGCTTGCCGAATGCGGGCCGCACCGGCCTGGTCGTGTTCATGGCGGTGGCGTCGACGTTGTTTTCGCTGCTGCTGCTCGCCTATGCGATGCGCATGCGCGAATCCGACTGGCAGCCGATCCCGCATCCGGCGCTGCTGTGGTGGAACACCGGCGCGCTGGCGCTGGCCAGCATCGCGATGCAGCGTGCCCGGCAACTGTCCCTGCATCGCACCGCGTGGCTGGTGGGCGGCGGCGTGCTGGCGGCCGTGTTCGTGATCGGGCAGCTGACTGCCTGGCACATGCTGTCGGCAGCCGGCGAGACCGTCGCCGTCAATCCGTCCAACAGCTTCCTCTACCTGCTCACCGGACTGCACGGGGTGCATGTGCTGGGCGGGCTGGTGGCGTGGGTCGTGACGATCGCGCAGCTCCGGCGCGCGGACCCGTTCCGGGCTCAACGGGCCATCGCGCTGTGCGCGCTCTACTGGCATTTCCTGCTCGCGGTCTGGCTCGTGCTGCTGGCCGCGATGTGGTGGCTGACGCCCGGGATCGTCGCCGCCATCTGCGGGCCGCTGTATGGAGCCGCGCCATGACCGCGCCCACGGTTCCCACCGAATCCGCTGCCGAATCCGCTGCCGAATCGCCCGCGGCCCCGACCGCCGACGCGCGGCCCGACGGCTGGCACGGCATCGTCACGGACTGGTCGTCCGACCGCGAAGCCTTCAGGGTGCCGTGGGGCAAGGCGATGATGTGGATCTTCCTGCTGTCGGACACCTTCGTGTTCAGCAGTTTCCTGATCGGCTACATGACGGTGCGCATGTCGACCACGGCGCCGTGGCCCGATACCGCGAAGGTGTTCGGCCTCAGCGTGGGCGGCGTGGAAGTGCCGTTGCTGCTGATTGCGATCATGACGTTCACGCTGATCAGCAGCAGCGGCACGATGGCGATGGCTGTCAACTTCGGCTACCGGCGCAACGCACGGCCCGCCGCCGCGCTGTTGCTGGCCACCGCGCTGCTGGGCGCGACGTTCCTGTCGCTGCAGGCGTTCGAATGGAGCAACCTGATCTTCCGTGAAGGGATCCGCCCGTGGGGCAACCCGCTGGGCGCCGCGCAGTTCGGCGCGTGCTTCTTCACGATCACCGGGTTCCACGGCTTTCACGTGACCTGCGGCGTGATCTACCTGCTGCTGATCGCACGCAAGATCCTGCAGCCGGGGTTCACCGAACACGGCAACTTCCAGATCGTCGAGATCGCCGGCCTGTACTGGCACTTCGTCGACCTGGTGTGGGTGTTCATCTTCGCGCTGTTCTATTTGTGGTGAGGGATGCCATGGAGCACACCGATCCCGCCGATCGACCCGACGCCGCGCACGGCCAGCAGCATCCGATCGGCCTGTACCTGAAGATCTGGGGCCTGCTGTTCGTGCTGAGCACGTTCTCGTACCTGGTCGACTACTTCAACGTGCAGGGCCTGATGCGCTGGGTGCTGATCGTCGTGCTGATGCTCGCCAAGGCCGGGCTGATCGTGTCGATCTTCATGCACATGATGTGGGAGCGGCTGGCGCTCGTGTACGCGATCCTGATCCCGCCGCTGAGCCTGCTGGTGCTCATGGTGCTGATGGCGGCCGAAGCGCATCACACGTTCGGGATGCGGGAGCTGTTCTTTCGCTGATGCCTTCGCCGGCCGTGCGTCGGCGCGACGGGCGCTACACATCGCGATGGACACGGTACATGCGCCATCGCCGGACGCCGTTTCGGAGCGGGCGGCATCACGTCATCGGGGAACGACGCTTCCCGGACATCCGTTTATGCAGACCTTGAGGGAGGACCCCATGAAATTTTCACGTCGACGCTTTATTGCGGCCACCACCGTTCTCGCCTCCGCGCTCGCCATTGGACGTCGCGCGGCGGCAGCGGATGCCGGTGCCGGTGTCGTGCAGGAAACCGATGCAAACGCCCAGGCGCTCGGCTACAAGGCGGATGCCAGCCGGGTCGACCATGCGAAGTACCCGAAATTCCAGGCGGGCGAGTCCTGTGCGAACTGCCAGTTCTTCCAGGGCAAGGCCGGTGCCACGATGGGACCGTGCGCCGTGTTCGGCGGCAAGCAGGTCAATGCGAAAGGCTGGTGCAACACTTATACGAAAAAGGCGTAGCGAAGGAGCGACGGCCTGGCGGCCGGGCAGCCGAAACGCCGTCGTCGACGGTGCTGTCGTCCGCGAACATCGTCCGATCAACGACGATGCCGAACGACGACGTTCAGATCGGCCACGGGCGCCGTGGCGAACGCCGACGCGATGCGCCGGATCGAGCACATACAATGTGGGCGTCCACCGGCCTGCGTGTCACCATGACTTCCGTGACGCGCAGGCTGATCCAATCGCGATCCTCCAAGGCCAACATGGAAATCAAATGGATCGAGGATTTCCTCGCCCTCGCTCAGTATCAAAGTTTTTCCCGGGCAGCGGAGTTCCGCAATGTCACGCAGTCGGGCTTCAGCCGCCGCATTCAGTCGCTCGAACAGTGGATCGGGGCCGAACTGATCGACCGCAGCAGCTTTCCGCCGGTGCTGACGCCGGCGGGCCGCCTGTTCCGCGAGACGGCCGAAGACGTGCTCAGCCGCCTGTTCGACACGCGTGCCATCATCCGCACCGAGCAGCGGATCGCCGGCAAGAGCCTGCAGATCGCGGCCGGCCACACGATCGCGTTGAGTTTCCTGCCGGCCTGGCTCAAGGCGCTCGCCCCGCATTTCGGCGAAGTGCGGGCGCGCGTCATTCCGACCAATGTCCATGATTCGATCCTGATGCTCGTCAACGGCAATTGCGAGCTCATGTTTGCGTATCACCATCCGGAACTTCCGCTCCATCTCGACCCGGCGAAGTATGAGCACCTGACCGTGGGCCTCGACACGTTGATGCCGGCATGCAGGCCCAACCCTCGATCGGTGCCCGCCTTTCGTCTTCCCGGCACGAAGCAGAATCCGCTGCCGCTGATTTCCTATACGGAAACCAGCTACTTCGGGCGGTGCCTCGCGCTACTGCTCGGTCGCGCATCGGATGCACCGGCATTGCAATTGCACTACGAATCCGACATGGCCGAGGTGCTGAAGAAACTCGTGATGGAAGGCGAGGGTGTCGCGTGGCTGCCCCGGAGCGCGATCGCGGCGGAACTGGCGGCCGGAGAACTCGTGCCGGCCGGGCCGGCGGCGTGGAACCTCGAAGTCGAACTGCGCGTGTATCGCGATGTGTCGAATCGCAGTGAATTCCTGGACACGCTCTGGCAGCATCTGCGCGCGGCGCCTTCCCGGCTCGGCTGAGTCAGGGTTTTCCCGCCTTATGCGGGGCTCGCATACCGCCATGTTGCACCGGCATCACGGTTTTATCGACGGTCCCTACCATTCGTTCCAACGGCAAAGGTGACGCGTGCCCCGCGTCGCGCTGCCTTCATCGCAGCGGCCGTCCGCCTTCCGGCGGCCGGGTGCCACCACGGACGGATGGACATGAAAAATCGCCTTACCTTAAGCATCGCAGTCGGCATGATTCTCGGGGTCGTCGCCGGCTATATCTGCCACACCCACATCGCGGACCCGGCCACGCTCAAAGCGGTCGCCGGCTATTTCTCGATCGTCACCGACATCTTCCTGCGCCTGATCAAGATGATCATCGCGCCGCTGGTGTTCGTGACGCTCGTGTCCGGCCTGGCCGGCATGGACAGCGGCGAGGACGTCGGGCGCATTGGTCTGCGCTCGATCGGATGGTTCGTCTGCGCGTCGCTGATTTCGCTGAGTCTTGGCCTCGTCATGGCCAATGCGCTGCAGCCGGGCGCGGGCCTGAACCTCACGGAAACCGCCGGCGAGGTCAACACCGGACTGAATACGGCCGCGCTGAACGCCCGGGACGTGATCACGCATGCGTTCCCGACCAGCCTTCTTGACGCGATGGCGCGCAACGACATCCTGCAGATCCTGGTGTTCTCGGTCTTTCTCGGTATCGCGCTGAGTGCGCTGAAGCACGACAAGCGGGTCGGCGTCGTGATCCAGTCGATCGACGGGATGGTGCCCGTGATGCTGCGGCTGACGAACTACGTGATGCGCGCGGCGCCGCTCGGCGTATTCGGTGCGATCGCGTCGTCGGTCACGCTGCGCGGGCTCGACGTGATCTACACGTATGGAAAGCTGATCGGCGCGTTCTATCTCGGCTTGCTCGTCCTCTGGATGATTCTGATCGGCGCCGGCTATGCGTTTCTCGGGCGCCGCGTCGTGAGCCTGCTGAAGGCCGTGCGCGAACCTGCGCTGATCGCTTTCTCGACCGCGAGCAGCGAGGCCGCCTATCCGCGCCTGACCGAGCAGCTCGAGCAGTTCGGTGTCGACAAGAAAGTGGTGGGCTTCACGTTGCCGCTGGGTTACGCGTTCAACCTGGACGGCTCGATGATGTATCAGGCGTTTGCCGCCATCTTCATCGCGCAGGCGTTCGGCGTGCACATGCCGCTGTCGCAGCAGGTCTTCATGCTGCTGGTGCTGATGTTGAGCAGCAAGGGGATGGCGAGCGTGCCGCGCGGCTCGGTGGTCGTGGTCGCGGCGGTCGCGCCGATGTTCCATCTGCCGGTGGCCGGCGTCGCGATGGTCCTCGCGATCGACCAGATCCTCGACATGGGCCGCACGATGACGAACGTGATCGGCAACAGCGTAGCGACGGCCGTGATCGCGAAGTGGGAGAGCCGGCGAGCAGCGAAGTCGAACGGCGCCGTATTCGACCAGCCGGAACTGAATGCATGATGGATACGAATACCGTGAAGGTCCGGCGAAAATTCGGCGTGGTCGGTGGCCTCGGGCCGCTGGGCAGCGCCGACGTGTTCTTCAAGATGGTGAAGGCGACGCCTGCGTCGTCCGACGAGGAGCACGTCGAGATGATTTTCGAGCAATACCCGTTCAAGGGCGCGGGGGCGGGCAGTACCGCGACCATCGAACGCAAGCTGTACGTGTTCGACCTGATCCGGGCGTTCGACGCGCGTGGCGTGACGACGGTCGTGCTCCCGTGTTTCCTGAGCCACACGTTCATCGACGAGCTGAAGGCGAACACGAGGCTGCCAATCGTGGATATCGTCGAAGCCGTTCGCAGCCATGTGCAACGCAAGTATCCCGACGCGACACGCATTGGCGTACTCGCTTCCGATTACGTGCGGGACAAACGGCTCTTCGATGCGTATTTCCCGTCGCCGCAATTCGAAATCGTCTATCCGCGTTCGTACGATGGCGTCGATCTCGTAACGGAAGCCGTCTACGGTGCCGACGGCATCAAGCGCGGCAATCTCGGAGGCCGCCCGGTCGAGTTGTTGCGCCGCGCCTGTGAGGATCTGGTCGATCAGGGTGTGCAGGTCATCGTCCCGGGGCTGACCGAGGTCGTGCTCGTCGCGGACGAAATCGGCCCGCAGCGCGTACCGCTCGTGGACTCGAACATGGCGTATGCGCAATACGCGGTGACGGGGCAGTACGCATCGCGCGCCGCGGCGTTCAAGATTGGGGTGGTGGGTGGCGTCGGGCCGGCCGCGACCGTCGATTTTCTGGACAAGATCGTTCGAAACACGCCGGCGTCGCGCGACCAGGAACATATCAAGCTGCTGGTCGAACAGAATCCGCAGATCCCCGATCGAACCGAGAATCTTGTGGGTGCCGGCGTGGACCCGACGATCGCCTTGTACGCGACCTGCAAGAAGCTTGAGGACGGCGATGCGGACGTCATCGCGATTCCGTGCAATACGGCGCATGCCTTCGTCGAGCGGATTCAGCCGTATCTCGACATCCCGATCGTCAACATGCTGACCGTCACGGTCGCTCACCTGCGCGACACCTATCCGGCGCTGCGCGAGGTCGGCGTGCTGGCGACGTCCGGCACGATCGAAAGCGGAGTCTACGAGAAGGCGCTGGAATCGCAAGGACTCCGACAAGTGGCGCCGAGGCCGGCGTTGCAGGCGCGCGTGATGGAGGCGATCTACGGAAGGCAGGGTGTCAAGGCTGGCTTCACGGCCGGACAGTGCGAGGAAGATATCGGCGCTGCCGTCGAGGCGTTGATTGCCGAGGGCGTGAGCGTGATCGTGCTCGGCTGTACCGAACTGCCGATCCTGCTGCCGGGGGGCGAATACGTCGCGCGAAACGGGGGGCGGGCGACGCTGGTCGATCCGACCGACGTGCTCGCCCGCGCGTGCATTGCCTGTGCGACGGCGGGGGGCGGCTGACCCGGTTCCTGTCCGGCGTGAGCGTCGATGACGTGGCCGAGGCGCTGCTTGTGCACCTCGGCACGACGTCACGTTCTGCCGGCGTCGACGGCACTCGGCCCGGCCGCGCGCGTGATGAACGGGTGTCCCGACGCGGGTGCCGACGCGTAATCCTTGTACGAGGAAAAGGCATAGTTCAGCAGCTGCGCCGCCCCCGATATTCTTGCGGCCGCAGTGGGCGCGCCGAGGACCACAGCAAACACGCGGCGCTTCATCGCCGGCGCTTGCTGCGGCCGGCTCGCGGTCGCGACGATGCAATATCCGGCGGCCGCGGTGTGCCCCGTCTTCAGGCCGTCCACGGACGGATCCATGCCCAGCAGCCAGTTCTTGTTGCGCTTTTCGAATTTTCCGTAGGAGAAGTGCTGCTCGGATGAGTATCCGTAGTATTCCGGGAAGTCCCGGGTGACGCGGAGTGCCAGCGTGGACAGATCGCGAGCGGTCGAATGGTTGCCCGGCGTCGTGATGCCGGACGGCGTGGTGAAACGCGTGTGCTGCATGCCGATCTGTCGAGCCGTATCGTTCATCAACTGCTCGAAGGCCGCGGGCGAGCCGCCGACCCGTTCCGCCAGCACCAGCGCCGCATCGTTCGCCGACGCGACGATCAGTCCCTGGACCAGATTCCGGACGGCGATGCGCTGTCCGGGAACCAGATGCATGCGTGCTTCGTCGCTGCCGACTTTCGCCACATCGGACGCCCCGACCGTCACCTTCTCGTCCCAGCCCAGGGTGCCGTTGCGCAACGCCCGCAGGACGATATACGCGGTCATGAGCTTGGTGAGCGACGCGGGCTGACGCTCCGCATCCGCATTGTGCTCGGCCAGGATCTGTCCGGATTCGCCGTCGACGACGAGCCACGACGCGGCTTGAATGGTCGGTGCGACGGGCGCGGGCGCGGCTTCGGCTGGCGCTGTCGAACCTGCGGTGAGGCAAGCCAGCAACAGGGGTAAGCGGAGGGAATGGAATCGTCTGGTCGTACGCCAAAAAAACTGCATGGAAATGTGAGCCGTGAGGGAGAGGTCTGGTCGGGTGTCGAGCGGATGGATCGACGGGGAAGCGTCGGTTGCGACACGGCGCGACAGGATGTGCGGACGCCGATCATAAGGGACGACATGGCGCGCGCGATGCCGTGTCGGCATCGCGTGATGCGTGTGCGGCATACGGCCGAGAAGCGTGAGCCGTATGCCGTCGCGATGTCTACCTGCCGAGCGTCGTTCAGCGTGCGCTGTCGATGATCGAACCGCCGTCTGGCGTGAGGCTGTAGCCCGTCAGGAACTGAGCGTCCTTGCTGGCAAGGAACAGGACGACCGGTGCGATGTCATCGTCGGGTGTGCCGAAACGCCCCAGCGGGTTGGTCGGCGGCGGCACGTCGGCACGCTCGCCCCACGTTTGCGCCAACGGCAGCACGTTGTTGACCGTGATCCGGTCGGCGGCCCATTCGCGTGCGGCGGTTCTCGTCAGCGCACGCACGGCTTCCTTCGCCATGTTGTACGGACCGTACCCCGCGAGGCCCATGACGCCGGCCATCGATCCGAAGTTGATCACGCGGCCGGCGCCGCTCGCTTTCAGATGCGGGTAGGCCGCCTGCATCGTCCGGAGGTACGCGATGGGCCCGAGATCGAAATTGCGTTTCAGTTTCTCCACCGACAAATCGGCGATCGAGGAAAACGGCGCGGACGGATCGAACGCATTGTTCACGAGGATGTCGATGCCGCCGCAGGTCGTGACAACCTTGTCGACGGCCGCGTTGATCTGGTCGGCGCTGCCGAGATCGCAAGGGATGCCGAGTGCACGGCCGCCGGCGGCCTCGATATCGGCCACGACCGAATCGACGTTGGCCGGCGTGAGCGACACGACCGCTACCGTTGCGCCTTCGGCGGCGAACCGTTTCGCGGTGGCGCGTCCGATTCCCCGGCCGGCGCCGGTGACGATGGCAATTTTCCCGCTGAGTCGGGCCATGATGTTCTCCTTCAGGTGATGATTGCGTGACCCACTGTCGCGGCGATGCCATACGGTGACGGGATGTCGCGCGCTGCGTTCTGCGTGGTGAATGAAACGACGAGACAGACGAGGGCGACCGCTGCCGGCAGTGCGTCGCGCGGCTTGCGAACACCGATGTGCGCCAGTCCGGAAAGCAGCAGGTGATAGAAGATGCCCGCGTACGCGAGATCGCTGAGCGGCACACCGGCACGCGTCACGATGGCCGCTACGGCGGCGATTTTCACGACGGTCAGCAGCGGCACGAGATAGGCGGGATAGCCTAGCCCGACGAGGATTGTGCGGATCCGATCCCGCTTGACGATGTAGAGCGTCGCGGACGCGAGATAGAGCAGCGACAGCAATGCCGTGCTGATCCAGTAGGCAAGATTTGCAGCCATTTGTTACGGGTTCCTGTGTTTCGTCGCTATCGACTTGGCGCAAGAATGTCGTCTAAGATGAACACCCGCAAGTAGGATGATTTGCTGTCTGTTGGTATGGAAAAAATGACTAAAGACGCCGGCGAAGTGAACATGCACGACGAAATGCGGCGCGCATTCGCGCTGCTGTCCGGCAAGTGGAAGCTGGAGATCATGTGGCTGCTCAACCAGCGCGTCTATCGTTTCGGAGAGCTACGGAAAGCAATTCCGGGCATCACGCAGCACATGCTGACCGCTCAGTTGCGTGAGCTCGAAGCGGACGGCTTGATTACCCGCACGGTGTTCGCGGAAGTGCCGCCGCGCGTCGAATACGAAATCACCGACAAGGCGCGCGGCCTCGGGCCGACGATGGAGGCGCTGACGGCGTGGTGGAACGAGTACGGGCGAACCGTGCCGGCCAGGCCGCCGGGGCGTGGACGCAAAGCCAGTCCCGACAACGCGAAGCCGGAGTGATCTGGCGCGTTTTCACGAATCCGCGCTGTTCATGGAAAACTGTATGAATATACAGTATAGTGTCCGTCGAAATCGAGCCGCCCAGGTGTAACCCCGTGCGGCCCGTGCGCCGCGCCTGCGGGCATCCGCCGCAGCGTCCCGGCACCGAGCACTCTGGCTAACTCATTCAGACGGGCAGGCAAATTGTCATCCAGCAATCTGATCCGCATTCGCGGAGCACGTCAGCACAACCTCAAGAATCTCGACCTCGACCTGCGCACCGGCGAGATGACGGTCGTCACCGGCCCGTCGGGCTCCGGCAAGTCGAGTCTCGTGTTCGACACGCTGTACGCGGAAGGCCAGCGGCGCTACGTCGAGACGTTCAGCGCGTACGCGCGGCAGTTCCTCGACCGGATGGACCGCCCGCAGGTCGAGCGCGTCGACGGCGTGCCGCCTGCCATCGCGATCGACCAGACCAACCCGGTGCGCAGTTCGCGCTCGACCGTCGGCACGATGACCGAGCTGAACGATCACCTGAAGTTGCTGTACGCGCGCGCGGCCGAGCTGTTCGACCGCCAGACCGCGCGCCAGGTGCGGCACGACACGCCGGAGACGATCTACGCGGAGCTCGTCGCGCGCACGCAGGCGGACGATCCGCGTGTCGTCGTCACGTTCCCGGTCGAGCTGCCGGAAACGGTGTCCGACGAAGAAATCGCACAGTGGCTGTCCGCGAGCGGCTACACGCGCGTGCAGGCGCAGCGCGAGGTCGCGTCGCCCACCGGGCTGCGCAAGGTGCTCGACGTGGTGGCTGATCGCTTCCGTGTGCAGAACACCGACAAGGTGCGCGTCGTCGACGCGATCGAGGCGTCGCTGAAGCGCGGCGGCGGGCGCGTGAACGTGTACGTGCTCGCGGCGGAGCCGGAGCAGGCGGAGGGCGCGGCGGCCGAGCCGCAGGTGTGGCGCTTCTCCACCGGGCTTCACGATCCCGACAGCGACCTGCGCTACGCGGAGCCGCAGGCGGCGCTGTTCTCGTTCAATTCGGCGTACGGCGCGTGCGAAACCTGCCGCGGCTTCGGCCGCGTGATCGGGGTCGATCTCGGCCTCGTGATCCCCGACGCGCGCAAGACGCTGCGCGGCGGCGCGATCAAGCCGATGCAGACCCCCGCCTGGAAGGAGTGCCAGGACGACCTGATGCGCTACGCGGCGAAAGCCGGCATCCCGCGCGACACGCCGTGGGCCGAGCTGTCGGATGGCGAGCGCGACTGGGTCGTCAACGGGTCGCCGGACTGGAACGGCAAGTGGCAGAGCCAGTGGTACGGCGTGAAGCGCTTCTTCGGCTATCTCGAGTCGAAAGCGTACAAGATGCATATCCGCGTGCTGCTGTCGAAATATCGCAGCTACACGCCGTGCGACGTGTGCGGCGGCGCGCGCCTGAAGACGGAATCGCTGCAATGGCGGCTCGGCTCGAAGGAAAACGCCGACGGCGTGCTCGCGCCGGCCGGCCGCTTCATGCCGCGCGGCGTCGACTGGAGCCGCACGCAGCTCGAAGCGCTGCCGGGCCTGACCGTGCACGACCTGATGCTGCTGCCGATCGAGCGCATCCGCCGCTTCTTCGACGGCATCAGCCTGCCGAGCGCGCTGCTCGACGATGCGCTGAAGCTGCTGCTCGCCGAGGTGCGCACGCGCCTGAAATACCTGTGCGACGTCGGGCTCGGCTACCTGACGCTCGACCGGCAGAGCCGCACGCTGTCGGGCGGCGAGGTGCAGCGGATCAACCTGACCACGGCGCTCGGCACGTCGCTCACGAAAACCCTGTTCGTGCTCGACGAACCGAGCATCGGGCTGCATCCGCGCGATCTCACGCGGATCGTCGAGGCGATGCAGCGGCTGCGCGACGCGGGCAATACGCTGGTCGTCGTCGAGCACGATCCGTCGGTGATGCTCGCGGCCGACCGGCTGATCGACATGGGGCCCGGCCCGGGCGAGCGCGGCGGCACGATCGTCTACGACGGCACGCCGGGCGACATCCGGTCGGCGCACACGCTGACGGGCGAGTATCTCGGCGGCCGCAAGCATGTCGCGCACGCGTCGAACTGGGCGCGCCGGGTGGTCGACGCGAACACGCCGCGCATCGTGCTCGAAGGGGCAAGCGAACACAACCTGCGCGACGTCACGGTCGAGATTCCGCTGCAGCGGCTCGTCTGTGTGACGGGCGTGTCGGGGTCCGGCAAGTCCACGCTGCTGCAGGACGTGCTCTATCCGGCGATGGCGCGGCACCACGGCAAGGCGACCGAGTCGCCGGGCGCGTTCCGCAGCCTCTCGGGTGCCGACCAGGTGGGCGACGTCGTGTTCGTCGACCAGTCGCCGATCGGCAAGACCACGCGTTCGAACCCGGCGAGCTACGTCGGCGCGTTCGACGAGATCCGCAAGCTGTTCGCGAAGGCGCCGCTCGCGCTGCAACGCGGCTACGGCGCGGGCACGTTCAGCTTCAACTCGGGCGACGGCCGTTGCCCGACCTGCGGCGGCTCGGGCTTCGAGCACATCGAGATGCAGTTCCTGAGCGACGTCTACCTGCGCTGCCCGGACTGCGACGGCAGCCGCTACCGCGCCGAGATTCTCGAAGTGCGCATCGAGCGCAACGGCCGCGCACTGAACATCGCCGACGTGCTCGACCTCACCGTCAGCGAAGCGGCGGCGTTCTTCGCGACCGATGCCGAGGTGCTGCGCGTGCTGCAGCCGATCGTCGACGTCGGCCTCGAATACGTGAAGCTCGGGCAGCCGGTGCCGACGCTGTCGGGTGGTGAAGCGCAGCGCCTGAAGCTGGCCGGCTTCCTCGCCGAATCGGCGGCGGCCGCCAACGGGCGCCGGGTCGCGACGGAAGAGGCGCGCATCGCGCGGGCGAAGCTGTTCATGTTCGACGAGCCGACCACCGGGCTGCACTTCGACGACATCGCGAAGCTGATGCAGGCGTTCGGCAAGTTGCTCGCGGCCGGCCATTCGCTGATCGTGATCGAGCACAACCTCGACGTGATCCGCGCGGCCGACTGGCTGATTGATCTCGGCCCGGAAGGCGGCGACGGCGGCGGTCTCGTGCTGTGCGCGGGTACGCCTGACGACGTGAAGGCCTGCGCCGAATCGCACACGGGCGTGGCGCTGCTGCAGTACGACCGCGCGATGGATGCCGAGCTGGCGCTCGCCGACGAAGGCAAGCCGCTGCAGGCCGTGCTGAACGCGGCGCGCGAGCGGCGTGCGATCGAGGGCGAGGACGTCGTGCGGATCGTCAACGCGCGCGAGCACAACCTGAAGGCGCTCGACGTCGATATCCCGCACGGCAAGTTCAACGTGATCACCGGCGTGTCGGGTTCCGGCAAGTCGACGCTCGCGTTCGACATCCTGTTCCACGAAGGCCAGCGCCGTTACCTCGAATCGCTGAACGCGTATGCGCGCTCGATCGTGCAGCCTGCCGGCCGCCCCGAAGTCGACGCCGTGTACGGCATTCCGCCGACCGTCGCGATCGAGCAGCGGCTGTCGCGCGGCGGCCGCAAGAGTACGGTCGCGACCACGTCCGAGGTCTGGCACTTCCTGCGGCTGCTGTACGTGAAGCTCGGCCTGCAGCATTGCATCCACGACGGCACGCCGGTCACGTCGCAGTCCGTCGAATCGATCGCCGCGCAGTTGCTGCGCGATCATCGCGGCGAGCACGTCGGGCTGCTCGCGCCGCTCGTCGTCAACCGCAAGGGCGTGTATACGGATCTCGCGAAATGGGCGAAGGCGCGCGGCAGCACGCATCTGCGGGTCGACGGCGAGTTCGTGCCGGTCGATCCGTGGCCGAAGCTCGACCGCTTCCGCGAGCACACGATCGAGCTGCCGGTGGCCGATATCGTCGTGTCGCCGGACAACGAGGCCGAACTGCGGCGCGTGCTCGACGAGACGCTGGAGCTCGGCAAGGGCGTGATGCATCTGCTCGCGCCGCTCGACGGGCTGCACCATGCGATGCAGAACGACCATTCGACCGCGCGCGTCGGCACGGTCAAGGTGCTGTCGGTCAAGCGCGCGTGCCCGGTATGCGGCACGAGTTATCCGGAGCTGGACCCGCGGATGTTCTCGTACAACAGCAAGCATGGCTGGTGCACGACCTGCGTCGGCACCGGCGTCACGCTCACGCGCGAACAGCGCGCCGCGTATGACGACACGGTGCTCGCCGAGGATGGCCGCGGCCGCGAGCAGACGCTGCCGTCGGACGAGCAGGAACCGGAAGGCGTCGGCAACGAGCCGTGCCCGGATTGCCACGGCACGCGGCTGAACCCGTCCGCGCGCGCGGTCACGTTCGACGCGCATCCGATCGTCGAGGTCGCGCAATGGACGGTGTCCGACACGCGCCGCTGGATCGACGGGCTGGAACTGACGGGGCGCGACGCGCAGATCGCGCGCGACATCGTCAGCGAGATCGGCAGCCGCCTCGCGTTTCTCGAGGAAGTCGGGCTCGGCTACCTGAGCCTCGATCGCGCGGCGCCGAGCCTGTCGGGCGGCGAAGCGCAGCGCATCCGGCTCGCCGCGCAGCTCGGCAGCAACCTGCAGGGCGTCTGCTACGTGCTCGACGAGCCGACGATCGGCCTGCATCCGCGCGACAACCAGATCCTGCTGGATGCGCTGCGCAAGCTCGGCGACAAGGGCAATACGCTCGTCGTCGTCGAGCATGACGAGGACACGATCCGCCGCGCCGATCACATCATCGACGTCGGCCCGGGCGCCGGCAAGCGGGGCGGCACGCTGGTCGCGCAGGGCGCGGTCGCCGATCTTGCCGCGCAGTCCGATTCGGTCACGGGGCGCCTGCTCGCGCAGCCGATGACGCACCCGCTGCAGCCGCGCCGCAGCGTGAGCCTGCCGGGCAAGAAGGGCGGCGCCGCGGTGCCGGAAGCCTGGCTGACCGTGCATGGCGCACGGCTGCACAACCTGCGCGACGTCACGGTCGGCATTCCGCTCGCGCGGCTCGTCGCGGTCACGGGCGTGAGCGGTTCGGGCAAGTCGACGCTCGCCCGCGACGTGCTGATGACGAACCTGCTCGACGCGGTCGGCCGCTCGGTGCTGTCGTCGCCGGCCACGCGCCGCGCACGCAAGGCGGCGCAGCAGGATGCACCGGCCACCAACCGCCGTTCGAGCGTGCTCGCGCGCAGCGCACCGCGGCCGTCGCTGAACGTCACGCATGCGTGGCAGGGCTGCGAGTCGCTGAGCGGCTGGGAGCAGATCGACCGCGTGCTGGAAGTCGACCAGACGCCGATCGGCAAGACGCCGCGTTCGTGCCCGGCCACCTATATCGGCGTGTGGGACACGATCCGCAAGCTGTTCGCCGATACGCTGGAGGCGCGTGCGCGCGGCTACACGGCGTCGCGTTTCTCGTTCAATACCGGCGACGGGCGCTGCCCCGCCTGCGAAGGGCAAGGCGTGCGCACGATCGGGATGAGCTTCCTGCCCGACGTGAAGGTGCCGTGCGACGTGTGTCACGGGCAGCGCTTCAACCCGGAGACGCTCGCGGTCACGTGGCGCGGCCGGAACATCGGCGACGTGCTGACGATGGAGATCGACGAGGCGGTGGAATTCTTCGCGCCGATCTCGAACATCGCGCATCCGCTGCAGCTGATGAAGGATGTCGGCCTCGGCTACCTGACGCTCGGCCAGCCGTCGCCCACGCTGTCGGGCGGCGAGGCGCAGCGCATCAAGCTCGTCACCGAGCTGACGAAGGTGCGCGACGACATCACGCGGCGCGGCCAGAAGGCGCCGCATACGCTGTACGTGCTCGACGAACCGACGGTCGGCCTGCACATGGCGGACGTCGCGAAGCTGATTCGCGTGCTGCACCGGCTCGTCGATGCGGGGCACAGCGTCGTCGTGATCGAGCATGACCTCGACGTGATCGCGGAAGCCGACTGGATCATCGATCTCGGGCCGGAAGGCGGCGTGGGCGGCGGTACGATCGTCGCGGCGGCGCCGCCGGAAGCGCTCGTGCAGGTGAACGCAAGCCACACCGGGCAGGCACTCAAGCCGGTGCTGGCGCGAACGGGTACGGACGAAGGGGAAGCCGAGCGCGAGGGGGAAGCGCGGGTAGGGTGAGCGTGACGCTTCGTCTCGACGGCCCCGGTGCCGGGCGGTGATGCCCCCAGCTGACTTGCACGTCGCTGCGGGCACACTGCGATCCGGCCCATGCACCCCTCGTTGAGGGGTGTTTTCTTTTGTTTTGGGGCCGCGGTCGACGCCCTATGCCACCGCCGCGATCGCCGTCATAGGCCTGCAGCCCGATCAGCACGAACGCAAGCTGCCGGGTCTCGAACCCGGCGCGCACCGGGAATTGCTGATGGTCATCGCGTGCGAACGAGATGGCGAGGCTGCCGGCGATCGCGGCAGCCGCGACACGCGCCCGACCGATCGGGTGCGTTCATTGTTAATCCGGCTCGAATAGAGAGTTGGAAGCAGGGGGATAAGAGAAAGCGCGCCCGATGGTTAGGATGAGTGCCGTTGTCCGGCGGACGATCTTCGGATCGTCCCATCATTCTCGAACGCATCAGGAGTGCAATCTTGGCGACCTATATCGTCTTCACGCGTGAAAGCACGCAGGATCAGCAGGAACTCGATCTCTACCAGGACAAGGTCGGCGCGACGACCGCCGGCCACCCGTTGAAGGTGCTGGCCGCGTATGGCCCGCAGGAAACGCTCGAGGGCGACGGCCCGGAAGGGGTGGTGATCGTCGAGTTTCCGTCCGGGGACGCGGCGCGCGCGTGGTACGACAGCCCGGCATACCAGGCCATCGTTCAGCATCGCTTCAAGGGCGGACGCTTTCGGGCCGTGCTGGTCGAAGGCGTTTGACCGGGGGCGAGCCTCTTGGAAACGGCGCCCGTGTAGAGCCGTTTCCACGCTTGCGCAGCAACACATCCGTTCTCAAACCGGCGATGAAGTGGAAAGCGGCAATCGACCTGCCCGCCGCGCCGAACCCATCCGCCGCAGGTTTCCGCACTGTCGCTTCTTTCCGGTGTTCGAGTGCGGATGCGCATCGAACCGTCCGGCATCAATCGCGAATTCCATTATTGATGCGCACGCTATCTGTCTCGATGCGCGCGTCATATCCATAGAAGAAATGACCGCAACGGGGCAGTCGCACGTTCTCCATAATCGAAGACTCGTGTGAAGTTGTCTGTCCCTTCTACGCTTCCTCACGACAGCTTGAATCCGATGTGCTCGGCCATTCTCGAGGTCGAGCTCGATGTCTCATTTCCTTTCGATTTTCGACCGATTGCGAAGGATACGAAAGTGAGCAACGTACGCATTGATCAAATTGCCTTCCTGACAACGGGAAATTACCCCGGCGAAGATGCCGCGGCGGGATTCGAGCGGGCGCTCGCGCTGTTCCATGCCGGCGAGGCGCTCGGCTACGACGGTGCCTGGATACGGCAACGCCATCTCGAGCGCGCCGTCTCGTCGGCCACCACGTTTCTCGCGGCGGCGAGCCAGCGCACGACCCGGATCGGCCTGGGCGCGGCGGTCATCCAGATGGGATACGAGAATCCGTTCCGGCTGGCCGAGGATCTCGCCACCGTCGACGTGCTCTCGCGCGGACGGCTCCAGGTCGGACTCAGCGCGGGTGCGCCGAATCACGGGGCGCTGCTGGGCGACCGCCTGTTCGACACCGATCCGGAGCATGTCGACTTCTCGCATGCGCGCCTGGCCCGGCTGCGCCGCAATCTCGCCGGCGACTGGCTCGGCGACGAAGACACGTTCGTGGAATCGGCTGCCGGCCGGGTCCGGCCGCGCGTGAGCCCCTTTGCGCCCGGCTTGACCGGGCGGCTCTGGTACGGCGGAGGTTCCAGGCGGTCGGCCGAATGGGCCGCCCGCAATGGATTCAACCTGCTGATCGCCAACGTGACCACGGGCGAGGGTACCGACAGCCATCTCGACGCCCAGCTGCGGCAACTGGCGCTGTATCGCGACCATTGGCATGAGGCCCACGCACCGCGTATCTCGGTGGGGCGCGTGATCGTCCCGACCGACGGCGCGAGCGCGAAAGATCGCGAACGCTATCGCGCGTTTGCAGACGGGCGTCATGCCCGCACGCTTGCGCCGCAGGGCGAGCGACGCACGCTGTACGCGCCGGATCTCGTCGGCACCTCGGACGAAATCCTGGCGCGGCTGCTGGCCGATCCGGTGGTCGAGCAGGTGCGGGAGTTGCGCGTCGAGCTGCCCTACGACCTGCCGTTCGAGAATTATCTGCAGATTCTCGACGATGTCATCACGCGTATTGCGCCGGCACTCGGCTGGCGTCCCGCCGATCGGCGAGAACCGGTTGCGGCCTGACCGGCGGCGCGTAGGCGGACCGGCGGACGCGAACCCCGCGCCGGACGCCTGACCTCATTGGCCTTGGACTGAACATGACAACCGCTTCTCCATCCCGACTCGCGGCAATCGGCCGTCCGCGCGAGTTCGGCAAAAGGCAGACCCACCCGTTGCGTCGCTTCGGCGGCATCGCGATCGCCATCGCGCTGCATCTCGTCCTGATATGGGCGCTCGTGAACGGCCTGGCGACCCGGGTCGTCCAGATCGTCCAGCAGCCGATCGAGGCCCGCATCGTCGTCCCGGTGAAACCGCCGCCGCCACCACCGCCGCCGAAACCGGTCGAAAAGGTCGTGTCGAAGCCGCGGGTGACGGCGCCGCCACCGCCGTTCGTGCCGCCGCCCGAGGTGCACGTGCAGGCCCCGCCGCCCGCCACCATCACGCATCAGGACGCGCCGGCCCCGACCGCACCGGTGCACGAAGCCCCGCCGGCCCCCGTGCCCGTACCGGCTGCCAGGCCGGTGAACCGCGAGATCGGCGTGGTCTGCCCGAATTCGGACGAGGTTCGCGCGTCGATCGTCTATCCGCCGGAGGCGCAGGACAACAACATCACCGGTGACGTGACCGTCGAATTCACCGTCGACCCGGACGGCCGCGTCACGAACCTGCGGGTCGCTCAGCCGGCGGATCCGGTGCTCAATCGTGCCGCGCTGAATGCGGTCAAGCGCTTCAACTGTATCGCCCAGGGGCAATCCGTGCGCGTGCGGGTACCGTTTTCCTTCAACCTGAACTGAGGCGGGGCAGGCAAGGCGGTGGACGCCGCCTGCTTCCCGAATCGATCCATCTTGCCTATGGAGTCCTTATGAAAAAGCAATTTCGGGCCGCACTGGCGGCGAGTCTGACGATCGCCGCCGGCGTGGGCGGCGCGCTGGTCGCCCCACCATCCGTGCTGGCACAGGAGACGACGGCGACACAGGTCCGGACAGCATCCGGTGCATCGCCGATCGCGGTGGCGCCGGCTGCGTCGAACGGATCGGAGCGCCCGGTGCCGCCACCCGAACCCGCGACGTCGGCAACCGTCGAGAACCCGTACGGGCTGGGGGCCCTGTGGGCGAGCGGCGACTTCGTGGCCCGCTTCGTGCTGGGGCTGCTCGTGGTCATGTCGCTCGGCAGCTGGTACGTGATGGTCACCAAGTTCATCGAGCAGGCGCGTGCGAACAGCCGGGCGAAGTCGGCCGACGAACAGGTCTGGAATGCGCCGACGCTGGCCGAGGGCACGGCCCAGCTCGACGATGCGTCGCCGTTTCGCTTCATCGCCGAGAACGCGATCGAGGCGGGGGAGCACCACGACACGGCGCTGCTCGATTCGGTCGATCGCAACACCTGGATCGAGCTGAACATCGAGCGTTCGATCACCAACGTGTCGAACCGCCTGCAGGACGGCCTGGCGTTTCTGGGCACGGTGGGGTCCACCGCGCCGTTCGTCGGGCTGTTCGGGACGGTGTGGGGCATCTATCACGCGCTGACGGCCATCGGCATCGCGGGCCAGGCGTCGATCGACAAGGTCGCGGGGCCGGTGGGCGAGGCGCTGATCATGACCGCGATCGGCCTGGCGGTGGCCGTGCCGGCCGTGCTCGGCTACAACTTCCTCGTGCGCCGCAACAAGTCCGTGATGGAACGGGTGCGCAACTTCGGTGCGCAACTGCATACGGTATTGCTCGCGGGCGGCAGACGGGCCGCGGGCCGCATCGCGCCGCCGGCGGCACAGTCGCCGCAGGTGCTTGCCGTTCAATCCTGAGCGGAGCCGGCCATGGCAATCAGCGTGGGCGGTGACGACAACGACGAGGTGATCTCGGCGATCAACACGACGCCGCTCGTGGACGTGATGCTGGTGTTGCTGATCATCTTCCTGATCACGATCCCGGTGGTGACGCACACGATCCAGGTGCAGTTGCCGGCGGAGCGGATACAGCCGCTGCAGACCCAACCGAAAAGCATCGAGATCGCGGTGAACCGGCAGGGCGACCTCTTCTGGGGAACCGAGCACGTGAACCTTCAGGCGCTGGTGTCGCGCCTGAAGGAGATGTCGACACAGACGCCGCAACCGGACGTGCACGTACGCGGCGATCAGGCGACGCCGTATCGGTACATCGGTCAGGTCGTCACGGCATGCGAGCGGGCCGGGGTCGTCAAGATCGCCTTCATCACGGAGCCGCCCGCACGCGGGGGCTAGGGAGTTCGAACGATGGGTATGAACGTGGGCGCCGGAGGGCGCAACGACGATCCGGACGTGATGGTGGACATCAACACCACGCCGTTGATCGACGTGATGCTGGTGCTGCTGATCATGTTGATCATCACGATCCCGATCCAGATGCACTCGGTGAAGATGAACCTGCCGGTGGGAAACCCGCCGCCACCGCCGCATCCGCCCCAGGTGGTGCAGATCGACATCGGCGCGGACGGGTCGGTCAACTGGAACGGCTCGCCCGTGAACGGGCCGGCCGGGCTGGGGGCGAAGTTCCGCGAAGTCGCGGCCGAAACCGACCAGGACGAGATCCGGCTGCGGCCGGACCAGGCGGCGCCTTACCGCGCGGTGGCCGAGGTGCTGGCATCGGCACAGCGCGAAGGGGCGACGAAGATCGGCCTGATCGGCAACGAGCAGACCATGCCGTGAGCGACCCGAAAGAAAAACAGAGTGGGGAATCGGATCCAGCCGCCATCGCAATGATGTCGGTATTGCCGCGATAGTTTCCGACGGCGCGGTTCGGGCCGGCAATGCGCAGCACGTCGAGCGAAATCGACATTTCACAAATATGCGCATACTCGTTGCCATTATTCAAATCGTCTATTCCAGACGGGCGTTGATTTAATCGACGCCATTTCCCTCCGCCATACAATCGCAACATTATCGAAGCAATTGCGTAATCACATGCAAGACCGGTGCCGACATTTAAATTGATAAATGAAAATATGCATTTGTTATTTAACAAAATGTTTCACCGGGAGGATGATTCGTCACGCACTGAAATCAAAACAAACGAGAAGCGTGACGCGAGAATGGCATGACACCTTGCGGCTCGCTGAAATGAGGGCCTTGCAGTGGTTTATCAGAGAAACGACAATGCGCGCGTGACGTATCCCCGTCGCCGCTCGCTGGCGCTGGCCGCCTATTGGATTACCGCCGGCGGCGCCGCGTGGGCGCAGGGCGGTACGCCAAACCCGACGCCCGCCAGCGATGCCCAGGACGTCGTCGTGACCGTTCAGGACGTTGTCGTCACCACCGGTACGCGTGAAAACGCGCGGAAAATGCGCGATGCCGCTGCCCCGGTGGAAGTGATCGGCGGCGACGCGCTGCGGCGCACCGGGCAGGGCAATCTGCGCGACGCGCTCGTCCAGCTCTCGCCGTCGATCGCGCGCCAGGCGATGCGCGGCGATGCGGGCAACCTGACGAGCGCGCTGACATTGCACGGGCTGAGCCCCGATTACGTGCTCGTGCTCGTGAACGGCAAGCGCCGCCATTCGACCGCGAATGTCTCGCTGAACCGCGGGCCGCAGCAAGGATCGACCGGAGTCGACGTCGACCTGATCCCGATCGCGGCGATCGACCACGTCGAGATTCTCCGCGACGGCGCTTCCGCGCAATACGGCTCGGATGCGATTGCCGGCGTGATCAACGTCATCCTCAAGTCGGATTACAAGGGCGGTGAACTTTCAAACACGACCGGCCAGACCTATCAAGGGGACGGTCTCGCGCAGAACAACGCGGCCAACATCGGGCTACGGCTCGGCGATGCGGGCTATCTCGACCTGAGCGCCGAGTACAACCGGCAGAATCATACGGTGCGCACCGGCGCCGATCCGCGAACCGGCCAGAACGACAACCTGATTCTCGGGTCGCCGGCCAGCACGCGGGAAGCGGTCGCATTCAACGCGGGCTACCTGCTCGAAGGCGGCGCGAAGCTGTACGGCTTCGGCACGTATGCGCACCGGAACGGCAGCAGCTACCAGAACTACCGGTTGCCGTCGGTGCTGCCGACCCTCTACCCGAACGGTTTCACCCCGCAGGAGACGCTCAACGAAAACGACTTCTCGCTGACCGCGGGCGTGAAGGGCGACCGGCTGCTCGGCTGGGCGTGGGATATCAGCTCGACCTACGGCCGTGACAACATCGGCATCGGGATGGTCAATTCGGCGAACACGAGCCTGTTCGACGCGACCGGATCGACGCCGACCGGCTTTCGCCTGTCGACCTTCACGAGCACGCAGTGGACCAACAACCTGGACCTGTCGCGCGCATTCCACCTGCCGTTGCTGCCCGCGCCGCTCAACGTGTCGGTCGGCGTCGAGCATCGCCACGAAAGCTATACGGTCGGCGCGGGCGATCCGGCATCGACCTTTGGCGCCGGTAGCCAGGCGTTGCCGGGCCTGTCCCCGCTCAGTGCGCTGTCGAAATCGCGCGAGGTGCTCGGCACCTACGTCGATCTCGCGACCCGGCTCGCGCCGAACTGGCAACTGGATCTCGCGGGGCGCTTCGAGCATTACAACGACGTCGGCGGCACCACCAACGGCAAGGTCTCGACGCGTTACGACATCACGCCGCGCATCGCGGTTCGCGGCAGCGTCGGCACCGGCTTTCGCGCACCGTCGCTCGCGCAGCAACACTTCACGAACCTGAACATCTCGCCGCTTTCCGCATACGGGCAGCTGGCACCGAACTCGCAGGCCGCACGCAATCTCGGCGCGACGCCGCTCAAGCCCGAGAAGTCGACCAACTTCGACATCGGGCTCGTGCTCAACCCGCTGCCGAACCTGAACGTGACGATCGATGCGTACCAGATCAACATCCGTGACCGGATCGTGCAGGGCGGCACCTATAGCGGACAGCCCGCGATCGATGCACTGACGCAGGCCGGCATCACGTTGCCGGCAGGCCTGCCGTCCGTGACTGCGAACTATTTCACGAACGGCGTGAATACGCGCACGCGCGGCGTCGACATCCTGGCCACGTATCACAGCAACTTCGCGAGGTGGGGTTCCGTCGACTGGGATCTCGGCATCAACTTCAACACGACGAGCGTGACGAGCGTGGGCCGCGACACCAACGGCAACACGCTGCTGAACGCGCAGCAGGTCGGCTACATCACGTCGTCGACGCCGAAGAACAAGATCATCGTCGGCGGCACCTGGCACCGCGACAAATGGGCCCTCAGCCTGCATGAAACGCGTTACGGCACGACCTCCGGCGAAGAGAGCTACTGGAGCGGCCCGAATGCCTATTCGACGACGCGCTTCGCCCATTTCACGAACGCGGCGAGGTACGTCACCGACGTCGAGCTCCGTTATGCGATGACGCGCAAGTTCGAAATCGCGGTGGGCGCGAACAACCTGTTCAACGTGTACCCGAGCAAGCTGCCGGCGGAGAACCAGTTCCTGGGCACGCAGTACGACATCGTATCGTCGCCGATCGGCATCAACGGCGGGTTCTATTACCTGCGCGCCCGTTACCTGCTCTGATGCGCGCGGCTCCTTCACTCCTTCCATTCATCACGCCATGAACCGACCGGCAGAGGTTGACCATGCAGTGATCGACGTCGACGAAGCGTCGCTGTCCGCCGATCACATTCTCGATTTGTGCAAAGGCACTGCGCTCGCGATACGCATTCGTGCGTTCACGCCGCCAGCGGTCATCCGGCGAGCGGAGGCGCAACTGTTCTCCCATCCCGAACGGGGTGCCCTTGGCCATGCCGTCGAATTTACGCGGCTCGGCATCGCGTACGCAGAGGTGCGATCCGATGAGGTCAGGCAGGCCTACCACCGGCATGCGCGCGCCAATATCGAGCGCGTTCGCACGCTGTTCGGCGAGCTGGCATCGCCGGTCGACCGGTTCCGCACCCTGCTCGACGACGCGTGGCCCGAAGGGGCCCGACTGCTGAGCGTCGACGGGCGCAAGTGCTTCGTCGGCGTGTGCCGCTACCTGACCCCCGGCGTGGATCTCGAGCCGCACATCGACAACCTGGAATGGACGCTGCCGACCGGCACCGGGTGGGCGCTGCAGTATCAGCTGTCGGCCAACCTCTATCTGCAGGTGCCGCCGCACGGCGGCGAGCTGGAACTCTGGCGCATCGCGCCCGATTCTCGCGAATACGAAACGCTCAAAGGCGATCGCCACTACGGAATCGGCCGCGAGCAGGTGGGCGCGCCTGACCTCGTGATCAAGCCGGAGGCGGGCGACCTGATCTTCCTGAATCCGCGTTTCATTCACGCGGTTCGCCCTGTCCGGGGCACCGACCGAGTCACGTTGAGTGCCTTCGTCGGCATCCGATCCGTCACCGAACCCTTAGTTTACTGGAGCTGACCATGTACAAGGTTTCATTGCAGGCACAAGGAAAATTTCAGGCGCACGAGTACGTCGGCAAAACGGCACTGCTGCTGATCAGTGTCGGCAAGGAATATCACGAAGGCGAGAAACTGGCGGCGACGGTCGACAAGATCAACGTGGCGGGATTCGGGCAATGCGTGATCGGCGTGGCCGATACGTTGCAGCGCCACAACTACGTGACCGGTTCCGCGCACAGCAACTATCAGAAAAGCCGCGACCGCGGCGACGCATGGCTCCGGGACCACACCGACACGCTCGCGAAACTGTCGATGCGGCGCGAGATCCTGCGATGGGACGACCTGCTGCGCCGCGACGACTACTCGCAGTATTACCATCTGATCACGAACGAGTACTACTCGAATCACGAATACCGTCATGCGATCAACGACACCATCGGCGTGTTTGCGGAGAGAAACGGGCTGGTGCAAGGCACGCCTGAACACGAGGACGCGTTCTATCGCTCGCTCTTCTACATTCTCGAGGAATGCCCGATCATCATGCCGATGTGGGCGCAGGACGGCATCGATTTCATCATTTACCCGAAGCAGATGACCGCCGCGATGAGCAAGACCCGCGAGATTTTCGTGCAGAAGGGGAGCGATACCCGCGCCAACTGGCTGGCGGTCAAGTTCAAGAAAAAGTCGCAGTCGAATTCAGAAGAAGACACCGAGGCACTGGCGCATGAGTAATTCATCGAGCAAGGTTCGGAAGTACGTCGGGTTGACCGGCATCTGTATCGCGAGCTTCCTGGGATGTATCGATCTCACGGTCGTCAACACGATTCTTCCGGCGATCGGCCGCGATTTTTCGATCCCGATCCAGACGACGCAATGGATCACCTCCATCTTCATGGTCGCGCTATCCGCGTTCATGGTGCCGGTCGCGACGCTGGCAGACAACCTGGGCCGCAAGAAGCTGCTGATCGTCGGCCTTTTGATCTTCGGCGCGGCGTCGTTGTTCGCGGGCATCGCGCATCAGTTCTGGCTGCTGGTGGCGTTCCGCTTCCTGCAGGGCATCGGTTGCGCGATCCTGTACACGGTATCGGGAGCGATCGTCAGCTATACGTTCGACGAGAACGAACAGGGCAAGGCGCTGGGGATCCTGTTCGGTGCCAACGGCGTCGGGCTGGCGCTCGGCCCGATCATCGGCGGCCTGTTCGCCGGCGCACTCGATTGGCACGACGCGTTCCTGATCAACATTCCGTTCATCGTGATCAGCCTGGCACTGTGTGCATGGGCGATACCGGAGTTCAAGGCGCAGGCGCGCAAGCGCATCGACGTGACGGGATGCCTGTTGCTGGTCGTCGGCTTGACCACGCTCGTCAGCTATCTGTCGATCGACGGGGGCCGGCTCACGCTCGGGTTGCTGCCGGTGTCGCTCGTCGCCCTGGCGCTGTTCGTCTGGCATGAGTTGCGCACGCGCGATCCGATCGTCGAGTTTCATTTCTTCCGCGAACCGAGGTTCCTGTCCGCGCTGCTCGCGACGTTCTTTCTCGCGTTCTTCTACTGCATCGTGCTGCTCACCTTGCCGATCTTCTTTTCGACCCAGCTCCACAAGAGCGACATCGCCATCGGGCTGTTTCTGCTGCCGGCGACCATCACGTTTTCCATCGCGTCGTCCTGGATCGGCGGCCGCAGCGAACGGCTCGGCCCGTCGCGGGTGATCGTGACTGGCCTGGCGCTGTTCGTCGTCGCGTCGATTCTGCTGTCGGTCGCCGCGCGACAGCCCGATGCGGGCTGGTTCATCGTGCCGCTGCTGCTGTTCGGCATCGGCTGGGGCGCGATACTCGGGCCCTCGACGCTGGTGGCGCTGGGCGCGCTGCCGCGCGACCAGGCGGCCGTGGCGATGGGCACCTCGTGGACGGTGCACAACGTGGGTGGCGCGAGCGGCATTGCGTTTGCCATTTTCCTGATGCGGCACGTCGACGATTTCCGGCAGGGCTACCAGACGCTGATGCTGGCGCTCGCGGCCATCATCCTCGCTGCCGGTGCGCTGTACCACGTGCTGTCGCGCGAGTCGGTCGCGGTGGCCATCGACTGACCGGCCGTCGGGCACGCATGGCTCGCGCGTCACCCCGCGAGCAGGCCCGGATCCAATCCACGCGAGTGTCCGGGCGGTTACCGGACACACGTCTTGCTGCTCGACAGGTGCGCGATCTGGATCGAGCGAAGACGCACGCGTGCGCATGCGGGCTTTCCGAACGATTTCGACTTGATGCGACGGGCGCTGCCGATGCAGTGCCCATGTCGAGCGCATGGCGCGGCATTGGGCAACGCGTCTGAAACGCGGCAGGCAGATTCTCGAGTCAGGACGATCCGTATCGTTCAGATGAATTCGGATATCTAAACAGATGTCATTTTAAAATTCATACCGGCATGGCCGGCGAATGAGCGCGAGAAAAAGAAGATGAAGCGAAGCGTGGTGATGCTGCTGACTGCCGCAGGGGCGTGGTGCGCCTCCGTTGCGATACCTGAAGCGCCCGCCTGGGCGCAGAACCTGCCGGCGCCCGACGCGCCGGCGTCGGCGGTGGCCGTGCCGGCCGCACCGGCGTTGCCGGCATCGGGCGCGCGCGACGCGCTGACGGTCAAGCGTTTCGAAGTGACGGGCTCGTTGATCCGCAGCGCCGACAAGGTCGGTTTCAACCAGGTCCAGACGATCACGGCGAAGGATATCGTGAACAGCGGCCAGACGACGGTCGCCGACTACTTGCGCAGCGTGACGGCCAATTCATCGAGCAGTTGGGGTGACGGCTCGGCGGCGACATCCAACTTCGCGGTCGGCGGAGCAGGTATCGCGTTGCGCGGGCTGAGCGAAAAATACACGCTGGTGCTCGTCGATGGCCAGCGCGTCGCCCCGTATGCTTACGCGGCCAACGGCACCGATCAGTTCTTCGACCTGAACACGCTGCCGCTCAACATCATCGACAGGATCGAGATCGTCAAGACGGGCGCGGTGTCGCAGTACGGCTCGGACGCGGTCGCCGGTGTCGTGAACATCATTACGAAGAAGAACTATCAAGGGCTGGAGCTGTCCGGCGCCTATGGCGGCGCGACGAACGGCGGCGGAGGCGCGGGCACGACCCGGTTCGGCCTCCTCGGCGGCTTCGGTGACATCCACGCGGATCGCTTCAACGTAACGGCGGCGCTCAGCTACTACAAGAACAACGGCGTGCTCGCGTCCGACCGGGACATGACGGAGAACCAGAATTTCTCGAACTACCCGGGCGGCCTGTCCAACCAGTCGACTTCGTACTGGGCGAGGGCGAACGGCAACGTGCCGCTCGATCCGTGCGCGTATGGTGGCCATGTCGTACCCGGCAACTCGAATTCGCAGTCGTTCGGTGCCGGCGGCACGATCTGCCAGCGCAACACGGCGGGCGCGTCGTCGCTCGTTCCGTGGACCGAGCGGCTGAGCGCGAAGCTGCATGGCGAGTTCAGGATCGACGATGCGACGCAGGCGTTCGCCGATCTGTGGGAGAGCAACAATACGACGGTCGCGAACCGGGGCGTCGGCCGCCTGACGACCAGTACGCAGACCTACGATCCGGCGACGGGCAGCGTTTCGCTGATCTCGAACGTCGTGCCGGCCGGCAATCCAGCCAACCCGTTCGGCGTGCCGACGCAGTTGCGCTATGCGTTTCCGGCGTCGCAATCCGTGCATGTCAGTTCGAACTACTGGCGCGCCGCGACGGGCGTGAAAGGGACGTTCGCGTTGCCGTCGGCGGGCGACTGGGACTGGAGCGCGTCGTATGCCCATTCGCAGGACACGGTCTCGCAGAACTATTCGAACCAGATGAGCGCCAGCGAGCTGACGAACCTCATTCAGAACGGCGGATTCGATTTCTCCAATCCGTCCGCAACGCCGAACGGACTGAACGGCCTTTACCAGAGCACGTCGAATCAGGCGATCACGAAGCTCGATGTGCTGGATGCGACGCTGTCGAGCCCGAACCTGTTCACGCTGCCGACGGGTAACGTGGGCCTGGGGCTGGGGGCGCAGTTCATGCATCAGAGCCAATACATCGGCACGGGGGCGGGCTGGGCGAGCGGCCAGTTGACGTCGCCGTCGATCCAGTCCGTCAATGGCGAGCGCAACGTTTCGGCGGTCTATTACCAGATCGACGTTCCGCTGCTGAAGACGCTGACGTTCAGCCAGTCGGGCCGCTACGATCACTACAGCGACTTCGGCGGTGCGTTTTCGCCGCGGTTCGCGCTGCGCTTTCAGCCGGTGCGGGAATTCACCGTGTACGGGTCGTACAATCGCGGTTTCCGCGCGCCGACGCTGATCGAGAACACGTCGTCGCGGACCTTCGGCTCGCAGGGCGTGGTGGATGCGCGAGATCCGAACAATCCGGGTTCGTACAATATCGTCGAGGAAATTCGCGCGGGCAATCGCAGCCTGCAGCCCGAGCGCACGAAGAACTTCAATGTCGGATTCGAGTTTTCGCCGACGCGCACGACCGATATCGGGTTCGATTGGTACAAGATTCACATCGACAACGTGATCGGCACGGACGACGTGCAGGTCGTGGTCAATCAGAACGATCCGTCGCAGGTGGTCCGCAACGCCAACGGCAGCATCGCGTATATCACGCTGCCCTATCGCAATCTGTCGTCGCTCGACACCGACGGCTTCGAGGCCACGTTCCGCCAGACGGTCGAGACGACAATCGGCACCTTTACGCTGTCCGGCGACTGGGCCTATGTGTGGCACTTCAAGATGCCGGTCGGCGGCGTGGAACGGGATTTCGCCGGCAACAACGGCGCACTTCACCAGCCGTTCGGCGGCAGTTCTCCGCGCTGGAAAGGGAACACCGATCTGAGCTGGAATTATCACCGGTGGAACGCGACCCTGAGCTGGCTCTATGTCGGCCCGTATGCGCAGGCGATTCTCGCGCCGGGTACGTACCCCGGCATGGCGGATGGCGTTGCGTCGTACAGCCAGTTCAATCTGATGGTCGGCTATACGGGATTCAAGCATTGGACGCTGTACGCGGGGATCGACAACCTCTTCAATCGAAAGCCGCCGTTCGATCCGGTATGGATGGCGGGGCCAACCGGCTACGATGCATCGCTCTATACGTACGTCGGGCGATTTGCGCAGGTGGGCGCGACGTATCGGTTCTGAGGGCCGCTGGCGACGGTCGCGCCCCGTTCAAACACCTTCATCCGGCTGCATGTTCGGTACTTCGATTGCGCCGGGGCGTGCATTGCGTGTCGCAATGGCCGGGCACGTACCGTCCTGTACTCGACAAGCCCGATCGTTCGTCGCGAGGCCGGCTGTCGAAGTCGCGGATCTGGCCGTGTCGTCGCGATCGATTATTTCCGCGCGCCGGCGAGGATCGTCTCGGCAGCGCGAATCACCGGGAGATCGACCATCCGGCCGTCCAGGCTGAACGCGGCGCCGCCATGCTTCGCGGCTTCGTCGATCACGCGGCGCGCCCACGCCTGCTCGTCTTCGGAATAGCCCATCGCATCGTTCACGCCGGCGACCTGCGCCGGGTGGATGCACAGCTTGCCGCCGAACCCGAATGCGCGCGCGCGCCGCGCATCGGCCGTCAGGCGCTCGGCGTCGTCGGTGCGTGTGGTGACGCCATCGATCGGCGCGGGCAGCCGGGCGCGGCGCGACGCGGCCACGATCGCATTGCGCGCACAGGCCAGCTCCGGCTCGTCGGGTGTCGCGCGCATGCCGAGGTCGAGCTGGAAATCCAGGTGCCCGAACGCGACGCGCACGACCTGCGGGTCGCGTGCCAGCGCGTCGGCCGCATCGAGCCCGGCCAGCGATTCGATCAGCGCGACGAGTTGCGCGTGCTCGCCGAGCTGCTCGGCAACTTTGCGCAGCGCGCCCGCGTCTTCGGACTTCGGCAGCATCACGGCCACGCCTTGCGAGGCCCAGTCGCGCAGCAGCGCGATGTCCGCGTCGTGCCACGGCGTGCCGATCGCGTTCACGCGCACGACGGTGCGCGCCCGCTGCTCGGCCGTCAGCAACGGCAGGTGCCGCGCGAGTTGCGCGCGTGCGTCGTCCTTGCTGTCGGGGCCGACGGCATCTTCGAGGTCGACGATGATGCAGTCGGCACCCGAATCGAGCGCCTTCGCGAAGCGCTCGGGGCGCGTGGCCGGTACGAACAGGAGACTGCGCGCGTGACGGACGGGGGAGAGGGGCATGGACATGGCTCAGATCACGCCGGCGGCGCGCAGTTGTTCGATATCGGCGTCGGTGCGCCCGAGTTCGTGCAGGATGGCCGCGCTGTGCTCGCCCAGCGCGGGCACCGCGTCCATGCGCACATCGAAGCTGTCGATCGTCGCCGGCGGCAGCAGCGCCTGCAGTTCGCCGGCCGGCGAGTCGATCGTGCGAAAGCGCTGGCGCGCGTGCAGTTGCGGATGCGTCCAGAGATCGCCGATCTGGTTCACGGCGGCGTTCGCGATTTGCGCTTCGTCGAGGCGCGCGATCACGTCCTGTGCGGTGACGGAGGAGAACGCCTGCTCGATCACGGCCTTCAGTTCGGCGCGGTGCTCCGAGCGGCGCACGTTCGCGTCGAAGCGTGGATCGGTTGCGAGTGCCGGGTCGCGCAGCACGACGTCGCAGAACGCCTTCCATTCGCGCTCGTTCTGCAGGCCGAGCATCACGACCCGGCCGTCGCCGGCCTTGAACGGGCCGTACGGGTAGATGGTCGCGTGCGCGGCGCCGTTGCGGCCCGGCTGCTGCTGGCCGTCGTACGCGTAGTACATCGGGAAGCCCATCCACTCGGCCAGCGCCTCGAGCATCGATATTTCCACGTGCGAGCCGATGCCCGTGACGCCGCGCTGCAGGAGCGCGCTGAGGATGCCCGTGTATGCATACATGCCCGCCGCGATGTCGGCAATCGACGTGCCGGCCTTGCACGGCTCGTCGGCCGTGCCCGTGATCGACAGGAATGCGGCCTCGCTCTGGATCAGCAGGTCGTAGGCTTTCTTGTCGCGGTACGGGCCGTCGGCGCCATAGCCCGAGATGTCGCAGACGATCAGCCGCGGGTGCTTCGCGTGCAGCGCGTCGAACGACAGGCCCATGCGCGCGGCCGCGCCGGGCGCGAGGTTCTGCACCAGCACGTCGGCCTGCGCGACGAGTTCGCCCAGCACGTCCTGCGCGGCCGGTTGCTTCAGGTCCAGTGTGAGGCTTTCCTTCGACCGGTTGGTCCACACGAAATGCGACGCGAGACCGTGGGTGCGGTGATCGTACGCCCGCGCGAAATCGCCGACGCCGGGGCGTTCCACCTTGATGACGCGGGCACCGAGGTCGGCGAGCTGGCGCGTGCAGAACGGCGCGGCGATCGCGTGTTCGAGCGTGACGACGGTCATCCCGCTCAGCGGGCCTTTTCGAGCTTGCATGATCGGATCGTTATTCCAGTTCGGCGCTGGCCTGCATGGCCAGCTGCCCTTGCGGGCCGCGCGCCCACAGGCGGGCGGCAGGTCCTTCGAGCTTGCCGTTCACGGTGAACGGCGCGGTGTCGAACAGCGGGCTGACGGCCTTGAACTCGAAGTTGCGTATGGTCTTGCCGGGGTGCGCGCGGCGCAGCTCCTCCAGCAGCAGCATCGCGATCAGCGGGCCGTGCACCACCAGGCCCGGATAGCCTTCTTCCTGCATCGCATAAGGTCGATCGTAGTGGATCCGGTGGCCGTTGAACGTGAGGGCGGAAAAGCGCATCAGCAGCACCGGATCGGGCGTGACGACGCGCGAATACTGCTCGTCGGTCGGCGCCGGTACCCGTGCCGGCTGGGGGGGCGGTGCGCCGGCCGTGGCGAGCGGCGGTGCATCGCGATACACGATGTCCTGTTCTTCGCGGATGGCCACGCCTTCGACGTCGCTCGTTTCATGCAGCACGGTGACGAACACCAGCTGGCCGCTGCGGCCGGATTTGCTCTGCACGCCGAGGATCGTGGAGCGGCGCTGCACGGGCGCATCGACGGCCAGCGGGCGCAGGAACTGCAGCCGTCCGCCGGCCCACATGCGGCGCGGCAGCGTGACGGGCGGCAGGAAGCCGCCGCGCTGCGGATGACCGTCGACGCCGATGTTCGACTGACGCTCGCCCGGCAGGAAGTACAGCCAGTGCCATAGCGGCGGCAGCGTCTCCGGTAGTTCGGATGCGTTCGCGTAGTCCAGCGTTGCCCGCAACAGACGGACGGGGGCCCGCGTAATCCGGTCCACGCTGTCAACGCTCCGGCCGACCCACGCGTCGAAGGATTCGGAAGGCTCGATACTCATGGTGTTTCGTGTTCAATGATGGACGTGTCAGGGAAGCGGCCGGCGCCGTCACGGTGTGATGGCCGGCGCGAACACGGCCACGTCCGGAATCAGTAAGAACGGGGGAGCTGCAGCACGTGCTCGGCCACATGCCCCAGGATCATGTTGGTGGAAATCGGCGCGACCTGGTACAGACGCGTTTCGCGGAACTTGCGCTCCACGTCGTATTCGCAGGCGAAACCGAAGCCGCCGTGCGTCTGCAGGCACGCATTGGCCGCTTCCCAGCTTGCCTTCGCCGCCAGGTACTTGGCCATGTTGGCCTCGACCCCGGCGTTCTGGCGCGCGTCGATTTTCTCGCAGGCGCGCCAGCGCATCAGGTTCGCGGCCTCCAGCTCGATGAACGATTCCGCGAGCGGAAACTGGATGCCCTGGTTCTGCCCGATCGGGCGGCCGAACACCTTGCGCTCGCTCGCGTAGTCGCGTGCTTTCTCGAGGAACCAGTAGCCGTCGCCGATACACTCCGCCGCGATCAGCGTGCGCTCGGCGTTCAGGCCGTCGAAGATCACCTTCAGCCCCTTGCCTTCGGTGCCGAGCAGCGCGTCTTCCGGCAACTCCAGGTTGTCGAAGAACAGCTCGTTGGTCTCGTGGTTGACCATGTTGAGGATGGGGCGCACCGTCAGGCCGTTGCCGATCGCCTTGTCCAGCTCGACGATGAAGCACGACAGCCCGTCGCTCTTCTTCTGCACCTGGTCGAGCGGCGTGGTGCGCGCGAGCAGGATCAGCAGGTCGCTGTGCTGGACCCGCGAGATCCACACCTTCTGGCCGTTGATGACCCAGCGGCCGTCCCTCTTTACGGCCGTGGTCGTGAGCTTGGTGGTGTCGCTGCCGGTGGTCGGCTCGGTCACACCCATCGACTGCACGCGCAGTTCGCCCGCCGCGATGCGTGGCAGGTAGCGCTGCTTCTGCGCTTCGGTGCCGCTGAACACGATGGTGTTCATCACGTACATCTGGCCGTGGCACGCGCCCGAATTGCCGCCGGAGCGGTTGATCTCTTCCATGATGACCGACGCCTCGGCCATCGACAGCCCCGGGCCGCCGTATTCCTGCGGAATCAGCGCGGCCAGCCAGCCGGCCTGCGTGAGGGCCGTGACGAACGCTTCGGGGTAGCCGCGCGCCTCGTCGATCTTGCGGTGGTAGTCGGCCGGGAACTGGTTGCACAGGCCGCGTACCGCGTCGCGGATTTCCTGGTACTGGTCGGGGGCGGAAAAAACGGAGGCGCTCATGAATCGTGTCTCGTCATCGGCATGGGTTGAGTCCATAATAAATTTCGATGGATTTCTTAAACAATAGAATTTCCTGATCGATAAATCAGTTTTTGGTATCGAGGTATCCGCGATGGATCTCAAGCAACTGCGCGCCTTCGTCACCGTCGCCGAAACGGGCAACGTCACCCGGGCGTCGAGCCTGTTGAATCTCGTACAGCCGGCCGTGTCGCGCCAGCTGCGCCTGCTCGAGGAGGACATGGGGACGGAATTGTTCGACCGCAGCCGTCATGGCATGCAGCTCACGCCGTCGGGCAAGACGATGCTCGAATACGCGCGCCGCATCCTCAACGAGGTGGCGCGGGCCAAGGCCGAGATTCAGCCGACGGACGGGCCGGTGGCGGGCATCGTGAGCATCGGGCTGCTGGCCAGCACGTCGGACCTGCTGGCCACGCGGCTGGCGGGCGAGGTGGCGCGGCGCTATCCGCACATCCGCCTGCGGCTCACGATCGGTTACGCGGGCCACCTGCAGGACTGGCTCGAAGCGGGGGATGTCGATGCGGCGCTGCTGTACGGGCAGAAGGAGACGCCCGCGCTGCACGTCAAGGCGTTGATCGACGAGAGTCTGTGGGCCGTCGCGGCGCCGTCGGTCGGGCTGTCGCGCAAGCGGCCGGTGCCGCTCGAGCGGGTCGCGCGCGAGCCGTTCATCCTGCCTTCCGCGCCGCAGGGCCTGCGGGCCGCGATCGAGCACGCGGCGGCCGAGGCGGGCGTGACGTTGCAGGTCTTCGCCGAAACCAATGCGCTGAGCGTGCAGAAGGAACTGGTTGCGCAAGGCCATGGCTGGACGATCCTGCCCGCCGTCGGCGTGACGCAGGAGGTCGAGCGCGGCATCCTGACCGCGGCGCCGCTCGCGTCGCCGGGTGTGAGGCGCACGATCGTGCTCGCGGCACCCAGCAGCCGGCAGGCCACGGCGCCGGTGCGCTGCGTGGTCGGTGTGCTGCTCGACTGCGTGAAGGCCACGTTCGACCAGGGCGACTGGCCGGATGCACGCTGGCTGGGCTAGGAGGTGAGCAGGCCCGTGGGCGCGAACAGGCGCCGGGGCGATCGCGGCCTGCCCCGGCGGGCGTACCCGGCCGGGCAGGCCATCGCCGGCAGGCCCCAGCGTGACGCCGCCGGGGTCGCGCGGCGCTTACTTCAACGGCAGGCAGATGCGCGTCTGCAACTGCGCGGGCGGCGTGCTGCGCGGGTCGTTCAGGTACTGCTCGAACATCGGGAAGTCGGCCGGCACCATGCCGCTCGCGGGCAGCCATTCGGAGAACATCCAGTTATACGGCCGGTCCATCTCGTTGTACGGCCCGGTGTACGTCAGGATCGCGCAGCGGCTGGCGGGAATCTCGAAGCGTTCCAGCTCGTCGCCCACCTCGGCGTCGGGCGCGACGGACATGCCGGCCATCGAGCGCAAGCGGTCGGCCGGCACCTGCTCGGGGTCGTCGAAATACACGCCGAAGCCGGTCGCCTCGGGGCGCGCCAGGCCGCGGGCGGCGGCCAGCATGAACGCCCGGGTGAAGACCGGGCCGATTTCCTGATAGCTGCCGTGGTGCGGCAACGCGGCCAGTACGGCGCCGGGGAAGGTTTCGATGGTAACGGGATACATGCCGAGCTCCTGTGGATTGAACGGAACGGAGCGGGCCGCGCGGTAGCGCCCCGGCGACAGGCCGAAGGTCGCACCGAACGCGCGGTTGAAGGCAGCATCCGACGTATAGCCGGCGCGCTGCGCAACGTCGCGCAATGGCACCCCGGTCCCGCCCAACGCGACCGCCGCGCGGTGCATGCGAATGCGCTGCACGGTGGCGTTCACCGTCTCACCGAGCATCGCGCGGTAGACACGATGAAAGTGATACGGCGACAAGCACGCGAGGTCGGCCAGCAGATACAGATCCGGGTCGGCGTCGGGGTGGCTTGCCAGCCAGCGCAGGACGGGGTCCATGCGCCGGGCGTATTGGGTCAGGGTTCGGGTTTTCAATGGCGGGCTCCTGGAGGAGCAATGTAGGCGCGGCGGGTTTGCAGATTTTGCGGTTTTTCGGGGTAGGGGAACCCGCGTCGACGCTACTTCACCCGCTACAGCCGCGCCAGCCATTCCCGCCGCATGAGCTTGCCGTTGAACGGCAGCGCGTCGATCGGGATGATGCGCGCCGGGTGCGTGTACGCGGCGAGCCGTTCGCGCCTATACCGGCGCAACGCGGCTTCGTCGAAATGGCGGGCGGGGCGACAACGCACGAGTACGTCGATTCGCCCGACCCGAACCCTCGGACGTCGATCGCACGCGGCATCTCGTCCGACGCGGGGTCGGCGCGCCGAAGCGGCCGTCTGCCCGTGCTCCCGTGCAGCCGGTGTGCCGAGCCGGGAGCACGGGGGAATGCCGATTTGACGGGTTCGGATGAAGTCGACCGTGCGCTGTTAGCGAGTGGGATTCCGTTGATCGAGATGGGCGCTCAAAGTCGCCTGAGCGCGGACTCGTGCCTGAGTATTGGTCCTGGCATCCAGAAGCATGATCACGGTGGTGACCCCGAAAATCACCAGGCTGAAAGTCGCGACGATACCGGCCAGCCACGGTGCGGGTAGATCGGAGAGGGTCACTGTCGACTCGCTGCCTCGTTCGAAGCTGGCCGCTGCCATGCCGCAATAATGCATCCCGCACACGGCCACGCCCATGACGATGGCCGAACCGATCTGGCGTGTTCTGCCGAATGTGCTCGGCCGGCGCAGATCGAAGGCCAGCAATAACGCGGCGCCGCTTGCCAGGATCGCGATGATGACGGACAGCGCGACCAACCAGGGCTGGTATCGAATACCGGCGCAGATGCTCATCGCCTGCATGCCGAGATAGTGCATGCCGGCGACGCCCAGTCCCATGACGATTGCGCTGACAATGAGTTGCGGCCAGTGCAGGGCGAAGCGGGCGAGCGGTACGAAGCCGACCGTCGAAGCGGCAATCGCAATGAGCAAGGAAGCGATGGTGGTGGGAATATCGTAGCCGACAGCGACAGGCAGGTGAAATGCCAGCATGGCGACGAAATGCATCGACCAGATACCGAGCCCCATGATGCAACCGCCGAAAGCGATCCAAGGCCAGATCGAACGATTCCCGATGAGATTCAGGCGGTCGGAGATATTGAGCGCCGCGAACGATGCGAGGATTGAAAGCAAACAGGAAAGTACGACAAGCGCAGGGGCGTAGGTGCCGGACATGATCGTTATTCTCGGTTATAGGCTTTTGGTCGTTTGAGGGCGCCCTATTTTTGCGAGTGCGCCGTCCCCTCGTGTGTCCCGCAAATATACCGAAACCCGGAATCGAATCAAGGGCGCCGCTGCCAACTCAGGGTGGGGCGTCGATGCGACGGACGTCCCCGTATCGTGCGGGGTTTTCGGTCCCGGGCAGACCGGATCGGATGCGCGGTGAGCGCATGGGGGCGCGTTGAGGAAGTCCGGCTGACCGACGTCCGCGCCCACCTGATCGCGACACCGTCGATCTGCGATAATGGCGCCCGCCTTGGCGGACGCAGCGTACGATCACGTTGCCGCCCGCCGTGAATTCGCATCAGGAGAATCCCTTGCGCGACATCATCGACGGCTTCCTGCGCTTTCAGCGCGAGGTCTATCCGCAACGTGTCGAGCTGTTCAAGCAGCTCGCGACCACCCAGAATCCCAAGGCGCTGTTCGTGACGTGCTCGGACAGCCGCGTGGTGCCGGAACTGCTGACGCAGCGTGAGCCGGGCGAACTGTTCGTGATTCGCAACGCGGGCAACATCGTCCCGTCGTACGGACCGGAACCGGGAGGCGTGTCGGCCACGGTCGAGTATGCGGTCGCCGTGCTCGGCGTGCGGGATATCGTCATTTGCGGGCACTCGGATTGCGGCGCGATGGGCGCGATCTCACGGTGTACGTGTCTGGACCATATGCCGGCTGTTGCGAACTGGTTGCGCCATTCCGATGCCGCGAAAGCCATCAATGCCGCGCATCAGTTCGACTCCCCTCGGGCCAAGCTCGACGGTCTGGTGCGCGAGAACGTGATCGCGCAGCTCGCCAACCTGCGCACGCATCCGTCGGTCGCTCTCGCGCTCGAGCAAGGACGAATGAACCTGCACGGTTGGGTCTACGACATCGAGATGGGGCGCATCGACGCACTCGACGGGGCGACACGCCACTTTGTCCCGTTGAGCGAGTCGCCGACCACGGTGGCGGTCAAGTCGTACTGAGCGCGGAGACCTTGCTCCGGCCGCTCGAATCCGTCCCGCTGGCGCGCCGATACGTGCCGACGAAGGACACGTCGGTACGCGTCGACAGGAAGTCGTCGGCGCGGAACGATGCCGGGTTGTCGTGCGCGCCGTTCTGGCCATCGGCCCCGCTGTTCTTCGTGTACACCGACGCGGCGCCGACGAGGAACGGCGGCGTGATCGGATACTTCACGTTCAGCTCGGCGTTGTTGAATGTCGCCGTGCCGGCGATGCCGCCTGCCGGTACCGGGCCCGTCGTCGTATCGCCGAGGCCGCGGAACTGCGTATTCGAACAGGTCGCGAATAAGTCGCGCCCGCGGTGAATCGATGCAATCACGCTTGCGGCGCGACGGATGCACCGGTGATGCCATGCCGTTGCAGCGAATCCGCGACGAAGCCCGACGCCTTCATTTCCTCGACGAATGCATTCAGCGCCGCCGCGGCCGCTTCGCCGCGGCTCTTCGGCACGCCCATTGCCTGCCGGATCACCATGAACCGCTCGTCGAGCAGGCGCAGGCCGGGCGTTTTCGCCGCGTCGGCCTCGAGCTGCTGCTTCACGCCCGCCGCGACTTCCAGTTGCTGCTCGATGAAGGTCTGCACGACGGCTTGCGACGTCGGCGCACGCACGATCTGCGCGGCTTTCAGTTCGCGCGTGAGGAACAGGTCGTAGGCACTGCCCTTGCCGACCGTCACGCGATTGTGGGGCTGGTCGACGTCCGCGTTCGTGCGGACCGGCGAAGCGTCGCGCACGAGATAGAACCCTTCGATCAGCACATACGGCGCGGTGAACGCGACCGTTTCGCCGCGCAGCGGATCGACCGCGAAGAAGCCGAAATCGGCACGCTCGTCGGTCAGCGCCTGTACCGATTTGCCGGCGGCGTCGAACACCACGAGTTCCAGCTCCGCCGACAGGCGTTCGGCGAACGCGCGCGCGAGATCGATCGACACGCCGAACGGTTCGCCCGTCGCCGGATCGCGGTTCGCGAGGATCGGGTTGCCGAGATTGATCGACGCGCGCAGCTTGCCGGTCGGCGTGAACGCGGAGAGGACGGAAGGGGCGAGGGGCATGGGAGGCTCGTTGCGGTCGTAGGGGTGGGGTTCGGGGCGCGCCGAGGCGCGTCCGTGCGTCGACATCGAGCTTATCACCCGGATTTCGTCATGGAGCAGGGTCGAGCGGCGCAAGCCGGCCTTCCTTCGTTGCGAACTCGGCGATGCGCTACCCAGGCCGTTCCCTCATCTTCGGGCGCGAACCATCAGCCATGAAGTGGTGGGCGCGCAAAGGGGCCGAGTCGTTGCGAGGGGCGTTTCCGTGCTGAAAAAGGCGCCGGGTTTGCCTGCTTTGTGCCAGCCCGTGGCTGCTTCCGGCTGGCCGTGTCGCTCCCCGTCGGCGCCGGCCAGGCAGGAGCAGCGGGCCTCGATCCGCCCGGCAACCGCTAGAATTGCGGTTTTAGTCCGGAATACGTCCATGTCTTTTGCCTCGCTCGGCCTGATCGATCCCTTGCTGCGTAATCTGCAGGACCTCAATTACCAGGCCCCCACGCCGGTGCAGGCCAAGGCGATTCCTGCCGTGCTCGATGGCAAGGACGTCATGGCCGGGGCCCAGACCGGCACGGGCAAGACGGCGGGTTTCGCATTGCCGCTGTTGCAGCGACTGGTGCAACACGGGCCGGCGGTGTCCAGCAACCGCGCGCGCGTGCTGGTGCTGGTGCCCACGCGTGAACTGGCGGAACAGGTGCTGCAGAGCTTCGTCGCTTACGGCAAAGGCCTCGACTTGCGATTTCTCGCCGCTTACGGCGGCGTGAGCATCAACCCGCAGATGATGAAGTTGCGCAAGGGCGTGGATGTGCTCGTGGCGACGCCGGGCCGTTTGCTGGATCTCAACCGCCAGAACGCGGTGCAGTTCGATCAGGTACAGACGCTGGTGCTGGACGAAGCCGACCGCATGCTGGATCTCGGCTTTTCGCGCGAACTCAACGCCGTCTTCGCCGCGCTGCCTGCGCAGCGCCAGACGCTGCTGTTCTCTGCGACGTTTACCGACGATATCCGCGCGATGGCGGCGAGCATTCTGCGCGGCCCGGTCAATATCAGCGTCAGCCCGCCCAATGCCACGGCCAGCAAGATCAAGCAGTGGGTGGTGACGGTGGACAAGCGGAACAAGCCCGACCTCTTCATGCACCTCGTGGCCGAGAACAAGTGGGAGCATGCGCTGGTATTCGTCAAGACGCGCATTGGCGTGGATTACCTCGCGGCCATGCTGGACGAAGCGGGCTATGCGGTCGACACCATTCACGGCGACAAGCCGCAACCGGCACGCCTGCGCGCGCTGGAACGCTTCAAGACGGGCGAAGTCCAGATGCTGGTGGCCACCGATGTGGCGGCGCGCGGGCTGGATATCGACGACCTGCCGCTGGTGATCAACGTGGACCTGCCGATCGTGGCGCAAGATTACGTGCACCGTATTGGCCGTACCGGCCGCGCAGGTGCGAGCGGTGTGGCGGTGTCCCTGGTGTGTGCCGACGAAGCGCCGCAACTGGCGGCAATCGAAGCGCTGATCAAGCAAACGCTGCGCCGTGAAGAAGAGCCGGGTTTCGAGGCCGAACACCGCGTGCCGGAGACCAGCGCGACGGGGCAGATCATTAAGAAGCCCAAAAAGCCGAAGAAACCCAAAGTGCCGCAAGCCGTGCCGGTTGCCAGGCAGGCGCCCGGCAACAAGCCACACCCGCAGGGCAGCGACAGCAAGCGCAAGCCCGCCGCACCGCACGCAAAACCGGCCGGTAACGGACCGGACTACACCATCGGCAGCCCGTTCAGCGTGCAGAAGCCGCGTGGCAAATCTGCCGCCAAGCCAGCGGCGGGAGCACGCAAGCCGGCTGGCAAACCCGCTGGTGGCCGTGGGAAACGTCCGTCCTGATTCGTGGGGATGAGGCACGCCAGCCATTGAAGATGGCTGGCGGTTCGGGGGCTGAAGGTAGCCTCGAGTGCGTTGCGCCGCCGGGTTGAATCCGCAGCTGAAAGCGGAGGTGCAGGAGAGCCCGCTTGGACAAGCACTCGCTGCGGATGCCCGGACGGCGGCCAGGGTTAGCGCTGCCAAGGCAGATCGCGCGACTGGACGGATTGCCGGGAAACCTGTTCGACTGTTTGGTGCGGCCACTGCGGGCGCGAGCATCGCCGCCGAAAACCAGGATCCGGACCTGCAGTTCGCCTCCGCAGCCGTGCGCAATCTTGTCGTGCTACTGGTGCGGCCTTACTGCCATTCACCGGGATGACAGATCACCCAACCCGGAAGGTAGCTATCCATGTCCGTATGACCCCAGCACCAGCCGTGCTGGTGAAGGGTCTTCATCAACTGCTCGCGTTGTGCGCAGGCGCTTCCCGGAGCGTATTGCCCGTTGGGCAATAATTTCGGTGCGGGGCCGTTCCGGCATTTTTCATTGACCACTTCTTCCTGATGCATCAGTGCCTGGACGGCAGGTGGAATGGTGCGGGCCAACGTGGCCTTGTATTCGATGCAGGCCGGCGCCTTGGGATCGTTGGACGCGCGCGCACATTTGGACTGGAGCTTGTCGATGTTTCGCGATACTTCGGGGGGATACGTCTCGGCGTGCGCTGTAGCAATACAGCCAGCCAGCAACAGGTAGGCGGCAAGTGATCTGGTCAACATCATTTCGCGTATGACACGATGCGTCCGGTAGCTCGGGAACGGGCGAATTATGGCATGCGCGCGTTTTCAACGAGTCGACCAGCAATCGCGTTGAATTGAACTCCTCGTCATGCGAGCAACGCTCGATGAGGCAATAAGCTACCGCGCCGTTCCGGGTCAACCACGGTACGAAACGACAACCGACGGAACAATGCCGAGGGCTGGCTACTTTTACGGGATCGGGTATTTGTTCACGATCTTGTAGGTGCGCACCAGGTCGCCACCGGATAGCCTGACTCTAGGCACCACGGCCCAGTCTCGATACCCATTGTCTTTGGAAGCATACAACCCGCCAGCGGGGTGCGGGTGCGCCTGGATATTGGCAATCCAGTTGATGCCGGCATGTCTGGCAAGGGTCATGATGCGGGAATAGCGCTCGTCGTCGCTCGTGAGGGAGTTTTGCTTTGCGTCGTAAAGCCCCAACTCGCGACCCAGCCAGTCGAGCCACCCATGATCGAAGTTAGCAAACTCCTTCTGTCGGATTGCAGGCGTCGTGAACCCGATCGTATCGAAGATGGATTTCGGCCCTAGCTCGCTCACCGTATCCTCGACGGCGCTCGCCAGCGTGTCGAGCATGTCCTGGGTTAGCAGCTTTGCGCCCAAGTCGATCCGAACGGCGAATTTGCTAGGCTCCACTTGATAGACGTAGCGACCGGCAGCCATCGGACGATTCGCAAACGGATTTTTCCCCGCCGTCTGGCGCCGCTTGACTGCATCAAGTGAAATGGTCGTCTGATTGCGGGCCGTCTGTTCGTATTCCGTGAGCCAGACAAATTCTTGAGCGGAGTCTGTTTCGCCAAATTGATGCAGTCCCGGCTGAAATCCGTATGTGCGGTTTGTGGCCGGGTTATTCAGGTCGAGCCAACCCACGGTTGTGCCGTGCCAGTATTGTGTGGTTTGTGTGGCGGTCGTCATGCAGATCTCGCGAAGCGTTGAAAAAGACTCGGAACGAGCCGTAGTTTTGATAAGGGGCGCCACTGGATCGATGGCATTCGGGAATCGATTGCGGTCCGTCGTCCGTGCGCTCAATCCACACCGAGGCGCGCCATTCGTTGCTCACGCGCATGATGAACCATGCGCTTCTTTGTTGGGCAAAACTCCTGCTCCTGCTCCTGCTCCTGCTCCTGCTCCTGCTCCTGCTCCTGCTCCTCGTCATCGCCGAGACGCGCACCTAGTGCGGTGCGCAGGTCACATGTCGAATTCGCGAATTATCGCCGAAGTTTTTTCGGCGAGTTTGTCGCGCGAACGCCGGTCGCCGTCGCATAGGATGACACGCCGCGACAATCCTCGTTCGTACGACTCGCGAATGCCCGCGTCGAGGTTCAGGGTGTCAATCGATCGATCAACGGCTCGCGACCAAGTTGAGGTGCTGCTCGCAGGAGCGTCGGCATTGCGCCGCAACCCGTTGACCGTGTTAAGCACCGACTCGGCAAAGCAGGGGACGCCGCCGACCGCTTCAAGCGTCCCGCATCGGTAGTTGCTACCGGCCACAAAACGTCGCTCGCCAGCAGCGTTGGTCGGACATCAGGGCGACCGTTCCGCCCCGGCAAACGGCCGTTCGACCCATGCGATAAAAGTCGCAGGATCGACTGTTTGCAGCAGGTCGACGCTGGAATCCTCCCGCTGCATTCGCCCGCAATTTCCGTGCACGCGAATCATCCTCGTTCTCGTGCAATCCGATGGCGGCCCGTCCGCCTCTATTCTTAAAATAAGACGATTTATTCAAAAAATAGAAACCCATTTGACACGTCTGAAATTACACGGATTCCACTGTCTTTTTTATTTCCAAAATAACTTAACGTTGCCTTGTAATCCCGCAATCGCGCGTCTATGTTCGTTCAATAACAAATCGTTTTGCTCACCAGGTTGTCGTGGGCCTGCTTTGTGTCCGGGGGTAGTCGGTAGTTAACGAAGGGAAGGAAGGCGACGACTATGGACACTTGCCTCACGCGCACCGTCTAGACACCCTACGTCTCCATCTTCAAGCATCCACTCGCCTGTACGGCCATCCCGCGCGCCGGGTGGCGTCATGCCTGCGCGTTGGCTTGTGCATGGGCACGCAACGGGCGTGACGTGGCACGCAGCGGGAAGCCGGTCGTATATCGCCACCAAAATCGTGAAGTTTGGCCACAAGGGATTTCGCAACCCGACAGTAGCCAAGCGGAACCGTGCCAGTTTTCGATTCCTGTTAGCGGATGCATGCAGTTCGGTCGGTTAAGGAAGCAACCCGCCCCGCTTGATCAAGTTGAGCGCCCGATTCATGACTTGGAGATGAACATGAAAAGCAAGCGTCTAAGCGTTCTGTCTGCCGCAGCTGTTGTCCTTCTATCTCTCAGTGGTGCCGCGCAGGCCGACGGCCTTTGCTCGAACGCAACGCTGAAGGGAGCGTTCGAGTTTATTGGTCACGGAGAGATTCTTGGATTGATCGGTACCGATGGCAAGGTGCATCCCTACGCGGCCCCGTCGATCCTCGATGATGTCGCCCTGGTGACGTTCGACGGTACGAGCCATTTTTCACGCACCGACTTCGGGGTGATCGGCGGCCTGCCGAAAGGTGGGCAGACCACGTTCAATCCGCACCAGACCGGCACCTACACGGTGAACTCCGATTGCACCGGCACCATGAGCACCGTCTATACCACCGGCGGAGCCGTGCCGGCCGGCGTCGAGACCGATCTGAACATCGTCGTCGCGGCCGACGGGACGCTCATCGAATCCGTTGTCTACAAAGCGGTCACCGTGGCAGGCGAGAGCGCGGATGGTGTAGTCAAGTGTCCGACGAATTGCCAGCAAGGTGTGCAAGAGCGCTTTGAGGGGAGAAAGATCTTCGTGCATCGAGAAAACCACGATTGACCGTTGTACCGTGGTCGCTGCCGTTCGAACGCCGTCGGGCCGAACGGCAGCAGTAGGTCGATCACAGCCGGTCCGGAACGTAGCGCTGATGCGAGAACGCGAACCGCCCCCCCTGACCACGTCCCGGTGATCGCAGCAGCAAGTTTGCGGTGACGTAAATCCGTTCGTCACCGCGATCTGGCAATATGCATCGGCAGACCTCAGACAGGGCACTCCATGCACATCGCGATCCTGACCTTCCAGGGCTTCAACGAACTCGATTCCCTCATCGCACTGGGCGTGCTCAATCGAATCAAGAAGCCCGACTGGCGGGTCACGCTTTCATGCCCGGAGCATTTCGTCACTTCGATGAATGGTGTGACCGTGCAGGCGCAGTCGACGTTGGCTGACGCAAGCACGGCGGATGCCGTCATCGTCGGGAGCGGCATTCAGACCCGGGATGTCGTCAACGACGCGTCGCTGATGGCGCAGTTGAATCTCGATCCTGCCCGGCAACTGATCGGTGCCCAATGTTCGGGCACGCTGGTGCTGGCAAAGCTTGGCCTTCTCGACAGCATCCCGGCCTGTACGGACCACACGACCAAACCCTGGGTCGTCGAGGCGGGCGTCGAAGTCCTCAATCAGCCATTCTTCGCTCAGGGTAACGTCGCAACGGCGGGCGGCTGCTTTGCTTCGCAGTATCTGGCCGCATGGATCATTGCCCGCCTGGAAGGCGAGGAAGCCGCGCGGAGCGCACTGCACTACGTGGCGCCGGTCGGGGAGAAGGAAGAGTACGTTGCTCGTGCGCTGACGAACATCAAGCCTTACCTGCCGTAGCTTGATAAAAAATGGCGCTCCCTCCATCGCAGGGCGCCGGGTTCAGCCGTAACGTCGTGGTCCCGTTACCGGCTTCTACGGTGTGCCCGGTTGCCGCGTCGTTCGGCTGCCGCGTGGAAGCAGGCGCGAGAATGTTCGCCGACCCGTTCAGGCAGAGCCATTCAGCGACGCCGGCTTGCAACGGATCGGACTCCACCAACCAGTTCGTATGACAAAGACGGCAGCGATACTGGCGCACGACTATGGCAGGCCGTCCTAGCGGCCGCAATTTCGTTGGCTTGTGCAACTCCACCAGTTCCCGATGGGCGACAGGATCGGAAGTCACGTGCAGGTTCGTGCAGGCTTCGCAAGGCATGGGGTCATGCCTTTCAGGAACGCGTGGGTTCGGTGAAGCGCTTCTTCGCTCATGGCGCAAATTGTCCGCTGATTGCAACGTGATCGGCCGTGCGTCCGTCCCGTGTTCAATTCAAGCACACGCGCCATCGCGGTGTGCGTCGATTGTCGGTCGTGACCGACATTCCGGACGCGCATCGAAGGGTCGTTCGTCTTCGCCGTGGGGCGAACGCAGGCGATTGCGCGTCCCATCCGGAGCACTCGGTTGCACGCAGTGGCGCTCAGTTTGCAACCGGCTTGCCGGACGCATCCTTGATTTTCGCTTTCCATTGCTTGCGGATTTCGGACACCACCGAATCGGGAAGCGAGATGTAGTCCAGATCCGTGGCGGCCGCGTTGCCGTTGTGGAATGCCCAGTCGAAGAACTTCAGCGTTTCCGCACCTTGTGCCGGCTTCTCCTGGGTTGCGTGCAGCAGCACGAACGTCGCGCCGACAACCGGCCATGCGTCCTTGCCCGGCTCGTCCGTCAGGATCTGGTAGAACGACTTCGACCAGTTCGCGCCTGCAGCCGCGGCCTTGAACGTTTCCGTCTTCGGTTCGACCACCGTGCCCGTCGAGTTCTTCAGGGCCGTATAGACCATGTTGTTTTTCTTCGCGTACGCCCATTCGACGTAACCGATCGCGCCCGGCAGGCGCTGCACGAACGCTGCTACGCCATCGTTGCCCTTGCCGCCGGTGCCCGTCGGCCAGTTGACCGTCGTGCCTTCGCCGACCTTCGACTTCCACGCGCCGTTGACCTTCGACAGGTAGTTCGTCCAGATGAAACTCGTGCCCGAACCGTCAGCCCGGCGCACCACGGCGATGTCCGCATCCGATAGCTTGACCTTCGGGTTCAGCGCGGCGATCGCCGGGTCGTTCCACTTCGTGATCTTGCCGAGGTAGATGTCGCCGAGCACCGGGCCCGACAGCGTCAGTTCGCCGGCCTTCACACCCGGCACGTTGACGACCGGCACCACGCCGCCGACCACCGTCGGGAACTGGAACAGGCCTTCCTTCGCGAGTTCGTCATCCTTCAGCGGAGCATCCGAGCCGGCAAAATCGACCGTCTTCGCGTTGATTTGCTTCAGGCCGCCCGACGAGCCGATGCCTTGATAGTTGACCTTGCCACCGCCCGCCTTCTTGTACGCGTCTGCCCACTTTGCGTAAATCGGTGCGGCAAAAGTGCTGCCTGCGCCGGTGATATCTGCCGCGTGAGCACTGAGGGCAACAAGAACGAGGGTGCAGGGCATCAAGATCCGGATGTTCATGTAACGCCTCCTGTCTGCTATCGGCATGTCGGCCCGCAAGCAGGCCTCGGTTGAGAAGTCTGACTTGTCGAGTGGGATCTGCCGGCCGCCTTTCGGCAACGTCTGTCGATCGACCGCGGCAGCGATCTTCTCTCGATTGCTTTCAAACACGGTGAGCCATTGCGTGGGGGCAGCAGCCTCGATGCCGCATGTTTCTCGCATGACGTCCGCCGGGAGCTTGATTGAAACGTACCCCAACCGAGGCCGCAGGCAGAGAGCGGACGGTCTTGATCGTCACCGACGATCGGGTAGGTCAGACAAGGGGCGAAGTCCGTCATCGTGCGCGGCAAGCGGTCTCGCAACGAAGGGTGATAGGAGTATTGCAGTTGACTGTGAAAATTCAAGGAGGGCGCAATTGCTCGATCCGCCAGGTTCAATGCACGTCACTTGCGACGATGGACGCCAACGCCCGATCGCCGTCGCGTTGGGCGGTGTCTTCAGTGGAAAAGCTGTCGGTACTGAATGCGATGAGTTTGAAGCCGGATCCCGTGGCGCGAGGAATCGTAATACCCCAGTGCCAGCCTCCATCCTGCTGGAACACGTGGAGGGCAGGGGGCGCTTGGGCCAGTGCGGGTGAAGAAGTCGTCATGGCGTGCTCTCCCGTCATGGGGCGACTGCGGGGCAACTACATTGGACGCGAACTCAGTCTACGGGCTCTTTTGCTGCGGCGCAATATTCAGGATTCGCGAAAATGCCAATGTATGAATCGCCACAATTTTGAAATACAAATATGCAACGTCGGAGCGGGCTGGCATATTGATGTGACGATTATGATTTTTCGGAGGCTTTATGGATCGCAGTTCGCTTGTGTGGGCGGGGGTGCCGCATAGCAGCGATGGCGTCGTGTTTCAGGTTCGGATCGGCCGCGGACTTCAGCGTTTTCATATTGCCCGGTTGATTCTCGAGAAGGCGTGCGACCTCGAGCGACTGGCATCCGACGCGCGGCAGCTCGAGTGCTTTTACGAGCACTTGACTCCGATCCTGGCGGTTGCGCGAAAGATGCGCTCGAGTGCGAAGGCCGATACGGTTTCGCTGAATGTTTCGGATTTTGTTCGAGCGGGGAATGCCCGGGGCGAGCAGGCGGCTTGGGCGGCGATGCGGTGAGCGCCGTAGAGCAGTTGAGGGGGCGGAGGTCTCGGTCTCGGAACGGGCGGGCGCAGGGCTTGGCGTAACTTCGCGTGTTGCGTCTTGTCAGGTGCGGCGCAGGCACTGCTGCATGGTTGATGTGATGTTTGCGGGCTTGCGCGTAGTCGTGCGATTGAGCCTCGCGATGCAAGGGCGTCGCTCGATGCGCATACCCATGAATGAAAAACGCTGGCCGGTGAACTGGCCAGCAAAACGGTCCTGGCGATCCGAGGTTGATGTGTGCCAGAACCAAAGACACTGAACGGCGTGCGCGTGCAGCCAGACGATCACGTCAAACGATCGGCCCCGAACATCGGGGGCTTTCCGGCTTACACTTGCGCGACAATCTGTGATCGCAGTTTAGGCCGGGCTGGCGGATGCGATCAGACGGTCACTCACGCTCGGAAACTTGAAGGTATCGCAGGGCTTCTTCGGTACTTCCCATGCTGCGATCATCGCGTTAGTCGGCAGATAGTCGGGATCGGCCGACGCGACCCCGGCCCACACGCTGCGAGACATCTGTCTGCCATGGAGATAAAAGTGCAGCTCCCGGCCAGCGCGGTCGCACATACACCTGATTCTCTCGACCGATTGGCCCAATCCTCTAATCCGTGCGACCTGGTTGCGATCCAGCTCGAACAGGGCACTCATCACGCCGTCACAGTCGCCCATGCCAATCACGTTGCTGTCATCGGTCAGCGCCCATGTCGGATGCGGCGTGCCTAAGCGCAGCATAAAGAAATCTGCAGATTCCGAACCCACCATACTGTTTCCCCTGCAAAAGATACGTCGCTCTGCTCACTGAAGATCAATAACTGCGAACGTTCATCCAATCCTGTTCTCGTCGCCGCACCGGGATGCGCGAGTGGATGTGCCCCAGCGTCTTGCGACGGGCGGGCGCAACATTGAAACGCGCTGCGCCCGTCGCATCCGAAGCACCTACACGCTTGCCTGACCCGTCACGGTTTCTGCGGGGACACTGTCCGAACCGGAAAGTCTCACTGCAACAGCAGCTGCCGCGGTGCTCCCGTAGACGTTGAGGGCAGTTCTCCCCATGTCGAAAAAGGCGTCGACGCCCAACAGCAGCAGCACCGCATCGGCCGGCAACCCGATCGACGTCAGAACGATGGTGATGGCGACGATCGCCCCGGAGGGCACATTGGCTGCTCCGTCGATGGTGATGATCGTCAAGATCAAAATCGTAATCACCAGCGGCCAGGACCAGGCAAGATGATAGGCGTCGGCCAGATAGCCGACCGCAAGGGCTGTGTAGAGGACCGCGCCGTCGCGATTGAAAATATATGCCAGCGGCAGAATCGTGGACGCCACGCCGTAGGGAACGCCGAATTCAACCAGCTTCTTCAGGTGCAACGGGTACGTAATTTCGGACGAGCGCGTCGTGAAACCAAGGATCAGGGGTTCCTTCACCTTCCTGAGAACGGCGAGAGGCGACTGACCGGCGACGCGAATGACGATGGTGAGGACAACCGCCAGCACCGCCATGCCGAGATACGCCACGCCCAGAAGCTCGACGAGCGAGTGCACACCGGTAAAGCCCTTGGCTGACAACAGTTGCGCGATCGCGGCGAAGATCGCGAGCGGCGACCATGCGATCACCCACTGGGTCATCTTGAACAGTCCCGACAGCAGCGCCTCGAAAACGGCAATCGCAGGCTCGGCACGCTCCGGGGCTGCCGACAATGCTGCACCGAAAATGACGCCGAATACGAGTACCGGGAGAGAGTTCCCTGCAGCGAGCGCAGCGACGATGTTCGCGGGGATCAAATCAACGAGAAATTTCGTCCAGTCGATGCTGGACGCGAGTGCTGTGGGCATCGATCCAGAGTGAGTGAGGCTCGCCCCGAGACCCGGTCGAAATGCAAAGTTGAGCAGCAGGCCGAGCGATGCAGCCAGGCCGGTCATTAAAACGAAGAAGGCGATACTGGACAGTGCGACTTTTCCAAGCCGCTCGCGAAGTCGGCCCGCACGAAAGACCCCGACCGTGACCGACAGGAAGATCAACGGCATGACGACCATCTTGATCGCGTGGCCGAACATCGCGCTTAGAAAGCCGAGTTTCGCGGCAAAGTCTGGCGCAAATACGCCGCAAGCGACGCCCAGGACAAGCCCGCCAAGCATCTGGATCGGGAGCGAAAGCCCCTTATTTTTCGTGTTCATGCCGCGCCTTGAGTAGTTTTATCCGTGCGGGCGTACCGTCAACGATGTGATTCCACATGTGCTGACGTGCAAGCTCGCCGTTGTTCGCTTCGATTGCGTGAAAGATGTGCAGGTGCTCGATCGTGCCGCGCCGAACGGTTTCAGCGTCGCTACGCGGGAGTTCGTTCAGCGCCAGCGTTTGGGCCCGCAATAGACCATACGCCGACGAGATTCGCGCGTTCCTTGCGGCGGCAAACAACGCTTGATGAAACACCCAACCGATACGTTGCTCGAGCATGATGTCCGCGACGTCCTGGTCAATCAGCTCCTGCATTTTCTCGGCCGCCTCGCGAAGGTCCGCCGTTACCCCTGATTTGGCTGCAAGAAACGCCGCCGTACTCTCGAGGGCCAGCCGCATTTCGAAAATTTCGCGGAGATCGCTCGTCGTCGGCGATGCGACATAGGTCCCACTCTTTTCGATCACGACGACCAGCCCTTCGGCCTCGAGCAAATGCAATGCGCTGCGCACGGGCATGTGGCCGAAGCCAAGCTCGTCCGACAGGCCTCGATGCGATACTTTCTGCCCAGGCGCAAGGCGGCCGTCAAAGATCCTCGACCGGATCTCGTCGTAGGCAAGTTCTGCATCTGTCGAGACTTTCGACGTCATCTGTGATCGCAGTTAGCGTGTAATTGGAAAAGAAATGGCCGATAGGAAATTACCCTTACTGGTCACGCCCGGCAACTGCTAATTTTGCGAGTGGGTATCCCGAAAGAGAACCGGAAGAAAATTCGCGTCACGAAGCGAGCCGATAATCAGATGACTTCACACGATGTGCGCTTTACCATTTGCGCCGTCCGTGCGGAAGAAACCGATCCCCTCAGGGCCGCAATCTTGATGGCTGGAGATGATGAGGCGAGTGTTATACCCGGAGACCTCGCCCCAACGACAATGCATTTCGCCGTTCGTGATAATGACGGTATTGTTGCAGTGGCGTAAACGCGTAAAGAAGGGCGATCCGGTTTTTTGAACGCTGAAGCCTGGCGCCTTCGCGGCATGGCTGTCCATCCATCGGTACGTGGTCTAGACCAGCTTTCTACTTCAATCCGCCTTCGATTGCGTCTGGTGCCCGTGGATTTCCGCGATCAACCGGAAAAAGCAATGATCGAAGGTGCCCTGGCCTGCCTGGGTAGGGCTCACATGTTGAAAAACCATAATATGCGTTGACGAGATCCTCGATTATCAGACTCGAGTGCCACATGGCGCCCGCGTACTTGGCCTCTGCAAATTTCCGATGAGGTGAGAACCTCGGATCGACAAGCACAGGCAACGATCCGAGGGCAGGCCAGTGCCTCTTCGTGATCGCCGCATTTGCAGTTGACGTTACTGACATGACCGAAGACGTAGGCAGCACCGATAAATCAATTGCCTCCGCGAGCGACGTCACGCAATCGAAAACGGCGATGCACATAATGCCCGGGTACCATTCCCATGTCTCCAGAACCTGCCCAACAACGACTTTTCCATCCTTGCGCGGAATCCCGAATATCGCTCCCGGGACAGCAGTTTGTCGTACTCGAGGCATCAGGACACCTGCTATTCTCGCCAAGAAGTCCGAGTTTATCAGCGGCCTGAACGGGATTGTCTGTCACTCGGCGTCGCGATTCGGATCGATTCCGATTGCGGATGATCCGGCCGCCGGATTCTGACGGCAACGTTCTGCATGCGTATCGGGTAACGACGTGGCAGTCCGACGTTGCGCAAAGTATCTGGCGTATCTCGATGTCTTCAAACTGACGCACCGGAAACTGCCATGAGCTATCCGAGCACCTCGTTCATTCTGTCGGCGATCGATCCGGATCTTCTGTACCCGTGCCTCGAGGTTCGATTCGAAACCGACGACCTGGACGCGCTGCGGCGGCTGGTCGACCCGGACGCACCCGAGGATGCGGACCTCGACGACTACTATCTTCTGTCACCGGCACAGGTCGCCGCCATTTGCGAAGCTTTCTCGATCGCGTTTGACCACGGCTCGCGCGATGCCGTTATCTCGAAGTATGCCGATAAACGGTTTCGCATTCCTTATCTTATCCATACCGGTTACGAGCTGGCTCTGATGGTGCAAGGGCGAAAACCATTCGGGTTCATTGAATTCAACAGCGAATGGCGGCCATCGGTCGTACTGAAGGCTCGCTTCGACGAGTATGTGGCCCAAGGTGTGTTGCACTCGCACGAAATCCTCCTTGATGCACCGGCCCGCCCCGGCCGTCCAGCGCGTCGAATCGGGCAAGTCCTGTATACGCTCAAAGGCGAGGAGTGGCGCATCGAGGCTCTGGAATTTTTTCGTAAGAACCTCAACCTGCACGGCGATGGCTGCGAAAACATGGAGCGCCTGGAAGGTGCGTTGCTCGGTTACGAGCGATGGCAAAACGACTGGTGGATCGACCATCTCGCGCGCAGCGGTAGCAGTCGTTACGGCGCGTCCAGTATCGTCAAGGTGGACCGGGCGCAATTCGACTGGCTCGTTCACGCAGGCTTCCGGGCGCTTCCGCCCGTCGACGCACCGACGTTCACACTCTATTCGTCGCACTGGTTCGATGAAGATGCAATGAAGGCGGCGATGCGGAACGACCAGACTATTGAAGCGTTTGTTCAGTTCAACGTCGGATTGGTTCACATCATGCACGCAGCCGATTTCCGAACCGCAGGCCCTTACGAGATTCCGGCAACACTGATCCCGACGATAAACCAACATCTGTTGCGTGCGGTAAGGGGCCTGATTCGTCGAAGTGATTGCGTCGAACCGTCCGCTTCATAAGGAAGAATCCGGCCAGTTCGAGACCTTCGCCGTGATCGTTCAGATCGTTGAAAGTCGCCAAAGCCCCGTTGACGATCATGCTTTGGATAGGCAATATCGCCCGATGAACTCCGACGCGCTCAACTCCATGATGTGCACCATGACCGCCAACGGCGAGTCGTGGGAATCGTGACGTTCATACATCACATATAGACTTCCTCAACGGCCCCGCCAGTCATGACGGGGCCGTGTCTTTTCAGTCGCTCCGAATGCATTGGCACAGTCAGGAGCGATTGCATGCATGACAGAGTACGTGTTGACGTCCGTCGGAACGCCGCCGGCGTGGCAACCTGGTCGTTCGGAGCGAGGAGCGTGGCATGCTGACGATACGAAAAGCGACTTGCCATGACGCCCTCGACGCGTGGGATATCCGTCATGCCTCGGTGCATGCCGCGTGCGCCGGGTACTATCCCGAAGCAGCCCTTTCCGGATGGGTGGATGGCACGCCTTCAGACAAATGGTTCAGCATGGTCGAGCGTGACTTCTACGTGGCCGTCGATGAGGGGCGGGTTGTCGGTACGGGTATGCTGACGATCGCAAGCGGGCAAGTGGACGCAATCTTCGTCCGGCCGTCACACATGGGGCGTGGCATTGGATACGGGATTCTGCAGTTTGTCGAAACATTGGCGGGCAATCACGGCCTTGTCGAAATCCGTCTCGATGCAACGCTGAACGCGGTGCCGTTCTATCGTCGTTGCGGCTGGACGGGCGACGTGGTTTCAACGTATCGAACTTCGCGTGGAATCGAATTGGCTTGCGTGCCAATGACCAAGCGCGTTGCAGTCGGCGCGTAGATTGCCGTCGGGCCGATGACTGCCACCCGCACCTGGCACCAGTCGGCTCTGACTCACACCCCTGCGATCAACGGCCGTAACCGGGAGTCATTGCAGACGTCGGCGCCAGGCGGCGTGTTGTGGCGTCCAGATTCGAAGCACCCGCCCGGGTGCGACCCGTGCGATGATGCGCGCTGACCAATATGAGAGATGGAATGACGACTACCTTCGACGAGGCGAAAACGGCGGCGATCGCCGCGTTTGCCCAATTGGATTTCTACACGGCTGTGCAAGCGATGCGCGCCGAGGCGGATTACGACCACGAACGAGACCAGTGGATCTCGCGCTATATCGACGAGCACGGCGGCGGCGCGGACGATGCCGCATACGACGCGTTGCACGCGCAGGCCGAGGCAAGTCCGGAATTCGCGCAGTTCGTCGATGCGGTTCGCCGGGAAATCCTGGAATACTTCGGCGTGACCGACGATCAACTGGATTGCATGGTCGTGCTGCGCAATGACGACAGCGATGAGCTTTGGGCGGAAGTCAACCGGCAGCGGAGCGCACTGGGAACCGGTGAAGTGCGCGGAGATCTCTGACCCTTGGGCGACCTCGATGTCGTCTCGCGGGCGGCGGCGCCTCGATTACCGTGCAGCAACAGGAGAACCCGATGATCAAAGTCAGTGTCATGTACCCGTACGCCGCCGGCGCACGATTCGATCATGCTTACTACCGCGAGAGGCACATGCCGATGGTGAAGCAGCGGCTCGGCACTGCATGTCTGTACTACACGGTGGACAAGGGCATCGCAGGCGGTGCTGCGGGCACTGATCCTGTTTACGTGGCCAAGTGCGACTTCGTCTGCACCTCTGTCGAAGCTTTCGAGGCGGCCCGCGACCCGCACGCGCAGGAGATCATGGCCGACATCGCCAATTACACGGATATACAACCCGTGCTTCAAATCAGTGAGGTGGTCGTAGAGCGTTCGGAAGTCTGACCACGGTTCGAATATCGCCACGCGCCGCATCCGCGGATGGCTTGCCCCGGCAACAAGGCGGTGCTGATGCGGGCGCTCAGCCGGGGTATCGAAGTCGGGCGTCTTTCGAGGCTGCCTGTTTGACCTGCGGCCCGTGCCTGCAAGCAGGAAGTTGACTGATCGCAGTAGGATAGGGCTCTGCTACGGGCAGATCACGAGCGTCGATAGCGCGCCTTTGCCGACGCCGTGCCAGGCTTGCCAATGAACGCGATACACCGCGGCCCCGGCGGTTCGCCAATCAATTTGATCAATTGAAGGATGCAGACATGAGCACGATTTACGATATTCCTGTCAACGCCATCGACGGTGCGCAGACAACCCTGCGCCCCTACGAAGGCAAAGTGCTGCTGGTGGTGAACGTGGCGTCCAAATGCGGGCTGACGCCGCAATACGAAGGTCTTGAAGCGCTCTACGAAGGCAGGCGCGCCGAAGGCCTCGAAGTGCTGGCGTTCCCCGCCAACAACTTCAAGGGCCAGGAGCCGGGCACCGACGCGGAAATCCAGTCTTTCTGCACCGGCACCTTCGGCGTGAAGTTTCCGTTGTTCTCGAAAATCTCCGTGATCGGCGACGACCAGCATCCGCTCTATCGCTCGCTCACCCACGCGCAGCCGCAGGCGACCGGTGACGGCCCGTTCCGTGCGCGCCTCGAAGGCTACGGTATTCAACCGAACCCGGCGCCCGAGGTGCTGTGGAACTTCGAGAAGTTTCTCGTGAGCCGTTCGGGCGAAGTGGTCGCGCGTTTCTCGCCCGACACGGCCGCTGACGACCCGAAGTTGGTCGCGGCCATCGATGCGGAGCTTGCCAAGGCCGTGTAAGCGGGTGCGCGTGACGCGTGCCAGGAGGGATTGCCCGACCTGCACCCGTGGTCGTGGGTGCCGGGATGGGGCAATCCAGCGCAATTTCTGCCGACACGCAACTCGCGCACTGAAAACGGAACGCGAATGGATCGTCCCGTTCACTGAACCGATCACGAATGAACGTCAGGCGAGCGAAGCGGGACGGGTCGAAGTGGTGATAGCGGGATTTTGCAAGTCAGGCGACGGCACGATTTGCAGACAGCATTGGCCGCCCGGTCGTGTTGTTGAACGCGAGCGGGCGGATTCGTCGCCGCAGCCGGTGATGTGCGATGGGTGGGCAACTCAGCTCTTGCCGAGATCCCCCGCCGCAGGCGCCAGCGCCCAGTCGAGTGCGAAGTCCGCGACGTCCTCCCAGCCCTTCTCGCCACAGGTGTAGTGACTGCGGCCGGCAAACAGCTTGTACGCCGAGATCGCCCGTGAGCCCTTCGCATTCCTTTCGAAATTCTCGCGCTGGACGGCCGGCGGCAGGATGTGGTCGTTGCCGCCGGCGATAAAGAGCAGCGGTGCGCGATCGTCGTTTGCGAAGTTGTAGCGCGTCGGGGCATTCGGGTTGACGTTCGCGAATCCGCCTTGAAACAGGATGCGCCCCGACACGGGTACCGCGTAGCGGTCATAAACCCGCTTCGATTCCTCGAGGCTCAGGTTGTTCGTGAATGCATAGTGAAAGTCTTTCTCGGTGATGGGCACCGCACGATGCAGGTTGGCCGGATTGCGCAGCACCGGGAACGTTGCCTTGATCTCGCTGAACGGCAGCGCCCACACGCCCTTCACCGCAGCGCCGTCGATCGAGACACCGGCCGAGCCGTAGCCCGCGTCGAGGAGAAGCTGCGCGAATGCGCCGCCGAACGAGTGCCCCATGATGATCGGCTTCGTGTCGAGTGCCGCGATGGTCCGGGCCAGGTGATCGAAGATCTCGCGCACGCCCAGATTCACCAGCGGCGACGGGTCGCGGCGGAGCGCCTCGACGCCGGCCGTACCCGGCTGGACGCCCGGATATCCCGGCGTGATGACGCGCATGCCGCGCTGCTCGTAGCGCGTGACCCAATGTTCCCACGACAACGGTGTCATCCACAGACCGTGAATCAGTACAACTGTGTCGGTACGCGTTTCCGGATTCATATCCTTGCTCCTGTGATCGCTGGATGACGAACATCACGCCCGTGAGACCTCGGTATTTCCGGATCCGTCAGCCCCGTGCCCGGCAGCAACGACACAACGGGTACTACGCGGTTGCCGTGTGCCGTGCACCTTGAGAATAGCCTTTGACACCGGCATCGTTCAGCGTGAATGATGTGTCCATCATAAAGACCATCCGAGTACGCGACATGGCCAAAAAGCCGGAATTCTTTGCTCAAACGCCGACGGCGCTGGACGATGACGCAGATCCGTTCGCCTTCAAGCGGGATGCCTTTTCCGACGTGCTGGAGCTGATTCGCATTCGCGGCAATACGGTCTTCACGTGCGCGGCGTCGGCGCCTTTCGGATTGCGCTTTCCTGCCGGAAAGTATCGTTTGCATATCATCCGCAGCGGCAGTGTGGCGATCGAAGTGGAGGGGCTGGAGGAGCGATACCACGCGTCGCAGGGAGACCTGGTCATGCTGATGCATGGTCACGGCCATGTCATCTCCGACCGGCCGGGCCGCTCTGCGCGTCTCGTCACGGATCTCGCCCCACAGTACTACGACCGTGAGCGCCTGACGATCGGGAGCGGCGACACCACCTGGCTGTGCGGCGACTTCGGGTTCGACGGTGTGCTGTCGCAACGGTTGCTGTCCGTGCTGCCGCCGGTGCTGGTGCTGAAAGGGTTGCGGGAGCGGCCGTTCGAGTGGCTGGAGCTGAGCTGCCATTTCATCCTCGACGAGGCGTTGAGTCCGCGCGCGGGCGCCGCCGCGATGATCTCCCGATTGCTGGATGTCATCTTCGTCCAGTTGCTGCGCACCTGGGCGACGGAGGGCTCGGCAGGGCACGGATGGTTGTCCGGCGCGATCGATAGCCGGATCAACCCGGCGATGTCCGCGATTCATGCGGATCCTGGGCGTGCGTGGAGCGTCAGCGATCTCGCCGAGTTGTCGAACCTGTCGCGCTCGGCCTTTGCGGACCGGTTCCAGCGTGTCGTCGGGCAGGCGCCGTTGAGCTATCTCACGACCTGGCGCCTGGATCGGGCGGCGGAGTTGTTGCGGTACAGCCGCGCGCCGATTTCGAATATCGCCGGCCGGGTCGGGTATACGTCCGAAGCAGCGTTCAGTCGGGCGTTTCGCGGGCGGTACGAGATGTCGCCGATGCAGTGGCGGAAGGTGAATACGGAGTAGGGTGGGCAGGGCGGGTTCCCATCCCGGTCCGGCCGATGTCAGGGGCTAGATGGTCTGCAACCGGTATTGCGTCAGTCCGGAATATTCCCTGCGCTCCCTGACTGAAAACGCATGACGTTCGTAGAACGGGATATTGCGCGGCTCTCCCGTTTCCAACGATATTTTCCCCGACGGATCGATGTCTCGAAGATGTGACAACGTCGCACTCAGAAGCGCCGATCCAATTCCTTCGCCTTGCCGACCCGGCGATACGCCAATGAATTCAATCCGGCTGCAATCCGTATCCAGGGAATTCACGGGCGGAGTCTCGCGAAGCAAATCGATCCGGCTCAACGATGACGTGCCACAACCCGTCGCGATGTCGCGCCCCAGCGCTGCGAGCGGGTGGGGCGATTCGCAGCTGGATGCTGGTGCAAAGTAGCTGACCGCTACGAGGTCGTCATTTCGCCAGGCACCCAAAGCCGGCATGCCTGCATCGTAGTGATACTTCAGGTAGCTCCCGAGATAATGTGTCCGGCGCTCATCGAATCCCGGACTTTCGGCGAACAAACACCAACCAAGCGTAGGGTCTTGCTCGAACGCCGAATTGAGCAAGGCGAGCGCTGCGTCGAGAAACCGATGGGGCAGCGAGGCGACCTTCAATTCTGTACCGTGCATGTTTTGAGGTGGCTCAGTCGGAAAGTTGCGGGTGGAACGCGTTGGCGAAACCTGCAGCGTAGCTGATGAGTCGATTCCTCAGTGGGAAACATGTCGGTGCTGTTCCGGGCATCTTGTCGTACGGACAATCGATCAGAACGTCAACGACGTTTTTCCCTCTTTTCGGGTCGAATGGCGCTATTTGAGGGTTCCCGATAAAATGCGACTTTCCGGGTTTTTCACCGGGTCTTTCAGTCAACGACTTCGTCATGCATCGAATCGGATTTTTCGTCTGTCGCGGCTACGATGCGCTTGATCTTGCGGGGCCACTGTCGGCCTTCAATCAGGTGGCCACGGCCGCGGGCCATACGCCCTATGACCTCCATGTCGTCTCGCAGCCCGGCGGCGCGGTTCCGGGCAATACGGGCGTTTCGATCGAGACGAAGCCGATCGGAAGGCGCACGTTCGACACGGTCGTTTTCGTGGGCGGTGACGTCGATCCGATGCAGACATCGGAGAACATCGCCGCAGCCAGAAAACTCGGCGCCAGGGCCGCGCGGGTGGCGAGCGTGTGTACGGGGGCGTTTCTGCTTGCGGAAACCGGTTTGCTGGACGGCTTGAGAGCGACGACGCACTGGCGATACGCGGGTCAACTGCAGTCGCGCTTCCCTCGCATCAAGGTCGAGAGCGATAGCATCTATATCGAAGCGGGCCGTATCTGGACATCGGCGGGCATCGCCTCCGGAATCGATCTCGCGCTCGGCATGATCGAAAGAGACATGGGCTCGGAGGTGGCGCGCGCTGTATCGAGGCTGCTGGTCGTTCCGTATCGTCGGCCGGGAGGGCAGTCGCAATTCTCGGCGATGTCGCAGATGGAGCCGGAATCCGATCGTATCCGCATCGCGCTGAATTTTGCCCGGGAACATCTGGCCGAAGCGTTGCCTGTCGAGCGGCTCGCCGATGCCGCACGATTGAGCTTGCGGCAGTTCGGGCGCGCATTTCGCCGGGAAACCGGTGAAACACCTGCGAAGGCAGTCGAGCGCTTGCGCGTCGAAGCGGCGCGGCTGCGTCTGCAGGGTGGCAGCGAACCGATCGAACAGATTGCGCTGGCTGTCGGATTCACCGATCCGGAGCGGATGCGGCGGGCCTTCATCAAGCTGCATGGGCACCCGCCGCAAGCGATTCGACGCGAGAGCCGATCGAACGGAGCGCGTTGATCGACCGCCGGCCGATCAGCGCGCTGTGTGGCCAACGTCCGTCTGACGGCTTGGTGGCGCATCGGGTGCGTCACGATCCGTTTCGCCAGACGATCAATGGTCGTCCGATTTCAGCGGACCATAGTCGTTCCACATGTCGCGGTGCAACTTCCAGGCGCCGCCCTGCTTCAGAAAAACGAGGATCTGCTTGCCGCGGTATTTGAGCTTGCCATCGTGGTCGTGGATCTCCGCATCCGAAACCTCCGTCACCATCCGGTCATTACCGTAGAACTCGTAATTGCTGAACGAGACGGTGGCTGGCTTTGACCCGGCATACCCGTTGGTGAAGTACCCGACGATCGCGCTGCTGCCCGTGACCTTGTCGCCTCCGGGCGGCAAGAGCGTGCCGTCGTTGGTGTAGAGGCGGCCGATCGCCTCGTAGTCGCCTCGCGCAAAGGCATCCGCCCATCGCGCATTCTCGGCTTTGATGGCCGCTTCGGGCGGACGTGGCGAACCACCGGCAGTGGCCGGCGCTGCAAACGCGAAATAGGTGACGCAGGCCGCAAGAGCAGCGGTGAAAACACGATTCTGTTGCATCGAGTGATTTCCGGACATGGCTTGAATTGAGAGGACTGCGAATACTTCAAGGTGGAGCAGGCAAGGTCGGCTACGGTGTTCATCGAGGCCCGCAGATGGCCTTGCTCACATTGTCTGCAGGCGTTTCAACGAACGCCCGGGATGCGTGCGAGCCCCCTGGATGCGCCGGGCAGTTCCTTGTCGACCATCGCGATCACTTCCGGCTGCGCATCTCGCGGATGACCGGAGTGGAACGGCGGCGCGGGATCGTATTCGATCACGAGTTGCGTGAATTCGGCGGCTTGCCGGCCGCGCAGTTTCGCCGCGACGCGAAGTGCGAAGTCGATGCCCGCCGTCACGCCGCCGCCGCTCATGAACCGGCCGTTGTCGTCCTCGACGAAGCGATCGGGCACGGGAATGGCGCCATATTCGGCCAGCTTGTTGACGAACGCCCAATGGCAGGCGCTGCGCTTGCCCTTGAGAATGCCCGTTGCGGCGAGCACGAGCGATCCGTTGCACACCGACGTCACGTGCCTGGCGCTTTCTGCCAGACGCCGGATCTGCGCTTGATACGCGGGGCGCATCGGCGCCGACAGATCGGACCCGCCGGGGACCAGGAGCACGTCCGTCTTGTCGATATCGGCCAGCCGTTCGGTCTTGCCGTACACGACGCCGAATTCGAGTGTCACGTTGCCGCCATTGAGGCTTGCGTAGCGAACGTTCGTATTCGGGAGTCGATGGAAGATCTCGCTGGGGCCGGCGAAGTCGAGCAGCGTCCCGCCGTCGTAATTGACGATCAGGATGTTGAGCGGGTCGCTCGGCGCAAGTACCCCTTCGCTGCCTGCCTGCGCAAGAGCAGGGGTGGCGTGCCCAAGCAGGGCGCCGCCACCCAGGACGGCACCAAGCGTGGCAACGCCGCCAAACTTGAGCATGTCTCGGCGCGAACGACCTGCTTGGGTGAGCGGCTGTCCGGACGCATTGTTATCGTGACTGTCGGTCAAGATCATTTCTCCTTGCACTTCGGCCCCTCCGCGAGCGCAACCAGGCTGGGCCGGATGGAATAGCCGCCGCGACGAAACGCGTGGCGGACGTGAGATCGGATGTGTGGATGAGCCGCGATGATGTGCGGGGCTCTGGAGTCGGTAATCGCAGGCTTAAAGCTGCGAAGCACCGCCATCGACGACCAGTTCGGTGCCGACGACGTACGAGGATTCGTCGCTGGCGAGATAGAGTGCCGCGCTGGCGATGTCCTCGGCCTTGCCCAGGCGGCCGACCGGAATGGTTTCGGCGAACTCGGCTTTGCGGTCGCGCACCCATTCGTCCGGCATGCCCCACTTGCTGAGCAGCGGCGTGTCGATCGCGCCGGGCGCGATCGCGTTGAAGCGGATTTTCCGGTCGAGAAACTCGTAGGACCAACTGCGTGCAAGCGACCGCACGGCGGCCTTCGCTGCCGCAGTCAACGAGATGCCATGTTTGCCGGTCTGCGCGACGAACGAGGTATTGAGAATGAACGACGCGCCTTCCCGCAAGTCGGGCAGCACCGCCTGAAGCGTGAACACCACGCCCTTGACGTTGATGTCCATGATCTCGTCATAGAGTGCGTCGTCGATGTCGCCGACGGCGGACGGGAACGCCCAGCCGGCGTTCGCGAACACGATATCCAGGCCGCCGAACTGCTCTTTTACCTCGGCGGCAATCGCCCGCATGTCCTTGATCGAACGGACGTCGCCCTTGAGAACGAGCGCATGCTCGCCAAGCTCGGCCTTCACGCGCTCGAACACGGCGTCGTCGCGCCCCGTCACCGCTACGCGTGCGCCTTCCGCAATGAACAGCTTCGCGGTGGCAAGACCGATGCCGCTGGTACCACCGGTGATTAACGCCGACTTGTTTTTAAGCCTCATCTTCTGCTCCTTTCTTCGTCGTGATGGATCAGGCCGTCAGTTCAAAACGCAAGTGCGTTTATGTGCTGTTCACGGCTTGATCTTCCACGCCAAGTATGGAACGCGAAGCGTATGGCTCAAAGGTCGTATAACCCTCAAAAAACGCCACTCGGTCAAACGAGTGACTCATGCATCTCGTCGTCAGGTGGTGGCATCGCAGGTCAGTGCACGTTGGGCTTCAGCCTGCGTTCTCGTAAAGCAACCCATACCCACTGCCCGTCCGCTTGATACGTGCGAACCCGAGTTCCCCCAGATGCATGCCGGCGATCAACAGCCCCTCCGAGCTGACCTGATCCAGAAGCCGTGACCGCGTGGCAGTTGCCAGCGATGCATCGTGATCGAAGGCAATCGATACATCCGGCCGCTGTATCTGGATATGCGGGAAATGCACCACGTCGCCCCACACAAGCAGGCCCTGATCGCGGGACTCGAGAACATATCCGGTGTGTCCATCGGTGTGCCCCGGCAGGGGGAGCGCGCGGATACCGGGGAGCACGTGTCCGTCTTCGAACCGACGAAGCCTGTCGCCATAGGCATCGAATACCTGACGTGCCTTCGCAAAGTTGCCGCGTGCCCGCTCACTGGCGCGACTCAGATTGCCGTCGTCCCGCCAGAACCTGACCTCTCGCTGATGCGCAACCAGTTCCGCATTCGGGAACGCGACCTGTCCCGCATCGTTCACCAGTCCGCCGACATGATCGGGATGCGCGTGGGTGAGCAGGATCGTGTCGATCGCTGCGGGCTCGATACCGGCAAGCACCAGGTTCGTTCGGAGTTGGCCTCCCCATTGCTTGAACCCGCCGGCCCCACCGTCAATGAGAACGGTACGACCCGCTCCGCGCACGACGTAGCAATTGATATGCACGGCGGCAGGCTCTTTCCGACCGGCATCGCGCTGAATTCTTGCCGCGTCGGACGAATCGATATTCGACAGAAAGTCGAGGCTGGCAGTGAGATATCCATCACTGATGGCAGTAATCGTGAAATCCCCGACTTGCTGAGCGGGAAAGGTAAGCGTGGACATCATGTTTCTCCGAATCGGCTAATTGCGAGCGTGAATGTTCGATGCGGTGTAACCAAAACACCGAATGCGCGCGGTGAGACCGGTGCGTTGAACGATCGCCTGATCCAGCGCTGCCATGAACCGCTCCATGACCGCGGGTGTACGAGACGCCCCGACGCGATACCGGATGTCCGCGAACACGGGATGTCCATGCCCATGGCGAGCGTCCAGAAAAATGATGTGGACGTTCTTGAGCTCCGCTTCAAGCACATGCGTACACAGCTCGACGCAGTCGCGCGACAACTCGGCAAGACGCTCGTCAGCCGGCATCCGCTTCGCATCGATCGAGAAAGTGACGTTCGGCATCGCGGTCTACTCCTGAGCCGCCGAAACGGCGCGTGCGCTTGTCAGCTGCGCCGTCATCGGCGAGTAAAGGTGAATGCCTTCCGGGAGTGCGTTGACACGCAGCGCGCTATTCCGCGGCACGACGGCGAGCCAGCGTCGCGCCGGCGACTTCTCCAGCGCAACGGCCTGCATGGCGAGCGGTGCGAGGCCCAACCGAATCAGCGGATCGGGACCGTCGGCACAAAGCGCGAGGCGTTCACCGTCCTTCACCGCCGGGGCAAGACCGATATCGCTGTAGAGATTCCGATGCCAGTCGGTGATGTGTTGCTGCCATTTCGCGAAATTGCCACCGCCTTTCCGGCGATATTCGTCGCCGGTCAGCACGTCGAGGCCGTCGATCGTGTGGACCGCCAGATAGACAGGGCAACCGCCGTTGATCGCCTTGAACCGCTGCGACGTATGAAACCCCGTCACCGAGATCAGGGCGGGCAGCTTGTCGAGGCTGTAGAAGTCGTTCCATTCGGCTTCGCTGTCGAGGTCGGCGAAGCTGCATTCCACGGTGTAGATCATCGGATCGTCCTTTGAGCAGGGCGCACATCCATCTGCGAACGCGCGATGTTCAGTGCGGTAACGTAATGCTAAGCTCGCATTTCCGCCCCATAAAACGAAATAAAGTCAGCCTTCAGTGACATTTGATCAAGCTGATGGCGCGCACACCCTGACCAACAAGGCGCCCATGCCCCGCAAGATCCCAAGCAATTCCGCGCTCCAGGCGTTCGAAGCCGCGGCCCGACACGGCAGCTTTGCCCGAGCCGCCGAGGAACTGGCACGGACCGAGGGCGCCGTCAGTCGCCAGATCGGCCGGCTGGAGGCGTTCCTGGGCGTCACGCTGTTCGAGCGGATCGGCAACCGGGTGCGGCTGGCGCCGAACGGGGCGCGATACGCGGTGCAGGTGCGCGAGATCCTGGATCGGCTGGAACGGGACAGCCTGTACCTGATGGGGCAGCCGATCGAAGGCGCGAGCATCGATATCGCCGCCATTCCAACCTTCGCCACCCGCTGGCTGATCCCCCGTCTGAAACGCTTTCAGGACCGGCATCCGAACATCACCGTGCATATCGCCGAGCGGATGGAGCCGTTCCTGCTGGCCGGGAGCGGTTTCGACGCAGCCATTCATTTCGAGCATCCGGCATGGGCGGGGATGCATCTGCATCCGCTGCTGGAGGAAGTGCTGGTGCCCGTCTGCAGTCCGGCGCTGCTCGCCGGTGCCGGGGCGAATCCGTCGCTGGATGCACTGCCGCGACTTCACCGGCGACAAAACCCGGACGCGTGGCAGGCTTATGCGCAGGAGTCCGGCATCGTGCTGACCAATTCGGCGGTCGGCGCGCGTTACGACCTTCATTCGATGCTGATCGAAGCGGCGCTGGCCGGCCTGGGTGTCGCGCTGGTGCCGCGCCTTTACATCGACGCGGAGCTCGAGCAGGGCCGGCTGGTCGCGCCGTGGCCGGCGGGCAAGGCGGTGACGAAAAACTTCTGCCTCGTCCTGCCCGAGCCGATCGAACTGGCCGACGGGCCGTTGCAGGCATTCGCGACATGGATGCTGGATGAAGCGCGGGGATTGGCGCGTCGCAGCCGCGCGTGATGCGCATCGCGCAGCGGCCATCGCCGCAGCGTTTCCTCACAAGTCGATGCGCCGGGCGCGGGCGGGGCTCGGGTACACTCGGTGTCCCGTCACGCACGCAGCATCAGCATGGACAGTCAGCTTTGGATCATCTGCGGGCTTACCTTCGTCATCCATGTGATCGCGACACTGGCTTATGCCGTGCGGATCGCCGGCGTGCGCACCCGTCGCATCGCGTTGTCGTTCTCGTTGTTCGGGATCATCGCGCTGGTGTCCCGAACGGCCAACTCCTTTCAGGGGCCGTTCATCGCGAAACGGGTTGAAATGGACATCGCGCACCGGATGGGGAGCGGGTTGCTGACCGACTTCCGGTGGTTCCTGCTGTCCGCAACCGTGGCGACCATTGTCGGAACATTTCTGATTCCGACGTTCCAGCGTTATTTCAGTCGCGCGGTCGAACACTTCCAGGCGAACCGCTCGATTCCCCGACTGCTGCTGCACGCGTGCAGTCGTGCGGGTATCAACTATCTGCGCGTCGGCGCACGACTGCCTTCGAGCCAGAACGTGACGCAACTGACCGCGAATGCCGGTGTGTCGTGGCGCGTCATCGCGTTGAATGTCGCCGCGATGGCGATCTGGACGGTCGGCGTGTTCGCGTCGTTGTATGCGGGCTACCTGAAGCCCGACCTGAGAGTGACATGCGCGAACCTGTCGTCCGTCATCAACGGTTTCGCGACCGTCGTGCTGGCGGTCGTCATCGACCCGCAGGTTTCCGTCATGACCGACGACGTGATCGAAGGGCGGATCTCGGAAAACAGCTTCCGGCGGGCCATCACGACACTCGCGGGGGCGCGCGTGCTCGGCACGTTGTGCGCGCAGGCGCTGCTCGTTCCGGCCGCGCTCGTCATCGTGCGCGTCGCCGAGCTGATTTAGCGCGGCAGGCTTGAACGGCGCGAACGAGCGAGATCGGATCGACGCGGCGGAATGGCGCGATCCCGGTTCGGATAGCGGCTTGTTCGCGGCCTCGCGCGATGCGCATCGATACGTCGACATGCACGCCGGAGGATGGCGCGCGCCGTATACGTGCCCATGTCGACGCCGCGCGTGGGTGAGTGTTGCGGGGTTTTACCGGAATACGCCGCATCCTCGTTTAAACTCGGTCGCTCGGAAGATCCCCGGCGACGCAGCATGCGTCGTCGTGGCGCGACACATCGCATCGTGCCCGCGAACGGGGGACGCGCGATGAAACCGATTCCTGCCGCGAGGTCTCGCTGTCGTGGCGTCAAAAAATCAGCAGTCTTGCACAACTCGAACTACGTGCCTCAGGGAGCCAATCGAATGAATTCCCCGGTGATTCGGGCCGCCGTCGCAAAAGACGTGGGAGACATCTACGCGGTACATCGCGACTCGGTCGTCAATCTTTGTGCCGGTCATTACACGCAGCAACAGATCGAAGGCTGGCTGGACGGGCGTGATCCTTCGATGTACCTGGCCGCCATCACCGATGGCTCGATCTGGGTTGCCGACGACGGCGGACTCTGCGGCTTCGTCGAGACGGCCGGCGACGAGGTCACCAAGCTGTTCGTCCGTGGCCATTCTGCGGGAGGCGGCGTTGGCGCCATGCTGCTCGCGCATGCGGTCTCGGAGATCGCGAACGGCGGCCATGCGCGTGCGTATCTCGAAGCCACCACGAACGCCCGGGCTTTCTATGAGCGACACGGGTTCGAGGTCGTCGGGCAGGGGCGTTTTTCGCACGGGCGAAGCCAGGTCGAACTCGAGATCGTGAAGATGGAGCGCCGCTTGGCGCGGGTCTAGACGGCGAGCGAGGCGGCTCCGGCGAATGAACGGGAGGTGGCTGGCTCGTCGTGTCCAGACAGGGGATTCATGGATTGAATGCGCGTCGATTCAAAATATAAATTTCGGGAGGACTCTGGCACGGGATATGCTTCGCAGTTCTGATCCGATCGGAACAGAGGCCGGATATTCGTCTGGAAAATCAGACAACAGCATGAACCGGGTTGATCTGACAAGGCGATCAATTAGAGGATGGACCGTTTGTGCAATCCGCGCGGCAGTGCCAAGCTGCGCGCGAAGCAAAGTCGTACACGGATGGATCGAGTTGGGTGACGTGAAACGCAGGCCGTAACTCCTTGCGACGGCCACTACTGACAGTTCAGGATATGACATTACAGATTGGGGTCCCTCTGGAGACGGCCCACGAGGAGCGGCGCGTAGCGACCGTTCCCGACGTGGTCGAAAAGCTGATCAAGCTCGGGTTCTCGGTGGCCGTGCAAAGCGGTGCCGGCACCGGTGCGAACTTCAGCGACGACGACTACCGTACGGCCGGGGCCGAAGTCGTGGCGACGGCTGCCGATCTATGGGGCCGCAGCGATATCGTCCTCAAGGTGCGTCCGCCGAGCAGCGAGGAAGTCGCGCTGATGCGCGAGGGCGGCACGCTGATCGGTTTCGTCTGGCCGGCGCAGAACCCTGAACTGATGCAGCAGCTGGCCGCGAAGCGGGCCACGGTGCTGGCGATCGATTCGCTGCCGCGCACGCTGTCGCGTGCGCAGAAGATGGATGCACTCACGTCGATGGCCGGCGTGAGCGGCTACCGCGCCGTCATCGAGGCGGCCCATGCGTTCGGCCGTTACTTCAACGGGCAGATCACGGCCGCGGGCAAGGTGCCGCCGGCCAAGGTGTTCATCGCCGGCGCGGGCGTCGCCGGCCTCGCGGCGATCGGCACGGCCGCGGGCCTCGGCGCGATCGTGCGCGCCAACGACACGCGCGCGGAAGTGGCCGACCAGGTCAAGTCGCTGGGCGGCGAATTCGTCAAGGTCGACTACGAGGAAGAAGGCTCGGGCGGCGGCGGTTACGCGAAGGTGATGAGCGAAGGCTTCCAGCAGGCGCAGCGCGCGATGTACGCGCAGCAGGCCAAGGAAGCGGACATCATCATCACGACCGCGCTGATTCCCGGCAAGCCGGCGCCGAAGCTGATCACGGCCGAGATGGTGCAATCGATGAAGCCGGGCAGCGTGATCGTCGACATGGCCGGCGAGCAAGGCGGCAACTGCGAGCTGACGGTGCCGGGCGAGGCGGTGGTCCGCCACGGCGTGACCATCGTCGGCTACACGGATCTCGCGTCGCGTCTGGCACGGCAGTCGTCGACGCTGTATGCGACCAACCTGCTGCGCGTGGTCGAGGAGCTGTGCAAAGGCAAGGACGGCACGATCGACGTCGACTTCAACGACGACGCGATCCGCGGCCTCACGGTCATCAAGGAAGGCAACGTCACCTGGCCGCCGCCGCCGATCCAGCAGCCGGCCGCCGCACCGAAACCCGCCGCGGCGCCGGTCGCGGCAGCCGCATCCAAGGGGCATGGCCACGGCAGCGGCGCGCCGATGTCGGCCAAGTCGCTCGCGATCGTGTTTGCCGTCGGCGCACTGGCGTTCCTGCTGGTCGGCCAGTTCGCGCCGGCCACGTTCCTGGCGCACTTCACGGTGTTCGTGCTGGCCTGCTTCATCGGCTACATGGTGATCTGGAACGTCACGCCGTCGCTGCACACGCCGCTGATGAGCGTCACCAATGCGATCTCGTCGATCATCGCGATCGGCGCGCTGGTGCAGGTCGCGCCGCCATTGGGCGACGCGGCGGCGGAGGGCCGTCCGTCAGGGCTGATCCTGGGCCTGGCGGTGGGCGCGTTGACGCTCACGGCCGTCAACATGTTCGGCGGCTTCGCGGTGACGCGACGCATGCTGGCGATGTTCCGCAAGTAAGGAGACGACCACAATGACTTCCAATCTGACTACCGTCTCCTATATCGGCGCGGCCATCCTCTTCATCCTCAGCCTCGGCGGGCTGGCCAATCCCGAGACCGCGCGCCGCGGCAACCTGCTCGGCATGATCGGCATGCTGATCGCCGTGCTCGCCACGGTACTCGGCCCGCGCGTGTCGGCCGAGGGCATTCCGTACATCGTGGCCGCGCTGGTCGTCGGCGGCGCCGTCGGCCTCTACGCGGCGAAGAAGGTGCAGATGACGCAGATGCCCGAGCTGGTTGCGCTGATGCACAGCCTGGTCGGCCTGGCGGCGTGCCTGGTGGGCTTCGCGAGCTATATCGATACGTCGGTGCAGTTCACGGGCGCCGAGCACGCGATCCACGAAGTGGAAATTTACGTCGGCATCCTGATCGGTGCGGTGACCTTCGCGGGCTCGGTCATTGCGTTCGGCAAGCTCTCCGGCAAGATCGGCGGCAAGCCGCTGCTGCTGCCGGCACGGCACTGGCTCAACCTGGCCGCGCTGGTGGTGGTGATCGTGTTCGGCCGCGCGTTCCTGCACGCGGAGACGGTCCAGGATGGCATGACGCCGCTCATCGTGATGACGGTGGTGTCGCTGCTGTTCGGCGTGCACATGGTGATGGCGATCGGCGGCGCGGACATGCCCGTCGTGGTGTCGATGCTCAACAGCTACTCGGGCTGGGCGGCGGCGGCCACCGGCTTCATGCTCGGCAACGACCTGCTGATCGTGATCGGCGCGCTGGTGGGTTCGTCGGGTGCGATCCTGTCGTACATCATGTGCCGCGCGATGAACCGCAACTTCATCAGCGTGATTGCGGGCGGCTTCGGTACCGGCAGCGGTGCGCCCGCAGCGGCGAACGGCAGTGCGCAGCCGGCCGGCGAAGTGGTGGCGGTGAGCGCGCTGGAGACGGCCGAGCTGCTGCGCGATGCCAAGAGCGTGATCATCGTGCCGGGGTACGGGATGGCCGTGGCGCAAGCCCAGCACACCGTGCACGAACTCACGAAGGTACTGCGCGAGAAGGGCGTCGACGTGCGTTTCGCGATCCATCCGGTGGCCGGCCGCATGCCGGGGCACATGAACGTGCTGCTCGCCGAGGCGAAGGTGCCTTACGACATCGTGATGGAGATGGACGAGATCAACGGCGATTTCCCCGAAGCCGACGTGTCGATGGTGATCGGCGCGAACGACATCGTGAACCCGGCGGCGCAGGAAGATCCGGGCAGCCCGATCGCCGGCATGCCGGTGCTCGAGGTGTGGAAGGCGAAGACCTCGATCGTGATGAAGCGCAGCATGGCGTCCGGCTATGCGGGTGTCGACAATCCGCTGTTCTACAAGGACAACAACCGGATGCTGTTCGGCGACGCGAAGAAGATGCTGGACGAGGTGTTCGGCGCGTTGAAGGCCTGACGAGGCGCGTGTTCGGGCGCGTGCGCGGGTCGAACGATAACCGGCTGGGGTGTCGGACAGTCGGTTGATCGGGGCCCGGCACGCCGGACATGTGCATCGGGAAATTCACGGAAGTGCGGGGCGGGATGGTCCGTTTCGCACTTCCTTCCGGAAAATGACGGCGATCGATTGTCGGTGCGCCGATCCCCCTCCGACCAGCAGTCACACCCGATCCTTCCCCGTGACTGCGCTGGCGACGATCCCGTCTATCCAGCGAATCCAAGCTCCGCGAAACTGGTGGTCCTTGCGTCGCACGCGCGCGCCAGCGCCGGATCGTGACTCGAAAAAAAGACAGCCCGGTCTTTGGCCAATGTCTTGAACAGGTCGATCAGCACCGCACGCGACGCAGCGTCGAGCCCGTTGCCCGGTTCGTCGGCGATCACGACGGTGGGCGTGCCGAGCGTCGTCGCCGTCAGGAACAGCTTCTTGCGCGTGCCGAGCGACATCTGCTCGAAACGCTTCTCCATATGCGGGGCAAGCCCGAATCGATCCGCCAGCTCGAGCGTGCGGGTATCGACGACGGTCTTCTTGGCGGCCGCCACGAGATCGAGAAACTCGCGACCGGTCTGGAACGGATAGGCCAGGCAATCGTCGGGCACGTACGCCAGCGCGGATTTCGCGTCGAGCGGCGCGGTGCGCAGCGAATGGCCGCCGAGCCATACCTCGCCTTCATCGGCGTCGAGGGTGCCGGCGAGAATCGCGAGCAACGTCGATTTGCCACTGCCGTTTTCGTCGCACAGCGCGACGCATCCGGCACCGGATGCATAGTTGAGCCCTTGGAAGATGACGCGCTTGTCGTAGCGCTTGCCGAGATTGTCGAAGCGGAGCATGGATCGGGTGATCAAACGAAAATTTGCCAGGTGAGCGCGACCCAGACGATGGACAGCAGGAGGCCCAGCAACACGGATTGTCGGGACGCGTAGCGTTGCGGCAGATAGTGTAATGCGAGGAGCGGTGCGCCCGAGCCCACGAGCGCCATCGCCATCTGCGATGACAGCACGCCATGCATCGCCAGAAGCAGCGGTGCGACGGCGGCGAACGGCAACGCCAGCGCGGCGACGGTCAACCCGTCGGCGCGGCGCTTCGCGAAAGCAGACATCGGCAACGATTGGATGAAGTGAGCCGCATGCAGGTGAGCCGCCCGCAAATCGCGATAGGTCGTCGCCGCGATCAGTGCAATGGCCGCCTGCGCCATCAACGTCAGCGGAACGGCGCGCTTGTCGAACCCCCAGAGTGCGAGCAGGAAGCAGGCGGAGGCCGTGACTGCGCCCATCATCAGGCAGTGTCCGACGGTGCTTGCGGCACGGTCCCGCAGGATGCCGATTTGCAGCCTGGCCATGGGCGAAAGTCCATTCCGCACGCGGGTGCGGATGGAATCCATGACGCGTCGCGCGAACGCCCCCGGGGCTCGCGAGCGAGCGGTCGACGCAGGGGCGGTATGTGCGATCGCGAATGCGGCGAGCAACAACGGCACGGCCAGCAACACCGGACGTAACGCGCCCTCGGCATGAAAGCCGCCGACGAGGAAGACATTGGCAACCATCAACGCGATTGCGTTGCGCGTATTGCGCGACAGCGCGGTCAGTTGCCATCCGAGCGTAATCAGGAACAGGTCGAGAACGAACAGGTAGTTGATCGCCTTCTGCGGCAGAAAGGCGAGTGCGACTGCGGCGGCGAGTACGGGCAGCAGCAGCGGCGTACTCGCGACGATCACGACGATGGTGTCGACGAGACGACGGCGGCCATCGGGGACCGGCAACGACGCAAGGAAGGTGCCGAACGGCCCTCCGGTGATGGCGGTACGCTGCGCCAATACCCACAGGATGCCCACGGCTTCGAGCAGGTGCACCCATGCGTACCGCCATTCGATGCCGTGCGACGGCGCCAGCGCTGCGAGTACCGGGGCACCCAGGATGCGCGTCTGCGAAAACACCGGCATCGCCGGCAGCAACAGCATGGCCAGCAGGAGCAGTGCCTGCCAATGCCGGCGCAGCAGGCCGGACGTCGCGAGTGCGTACCACCTCAATCGGCAAGACAACATCCCTTCCCGCTCCCTTTCACTGAGCAAACGAACCCGGCATCCTGCCACGGCGATTGGCGCGCCACAACCACTGCCGTTTTCGGGGGCGTGGTGACGCGCATGAGATCGCCGAGTCGTATGAGGAACCGTCGCCGCGAATCGTCGCGCCGGACGCGCAAACGGGCGGGGCACGGCTACTCCGGATATCTGCCAGCGTAGCATCCGGATTCGCGCCTCGTCGGACTCACGAGCACGACAGCGATGACGATCGTCGGGCAATCGCCGGACAGGTTCGCTCGCCGAAAGTCGAGACGCGCGCGTCATACGGCTCGGGTATGCTGGATGAATGCCGTCCGGATGACCGGGCAGGACGGCAAAACTGCACACAATCACCGCGATCGTATCGCAACCACTGGCCGCACCGGGCCGATTTCAACTCGGGAACAGGGATTCGACATGGCAGAACTGGACAACGTGCTGTACGAGCGGATCGGCGCGCTGAGCGACGAGGGCGATGCGTTGATGGAAGACGGCGACTACGAAGGCGCGCTGGCGAAATTCTGGGCGGGATTCGACCTGCTTCCCGAACCCAAGACCAATTGGGAAGCCGGAACCTGGTTGATGGCCGCCATCGGCGACGCGAATTTCCTGAAAGAGGATTACGCGGCCGGACGCGACAACCTCGGCGAGGCGATGCATTTCCCCAACGCGATCGGCAACCCGTTCCTGCACCTGCGGCTCGGCCAATGCCAGTTCGAACTCGGCAATCTCGACCGCGCGGCCGACGAGCTGATGCGCGCCTACGCGGGCGGCGGGCCGGAGCTGTTCGAGGACGAGGACGGCAAGTACCTGCGATTCCTGGCGACGCGGGCAGAAGGCATCGAGACGCCCTGACGCACATCGTTCGTGTCGACCGGTGGCCGGCGTAGCGAGACAGCTTCGACGGCCGCGCCGCGATGCCGGGCGTTTTCTGCATGAGTGCTGCTTGCCCATGAACCTGACCTATCCCCTCGCCACCCGATCCGATGCCGAAACGCTGGTTGCCATCCGCATCGCCGCGATGCGCGACAGCCTCGAGCGTATCGGCCGCTTCGATCCGCAGCGTGCGCGCGAGCGCTTTCTCGCGTCGTTCGACCCGGCGCTGTGCCGCTTCATCGAAGCCGACGGCGTGCACGCGGGCTTTTTCGTGATCCGTCCGCAGGAGGGCCACTGGCTGCTCGACCATCTGTACATCGTGCCTGAGCATCAGGGAAAGGGCATCGGCGCGACCGTGCTGCACGGGATCTTTGCGGAAGCCGACGCGCAGCGCGTGCCTGTTCGCGTCGGCGCATTGCGCGGCAGCGATTCGAACCGCTTCTATGCGCGGCACGGCTTCGTGCACGCCGGCGAAGCGGAGTGGGACATCTACTACGTGCGCGAACCGGGTTCGGCGACGGGGTAGTTCGCATGCGGCCACGCACTGCGGCAATGCGTGCGTGGTGCGATCCGGGCGAACGCATCCGCGTTTTCCCGGATACGGAATGCGCGGCGCATGCCGATGATGCAGAGAGAATATAAATACAGGATCCGAGGCCAATCATGACCACATCTGCAACAAACGGACTGAATGCGGTATCGCCTGAAACGACCGGGGCGGCAGCGACATCCGACGATGCGGGTGGCGTGCCGTCGATCCTGCTGGTCGACGACGAGCCGAGCGTGCTGTCGGCGCTCAGGCGCGCGTTCCGGCCCGCCGGTTACGAGATCCTGACCGCGGAAAGCGGCGAGGCTGCCCTCGAGGTACTGGCGTCGACCGAAGTCGACCTGATCGTATCCGACATGCGGATGCCGGGCATGAGCGGCGCGGAGTTCCTGGCCCGTGCGCGGGTGCTTTACCCGGACACGATGCGCATCCTGCTGACCGGCTATGCGGAGATCGCGTCGGTCGTGCAGGCCGTCAACGACGGCGGCGTGTATCGCTACCTGAACAAGCCGTGGGACGATCACGACCTGCTGCTGACCATCGAACACGCGCTGGAGCAGCGGCACCTGCGGCGCGAAGCGGCCCGGCTCGCCGCGCTGACGGAAGCGCAGAACGAAGCGCTGCGCCGTTTCAACACGGAACTCGAAACGCAGGTTCGCGCACGCACGGAGGAACTCGGCCAGACCGTGATGTTCCTCGAAGCCGCGCAACGCGACCTGAAAAGCAGTTTCACCGCGATGGTCCAGGTCTGCGCGAGCATGATCGAGATGCGCTGCGGATCCGCCAGCGGTCACGCGATGCGGGTCGGCGAGATTGCGCGACGGCTTGCGCTGGCGTCCGAGATGAGCGAGCTGCATGCGCAGGACGTCTATTTCGCGGGGCTGCTGCACGGCATCGGCAAGCTGTCGCTGCCGGACGAATTGCTGCACAAGCCGCTCGTGAAGATGACGACGGAAGAGCACGGCCTGTTCCTGCAGCATCCGCTGCGCGCGCAGATGGTGCTGACGCCGGTCGCGCAACTGCACAAGGTCGCGTCGATCGTGCTGCATCAGTACGAGCGCTTCAACGGACGCGGCACGCCGGACGGCTTGGCGGGCGACTCGATCCCGCTCGGCTCGCGGATCCTGGCGATCGCGCGCGATTTCGAAGGGCTGCGTAATGGCGACATCGGCGCGCCACATTCGGTCGAGCAGGCGCTCGACGCGATGCGCTCGCAGGCCGGCGTGCGTTACGACCCGCGGATCGTCGCAAGCCTGATCGAACTGCTGCGGGACCCGGCGAGTCTCGGCATCGCGGCGTCCGTCGCGGAGATCAAGTCCGCGCAACTGCGCGAAGGGATGCAGCTCGCCGACGATCTGCGCACGCATCGCGGCGTGCTGCTGATGACCAAGGGCAGCGTGATGTCGGCGCACCAGATCGAGCTCGTGCGCCGCTTCGAGACGCGCGAGGGGACGTCGTTCGACATCCTCGTGCTGGCCGGCCAGGCTGCGGCGAAGGCGGCGCCGAATGCGGGCGCGGCGCCGGCCTGAACCTGGACGCGCGGCCTGATGGCCGCGGTGCGCGACTGCGCGCCGCGGCAACGCACTCAACTCGATTCGGGCGCTCGATCATGTACGGCACCTACAATCTTCCGCTGGTCCTGCTGTCGCTCGCGATCGCGACGCTCGCCTCCTATACGACGCTCGACCTCACCGCGTTCATTTCGCTGCTCGACAACCCGAAGCTCAAGCGTGCGTGGCTGGGCGGCGGCGCGGTGGCGATGGGTACCGGGATCTGGTCGATGCATTTCGTCGGCATGCTCGCGTTCTCGCTGCCGGTTCCGCTCGGCTACGCGTTGCCGGACACGGGCGCGTCGCTGGTGATTGCCGTGCTCGTGTCGTACTTCGCGCTGACCGTCGTCACGCGTGCGCGGCTGGGGTGGCGGCGGCTGCTCGCGGGCGGCGCGCTGATGGGCGGCGGGATCGCCGGCATGCATTACACGGGGATGGCCGCGCTGCGCATGGAGCCCGGCATTCGCTACGATGCCGCGCTGTTCGCCGCGTCGATCGGCATCGCGGTGATCGCGTCGACGGCCGCGTTGTGGATTGCGCAGGCGCTGCGCGTGCAGCAGGCGCGCCATGCGACTGCCCAGCGGGTCGGCGCGGCCTTCGTGATGGGTATCGCCATTACCGGCATGCACTACACGGCGATGGCGGCCGCGCATTTCGCGCCGGACGCGCGGTGCGGGGCCGCGAACGGGGTCGACACGCCGTGGCTCGCGACGACCGTCGCGCTGTTTACGACGGGGACACTGGTCGTCACTTTGTTGCTGAGCCGATTCGATGCGCGCACAACCTTCCTGCGCGGGATGACCGATACGCTCGAGCGGCTCGTGCGCTTGCGCACCGTCGAACTGGAACGCGCGCTGCACCGCTACGAACAGACGACGGCGATGCTGCAGCGGACGCGCGAGAACATGGCGACCGAGATCGACGAACGCAAGGCCGCGCAGGCGCGGCTCGAACAGGAGAAGGAGGAGCAGCGGCGCCTGTTGCAGGCGCTCGAGGAAACCCACGTGCAGTTGCTGCAGTCGGAAAAGCTCGCGTCGATCGGCCAGCTCGCGGCCGGTGTCGCGCACGAGATCAACAATCCGATCGGCTTCGTCAGCGCGAACCTCAATACGCTGAAGACCTGGGTACGCAGCCTGCTCGACGTGATCGCCGCGCACGAAGCCGCGCTGCCGCAGCTCGATCCGGCCACGCGCGACGCACTGATGGCGAAGGGCCGCGCGGCGGATCTGGACTACGTGCGCGACGAGATCGCGACGCTGATCGACGAATCGATCGACGGCGCGCTGCGCGTGCGGCGCATCGTACAGGACCTGCGCGATTTCTCGCGTCCGGCCAGCGGCGAGTGGAGCGTGGTCGATCTTCGCGCGGGCCTGGAAAGCACGCTCAACGTCGTCCACAACGAACTCAAGTACAAGGCCGAGATCGTGCGCGATTACGGCGACGTGCCGCAGGTCGAATGCCTGCCGTCGCAGTTGAACCAGGTCTTCATGAACCTGCTGGTGAACGCGGCGCATGCGATTCCCGAGCGCGGCGTGATCACGATCCGCACGTCGAGCGACGGCGAGCAGGTGTCGATCGCGATCAGCGACACCGGAACGGGCATGACGCCCGACGTCGTCCGGCGGATCTTCGATCCGTTCTTCACGACGAAGCCGGTCGGGCAGGGCACCGGGTTGGGCCTGTCGGTATCGCACGGCATCGTCGAGCGCCATCGCGGCACCATCGACGTGACGAGCGAGCCCGGGCGCGGCACGACGTTCTGTGTCCGGATTCCGATCCGGCGAGCCGGCGGCAATGCAAACGCGAGCGCGAACGCCGGCACGGCCGTGGAGGAGGCTAGCGCCGATCCAGCAGCGTATCGCTCAGTACACTGAACGCCGCGCCCGGCAGTTCGTGCAGATGCTCGACCACGCTGCTGACCGGATAGAACGCTTCGACCGAATCGTCGAGGATCCCGACGCCGATCAGTTCGACGCGCCGCTCGCGCAGCGCATCGACGCGTGCGCGCAGGTCGGTGCGCAGGATTGCCGGGTTGCCGTCGCCGGTTGCCGGATAGCCGTCCGACAGCACCATCAGGATTCGCCGCCGCGCGCGCTTCGCGAGCAGCCGCTCGGCGGCCCAGCTCAATGCCTCGCCGTCGGGATTCTCGTGGCCGCATTCGATGCACGCGAGGCCGCTCGGGTTGTCGGCATCGAAGCGCTTGTAGACGCGCAGGTCGAGCCGTTCGACGAACCGGTTATAGCCGAACGTGTCGCGGCCGGCGTCGATCCAGCGCTGGTAGTGCGCGCGCATCGCGGCATCCTCGACCGAGCTGTAGCCGAGGACTTCGCACGCGAAACCGAGCTGGGTCAGCGCGTCGCACAGTGCCGCCGCGCACAGCCTGGCGAGCTCGATCTTCTTGCCGGCCATCGACCCGCTGCAATCGATCAGCAGGCTGACGGCCGCGTCGCGTCCGGGCGCGGCGCGCCGGACGCGGAACGGCGTGCGGTAGCCGGGCGACGTGACGAGGCGCGCGAGCGACATCCGGTCGAGCGCGCCGCGTTCCTGTTCGCGCTTCCAGCGCGTCTGCTCGTCCACTTTCAATGCACGTTCGAGCCGTAGCTTGAGCGGCTCGGTCTGCGCGCGGGCCGCGCTTCGCAGGCGGTGCCAGCGCGCGGGGTCGCCCTTGCCGGTGAAATCCGTCACCGTGTCGAACGCGGTGGTCAGCGGGACCGACAGCAGCGGCCGGTTGTCCGCGGACAGGCGGATCGGGCGGGGGGCTGCATCGCTCGGTGTCGGCGATTCGGCCGACGATGCCGTGTCGGCGATCGCACCCGCGCTCGATTCGGCGGAAACCGGCGCACGCGCGTCGTCCGGCGCGCGCTGTCCGTCCGAGTCGAATTCGGCGCCGATGCTGTCGCTGTCGATCGTGCTGCCCGGATCGGCGGTGAACATCATGTTGTTCGCACCGGCCGATGCCAGCGCGCGCACGCGCTCGACGATCCGGTGCGCGATGCGGATGCTGTCGGCCGTCGAGGTCGCCGCACGTGCTTCGTCGACGAGATCGTCCGACGCGGCCAGCGTCGCATCGAGCGACGGCACGCGCTCGATGGGGGACGGCGGTTCGTCCCACAGCGCACGTTCGATGCGCCACGCCAGCCTGTCGCGCCACGCCATTCGCGGCCACCGGCGAAGTGTGTCGGCGGCCGTCGCCGCGCGCATCCGCCGCAGGAACGTCATCGCGCCGGGATAGATCGCAGCGAGGCGGCCGGCCGCACGCCGGTCGTCGATCGCCTGAGCAATGGCCCGCACTGCGGGCGACGCCAGCGCGGCGATGTCGTCGATTGCGCCGAAGCGGGTGCGCGCGGCGTGGAGGTCGACGAGGCCGATGATCGCGTCGTCGTCGACGTCGCCGGCGAGCAGCGTGTCGGGCAGCACCAGCAGGTCGCGCTGCACGGCCGGCGCCTGGCGCGCAAACCGTACCTCGATGCCGTGCCGTTGCGCGAGCGTGCGGGCCAGCCGGGTCAGGTGGAGCGACCGCGCGTCGTCGTCCCGGTCCATCGCGTCAGGCCTCGACGTCGATGTAGTGGCGAATGATGCTGCGGATCAGGTCGGCGTCTTCCGCGCCGACCTTCGCGTAGATCGTCGGGCCGGCCGCCGATTCGGGGTCGCCGGTGCGCAGCATCAGTTCGGCCCAGTCGATCAGGCGCCGCGTCGAGAACGCGCCGGCCAGATCCTCGCGGACGAACGCGGCGCGGCAGTCGGCCGCGATCGCCGCGAGCGTGTCGGCCATCGCCGACGTCATGGCCGCGCCGAACGTGCGCTGCAGCACGCCCGCCTCGTCGGGCGGCGGCAGATAGTCGAGGCGGTACACGCGCCAGCGGTCGAGGAACGCCTCGTTCATCACGTTGGCGCCCTGGTACAGGTGGCGGAACTGCCCCATCGCACCCACCGCATTGGCGGTCGCGAACAGCCGGAACGACGGATGCGGCGCGACGATCTCGTTGCCTTTTTCCTTCAGCAACAGGCGTCCGGCCGGTTCGAGCACGGCGGTCAGCACCGCGAGGATCGCCGGTTCCGCGAAGTCGATCTCGTCGACGATGAGCCACAGCCCTTCGCGCATCGCGGTCGGCAGCACGCCGTCGACCCAGATCGTCTCGCCGCCCTTGACGGTCCAGAACCCGACGAAATCGCCGACCGTCGTCTGCCCGTTCATGTTCGAGCGCAGCACGCCATGGCCGGCCAGCGCGGCGGCCTGCTCGATGAGGCTCGTCTTGCCCGTGCCGGTGTGGCCGATCAGCAGGATGCGCCGGTTCTCGACGATGTCTTCGAGCACGTTCGTCGCGCGCGCGGTGAACAGGTAGGCCGGGTTCAGCGGCGGCACGAGCGGCCCGCCCGGGCCGCGCGGCATCGGCACGCCGCCCACGTGCGCGACGTGCGCCGCATCGCCGGCTGCCGCCGGTCGCGACGCCAGTGCGTGGCGCAGGTCGTGCATGAACTCGCCGCGATGGGCGGGCGCCGCGCGGTCGTCTGCGTCGCGCCGGACGAAGCCTTCCTGAATCCACTTGTGCAGCTTCGCATCGAGGTTGTCCGCATCGACGACCGTATCGACCGACGTGCTGCCGTCAGACCGGTGATGCTGGATGCGGTACATGTGCGCGCGTTCGGAGCGGCTGACGATCCATTGCCCGGCGGACGGATCCGCCAGTTGCCGATAGACGCCGAGTACCGACGGGGCGGAGGGAGTGGAGTCAGCGGGTGCGTTCATGGTGGCGAGCGAGAGTGGACGGCTGGCGCTGCGTGCCTTCGATGCATCGCGTCGATTGTATATTTTTGCCGTGAAAGCGGGCATTCGTGCGGGAGGCGGCCTACCGCGATACGGCGCGTTGGATCGTTGCCCCGTCCGATCGGGTGAGCCCCGTCGGTCATGCGGTGCAGCATGGCTTTCGGCACGCTCGCCACGGCACGGCCCCGCTTTTGCAGCGCCGATCCGCCGGCGACGTCGCGGCTCATTGGCGTCGGTCGGCAACGTTCGTGCCTGTCGAGGTGGATTGACCTCCTGTCCTGCCCGGCGCTGGCCGCCCGGGTATTCCACGAAGACGATCCGTCATGTCGAATCGCGGGCGTCGCAACTTGATCGACAGGGGGGAAATTCAGTACCGTAGCAGGCTTGATTGCCTGGCTCCCATCGCGGGTTCTTGGGCGGCCCGGCTTGACATCCCGTCGTGCGCCGGGCGTTGCTTCCGGCGAAGGAGTGTTGAACGTGACGATGATAGAAGCAGACGAACGGGTGATCCGTCGTGCCAGCGCGCTCGATGCCCCGGCCGTGCTGGGGATCTTCGATGACGTGATTGCGTGGTTCGTCACCATCGGCAACGAGGGGCAATGGGGCCGCGAGCCCTGGTCGACGCAACCCAGGCGGATTGCGCTCGTGACCGAAGCCTGTGCGCTGCCCGACGCGTGGGTAGCCGAGGATCAGGACGGCCGGATCCTGGGCGCATTGATCCTGGGCGAGTCCATGCCCTACGTGCCGCCCGCGACCGAGCCGGAAATCTATGTGCGCGTGCTGGTGGCGTCGCGCGATGTGCGGGCGCGGGGTGTCGGCCGGCGTCTGATGGCGTTTGCGGATGAGCGCGCCCGGGCTGCCGGCGTGGGGCGCTTGCGGGTGGACTGCTATGGCGGCGGGACCGGCGCACTGGTGCGTTTCTACGAGTCCTGCGGGTATCGGCGAATTTCAACCTTCGACGTGGACGGCTGGCCGGGGCAGTTGTTGGGGCGCAGTGTGTGACGGTGCCGGGCTGCAACCGGGCAGTGCAACCCGCACATGAAGAAACGCGCGCCGCTCGCGATCGGGCGATGCTTGCGGCCCGTTTTCGCCGGTGCCGGCGTCCCACGTCGGGGCATCAATCCCAAAATGGCTGTCGGTGCATCGTGCTCGGAGCGAGAAGCGCGTAACGCCGGACCTGCCATGGAACGAGTACAAGGCGCGGGCGCCCGAAGCCTTTTGGGGGCCCGTTACGGTCCCCAAAAGGCTATTCTTCGGTCTTCTTGTTTTTTGTATGACTGCGGCCGCCCCTGTTTCGGCCGCTTAGGCGACGGTGATGTACGGATCCCACCAGAAATAGCCGTACACATCCTGGCGCTGGCCGTCGGCTGAGAGCGTGTAAAGCGCGAAGCTCAAGCCGAAGAATTCGGTGCCGCTCTGCCGGACGGTCGCTTCGAACGTCTGGAAGTGCTCCGTGACGTGAAGGGCCGGCAAGCCGTTACGCGTACTCGAATCGGCGTTCGGCTGCGCCGCGCCCGTCAACTTGTAGTCGTTGGTCGTGAACGGATTGAATACGTCGGTGTTGTTGGGTCGATCAACTTTCGAGATGCCGTAGACGATCACGGCGTCTTCGGAGTTGCCGTAAACCGACGTGCCGTTGAATCTGACAGTATCCTTGACGTTTGCCTTGAAGTGCAGGTCGCCCGTGCCCTGTCCGCTGATAATGCCCCGCGAACCCGTGCAGATCATGAACTTGTTTGCGTGATCCAGACCCGTTGGCGACTGCCATACCTGGCTCGGTGTCCGTGCGGGACTACTCTTGTTCCAGTAGTCTTTGATAGTCTCGGTGTCGATGACCACCAGAATATCGATGGCCTGGGAGTTTGATCTCAGGTCAATATCGCTCATGGTAAATTCTCCATTCTCGTGAATATATGGGAGACCGCTTGGTGATGCACCACCAACCACCTCGATATGCACGGGTCCGTCGGCCATTCGCCTGGAAGATCTCGTGGACTTGCGTATATCGAAACCTGAGATTAGGTTCGGCACCTTGCCAAATCAATTACACGTGATTACACGGCGGGGAAGTTGGAACGATCTCATGGATTGAGTCGCAATAAGAGATGAGCGGTTCGATTCCGATTCGCGCAGGTTGGAATCGTATGCCGTGCCTGAAATCAATCAAGTTTGAAAAGCACTTGATGTGAAACAAACTTCGCGTGGTCGCCGCTATCCGCATATTTCTGGATGCCGGTAGCGGTGACCAATGAAGATGTTTTCGATCTTCGTTGGTCTCATGTGTCCCGCATTATTTTGGTCGTGCCCCTGGCAACGTACCCAGGTCTTTGAGTTTTTCAGGAAATCGTAAAATAATCGTGGAAAGCGTGCGGTCGCATGCCAAAAATCCGAAAGGACGTTCCACCGCAGAGAATGGAGCCGGCGCGACTGCGTGCCGAAGTGGCTCGCCTGAAACAGGCGCGCGTGCAACGCTGCGCCGTCTTCGCGGCCCGCATACGGATGGTGGATCTCGCCGTCCGGGCGGCACCGGTCGAAACGCAGCGCCCTTATCCGGATAACGGTTGTCGGGATCGCGTCGTGCTTGTGGGGGAGAACTGCCGCGTCCCACGTCCGATGCCCGAGAGCAACAAATCAGCACTTGCAGAAGAAGGTAAACACAAGGATCCTTGATCCCCGTTCGAGTCACGAATCAACGGCCTTTCGCTGGCGTCATTGCGCCGAAAATGCTCGGCTCCTTCACGCCGCAAGGCAATGGGTCAGGACGAGATCGCCGCGACACGGCGCCTTCGTTTGTCGCCAAATCGCGCCCCATTATTCAAATGGAATGAAGAAATCATCATGGAAGTCGACGTTGTCGTGCATGCGAAGGCGCGGAAAATCCATGTGCTGGCGGTCGTGGATACGGAACGCGTCAAGGTAACTTACGGACCGAATTCGGATAGGCTGGCGCCAACATCCGTGAGCCCCAGGCACCTGTTCGTGACCGGTGCCGGCTTGCGAGGCGACATCGGCGAGCTGAAGTTCGAGGCAAGAATCGGCGACATCGTTTCCATGACAGGCGTGTCGATTTATAACAATTCGGACGACGCCGTGATCGTGTATGGTGTACATCCTGTCGAGCGAGGTCCTGTATTCAATCGCTTCAAACTGCATTATGTGAAGAGAATGGCCGGGGTTCAGCCCGATCCCGATTCGCCAAATAAAAATGGCTTGCCGGCCGTGGAGAGGGAGATTAGTTTTTCGAGCTTCGAGTCGAAAATCGCGGCCCACGGCGTCGAGCGCATCGATCTTGCCTTCGCGCTTTATGCGCTGTCGGGCAATGGGCAGGATCAGGAGATTTTCGGTTATTACCGGTGCGAACTCACTGTTGCCGTCGAGCGGCTGCGTTCGACCGACGCTGAATAATGGCGGCAACGATTCTGTTGCAGGGTGTTTCCACGTTTCGACAATACCATTTGAGCGTCCTTGCCCACACTGGCTGCCCCCTGCAATCAAGGATGCAACGAGCGACGCCTCGACCTCTCCCGGAAGTACGGGTCTGGAGACGCAGGCGCGGAGCGATTACGCATATGGGGCCATCCGGTCCGTGCGCTCGCCGCACGTGGCGGGTACACGATTGCAACCCGGTCCGCGCCGAGCGGCGCCCGGCTCGCCAGGTGCCAGCCGCACCCTAGCGCGCACGCCGACGCAGCCGCTGTGCTTCGAGACGCGGCAGCAGGTGCTGGACGACGCGCGGCAGCGTGTAGATCGGCAACTGCGCGCAAGCGAACACGAGCGCCATGGTTGGCGTCGCGGCAAGCCCGAGCGCGGCCCACATCAGGCCGACATTGCGATTGGCGACGATCAGCGCGACGTTGAGCCGCGTGCGGACGTCGCCGGGCGTGAGGCCATACGCGATGATCTGGAAGCCCGCGTTGACGGCGAACGCGAGGGCGATCGCGCTCAACGCGCGGTGCGGCGCGTCGATGATCGATTGCTGCATGCCGGCCATCGTGCCGAGCGCGAACACCAATAGTGCGGCGACGACGGTCGCATCGATCGGCGTCGCATGGCGCTCGAGCCGCGAACCCGCGAACCGCCGCACGAGCAGCGCGACACCCTCGGCGCTGCCGATCAGCAGCGCAAGCCGCAACGCGAGATTCAACGGCGAGATCGACACGGCCGCGTCGTGGCTGAACCAGGCCGTCAGCAGCGGCGCGGTGAGCGGCACGAACACCATCGACGCGATGGTCGCGACGAGCGCGACGCTCGCGTCGAGCGACAGCATCCGCGCGATCGTCGACGTGCCGCTCGACGGCGGCGCGCAGTACGCGATCACCAGCGCGACGACCCAGTCGTACGGCATCCCGGCGAGCCGTGCGGCGACGCCGAGCGCGACCGGGCACGCGATCATCGTCGCGGCGGGCAGCAGCAGCGACACGGCCGGCCGCCGCGCGACCGCGCGCACCGCGCCGGGCTCGACGCGCAGCAAGGTGCCGAGCACGAACAGGAACACGGTGACGGGCATCAGCGGCCGCGCGAGGTCCGCGAGCGGCGGCACCAGCAGCCCGAGGCCGACGCCGCATGCGAGCACGGTCGGGCCGCGCCGCACCAGCGCGGTGATCAGCGCGCGCACGGGAGCGCCTCGGGCCGGTGGTGACCGGTGGTGAAACCGGGGCTGACTGCGGATGGCATGCGGTTTCCTTGAAAGGGGCGGGCCGACACGGGATATACGGCAGGCTAATCCGGATGGTGAGCGAAGTAAAATGATATAAGACGAATCAGTAACAAGAGATAGTGATATGAACATCCCTCTGCTCGAAACCTTCCGGGCCGTCGTTCAGGAAGGCAGCGCGCTGCGCGCGGCGGACCGGCTCGGCTGCACGCAGTCGAACGTCACCGCGCGCTTGCGCCAGCTCGAAGAGTCGCTCGACGCGCCGCTGTTCGACCGCCATGGCAAGCGGCTGGTGCTGAACGACGCCGGGCGCCGGCTGATTCCGTATTGCGACCGCATCCTGCGCCTCGTCGACGAAGCGACGCAGGTGGTGCGCGAGACGCCGGTCGCGCGCAGCTTCCGGCTCGGTTCGATGGAAAGCACGGCGGCCACGCGGCTGCCGGCGATCGCCGCCGCATTGAAGGCGCGCGATCCGGCGCTCGGCCTCGCGGTGCAGATCGGCAGCGAGCCGGATCTGGCCGACGCGCTGCTGCGCGGCCGGATCGACGCCGCGCTCACGGCGCGCGCGGTTGTCCGGCCCGGGTTGCGCTACGAGCCGGCGTTCGCCGAAGAAATGGTGCTGGTGTGCGCGGCCACGGTCACACGCCGACAGGTGCTGGCCGACACCCCGGTGCGGCTGCTCGCGTTTCACGACGGTTGCCCGTATCGCGCGGTCGCGGAGCACTGGCTGAAGGCACGCGGTGTCGCGATCGAGTCGGTGGTGTCGTTCGGCACGTTCGGCGCGATCCTCGGCTGCGCGGCAGCCGGCATGGGCATTGCGATCCTGCCGAAGCGGATCACGACCGAGCACGTGGCGCGCAAGGCACTCCGCGCGCACGCGTTCGACGATCTCGACAGCGTGACGACTTATCTCGTCACGCCCGAAGAAGCGCCCGAGCTGCCCGAACTCGACGCATTGCGCGCGGTACTCGGCCGGCAGGCGGGCGCGCTGTTCGCGCGCTAGTGCACTGCGGGCGCAGTGCCGATCCGCTGACGGTCGCGATCCATGCGCCGATCGCGAACGGCAGCGACTGGAAGGTGCCCGGCCGCCGGCGTTTCGGCGCCGAAGCGATCGGCCGGCCACAGGCCTGGCTGCCGGAGCCGACACACACCTGAACCGCCCGAGTGCCCACCTCGACGACGCTCAGGTGATCGGCCACTGCAGGATCACTATCCCGCCGTTGTAGTCGGCATCGGTGCCGTCCTCCGCACCGAGCCAGCCTAGCCAGACGCCCGAGTGCCCACCTCGGCGACGCTCAGGTGATCGGCCTCTACAGGATCACTATCCCGCCGTTGTAGTCGGCATCGGTGCCGTCCTCCGCACCGAGCCAGCCGAGCCGGACGCCCGAGTGCCCACCTCGACGACGCTCAGGTGATCGGCCACTGCAGGATCACGATCCCGTCGTTGTAGTCGGTATCGGCGCCGTCCTCCGCGCCGAGCCAGCCTAGCCAGACGGTGTCGCCCGCCGACAGCGGCGCGAGGCGCGCATCGGTCGCGGATTTCCTGCCGTTGGCCGACGCGTCGATCCGGATCTTGCCGCCCTTCGAGTTCAGCGTGAACATCCTGACGCCGTCCTCGCTGTTGCCGACGAACGACGCGGCCGGTTCCGGCGCATCGTCGATGAAGAGTTTCAGGTCCTGCCGGTCGGCGGCATTCGCGTAGAAGATCGCCTTGAACGCGGTATTCGGCGGCAGCGTGAAGTTGCCATTGCGATCCGACGACGGCTTGAAACCGGGCTGCTTCGTGTCCGGCTGGCTCCCGGCGATCTCGATCGAGGTTTCCCAGCGGAAATAGCCGGATACGGTGCCGTCGCGGTCGAGCACGGCGAAATCGGCCGCACAGGTGGTCGCGCCCGCGGCCAGCACGTCGCTGCGCCAGTAGTGGTCCTTCATCGGATGGCAAGGCGGATGCAGCAGGTCGTCCGCATTCGGCACGGGCGTGGCCGCATCGCGTACTTCGGGTTCGATCGGCGCGACGATGCCCGCATCCTTCAACGTGAACCGGACGAACAGCACGCTCAGCTCCGCACGCAGGGCCAGCGCGGTTTCGCGCAGGTGCAACTGGTCGCCCGGCGACAGGCCGGTAAAGAGCCGGCTGTCGTTGTGGCCGAGCTGCACGGCGTCGCCGGGGCTCACCACATAGAGGTGCCGGCCGTCGATCACGGTCGGTGCGGCGGGGTCCCGGCTCGCCTCGGGGTAGGCCGACAGCAGCGTGACGGCATCGACGATCACCAGCACATCGCAACGAAGACCAGACATGAGCGCTTCCTCCGCAACTAGTGGATGACGCGGGCAGCCGCCGTGCGGCCGCCCGCCTGCCGCGATCAGTTATGGATCGAGATGAACGGATCCCAGGAGAAGCAGCCCTGGCTCTGGCAGTTGCGATCGATGATCTGGAACTGGAAGTGGTAGGTCACGCGGCCGACCTTCAGGCATTCCGACGACCAGTAGTAGTTCGCCACCTTCTGGCAGGTCGGCACTTCGGGCTTGCTGGTGTTCGGCACCGGAATGGACGCTTCCGCGACGCGCGGCGTCGGCGTCGAGATCAGTTCGTTGCCGACGTTGCCGACGAACTTGTAGAACACCACCTGGTTCTCGAAGCCCAGCGACAGGCTCGTTTCACGCCAGCGGATCAGGTCGCCGACCTGCGCCTTCAGGTCGAGTTCGCCGCCCGCCTGCCCGGAGATGACGTTGTCCTGGTTGGTGACCATATAGACATAGCGCCAATCGATCAGCGTCGGCGCGGCCGGGTTCTTGCTGGGATTCGGATATTTTTTGAGGATGGTTTCGGTATCGAAAGAGACGAGCACATCGGTGACGCGTGACATAGAAGCTCCCGTTTGAATGAATGGGACTTATTGTTGCGCGAATTTCTTCGTGCGGCCGCCATCGCCTTGTCCTGCAAGGCTTCGCGCCGATCAAGGCACGTGCAGGCGAGATGGCGATTGCAGATTATCCCGTTCGGTTAATTCTGAGAGCTGTAAAAGTAAACAGGGTATTTAATACTGTTTCAAACGGTAATTTTGAAATTGGATTCAATCGACTCGATGCGTTACATAAATATAACGACATTGAACCTGTTAATTGAGTGGCCGATTAATTCCGGGGCGGCGGAAAGGGGGCGGGATGGCTTACCGGTAGGTCCAGAGCCGGTGCAGCACGAACGTCGTCGGCGGAACCAGCAGCGCGATCGCGACGATGCTCATCCCGCGGGACGCGTCGAGCGCTTCGGCCGCCTGCGCGAGCAGCATGGTTTCGACGAAGCCGGCGAGCGTGACCGCGAGAAAGCGCACCACGTTGCGCGTGCGCACCGTCGACGAGAAGCTCCACAGCGTATTCGCGAGATACGAGAACGCCGTCGCGCAGAGGAACGCGATCGCGTTCGCCGTCACCAGCGTCGCATCGAACCGCGCGAACAGCGCCGTCGCGACCAGCGTGTGGATCGCGGTCGAGCAGAGCCCGGACACGCCGAAGCGCACGAGCCGCGTGCGCTCGCCATGGAGCAGGCCGATCATGACCGTCGGCGCCGGTCAGCGTGCGCCGATCCGCGCACGGGCCGGCTGCACGCGCCGGCGGGCGATCTGGCGGCGCGCATCGCGCGCGACCGGCAGTTCGATCACCTTGCCGTGCGCCTGGTAGCGGCGGCGGATCAGGTAGACGGGCCGTTGCTTCGACTCGTCGTAGATCCGCCCGATATATTCGCCGACGACACCGATCCCGATGAGCTCGATGCCGCCGATGAACAGCGTGACCGAGATCAGCGACGCGTAGCCGAGCACCGGATTGCCGAACAGCAGCGTGCGGACGATGATGAACGAGCCGTACAGGAACGCGAGCGCGGCGATGCCGACGCCGATGTAGGTCCAGCTGCGCAGCGGCACGGTGCTGAAGCTGGTGATGCCTTCCAGCGCGAAATTCCACAGCTTCCAGCCGGAGAATTTCGAGTGCCCGGCGCTGCGCGCGTCGCGCTGGTATTCGACGATCACGGTCCGGTAGCCGACCCACGCGAACAGCCCCTTCATGAAGCGATGCCGCTCGGGCAGGTTGCGCAGCGCGTTCACGACCTTGCGGTCCATCAGCCGGAAATCGCCGACGTTCTCCGGCAGTTTCACGTCCGACAGCAGGTTGTGCACGCGATAGTAGATCGCGGCGGCCGTGCGCTTCGCGAACGAGTCGCACGCGCGGTTGCTGCGCTTCGCGGCGACGACTTCCGCGCCGTCGCGCCAGTGGTCGATCATCACCGGAATCAGGCTCGGCGGATCCTGCAGGTCGGCGTCGAGCGGGATCACCGCGTCGCCGAGGGCTTCGTCGAGGCCGGCCGTCAGTGCGGCCTCCTTGCCGAAGTTGCGGGTGAGATCGATCACGCGCACGCGCCGCTCGCCGGTACTGATCCGGATCAGCCGGTCGAGCGTGTCGTCGCGGCTGCCGTCGTTCACGCAGACGATCTCGAAGCGGATCGCGTCGATCGACGTCATCAACGGAATCACGACGTCGAAGAAGCGCTCGACGGCCTCGCCTTCGTTATAGAACGGCACGACCAGCGATACGAGCGGTGTATAGAGCGATTCCCGCATGATGATTCCCCTTGTGATGTCGCTTCACCGATGCGCGCCGAGGGTCAGTCGGCCGGTGCGGCGCATTCCGTACGCCGGGCGGTGGTGCGTTCTGGCCTGATGGGTGAACGCGGTTTCGGTCGAGTTGTCGCGTGCGTCGGGCATCGACGGCACGTCGTGTCTTTCCTGCGCGATCCGGCTGACGAGCAGCCCGAGCGACGCCAGCGTGACGAGCGGCATGAACTGGAACGACAGATGCGGCACGATCGCGAGGCCGGCGAGCGGCATCAGCCACAGCAGCATCAGCCACTCGCGATCGAACCGCCGCCAGCCGTGCGTCCACGCATAGCGGGCGTACCACGCGATCACGATGCCGTACCAGGTCAGGTCGCAGTCGTACAGGTAGGGGCTGACGAGCAGGCACGCGCAGGCGAGGGTCGCGGCGCGCAGCGCATACGAGCATGCGCCGCGCCATGCATAGACGACGGCGATCGCCGCGATCGCGGCAGACAGCAGCTGCAGGCCGTTGGCGACGTAGGTGGGCCAGCCGGCCATCGCGGCCAGCGCGAACATGGTCGGCATCCGCGCGAGCTTCGCGTGGCCGGCGCTGACGACCTGGTAGACCCCGTGCATCCCGTGTGCGAACGCGATCCACGAGTCGGTGCCGAACGCGAGCGTGGCGAGCGCGACACAGGCGGCAATCGTTGCCGCCCACGCGGCCAGCGCACGCCACTGGCCGGCACACAGCAGCGCGAGCGGGAACAGGATGGCCATCTGCGGCTTCATCATCAGCATGCCGAAGCAGATGCCAGCCCAGACGGGGCGGCGATTCAGGAGCAGCAGGCCGAGGCCGCCGAGCGTCGCGGTAAACAGGCTGGTTTGCCCGACGACGATGGTCACGAAGGCGGCGGGGAAGGCCAGCGCGCACAGCCACGCGGTGCCGCGCTGCACGGTCGATTGAATGACGACGGCGAACAGCACGTACGTGACGCCGAGCCAGAGCACGACTGCCAGCGTGTACGGCAGCCAGCCAAGCGGCAAGACCAGCAACAGCATGCTGGGCGGATAGAGCCACAGGAGCACGCCATCCGCGAGATTCATGCCCGGAACGGCGAGCTGCTGGATCGCGAACAATGCGTTGAAATGCCAGGCGTCGACGGCACGTCCGTGCGCGGCGAGCCAGGCCGCGCTCCAGATCGCCGAGAAATCCTGCGACAGCGGAACCAGCCCGGCGCCATGCTGCCAGCTCATCCGGGCAAGGTAGATGCCGATGAACAGCAGTTCGGTCAGCAACACCCCGAACGCATAGGCGCGCACGCGATCGCGATTGAGCCAGTGAGGATAGCGGCGCGGGCCGGCGATCGGGAGTTCCGGATGCGCATCCATGGCAGGATGCGCATGGCGAACGGAAAGGGGCGTCTTCATTGCGGATCCCGGGGCGAGCGCCGGGCCGTGCGGCGAACGACGACGAACAGCACGGCAAGCAGGACGATCGGGCCGATCTGCGGCAGCTTCATCAACCGGTTCAGCATCTCGAAGATCGGCAGCAGCCACGCGAGCACGATCACGGCCTGGTCGCCGGGCAGCCAGCCTTCGTCGAAACCATGGGAGATCAGGCAGAAGATCGCGATGCCGAGCCAGGTCAGTTCGTAGTGCCACAGATAGGGCGTAATCAGCAAGGTGGCGACGGACAGCACCGCGCCGCGCAAGCGCATGTCGGGCGTGCGGCGCCATACGTCGACGGTCGCCGCGATCGCGAGCAGCGCGACCGCCGCCTGCGCGGCGAGCGCGGCCGGCATCGACACGCCGGCGAGCCGCAGCGCGGCGAACGGCGTCGGCGAAGCGAGCCAGTACGACGGCAGCATGAAATGCTGGTCGCGCACCGTCGCGACGGCCTGGCCAAGTCCATGCAGCGCGCCGGCGCCGGTGAGCGCGATTCCGGCGGCCGCGAACAGCGTCGCGGTGATTGCCGCGGCCCCGAACGCGCGCCACGCACGCGCCGCGATCAGCGCGAACGGGAACACCACGGCCAGTTGCGGCTTGATCGCGAGCAGCCCGATCAACACGCCGGCCGCGACCGGGCGCTTGCCGAGCAGATGCAGCGCAAGCGCGGCGAGGCCGGCGGTCAGGATGCTGTTCTGGCCGAACAGGGCGGACATGCACACGGCCGAGTACGCGACCACGACGAGCGCCGCGGCACGCGGCACGGGAAGATGCGCGCGCAATCCCGACAACCGCGAGATGGCGAACGCGTAGCATAAAAGACTGCCCGCGGAAAAGAGGAAGTAAGCGGGCAGGAAAGGCACAAGGGCAACCGGCGCGATGAACAGCAACATCGTCGGCGGATAGAGCCAGGGAAGCGGCCGATGCTGCAGATACGCACCGAAGTGCGCGGTCTCGGCCTGCAGGAATGACGAAGCGTCGTAGGCCGATGCGGCATGGCCTTGCAACACGAGATGCGATGCGGTCCAGAAGACCGAGAAGTCGATACCCGGACGGGCCGTGTCGCTCGACGTAAAGCCGTCGGTGACGACACCCCACACGACCACCAGCGCGACGAAGAGCATCAGCATGATGCAGCTGTACGGAATGATCCGGTCGGCTGTCAGCCATTGAGCACAGCGTATGGCGCGAATGCGCGTCCCACGATTGGCTGTGTACATGATTCCCCGTCTGTGTGTAGAGGCTGCCTGGTCTTGTGCAGCCGTTCGATGTTGTCGTGCCTGCGGATCGAATCGCACTCGAAAGGCGTTGTCCGGTGAATTCATTGTTGAAGAAAAAATCGCGTGATGCAAATCGCCTACTGAAAGCCGGAATTTATATTGACCGACGAAACACGTGAAAACCTGATTTTCAGGTATGAGAAATGGACTCAGCCGGATTTCATGTTTCTGCTTTGAAACATTCGGCGATTTTGACCGGCTCCGCATCCCGCCGGTCGCCGGCAACGCAGGTGGCTTCGCGCGTTCGGGAAAGTCCTGAGTAAAAATTTTTGATCCTTTGCGCAGCGCGGCGGCAGGCATTCCGGCTTACAACGCTTGCGGGAAAACATATATCAACTTTGAAACATTTCGTGCATCGGGCCCCGTGCCGGGGAATGCGGGATTCGCCGGAACCCTTGATGCGCCTCGATTTCGCTCCGGGTGGCCTGCTCTTTGCGTAAGCGTTGGCACGGCAGTCGACGAGGTGACGACCGGGCGGTTCCGGCAAAAGACAGACGGAACCAGCTTCGGAATCACCTGCGGAAAGGAAGGCCGGAGCGCGTCGGGGAACACGCAGCTCCAGGTCGATTAACTTCGCAAGCTTTCGTCGAATGACCCATGAGACCCGGTATCGTCAGGGCAATAAGAAATCGGCATGGCAGCATTGGGGAATAAAAATGAAAGACCACAGCACAGTGCGGCTCGCAAACCGCGTTAAAGACACATTGCGGCTTTGCCGGGAGTTTGTCTCCCGTTCAACAGGATTCCATGCGTCGAACGGCAGTCGTGCCGTTCAGGTCGATCGGGTCGTCCGGTTTATCCGGCCGGTCGCGCCGTACACGCCTCTCTCGCTCTCTGCGTCACTGATACCCGTTCGCACGGACAGGGGTGTGCCACCCCGTTCCCGCAGCTGAGCGGCGCGTTCCGTTTTTCTCGAGTAGTGCCGGTGGTGCCCGTCCCGACGTCCTGAACGACGAAGGGTAATTAGTAGTAGTCCGAAAGGAGATTACTTATGTCAAGAGTCATCGAAAAGATCGCCTGGTTCGTTCGGGATCAGGACGGCGTGACGGCCATCGAATACGGCCTGATCGCTGCACTGATCGCGGTCGGCATCGTCGTTGCGTTGACGGCGATCGGGACCGACCTGTCGACCGTGTTCAGCACGATCGCCTCGAGTCTGGATTCAGCAGTAACAGCACTTTGATGGACGGTACGACGAACGGCGCATCCGAATCGCTCGTCGGCACCACACGGCATCAACACCCTACCTCGACGTATCGATGCAAGGTCATCCGACCAGCCGGCACGCGAGGGCTTCTAAAGTAACCACGCAAGGAGATCATCATGTCCAAGCTCATTCAACAAGCCGCCCGTTTCGTTCGCGATGAAGACGGCGTGACCGCCATCGAATACGGCCTGATCGCCGCACTGATCGCAGTCGGCATCATCGTCGCAGTCACCGCGGTCGGCACGGAACTCAAGACCGTGTTCACCACGATCGCTGCCGACCTGACCGCGGCCGTTTGAGGCCGTTGACAAGCAGGGCGTGCGGACGGCTCGGCCGGTGCAGCGTTCGAGCCGCTCCCACGCATCTGATCACCCGGAACCGGAGACCGTCATGCAAACCAGCGCGCGTATCGCAAGCCTCGGGATCGGCGACGAGCAGGGTGTGGCGTCGATCGAGCATGCGTTCCTCGCTGCGACGTTTGCCGTCGCGGTGCTGGGTAGCGCAGTCACGCTGAAAGGCTCGCTTGCCGATACGTACGCGGTGATCGCAACGGCCGTCATGGCCGCCGTGGCCACCGCACTGGCGATGGTTTCCTGATCCTTCGATTCGCTCCGTGAGGTTAGCCATGTTACCCGTTGCGCCGCCTTACCCGATTCCGATGTGCGTGACGCTGCTCGCGGTCGCCGCGGCCGGCACGGACCTCGCGGCCCGCCGCATTCCGAATCGCCTCGTCGCGCTCGGCCTCGCCGGCGCGCTGGTCGCCCAGTGCGTGCTGCACGGCGTCCTGGCAGGCGCACTCGGCTGGCTTGCCGGCGCGGCGACCGGTTTCGCACTGCTGCTGCCGTTCTACCTGCTGCGCGGGATGGCGGCCGGCGACGTGAAGCTGATGCTCGCGATCGGTGCGTGGGTCGGCGCGCAAATGACGTTTTACATCGTGCTGGCCACCTTCGTGGCCGGCGGGATCGGTGCACTCGCGGTCGTGCTGTTGCGCGGGCGGATGCGCCAGATGTGGGCGAACGTCCGCGCGCTGCTCGCGCGGCACTCGCAAGGAACGCGTGCGGAGGCCGCCGACGGCCCCGCGGCAATCACGTCGGTCGGCTCGCTGCCGTATGGCGTGGCGATCGCGGCCGGCACGCTGGCCATGCTGTTCGCGTCGTACGCCTGATGCGACGCATCCGCAACGAGGATGGAGCGACCATGAACACGAACCCTACCGAACCGAGACGCGACGCGCAGGTGGCTCATCTGCCCGATCCGCTGCCGTCGCGGGAGGCGCATACGAAGCTGGGCGCGCAGCTGCCGGCGGCGCCGCGCACGCTCGACGAAACGGGACTGAGCAAGACGTTCCTCGCCGGGCTCGTGCTGAAGTCGACACTGATGCTCGGCCGCCCGTCGTACGGCGACCTGGTCGAGCGGCACCGCCTGCCGCTCGCGGTACTCGACGACGTCTTTGCGTTCCTGGTGCGCGAGCATCTCGTCGAACTCACGCATCGCGGTGCGACCGATCTCGACGTGACGTTCCGCCTGACCGACGCGGGCCGCGTCAGTGCGCTCGAGGAACGGGCGCGCAGCGGCTACAGCGGGCCCGCGCCGGTGACGCTCGACGCGTATCTCGCCTGCGTGGCCGCCCATTCGGTGCGCAAGCTGCATATCGCCCAGGACGACGTGTGGGCCGCTTTCGAAGGCATCGTGATCGATACGTCGGTGCTCGACGCGGCGGCCGCCGCGCTGAACGCGGGCCGTCCGCTGCTGATCTACGGCCCGGCCGGCAGCGGCAAGACTTTCCTCGCCGAGCGGCTCGGCTCGCTGATGCACGGCTACGTGCCGGTGCCGCATGCGATCTGCGCGGCCGGCGAAGTGATCGAGATCTACGACCCGCTCGTGCATGTCGACGCGGCTTCGCAGCCCGGCGGCCAGTCGGTCGATCGCCGCTGGCGCCTGTGCGAGCGGCCGGTCGTGATGTCCGGCGGCGAACTGACGCTCGACGAGCTCGACCTGCGCCGCGACGAAGCCGCCGGCTTCTACCAGGCGCCGCCGCACATGAAGGCGAACATGGGCATGTACGTCGTCGACGATCTCGGCCGCCAGCGCGTCGAGCCGCGCGACCTGCTCAATCGCTGGCTGCGCCCGCTCGATCGCGGCGTGGATTTCATGACGCTCGAATCCGGCAACCGCTTCGTGATGCCGTTCGACGTCTGGCCGGTGTTCTCGAGCAACCTCTCGCCGGAGCAGCTGGGCGACGACGCGTTCCTGCGCCGGCTCGGCTCGAAGCTGCACGTCGGTGCGCTGTCGATCGACGACTACCGCGCCGTGTACAACGCGGCCTGCGCATCGCTGGGCCTCGTATCGGCGAGCGATGCATTCGACTACCTGCTGCATCGGCTGCATCTGCCGACCGGCAAGGCGTTTCTCGCCTGTTTCCCGGCGGACCTGCTGCGCCTCGTGGCCGCCGGCGCGCGTTATCGCGGCGATCCGCCCGAAGTGACGCACGACGCGCTGTACGACGCATGGACGAGCTATTTCGGCACGGCGCCTGAACGGGACGGCGGCCATCCGCCGCCCGTCGAGCGCGGCGGGCGCACCTACGTCACCGGTTGAGCGGTTTCTTTCACGATTCGTCGAGGAGCATTGCCATGAAAAACAGTCGAGCAGTCATGATGCTGGTCGTCGCGATGGTCGCGGGTCTTGCCGCGGTGTTGTTCGCGTCCCACTGGCTGATGCAGACATCCACGAGCTCGGTCACGCCGGTTGCGGTGGCAGCCACGGACCTGAACCTGGGCGAACCGCTCGGGCCGAACCAGATCCACATGGTGAACTGGCCGTCGGGCAGCGTGCCGACCGGCGCATTCACCGATACCAAGGCGCTCGAAGGGCGCGTGGTCCGCACCAGCCTGTCGCGAGACGAGCCGGTGATCGAATCGAAGCTCGCGCCGATCGGCACGAAGGGCGGGCTGTCCGCGGTGATCTCGGACGGCAGCCGCGCGATCACGGTGCGCGTGAACGACGTGGTCGGTGTCGCGGGCTTCGCGCTGCCGGGCAACTACGTCGACGTGATCGTCAATACGCAGGAACAGCAGGGCAAGACCGACGGGCAAAGCATCTCGAAGATCGTGCTCGAGCACATCCTCGTGCTCGCCGTCGCGCAGCAGGTCAGCCGCGACGACACGGCACCGAAGGTCGTCAACGCGGTCACGCTGGAAGTCACGCCCGACCAGGCCGAACGACTCGACCTCGCACGCAGCGTCGGCACGCTGTCGCTCGTGCTGCGCAACCAGGTCGACCAGAAGACGCTGAACACCGACGGTGCGACCAAGCTGACGTTGCTCGGCAAGGAACCCGCACCCGAAGCGCCGCCGGCACCGGTCCGTGTGCGCACGGTACGCGTGCACGTCGCCTCGCATGCGGCGCCGGAAGTGCGGCGCGACTGCGTCGGCGTGCTGACGGGCGTGCGGGGCAGCGTCGAATGCTTCTGAAGCAGATGGACTCATCCAGATAAACAGATCGGCCGTCAGTGAGACACGGCGGCCTTGGAAGTCGATAACCGGCGCAGCGCCGGTCTCTCGGGGGATCAGACGAAATGAAGATCAAACCGCAATGCACAGGTACCGGCCCGCTGCGTACGCGCGTCGCACGGGGCACGATGATGGCCGCGATCCTCTGTTCGGGATGGCTGACCGTCTATGGCGCACTGGCCCAGGAAGGTGCCGAGTCGGCCGTGCTGACGAAGGGCGGCGCCAGCGCGCCGGCCGCGGTCGGCAAGGGGCCGATGCAGATGACGATCAGCATGGGGCCGGTGGCGGCCGCCGCACCGGCCGCGTCGGCGGGACCGCTGCGCGGGCCGAACTGCGTCGGCGCGGTGCGTGAATCGACCAGCGTCAGCGTGCCGCTCGGCAAGTCGCTGCTGGTGCCGATGCCGGAGCCGGTCCGCAATCGGACGATCGGCAACCCGGCTGTCGCCCAGGCCACGATGGTGTCGCCGCAGACGCTGTACATCCTCGGGCTGTCGGTCGGCACGACGAACATGATCGTGCAGGGCCGCAGCGGTGCATGCCGGGTGATCGACGTGGCAGTCGGCGCGGATGCCGGCGGCCTGCAGGCGTCGCTGCAGCAGCTGATGCCGAACGAGCGCGATATCCGCGTGACGACCGCGGCCGGCACGATCGTGCTGTCGGGCACCGTGTCGAGCTCGCAGGCCGCGCAGCAGGCCGTGCAGATCGCGCATGCGTACGGCGACAGCGCCGGCGCCGGCGACCCGGCCGCCGCGGGCGGCAAGCAAAGCGGCGGGGGCGTACTGAACATGCTGGCCGTCACGTCGCCGCAGCAGGTGATGCTCGAGGTGAAGGTGGCCGAGGTGTCGAAGACGCTGATGAACCAGATGGGCAGCGCGCTCAACATCCAGGGCGGGTTCGGTTCGTGGAGCGGCGCACTGGTCAGCAACCTGCTCGCGGGTGTCGCAAGCGGGGTCGCGTTCAGCAAGTCGAACAACAAGCCGTTCAACCTCGCGGCCGACGCGCAGAACACCGACAACCTGGTCAAGATCCTCGCGGAGCCGAATCTCGTGACGATCAGCGGCCAGGAAGCGACGTTCCTCGCCGGCGGCAAGATCTTCATCCCGATTCCGCAGAGCAGCGGCAACGGCACGTCGACGATCACGCTGCAGGAAGAGGAATTCGGCGTCGCGCTGAAGTTCACGCCGACCGTGCTGGCGAACGGCCGGATCAGCCTGAAGGTGGCGCCGGAAGTGTCGGAACTGTCGCAGACGGGCGTCACGCTGAGCGCGACCAACATCGGCGGCACGTCGATCCTGCCGCTGATCACGACGCGTCGCGCGTCGACGACGGTCCAGATGAGCGATGGCGAATCGTTCGCGATCGGCGGGCTGATCAAGGACAACGTGACGGGCGCGCTGAAGGCGATCCCGGGCGTCGGCGAAGTACCGGTGCTCGGCGCGCTGTTCCGCAGCACGTCGTTCCAGCAGGACCGCACCGAGCTGATCTTCCTGATCACGCCGCACCTGGTGAAGCCGCTGCAGACCGCCGACGTGCCGCTGCCGACCGACAGCTTCTCGAAGCCGAACGAAGCCGACGTGTATGCGACCGGCAACATGGAAGGCCGTGGTGGGGTTCGCAAGCCGGGTGCACAGCCGTCGAACGGCGCAGCAGCTGCCCCGCAGGCACCGGCTCAAGCCCCCGCACCGGCACCGGCGCCGCAATCGGAAGCGCCGTCCGGCCCGACCGCCGCGCTGCCCGCACCGCGCGCGCCGCAAGGTGCGGACGCGCAGCCGCCGGTACCGGCCGAGCC
>NZ_CABVPW010000024.1:0-143236 GCF_902499025.1 Burkholderia lata | reverse complement strand
GACGACCTGTACATCGCGACCTACCTCAGCTCGCTGAAGATGGCCGCCGTGTCGACGGTGCTGTGCCTGCTGATCGGGTACCCGATGGCGTACTACATCGCGCGCTCGGAGCCGAACCGCCGCAACGTGCTGATGATGGCCGTGATGCTGCCGTTCTGGACGTCGTTCCTGATCCGCGTGTACGCATGGATCGGCATCCTGAAGGATGACGGCCTGCTGAACCACACGCTGATCGCGCTCGGCATCATCCACACGCCGCTGCGCCTCTATCACAGCGACGCGGGCGTCTACATCGGGATGGTCTATTCGTACCTGCCGTTCATGGTGATGCCGCTGTATGCGCACCTCGTGAAGATGGACCTCACGCTGCTCGAAGCCGCGTACGACCTGGGTGCGAAGCCGTGGGTCGCGTTCACGCGGATCACGCTGCCGCTGTCGAAGAACGGGATCATCGCCGGCAGCCTGCTGGTGTTCATCCCGGCGGTGGGCGAGTACGTGATTCCTGAGCTGCTCGGCGGCGCCGACACGCTGATGATCGGCCGCGTGATGTGGGATGAATTCTTCAACAACATGGACTGGCCGATGGCGTCCGCGGTGACGGTCGCGATGGTGATGCTGCTGCTGGTGCCGATGGCGCTGTTCCAGTACTACCAGGTCAAGGAACTGGAGGACGCGAAATGATCAAGCCGAGCAAACCGCTATCGACGGGCGTCCTCGCCTTCGGCTTCCTGTTCCTGTACATCCCGATCATCAGCCTGGTCGTGTACTCGTTCAACGAGTCGAAGCTGGTGACGGTGTGGTCGGGCTTCTCGCTGAAGTGGTACTCGGCGCTGCTGGACGACGACGAGCTGCTGACCGCCGCATGGCTGTCGCTGAAGATCGGCCTGCTGACGGCCACCGCGTCGGTCGTGATCGGCACGTGGGCGGGCTTCGTGCTCGCACGCTTCGGCCGCTTCAAGGGCTTCACGTTGTACACGGGGATGATCAACGCGCCGCTGGTGATTCCGGAGGTGATCCAGGGCATCTCGCTGCTGTTGCTGTTCGTTGCGCTGGAGCAGATGTTCGGCTGGCCGAAGGGGCGCGGGATGGTGACGATCTGGATCGGCCACGTGATGCTGTGCGTGTCGTACGTGGCGATCATCGTGCAGTCGCGCGTGAAGGAGATGAACAAGTCGCTGGAAGAGGCGGCGCTGGATCTGGGCGCGACGCCGCTGAAGGTGTTCTTCGTGGTGACGCTGCCGCTGATCTCGCAGGCGCTGCTGTCGGGGTGGCTGCTGTCGTTCACGCTGTCGATCGACGACCTGGTGCTGTCGGCGTTCCTGTCGGGGCCGGGCTCGACGACGCTGCCGCTGGTGGTGTTCTCGCGCGTGCGGCTGGGGCTGAACCCGGAGATGAACGCACTGGCGACGCTGTTCATCACGGCCGTGACGATCGGCGTGATCGTCGTGAACCGGATGATGATCGCGCGCGAACGACGCCGCATCGCCGACATGAAGGCGGCGTTCGCGGTGGCGTGAGGGCAGGCGTGATCGCGTGACGAAAGAGACGGCGGGCCGTTACGGGCCTGCCGTTTGCATTGGTCTGCGGGGCGGAATAACCGTGCAGTCGTGTGCAGCGTGCTTTGCTGGCATCATGTCGGACAATTCAACGACACGCGTTCCTGCCATGCTCTGCCACCTGTCAAGAAGAATGGCGCCGATGATCGGCGTTGCCGCCGCCGCGGTCGCGATGAGCCACGGACAATGGGCGGCCGCCGCACCGGCCGCCGACGCCCGGACATTGCCGGCCGTCGGCACGACGTGGTGCTACAGCATCGGCGAGGGCCGCGTGACGCCGATGACGCTCAAGGCCGTGCATGACGGCGTCGCGAGCTATGACGTCGGGCCGGCCACCGCGCCGGTGACGATCGACGAGGACATCCCGACTTATACGGCGCCGAATCCGGCGCGACACGGTGAGCGCAGGCTGCTCGTGTTTCCGCTGAAGCCGGGCAAGCAATGGGAAGACCGCTTCGACGAAACCGTGACGGCGAGCATTGGCCGGGGATGGGCATGGCATTACCGCTACAAGGCCGTTGCGTCGAGCGAGGTGATCGGTACCGAGAAGCGGCAGGTTGGCGCGGGCACGTACGACACGTTCGTGATCGTGCGCACCACGTCTTGGACGAAGAGCGATCCGGGCACCACCGATGCGACGCTGCGCGAGATGGGCATGCATTGCGACAAGCCGGAATGCACGGTGTCGGGCTACAGCAGGGAAGTATCGTGGTACGCGCCGTCGATCGGACGGGTCGTGCTGCGCGCGAATCTGCAGAGCGGGTTCGAGCCTTCGATGACCGATGGGTCGGCCGACGAGACGCTGAAGAATGCGGGCTCGCTCGTGACCGAACTGGTCGGCTACGGCGACGATGCCACCTGCAAGGCGGCGCAGCCGTCGCGGTTGGCGACGGTGCCGTCGGCGCCGGGATTCGGGTTCCCGATGTGGCCGAACAACGCATGGGAATTCCATATGGCACGCGATATCGCGCGCGAGTAGCGCGGTCGCCGCTGAGCGGGCGACGCGCTATAGTCGTGCGATGCCCGCAGCGGGTGCAATACACCCGGCGGCCCTTTCACGCACGCGCTCTCCCGATGACAGCCCTTCCCGACGTTACCCTCCGACTGACCGACACCGAGCAGCCGGCCGCACACGACTTCATCAGCCGCAAGCTCGGCGAATTCAATCACGCGATGACGGGGCGCGCCGACGCGGCCACGCTCGACGTGTACGTCACCGATCCCGCGACCGGCGAGATCCTGGGTGGCCTCACGGGGCGCACGTCGCTCGGCCTCTTCTTCATCGACCTGTTCTACCTGCCCGAATCGCTGCGCGGCGGCGGATTCGGCAGCAGGCTGCTGCGCGAGGCCGAAGCGGAAGCGAAGCGACGCGGATGTGCGCGGGCGGTGCTCTACACGATCTCGTTCCAGGCGCCGGATTTCTACCGCAAGCAGGGCTACGAGGCGTTCGGCGAAGTGCCGTGCGAGCCGGAAGGGACGTCGCGTGTGTTCATGGTGAAGGTGCTTTGAGCCGGGGCGGGCGGCTCGCGTCGAGCGGTCAGATTTTTGTGGCGCTGGGCGTGCGCCGTGGCGGCACACGTTACGTGCTGGGCCTCTAGATCGAGCAGACCGAAGGCGCCAAGTTCTGGTTGAGCGTGGTCAACGACCTGAAGCTGCGCGGCGTGCAGGACATCCTGATTGCCGTGGTCGACGGGCTGAAAGGCTTCCCGGAAACGACGGTCCAGACCTGCATCGTGCATCTGATCCGGAACTCGCTGGACTTCGTCAGCTGGAAAGACCGAAAATAGGTCGCGGCAGCGCTCAAGGAGGTCTATCGGGCACCGTCGGCCGAAGTGGCCGCCGTGACGCTGGAAGCGTTCGACATGAGCCCGTGGGGTACGAGATACCCACCGATTGCCGCACTTTGGCACCGGCCCTGGGATCAGGTGATTCCGTTCTACGCCTTCGCGCCTGACGTCCGGAAAATTGCATATACGACCAATGCGATCGAGTCGCTGCACATGCAGCTTCGGAAGATCATCAAGGCGCGTGGCCGCTTCCCGTCGGACAAGGCCGTGCTCAAGCTGATCTGGCTGGCCCTGCGCAACGTCGTTGCCAAGTGGACCGGCTCCCGTCACGATTGGAAGAGCGCCATGACCCGGTTCGTGCTGCTTGACCCGGTACGATTCAACATTGGAGTCTGAAATTCAACCCGCCTCACGCACGGGATTCCGGATACCTCCGAGGAGGCCTTCGCAGCCATCCACATGTGTACTGCAGAGGTAGACTGCGGGCCCCTTGCGGTACTTTTTTGCGTGCCATTTTTTAGACCGCAAAGGCAAGATATGGCCTGCTGGTTAGCGCGGTCTACATTGCGTGAGGCGCCACAGGAACATTCGATGAGCAACGAACAAGCCGTTTACCAACGCATAGGGGAGTTCGCCGTCTCATTCCAATGGATTGAGAACAAGCTTCGGGAGATTGGATGGTTCATCCTTGATCCAGAGCGCCTGAAATGGCCACCTCCCGATCTGAGAAACCTCACAAATGAAAAGCTCGTTGACCGCGTTCACGAACTCTTCTTGCAGGCGCTACCAAAGTGCAAGCTGCCTCAGACCCTGGAAGCTGATTTCAAAGAATCCTTTTCATCTTCCGTCGAACGACTGCATCAACTCAGAAGGGACCGAAACCGCATACTTCACTCCGCGTACATCGAGCTCAAGGCGGGCGGAGAGGTCCAAGGGATTCATCGCTCTGGCGCGAGGTTTCAGGTCGATGAAGAAACAGGCGAGCCACTTTTTGAGCAAGAGCTACTAACCGACAAGTCGTTCATTTCCGAAATGAAGGCTATGGCCGAGCTGGCGCTGTTTCTCAATCGAGCCTATACGCAACTCATTCACCGGTATCCGAACGGTGGAGCCTAACCCTTCCATCGAGAGGACCCATCCCGGCAGCAATAGCGCGAACGACCGTTCGGCTGCTTTCCGACGGTTGCATCCCCGAGTTTCCAGCGGCCGACCATATTGCCGGGCTCAGTGCTCAAGGCGGGCGAAACCCACGACGGTTGAGTGCTCTTCCGCTCAACAGCTTAACTCCACTCAGCGCTGATCGCCGCCGCCGACCATGCTGCGGAGTTGATTCCGTTCGTGCGAGAGGGATCGCTTGCCAAGGCCAGGTAACGGCGCTTGCTAGGTCTAGAAGATACGTTCCCGATCAATGCCAGCGCTGGTAAAAATCGGTGCCACGCGACTGGCGGTCAACCATGCCAGACCAAAGAAGAGCAGTCCGCCTGCTTCGCCAACAAGCACTGGGCGCATGGAGTCCGGCAGATGCTTGCTCGTCGCCAGGATGAGGACTGAGCCGATCATGCCGGCTAGGCAAAATGCGTATACGTGTTTGCGTCGCGCCGCATTGGACGTCCAGGCTGGTGGGCTATGTGCGGGGCGCCCAGTCGTGTAGGAACCAGCCGCCTTGCGGCTCGCCTTGAAATAGAAGTGGGCAACGAAATAGAAAAGCACCGCGTACACAACGCCGGCGGACCCATAGTGCAAATGCGGCACGAGCTCCGTGTAGCAGTCGCAGTTGCAGGGAAACAGTGCGACACCTGCGGCAGCAATGGCGCCGACGCGCGCAAGGACACCCTGCAGCATTGTCTCGCCGCGGTAGCTCAAAAGCAGCGCACTGATGGCGAGCAAGGTGCCCACGAGATAGATTCTTGGCCAGTCGACAAGCATTAGCCAAGGGTGGCCAGTGTCGGGCAAGTGGCACGCGTTGGGGTCCTCGGGGTGAAATGGAATACCAAACCAGTAGCTGGCGCTGATCGAGCGTACCCAGGTACTGGTCAAGATCACTTCGACGACAGGAAGCAAGATGGCGAGCACACCGATCATGGCCTTGATAGTGGTGCCGTTGAAGGTTCCCACGTAAGCGCTGTTGACGCTTCCGAGGCCGAGTGCGCGGGGGATGGTCACTGGCATCTTATGTTCTCCTGTTTGGCAGGGCTCAGTCTTGACGATGAATATTAGGATCATCGCGACTCTGTTGCTCATTCCACGCTGAAACCTGGGCGTCCCCGGCCACCTTGGAGATGGCCGGTCGCGCTGTCGTGCTGCGCATCGAGCCCCCTGCGGGTCTCGCCCCTGGCGGGCTTCCATCGTTCCCTCGCCCCGCTCGGCCGACGCCTCCGTGCGCGGGCGGTGCTCTACACGATCTCGTTCCAGGCGCCGGATTTCTACCGGAAGCAGGGCTACGAAGCGTTCGGCGAAGTGCCGTGCGAGCCGGAAGGGACGTCGCGCGTGTTCATGGTGAAGGTGCTTTGAACCGGGGCGGGCGGCTCGCATAGCGCGGCAAGCACGCCGGCACGGCGCGAACGCCGGTATCCGGGCTCGCGCGGCGTCGCTGAATGGCCTGCCCCGCGCTGGCGGGAACCGCCCCGTGCGAACCGCCACGGGGCGCATGCCACGCGGGTCAGCAATGCTCCAGCGCGTACGACAGATCGGCGATCAGGTCGTCCGGATGCTCGAGCCCGACCGACACGCGAATCAACCCTTCCGACACACCCGCCGCAGCACGCGCCTCGGCCGGCACGCCCGAATGCGTCGTCGACGCCGGATGGCAGATCAGCGACTCGGTGCCGCCGAGACTGACCGCCGACTTGAAGAGCGTCAGGTGATTGATGAACCTGAACGCCTGCTCGCGGCCGCCGTCGAGGATGAACGCGAACGTCGAACCCGGCCCGGTGCACTGGCGCTGATAGACGGCCTGGTAGGCCGGATCGTCGATGAGTTCGGGGTGAAGCACGCGCACCGGCCGATGCGGATTGTCGGCGAGCCAGCGGGCGACGGCGCTGCCGCTGCGGGCGGCCTGCTGCATCCGCAGTACGAGCGTTTCCATCGAGCGCGTGATCATCCACGACGAATGCGGGTCGAGCTGCGAGCCGAGCGTGCTGCGGACCGAGCGGATCTTCGTGATGAGCGCGCGGCTGCCCGTGACGCCGCCGGCGACGAGGTCGCTATGCCCGCCGATGTACTTCGTCAGCGAGTACACGCTCAGGTCGATGCCTTGCCGCGACGGCTTCTGGTACAGCGGCCCGAGCAGCGTGTTGTCGCAGACCGACAGCGGGCGATAGCCGTGGCGTGCCTCGAACGCATCGATCTCGCTGCGCAGCCCTTCGAGGTCGAACAGTGCGTTGGTCGGGTTGGCGGGCGTCTCGACGTAGCACATCCGCACGTTGCCCTTTTGCGCGGCCGCTTCGAGCGCGGCGCGGATCGCGTCGGTGGACAGCCCGTCGGCGATCACTTCGGAGCGGATGCCCCACTCGGGCAGGAACTTCGAGATCAGCGTTTCGGTGCCGCCATACAGCGGCACGGACTGGACGACGCAGTCGCCCGGCCGCAGGAACGTCAGCAGGATCGCCGCGATGGCCGACATGCCGCTCGACGTCACGACGGCCGCTTCGGAATCGTCGAGCAGTGCGAGGCGATCCTCGACGATCTCCAGGTTCGGGTGATTGAAGCGGCTGTAGACGAGGCCCGCACCTTCGCCTTCGGGTGACGGCTTGCGCCCGGCCACGACGTCGAAGAATTCGGCGCCGTCCTCGGCCGTGCGGAACGCGAACGTCGACGTGAGGAACACAGGGGGCTTCACCGAGCCTTCCGACAGGAACGGATCGTAGCCGTACGACATCATCTGGGTTTCGGGATGGAGTTCCCGGTCTGCAATCTTGCGCTTGTGATAGTTGCGATAGGCCATGCAGTGCTCCGTGCAGGGGTAGTGAGGAACAGCCGTTGCAGCGGTGGCTCGACGCGTGCGGCGCCGGGTAGGCACCGGTCGTCGCGACCGCGTGTGGCGATACTACCCCGAAGGCGCTGCGTCGTGACGCCCCCCCTGACACTATCGTCAGGGTGTCGCCTGTCCGACGATCATGTCGTACAACGCACTCGCGGCCGGCGACAGTTGCGCGCTCTTGCGCGTGACGAGCACGAGCGTGCGCGATACCGCCGGCTCGACGAGTTCGATCGTGCGGATCATCGGATACGCGTTCTTCTGGATCGCGAGCTTCGGCACCACGGCCGCGCCGAGCCCTTCCGCGACGAGCCCGAGCGCCGTCGAGCTGCGCTGCACTTCGTAGAACGAATGCAGCGACACGCCGCTCGTCTTCAGCGCGCCGTCGAGCAGCCCGCGATTGCCGCTCACTTCGCCGGCGAAGATCAGCGGATGCGGCTGCAGCGCCGCCCAGCGAATGCGCCGCCGCTTCGCGAGCGGATGATCGTCGCGACATACGAGCACGTACGGGTCGCTCGTCAGCGGCACATTGACGAGTTCGGGATGCTGGTCGCCGGCGATGCCGATACCGAACTCGGCCTCGCGATGCAGCACGGCCTGCAGCACCGACGCCGACGCGTGATCGAGGATCTTCACGCGATCGTGCGGCCGGTGCGCGGAGAAGGCGCGCAGGATGCGCGGCAGGTATTGCACGCCGACCGTCGGCACGCATGCGATCGTGACGTCGCCGCGCTGGCTCAGGCCGGTTTCGCGAATTTCAGTGAGCGCGTCGGACAGCTCGTTCAGCAGCCGGCGTGCTTGCGGCAGGAAACGCCGGCCGATTTCGGTGAGGGTGGTGCGGCGCGTGGTGCGCTCGACGAGCGCGACGCCGAGAAAGGTTTCGAGCTTGCGCAGCCGCTGCGTGATGGCTGTCTGCGTGACGTGCAGCGTATCGGCCGCTTGCCGGAAGCTGCCGCCGTCGGCGATTGCGACGAAGGCCTGGACACCGAGCGTATCGATTTTCATCAGATATTTGAATCAATCACGATATTAAATTCATTTTACTGAACTCCGTGACGATCGCAGAATGCGGTGCATCGACGGCCACCGGCATCCCATCCGCGTAGAAGGCGAGGCCGTCCACGCCGACCAGGAGAAACGACATGACGACCCCACTCGATCGATACGCTGCCCAGTACGTGCAATTCGAGGACGAGCGCACGCGGCCGATCCGCGATCTGCTGGCCGCCGTGCCGAACACGCCGATCCATACCGCGATCGACATCGGCTGCGGGCCCGGCAATTCGACGGAGGTGCTGATCGCGCGGGCGCCGGATGCAACGGTTCACGGAATCGATGCGTCGGCGGACATGATCGACGCCGCGCGCAAGCGCCTGCCGGACCTGCGTTTCGACGTCGTCGATATTTCCACGTGGGACGATCCGGGCGGCTACGACCTGATTCTCGCGAATGCGGTGCTGCAATGGGTGCCCGCGCACGACACGCTGTTTCCGTCGCTTGTCGGCCGGCTCGCGCCGGGCGGCCATCTTGCGGTGCAGATGCCCGACAACCTCGACGAACCCGCGCACCGGCTGATGCGCGAGGTCGCCGCGGCCGGGCCGTGGGCGGACAAGCTGAAGGGGGCAGCACGCACCGAGCGGTTCGATGCACGTTACTACCACGCGCTGCTGGCGCCGCTGTGCTCGCGCGTGGACGTGTGGCGCACGACCTACTACCACCCGCTGCGCGGCGGCGCCGATGCTGTCGTCGAATGGTTCAAGGGCAGTGCGCTGCGGCCGTTCCTCGCGGCACTCGACGACGGCGAGCGCGCGGCGTTTCTCGCACGGTATCGCGATGCGATCGCGGGCCCGGACGGCTATCCGGCGCTTGCCGACGGCACCGTGCTGCTGCCGTTCCCGCGCCCGTTCATCGTGGCGACTCGGACGTAAAGCGGCAATGATTCGGCCATGAAGCGCCGGCGGCCGTGCGTCAGCGCACCGGCCGCACCGATTCCGGGTCGACCGTGCGGATCCGTGCGGTTTGCCCGTCGCGCAGGTCCTTGTACCAGAACAGCGCGACTTCTCCGTCGTTTTCGTCGTCCGCATACAGCAGGCGATCGTGTCCGCCCAGCACGAAGCCCGAGCGTGCGTAGGTGCTGCACGCGGCGACATTGTTCGACTGCGTTTCCAGCCGCATGAAGCCGAACCCGTGGCTGCGCGCCCACGATTCGGCGGCCGCGAGCAGCAACTGCCCGATGCCTTGCCGCCGGCAATGGCGGTCGACGGCCAGCTCCGCGATCTCGGCCATCCCGTTCCAGCTCTGGCCGATGGCCACGAACCCGGCGAGCCGGCCGCCGGCCGTCGCGCGAAAGAGCGCCGTCTTGCCCGTCGCCTCGTCGGCCCAGCCGGCCGGATCGAAGCCGTAGTGCTTGCGGCGCGTCGGCAGCGCGCGGAGATCGAGCAAGTCCTGATACGGCGCGTTCAATTCCCAGGCGATGTCGAACGAGAAGTCGCATCGGTCCAGTTCGTCGGCGGGCAGCCCGCTCGTCTGTTCGATGCTGATGTGCTCGGCTCGGTCCATGTGTCGGTGTCCTGTCTTCTGCGGGATGCGTGGTGGTGTCCGTGATGCGATTGCCGGCGTCGTGATGTGCGCCGCCTCGCGTTTGTTCTTGCTTCGATTGTTTGCGCCCGCACACTTCGCCGCGGGCGAGACCGGCACAGACGGGCTGCTTCCGTGACGGCTGAACGCGGTCAGGCGACGAGCCGGACGGCCGCGCAAACGTGTGCGGGGTTCGCGTGCCGGCCGAGGCGCTCGTTCAACCGCCTGATTATGCTGGATTTCGGCATCGGCCCAGTGCTCGCGTTGCCGAGATGACGGCCGTCGCGTGTCTTGTCTTCGATCCGGATGGCCGTCGATCGCATGTGGATGAAAGACGACAGGAACCCGAATAATTGTTTACCGTTTGGTGACAACTCGATATATTCCGAAAAATACATCGAAGGTCGTGGCGTCGTCAGGCACCACGTCGTCCACCCGCTCCACGAAAGCCGGAAGAGATTCTGACCTGCATCGCCGGAGCAACGCGTCGTCGCGGCATGCGCTACCGAAGCGCACGCTTTTCGACGCTGCAACACGAGCGGCCGCCCCGCGGCATGCCGCTTCAGCAAGCCCACACTGGCATCGAAACGGAACATCGTGCGCGCGCATGAGGCGTTCGTGCGTGCGGCGATCCGGTGGCTTGCGCTCGTTCATCAGTCGGTTCTTCGTCAACACGCCGCGCGTCACGCTGCGACGCAGGCGCGCGCGTCAACAACAAAAAAGGAAGTGAGCATGAAAAAGACCATCGTGGCCGCGGCCGCACTCGGGATGTTCGGTACCGTCGCGCACGCACAAAGCAGCGTGACGCTCTACGGTTTGATCGATGCGGGTATCACGTATTCGAACAAGGTCGCGACGACGGGCGGGCACGGCAAGCTCGTCAAGTACGGTGACGGCGTCGCGTCGGGCAGCCGCTGGGGCATCCGCGGCACCGAGGATCTCGGCGGCGGGCTGAAGGCACTGTTCGTATTGGAAAACGGCTTCAGCAGCGGCGACGGCTCGATCGGCCAGGGTGGCGCGATCTTCGGCCGGCAGGCGTTCGTCGGCCTGTCGAAGAACGGCATCGGCTCGCTGACGTTCGGCCGCCAGTATTCGTTCTCGACCGACTACATCGGCGCGAACTATTCGATGGGCAGCCAGACGCCCGCCGGCAACTACGCGTATCACATCAACGACCTCGACCAGCTGACGTCGAGCCGCATCAACAATGCGGTGAAGTTCCAGAGCGCGAACTTCGCGGGCCTCACGTTCGGCGCGATGTACGGCTTCTCGAACTCGACGCAGTTCGCGGGCACGCCGACCACGACCGGTGCGAACGGTTCGCAGGGTTCGTCGAGCGCGTACAGCTTCGGTGCGAACTACGCGCAAGGGCCGTTCGGCATCGGTGCCGCGTACACGAACATCCGCTTCCCGAACGGCGCGCAGCCCGCATTCGGCGTGAGCATCGCGAACATCAACACGCTCGGGTTGCGCGACCTCGAGACGGTCGGCGTCGGCGCACGCTATGCGATCGCGTCGGCCCTCGTGTGGGCGAACTGGACGCATACGAAGTTCGTGCCGCTGTCGGGCGAAACGTCGAAGCTGAACAACTACGAAGTCGGCGGCCGCTATGCGTTCACGCCGGCCCTGAGCGGCGGCCTCGGCTATACGTTCTCGAAGCTCGACGGCCACTTCGACGGCAAGTGGCACCAGGTCAACGCCGCAGTCGACTATGCGCTGTCCAAGCGCACGGACGTGTACGTGAGCGCGGCCTACCAGAAGGCGTCGGGCAGCAACACGATCAACGGCCGCGTGGTGCCGGTGCAGGCCGAGATCGGCTCGTCGGGGTCGTTCATCGGCAACGCGGGCGCGAACACGCAGTTCGTTACGCGGATCGGCCTGCGTCACAAGTTCTGATCCAGCGCACACACACGCGAACGGGCGCTCCATCGAGGGCGCCCGTTTTGCTGTGGCATACGACGAAGCACGGTTCGGCACCGATCGGCGAATCGATATATTCTCCTGTGCATATCGAAGCGACAGACGCCCGACTCCACCCCCTTTCACCCGCACGGGAGCACCATCTTGAATTCGACGCAACGCGAAGCCGTCGGCGAAGCCTTTTCGCTCGACGCGATGCAGCACGCAAGAACCATGACATGGCAGGCCGTCGACGCGATCGCCGCGGGCATCCGGCCCGGCATGCGGGAATCGGAGGCCAATGCGCTGGGGCTGCGCGTGCTGAAGGATCTTGGGATGGACCGAATCTGGCATCCGGTGCTCGTCCGCTTCGGGGAAAACACGCTGCGTACGTTCAAGGAGCGCTCGGTGGCGGACCCCGTCCTCGCCGGCGACGACATCTTCTTCATCGACCTGGGCGCGGTGTGGGCGAAGCATGAGGGCGATGCGGGCGCGACCTTCGTGTGCGGCGACGATCCCGACATGCATGCCTGTGCACGGGCGGCGCGCGTGATCTACGACGAAGTCGAGCATCACTGGCGCACGACCGGCTGCGCAGGCATTGCGCTGTACGAATTCGCCGCGCAACGCGCTGACGCGCACGGCTTCCGGCTGAACGTCGACATCAAGGGGCATCGCGTCAGCGATTTTCCGCACGCGATCTACAAGGCCGGCAATCTCGGCGACTTCGACGCCGCGCCGGCAGCCGGGCTGTGGATCCTCGAAATCCAGATCGCGCACCCGACGCGGCCGTTCGGCGCGTTCTACGAGGATCTGCTCGTCTAGCGCGTGCCGGATGGCTGGCAATGCACTCGGGCGCAACGTGGTCCGTCGCGCCCGAATGCGTGTCGGCCCCGTGCGGGCGGCCGACACGGTCTGGCCCTGCCGTCAGATGGTGATCGTGACGGGGCCCGCGAGCGGCGTATAGCCGTCGTCGAACAGATACCACGCATCGTACTGGCCCGACGCCAGCGTGCTGTTCGCCGTGGACGAGAACAGCAGCGACCCGCTGCTCTTCGGCAGGTACGCCCACGACTTGTAGCTGCCCTTGGTCGGCTGCGCGCCGTGCGCAAAGATGCCGACCCAGTTCTTCGGGCTGTGGCTCCACGGCGGTGCGACGTAGTCGAACCGCAGCGTGCCGAACGTCGAGCCCTGCGACGCGAGCGACGCGACGAACTTCTTGCCGGTATTGCCGATCGCCGAATCCGTGAGCAGCGCGCCGGATTGCGTCTGCACGCAGCCGGCCACCCGGCGCAGGAAGTTCGGATCGTTCGCGTCGCGGATGCTGGCGTCGTACCAGCCGCCGTCGCCGTACCACGTGACGGCTTGCGTTGCGCCGGCGGCGACGGTGAACGACTGCCGCGTGTTCATCCCGTAGGCGTTGTCGGTGAGCTGGAACGTCGTCGCGCTGGCACCGGCGGAGTTGTCGAGCGTGATCTGCACGTTGCCGTTCGCCACGTCGTAGCACAGGCTGATTTCGGCGGTCGATCCCGTGTTGCCGGACGCGCCGATGCTGCCGCGGAACGTCTGCAGGAAGCCGTTCGGGCCGTAGACCGAATAGTCGTAGCTGCCGTTGCTGTTCAGCGCGAGCGAATCCGACAGGTTCGCGCACTGGCTTGCGTTGGCCGCGACCGTGTAATGCCGGGGGATCGTGCTCGTGCCGTCGACCCACGCCTGTAGGTGGACGCCCGCGGTGCCGGTGTTGGTCATCGTCAGCGCCAACGTATTGCCGGCGCGGTTGACCTTGCCTTGCACGAAGAACTCGTAGGGCAGGCGGCAGGCGGTGCTGCGGCCGGCGATTTGCGCCGGCACCGCGGTGGTGGTCGGGTACGGGATCAGGACGGCCGGGCCGTTCGGGTTCATGTTGCTCGCCGGCGGCTGGATCGCGGGAACGGTCTGGTCGGCGTTCGAGAAATCGAAGGCCGACGTCAGGTCGCCGCACACCGCACGTCGCCACGGCGAGATGTTGGTTTCCTGAAACCCGAATCGCGCTTCGAGGAACCGGACCACCGACGTGTGATCGAAGACCTGCGAATTCACCTTGCCGCCCTTCGACCACGGCGAGATCACGAACATCGGCACGCGCGGCCCGAGCCCGATCGGCACGTCGCCGCTGGCCGAGCCGTCCGATGCGCCGCCGCTGCTGGCGACGAATTCAGCGGCCGTCGACACGGTCGACTGCCCGGTGCCGGCCGCGGAGCTGGCCGGGACGGCGGGCGGCACGTGGTCGAACAGGCCGTCGTTCTCGTCGTACATCACGAGCAGCACGGTGCTGGCCCAGACCTTCGGGTTCGACGTCAGCGCATTCAGCACGTTGCTCACGTACCATTCGCCGCCGCTCGCGGCCCACGACGGATGCTCGCAGTACGCATAAGGCGCGGCAATCCACGACACTTGCGGCAACGTGTCGTTCGCGACGTCGGCCTGCAGCTGGCTGAACAGGTTCGTGTCGTATTCCTTGCCGCCGCCGCTCGGGTCGATCTGCGTGCCGTTGATCGCGGGCGCGAGCGGATCGTTGGCGCCGAGGTTCTGGTATTGCTTGAAGTTGAGAACGATGTTGTCGCCGTAGTTGCCGTTCCACCAGAGCGTGCTGCCGGCGCTGTTGGAATTGCCGTACGCGTGGCCGGAATCCAGGCCGTTGCCTTTGTCCTGGTAGAACTTCCACGTGACGCCGGCCGCGTTCAGCCGTTCCGGCAGGGTCGTCCAGCCGGTGCCGGTCATCGTGTTGTCCGTGTACGGCGAATAGCCCGGCACGTTGCCGCAGCAGCCGGTCCACAGATACAGCCGGTTCGGGTCGGTCGGGCCGAGCATCGAGCAGTGGTAGTCGTCGCACACCGTGAACGCGCTCGCCAGTGCATAGTAGAACGGGATGTCGTTCTGCGTGAAGTAGTACATCGTGCCGCTGGTCTTCGCGCCGGTCCAGTTGTCATAGCGGCCGTTGTTCCACGCGCTGTGCGTGGTGCCCCAGTCGTGAGGGAGGTCGCCGTAGTAGGTGTCGCCGTTCGCCGTGCCGGAGGGCGGGGACGGGTTGAACGGGAACACGTAGGACAGCAGCCAGGGCTGGCGCCACACCGGATACCCGCTCGAAATCACGACCGGGCGCGGATCGCCGAAGCCGCGTGCGCCGCCCAGCGTGCCGAGGTAGTGGTCGAACGAACGGTTTTCCTGCATCAGGATCACGACGTGCTTCACGTCCTGGATCGTGCCGGTCACGGTGGCGGCCGGAATGGCCTGCGCGCGCGCGATGCTCTCGGGCAGCATGCCCGTGATCGCGGTGGCGCCGGCGAGCTTCAACGCATCGGCGAGGAATTGACGTCGGGTTGTGGGTTTGTTTTGCATGATCGCTCTCTGTCGTGGATGGCTGGCCTCGCGGCCGGCGTCGGTCAGTGGCACGCGCTCGCGCAGTGCAGGACAGGCGTGGACGCCGAGCCTGGTGCGGCCGCACGCGCGGCCGCCACGCTGGCTGCCGTGCCCGAGTCGCCATCGCCGCAAGCGGCCAGCGTGCACAGGAGTGCGATCATGAAAACGCCGCGCCAGTGCGGAAAGCGGCTTTCCGATCGGCGCGACTTGACGACAGGCTTTCGATCCGATTCGAATCGGATTCCTGAATGATCGAGACTGTTGCTGCGTGCTCCGTATTTCATTACCCCTCCAGACATGAAAAATGGACAGCAGAGAATATCGCCCGAATCAGAACAACTTCATGACAGGCCACCCGCGCGTACCTGCCACTTGCAACAGCTTCGAGTCGGGATTGGTGGCGACCGGATGCGTGACGTAGTCCAGCAGCGGCACGTCGTTGATCGAATCGCTGTAGAAGTAGGTGCGCTCGAAATCAGACGGCGCGTAGCCGAGCGATGCCAGCCACTCGGTGGTGCGCACGATCTTCCCTTCGCGGAAGCTCGGCACGCCCGTGCTGCGCCCTGTGAACGCGCCGTCCGGTGTGCCGTCGTCGGTATCGAGCTCGATGCCGAGCAGGTGCTCTATACCGAATTCGGCCGCGATCGGCCCCGTGACGAAGACGTTGGTCGCCGTCACGATGCAGCAGAGATCGCCGTTCTCGCGATGACGGTCGACCAGTTCACGCGCCTGCGGCGTGATCGCCGGACGGATCACTTCGTCCATGAACCGCGCATGCCAGCGCTCGAGCACCTTGCGCGGATAGCGGGTGAGCGGCGCGAGCGTCACGGCGAGATACGCGTCCATGTCGAGCGTGCCGGCCGCATAGTGGCCGTAGTGCTCGTCGATCAGCGCCACGTGCGCGTCGTCTTCCCGCCAGCCGACGCGCGTGATGAAGCGGCTCCAGGCCTGGTCGCTGTCGAGCGGCAGCAGCGTGTGGTCGAGGTCGAACAGCGCGAGATTCTTGTACATGGGGGGTTCCTTGTATTGCGTGCTCAAGTGCCGATGCGTTTCTCGATCGCGTCCTTCGCGTTCTTGCCGTCGATGGTCGTGACACCGTCGAGCCACTTAGACAGCACGCCGGGGTTCTTCTTCGCCCATTCCTTCGCCACGGCGACCGGATCGGCGTGATTCATGATCGGCACCATCAGCTGGTTCTCTTCGTCGGTCGTGAACTTCAGGTTGGTCAGCAGCCGGCCGACGTTCGGGCAGCGTTCGAGGTAGCCGGGCGTGACGAGCGTATAGACCTTCGCCGAGCCGTAGTTCGGGCCGAACACGCTGTCGCCGCCGTCGAGATAGGCGATCTTGTAGTTGATGTTCATCGGATGCGGCTCCCACGCGAGGAACACGATCATCCGGTGCTCCTGCACCGCGCGCGTGACCTGGACGAGCATCCCGGCCTCGCTCGATTCGACCAGCTTGAAGCCGCCGAGCCCGAACTCGTTCTTGTCGATCATCCGCTGGATCAGCGCGTTGCCGTTGTTGCCGGCGCCGATTCCGTAGATCTTGCCGTCGAGCTGGTCGCGGAATTTCGCAATGTCGGCAAAGCGCTTGAGGCCCTTGTCGGACGCGTATTGCGGCACGGCCAGCGTGTAGCGCGCGCCGATCAGGTTGGGTTGCGGCAGCTGGTGGACGGCGCCGGCATCGACGAACGGCTTGACCGTCGGCGTCATGCTCGGATCCCAGTAGCCGAGGAACGCGTCGATCTGCGCCTTCTTCACGCCGGCCAGCACGATCGGCGGCGACGCGATCGTCTTGGTTGCCTCGTAGCCGAGCCCGTCCAGCAGCATCATCGCGACGCCGGTGGTGGCCGCGATGTCGCTCCAGCCGACATCGCCGAGCGTCACCTTCTTGCAGACGTCGCCTTCCGACGCGTGAGCGGGGGCCGTGGCCAGCGCCGCCAGCAGCGTAGCTGCGAGCATCCATGCCTTCTTCATCATGTGGGTCTCCTAAGCAAGTGTTCCGGATCGTGTTGCCTGAATGGTCTGACGATTGATCGTGCTGATCGGATGAAACAAACGAACTTGGGTCTGGCTTTGTAGTTTTGCGTACCGTATATTAGAACGCACAAAATCGCAAGATCGCACAAAAATACAACTTGCCGGTTGCCGGGTCTGGCGACGGGCGGGCGAAGGCAGGAAGAATCGGGCGGCGGCCCAGGCGGGCCGTGCTTCATCGGGTAGACCAGGCAAAGCAAGGAGACTTCGCATGATCAGTCAGCTGGAAATCATTTCCCGCCTGTTGCTGGCGGCACTGCTCGGCAGCATCGTCGGCATCGAGCGCGAGCGCCTGTCGTGGGCGGCCGGGTTGCGCACGCACATGCTGGTGGCCGTGGGCGCCGCGCTCGTGATGATCGTGTCGGCGTTCGGCTTCGCGGATATCCAGAACGCGAAGAACGTATCGCTGGACCCGTCGCGCGTCGCCGCGCAGGTCGTGTCGGGCATCGGCTTCCTCGGCGCCGGGTCGATCATGCTGCGCGGCGAGATCATCCGCGGCCTGACGACCGCGGCGAGCCTGTGGGTCGTGGCGGCGGTCGGGCTGGCCGTGGGCGGCGGCATGTATATGGCCGCGATCGCCGCGACGGCGATCGTGCTCGCGATCCTGGCCGGGCTGAAGCCGATCGAGAAGCGCTTCTTCGCCGCGCGGCAGCGCTGGGGCGTGCGCATTCTGGCGAGCCGCGGTGCGGTGAAGCTGACGTCGCTGCAGGCGATGCCCGGCATCGACCACGCGCGCATCGTCCAGTTCATCATCGAACAGGACGACGCCGCGCCGGACGACGACCGCATCCACGTAGTGTTTTCAAAGATGACGAGCAGCGAGTTCCAGGCGGTCCGTCAATCCCTGCAGACCCTCGTCGGCATCAAAAAGATGGAGGAGAGTGCAGCCTAGTTCGCCGTTCGAATAACATTGACGCTCATTCCGAGGACATTCCATGTGGCAAGAAGAGCGATACCAGAGGATCCGGCTTCTGTTATCGAAGATGCAGCGCGTTTCCACCGACCGGATCATGGCCGACCTGAACGTGTCGCGGGAAACCGTGCGGCGCGATCTCGTCGACCTCGAGGCGCTCGGTGAACTGAAGCGCGTCCACGGCGGTGCGGTGCAGGTGGGCGACGAAGCGCCGATCGCTGAGCGCGCGCAGACGCACGTGAAGGCGAAGCTGGCGATCGCCCGCGCGGCGGCCAGGCTGGTCACGGGCTCGCAGACGCTGTTTATCGACGCGGGCACGACCACGACGCTGCTGGCGGAGGAACTGGCGAAGCTGTCGGGCCTCACGATCGTCACGAACTCGATCGACGTCGCACTGAAGATACGGTCGAGCGACCCGGCGCAGGCGAACAACGAAACGATCCTGCTCGGCGGGATGATCGGCAGCCGCGCGGCCGCGACCGTCGGCGACGGCACGGTTGCCGAAATCTTCCGTTACCGCGCCGACCTCGCGTTGCTGTCGCCGGTGGGCGTCGATGCCGTCCGTGGTGCGACCAACTACGACCGGATGGAAACCGAAGTGGCGCGTGCGATGGTCAGCAACGCGGCGGACGTCGCGATCCTGGCCGATTTCAGCAAGCTCGGCACGAACAGCCGGATCAGCTTCTGCGAGCCGGCGCGGATCGGCGCACTGGTGACGGACTCGAAGGCGGAATCGGTCGACAGTTTCAAGCACCTCAAGAAGGTCATCAAGCACATCGTGCTGGCGTAGCGCCACGCGCTGCGGGGCACGATCGGCCGCCGTTATGCCGCCCATGCGGCGCACGTTCTGTCGGCCGGCTTTTTAGCGGCGTAATATATCCGCCGATACAACGCAGGCGCGCCCACCGGCGGGCCGTCATGGAGGCGGGCGATGGAGATGGCAGGGACGGCGGCGCCTTCGGCGCATCAGGCGGCAGCGGGCTCGATCGCGCTGACGGGCGCATTCGAGCGGCCGATGACGGTGACGCTCGACGACCTGCGCCGGCACGCGAGCGCGACGGCCGAGCCGTTCGACCTGCGCTGCTTCACGACGAACCGCTTCATCCGCTCGGTCGCACCGTATCGCGGCGCGCGGCTGAAGGACCTGCTCGACGTAGCCGGGCTGCGCAACGACGCGCCGGGCGACTTCAAGCGCATGGTGTTCATCGCGCATGCGCACGACGGCTATGCGGTCACGTTTTCGTGGCATGAACTGTTCAACACGCCCGTCGGCGAGCACGTGATCGTCGCGTTCGAATGCGGTGACGCGCCGCTGTCGATCGACGATGGTGCACCGTTGCTGTTCTCGGGCACCGACCTCCTGCCGGCGCCGCGCCACGTGAAGCGGCTGGCCGGCATCGTCGCACGCGTGCTCGAGGTCTGACGCGGCGCGCGCCGTACCGGCCATCGTGTATGCTTGCCCGCATCGTTCAAAGGGCGGGACAACATGAAGACACCGGCACACCCCAAGCCTGAGGTGCGGTTCAGGATGCGTATCCAGCAGGCCGACACGATCGCGCTCGGGCCGGGCAAGGTCGCGCTGCTCGAAGCCGTGCGCGAGCACGGTTCGATTTCGGCGGCGGCGCGCAGCCTGAAGATGTCGTACCGGCGTGCGTGGTTGCTGATGGACGAACTGAACCGCTCGCTGAAATCGCCGGCGACGGTGTCCGAACATGGTGGGCAAAGCGGCGGCGGCAGCGTGCTCACGCCGGTCGGCGAGGAGATCATCCGCCTCTATCGCGGGATCGAGGAGCGGGCTTACGCAGCCTGCGCCGACGACATCGCCGCGCTCACGAAAATGGTGCGGCGCTGAAGGTGCGCTTACGCTGACAACGGGCTTTCATTGGCCCGCTGAAGGGCCCCGCGCAACGCATGCGGCGAAGCGAATCGGGCCTTAGCCGTGCCGCAGGCAGAAGCGCGACGCGTCGCCCGTGGCGGCGTCCGGCGCCATGACATCGCGTGCCTGCGCATCGAGCCGCCCGATCAGCTCGACGAAACTGGCGACGCTCGCCGTCCGCAGCGGGTAGTACGCGATGTGGTGGCGTTCGCAGATGCGCTTGAGCAGGTTCATCGAATCGTGGTCGATACAGTCGACCGGGAACACGGCCATCTGTGCGCCCGGCAGCGCAGCGGCCAGCAGGCCCTTGCGATCCTCGATGCCGCCGTCGTGCAGCGTCATCTCGCCGCCCGCCGTTTCGACGATCCGCCTGATCGAGCGGTTCGAGCCGGGACGCCCGCCGACGTACACCAGACGCGTACCCTGAAGGATCGACAGCGGATCGGTCGCGCGTTCGGCCGGATCGTCAGCGGAGGCCTGCACCGCCTGCTCGATCGCACTTGCTTCGGCGCGCAGCGTCTTCACCATCGCCATCAGGTCGTCGAGCCGTGCGCGCATCGCGCGGGCGCTCGCCTGTTCCGCAGCGATCCGCTGCTCGGCCGCCTCGCGGCGGCTCGTGTGCAGCGCGAGCCGTTCGTCGCGTGCGGCCAGTGCTTCGCGCAGTTCGAGCACTTCGTCGCGCAAGGCGCTTTCCGCCGCCAGCGGCTGCGCGTTCTGGCGCGCGGTGAGGGCATCGCGTTCCTGCAGCGCCGCGTCGCGCTGCGTGCTCATTTCTTGCAGGCGCGCCTGCTGCCGCTCGATCTTCGCGTGCAGCGCCGCATTCTCTTCCTCGAGCGCGACCAGCCGCCGGATATCGGCGCGATTGGCCGCGCCGACCAGATGCGACAGCATGTGCAGATCGCCGAATGCGGCCTGGCGCACGCCCATCGTCGTGCGCGGATGCGTCATCAGCGCCCAGTACGCGGGCGGAATGTCGCCGCTCTTCAGCGCGTCCTTCCAGCGCGCGAGGAGTTCGTCCGAATCCTTCGCGCTGTCGAATGCGCGGATCGCGCCGGCATAGCGCTCGTCGAGCGCCTTGTGCAACGCCTTCGCGCCGGCCGTGCCGTCGATGGCAAGCTCGACGGCCGCGTGATGGATCTCGAGGTCGGTCGCGCGCTGGCGGTCGAGGTCGGTGAACTTCGGCACGAGCCTGCGCAGTTCGTGCGTGGTCAGGCAGGTGCCGATGATCGAGCAGTGCAGGTTCGCATCGAGTTCGGACAGGCGCGCGCGGCGCTTCAGTTCGGTCAGTTGCGCGCGCGACGGCGCGCAGCATGCGTCGACCCGCGTGCCGGTTGCCGCGGGCAGAGTACCGCCGGGCGACGAGAGGTCCGCCGTGCGGGCAAGGCGAAAGGGCGGAGCGTGCATGTTGACCTCTGTCCGGCGTGGTCGGGCCGGGGACGGATGCGCGAAAGATTTGCGAAATATACCACGGAATATAACGCTCGAAATTCCGGGGGAATCACGGAGCAAGGCCGCGCAGCGCGCTCAGCAGAGCGCGGTTGAATGGTCGGTGAGCGGCAGGGCGGCAGCGGCCGGGGCTACGGCCGCAGGCGAAACGGGGAGCGATGCCGACGCATGACGCGCCATCACGTACTCGACGCACAACCCGACGAACAGCAGGTCGACGCGCTCCAGCGCGGCGACCGCGTCGCGCATCGCGGCCGGGTCGTTGCTGAATGAATCGGAGAACACGTCGTCGCGTGTGCGTTCGAGGCGGCGTGCGTGGCCGATCGCCCGTTCGAGTTCGGGCAGGCGTGTGAAGCGGGCGGCGCGTGCGACGTCTTCGAGCGTCGACAGCAGTTCGCGGAAGCCCATCGCGGCGAGCGCATCGTCCGGCAAGTCGTCGGCGTGCGCGGCCGAGAACATCCGGATGAAGCGCGCGACGCTGCCGCGCAGGCGCCGGAATGCATCGACGACGTCGGTGACCTGCTGCGCGCGTGCGTCGCTCGACAGCGGCCTGAGCGCGCGGATCTTGCGCGCGAGCGGCTGTTCCCGTGCGGCGCGCTGCGGGGCGCGATCCGTCGGCGTGCGAGGCATGGTGGATCTCCGGAAGTGCAGGTATCGATATATTCTACGGAATATATCGAGTGCACGGAAAAAGACGGCACCGTGGATGAGACACGGTGCCGTCGACGGCCTGAGCGGCCGCGCGGGTCAGTCGATGTTGCGCACGGCCGTCACGTGCAGGCCCGTATGGGTGCGGCGCGGAACCGGGCGGCGAATGACGTCACCCTTCAAAAAAAAGGGTCATCTCGGGATGCCCGGGAATGCGGTGCGCTTGGTGCCGGCAGGGTTTTCATCAGGACATCCGGGGCGCCACACGATCCATCATGGCGAAAGCACCATCTCCGCCAACCGCAGGAGGGCACACCGTGGCTTCCGATTCCACTCCCTCGACCGCCTTCGTGTTCGCCGGCGGCGGCAGTCTCGGCGCGATCGAGGTCGGCATGCTCCGCGAGCTGGTCGCGAGCGGCGAACGGCCCGATTGCGTGATCGGTGCGTCGGCGGGCGCGATCAATGCCGCCTATTTCGCCGGGCGGCCGGACGCGGATGGCGTCACGATGCTTGAAGCGCTGTGGTGCAGGATCCGCCGCCAGGACGTCATGCCGTTCTCGATGCGCAGCGTGATCGCGATGCTGCTGCGCAACCGGCCGCATCTGGTCGAGGCCGATGCGCTGCGCCTGCTGCTGGAAAAGAACCTGCCGTACCGGCGGATCGAGCAGGCCGCGTTGCCGCTCCACATCGTCGCGACCAACGTGCTGACCGGCCACGAAGTCGTGCTGTCCGCCGGCTCGGTCGTGGATGCCGTGCAGGCCAGCGCCGCGATTCCCGGCGTGTTTCCGTCGGTCAGCATCGGCGGCGTGGAGCTCGTCGACGGCGGCGTCGCGAACAATACGCCGATCTCCGTGGCGATCGCGCTCGGCGTCAGGCGGATCGTCGTGCTGCCGGCCGGGTTCGCCTGCGCGTTGCGGGTGCCGCCGCGCAGTGCGATTGCCCACGCGACGCACGCGCTGACACTCGTGATCGCACGGCAACTGGTGCGCGATCTGGAGCTGTACGCGGCGCGCGCGCAAATTCATGTCGTGCCGCCGCTCTGTCCGCTCGAGGTGTCGTCATACGATTACTCGCAGTGCGCGCAACTGATCGACAAGGCCGCGGAGCGCACGCGTGCATGGATCGATGCGGGCGGGCTCGCGGCGTGTGCGATTCCTGGCCCGCTGCGCGAGCACGATCATGCGGCGGCGCTGTCGCATTGAGGGGGGCTCATGCGCCGTGCAAACGCATGACTGGCGAACGCCGGTTGCCGGGGCCGTTCTCCGGAACTCCGTGAAGCACCCCCAAAAAAACGGCACCGTGCCACGAGACACGGTGCCGCCAACGGCCCGAACGGCCGCACTGGTCAGTCGATCGCGCGCATCGCGTGGCGCAGTTCCTGATAGCTGCGCAGCCCCGCGACGCCGAGTTCGCGGCCGATCCCGCTGAGCCCGAACCCGCCCCAGCACACGTGCGGGTAGATGAGCTGCGGCGCATTGATCCACACGAGCCCCGCGCGCACGCGCTGCTGGAATTGCTTCGCGATGGCCGCGTCGCGTGTGACGACGGTCGCGACGAGTCCGTAGCGCGTGTCGTTCGCAAGCGCGATCGCTTCGTCGTCGGTGCGGAACGATTTCACGCACGCGACCGGGCCGAACACTTCGTCGGTCCACAGCGGGTTGTCGGCCGCCGGCTCGGCGATCACGACAGGGGCCATGAAGAAGCCGTCGCCGCCGGCATCCGTCACGCGGCCGCTGAAGGCGATGCGTGCGCCCGCATCGATACCGTGCTGGAGCATCGCTTCGACGCGCGTACGCTGCGCGGCCGAGATCAGCGGTCCCATCGCGACCTGTTCCGCAGCCGGCGGCGCGACGACGAGCGCGCGCACGGCGGTCTCGAACGCGGCCATGAAGCGGCGGTACACGCTGTCGTGCACGAGGATGCGCGCGGTGGCCGAGCACATCTGGCCCGCGTTCGTGAAGGCGCCTGCGACCGCGAGCGACACCGCGACGTCGAGATCGGCGTCGTCGCGCACGATCAGCGACGACTTGCCGCCGAGTTCGAGCGTCACGCGCTTCATGTCGACGGCCGCGGCCTGCATGACCTTGCGGCCGGCCGCCGTGCTGCCGGTAAACGAGATCTTGTCGATCAGCGGATGCGCGGTCAGCGCCGCGCCGACGTCGGCGCCGCCGTTCACGACGTTGACCACGCCGGCCGGCACGCCGGCTTCGGCGACGATGTCGAGCAGCGCGTGTTCGGTGGGCGACGTGAGTTCGGACGGCTTCAGCACGACCGCGCAGCCGGCCGCGAGCGCGGGCGCGAGCTTCCACGCGGTCGTGACCATCGGGAAGTTCCACGGCATGACGAGCGCCGCGACGCCGACGGAATCGTAGAAGCGCTCGGCGGTGACGGCGTCGCTCGGCAGTGCGACCGGTTCGGCCGCGAACAGCGCCGGGTCCTCGCACAGTTTCGCGTAGTACGCGAACGTCGCGACGACGTCGCCGACATCGGCGTCGGCCTCGAACGGCGGCTTGCCGCTTACCTGCATCTGCAGCGCCGTCAGGCGATCGCGCGATGCTTCGACGCGCTCGGCGATCGTCGCGAGAATCCGGCCGCGTTCGGCGGGCGGCGTATCGCGCCAGCCGGCGAACGCATCGCGCGCGGCGCGCACCGCGGCGTCGACGTGCGCGGTCGTCGCGAATTCCTGCCAGCCGATCGCGGCACCCGTCGACGCATCGAAGATCGGCGCGCCGGGCGCGTCGGCCTGCGTGCGCACGGGCTGGCCGGCGATGTGCGCCGCGGGCAGCACGAACGTGGCGGTGGAACGGGAAAGCTCGGCGGTGGACATGAGGGTCATCCTGTCGGTCGGGTTAGCGGTAGGCGACGCCCGGCATCACGCAGAGCATCTCGAACGCGAGGTTCGCGCCCGTGAGCGCGGTGGTGCCGGTCGGATCGTACGGCGGCGCGACTTCGACGAGGTCCGCGCCGACGATGTTCAGGCCCTTCATCCCGCGCACGATCTCGAGGCCCTGCTGCACGGTGAGGCCGCCGATTTCGGGCGTGCCGGTGCCGGGTGCGAACGACGGATCGAGGCCGTCGATGTCGAAGCTCAGGTAGACCGGCGTGTCGCCGACGCGTTCGCGCACCTGCGCCATCAGCGGCGCGAGCGACTGGTTCCAGCATGCTTCGGCCTGCACGACGGTGAAGCCCTGCTGGCGGCACCAGTCGAAATCGTCCGCGTGGTAGCCGGTGCCGCGCAGGCCGATCTGCGTGACCTTGTCGCATTGCAGCAGCCCGTCTTCCACCGCGCGGCGGAACGGCGTGCCGTGCGCGATCTTCTCGCCGAACATCGTGTCGTTCACGTCCGCGTGTGCGTCGACGTGCACGACGGCGACCTTGCCGTACTTCTTGTGCAGCGCGCGCAGGATCGGCCACGCGATCGTGTGGTCGCCGCCGAGCGTGATCGGCCGGCAGCCGTTCGCGACGATCTCGTCGTAGGCCTCTTCGATGCGGCGCACCGAGTCCTTCAGGTCGTACGGGTTGGTCGCGACGTCGCCGATGTCGGCCACCTGCAGCGAATCGAACGGGGCGGCGCGCGTGGCCATGTTGTACGGGCGCAGCAGCACGGATTCGGTACGGATCTGGCGCGGGCCGAAGCGCGAGCCCGAGCGGTTCGACGTGCCGAGATCGAGCGGCACGCCGACGAAGCACACGTCGAGGCCGTCGGTCGTGGCGGCTTGCGGCAGCCGCATCATCGTGGCGATGCCGCCAAAGCGCGGCATTTCGTTGCCGCCCATCGGTTGATTCAGTTCGCGGGGCATGGGCCGTCTCCTTTTTTGTGAGGTCAAGCGATCGGCCGATGGTAGAGGAGAACGCCCGCGCGAAGATTTTGAAGTCGCAACGTTTACATCGACGGGTCTCGATGCAAGTAGCGCCGCCGCATCGACGCGGCGCAACCGAACGCGGCCGCGCGGCGCGGCCGGTCGCGTCAGCGTGGGATGGCGGGCGGTGTGGCGCCGTCGTGCGCGCCGGCGGAAGGGAATGCAGTGGTTGCCGAACCCCACGCGGCAAGCTCGCGCTTAGTGCGCACGCCGAGCTTCGCGAACGCGCGCTTCACGTACGACTCGGCCGACGCGACGCGCACGCCGAGAATCTCGGCCGTCTCCGGCACGGTCTTGCCGGAGAGCAGGTGCTTGCAGGTTTCGTATTCGCGCTTCGACAGCTTCACGCCGTCGGCCGCGATCCGCGCATCGAACTGCGCGAGCGGATGGACGTCGGGCGTCGGGTGCGCGACGCGCCGCACGGCGGTGGTCGACGCGTGCAGTTCGAGCAGCGGGAACAGTACGTCGCTGATGCTGCGAAAGCGGTTCATCTCGGCGAGCGTGAACGGCGGCCGGTCGCGGCCGCGCTCCAGCGCGATCGAATGCTGCGAATAGCGCGTGCCGCGCGCGAGCACGCATTCGTGGCCGATATGCACGTCGTCGAACAGCCGCTGGCGGAATTCGCCGGGCGGAATCGCCGCGATGTCGCGCACCACGAGCATCGTGCCCGTCTTGCCGCGCAGCCCCGCGAACAGCGGGTCGCTGTCGAGAAAACGCTCGTAGTAGAGCGTCATCACGTCGGAGATTTCGGTGGATTCGGTATCGATGCCGCTGCTGCCGATCCATTCGCATCGATAGCCGGTAGGCATCGAGCCGTCGACGCGCGAGCGCTCGACGTGCGCGACATCGAGCGGCACCACGTCGTTGAGCAATTGCGTGAGGCGCGGCACGAAGTGCGGCGTGCCGACCGTCTCGATCAGCTCGCCCAGCGCCTTGAACGACACGTTGAAGCGGTCGTTGTCGCGGTGGAAGGGGTTCACGTTGAGCAGCATGCGGTTCCCCGGGTGAAAGGCGGCGCGATTGTAGCGTTCGCAACCGAAAACGTCAGTAGGGGGAAACACCGTCGGTTGTCCTGTCGACCCGTTTGCCCCGGAAAACACCGCTTGTCCCCCCCGGAGGGGGGCATACCGGGGCAGTGTAAATGAGTAACTTTGTCTCTGCTTTTTTCAATCAAGAGACGAAAGATTCAGATGACCAAACTGATCAAGGACATCCTGCCGCTCGGCGCAGGCATCGGCGAATTCACGAAGCTCGACTTCGGGATGGACGAAAGCGACTGGCGTGCGGCGGAAGGCAAGAGCGGCAACTACATCATCGGCTGGTGGGAAGGGAAAGTCGGCTCGGTGGAGTTTCCGGAAACCGCGGCTGACGAAGCCGTATGGCTCGTCGAGGGCCGGATCGCGCTGACCGACGTCGAAGGCAACCGCAAGGAATTCGCGCCGGGCCAGGGCTACCTGCTGCCGGCCGGCTTCGCGGGCCGTTGGGAGACGATCGAGGACGCGAAGAAGTTCTACGTGCTGCTCGAGAAGTCGTGATGTCCGAAGCCGCCGCCGTGGTGTCGTCGTCCGTGTGACGCGCGCCCGGCGGCGGTTTCGTTTTTCGCGTGTGATGGCTGGGATCATGGAAATGGAAGTCAAGGCAAGAGAGACTGCACCGGAGCAGGCGCACGCAATGCGTGGCGCGCCGGTCGCACTGGGCGTCGAGGCGGCGCTCGCGAATACGAAGCTGTTCCCGTACTGGCTCGACAATCCGGCCGCACCGGCCACCGAGCCGGAACTCGTCGGCGACGTGACGGCCGACCTGCTGATCGTCGGCGGCGGCTTCACGGGGCTGTGGTCGGCCGTGCAGGCGAAGGAACAGATGCCGCACCTGAACGTGGTGCTGATCGAGGCCGGCAAGGTGGCGCACGGCGCATCGGGCCGCGCGGGCGGGATCATCTCGACGTCGGTGATGCACGGGCTGCCGAACGCGGTGCGCGTGTTCCCGAACGACATCGCGCAGCTCGAGGAATTCGGCCATCACAACCTCGACGGCTTCGAGGACACGCTGAAGCGCTACGACATCGACGCCGATATCGAGTGGAACGGCGAGATGACGGTGGCGGTCGACCCCGAGCACATCGCGCACCTGAAGGGCGACTACGACCTGCATCGCGAGTACGGCCACAACGTCGTGCTGCTGAATCGCGACGAAACGCTCGAACAACTGAATTCGCCGCTGTTCGCGGGCGCGCTTTGGTCGCGCAACCGCAGCGGCATCGTGCACCCGGCGAAGCTTGCGTGGGGGCTGAAGCGCGCGGCGCTGAAGCTCGGCGTGAAGCTCTATGAACACACGCCGCTCGTGACCGTGACCGACGAAGGCAGCACGGTGTTCGTGAAGACGCCGAACGGCAGCGTGCGCGCGCCGCGCGTGGTGTTCGGCAGCGGCACGGCGAAAGTCGGGATTCCCGACATCAACCGCCGCGTGATGCAGGTGCGCGACCACGTGCTCGCGACCGAGCCGCTCACCGATGAGCAACTCGCGCGGATCGGCTGGAAGAACCGCCAGGGCGTGTACGACACGCGCACGCAGCTCAACTATTTCCGTCTGACGAAGAACAACAACATCATCTTCGGCGGGCTGGTGAGCTATCACTTCGACGGCGACCCGGAGCCGCACCAGGACGGCGAGCGCGAAACGTACCACCGGCTCGCGGAAGCGTTCTACCGCACGTTCCCGCAACTGTGCGACGTGCGTTTCTCGCACGCGTGGGGCGGCCCGATCGACTACTGCTCGCGCGGCTCGGTGTTCGCGAAGCGCTATCTCGGCGACAAGGCCGTGTTCGTCGCCGGCTATACGGGCTTCGGCGTCGCGGCGAGCCGGTTCGGCGCGTTCATGGGGCTGAACATCCTGTTCGATCGCGACAGCCCCGAGCGCAAGCTCGACATCGCGAACCAGAGCCCGAGCTACATCCCGCCCGAGCCGATGCGCTGGGTCGCCGCGAAGATCACGTTCCACGCATTCGACGGCGCGGATGCGGAAGGCGGCTGGAAGCGTGCGTGGATCAGCGGCATCAAGGCGATGGGTTTCCCGATGTAGACGAAGACGCGGCGGCCCCACGCTGCGCCGGGCCGCCGCCGTCGCGACACCAAAAACGATCCCCAGAGGAGACGGTCCGCACCGCGGACACGGAGAGAGACACCAGATGAATGTAGTCAACCTGCAGGATGAAGCGCGACAGGAAAGCGCGCGGTTCGTCGTCGTGATGCTGCTGCTCGGCATGCTCGGGCCGACGGTCTTCCTCGGCCTGCCCGCGATTGTCGGGCAGGTCGAGCGTCATTGGGGCTTCGGCGAAGCGGCGCTCGGGCTGTCGAGCTTCATCGAGGTGCTCGGCGAATCGACGGGCACGCTGCTCGTCGCGTTCGTGCTCGGCCGCCAGCCGGTCCGCTGGGTGCTCGCGGGCGCGGTGACGCTCGCGGCCGGCGCGAACCTCGGCACGCTCGCGACGCATGGGCTGGTTGCGTATTCGGCGTTGCAGTTCATCGCGGGCGTCGGCTCGGGCGGGCTGAACGGCATCGCGCTGCGCTACCTGTCGTACTCGCGCGCGCCGGAACGCAATCTCGGGATCATGCTGATGGGGCAGGTGACGTGGAGCATGGTGCTGCTCGCCTATATCTTCCCGATGCTGAGCGACACATGGGGCGCGCACGGCGTGTTCGGCTTCGTCGCGTGCGTGCTCGGCATGTTCGTGCTCGCGACGCCGCTGTTTCGCCGCGGCGAGACGATGGCCGCGCCGACGCCGGCCGGTGTCGCCGGCCGCATCGACCGCAAGGGCGCGATGCTCGTGCTGTGCGCGCAGCTCGCGCTGTACGGCGGCGTCGGCGTCGTGTGGACTTTCCTCGAGAAGATCGGCACCGCGGCGGGCCTGAGCGGCAAGTCGGTGTCGCTCGTGCTCGGTGCCGCGAACATCGCGAGCCTCGTGATCTGCGCGGCGATGCCGAAGCTCGGCGCGGGCACGGGCCTGCGCCGCTGGGCGCTCGTGAACCTCGGCGGCTGCGCGGTCGCGGCCGTGCTGCTCGCGCTGCCGGCATCGGCCGTGACGTTCACGCTCGGCGCGATCGTGTTCATCGGCTGCTGGACCGGCGGCGCGCTGCTGATCTACGCGACGATTCCGCAGTACGACCTGGTCGGCAAGTCGGCCGCGCTGTCGCCGGGTTGCGTCGCGCTCGGCTATGGCGTCGGCTCGGTCGCGGGCGGGTCGCTGATCGAGCGCGCGGGCACGCAGTCGGCGCTGACCGCGGCGATCGTGCTGTGCGCGGTGGCGTTCCTCTGCTACCGGCGGCTGCGGCCGGCCGTGTTCGGGATGGAACGCGCGCTCGCGGTCGTATCTGAATGACGGTGGCGACGCGCGCCGCTGCCGATGGCGGCGCACGTCCGGTTCGGTTCATCGGCGCAGGCGGCGGGCGTGGCGTGCGATGTGCGTCGTGCCGGCCGGCCGGGTAACGCGCGCACGCGCAGCGGCTTGAAGCATGTTCTCGAATACTTCCGATCTCGATCTCCGGCTCATCCGGGTCTTTCTGGCCGTCGTCGACGCACGCGGCATCACGGCCGCCGAGGCGTCGCTCGGCGTGCGGCAGTCGACGATCAGCACGCAGCTGTCGGCGCTCGAAGCGCGCGTCGGCTTCAAGCTGTGCGATCGCGGGCGCGGCGGCTTTCGCCTGACGTCGAAGGGCGAACGCTTCGCGGCCACCGCGCGCACGCTCGTCGCGGCGACCTCCGAATTCGTCGCGCGTGTGCGCGACATCGACCGCAAGCTGGTCGGCACGCTGTCGATCGGCCTGATCGGCCAGGCGCCGCTCGTCGAGAACGCGCGCGTGGCCGACGCGATCGGCGCGTTCCGCAAGCGCGACCAGGCCGTCACGTTCGCGATGAAGGTCGCGTCGCCGCAGGAGCTCGAGGAAAGCCTCGTCAACAACCAGCTCGATCTCGCGATCGGCTATTTCTGGCATCGCGTGCCGGGGCTGCTCTACACGCCGCTGTTCACCGAGCAGCAGGTGATCTACTGCGGGCGCGGGCATCCGCTGTTCCATGCGTCGCGGCCCGTGACCGCGGACGACCTGCAGCTTCACGACTGGGTCTGGCGCACCTATCCGGTGCCGGAGGAGCAGTATCCGCTGCCCGAGCGGCGCGTGACCGCGAGCGCGGACAGCATCGAGGCCGCGACGATCCTGATCCTGTCGGGCGGCCATCTCGGCTACCTGCCCGCGCACTACGCGGAGCCGTTCGAGCAGCGCGGGCTCGTGAAGGCCGTCGGCCGCACGACGTTCAGCTTCGACGTGCCGCTGCATCTCGCGATGAAGCGCAGCGCGAGCGACAAGCCGATCGTCGACGCGTTCTGCGAGGACCTGCTGCGCGCGTTCAACATCAAGGCGGCCGCGCTGGCCGCATAAGCGCGCGCCGCGCGTTCAGCAGTCGACGAGTACCCAGTCGAACAGCTCGCGGCGCGTGCGCACGCCGAGCTTCGCGAACGCGCGCTTCACATACGACTCGGCCGTCGACAGCTTCACGTCGAGCTGCTGCGCGGCCTCGGGCACCGAGCGCCCGCACAGCATCAGCCGGCAGATCTCGTGCTCGCGGCGCGACAACTGCACGTCCTGCCGTTCGAGGCGCGCGTCGAAGCTCGCCTGCGACGCGGTATTCGCCGTCCCCGACGCGACGCGACGCGCCGCGCAGCTACGCGCATGCAGCTCGAACATCGGGAACAGCAGGTCGACCATCTGCCTGAAGTGGAACAGCTCGTCCATCGTGAACGCGGGCCGCCCGACGGTGCGCGCAAGCCCGAGTGCGTATTGCAGGTGCGCATTGCCGTGCACGAGCATGCATTCCTGCTCGATGCCGGGCTCATCGAAGATCCGCCGGCGGAACTCGCCGTGCGCGATCCCCTCCACGTGGCGCTGCACCAGCAGCGTGCCGGTCTTGCCGCGCAGCGGCGCGACCAGCGGATCGACCTGGCAGTAGTCCTGGTAATAGACATCCATCACGCGCAGCGTATCGGCCGCGAAGCGCAGGCTGCCGCTGCCGAGCCATTCGACGACGAAGCCCGACGTGCTGCCGGTATCGGCGCGCCAGCGTTCGAGGTGCACGGCGTCCGCGTCGATGCTGTCGTTGACGAACTCCGTGACCGCGCCGACGAAATCCGGCGTGCCGACCGCGCGCAACGTCGCGCCGAGCGTGTCGGGGCGCACGCCGATCAGGTAGTGGCCGCGGGCGGCCGGGTCGGGCTGGAGAAGTCGCATGGTCGGACGTGAGCGGTCAGGGGACAGCGCGACGTTACGCGAACCCCGTGCACGCGTCAGCCGGGAATTCACCGGATTCACCCCGCGGATTTCATGCGTTGTCCCCAAAACGACGACAAGACCGTGCGCGCGGCGGCCGGAAATCGCCCAAGCCCCCGCAGCGGGGGGGCATACCGGCGCGAACCGTCTGCCTATAGTGAAAGCACTTCGAAAACCTGATCAACAGAAAGGACAGGCCATGCAGATGCAACCGACGCACGCCGCAACGGATTCGACGCCGGCGGATTTCATTCTGACCAACGCGAAGGTCTACACCGTCGATCCGCACAAGCCGTGGGCACAGGCCGTTGCCGTGCGCGACGGCCGGATCGTCCACGTCGGCGATACGGCGGCCGTGCAGGCGTACGTCGGCGCGAATACGAAGGTCGTCGACGCGGCCGGCCGGCTCGTGCTGCCGGGCTTCGTCGAATCGCACTGGCACTTCGAGACGACCGCGTTCGCGTTCCAGGCATTCGTGAACTACGAGGATCCGCAGAAGGTGCTCGCCGCGCTGCGCGCGTACGTCGAGTCGCATCCGGACGAGCCGGCGATCACCGGGATGGGCTGGGTGCAGGCGACGATTCCGCCCGCGCTGCTGCGCAAGGAGACGCTCGACGCGATCTGCGCGGATCGCCCCGTGTGCCTGCTGTCGACCGATTTCCACTCGATGTGGGTGAACTCGAAGGCGCTGGAGATTGCCGGCATCGACGCTTCGACGCCGCCCGTGCAGGAAGGCGCGAGCTGGTTCGAGAAGGACGCGGTGACGGGCGAGCCGACCGGCCTGATCGTCGACGGCGCTGCGTATTCGCTGGTGTTGCAGCGGATCAGCGCGGCCGGCCTGCTGCCGACCGGCATCGACCTGTACCTGAAATCGATCCCGCCGTGGCAGAAGAAACTGTGCGCGGCCGGCGTGACGACCGTGTTCGACGCGGGCTTCTTCGACGCGAGCGGTGACCAGTCGCTACTGTACGAGACGCTGCAGACGATGGAGCGCGCAGGCGACCTGAAGCTGCGCGTGGTGGGCAGCGTCGCGGTGATCGGCGAGATCGACGATCCGGTCGGCACGCTCGTCAAATATCGCGAGCAGTACGATTCACCGCTCGTGAAGGCGCGCGCGCTGAAGCTGTTCCTCGACGGCACGGAGGCGAACCACACCGCCTACCTGCTCGAACCGTACGCGGATCGCCCCGATACCTGCGGCGCGCCGACGATGCCGGCCGACACGTTCAACCACTACCTGGTCGAAGCCGATCGCGTGAACGCGAACGTGATGGTCCACTGCGTCGGCGATGCGGCGGTGCGAATGGCGCTCGACGGCTTCGACGCGGTCAACCGCACGAACCCGCCGCGCGACCGCCGCCACGTGATCACGCACGCGTTCCTCACGCATCCGGACGACATCCCGCGCTTTCGCCGCGCGGGCGTGATGGCGAACACGCAGCTGCAGTGGGGCGTGGTCGACGCGTACACCGAGCAGCTGCGCGACCACTACGGCCACGAACGCTGGAGCAACATGTACAAGTTCCGCACGTTCCTCGACGAAGGCGTGACGGTGTCGATCGGCATGGACGGCCTCGCGTGCCAGTGCCGCTGCCAGCACAAGCCGCTCGAGCACATCGAGTCGGGCCATACGCGCCAGCTCGCGGGCGAGCCCGATGCACCGGTGTTCCCGGACCTCGCCGAGCGCCTGAGCATTCCGCAGCTGATCGCCGCATACACGATCCACGGCGCGTACCAGCTCGGGATGGAGCACGAGGTCGGCTCGCTCACGCCCGGCAAGCGCGCGGATCTCGTCGTGCTGGAAAACGACCTGTTCGAGGTCGGCCAGTACGACATCGGCCGCATCGACGTCGCGCTGACGATGATGGATGGCCGCGTCACGCACGTCGGCGAGGACTTCGGCGCGCGCACGGGCGTGCAGGCATCCTGAGCGGTTTTCGAGTGACCTGACGAAGCGGCGAAGGAAGCTTTCAAATCGCTTCCGTATTGTGCCGATCGGGGCCTCCGTCCGGAACCGGATGCCCCGATTGTGCGGCGTGTCCCCCTATTGGCAGGGCAGACCGGCCAATTTCCTCTGGCTACATTTTTCCGGACCGAAGCACACACCGTTCATCGCGAGCGGATCATGATATCGACGGAGGAAACCATGGCAGGGGATTGGAGCAAGCATCTGGGAACGGCATGCGCGGCGCTCGCGCTGGGCGGCGTCCTGTGGGCCGGCGCGCCGGCGGCGCACGCGGCGGACGTCGTCAACGTGTACAACTGGGGCAACTCGATCGGCAAGGCGACGATCGCGAACTTCGAGAAGGCGACCGGCATCAAGGTGGTCTACCAGGAGTTCGATTCGAACGAGACGCTGCAGGCGAAGCTGCTGTCGGGCACGTCGGGCTACGACGTCGTCGTGCCGTCCGACATCTTCTGGGCGCGGCAGCTGCAGGCCGGCATCTACCGCAAGATCGACAAGAGCCAGGTGCCGAACTACGGGCTGCTCGATCCGGAAATCATGAAGGTGCTGGCGAAGGACGATCCGGGCAACCAGTTCGGCATTCCGTGGACGTGGGGCACCGACGGGCTCGGGATGAACGTCGAAAAGGTGAAGGCCGCGCTCGGCAACGACGCGCCGCTCGATAGCTGGGCGCTGCTGTTCGACCCGAAGTACGCGCAGAAGCTGAAGCACTGCGGCATTTCGGTGCTCGATTCGCCGGTCGATGCGTTCGGGATGGCGTTCGTCTACCTGAAGAAGGACCCGAACACGACGAACCCGGCCGACTACCAGGCCGCATACGAGCTGCTGAAGACGGTGCGGCCGTACATCACGCAGTTCAATTCGAGCAGCTACATCAACGATCTCGCGGGCGGCGACATCTGCCTCGCGCTCGGCTGGTCGGGCGACGTGAACTCCGCGCGGATCGCGGCCGCTTCCGCGAAGAAGCCGTATCACATCAAGTACGTGATCCCGACCGAGGGCAGCGCGATGTGGTTCGACATGATGGCGGTGCCGAAGGATGCGCCGCACCCGGACGCCGCGCTGAAGTTCGTCAACTTCGTGCTGTCGGAGAAGGAGAGCGCGAACCTGACCAACGACACGTCGTACCCGTCGGCCGTGCCGTCGTCGAAGCATCTGGTGCGCGCCGAAGTGACGAGCGATCCGGCCGTGTTCCCGCCCGCCGACGTGATCCGCAAGCTGAGCCTCAGCAAGCCGGTTCCGCCTGAGCTGATGCGTCTGCAGAACCGTCTCTGGACGAAGCTGAAGACCGAGTAAGCCGGCCCCTCTTTCCCGCCTACCTTTCGCGCGCCCCGCCGCTCATCGCGGCGGGCGGGGGCGCGCTCGTCCCGACGACCACCCACCCCATGAAAATCAAACACATGACGGCGCTGTGCCTGCTGGCGTTCGACGCCGCTTCGGCATTCGCGCACACGCCGCAGGCGACCGACGCGAGCAGGATGAAGGCGCTGCAGGCGCAGGTCACCGCGCTGCAGCAGCAGGTGAACGAGCTGCGCGCGAGCATGCTGGCGGCGAAGCCTGCCGGCGCGGCAACGACAACGACTGCGACTGCCACCGCCGCCTCGGGCGGCGCGAAGATCGGTTCGATCAGCACGGCGGCCGCTGCCGCGCCGGCCGCGGATGCGGCGCCGGCGTTCACGAACGACGACCTGCAGCAGATGCGCGAGCAGATCGCGAACGCGTCGCTGAAGGTCGACTCGCTGCAGGAAGCGGCGACCACCGGCCCGCTCGCGGGCCTGAGCATCACCGGCTATGTCGATCCCGTGTACCTGTTCAACCGCGCGCAGCGCACGTCCGGCTTCCAGTTCCTGAACCACGACCCGGGCGCGTACGACTACTTCAACAGCACGATCGGCGACGTCTACCTCGACATCAAGAAGACCTTCGGCGTCGGCCCGATGGCGCCGTCGGCGGAGATCGTGATCCAGCCGAACCGCGGCTTCGGCAACGTGTTCAGCAATTCGCACGGCGGCATCGGCAACAACATCGTCACGCAGGCGGTGGTCACCGTGCCGCTCAGCACGACGCGCACCTTCGAGATCGGGATGATGCCGAGCCTCGCCGGCTACGAGGTGCAGCCGTCGAACCAGATGCTGACGCTCACGCACGGGCTGCTGTACGACTTCAGCGAACCGGGCAACCTGATCGGCGTCGGGCTGAAGGGCTCCAACGCGGCGATGACGCGCTTCTGGCAGGTCGTGATCGGCAACGAGGTGCTGCGCACGGCCGGCGCGATCGCGAACGCGGCGAACAACACGACGAAGACCAACTGGACGCCGACGATCACCGCGCGCTTCGACAATGCGACATCGACCGCCTTCGACTTCGGCATCTCCGGGATGCTCGGCCGGCAGTCGCTGTTCTCGCCGTGCGCGCAGGCGGGCGGCTACGGCTACCAGTGCAACGGCTCGTCGCCGACCGGCCTCTACAAGTACGTGGAAGCCGACGTGACCTATACGCACGACAAGACGCAGGTCAACGCGCAGGTGGACTACGGCGAGCTGCAGAAGGGCGCGTGGAACGGCGGCACCGCGCGCTGGTACGGGATGTCGCTGCTCGGCCATACGAAGTGGACGACGTCGTGGGTCGGCCGCATGGGCGCGACGCTGCGCTTCGACTACCTGAACAACACGTCGAACGGCGGCGGCGGCACCAACATCCAGTACGGGCTCGCGGGCGGCAATCCGTCGGTGAACGGGTCGAGCGGCTTCGGCATCGATCCGGCGTGCTTCCAGGGCTCGTCGACGAATGGCACCGAGTGCAAGGGCGCGCAGCGTTATGCGATCACGGCCGACCTGCTGTTCTATCCGACGCAGCAGATCACCGTGAAGCTCGAATACCGCCACGACGCGGCGAACCATCCGGTGTTCCTGAAGAGCAACGGCACGTACGCGCGCAGCAACGACCTGGCCGGGATGCAGTTCATCTACTCGTTCTGACCGGCTGCACGATGCATCACGCGCCGGGCCGCGCGGGCCCGGCGCATTCAACCCAGGAGATTTGACCTTGAAGCTGCACACCTTCGTGACCGACATCACCGATCCGCGCGAGCGCGGCCGCCTGATCGGCGAGCGCTTCGCGCCGGAGATCCGCGAGACGGTCGCGCTGTATCTCGCGTTCTTCCCGAAGCTCGGCATCGCGCCGCAGCGCGCGCGGGAGATTGGCGAAGCGTGCCTCGCCACGCTCGGTGCGTGGTGCCCGCGCCTTGCCGCCGAAGTCGAGGCGATCGCCGGCGGCGTCGACCTGCCGCGCTGGCAGCTCGCGTGCCTGAACGCGCGCACCGAGATTCTCGCCACTGCACCCGCATCGGCCGAAGGCGAGTGCTCGACGACCGTCTACGCGCCGGCCGGCCCGCACGCGCCGCGCACGTTGCAGACGTGGGACTGGCACGACAGCCTTGCGCCGCAGGGGCTGCTGATGCAGTTCGCGACGCCGCACGGCCGCACCGTCAAGCTGTTCTCCGAATTCGGGATGCTGGCGAAACTCGGTGTGAACAGCGCGGGGCTCGGGCTGCACTTCAACATCCTGCATCACGCAAGCGACAACGATAGCGCCGGCGTGCCGGTGCACGCGATCGCGCGGCGCCTGCTCGAAGACGCGACGACGGTGCAGGAAGCGATCGAACTGGCCCGTACCGCACGCGTGAGCGCGTCGACGGTGCTGACCGTGTTCACGCGGCACGACGCGAACCCGCGCGCGGCGAGCATCGAGTTGAGCCCGTCGGGCATGGGCGTGGTGGCGCCGCGTCCGGACGGCTGGCTGCTGCATACGAACCACTTCCTCGATCGCGCGTTGAGCGGCGGCGAGTGCATGCCCGACAGCTCGACCACGCGCGAGCGCTTTGCGCACCTGAACGACGTCGTGAGCGGGATGACCAGCGCCGATGTGCGCGAGCGCGCGGCGGCGATGTGCGGGGCGGCCGGTGGCCAGGCCGTCGTGTGTTTCCATCCGGACCTGGCGATGCCCGACACCGAGCGCTGGGAAACGCTGCTGACCGTCGGCATCGATACCGATGCGTGCGCGCTCGACTACGTGGCCGGCAATCCGCACGACCTCGCGCGCGACGGGTTCCTGCGGTTCTGACCGACGGGATCGACGCAGCCGGGCGGCACGCGCGTGCCGCCCGGTTTCGTCCGTTTCACCCCTATGCGTTGATGCGCTCGACCTTGCCGACCGGCAGCCGTCCGACAGGCTGCCCGCGAGCGCCAATCTGCCCGCGCATTACGAGGAACGGTTCGAGCCGCGCGGGTTCGTGAAGGCCGCCGGCCATGCGATGTTCAGCTTCGACGTGCCGCTGCATCTCAAGGTTTCATGTCGAGCCGCTTGCCGCGCGCCGACGGAAGTCGGTTTTCCAGCTATTGAGATTGAAAACCAGCCGGCGCGACGAATATCGCAAGCAACCGCCCTTATGTATAAAGCCGCGACCCTTGAATGCATCGAGGGGACTGGAGCGGGGACCCAAAATGTAATCGATGAGTGACTGGCTTCTGGCGTCGATGCCCTGCCAGATCTCACCCTTTAGCAGTACCCATCTTTCGTCGGGGACCGTGTATTCCCGGGTGGTGTCCAGCACGGCATCTTCGTCGCGGACCGCAATGGAGTGACGTAGAAAGAAATCTCGGCGAACGTTAGCGTCATCGGTATAAACAGCGCCGCTGCCAAAAAAGCATTTTGTCAACGTAAGACTGGTGGAGTCGCGATGATACTTTTCGGACACGGACGGCGACTCTCGTTCCAGATACCCCTGGGTAATGATCCTCAGTGAAATCATCGGATAAGCATCGTCGGTCACGGCATGAAACAGTTCCAGGCTCTTGTCGATCTCGGCGCTCAACTGCTGAAGGACGGGCAGCGAACCCACATGGCGGCGCAGATCGCTCAATATCCTGTCGCGATGCTCCCCGTAATGAACCAGCCGCTTGCCGCCTTCGGTGCCGACAATATGCAACGTGTAATCGTCCGGCAGCGCCTCGACAAGCGCTTGCAAGGCGGCTTGCGGCGTATTCCACTCCTGGAAATCGATCAATATCGCTGAATCGGACGTATGGGGCAAGGCACATATTTCACCGACCTGATCGATCGTGTAGCTCGGCAGGCTGTACATAAGACCGCGTCTCCGTTGCCGTGAGGCTCGCCGCGCGCGAACGCGGCGAGCCGCGTCCATCAGGACGTCACGATGTTGATGATCCTGTTCGGAACAAATACGATGCGTGCGACCGTCCGCTGCTCCAGCCATTTCGTCAGTTCATCCGACGTTGCGATCGCGTGTTCGGCATCACTCCGCTGTGCATCCCTGCGCAACACGAGTTTGGTCCGCAGCTTGCCGTCGATACTCACCGGATATTCGACCGTGCCTTCCGTCAGGAATCGTTCGTCGACGGTCGGATAGCGCGCGTCCTGAACCGAGGCCCGATGTCCGAGGATCTCTTGCCAGATTTCCTCCGCGATGAACGGCGCGAAGGGCGCGAGGGCGATGACCATTCCTTCCAGAATTGCGCGCTTGTGGCAGTCGAGCCGCGTCAACTCATTCACGCAAATGATGAACGCCGATACGGCGGTGTTGAAGGACAGCGCGTCGATATCGGCCGCCACCTTGGCGATTGTCTTGTGCAGGACGACCGATTCTTCCTGCGTTGGCGGCTCGTCGGTGACCAGCACGTTGCCGTGTTCGTCGACGCACAGTCGCCAGACGCGGCGAAGAAACCTGGCCACGCCTTCGATGCCCTCGGTACTCCACGGTTTGGATTGCTGGATCGGGCCGAGCACCATTTCGTACAGCCGGAAGGCATCCGCGCCGTGCATGGCGATGACGTCGTCCGGATTGACGACGTTATGCTTCGACTTGGACATTTTTTCCACCTGCCGCTCGCAGCGAAATGCCCCGTTCTCGAGCACGAACTCGGCATTCCGGAAATCGTGGCGCCAGTGTCTGAATGCCGCGGTGTCCAGATTGTCCTGCTCGTCGACGAAGCGGACATCGACATGCAGTGCCTGCACGTCATACTGCGTCTTCAGGCCACTGGATACGAAGAGGTTCGAATTCCTGACGCGGTACACGAGTGCGGAGCGTCCCTGGATCATTCCCTGATTCACCACTTTCGCAAACGGCTCGGCGCCATGCACGATGCCGAGATCGTTCAGGAAGAGATTCCAGAAACGCGCATACAGCAAATGGCCGGTCGCATGCTCCGCGCCTCCCATGTAGAGATCCACGGCGCCCCAGTATTTCGCTTTGTCGCCATTCACTGCCTCGGCGCCGTTGCGGGGATCCATATAGCGAAGAAAATACCAGCTGGACCCGGCCCAGCCGGGCATGGTCGTCGATTCATAGCGGAATTCGCCGCGATACGTCCAGTCGAGCGCGCGCGCAAGCGGTGGCTCGCCGTCGGGCGTGGGGGTGTACTCGGCGACCTCGGGCAGTACGACCGGCAGTTCATGCTCGGCCACGGCGCGCGGCGTGCCCGACGCGTCGTAGAAGATCGGGATGGGTTCGCCCCAGTAACGCTGTCTGCCGAAGATCGCGTCGCGAATCCGGTAGTTCGTCTTGCCGCGCCCAAGGCCGCATGCGTCGAGATGCGCGATGATCGCTGCGCGAGCCTGCTCGACCGCCATGCCGGTCAGGTGGCCGGCGTCGACGAGCGTCGGCGATGCGTTTCCGTCGTCGTTCGCCGGCCGTTCGAACACGGGCGTGACCTCAATGTCGAACGCCGCGGCGAAGCGTGCGTCACGATCGTCCTCCGCGGGTACGGCCATCACCGCGCCCGTGCCATATCCCGCGATAACGTAGTCGCTGATCCAGACCGGCACGCGCTTGCGGGTGAGGGGATGCTCGACGTGAGCGCCTGTGAACACGCCGGATACGGCATCGACTTCCGTCAGGCGCTCGCGCTCGCTTCTCGAGGACACGCGTTGCAGATACGCGTCCACCGCACCCCGTTGTGCCGCCGTGACCAGCAGATCGACCCATTGCGAGTCCGGTGCAATCACGAGTGCGGTGACCCCGTAGATCGTTTCAGGCCGGCTGGTGTAGACCGGCACGACATCGTCCGTGCCGTGCACGCGGAAGTCGATCTCCGCGCCATGCGACTGGCCGATCCAGTTGCGCTGCATTTCCTTGAGCGATACGGGCCAGTCGAGTCCGTCCAGGTTGCGAATCAGCCGGTCCGCATAGGCGGTGATGCGCAGCATCCACTGGCGCATCTTGCGTTGCTCGACCGGATGGCCGCCACGCTCCGACAAACCGTTGATGACCTCATCGTTGGCGAGCACCGTGCCGAGTGCCGGGCACCAGTTGACCGTTGCGTCCGACAGATACGCGAGCCGATATCGCATCAGCACGTCTTCACGCGCAGCGTCGTCGTAGCCGGCCCATGCTTCGCGCGAAAAAGTCGCATCGGTGTCGGTATGTGCGTCGAGCCCCTGCGTGCCATGCGCGTCGAAATGCGCGATCAGTTCGCCGATGGGGCGTGCCGCGGCGCTTCGCTTGTCATACCACGACTGAAACAACCGAATGAAGATCCATTGGGTCCATCGGTAGTAGTCGGGCGACGAAGTCTGGATTTCGCGCGAGAGGTCGAGCGACAGTCCGAGCTTGCGCAACTGTGATTTGAAGGTCGCAATGTTTTGCGCCGTGGTCGTTGCCGGATGCTGACCGGTTTCGATCGCGTACTGTTCGGCGGGCAGCCCGAACGAATCGAACCCCATCGCGTGCAGCACGTTGTAGCCGCACAGCCGCTTGTAGCGGGAAACGATGTCCGTCGCGATGTAGCCCAGCGGATGGCCGACATGCAATCCCGCTCCCGACGGATAGGGAAACATGTCGAGGCAATAGAATTTTTGCTTCGCGCAGTCTTCGGTCGATACGAACGTCCGGTTGACGTCCCACCAGTTTGTCCACTTCGGCTCGATGCTTCGGAAATCAAACGCTTTCAAGGATGAATTCATGAACAGTTTGTATTGGTTTTCAAGTTGTATTGCGCAAGCGATGAGCGACGTCGGGTCGTCATGCGCCAGCCCAGCCGGGAATGGCAGGCCACTCCGGCAACGTGTCGTGTTCGATCGACGTGACCGGGTGGGCGCAATAATCGATCGCGAAGTAAGCGCCGGGCCGATGGTTTCCCGATCTTCCCGATCCGCCAAACGGAAAACGCATCGACGCGCCACACGGAACGGTATTCCAGTTGACGACACCGGCGCGGATTTCGTCGCGGAAGCGAATCCAGTTCGCCTGATTCGAGGAAATCAATGCGGCAGACAAACCAAAGCGCGTGTCGTTTGATATCCGTATTGCGTCGTCGAAGTGCCGATATCGAATGACTTGCATCAATGGTCCGAAATATTCTTCATCCGGTAGATGCGGTATGTTCGTTACGTCGATGACGCCGGGCCGGAGAAAGGCGGAGTCGGGTGCGAACCGGTGAAGCGGTTCGATCGGGTGGCCGCCGAGCTCGATCAGCAGGTCCTGATGCGCCAGCATCGTATCCGCCGCTCGAACATTGATCAGCGGCCCCATGAAGGGCTGGGGATTCGCGTCATATCGGTCAACGTCGAGTTGCGTCGTCAGGGTGACGATTTGCTCGAGCAGCCTGTCGCCACGTCGGCCCTCCGGTAACAATACCCGCCGCGCGCAGGTACAGCGCTGCCCGGCCGAAACGAAGGAAGCGAGCACCGCGTATCGCGCCGCGCTTTCGAGATCGTCACAGGCGTCGTCGATCACCAGCGGATTGTTGCCTCCCATCTCCAGCGCCAGCAGAAACTCGGGCTGGCCCGCGCAAGCCGCGTGCAATTGCCGCCCGACGCGCGAACTGCCGGTGAACACCAGGCCATCGAGGCTCGGCTCGCGCGCAAGCATCGCGCCGGTCGCGGCGCCGCCCTGGAGCACGGACAAGACGTCGGCGGGGAGGCCTGCGGAGATCCACAACCCGTTGACCAGCGCGGTGACCGACGGCGTGAGTTCCGACGGTTTGACAATGACCGCATTGCCGGCGAGCAACGCCGGTGCGACATAGGCCGTGGTGAGAAAGGCGGGAAAGTTGAAGGGGCCATAGACCGCCAGAACGCCGTGCGGGCGGAATCTGAGCGCCTCCGTTCCTTGCGCGACTGGATGGTCCTGCGGCGATTGCCGCTCGACGCAGGCGCGTATCGCGGAGCGCACGGATTCGCTCACCGCGGCCGCTTCCTGCCGGCATTCCCAGAGCGCCTTGCCGGTTTCCCGCCCGATCGCTTGCGCGATCGGTTCCGCCTGTTCATCCGCGAGAGCCGCGAACCGCTCCGCGATCGCGATGCGTTCCTGCTGCGGTGTGCGCCGCCACGCCGTACAGGCGGCGCGCGCTGCGGAGACGGTTCGACTGACGTCGCGTCCGTCCGCGGCGCAGCCTTGCCAGATGATTTCCCCGGTCGCGGGATTGATCGAGACGAAGGCGTCGCCATGACCGTCGACATGGCTGCCACCGTTGAACATCGAAGACTTCATGTTTCTCCCCGCGTGAGATTCGACGTCGAGAGGCCGTCGAAGGCCGTCGGATAGGACCGCAAATAGAAGGGCGGGCGAACGCCTTCGTGGGCACGCATCAAGTCGCCGTAACGCGGAATACCGACGATCAGGAGCGGCACCATCAGCAATGCCAGGACGGCAAATCCGACAGTCAATGCGGACACGGTGACCATCTGCATCGCGTGGCCGGCGGCCAGTGCGCCGATCGGGATGCTCAGCGAGGTGCTGAACAGCATGAACGACTCGAATTTCGAGCGCACGTCGTCGGGGATCGCAATGGCCCGCTGCGCGGTGATGACGCCGTTGAACAGCGCGACGCCGGTGCCCGCAAGCGCCAGGCATACGGCAAGCGCCAGCGTCGATCCGAATAATGCGCAGCCCAGGAATCCCAATGCGATCAACAGAATGCCGCCGACACTGATCGGGATATTGAGGTTCCGGCTGACACCATGCAGCGCCAGCACCAGCAAGCCCCCGATGACCATGCCGATACCGAAGCCCGACGCGATCATGCCGAGATCGTACGAAGACTTGTTCATCGTCTGACCCACATAGACCGGGAGTACAACGGTCAAGAACGGCGTGATGGTGAAATTCAGAATCATCATGTAGATCGCCAGACGCAACTCCGTTTTGACCCTGACGACGATCCGGGCGCCTTTCACGAAATCCGCGAGGCCGGATGCGATTCCGGTCGCGGCCGGGCGGTGCTCCGCTTCGCCTTGCGGTTCATCCCGGAATTGCGTCAACGCAGCGCCCAGCAGGACCACGCCGGCGGTGGCATAGCAGGCGAGCGCATTGGCTTCGCCCACGCCGTAGATCAGCCACCCACCGATAGCCGGTGCGGAAAAGGATGCGATCGAATCGAGCCATCCCTTTGCCTTGAACGCCATCCGGATCTGTTCCTGCCTGGTATGCCGGTACAGGATCTTGCCGGCCAGCGGATTGACGATGGCGAACATCAACGCCACGACGGCGAGTTCCGGAAGCATGAGCCGCAAATCGATCGGTGCGTGCCGATGCGCCAGTACCGCAACCAGAATGACCGCCGCACTGTTGGCCAGCGCTGCGATCAAGAGCATCGCGCGCTGTCGCTTGAGGTCGCCCAACGCACCGAGAACAGGCAGGCCGACCACGTAGCTCCACCAGTAGGTGGCCGCGACGATCGAAACGTCCACGCCGCCGTGCTTCACTGCGATCCACGACAGCGTGAACAGCACGCCGCGGCCGATCAGGACGAATAGCGTCGTGATGACAAGGAACGGGAGGATTTTCTTCATTGGCGTCAGCTTGCCGGTTCGATGAATTGATCGATATCCCGTTCGAATCGCGCGGCAAAGGTCTCGATGGCTCGATTCACGTCTGCCGGTATCCCGGCAAAGTGCGCATAGAAGATATAGTCGCTCCACTGACGCCCCGAAACGGGGTCGCCGATCCCTTTGCGAGGGACAATGCCTTCCATGTGTGGAATGTCGGCCCAATACGCACGCGTGGGAAAGGCCTTGATCCTGCCGGGTTTTTGTGCCGTCCAGCTAATGGTGGTATGGCTGCGACTGTCGCATTCGAGATAGGGATCTCGATCGATGTCGAGTACGTGCGTGCTCAGATGGATGTCCTGCAAACTCTTGCCGTAGACGTCCCGGGTCAGTTCGTTGAACCAGCATCCGCCGACTCTCGACGCAACCTCCGAAATGATCGGCTCGCCATCGTTCGTCACGAAAAATTCGGTGTGCGTCGCGCAATTGTCGATGCCGAGCGCGACGTTGACGCGGCGATGGAGCGCCAGCATTCGTTCATAGAATCGGGCATGGTCGAGCCGGTTCAGATGCGTCGCCCCCGTATAGACCCTGCCCGGATCATTGTTGCGCATCTGAGGGATCAGATATTTGCTGATTGAAAACACGATGGGGCGACCGTCTTTCCAGACGGCATCCACAACGTACTCGTCCGAATCAATGAACTCCTCGCACATCATGAATGGGTTGATGTAAGGGTGCTGTGCGCGGAAGTCACGATAGAAATCGGACAGTTCAGCGGGGGAATCGATGCGCATCGTGTTCATGCTGCCGAAGCCATTGACCGGTTTCGCGACGACCGGGAAGTTCAGTCGCCGCGGCATCGATTCGATCTCCTCGACCGAGGTCACGTCGGCAAAGCGTGCGCAACGGATGTCGTGGCTGGCGAGCAAGGACTTCATCCTGCGCTTGTCACGCGTATTGTTAGCGAGATCGAGCGTGATGCCTTCGGCGCCAGTCATGGTTTGCAGGAGCCCGGCGCCGTACTGGGCGAGTTCGCCAGCGGAAAGGATCCGGGTTATCTTGATACCCTTGTTCTCGAGGCTGTTGGCCAGCCAGCAGATCGACTCGACACTGTCGAACGTCGAAACTTCGAACACGTGAGCCGGCACGTGCGCGACGTCGCTGGCGTAAAACGCCTGCTTGTCGTATTTGTCGATGGCGAGACAAAAGTCAATGTCGTTCTCGATCAGCCAATCGACGATGACTCGATAGTATTTGCAAAGAACGATCATGATCTGGCGGGGTCCCGGAGAAGTGCGCTGATCAGAACAACTCGACGTATCGATGCGGGTACGTCGATGCACGATAGCGGAGCACGAGCACCGAGTAGCGCTGGAAGCTGCGCAGCTTGTTCGACATGCGCCGAACCTTCTGAAGGCGTTCATACATCGCCCACAACGCATGCTCATTCGTAATGCCGTGGATTTCCGCCGCGCGCTTCACCGTCGATTCGCAGTATTCCGTGAGTTCCTGCTCGGTTTCCGGTTCGATGTCGTTGTGATCTTCGTAGACGATCTCGAGGTTCTTGTAGATGCGCATCATTTCCTTGTAGCCTTCGGTGGTCGGCTTGACGCCGAAGACCTTCTCCGCCTCGATCAGGTCGTCATGCGGCATCGGCGCCTTGAGAAAGAACGGTGACGCGAGCACGAAGCCGCCATCCTCGATGAAATTGATCGCATGATTGAGGGCGCGCGCAGGATCCGGGAAGAACTTCAGTCCGCCGCCGACGGCGATGTGTGAATACTTCTGTTCCGACTTGAACTGGTATCCGTCGCATACTTCGTACGTCACGCGGGCTTGCGGCGCATAGGTTTCCTTGTTGTAACGCGCCATCTCGACCGCGGCCGAGGACAAATCGATACCGTGTGCGCGGCAGCCCGTCAGCACGGCGAGTTCCCGCGACTGGAAGCCCGTCGTGCAGGCAACCTGCAGGACGTTCGAGTCCGGGGAAATCTTTGCATAGTTTGCCCACTTGCTGAGCGTCACGAATGCCCCGGGAAGCACGTTCCATTGATTGATGAAGCCGACAAAATCCGGGTAGGCCATCTCCAGGATTGCCTTTGCATCCAGTTTGCTTTCCATCTCAGGTTCCCTTTTTAAAATTTTGCATGCCGAAGTAATAGGCGTGCGGTTTGCCGCGACCAAGAAAATTGTTCAGAGATGCCGTAATGCCGTATGCGCCCGCGTTCGCAATCTTCAGTAATGAACCGGGTTTCAGCTCCGGGAGCGGCGCCGCAAGTGCCAGCACGTCGCTCGACGTCGGCGCATTGCCGTAAATGTCGTATTCGCGGAGCGTGCCCTGGATGGGAGTCTGGTCATCGCCGACGGCAGTGATGCCGAAATTCCTGAGCGACGAACCGTGTGCGGCCGGGATATTGTCCGAAGGCAGATAGAACGACGTCAGTCCGCCATTGACGATGGCGACATGCCGATCCTTGACGCGTTTGGTGTAGAGGACCTGACACAGGTAAGTGCCGGCGGATGCGCTGATGAAACGCCCGCTTTCGACCAGCACGCGAGTCGGCCAGATGCCGTCGAACGACGCCAGCGATCGGGCCAGTTGGCCCAGGTCGAGCGGCGACTCGCCGGGAAAATAGGGCACGCCGAACCCGCCGCCGAGATCGAGCGTCGTCAGGCGTCGCCCGAAGGCTTCGTTGATCGCGTTGAAAATGCGGGCGAAGGTGAAGAAGTTTTCCGCAATGTTGGCGGCATCGAGGTTGCGACTGCCGACGTAAAAATGCAAACCCTGGATGTCGACCCATGGCCACGCGTCCAGCCGGCTCGCGATGTGTTCGGCATCCTGTTGGGAGATCCCGAAATGGGATCGATCGCCAGAGAACTGCCGTTCGACCTTGACGTCGACGTCGTCCGGATTGATGCGAATCAGTACGCTCGAACGCTTTCCCATACTCCGGGAAATTCCGTTGACCGCCTCGATCTCCTGAATCGATTCACAGACGATGAAGCCGATGTCTCGCTCGACGGCGGCATGCAGTTCGTCCCGGGTCTTTCCCGGTCCGGTGAACACGATTCGGGACGGCGCGACGCCGGCCTCGCAGGTCACGTTCAGCTCGTGCAACGAAGAGACGTCGAACAACGCGGATGAACCGGCGTGCGCCACGGAATCGACGATCGGCTTTTCCGAGTTCGCCTTCAGCGAATAAGCGAGTTCGAAATTGTCCGGCAGACTGCGATGAAGCTCGGCGAATCGGCGAACGATCTCGTCGACATCGAAGAAATAGGCGGGGGGGACGCTGCGTCGATCGCCGCCGAACGCCGCAAGGTGCTGTCGAATGAGGTTGTTCATGGGCAGGAACTTTCAGGCGTGAAACCGGGCGTCGGAATCGCTTTGCATCTTTTGCTTGTAGCGATCGATGTTCCGCGAGGCGCGAGGTTGATCCAGCAGACCGAGCCGAACCAGGTTGTGTTGATTCCGGATGTAGTCCTCGATACGAATCTCGTTTTCGACTTGCTGTCGTTCCTTGTGCTGCAAGATCGCGATCAAGTCGTCGGAGGGCGTGCGCGTGCCGAAATAGGACGTACTCAGTTGGTGGAGCTTGTCCTCGAACGTATCGATTTGTTCGATGTTGGCGTGAAATTCGCGATGGATCGTGTTGACGATCGCGCGCAGGACGCTCTCCCGCTTTCCCCGCCCGGGCCGCACGTCTTCGGCCAGAATGGCCAGCGCCGCGACGAGATGATCGAGGAGTGCCCTGTTTATCGTATCGTCCGGCAACCGGAAGACTTCGTTTGCCGGGCTCGAAGCATAGGCATCGGCTCCGCCGAGCAACAGGCTGCTGAATGTTTCGACGCCGAATCCGAATTCGTATCCGATCGGCGAGCCGTCTCGAAAAATCTGGATGACCTGGCCGAATTCACGACAGGGCGCGTTTTGCTTGCGCAGGTGGAACAGGCAACCCAGTCCCGACACGCCGGGTTCGCCATACGTCCATTCGTATTTCTGCGCTCTGTCCCATGTCAGGGTGAAGGGATGCCGATTCCGGGCATCGAGCAAATCGGACTGCCGACGGAGGTCGGTCGTGCGAGTCCAGATCTCGAGTTCGAGTCCGCGGCCGTGAAGAACCGGCAGCACATAAGCCAGGACGGCACCCAGGAATTCCGCGTATGAGGTCTCCGTGGCAAGCACGCTGACCATTTCGAAATAACTCAGATATTGTCTGGGGGCCGTTGCCTTCGCATTGCCCAGGTCATGCAAGCGCAGGCAGCGTTGCGCGATGGCCCAGCGTCCCGGTATCGGCGTTCGATTGCGGATCTTGTCCTTGAGCGTACTGATCGTTGCGCCGCAAAACAGCACGGTTGCGTCGTCGCGTGGAACGATGTTGCGATTCTCGATCGGCTCGTACCCGCGATCGGAGAAATGCGCGAGAAAGTGTTCCTTGATTTGCGTTCGCAACTGCTTTGCGGAAATGTCGCTCATGATGCCTGGAAGTCCTTGTATACCTTCGACGGCTGAGGCCCTTTGCTGCCTTGGTACTTGCCGGTGTACAGGCGGATTTCTCCACGCGGAACCCAAAACGATACTTGCCCGATCTCCATCCCTGGGTAGAGCGTCACGTTCTGCGTGGCGAATAACTGAAACGTCACTTGCCCGATCGAGCCGATATCGATCAGGTCGGCCGTGACATGGACGAATAGCCCGAGTCTCGCAATTGACGACTTCGCATGAATGATCGGGACATATTTCTCGCTGCCGATGATTTGCTCGCTGCAACCGAGCAGAAACTCACCCGCTTGCATCACCAGCCCGGTTTCCGGAATCTCCAGTTCTTCTGTCTGGACTTCTCGCTTGGGGTCGATTATCTCGTCGCGAATTCGTAAAACCGTACTCCCGATCGTCAGATCGTAGGAGTTGGTTGTGACGTTTTTTTCCGAAAATGGCGAGATGGATATATTGCCCGCGAGTGCTTCGTCGCGGATTTTGAGGCCCGAGAGAATCATTTGTTTGTCTCTATTTTTTCGAGAGTCTTGAAATTTCGGGTTTGTTGAATTGAGAGTACCCGGAAAGATATGCGTTCGAATGTCCATCCACATGCCAGAACGATATCTGGCCGATTTTCATTTCCGGATAGAGGATGAACGGTTTCGCTGAAACGAGTTCCAGGGTCCATCGATGACAAGATCCGACATGACCGAGATTGGCTGAAACCTGCAGAAACAACCCCAACCTGCCGATCGAGCTGCGCCCGATCAGGGACATCGCAAATACATCGCTGCCGAGGATCTCGTAAGTATGACCAAGATAGGTTCTGCCGGGCTCCAATCGGTAGCCACTTTCCGGAATGGTTAATTCCTCGTACTCGATGTCAATGGAATCGCCTGCCGCGCGAGGAACCAGGAGGGTCCGCCCAAGGCGATAGTTGTAGCTATTCGGATTCAGTTGGCGCTGGTCGTAGGGCGTTATGACTATCTGCCCCTCACCTACTGCCGAATCGATTGCGCTTCCAGTCAGGATCATGGCTGATATCTAACGGTTATTGAACTGCGGGCGAGCTCGCAGTCTGCTCTCGATTGCGTCGCGATGATTTTTTGAATCAGAAGCTATTCCGGCATTCTATATTCGATCGAATATCTTCTCGATTGAATGGGCGAGAACTGGCCGCGCGCCGAATCGGCGCGCCAATTTTCTTGCCCGGCACTGGAGTGCTGGTTCAAAGGTCAATCACGACGCGATGTATTTGTGTCTCGTACTTTGAAATTGCGGGTTGGGTGAAATTGCAATTCCATCTTGATTTCCCACCTTGGCTCGGGATTTTCCGGGGCCATATGCCGTGAGTACAAGTCGTGCTTTCGAAATAAAATTGAAAGGTTCGGCTTGACTCGGGCGCCTTGGATTAATGGCCGCCGCCAAGTGTCGGGAAATATCGATTTATTAACATTGATGAAACATATCAAGATGTTTTTTTGCTGTCAAACTTTTTTTGATGACGATGCGTACTACTTCCTGGGGTGCGTTGAAGTGTGGGAAAGCCAGAGATTGATTCAAATATTTAGTGATCTGTTAGCGGATTTTCGTTTCCTTGTCACCTGTAAAAAATATCAGGATTAAGGCATTCGTTCCGATTAAGACGGGAGCGAGAACCAATGGCGGAAAATGGAACAGGTCGAGTCTCGGCAAAAGAAGAGAAGCTCGAGAATCGATTGACTGGAGCGAGGGGGATGGGCAGCAGGCATGCTGCCTGGCACGCGCCACGCGGATAACCGCCACGCTTCTGGTGCGTCGGGACGCTGCCGTGTGCGTTGCCGCCGCGGGTTCTGAGTGGCGCGCAGTGAACGTATGCCGAGGGAGTCGCTACGCTACAACTTGTCGTTTCGCCGGTTCGTCGGCTTGGTGCTCGAAGACGTAGCGTGCGCGGACAATCCACCTGCCGGCGAGGGGCGCAACGCCGACACTCACTGGAACGACGAGCGACGGCACGACGACGCGCATGAATCGGAATAAGATTCGGATACCGGAACGTTTAGAGCGGTAAGAAAAAATGACGCGGCCCTTTTCCATCCGTGGCGTATCCCGCAGGGGAGCGGTCGGACTGGATGGTCGGCGCCGGGAGCGCAACGCTGATGATGCCGTTGAGCCACCTGGCTCATACGGTCCGAATACAGGTGGCGGTGCAGCAACAAGCGGTGCGATGAACCGCCGACAACCGACAGCTGCGGCACGATGGGCCAACTGGGCTGCCCGCGAGCGGTCGTGTCACGACGATCCGTCGGCAATTCGGCGGCCATCGCGTATGCAATCCCGTCGGGCAGCCTCCTTGTCGTCAAGGTGAGGCGTTTTTCAACAGCCTGTCATGCGTCGATGCGCTCGACCTTGCCGACGAGCAGCCCGTACGACAGGCTGCCGGCGAGTGCCATCGCGGCGATGTAGGTGATCGCGCGCGAGAAGTCGGCGCCGTCGACCAGCAACCCGATCACGATCGGCGTCGCGATCGCGGACAAGTTGCCGATCAGGTTGAACACGCCGCCCGTAAGGCCGATCAGCCGCGCAGGCGCGAGCCCCGACACGAGCGACCACGTGATCGACGCGAAGCCGTTGCCGAAGAACGCGATCGTCATGAACGCGATCACCCAGCCGGTCGACGTGACGTAGTTCGCGCCGATGATGCAGGTCGAGATCAGCAGCCCCGAGATGATCGGCAGCTTGCGCGCGAAGCCCTGCGACGCGCCGCGGCGCATCAGCCAGTCCGACAGCACGCCCGAGCACAGCACGCCGACGAACGCGGCGAGGAACGGCAGCGACGCGAGGAAGCCCGACTTGATGAAATCCATCCCTCGGTACTTGACGAGGTAGGTCGGGAACCACGTGAGGAAGAACCACAGCGTCGAGTTCAGCGCGAACTGGCCGAGATAGATGCCCCACAGCTTGCGCCGGCCGAGCACGACGCCGAGGTCGCGCCACGTCGACGGTGCGCGTTCGCTGCGCGCCGCGACGCGGTCCTCGAGATCGACGAGTCCGCCGCCGTCGCGGATCAGTGCGATCTCGGCCGCGTTGACGCCGCGAAACGCGCGCGGCTCGCGATACACCGCATACCAGATCGCGGCCCACACGATGCCGGCGAGGCCGGTCGCGACGAACACCATGTGCCAGCCGAGATGCACCTGCAGCCACGCGAGTACTGGCGTGAGGAACGCGAGGCCGACGAACTGGCCCGACGTGTAGCCGCCGATCGCGCTCGCGCGTTCGCGGGTCGGGAACCACGTCGTCACCACGCGGTTGTTGATCGGGTAGGCCGGTGCTTCGAGCGCACCGACCGCGAGGCGCAGCACGATCAGCCCGACGAACGAGCCCGCGAAACCGAGCAGCAGCGTTGCGGCCGACCACAGCGCCAGCGCACCCGCATACAGCACGCGCGGCGACACCTTGTCGACGAGCCAGCCGCCGGGGAGCTGCATCAGCGCGTAGGTCCAGCCGAACGCGGAGAACACGAGGCCCGCGCGCACCGGATCGATGTTCAGTTCCTTGAACAGCGCGGGCGCGGCGATCGACAGGTTGCTGCGGTCGAGATAGTTGATCACGACCGTGATGAACAGCAGCGCGAGGATCAGCAGCCGCTTGCGGCTCGGTGGCGTGGCCGTTGCGGTGGCCGTGGTCGCGCGGGCGGCGGAGTCGGATGAGGTACCGGCGTGCGCGAGCGGCAACGCCTGCGGGTCGGCTTGGGTGCGCGACGCGGATTGAGCCACGGTTGTCTCCTGTGTTCTGTGCCCGGCCGTCGCCCGCGAGCGGGGCGGCCGAATCGAATGGCGTTGGGGCGAACGTTAGAGCCGTGGTGCGCAGCGCGTCAACATTTGGACAGGTATCCCTATTAATGGGACGTTATGTGCTCAATATGTGGGAAGGAGCGGCGCTGGCACCGTCGCATACGCGGCGAGCAGCAGCGCAACGAGACGAGGAAGCGATCGGAATCGCAAGCGTGTTGCGTGGGTGTGCGGAATGCAGGTTTAAAGGATGGGGAACTGATCAGGGTTGGTTGACACCGAAAAAGCCCCTAGTCGTATTTGCTGCATTCACTTTTATCCAGGTATTCGCACACGCCGTTACGTACGGATGCCTCGATACATAGCTGGTTCGCACGCCAGGTATAAACGATCACGCCATGGTCCAGGCCTTGCGACTTTGTCTCGCCCAGCGTATCGATCAAGCGCTGCACGGGCTCGCCGATGTACTCGGCGCTGTCCAGCAGAACCTGGCGCATGAGGGCTTCTTTCGCGTCCCTGTCCCGGCGCACGGGCGCCGTGAATCGCAAGTAGCGCGAACGAAGCCAAAGCACGATCGCAACCGTCAACGCCAGGATGAGCAGCATCTGCATGTCAGTGGACCTCGAGCCGGGCTGCCGTCGTGGCGCTTCGATTGGCGTGAAGACACGTCAGCCGTGCGCACTGTCATCGCGAAAGCCATTCTTGCCGACGAAGATCTCCTTCAGCGCGGCGCGCAGCGCGACCGGGTCGTACTGGCCGGGCGCGAGATGGATCACGTAGCGCGTCTGGCCGTCGAGACGCGCGGCGAGCGCGGGTTCGATCTCGACGTCGATCGTGTCGTCCGTCAGGCGCACCGACAGATCCTTGACGCGCACGTTGACCTGGTCGCGCACCATCACTTCGATCAGCGCGTCGTCCGGAAAGCGCGACAGCGCGAAGCAATAGTCCTGCTCGGCGTCGTGGCAGTAGATGTTGGCGAAGCTCTCGTCGTCGTCGAGATCGGACGTCGCCGCGCCGATAGTGGCGTGAAGTTCCATGAATGTGGGTTCCTGCGTAAGAGATAAGGGTGGTAGCGGTTATCGGGTTGAGTGGAGCGCCGTTTCGTTCGCGGCTGCCGTGCCGGGCGTCACGCCGGCATCGCACGACGCATCGGCATCGCGCGCTTTCAGCCACAACCCGAATTCGCGCATCACTTCGACGACGGGCCGCAGCCGGTCGCCGTCGGCGGTCAGGTCGTACTCGACCCGCACCGGTACTTCCGGATACACGGTCCGTAATACGAGCCCCGCGTCTTCGAGTGCGCGCAGGTCGAGCGTCAACATGCGCTGCGAGATGCCGGGCATGTCGCGCCGCAGGTCGCTGAAGCGCCGCGGCCCGTCGAGCAGATACGACACCAGCAGCAGCCGCCAGCGGCCGCCGAGCAGGCGCATCGCTTCTTCAACGGAACATCCTGTCGCACTCGTTTTCATCGTGCCGAATCCTGGTCGGTAAATTTTTTGTGACTACGGCACAAACGACTGCCGTCTTCTCAGCCCTGCGCCGATGCGAGATATTAGCGCCCGCGTCGCGGCGAATCGATACATGAACAACCCACGAAGGACACGCATGAAGCTCTATCACGCCCCCGGAAGCTGTTCCCAGGCCATCTGCATCGTGCTGCGCGAAGGCGGCATCGATGCCGAAATCATCCAGGTCGACGCGCGCAAGCATGTGATTGAAGACGGGCGCAATTACTACGATGTGACCGAACTCGGCTACGTGCCGCTGCTCGAACTCGACGACGGCACGCTGCTGCGCGAAGGGCCGGTGATCGCGCAGTATCTCGCGGATCTGTGTTCGCCGGCCGCGCTTGCACCCGCATACGGTACGCTCGGCCGCTATCGGCTGATGGAGTGGCTGAACTTTCTCACGGCGGAAATCCACAAGGGTTTCATTCCGTTGCTGTACGCGGTGCAGGCGGGGAAATACGTCGACCCGGCGAGAACGAAGCTCGACAGCCGCTTTGCATGGATCGATCGTCAGCTCGACGGCAATACGTTCCTGATGGGCGACACGTTCACCGTCGCCGATGCGTACCTGTTCGCGCTGACGGGCTGGGGCAAGGCCGACTGGATGCGGTCGGTGTACCACGCGGATATCGACCTGACCCGGTATGCGCATCTGCGTGCATGGTACGAGCGGGTGCGGACGCGGCCGGCGGTGCAGCAGGTGCTGGAGGCCGACGGGCTCGCGCGGTAGCGTGTTGCGGCGGTGGTGGTGGCGGTGGTGGAGCCGGCGCGTCGTTTCGCCGAATCGACGCCACGCCACACAACGAAACCCCGCGCTATAATCCCCGCCATGAAATTCCTCCGGACCATCATCCTGCTGCTGCTTTGCGCGGTGCTGCCCATCAGCGGGCTGGCAGCCAGCGGCCTGGCCGGGGAATGTCCAATGATGCAGCAGGGCATGTCGATGTCGATGGACATGGACGCCGGCATGTCAGCCGACATGCCGGGTTGCGATTCGATGCAGTCGTCGTCCGCTGACAAGGCCCACGCGAAAGCGAAGGGCATGTCCTGCAAGCTGACGGCGCAATGCCAGTTCGGCAGTCTCTATCATCCGGCCGCTCGCGCCGAAGTCAGTCGTCCCGCTGCATACGCCAGCACCGTCGCGTTCCACTACGCGCAAATCCTCCCGGTCCGCGATCCGAACGGATTGTGGCGCCCTCCACGCATCAGCTGATCCCGATCCGATAGGTTCGCCGCATTCGCGGTGAGGTTCGTCCTGTATCAGGACGTGGAATCCCTATGGGGTTCCGCCGTTGGGGTTAAACCATGTCATTCCACTTCGGCACGCCGCTTGCGCGGCGTGCGCGTCGGCGCGCGCCCATGCTTTGGGCGGCGCTGCTGGTTGCGGGCGCCGTTCACGCGCAGCAACCGCCTTTCACGCTGGACGCCGCGCTGCAGTCCGCGACCGATCATTCCGCTTCGATGCAGGCCGCGCAGGCGTCGGTGCGTGCCAGCTCGGAGGCGGCCGTGAAGGCCGGCCAGCTGCCCGACCCGATGCTCAAGGCCGGCATCGACAACCTGCCGGTCAACGGCGGCCAGCGCTTCACCGTCGGCCAGGACTTCATGACGATGCGTCGCATCGGCATCGAGCAGGAGTGGGTGTCCGGCGACAAGCGGCGCCTGCGCTCGGCGCTCGCCAACGAGCAGGTCGGGCGCGAGCGCGCCGGCTATCTCGCGCAGCTCGCGAGCGTGCGCCAGCAAACGGCGACGGCGTGGCTGAACGCCGTCTACGCGAAGCAGGCGCTCGCGCTGCAGCAGGCGCTGCTCGATCACATGAATCACGAACTCGACGCGACGAAGGCGTCGTATCGCGGGGCGAAGGCGAGTGCGGCCGATGTCGTCCAGGCGCGGGCCATGCTCGCGCAGACGCAGGATCAATGGCTGAAAGCGCAGCAGGTCTACCAGACCGCGCTCATCACGCTGTCGCGCTGGACCGCCGTGCCGGTCGACGACGTCGCGGGCACGCCGCCCGCGCCGGAGTCGTTCGTGTCGTCGTTGCCGCCGGACGAGTTGCGGCTGTCGCAACCGTCGTTGATCACCGCCGCCGACGATATCGCGGTTGCCGAAGCCGATACCGCAGTCGCGAACAGCGAACGCAGCCCGAACTGGACGTGGGAAGTCGCGTACCAGCAGCGTGGCGGCGCGTATTCGAACATGGTGTCCGTCGGCGTCACGATCCCGCTGCCGCTCAATCGCAAGAACCGCCAGAACCGCGACGTCGCCGAAAAGGCCGCGCTCGCGACGAAGGCGCGCCTGATGTACGAGGACACGCTGCGCCAGGTGCAGGCCGATATCCGTACGCAGTCCGCGACGCTCGCGAGCGGTCGTGCGCGCATCGCGAATCTCGGCGACGCGCTGTTGCCCGCCGCCGACCAGCGCGTGCAACTGGCGAACGCGGCCTACCGCGCGGGCACCGGCTCGCTCGCCGATACGTTCGCTGCCCGCCGCGCGCAACTGGATGCGCAACTGCAGGTGCTCGATCTCCGGCGCGAGGTCTCGCAGACCTGGGCCCAGCTCGAATACCAGGTCGTGCCGTCGACGCTGGCCGCCGCGCAATAAAGGAGAACGACATGACGAAGCAAATACTGGCCCGTGCGGCCCTGCTCGCGTTCGCCGGCGCCGCGCTGCTCGGCGCGGGTTATTTCGTGGGCGCACGCCATGCGGCGACGGCCGCAACGGCAACGGATACCACCGCAGCGGCATCCTCCTCGCCCGGCAACGCCGACCCGAAGACCGGCCGCAAGGTGCTGTACTGGCACGACCCGATGGTGCCGAACCAGCACTTCGACAAACCCGGCAAGTCGCCGTTCATGGACATGCAGCTGCAACCCGTCTATGCGGACGAAGGCGGCGGTGCGTCCGGCATCCGGATCGACGCGGGGCTGCAGCAGAACCTCGGCATCCGCTATGCGACCGTGCGCCGGCAGGAGACAGCCGCCGGATTCGATGCGGTGGGCACCACGCAGTTCGACGAATCGCGCGCGGATGTCGTCCAGTCGCGCGTCACCGGCTACATCGACCGTCTCTATGCGCGCGCACCGATGCAGCGCATCGCGAAAGGCGCGCCGGTCGCGTCGCTGTTCGTGCCCGACTGGCTCGCGCCACAGGAGGAATACCTCGCGCTCAAGCGCGGCGGGATGGACGCCAGCCTGCTCGACGCATCGCGGGCCCGGATGCGCGCGCTGTCGATTCCCGACGGCATGGTCGCGAGCCTCGATCGCACCGGCCGTGCGCAGACGCATGTCGTGCTCACGGCACCGGAAACCGGCGTCGTCAGCGAGCTGAACGTGCGCGACGGCGCGATGGTCGCGCCCGGTCAGACGCTCGCGAAGATCGCGGGGCTGTCGACGCTGTGGCTCATCGTCGAGGTGCCGGAAGCGCTTGCGCTGAACGTGCAGCCGGGGATGGCGGTCGACGCGACGTTCGCGGGCGACCCGGCGCAGCATTTCACCGGACGCATCCGCGAAGTGCTGCCCGGCATCAGCACGAGCAGCCGCACGCTGCAGGCGCGCGTGGAGATCGACAATGCGGCGCTGAAGCTCACGCCCGGCATGCTGATGCGCGTGCGGGTCGCCGCGCGGCAGACCGTGTCGCGCCTGCTCGTGCCGTCCGAAGCGGTGATCGCGACCGGCAAGCGCTCGATCGTCATCGTGAAGAACCGCGACGGCCGGCTGCAGCCCGTGACGGTGACGTTGGGTCACGACGTCGGCAGCGACACCGAAGTGCTCGGCGGGCTGAACGAAGGCGACACGGTCGTCGCATCGGGTCAGTTCCTGATCGATTCCGAGGCGAGCCTGAAAAGCGTGCTGCCGCGGCTGGAAAGCGGCACCGGCGCAAGCGGCGCGGGGGCGATGTCCGCGTCGACACCGACAGCGGCGGCACCGGTCTACGAGACCACCGGCAAGGTCGAGCAGGTCACGGCCGACGACATCACGTTCTCGCATCAGCCCGTTCCGGCGCTCGGCTGGGGCGCGATGACGATGGCGTTCGGCAAGCCGTCGGCCACCGCGTTCCCGGACGTGAAGCCGGGCCAGACGGTGCGCTTCGCGTTCACGCCAGGCGACGACGGTTACCGGCTGACGAAGGTCGAACCGCAGGGAGGCGAACGATGATCGCGCGCATCATTCGCTGGTCCGTCCACAACCGCTTCCTCGTGCTGCTCGCCACCGTGCTGATTGCCGCATGGGGCGTTCATTCGCTGCGACAGACGCCGCTCGATGCGTTGCCCGACCTGTCGGATACGCAGGTGATCGTGAAGGCGTCGTATCCGGGCAAGGCGCCGCAGATCGTCGAGGACCAGGTGACCTATCCGTTGACGACCACGCTGCTCGGCGTGCCCGGTGCGAAAACCGTCCGCGCGTACTCGTCGTTCGGCGACGCGTTCGTCTACGTGCTGTTCGACGACCGCACCGATCCGTACTGGGCGCGTTCGCGCGTGCTCGAATACCTGAGCCAGGTGCAGAGCCGGCTGCCTGCCGGCGCGACGGTGTCGCTCGGGCCGGATGCGACCGGTGTCGGCTGGGTGTACGAGTACGCGCTCGTCGATCGCACCGGGCATCACGATCTCGGGCAGCTGCGCGCGCTCAACGACTGGTTCCTGAAGTTCGAGCTGAAGGCGGTGCCCGATGTGTCGGAAGTCGCGAGCATCGGCGGCATGGTGCAGCAGTACCAGGTCGTGCTCGATCCGGACAAGCTGCGCGCGTACGGCATCACGCAGGCGGAAGTCGCGAACGCGCTCGGCAACGCGAACCAGGCATCCGGCGGCTCGGTCGTCGAGCTGGCGGAATCGGAGTACATGGTGCGCTCGACCGGCTACCTGCGCACGCTCGACGATTTCCGGCACGTGGTGCTGCGCACGAACGACACCGGTACGCCGGTGCTGCTCGGCGATGTCGCGCGCATCCAGGTGGGCCCGGCGATGCGGCGCGGGATCGCCGAGCTGAACGGGCAGGGCGAGGTGACGGGCGGTGTCGTCGTGATGCGCTCGGGCAAGAACGCGCTGACCACGATCGATGCGGTGAAGGCGAAGCTGGCCGACCTGAAGCGTTCGCTGCCGCCCGGCGTCGAGATCGTCACGACCTACGATCGCTCGCAGCTGATCGAGCGCGCGGTGGGCAACCTGAAGGACAAGCTGATCGAGGAGTTCGTGATCGTCGGGATCGTCTGCGCGGTGTTCCTGTTTCATCTGCGCAGCGCGTTCGTCGCGATCCTGTCGCTGCCGCTCGGCGTGCTGGCCGCGTTCATCGTGATGCGCTACCAGGGCGTGAACGCGAACCTGATGTCGCTGGGCGGGATCGCGATCGCGATCGGCGCGATGATCGACGCGGCGATCGTGATGATCGAGAACGCGCACAAGCATCTCGAAGCGTACGACCACGCGCATCCCGGCGAACCGATCACGGCCGCGCGACGCTGGGAGCTCGTCGCGACGTCGGCCGCGGAAGTCGGGCCCGCGCTGTTCTTCTCGCTGCTGATCATCACGCTGTCGTTCATCCCGGTGTTTTCGCTGGAAGGGCAGGAAGGCAAGCTGTTCGCGCCGCTCGCGTTCACGAAGACCTACACGATCGCCGCCGCCGCCGGGCTGTCGGTGACGCTGGTGCCGGTGCTGATGGGTTATCTCGTGCGCGGCCGCATTCCGCACGAGCACGCGAACCCGATCAACCGCGTGCTGATCCGTGCGTACCGGCCGCTGCTCGAAGCGACGCTCAGGCGCCCGTGGCTTGCCATCGGCATCGCGGTCGTCGCGCTGGTGCTGACGGCCGTGCCGCTGTCGCGGCTCGGCGGCGAATTCATGCCGCCGCTCGACGAAGGCGACCTGCTGTACATGCCGACCGCGCTGCCCGGCATCTCGGCCGACAAGGCGAGCGAGCTGCTGCAGCAGACCGACCGCCTGATCAAGACCGTGCCCGAGGTCGACACGGTGTTCGGCAAATCGGGCCGCGCCGATACCGCGACCGATCCCGCGCCGCTCGAGATGTTCGAGACGACGATCCGGTTCAAGCCGCGCAGCGCATGGCGGCCCGGCATGACGCCCGAGAAGCTCGTCGACGAACTCGATCGCACGGTGAAGGTGCCGGGGCTGTCGAACGTGTGGGTGCCGCCGATCCGCAACCGGCTCGACATGCTGTCCACCGGCATCAAGACGCCGGTCGGCGTGAAGATTTCCGGGCCGGACCTGGCAGGGATCGACGCGATCGCGAAGCAGGTCGAGGCCGCGGTGAAGCCCGTGCCGGGCGTGACGTCCGCGCTCGCGGAGCGGTTGAACGGCGGCCGCTACATCGACGTCGACATCGATCGGCTCGCGGCCGCGCGCTACGGCTTGTCGATCGCGGATATCCAGGCGGTCGTGTCGTCGGCGGTCGGCGGCGACGACGTCGGCGAAGTGATCGCGGGGCGCGAGCGCTTCCCGATCAACATCCGCTACCCGCGCGAGGTGCGCGATTCGGTCGAGAACCTGCGGCAATTGCCGGTCGTCACCGCACGCGGCGCGCAGATCCGCCTGGGCGACGTCGCGCGCATCGCGATCGCCGACGGCCCGCCGATGATCCGCAGCGAGAACGCGCGGCTGTCCGGCTACGTGTACGTCGATCTCCGCGGGGTCGACCTGAGCACGGCCGTCCGCGCGATGCAGCAGGCCGTCGCGCAACAGGTCGCGTTGCCGCCCGGCTATTCGATCGCGTGGTCGGGGCAGTTCGAGTATCTCGAACGTGCGGCGGCCAAGCTGCGTACCGTCGTGCCGGTGACGCTCGTGGTGATCTTCGTGCTGCTGTTCCTCACGTTCGGCTCGGCGGCCGATGCGCTGCTGCTGATGTCGACGGTGCCGTTCGCGCTGGTCGGCGGCTTCTGGCTCGTGTGGGCGCTCGGCCACGCGGTGTCCGTCGCGACGTCGGTGGGCTTCATCGCGCTCGCGGGCGTGGCCGCCGAATTCGGCGTCGTGATGCTGCTGTACCTGAAAGGCGCGCTGCAGCGCCGGCTCGACGCCGGCGAACCGCTGACCGATGCGCTGCTGCTCGATGCGATCCGCGAAGGCGCGGTGCTGCGCGTGCGCCCCAAGGCGATGACGGTGGCCGTCGTGCTCGCCGGCCTCGTGCCGATCATGGTCGGGCACGGCGCCGGTTCCGAAGTGATGCAGCGCATTGCCGCGCCGATGGTCGGCGGCATGGTCACGGCGCCGCTGCTGTCGATGTTCGTCATTCCCGCCGCATGGCTCCTGCTGCAGCGCCGTCGCGCGCGAAGCGCGGGTCATGCATGGCATTCCGAAGCAGTTCCTCACGGCACGAACGTGCCATCCATCCCAACCGGAGAATCCCGATGAAGAAGCTGATTACCGTCACCGTTGCTGCCGCCGCCGTTCTTGCTGTCGGCACGGTCGTCACCCCCGCCTTTGCTGCCGGCGACATGGCCGGCATGGACATGTCCGGCATGAAGATGTCGTCGGGCGGCATGGCCGAGTCGAATGCCGCGCTGACCGACGCCGAAGTGAAGAAGGTCGATGCCGCGACCGGCAAGATCACGCTGAAGCACGGCGCGCTCGAGAACGTCGGGATGCCGCCGATGACGATGGCGTTCAAGGCGAAGGACACGGCGATGCTCGAGCACGCGCATGCGGGCGACAAGGTCAAGGTGCGGATCGAGAAGGTCGACGGCACGCTGACGATCGTCAAGCTGGTGAAGGCGTCCTGACCTGACGGCGTGCCGGTGTGCCGCCCGTCCGCGAGGCGGGCGGCCGCATCGGCGCCGCGCGGATCGGGCTGTAAGCGGCGCGTGCGGCTGCGTTTGACGGTGCGCGGCGGGGTTGAGTGCCGCCACACACGGGATCGGCACCTTCATTTCAACAATACTTGAAATATTGAAATGATGGCGCTATCCTTCGCGCCATGGACTCCAATCTCGTCGTGCGCGCCCTGGGCGCGCTTGCTCATGAAGCGCGCCTGGCCATCTTTCGCGCGCTGGTCGTGGCCGGGCCCGAAGGGCTGCCGGCTGGCGCGATCGCCCAGCAGATCGGGCTGTCGCCATCGAGCCTGTCGTTTCATCTGAAGGATCTGTCGCACGCCGACCTGGTCACTGCGCGCCAGGAAGGCCGGTTCATCTACTACGCGGCGAATTTCGAATCGATGAGCGGGCTCATCGGGTTCCTGACCGAGAACTGCTGTGCGGGCGCGGCCTGTGGCGTACCGGCGGCGCCCGATTGCTGCGGAGGCGACGCATGACCGGCCCGGACGTTGCACAACCGCAAGCCGTGGCGGCGCAGCCCGCCATCGGCTTCTTCGAGCGCTACCTGACCGTGTGGGTGGCGCTGTGCATCGTGCTCGGCATCGCGCTGGGCCTGGCGCTGCCGGAACTCTTTCAGCACATCGGCCGCATGGAATACGCACAGGTCAACCTGCCCGTCGGGCTGTTGATCTGGGTGATGATCGTGCCGATGCTGGTCAAGGTCGATTTCGGCGCGTTGCATGAGGTTCGGCAGCACGTGCGCGGGATCGGCGTCACGCTCGTCGTGAACTGGCTCGTCAAGCCGTTTTCGATGGCGTTGCTCGGCTGGCTGTTCATCCGGCAGCTGTTCGCGCCGCTGCTGCCGGCCGACCAGATCGACAGCTATATCGCCGGCCTGATCCTGCTGGCCGCCGCGCCGTGCACGGCGATGGTGTTCGTGTGGAGCCGGCTGACGGGCGGCGATCCGCTGTTCACGCTGTCGCAGGTCGCGCTGAACGACAGCATCATGGTGATCGCGTTCGCGCCGCTGGTCGGCCTGCTGCTGGGGATGTCCGCCATCACGGTGCCGTGGGCGACGCTGCTCACGTCGGTCGTGCTCTACATCGTCGTTCCGGTGATCGTCGCGCAAGCGTGGCGCCGGCTGTTGCTCGCCAGGGGGCCGGCGGCGTTCGACCGCGCGATGGCGAAGATCGGCCCGTGGTCCATCGCCGCGCTGCTGGCCACGCTGGTGCTGCTGTTCGCGTTCCAGGGCGAGGCGATCCTGAAGCAACCGCTGGTGATCGCGCTGCTCGCGGTGCCGATCCTGATCCAGGTGTTCTTCAACGCGGCGCTCGCCTACGGACTCAATCGCGTCGTCGGCGAGAAGCACAGCATCGCGTGTCCGTCGGCGCTGATCGGCGCGTCCAATTTCTTCGAGCTGGCCGTCGCAGCCGCCATCAGCCTGTTCGGCTTCCACTCCGGCGCGGCGCTCGCGACCGTCGTCGGCGTGCTGATCGAAGTGCCGGTGATGCTGCTCGTCGTGCGCGTCGTCAACCGTTCGAAGGGCTGGTACGAGTGCGCGTGAAACCATTCAGGAATCCGGAAATGACCGACATCACGATCTATCACAACCCCGATTGCGGCACGTCGCGCAACACGCTGGCGATGATTCGCAACACGGGCGTCGAGCCTCGCGTCGTACTGTATCTCGACACGCCGCCGGGACAGGAAGCACTGCGCGCGCTGATCGCGGCGATGGGCATCCCCGTGCGCGACGTGCTGCGGCGCAAGGGGACACCCTATGAAGCGCTCGATCTCGACAATCCGAAATGGAGCGACGACGACCTGATCGGCTTTATGGTCGCCCATCCGATCCTGATCAATCGCCCGATCGTCGTGACGCCGCTCGGCACGCGGCTGTGCCGTCCGTCCGAGCAGGTGCTCGATATCCTGCCCGATCCGCAGCAAGGGCCGTTTGCGAAGGAGGACGGCGAAATCGTGATCGATGCGGAGGGCAAGCGTGTCTGACAGACTGAACGATCTGCCGCAAGTCGAGGCCACGCTCTTTCGCGTGCCGGACGCGAGCCGCCTGCAGCCCGCGCTGCCATCGACGCATCCGCCACGAATCCTGCTGCTCTATGGGTCATTGCGCACGCGCTCGTTCAGCCGGCTGCTGGTCGAGGAGGCGGCGCGGTTGCTGACGGCGATGGGCGCCGATGTCAGGATCTTCAATCCGGCCGGCTTGCCGCTGCCTGACGATGCGCCGGACGACCACCCGAAAGTGGCCGAGTTGCGCGAGCTCGTGCAATGGTCGGAGGGCATGGTGTGGTGCTCCCCCGAGCGGCACGGCGCGATGACCGGCGTGATGAAATCGCAGATCGACTGGATTCCGTTGTCGGTCGGCGCGGTACGGCCGACGCAGGGCAAGACGCTGGCGGTCATGCAGGTCAGCGGCGGATCGCAGTCGTTCAACGCGGTCAACCAGATGCGGGTGCTCGGGCGCTGGATGCGCATGCTGACCATCCCCAACCAGTCGTCCGTCGCGAAGGCGTTCATGGAATTCGGCGACGACGACAGGATGAAGCCGTCCGCGTATTTCGATCGGGTCGTCGACGTCATGGAGGAACTGGTCAAGTTCACGCTGCTGACGCGCGACGTCGGCACGTATCTGACGGACCGGTACAGCGAGCGCAAGGAAAGCGCCGAGCAACTGTCGCAGCGTGTGAACCAGGCGCGAATCTGAATCGCTTGCCGGCGGGCGGCGCGATGACGCTCCGTTCGCGCCGGGCAGCGGGATCGTGCCCGGCGCGTCCGTTGGGCAAGGTTAGCGAGCCAGCGTCAGGAACAGATACCCCGCATAACCCGCGCCGTTCGCCAGCAATGCCCAGATCGCCAGCCCGCGCGTGCGCGCATTGAAGCGCAGCCATGCTGCCGCCGCGAGCGTGATGATCACGCCGGTCAGCACCTCGGGGCGCGGCTCCCACGGCGTCAGCATGATGCCGATCGCCGGCAGCAGCGTGCCCTGGAACACCATCGCGCCGGTGATGTTGCCGAACGCGAGCGTGTCCTTCTTGCGGCGAATCCACAGCACGCTGTTGACCTTCTCCGGCAACTCCGTCGCGATCGGCACGATGATCAGCGACAGCAGCAGTGCCGAGACGCCGAGCACATGCGACACGCCTTCCACGCCGTGAATGAAACCCTTCGCGCCGCCGACCAGCAGCGCGAGGCCGATGAGCAGTTGCAGCGCGATCGTCGCGAGGGTGGTCGGCATGCCGAGGCGTGACAGGAACATCGTGTGCGGCGCCTCGGTGCCGTGCCCGGCATCGACGAGCTGGTTCGACGCGCGGAACGTCATCACGACATACATCACGTAGATCCCGACCAGCATCGCCGCGAGCAGCGCGCGCACGGCCCAGTTGTGATGCGGGACGAACATCGCGGCGGTGGCCAGCGAGAACGCGGCGAGGAAGTAGTTCATGTCGCGCACGAAGCCCGTGCGTTCCGGTGCGATCGTGCCGCGCAGTCCGCGCGAGCGGATCACGGCGAGCGTCATCAGGAAGGTGGTGAGCGTCGCGAGCATCAGCGGTGCGCCGAGAATCGCGCCGACGCCGATCTCCTCGTTCACGGCCTGGTTCGCGGTGCCGCCGGCGAGCGCGAGCAGCGGCACCATCGTTTCGGGCAGCGCGGTGCCGACGGCCGCGAACAGCGAACCGGTGACGCCTTCGGAAATCTTCAGGCGTTCGCCGAGATGTTCGAGCGCATTGGTGAAGACTTCCGCGGCGATGAGGATGACGACCAGCATGAACGCCAGTTCGATGAACATGAAGGTCATGCGGCACCTCCGCAGGCATGCGCGCGGACGGCGGCGAAACGCGGGGAAAAGGCGGTGGGGGACATGGGGACTCCGTGGTCGGACGCTGACGAACCATGGCGCATCCGACGACGTCCGACCAGGAACGACGCGATGCGCCCATGGTCTCGCCAAGCCGATCAGGCTGAACGCGCCACGGCCGCAGGCCGAGTGTGTTGACGCGTTCGCTTTCCGGGACAGAAAGCAGGCTACTCCCCAAAGACGAAGGGCAGTCTAGCCGAGCAGATTGCTTTCGGCAAGCCTTCATCTTGAAAAAATATACCCCTCTCCCCTATAGGGAAAACCTTCCGGATATATACTCCCCCTCCCTATCCAGGAGTTTGTCGGCGATGAGCCATACCGTTCGTGAAAAACAGAAGCTGCTGAACCGCGTGCGCCGTATCAAGGGCCAGGTCGAGGCGATCGAGCGCGCGCTCGGGGAAGAGCGCGGCTGCAACGAGGTGCTGCAATTGATCACGAGCTGTCGGGGCGCGATGAACGGGCTGCTGGCCGTCGTGCTGGAAGACCACATTCGCGAGCACATGGTCGATGCACATGGGCCGGATGAGCACGAAGGCAGCGCGACCGAGCAGCTGATCGACGTGGTGCACAGCTATTTCAAGTAATCGGGGTGGAACATGAGCAATTTCACGAATGACGCGTTCGGCGCGGGGCACGACCATATCTTCCTCGGCGCCGCGCACGAGCAGAACGAGCGGCGGACGTGGATGGTGATCGTCCTGTGCGCGGCGATGATGGTGGCCGAGATCGTCGGCGGCACGCTGTTCGGATCGCTGGCGCTCGTCGCCGACGGGCTGCACATGTCGACGCACGCGGGCGCGATGCTGATCGCCGCGCTGGCCTATACCTATGCGCGCAGGCATGCCGACGATCCGCGCTTCGTGTTCGGCACCGGCAAGCTGGGCGACCTGGCCGGGTTCACGAGCGCGATCGTGCTCGCGATGATCGCGATCCTGATCGGCTACGAGGCCGTCGCGCGTTTGTTGGCGCCGGTTCCTATCCACTTCGGTGAAGCGATTCCGATTGCCGTGCTGGGGCTCGCGGTGAACCTCGCCAGCGTGTGGCTGCTGAGCGGCGGCCATCACGGGCATGATCATGGCCACCATCACGGGCATGGCCATGGACACGGACATGGGCACGCACACGACGATCACGCGGACGAAGCCATGCGGGTCTTCTCGACAGCCGGCGTGTTCGACGTATCGGTGTTCGAGGACGGCGTGCCGCCGGTGTTCCGGATCGCGCCGGCAACCGGCGAGTCGAGCCTCGACGGGGTGTCCGTCTCGATCACGACCGTTCGTCCCGACCAATCGCGACAGCATTTCACGATGGTCGCGCGCGACGGCTTCCTGGAATCGCGCGAGACCATTCCCGAGCCCCATGCGTTCGATGCGATCGTGACGCTGAACGGCAACGAGCACGCGCTGACGTTCGTCGAACACGATCATCATGATGGCGTGCACGCTGCCGCGGCCCGCGATCACAACATCCGGTCGGCCTACGTTCACGTGATCGCCGATGCCGCGGTGTCGGTGCTGGCCATTGTCGGGTTGCTGCTCGCGCGTGCCTTCGGTTGGGTCTGGATGGATCCGCTCGCGGGCATCATTGGCGCGCTCGTCATCGCGAACTGGTCGTACGGGCTGATGCGCGATACCGGCGGCATCCTGCTCGACGTCAGTGTCGATCGCAAGCTGGCGGAGCGCGTGCGTCACGCGATCGAGGCGCTCGGCGACAAGGTCAACGATCTTCACGTGTGGCGTGTCGGCCCCGGCCACATGAGCGCGATCGTGTCCGTCGAGACCGCCGATGCGGTGCGCGACGCGCGCTTCTACCATGCATTGGTCCAAGGTTTCGACGGCGTGTCGCACGTGACCGTCGAAGTGATGACGCCTGCGAAGGCGGCCTGACCGTGGCGGTGAAATCGCCGTGTATCGAGCTGTGCGCGTTCGATGGGCGCACCGGATTCTGCGTGGGTTGCCTGCGCACGCGCGACGAGGCGCGCGACTGGAAGAAGCTGACCGACCATCGCCGGCACCAGATACTGAACGACCGCGTTCGCCGGCAAGCGAAGATCCGGCGCGAGACGGCGGACTAAGGCGGGCGTCCGACAACCGGTGCGTGCGATCTCGCCACGGGGCGCAGTAGTATGACGGGCACCGGCATCCAGCGTCAGGGAGCCTGAACCGGGAGCGGCCCATGCAGACCGAATCGTCGACCCGCATTCTTCGCCAGATTCCGCGCAGCGTCTGGGTACTGGGCTGCGTCAGCCTGCTGATGGATGTGTCGTCGGAAATCATCCACAGCCTGTTGCCGATGTTCCTGATGGCAGGGCTCGGCGCGAGCGCGACCGCGATCGGCGTTATCGAGGGGATCGCCGAGGCCACTGCGCCGGTCGTCAAGGTGTTCTCCGGCACGCTGAGCGACTACCTGCGCAATCGCAAATGGCTGGCGGTCGCCGGATACGGGCTCGGCGCGCTCAGCAAGCCGCTGTTCGCGATCGCGCCGACTATCGGTCTCGTCGTGACGGCGCGGATCGTCGACCGGATCGGCAAGGGGATTCGCGGCGCGCCGCGCGATGCGCTGGTGGCCGATGTCACGCCGGTTCACCTGCGCGGCGCCGCCTATGGGCTGCGGCAGTCGCTCGATACGGTGGGCGCGTTCCTCGGGCCGCTGCTGGCCGTCATCATCATGCTGGTGTGGCACGACGACTTCCGCCTCGCATTCTGGCTGGCCGTGGTCCCCGGCGTGCTGGCCGTGGCGCTGCTCGCGTTCGGTATCGACGAACCGGCGCGTGCGCCGGGCGAGCCGCGCGTCAACCCGATTCGCCGCGATGTCGTCGCGCAACTCGGCGCCCGCTACTGGTGGGTCGTCGCCGTGGGCGCCGTGTTCGCGTTGGCCCGCTTCAGCGAGGCATTTCTGGTGCTGCGCGCGATGGGTAGCGGCGTACCCGTCGCGTTCGTGCCGCTCGTGATGGTGGCGATGAACGTCGTGTACGCGTTGTCGGCCTATCCGTTCGGCAAGCTCGCCGACACGACGAGCCACACGAAGCTGATGGCGGCCGGGCTCGTGCTGTTGATTGCGGCCGATCTCGTGCTCGCACACGGCACACACTGGGGAACCGTACTCGTCGGCGTCGCGTTGTGGGGGCTCCATATGGGGATGACGCAGGGGCTGCTCGCGACGATGGTCGCGCATGCCGCGCCGGCCGAGTTGAGAGGCACGGCATTCGGCGTGTTCAACCTGGTCGGCGGTGTCGTGACGCTCGTGTCGAGTGTTGTCGCGGGCATCCTGTGGGATCGGGTGGGCGCAGCGGCGACGTTCTACGCGGGGGCCGTGTTCAGCACGGCGACCATCGTGCTGCTCGTCTGCATTCGAACGTCGTTCGGCGCCGCGCTGGATCGTTAGCCGGAGCGCAGCGAGCGGTCTAGCTGTCCGTGCCGCGCGGAAAATAAAGCGCGAACGTCGTGCGCCCGTCGTGGCTCGCGACTTCGACCTTGCCGCGATGCAGCGCCATGATCGACTTCACGATCGCGAGCCCGAGCCCCGCATTGCGCGCCGCGCCGTGCCGCGACGAATCGATGCGGTAGAAGCGTTCGAAGATCTTGTCGACCTGTTCGGGCGGAATCGCGGCGCCGCGATTCGTGACTTCGACGACCGCGTAGCTGCCTTGCGCGGACACCGTCAGCTCGATCGTCGATGCGGCTTCCGCATGTTCGAGCGCGTTCGATGCGAGGTTGCTGACGGCGCGCCGGAACAGCGTCGCATCGGCAACGACCGGCGCTTCGCCGTGCACGTCGATGCGCACGCCGGCTTCGTCGGCCAGTGCCTGGAAATACGACGCGAGCCGGCGCAGCTCGCTGCCCGCGTCGAGTTCGGCGGTCTTCAGGTGCTGCCGCGCGTTGTCGGTGCGCGCGAGAAACAGCATGTTCTCGATCATCCGCTGCAGCCGTTCGCATTCCTCGATGTTCGAATCGATCAGCGCTTCGTATTCCTCGGTCGTGCGCGCGCGCGACAGCGTGACCTGCGACGAGCTGATCACGTTGGCAAGCGGCGTGCGCATGTCGTGCGCGAGATCGGACGAGAACTGCGACAGGCGCACGAACGCGCGTTCGAGGCGGTCGAGCATCCGGTTGACCGACGTCGCGAGTTCGTGCAGCTCGACCGGGCCGCCGCGCGCGTCGAGCCGCGCGTTCAGGTTGTGCGCCTCGATGCGCGACGTCTGCCGGCCGAGGCTCTCGACCGGGCGCAGGCCACGCGACGCGACCGCGTAGCCGAGCGCACCGACCAGCAGTGCGCCCACGGCCGCCGCGAGCCAGATGTCGACGCGATAGCTTTCGAGCAGCGACTGGCGATCGGTCGCCGTGCGCGCGAGCGCGACCTGGATCGCGTCGCCGGACGGCAGCGTGGCGCGCGCGTAGACGCAACGCGACGTGCCGATGCCGGGCGGCGCGCAGGTGAACGGGGTGCCGGTTGCGCTGGCCGGATGCGGTGCTGCGATCACCGATGCCAGCGTATTGCCGGCTTCGTCGGAATGCTCGACGATCGCGCGGTTCTGCGCATCGTAGATACCGAGATACACGCCCGGGTGCGACAGCAGCACCTCGTGAAACACGGCCGGATCGGCACGCAGCGCGGCGATCGATCCGCTCGCGTGCGCGAGCTGCAGGAACTGGTTGAGCTTGCCGGAGATCTCGATGTCGTCGCGCCGCGTCAGCTCGGCGGACAGCGAGCGGTACAGGTATGCGCCGGTCAGCGCGAACACGAGCGCGGCGACGACGGCGAACGCGAGCGTCAGGCGCCGCAGCAGCGAATACGAGCCGGGGCTGCGCGTCACGAGCGATCCTCGAGCACGTAGCCCATCCCGCGGATCGTGTGAATCAGCTTGTTCTCATGGGCGTTGTCGATCTTTGCGCGTAGGCGCTTGATCGCCGCATCGACGACGTTCGTGTCGCTGTCGAAATTCATGTCCCAGATCTGCGACGTGATGAAGGTGCGCGTCAGTACTTCCCCCTCGCGCTCGGCGAGCAACTGCAGCAGCGCGAATTCCTGCGCGGTCAGGTCGATGCGGGTGTCGGCGCGGCGCACGCGGCGGCGGATCAGGTCGACCTCGAGATCGGCGACATGCAGGATGTCGCGCACGTTGCGCGGCGCGCGCCGCAGCAGCGAGCGGATGCGCGCGAGGAACTCGGCATACGCGAACGGCTTGAGCAGGTAGTCGTCGGCGCCGAGTTCGAGCCCGGCGACCTTGTCCTCGATCGCCTCGCGCGCCGTGAGCAGCAGCACGGGCGTCTGCTTCTGCGCGCGCAGCCGCCTGAGCACCTCGAAGCCATCCATTTCCGGCAGCATCACGTCGAGCACGACGAGATCGAAATCCTCGTGCAGCGCGAGGAACAGCCCGTCCTTGCCGTTTTCCGCGATGTCGACCGTGTAGCTCGCCTCCATCAGCCCTTTCCGGAGGTACGACGCCATCTTGGGTTCGTCTTCGACTATCAGTATCCGCATGGTGAGGCAGGCTGTCCGTGATTCATCCGTGATTCCAGCCGGTCAGTGTAACGCCAGAGCTTACGGCGCCGCGCGTGCGCGAAGGATGACCGCCGGATGACGGAATTGTCATGAAACGCCGGTCATGTTTCGGCCATGTCGTCGTCACCGCGGCGGCGATAAGCTGCGGCCGTCTTGTCCCCGGAGCGCGCCGTCGCGGCGCTGCGCCGGCCCATCCGGTCGTTGCCTGCGTGATTTCGCATCCATGTCGTACTGGCGCAAATTCCTCGTTGTCGTGCTGCTGGCGCTGAGCCTGCCGATCCAGTCGTTCGCGACCGTGTCGATGGCATGCGCGGGTGCGGTCGCGGTCGCGGCAATGCCGCACGCGGAAGACGGAGCACGCGCTGATGACCCGGCCGCGACGCGAGCAATGTCGAACGCGCATGGCGGCCAGCATCGGCACGCACACGACGATCATGCGCGACATGCGCAGCCGTGCTCCGCGTGCGGGTCCTGCTGCCTCGGTACCGGCATGGCGGATCTTCCCGCGGTGTCCGTTGCGTCGGGTATCGGTATCTCGTTCGTCTCTTTCGCGCCGACGCCGGTCGTCGTGTCGTTCCTGACCGGCGGCATCGACAGGCCGCCGCGCCCGCATCTCGTCCGGACCCTGCCCGCGGCCTGACCGGCCGCGCTCTGCAATCCGTTCCGGCGGCGGCATCACGCTCGCCGGACGACTCACGACGAGACCCATTCATGCGATTGATTACTGCGGCGCTGCTTGGCGCGGCGGCCCTCGTGCCGTCGCTCGCGCCTGCGCAAACCCCGCTGCCCGATCCAGCGGATGCCACCGTGGCCGTGCCGGATGTCACCGTGACGTCCGCATTCGACGGCTACCGGCCGTATCGGGACGACGAAGGCCCCGGCTGGAAACAACTGAACCGGGACGTGATGGAGCGGCCCGCGAAAGGGCGTGCGACCGGCGGTGCGGCCGGAAACGGCACCGCGCATTCGACGCACGGAGGAGCCACGCAATGACGATGCTTGCGATATCGCCGAGGATCGGCGCGGCCGCGGCCGTGCTGGCCTTCCTCGCTGGCTGCACGACGTTTTCGAAGGACGGTGGGTTCGATGCGGTGTCGTCCGTCGCGTCGGAACGGATCGGGAAAGATGCGGTCGTGGTCAGAACCGACGCCGACCGCGAAGCCGTCGACAAGCGCACGAAGGAACTGCTTGCCAAGCCGCTGTCGATGGACGACGCGGTGCAGGTCGCGCTGCTGAACAATCGCGGGCTGCAGGCTTCGTATGCGGAGCTCGGGCTGTCGGAGGCCGATCTCGTCCAGGCCGGCCGGCTGCCGAATCCGCGCTTCGCATTCAGCCGCACGCGTGCCGGCGACGGTGAGCTGACGCTCGGCCGCACGTTCTCGGCGAACGTGTTCGCGCTGCTGACGATGCCGCTCGCGACGAACATCGAGCGCCGCCGCTTCGAGCAGACCAAGCTCGAAACGGCCGACGCGATGCTGAAGGTCGCAGCCGACGCACGCCGCGCATACGTCGAGGCCGTTGCCGCCGAACAGGCGGCGAACTATGCACAGCAGGTGCGCGATGCCGCGAGCGCGGCCGCCGAACTCGCGCTGCGCATGCGGCAGGCCGGCAACTTCAGCCGCCTCGATTACGCGCGCGAACAGGCGTTCCATGCCGATGCGGTTGCGCAGCACGCGAAGGCGCGCCAGCAGGCCGTCGCCGCGCGCGAGAAGCTCACGCGTGCGATGGGCCTGTGGGGCGAACGCACGCGGTACACGTTGCCCGAGCGCTTGCCCGACCTGCCGAAAGCGCGGCCGAACCTGCCCGATCTCGAACGTTTCGCGATGAGCAACCGCCTCGACATCCAGGCCGCGAAGCTGCAGACGCAGGGCGTCGCGTCGTCGCTCGGCCTGAGCAAGGCGACACGCTTCGTCAATGCGGTCGACCTCGGTTACGTGAACAACTACGAGACCGGCAAGGGTCACGAGCACGGCTACGAGATCAGCGTCGAGATTCCGCTGTTCGACTGGGGCGGCGCGAAGGTTGCGCGGGCCGAGGCCGTCTACATGCAATCGGCGAACCGGCTCGCGCAGACGGCCATCGATGCGCGCTCCGACGTGCGCGAATCGTATGCGGCGTACGTGACGAGCTACGACGTCGCGACCCACTATCGCGACGAAGTCGTGCCGCTGCGCAAGACGATCTCCGACGAGCTGCTGCTGCGCTACAACGGGATGCTCGCGAGCGTGTTCGAGCTGCTGACCGATGCGCGCGAACAGGTCGGCGCGGTCAACGGCTACATCGATGCGCTGAAGGACTACTGGCTCGCCGAAACCGATCTGCAGATGGCCGTCGGGGGCCGGCTGCCGTCTTCAGGCGCCACGCCGCCATCCACCCAGCCCGAATCCACTTCAAACGCCGACGCTGCACCGCAGCCGGCCTCTTCATCCGCGGCGCAACCGCATCCGGAAGGTCATTGACATGGTGTCCCGTCGACAATTTCTCAGCGGCTCCGGCGCCGCGCTACTGGGCGCCGCGATGGTCAGCAAGGCCGGCGCCGCGTCGCTGCCCGAAGCGGCCACGATGGCGAAAACCGCCACGCAGCCGCCGCTCGTGCCGCCGAACGGCCGCCCGTACACGCCCGTCGCGACGCTGAACGGCTGGTCGCTGCCGTGGCGGATGAAGAACGGCTGGAAGGAGTTCCACCTGACGGCCGAGCCCGTCGTGCGCGAGATGGCGCCCGGCATGAACGCGAACCTGTGGGGTTACAACGGCCAGTCGCCGGGCCCGACGATCGAGGCCGTCGAAGGCGACAAGGTGCGCATCTTCGTGACCAACCGGTTGCCCGAGCACACGACGATCCACTGGCACGGGCTGCGGCTGCCGAACGGGATGGATGGCGTCGGCGGCCTCACGCAGCCGCATATCCCGCCCGGCAAGACCTTCGTCTACGAGTTCCAGCTGGAGGCGCACGGCACCTTCATGTACCACCCGCACGCCGACGAGATGGTGCAGATGGCGATGGGGATGATGGGCATGTTCATCGTGCATCCGAAGGATCGCGGCACGATGCCGGTCGATCGCGATTTCGTGTTCCTGCTTGCCGCGTACGACATCGATCCGGGCAGCTACACGCCGCGCGTGAACGAGATGACCGACTTCAACATGTGGACCTTCAACTCGCGCGTGTTCCCGGGCATCGATCCGCTGCCGGTGCGCGCGGGTGACCGCGTGCGGATTCGTTTCGGCAACCTGACGATGACGAATCACCCGATCCATCTGCACGGCTACAGCTTCGAAGTCGCGGGCACCGACGGCGGCTGGATTCCGCCGGCCGCGCGCTGGCCGGAAGTGACGGCCGATGTCGCGGTGGGCCAGATGCGCGCGATCGAGTTCACCGCCGATCGCCCGGGCGACTGGGCGTTTCACTGCCACAAGTCGCATCACACGATGAATGCGATGGGCCACCAGGTGCCGAACCTGATCGGCGTGCCGCAGAAGGATCTCGCGAAGCGCATCGGCAAGCTCGTGCCCGACTACATGGCGATGGGCAGCACGGGCGGCGCGATGGGCGGCATGGAAATGCCGCTGCCCGACAACACGCTGCCGATGATGACGGGCACGGGCCCGTTCGGACCGCTGGAGATGGGCGGCATGTTCACGGTCTGCAAGGTGCGGCAGGGGCTCGGCCGCAACGACTATCGCGATCCGGGCTGGTTCAGGCATCCGAAGGGCACCGTCGCATACGAGTACACCGGCGAACTGCCGGACGGCTGAGCAGCAGCATGCGGCGGCTGCGTGAATGCGGCCGCCGGTTTCATTTCATTCACTGGGAGTCGACACGATGAAGCAGGGACTGGTTTCGATGGCAATGGGTTGTGCACTGGCGTTTTCCGCGGCGTCTTACGCGGCCGGCGACATGGCCGGCATGGACATGAGCGGTGGCGCGAAGCAGGAAGCCGCAGCGAAACAGGGCATGTCGCACGGCGAAATCCGCAAGGTCGACACGGCCGCCGGCAAGCTGACGATCAAGCACGGCCCGCTGGACAACCTCGGGATGGACGCGATGACGATGGTGTTCAAGGTGAAGGACCCGGCGATGCTGTCGCAGGTGAAGGCGGGCGACAAGATCGACTTCGTCGCGGCAGACGTTGACGGTGCGCTGACCGTCGTCGAGCTGAAGAAGCCGTGACGCGGAGCGTGACCATGAAGATCACGAACCTCACGCGGCTGGCCGCGATCGTCGCGACCGGTGCAATCGTCGCGGCCACGCCGGTCGCCGCATCCGCGCACGGCAAACTGGAAAGCGCCGCACCCGCAACGGGCAGCACGGTCGACACCGCGCCCGACACGTTGCGGCTCACGTTCAACGAAGACCTCGAACCGGCGTTCAGCTCGGTGAAGGTGTCGGATGCGAACGGCAACGCCGTCACGCAGGACAAGGCGAAGGTCGATGCGGCGAACCCGCGCGTGATGACGCTCGCGATGCCGAAGCTCGCGCCCGGCGCGTACACGGTGCAGTGGGCGGCGATGACGGCCGACGCGCATCGCACGAAGGGCACTTATACGTTCCGGGTGAAGGGGTGAACGACGGCTTCATCGGTCTCCTGCGGCTCGTGGCGGTGGCGATCCAGAATGCCGGGTTCGCCGTCGTCGTCGGTGCGCTGCTCGGCAGCCACTGGCTCGCGCGCGGCGCGTCGGCGTGGCGGCACGGCATCGGGCGGCGGCTCGTCGCGACGCTGCGCATCGCATCCGTCGTTTCGCTGGTCGCGAGCATCACCGCGTTCTGGGCGCATTGCGCGCTGATGAGCGAGGTGTCGTTGCTCGAAGCGGGGCCGGCCGTCTGCTCGATGCTTGCGGGCACCGGGTTCGGTCATGCGTGGCTGGCCGGCGCGGCGTTCATGCTCGTCGTCGTGGTGCTGTCGTTTGTCCGGCGTGCGAGCGATACGCGCTTGCCGTTCGCGATGTGGGCCGCGCTCGCGTGCGTCGCGCTCGCACGCAGCAATGGCGGGCATCCGGTGGATGCCGGGCTGTTCAGCGTGCCGGTGTGGATCGACTGGCTGCATCTGCTGGCGATCAGCGCGTGGGTCGGGCTCGTGCTCGTGACGGCATTCGGCGTGATGCCGAGGCTCGTCGGCATGCCCGCAAGCGAGCGCACGCACGGCGCGTCGTTCGTGCAGTCGCTGTCGGACGCATCGACCTACGCACTGATCGTGCTGTTCGCGACCGGCGCGTACAACGGCTGGCGCGGCGTCGATACGCCCGCCAACCTGCTCGCGTCGACGTACGGGCAGATCCTGCTGCTGAAGCTCGCGCTCGTGCTGATCGCGGCGGCGCTTGGCGGACATAACCGCTTCTTCGGGATGCCGACGTTGCTGGTCGCGTTGAAGGATCCGGCCGCCGCGATGCCGGCCGGCTCGCTGAAACGGTTCGGCACCGTGCTGCGGATCGAGGCGGTCGTGCTCGGCGGCGTGCTGATGGTCGCGGCCGTGCTCGTGTCGAGCGCGCTGCCGGGCACGGTGTAGCGCAACGACGCGGCGGCGCAGCCGCGCGGGGCAATCGTCACGGGCACGGCCGGTTTTCATCAGACGATTTCCCCGCTTTTTCAGGCGTAAACGCACGCTCGACGGCGATCGCAGCGTGATAACGACAATTACATCTGCCTGTCTTTCGATTACCAAAAACTGTCATTGAGCGCCGCTAAGCTTTCGCCACCCTCACAACCGGGATTCCCCGTCATGCGCTCGACAATCCGCCTCATCACCCCGCTATTGCTGCTCCCGACGCTCGCCGCGCCGGTTTTCGCCGCCACTGCCGCGCCCGTCAGCCCGAACTGCGGCGGCAGCACGACGCCGATCGCCGATATCCAGGGGCCGGGCGCGCCGTCGCCGCTCGCCGGCCAGAACGTGTCGATCGAAGCCGTCGTCACCGCCGATTTCGGCGGCACGGACGGCTTCGGCGGCTTCTTCGTCCAGCAGGCCGACGCGCAGCGCCGCAACCAGCCGGGCGTGTCCGAAGGGCTGTTCGTCTACGCACCGAAAGTGCGTGCGAAAGCGGGCGACCTCGTGCACGTGACGGGCAAGGTCGAGGAGAAGTACGGCCAGACGCAGCTCACGCAGTCGGGTGCGATCGCGGTGTGCGCGAACAACCAGACCGTCACGCCCGCGACGCTCACGCTGCCGGTCGACAGCCCGAGCGCGTTCGCCGCGTATGAAGGGATGCTGGTGCGCCTGCCGCAGACGCTGAACGTGACCGACAACTACGAGCTCGGCCGCTACGGCAGCGTGATGCTCAGCAACGGCCGCCTGCGCACGCCGACGAGCGTCGTGCCGCCCGCCCAGGCGCAGACGCAGATCGATGCGAACGCACGCAACCGCCTGATCCTCGACGACGGCTCGAACAAGCAGAACCCGGCCACGGTGCCGTACCCGGCGCCGGGCCTGTCGGCCGCGAATACGCTGCGTGCGGGCTACACGGTGCGCGACATCGAAGGCGTGCTCGAAGTGCGTTACGGCGCATGGCGCGTGCAGCCGCTGCCGGGCGCCGCCGTTCCCGCATTCGAAGCGCGCACGAACCCGCGCACCAACGCTCCGGCGCGCGATCCGAAATCGAACCTGCGCGTCGCGTCGTTCAACGTCCTGAACTACTTCAACGGCAACGGTCTCGGCGGCGGCTTCGACGATCCGAACAACCGCGGCGCGAAGAACTTCCAGGAATTCCAGCGCCAGGAAGCGAAGATCGTCAGCGCGCTGAAGGCGATCGACGCCGACGTGATCGGCCTGATGGAAATCCAGAACAACGGCTACGGCGAACTGAGCGCGGTGCGCCAGCTCGCGGCGAAGCTCGGCGGCAACTGGCGCGTCGTCGATCCGGGCGTATCGCGCCTCGGCGGCGATGCGATCACGGTCGCGATGATCTACGACAGCCGCAAGGTCGAGCCGGTCGGCCGCGCGGCCACGCTCGCGATCGACGACAAGAACCGCCAGCCGCTCGCGCAGTCGTTCCGGCTGATCGGCGGCAACAAGCAGTCGCTGACGGTCGCGGTCAACCACCTGAAGTCGAAGAACTGCCCGGACGCCGCGAACGACGATCTCGACCAGGGCGACGGCCAGGGCTGCTGGAACCCGACGCGCACGCGCGCGGCGGCGAAGGTGGCCGACTGGCTCGCCGGCAACCCGACGGGCGTCGCGGGCCAGGGCGTGCTGCTGATCGGCGACTTCAACAGCTACACGTACGAAGACCCGATCCGCACGCTCGAAACGCGCGGCTACCGCAACCTCGTCGCGCGCTTGATCGGCGCGAATGCGTACAGCTACGTGTACAACGGCGAAGCCGGCTACCTCGATCACGCGCTCGCGACGCTGCCGCTCGCATCGCACGTGAAGGCCGTGCACGAATGGCACATCAACGCGGACGAACCGCTCGCGCTGCAGTACACGCTCGCGTACAAGTCGGCGGAGCAGCAGAAGACGTTCTACGCGCCGGATGCGTATCGTTCGTCGGATCACGATCCGGTGCTGATCGATATCGCCATGCCGGGCGGCGGGAAGTGATGGCGGATTGAACGCGGGTGACGCGCGGCATGCGGCGACGCTGCACGCCGCGCGTCATTTCCACCGCACCAGCCGAATGGACCGCGGGTAAATAATTCCGCTGAAATTTTCGCGAATTAGAAAAATCGGTATTTTATGACTGGCGTGATGCGGATAAGCGAGCCGATTGAAGAATGGTTGAAGCGGCTCGAATCATTGAATGACGGTCTATGCGCGATGTCGCGCTGAATTAATCGATAGCGGATAATTAAAATGAAAGAATAATTCCGGCGATCTGAAGGGTTAAGGCGCGCTACATCAAAGCCAGTGAAGGATTCCTGGTTGTGCGAAAAAAGCGGCGGATTCGGCGGATTATTGCCTGCAAAACGCGCAATGTATAAATAATCCCGTTTTCTTTCAATTGCCAGACACTGTCCGCCGTTAGCATCATTGCGGGATTTTTAATATCCGAATGATCTTTGACAACGCGGCGCAGCACCGCCTATTTTTGTGTTGTCGTAAATTTTGGTCATATAAAAGTTGTCCAAACTGCAGGGGGCGTCCGAGCACCATTCTCGCCAGCAGTTTGCTGTGTCTGTATCAAGTTCAGTCTCTTAGAAGTCCAATCCCCAACCGCCGACTGCCGACCGTGCAACGCGAGTGGCGGGTCGGTCTGCGCGTTTCGCAGGCGTTGGCGGCCTTTGTGAAGCGGTATCCGTACCAAAGGACAGAGATGAAACCAGACAGGAGCTGTACCGGCAGCCGCCGTGGCCGTCACGGCCGGTTGGCCGGGCTAGGTGCATTGACCGTCATGACCCTGGCGCTCGCGGCATGCGGCGGCGACGATTCGTCGTCCGTCGGCGCGTCGAGCCTCGCGCAGGCCACCGCCAGCCAGCAGGCCAGCGCGCAACAGGCGGCCGGCCAGACGCCGGCCAACCAGCCGTACGTCGACCCGGTCGCGTATTCGATGAACGCGACCGACGGCCTCGCCCCCGCGCAGGTGTCCGAGAAAACGGCCGTCATGCATTACCAGTGGAAGAATGGCGGCACGACCGTCAACTACACGACGACCACCGGCCACCTGACCGCGCAGGACGCGAGCGGCAATGCGGAAGCGTCGATGTCGTATGTCGCGTACACCGCGCCGAGCACGAACGGCAAGCCGCGCCCCGTCACGTTCGTCTATAACGGCGGCCCCGGCTCGTCGTCGATCTGGCTGCGGCTCGGCTCGTTCGCGCCGACCCGCGTGGCCACGCCCGATCCGCTGTTCGGCAGCAACTGGCCGAACTATCCGCTCGTCGACAACGCCGAAAGCCTGATCGACACCACCGACCTCGTGTTCATCGACCCGCCCGGCACCGGGCTGTCGGAAGCCGTGTTGCCGAACACCAACCAGAAGTACTGGGGCTCGGATGCGGACGTGAACATCATGCGCGACTTCATCCAGCGCTACCTGAACGTCAACAGCCGCAGCACGTCGCCGATCTACCTGTACGGCGAATCGTACGGCACGCCGCGTACCGACATGCTCGCGCTGGCGCTCGAATCGGCCGGCGTGCACCTGACGGGCATCGTGCTGCAGTCGGCGATCCTGAACTACTTCGCGGATGCGACGGAAGCGGTGGCGATCACGCAGTCGACGGAAGGGCTGCTGCTCGATACCGATACCGTGGCCGGCTACCTGCCGGGCTATGCGGCGGTCGCGGCGTACTTCAACCAGGTTTCGCCGGCGCCGGTGAACCAGGATCTGTACGCACTGCAGACGGAACTGTTCACGACGCTGATCTACAACCAGCTGCAGAAGTATTCGCAGTCGTGGGTGTTGAGCCAGCTAGGCATTCCGGATGCGCTCGGCACGCCGGTGTTCCCGAGCGATGCGACGCTGAAGCTGTGGTCGATCCCGTCGAGCCTCACGCAACAGGCGCTGAGCGGCTACTTCAACGCGAATCCGTTCGGCACGAGCCTGTTGCCTGGCACGACGATCGGCCGGTATGACGGACGCGTGTCGTTGCCGAACTCCGATCCGCGCCTGCAGAACGACGGCGACCCGTCCGACATCCTGATTTCGCAGCCGTTCACGAACGCGCTCGCGACGCAGATGCCGGATTACCTCGGCTACACCGCACCGAACGCGACGTACCTGCCGCTGAACGACAACATCATCGGCGTCTGGGACTTCACGCACGACGGCCAGCCGATGCCCGACACGATCCCCGATCTGCTCGGTGCGCTGCAGCTCAACCCGAAGCTTCGCGTGTTGTCGGAGAACGGCTTCCACGATCTCGCGACGCCGTTCTTCAACACCGAGAAGCAACTCGCGCGGCTGCAGACGGTGAAGGGCTTCAATCCGAAGCTGCAGGTGAACTTCTTCCAGGGCGGCCACATGATCTACCTGGACGACGTCGCCCGTCCGCAGATGAAGCGGGACCTGAAGACGTTCTACAAGGGCGCGCGGATTCCGACGGCGCTGACGCTGCACATGCTGCCGCCGCCGTGGCCGGATGAAAACCCGCCGAGCGTACCGACCGGCAGCATCCCGGGTGCGACGGCCGCGACGACGCTGGCGGCGGCCCCCTGAGCGACGGACTCCTTGTCAAAGGAACCCTCTATTCATCCATTGAATGCGAGTGATCATGTCCCTAATCAAATTGATGCGGCGTATGTCCCCGTTGATCGTGCTCGGTGCCGTGATGAGCAGTGCCTACGCGTTGCCGCCACAGGCGGTGGCGCCGGTGAAGCTGCCGCACGGCGGGCGCGGTGTCGACGGTCCGTTCTTTCCTGCCACGAAGGTGGCGCCGGTGTTGCCGTCGACCGGCTCGACGCTGCAGCAGCAGGCGCAGCAGCGTGTCGACGCGCGGCTCGGCGCCAATACGGTGCTGAGCAACGGCGCGGCCGTGACGAAGGCGCAGGCGCAGAGCAGCGGTCTCGGCTTCGTGTCGAAGCACTTCGACGAGATCGATGCGAAGCACGCCGGCCGCGTGACGATGAGCGATGTACGGCAGTTCATCCAGCAGCGGCAGGTGCAGGCGCAGCAGGAACAGCAGGACGATTGACGTAGCAGGCAGGGCGGCGGCCGGTGCGGAATCCTTCGCACCGGCCGCCGGAAGGCGAACGACAGGCGCTAGAGGGCCTGGCGTGCATAGCGCTTCGCGGTGGCCGACGGCAGTTCGCCGAACATCGCGCGATAGTCCTGCGCAAAACTGCTCAGGTGCCAGAAGCCCCATTTGGTGGCCGCGGTCGTCACCGAGTCGCCGAGCCGAAGCTCGCGGCGCACGTGATTCAGCCGCACGGCCCGCAGGTATGCGATGGGGTTCAGGTTCAACGTGTCCTGGAACGCGTATTGCGCGGTGCGCCGGCTGACGCCGAGTTCCACGCACAGTTCGGCGATCGACAGCGGGCAGGTCGATGCATCCTGCAGCCGCTCCCGCACCGCATTGACCAGCGACCAGTATTTCGTCGGGCGCACGATCTGTGCGCCGGCGTCCGGCGTCGCGGCCGTCATCACTTCCGAGATCGCGTACAGCACGGTGCGCTCGAGCAGCTCGATCCTGTCCTGTGTCGTCACGTCGTCGATGCGCGTGCTTTTTGCCGCGGCGGCGAGCGTCTGGCGCAGCAGGTCGCGAAGATGGTCGGCTACACCGGTCGCCATCGGGATCACCGGTGCATGGGTGCGAGCGCGCAGTGACTCGGCCACCGTGCGCAGCGCCTGCGTCGACAGTTTCTCCGGCTCGATTTCGACATTCACGAGCAGATGGCGGTCGGGCGAATAGAACTCGAATTCCGGCTGGCTCGAGAACACATGCAGGCTGTCGCGCCCGCTCTTCTCGCCGCACAGGCGCGCGTGGCCTTCCAGTTCCAGCGGCACGGCCACGGCGATCCGCTCCAGCGGCACCGCGCCTTGCTGCAGGATGACCTTGTCGAGATCCTCGACCAGCAGCTTGATGCCGCCCAGCGACATGATCGACGACGAGCCGTGAAACAGCCCGCCCGAGATCTGCGTGTAGTTCATGTTCCAGCCGTCGAACGAGCGCGCCTGTTCCTCCACGTCGGTGAACGCGCAGAACGCGACCGTTCGCGCGAACAGCGGGTCGCCGGAGAAATCGCTCGGGTGGGCAGGCGGCGTCATCGAGGGCGGGAAGGGGCGGGTCGGATCGATTCATTGTAGCCGCTCGTCGCGCCGGTCAAAAAGCGCCGGCCGGGCATCGCCTCGTCAAAACCCTAACTTGCCGAAATCCGATAGTGGAAAGCCTTTCGGCACCCTATCTTTGGCAGCAATACGACGCTGGAGAGACGGTGATGGAACTTCCCCGTGGCGGATTCTGGAGAAACTGGGTCGGCAATCAGTCGTGCGTGGCCGCGCACCTCGCGTCGCCGGCGAGCGAGGCCGAGATCGCGGAGCTGGTGCATACGGCGACGCGGCAGGGCAAGCATGTGCGGTGCGCGGGCTCGGGGCACTCGTTCACGCCCGTCGTGGCGACCAGCGGCCTGCTGCTGTCGCTGCAGGACTACCAGGGCATCGTGGATGTCGACGAAGGGCGCAAGCGCGTGACCGTCAAGGCCGGCACCAAGATCAATGCGGTGACGCGCCACTTGAAGGAACTCGGGCTGTCGCTCGTCAACCAGGGCGACATCGATTCGCAGGCGATCGCCGGCGCATTGGCCACCGGCACGCACGGCACGGGGACGACGCTGAGCAACCTGTCGTCGCAGGTCGTCGGGATGCGCATCGTGCGTCCGGACGGCTCGATCATGAAGGTAAGCGACCGGCAGGACCTCGACCTGCTGCATGCGACGCAGGTGAACATCGGGATGTTCGGCGTGGTGTCGGAGATCACGCTGCAGGTGACCGATGCATTCTGGCTGCACGACCGCGTGTGGCGCGAGGACTTCGACGCGCTGATGGAGCAATACGACGACCTGGCCGCGAAGCACCGGCATTTCGGTTTCTTCTGGTGCCCGACACCCGCCAGCCGCGATCTCTACTGCCTGCCCGACACCACGAAGGTATCGAATTCGAAGAAGGACTACGACGTGTGCGAGATCAAGGTGATGGATATCACCGACGCGCGCACGTTCCACGAAGGCGAGCACGAGAAGATCGCGTACAGCTCCGAGGTGTACGCGATCCACTACGTGCCGAATTTCCACGAGCTCGAGTACGCGGTGCCCGCACAACACGGCAAGGAGGCGCTGCGCCGGGTGCGCGAGCTCATCCTCACGAAACACCGCGACTGCATCTTCCCGGTCGAGTACCGCTTCACGAAGGGCGATCCGGCGTGGCTCAGCCCGTTCAACCATCAGGACAGCGTCACGATTTCATGCTCGGGCGGCCCGAACGGCGTCGACTACTGGCCGTTCCTGAAGGACGTCGACACGATCCTGCGCGACTACGGCTCGCGTCCGCACTGGGGCAAGCTGCATTTCACGAACCGCGAGGACGTCGATCGCTGGTTCCCCAAGGCCGAAGCGTTCCGCGCGCTGCGCCGCAGCGTGGACCCCGAAGGCACCTTCCTCAACGATCACCTGCGGACGCTGTTCAGTTGAGCGGGCCGAACGAACCAGACTGGAGAACGAAACATGAATGTCAAGATTGACGGCCGCCTGGCCGGCAAGGTCGCCATCGTGAGCGGCGGCGCCGGCGGCTGCGGCGGCGCGGCGTCCGAACTGTTTGCCGCCCAGGGCGCGAAGGTTGCGATCATCGATCGCGACGGCGATGCCGCCGAAACGCTTGCGTCGCGGCTGCGCGACGCGGGCCTGCAGGCGATCGGCCTCGGCGCCGACGTGTCGAAACAGGCGGAAGTCCAGCAAGCCGTGAACGCCGCGCGCGAGCAGTACGGCAACGCGGACATCCTGTTCAATCACGCCGGCACGCTGATCGTCAAACCGTTCCTCGACATCGAGGAGTCGGAATGGGACTGGCTGATGGGCGTGAACGTGAAGAGCATGTTCCTGATGACGAAAGCGGTGCTGCCGCAGATGCTGGAGAAGGGGCGCGGCAGCATTGTCTGCACGTCGTCGATTTCGGCGGTGTGCGCGACGCCGGGCGAGGTGCTGTATGACGCGACCAAAGGCGCGTGCCACATGTTCGCGCGGGCGATTGCGGTCGAGTACCGCGACCGCGGCATTCGTTGCAACGCGCTCGCGCCGGGGTTCATCCGCACGCCGCACGGGATGCGTGAACTCAGGGATCTGCAGGCGATGGGCGTCGACGCGACCGAAGCGGCGATCGCGGTTCAGCAAGGTCGGTTGTGCGAGCCGTCGGAAGTCGCGGCGGCCGCGCTGTTCCTCGCGTCCGACGAGTCGAGCTTCGTCAACGGTACGCATCTGTTCGTCGACAACTGTTTTTCCGCCGTCTAATAACCGATGCTCGCAAGAAGCTGAAGGGCAGGCATCACGCTTGCCCGGCCGGCAAGTTCCGTCGAAGGTGTCGCAGCGATGCGACCCTTCGATTTTTTTTGCGTGCCCGGCGCGCGGTGCGTCCTAGCGGATTGTCGCAATCCTTCTATCTGCACGGGGGCGTGTCTGGTGGAATGCGAAGGCCGAAACACCATGCAGCCGGCAAGCCGCGGTCAGTCATTCACTCTCAACTGGTCAATCATCATGTTCAACCGCACCACCAGCACCGTTGCCAACGTCGATCCGGAACTTTTTGCCGCGATCGAGCAGGAAAACCGTCGCCAGGAAGATCACATCGAGCTGATCGCGTCGGAAAACTACACGAGCCCGGCCGTGATGGCCGCGCAGGGCTCGCAACTCACGAACAAGTACGCGGAAGGGTATCCGGGCAAGCGCTACTACGGCGGCTGCGAATACGTCGACGTCGTCGAGCAGCTGGCGATCGATCGCGTGAAGCAGCTGTTCGGTGCGGAAGCCGCGAACGTGCAGCCGAACTCGGGTTCGCAGGCGAACCAGGGCGTGTTCTTCGCGATGCTCAAGCCGGGCGACACGATCATGGGCATGAGTCTCGCGCACGGCGGCCACCTGACGCACGGCTCGCCGGTGAACATGTCGGGCAAGTGGTTCAACGTGGTGAGCTACGGCCTGAACGAAAACGAAGACATCGACTACGAAGCGGCCGAGAAGCTCGCGCAGGAACACAAGCCGAAGCTGATCGTCGCGGGCGCGTCGGCGTTCTCGCTGAAGATCGATTTCGAACGTCTGGCGAAGATCGCGAAGTCGGTCGGCGCGTACCTGATGGTCGACATGGCCCACTACGCGGGCCTGATCGCGGCAGGCGTGTACCCGAACCCGGTGCCGCACGCGGACTTCGTGACGACGACGACGCACAAGAGCCTGCGCGGCCCGCGCGGCGGCGTGATCCTGATGAAGGCCGAGTACGAGAAGCCGATCAACTCGGCAATCTTCCCGGGCATCCAGGGCGGCCCGCTGATGCACGTGATCGCGGGCAAGGCGGTGGCGTTCAAGGAAGCGCTGTCGCCGGAGTTCAAGGCGTACCAGGAGAAGGTGGTCGAGAACGCGCGCGTGCTGGCTGAAACGCTGGTGAAGCGCGGCCTGCGGATCGTGTCGGGTCGCACGGAAAGCCACGTGATGCTGGTGGACCTGCGCGCGAAGAACATCACGGGCAAGGCAGCGGAAGCAGCGCTGGGCGCGGCACACATCACGGTGAACAAGAACGCGATCCCGAACGACCCGGAAAAGCCGTTCGTGACGAGCGGCGTGCGCCTGGGTTCGCCGGCGATGACGACGCGCGGCTTCGGCGTGAAGGAAGCGGAGATCGTCGGCAACCTGATCGCCGATGTGCTGGAAGCGCCGGAAGATGCGGCCACGCTCGAGCGTGTGCGCGGGCAGGTTGCCGAGCTGACGAAGCGTTTCCCCGTCTACGGCTGATGGTCGCGGGGTTCGGCTGCCGCAAGGCGGTCGAACCGCGTCGCTTCACGTTGCAACAAAAAACCGACTCGCGGCACGAAGCCAGCGAGTCGGTTTTTTTTTCAGCCTGCTTCGAAGACGCTTCAGACAGTCGGATCGACGTTCGCCTCGAGTTCGCGGATGCGGTCGAGATTGCGCGTGTCCTTCAGCACCGGCGGCCCCGCGAACGTGTTGCGCACGCCGAAGCCGTACCAGATCACCATCAGCACCACGACGAAGCCGACGAGCACGTACAGCACCTTTTCGTTCGGCGGCTGGATGCCGACATACGCGAGCACACAGGCGCCGACCAGCGCGAGCAGCGCACACGGCTTCGACCAGATCCCCAGCTGAAACGGGCCCTTGTCGGTCCACGAGCGGCCTTCGGCCAGCATCCCGGAGCCGATCGGCATCGCATACGAGATGAACAGGAACACCGCGCTGCCGGCGCTCAGCACCGAGAACGCGTCGCCGTACAGCGTGACGACGATCGCGAGCACCGCGCAGGTCCAGATCGCGGGGCCGGGCGTCCGGTGCGCCGGGTTCACGCTGCGCAGCAGCTTCGACGCAGGCAGCCCGCCGTCGCGTGCAAAGGCGTACACCATCCGCGACGTCGACATGATCGCCGCGAGCCCGCACACGTAGTTGATGAAGAACATCGCGAGTTCGAGGCTGACGCGCAGCGTCTTCGGAATCGGCGCGAGGATCGCCTCGAAAAAGCCGGTGCCCTGCTTCATGCTGGCGGTCAGGTCGGGCATCACCAGCACGAACGCGCACACCATCACGTAGCCGAACACCGCGGACCAGAACACCGACCCGATGATGCCGCGCGGCACGTTCCTGGCCGCATCGTGCGTCTCTTCCGACGTGTGCGCGGACGCGTCGAAGCCGGTGATGGTGTAGGTCACGAGCAGCAGGCCGGACAGGAACGCGAGCGGCGTGGCTTGCTTCGGCCATGCGCCGCCATCGACGCCGGTGAAGTTGGTGAACGTCACCAGCCGGTGCGCATCGAATGCGACCGGCGAGTAGTAGAGCAGCGACACCACGAGCGCGATCGTCACCACGAAGATCAGGTAGCCCGACAGGTCGGTGATCTTGCTCGCGATCTTGATGCCGCGCGCATTCAGGATTGCCTGCGAGATCGTGATGAACGCGATGAACGCCGTCTGGTGCCACCAGGTCAGGCTGTCGGGGCTGACGCCGAACATCGGCGCGATCAGCGTCTTGAAGAACGGATCGTAGGTGCCGAAATTGATCGCGGCGATCACGAAGATCAGCCCGATCAGGTTGATCCACGCGGTCATCCACCCCCATTTCTTCCCGCCGAGGATCGCGCCCCAGTGATAGAGGCCGCCGGCCGTCGGGAAGGCGGACGCGATCTGCGACATCGATACGGCGACGATCAGCGCGAACAGCGAGCCCAGTGGCCAGCCGAGGCCGACCGACGCACCGCCCGTCGCGGAAAAGGCGAGTTGAAACGCGGTAATGCCGCCCGACAGGATGCAGATCACCGAAAACGACACGGCGAAGTTCGAGAAACCGCTCATACGTCTCGACAGTTCCTGCGCATAGCCCATCTTGTGCAGCAGGCTTACGTCACTGTCGGTGCCTGAATCAGGCTGGAATTTTGCATCCATGGTCGCTCCGTCACGAATGTCCTGCGTGGCAGGACCGTCATCGCCGCCCGGGCCATGCAAGCTGGCCCGCTCCTGGGATTCGTCGGCGGCTCGCGATGCCGCGGTCGAGCGGCCATCGCTTTCCAGTCCGATGCGTGAACGGTATGAAATCAAATCTCCCGGCTCTATCAGATTTCGGCAACGTAGTGAAAATCCGGAGGAATGCACCGGATGAGGGCGTGTCGGCCTGTTGCGTTGCCGGGAGGACCGGGAGCGTGACGGATGCGCGGCTGGGGGCGACGGGCGATCGCCGGGTCGCCGCCAGGCAAGCGGCCCCGGACGCACGCCGGAACCGGCGACGGCCTATTCCGTTTGCTGCTTGTCGTGTCGCGGCCCGAAGCGCGCGCGATAGTCGCGCGGCGATACGCCGACCTGCTTCGCGAACGCGCGCTGCAGCGCGTCGACGCTGCCGAATCCCGACCGCTCGGCGATGCGTTCAAGCGTCCAGTCAGCCCGCTCGAGCAGCGCCTTCGCGCGCTCGACCCGTGCCGCCAGCACGAATTGCGCGGGCGATCGCCCGGTTTCCTTGAGGAAGTGGCGCGCAAACGAGCGCTCGCTCATGTGCATCCGTGCGGCCAGCGCGGCGACGCCGAGATCGCCGGCCGGATCGTCGGCGATCTCGGCGAGCAGTGCGCGCATGCGCGGCGTTGCGTTGGCCAGCGAGCCGAGCCCGACGCTGAATTGGGCCTGCCCGCCGGGGCGGTGCATGAACAGCACGAGTTCGCGTGCGACCGCGAGCGCGGTCGGCGCGCCGCAGTCCGCCTCGACGAGCGCAAGACACAGATCGATGCCGGCCGTCACGCCGGCCGACGTATGGAACGGCGGATCGCTCACGTAGATCGCGTCCGGTTCGATCCGCGCGTCGGGGCAGAGCGCCTGCAGCAACGCGCACTGGTTCCAGTGCGTGGTTGCGCGCCGGCCGTCCAGCCATCCGCCCGCGGCAAGCACGAACGCACCCGTGCAGATGCTCGCGATCCGTCGCGTGTCCGCGATCCGCGTGCGCAGCCACGGCAGCACGCCGGCTTCCGATGCGGCGTGGCGCAGCGCCGCTTCATCGCCGCCGGCGACGATGAGCGTGTCGATCCGGCCGGGCAGTGCCGCGAGCGCGACCGTCCCGGCGAGGCGCAGGCCCGCGTGCGTGACGATGTCGTCCCCGTGTTGCGACGCGAGCGTCAGCCGATACGGCACGGCATGGTCGGGCAGGTAACGGTTCGCGACCGCGAACACTTCCATCGGGCCCGTGATGTCGAGCGACTGGACGCCTTCGAAGCCGACGACGACGATGTCGCGTGCCGAACAGGATGACTGGGACATGGCGGAAAGTGCGGTGGAGTTGTCCTTGTGACCGCGAGCATGATCCTTGTAATTTTCCGGACATGCAATCGACGGATGCGGGTGAACGATGCGGGGACGGAAGACAGGCGGGGCGGTGCTGCTCGTGTGCACGATGCTGGGCGCGTGGGTAGCGGGGCGGGCGGCGCCGGCGATGGCGGAGGACGCAGTACCGGGCGCACAAGTGCTGACGATCGGCGCGCCGAAGGCGGGCCGCACGCGGCCGCTCGTGGCGATCGTCGCGGACAACGCGGGCACGGAGACGACCGATTTCATCGTGCCGTACGCGATGCTGAAGACGTCCGGTGCGGTCGATGTCGTCACCGTATCGGCCGACGAAGGCGAGGTGGAACTGATGCCCGCGCTGCGCATGCTGGCCGATACGACGTTCGACCGGTTCGATGCCGCGACGCCTGCGGGCGCCGATGTGGTGATCGTGCCCGCGCTGCATCGCGCGGACAGCCCGGCCGTACTGGCATGGTTGCGCAAGCAGGCCGCTGCCGGCGCGACGATGGTGGCGATCTGCGACGGCGCGGCAGTCCTCGCGAACGCCGGCCTGCTGCGGCATCGCACCGCGACGTCCCACTGGTATTCGCGCGACGGCCTGCGCCGCCGCTTTGTCGATACGAAGTGGGTCGACGATCGCCGCTATGTGATGGACGGCAACGTCATGACGACGACCGGCGTGTCGGCGTCGATTCCCGCTTCGCTGGCGTTGGTGAGTGCGCTGGCGGGGCCGGCAGCGGCGCGCGAGACGGCGCGACGTGTCGGCGCGCAGTCATGGAGCGACGTTCACGACGGTAGCCGGTTCGCATTGACTGCGCGTGCGGTGGCGGTGGCACTGACGAACCGCGTCGCGCTCTGGCGGCACGAGACGTTCGATCTTCCGGTCGAAAACGGGTTTGACGAGCTTCCGGTCGCATTGACCGCCGACGCGTGGGCACGGACCTGGCGCAGTTACGTCGTCGCGACTGCAGATGCGCGCGTGATCGAGTCGAGGTACGGGCTGCGGTTGCTGGCGCAGCCGGCGAATGCGCGGCATGCACGCATGACGATGCCGGCTGACCGGCGTGGCGAATCGGTGCTGCCCGGTGTGCTCGGCGACATCGCGGCACGCTATGGAGACGCGACTTCAGGCTGGGTTGCGCTGCTGCTGGAGTATCCGAAGTAGCGGCCGTCGTGCGCGGCATGCCGGTGTTGCGTGCCGCGCTTGCGACGGAATGCGCCGGCGCCGGGGCTGGCCGGATCGAAGCCTGAGTGAGCGGCGTGTTCGCATCACGCCGCCGGCCGTGAAAGTTACGCGTCGTCCGCCGCAAACAGCGCTTCCCAGCCGAGAAACGCGCCAAGCGGAATGATGTCCCAGTCGATCAGCCCGGCCTTCGCCAGCGGAAACTCGCGCAGCGCTTCGCGGGCGTGTTCGATCGAATCGCACTCCGCAACGATCGCGACGCCGGGGCGATCCTGACGGAAATAGATATCGCGGACGATCCCGCGCTTGAGCAGTTGCCAGCCGTAGCGCACTTCGTCGAGCAGGTGCGGCTGATACGCGTCCGGGCTGGCGCCGGGCAGCGGGACGTCGAGGCACAGCAGTTTCATGGCGATCTCCTCGCGAACGGTGTGCCGCTCACGCGCCGGCCGCGAGCCGCGACGCCAGCTCGGCGACACGCTGCCCGAGATGCGCGGCGGTTTCGAGGTCGCTCGCGATCGGCGACAGCTCCGGCGACACGTCGTCGGACTGCGCCATCGCGCCGAGCCAGCCGCCGATCCGGTTGCGCTCGTTCGCCGCGGTGCCGGCGAACAGGTCGAGCCCGACCCAGATCATCCCGTGCTGCGCCGCGAACAGCGTCATCGTCATCAGCGAGTTCAGCTTGTCGCCGTGCTGCGCGCCGGAGTTGGTGAAGCCGGCCGCGATCTTGTTGCGCCAGGTTTGCGGAATCCACGCGGGGCGCGTGGAGTCTTCCATGAACTTCTTGAGCCGCGAACTGATCGAGCCGTTGTACGTCGGCGAGCCGAAGATGATCGCGTCGCTCGCGGCGAGCGCCTCCCACGGAATCGCGCCGTCGGCGACCGCGACGAGCCGCACTTCCGCGCCCGGTACGCGCCGCACGCCTTCCGCGACGGCTTGCGCCTGTCGCTCGGTGTGACCGTGACCGCTGTCGAAAACGATGGTGGCAAGCATGGGCATTCCTTTGCAGTCCGTTGAACGATGGCCGCATTGTGGGCGGCACGGGTCGCAACCGGAAGTTGGGTCCGGGTTGAGTCGCTCTCAACTTCAGGTTGATAATCGGCGGCAGGCGAAGGTGTACCTTGCGACGTGTCGATCGAAGGAGGCTGCTTTGGATGTGTCACAACGCACGCGGGCGATCCTGTCGTTCGTGCATGCGGCCGACGGCGGCAGCTTTGCGGCGGCCGGCCGCATGCTCGGCGTCACGTCGGCCGCGGTCAGCAAGAACGTCGCCGGCCTCGAGCAGGCGCTCGGCGTGCGGCTGATGAACCGCACCACGCGCACGCTGAAGCTCACCGACGAAGGCAGCGTGTTCCTGCGCGAGGCGCGGGTCGCACTGGACGCGCTCGATGCGGCGGTCGACAGCATCGTCGCGCAGCGGCTCGGGCCTCAGGGGCGCGTACGCATTTCGACCAGTGCCGCGTTCGGGCGCGAGCATCTGCAACCGCTGCTGCCCGGATTGCTGGCGCGTTACCCCGGTTTGTCGGTGGAGGCCGATTTCGACGACCGGATCGTCGACGTCGTGCGCGACGGCTACGACATCGTCATCCGCGGCGGCAACATCCACGATTCCGCGCTGGTGTCGCGCCCGGTCTTTCGGATGAATACGGTACTGGTTGCATCGCCGGCGTATCTGGCGAGTCACGGCATTCCGCGAGCGCCGGACGATCTCGGTGCGCACCGGCTGATCGCACGCCGGTTTCTCGGCGGAGCGGTCGCGACATGGAGCTTCAGGATGCGTGGCGGGAGCATAGTGGCGGTCGATCCGGGCGAAACGGCGCTGCTGACGTTCTCCGCGCCGGAGGCCGTGCTGCAGGCCGCCCGTGATGGCCTGGGCATCGCGCAGGTCGGTGTGCACCTCGCATGGGCGCATTTGCGCGCCGGCTCGCTGAAGGTGCTGCTGCACCGCCATCATTTGCCCGGCACCTACGAAATGGCGATGCAGTATCCGCATCGCGCATTGAAGGCGTCGCGCGTGCAGGCGACGGTCGACTACCTGCTCGACGCGTTTGCCGCGAACGAGAGCCTGCATGTGCCGTTGAAGGCGCTGGATGCGTATGGCGCGTGAGGGCGTGCGGTAGACACGGTGCGAAGCCGGTGCGGCTTCAAGCGACACCACCGCCCGGCAGCGCATCGAAGCAGCGGTTTCGAGCGCGAATGCGGGCGGGGCGGGGGCGGTAGGGCGTGGCGGTGTTCCCGGTCAGGCCGAGGCCGTGGCCGTGCGTCGGGCGGACCAACGATTCCACAGCAGGCCGGAGCGGCTGCCGCTGCGGCAGTACGCGAGCACCGGCTTCTGCAGTGTGTCGACCAGCGCACCGAATGCGTCGATCTCCGCATCGCCGATGCGGTCGCGCTCGACCGGCAGGTAGCGCGCTTCGAGGCCCAGTTCGCGGGCCGCCGCGGCGATCTCGTCGAATGCCGGGTGTGCGTCGCCTTCGCCGTCAGGCCGGTTGCAGATGACCGAACGGAAGCCGGCATTGCGGATCGCTTTCAGGTCGGCCGGCGTGATCTGCCGCGACGCGGAGAAGCCGTTCGCTGCCGTCGCGCGACACTGTTCGATCGCCTGGCGGAAGCAGGAGATCGCGAAGTCGACGTCCTGCTCCGTCGTGAAGCGGCCGAAGCTCACGCGCACGGTGCGGCCCGCCGTCTCCGCATCGAGGCCGATCGCGGTCAGCACGTGGGACGGCGCACCGCTGGTCGAGTTGCACGCGGACGTCGACGACACCGCGAGCGCTTCGCCGAGCATGAACGGGAAGAAGCCCGGTGCATTCAACGTCAGGCTCAGCGTGTGCGGGATCCGGCGCGCCGTGGCCGCGTTCTGCGTGACATCGCCGAGTGCGACCAGTGCGTCCGTCAGGCGGGCGCCGAGCGCCGCGATTCGTGCCGCTTCGCCGTCGAGCTTTTCAGCGGCCAGTTCGCATGCCACGCCCATGCCGACGATCTGATGGGTCGCGAGCGTGCCCGAACGCAAGCCGCGCTCGTGGCCGCCGCCGTGAATCTGCGGGGCGATCCGGTCCGCGATGTCGCGGCGGACGAACAGCGCGCCGATGCCCTTCGGGCCGTACACCTTGTGCGCGGACATCGACAGCATGTCGATGCCGAGCGCGCGCACGTCGATCGGCGTCTTGCCGAGCGCTTGCGCGGCGTCGACGTGGAGCAGCGCGCCCGCGGCATGCACGATGCGCGAGATTGCGCCAATATCGGTCAGCGTGCCGATCTCGTTGTTCACGAGCATCAGCGACACGAGGCCCGTATCGGGGCCGATGGCGGCAGCGACCGCGTCGGCGGTGATCTCGCCGTCGCGCGTGGGCGTCAGGTACGTGACCGACGAGTCGTGCTTCGACAGGTTCGCCATCGTGTCGAGAATGGCCTTGTGCTCGATGCGGCTCGTGACCAGGTGGCGCTTGTCGGTCGCGTTTTCCGCATAACCCTTCAGCGCGAGGTTGTTAGATTCGGTGGCGCCCGACGTCCAGACGATCTCGTCGGCGTCCGCGCCGATCAGCGCGGCGACTTGCGCGCGTGCGTGCTCGACCTTGTCTTTCGCGAGCCGGCCGGCGGCGTGCGAGCTCGACGCCGGATTGCCGAAGATGCCGTCGAAGCCGAGGCAGGCCGTCATCGCTTCGATCACGCGCGGGTCGGCGGGCGTCGTGGCGGCGTAGTCGAGGTAGTGCAGCGTGGTGGTGTCGCTCATGTCCTTCTCATACTCTTTTCTTTCGGAATGGGAGAAATGATACGGGGGACAGGAGGGAAAAAGGATCCAAAGTTGGCTGGCGATTCAGCTGTATATGGAATAACGTTTTATCTGGATGTGGATTGGGGGAATTTATTTTCTGATGGCGACCGGATGCGACCGACGCATCCGACGCCCATTTTGCGAGGGATGGTCGACATGCAGTATGAACTGACGACGTTGTCGTGTTTGCTGCTGGAGCAGGATGCCGTTTCCGCCGGTGCGCACCGATGGGTATCGGATCCCGGTGCCACGGGGCGTCTGCTCGGCGCCTGGCGTTCGGAAATCGGCGAGTTGGGGCAGATCGTCGTGTTGCGAGGCTTCGACGAAATCGACGAGCTGCAGCAGGAGCGCCGTCGTGCGTTGATGAACGGCGGGCCGTTCAATATCGGCGGTGCCGACGTGGGGCTCAGCATGGAAACCTACGAACTTTTTCCGTTCCTGCCCGCGATCGCGCCGTCGAAACTGGGCAGGTTCTACGAATTTCGCCGCTATTGGCTCAAACCGGCCGGGATCGCACCGACGATCGCCGCGTGGGAGCAGGCCGTCGGCCCGGCCGAAGCCTATACGTCTCACCTTGTCGCGAATATGTACGCGATCGATGGCCCGCCTCGCATTGCCCATATCTGGGGGTTCTCGAGCCTCGAGGAGCGCATGGCATTGCGCGCGCGCCACTATGCCGAAGGGCTTTGGCCGCCCAAGGGCGGACCGCAGCAGATCGAGCGTGCCACGTCGACGATTTGCCTGCCGGAGGCGTGGTCTCCGCTGTGTTGAATTTTGGGTGAATCGCCGATCAGGGTGTCGTATCTGGTTCATTCTGAATCGCCAATCGATATGCATCCCGCACCCATGCCTGGAGTGCGGGCTCATATCTGGCCGGGATCGTGATCGTGAGGGTGGTGAGGCGCGTGCAGTTTCCCGGTAGCTCCAGATACCGCTGCCACACCTTCCGTACAAGCTGCGACATCGCGGAACACGTCATGCCGACTTCCGCCGCCACAGCCCGCTGTGATCGGCCCTTGACGAAAATCTCGTGGAGGGCCCACTGGTTCAAAGGCTTGATTCGTGTATTTTGCACGCGCAACAGGCGGAACTGTTCGGCAGTCATGCGTCGGGTCTTTTGCATTCAAACTCGCCCGGAAGTGTGAAGTGAAGAAATCAAGGTCGCGCCGCATGAAGTCTTGTGACCATCGAAGGCAGCGTCTCGACCTTCGACCTTGAATGCCGTGTCGCCTTCGGCAATCGTGCAATTACCGTGAATCGGGCACGAACACGTGTCGCCGATGCGGGCGACCGAGCGACCCATCACCTTGCTCGTTCCGGCTCCGGATTCGACCCGGCCGCCGTGGGTATGGACGTCGCCTACCCGGATAATTCCTCGCATATGACTCATCCCCTGAATGAATGATTGGTGCGGTGCTCGCGTTCGCACGCGGCGTGCCGTCGTGTTGGTTGCATCACCATGAATAGCCTTGCATGCCGTAATTCGTATCGTGCCGGCGTCCCCACCACGGCAGGTAGGCGTTGTTGCCACCGCGTGCGCGGAACCAGTCCTTGTCGGGATCGATCGGCGTGAGTTTCGACGGCGGCAGGACGACGACCGCGACCGGGTGATCCGGATCGGTCGTGCCGGCGACGAGTGCGTTGCCGCCGAAGTGGTTGATCCGGCCGATGGCGAGCGCGACGTCGGTCAATGCGCTGCCGGTTCCCATGTCGCCGAGTAGGGCGGCCGTGTTGAATGTTTGTTTGCGGTGGTCGTATTCAGGAAGTGTTTCCGTCAAGGTCTGTGCGAGCGCGGCAACACGTGACGACGCGGTATCGCTGCCTGCACCTGCGTCGTGGACGATGTACTTGAGGTCTGGAACCGCGACGCCGGCATTGCGTGCCGCCTGGTCGATGGTTGCCTTCCATGCTTGTACGGCGCGCGTCGTGCCGACCTTCGGTGAAAACTCTTGGGTGTTGCCCGTTGCGGCTTTGCCGATCCAGGCGAGCGGTTCGCGTTCCGTATTGACGGTCGGGCCGGCGAGGAACAGCACGACGAGGTTCTCATTGATCTGCGCGTCCGTGGGCGGGAAGCTCGGTGCATCCCAGTTGATCGCCCATACGGTCTTGTCGGGGTTCGCCTGCAGGTAGTCCAGTGCCTTGTTCAGCGATGTAAAGCCCGAGTTCGCGCCGCCTTGCGTGATTTGCACATCAGGGGGCGTGTCGCGGCTCCAAAGCGTCTTGGGTGACGGCGGGCCGATTTCGAAGAAATTCATCATCCGATCGACCGCGCGTGACTTGGCAAAGGCCGGATCAAGTCGGGGCGGAATGGCAACTTCGACGTGTATACCAGCGAGTTCACGCCAGTCCCGCTGGCTTTGGGATCCCACAGTGTAGAAGTACTTCGTGTTACTAAAATATCGGGTGCGTAACAATAAGATGAATTTGTCCACGTACTTGGCGTAGAAGCCCTTGAGCGTTTCCTTGCCTTCGTTGCCGTATGCGATACCCGCTACAGATTGCAAGGTAGTAAAGGACTTCGCATCGGTGCGAACCATATCGTCGTTCTTGTTTGGCGCGACCAGTCCCTGCGTCCACAATAATTGCCATTGGGTGGGGTAGTCCATACGTTGCAATGGATTCAACCACATCAGGCCAACAACCTGCGCGATGAACGGCTTTGCCGACTCTTCAGCGGCTAGCGCGGCATGCTCCCGGACAGGCGTGGCTTGTGCTGGACGCATCAGGACGGTGGTGAACAAAAACACCATGAGCGCAGCCAAGCCGGGCACGAAAACGAATCGTTTCATCCAATCCCCTATTTCCAAATGGGCCGGGTTGGGTTGTTCTACGTGGGCCATCAGAGAGGCCATGAGTACGGTTGCGATCAGCCATGTCGAAACGGCGACGGCGATACGTCGCGGCCATGTAGCGATCAGCATCTTCATACGACACCCCCGACCTTCAAATAGAGCTGACCTTCACGCTCATCCAAGATCGCGTTCGGCATCTTGCCTTCGCTTTTATCTGTGTGTATCCATTCTCTGAGAGGCGTTCTATAAAGAGTTCCAGATGCAAAATAGTCGGCATACGTCTTGTTCGGAGCATCTAGAGGAATCCCGTCACCCATCCGCCAATCCGCCTCAATGCGTAGGTCGTAGAGTTGATCGGGCGTCAGGTAGCACCGACCCACCGCAACGTCATACGCAAGCGCCTTCTCGGCGTGCTCCGGGTTAGTCATCGTCGTAGAGTGATTCGTCGGGCTGTTGATCGCCCCGCGATCGAGCCAGTCGACAATCTGTTTGTCGCGCCATTCCTTGTAACCCTCCGGCAGGGCGCTTTTGCCATCCTCGCCGATCACATGGCCGTCGCCATCAAGCCATTCGGTATTCAGCGTTCGACGCGCCTCCATCCGCATCAACGCGCGATCCTCGTAGCGTTGCCCGGCTTCGGTTTCGGCCGTACCCTGCGCGACGCTGTCCTTGCTCTTCGGCTGGTACTGGTCGTACGGATCATCGGCCCGCTTGTCCGCATCGGCCTTGTTCGCTTCGCGCCATGCGGCCGGCGGATCGTTGCCTTCGTTGAAGTCGCTTGTCGCATTGCCGTCCTTCGTTTCGATGGGCTTGCCGAAACGCAACGCCTTCGGCGGGAACGGTTCGTCGAGTGCCGGCGCGTCCGCCACCACGGCCCAATCCTTCGGCGGATTGGCGTTCACGCGGAACATATTCAATGCCGAGCTGATCTGCGTCACGAAAAACATGATCGGCGCGGATGCAAGCGTGGCCGCCACGCCCCAGACACTTTCGTTCCCATTGAGTGCACCGATGAGGTTGAATTTGGCAGGCGGTGAAGGCGGATACCAGAAGCCCGACGTCTTTCCCTTCTGTACATGCCGCCAGTCATCCTCCCGATACCGATAGCGTTTCTGCACGCCGACGTGGAAGCCGGAGGCAAGGACGCGCTGCGTCAGCACGCCGGGGACACCGATATCGTTCAGTTCGTGCTTGTCGATGCCGCGCCAGCCGATGCCTTGAACCGTGATCGCCGAAATCACCTGGTCGTGCGGACAGCAATACGCGGTGACGCGACCATAAGTCGATTCGTTCAGACCGTGGCGAACCCGATCCTCGTGTGCGACATAGGACCGCTTGCTGGTCGGCGATACTCGCTCGTTGGCCATGTCTTCATCGATCTTGTCGGCGGAAAGTTCATAGGCCTTCCGCGTGCCGACGATCGACAGAAACTTGCCGAACGTTTTCGTGCGTGCGGCGTAGGTCTGCCGTCCGCGACGGCCATCGCCGTCCTTGGTCGCGCGTTGCGACCACGTATCCATGAACGTATCGGATGGATTCGGACCATCTGCACGCGCCAAGCTATACGGCGCATTCGCCAGCACGTAGGCGTCTGCCACGCAATGCCCGCTACGCCCCCACGGATCTTCGACATCGGGTAGCGCATCGCCGAAGAACGCCGCCGTCAGGCCCACGATGTTGCCCTGGCTATGGCACACGACAGTAATCGGTACGTCGGCCTGCATGCGGCGGATCGACTCGATCAACTTCGCAAGGCGCAACGCCGCGAGCACGCCATACGCGCGGGGCGGCGCGCGATACAGCGGCCGATTGGTCGGATTGATACCCTGCACGGTTATCCACCCGGCCGCCCGGTCGTCGAGGCCGCCTTGCCAGAGATCGGGCAGGCTCGCACAGCCGTTCGTGAACGGACCGCCGCCCCAATAGTCCTTCTCGTTCAGGAAAATCTTGTCGCCGTATTCTTTGAGTTCCTCGGCTGTCGCCCGATAGCCCCACCGGAAATGAATGACCGGTGAAAACGACGGATTGGGCTTGATGTAGTCGCCGGCCCAGAGCTTGGGATTCAGAAACCCGTCCGGCGTCACGCTTTCCGTGTACTTGGCAGGCACCAGCTGCCCGGCATCGATGCCGCGATACTGGAGTTGATCGTCCAGCCGCCCGAGCCGGCGGTTCAGGCCATCGCACAATCCTTGCTCGGCGGCCTCGAACCATTCGCCTTCGGAGTTCACCCCATGCACGAAGATCACGATACCGGGCAACGGAAGTTGCTTGATGCAGATCAGCCGGGTGCCTTTCGTCCACATCGAGACGCCGTCGCTCCGGCCGACGATGATCTGAGGTGGCTCCGGGCGCGGCGCAGCCGCGTCGGGCATATCTGCCTTCGCGGCGTGCTCGTCGGTGCGTGCGTCCTCTTCCGGCCGAGGATCGAGAGATGAATCAATCATCCGGACTCCTGCGCTTGCGTTAAAAATTCTTCTTGGTGAACTGCACCGCCAGCCTCTCGAACCGGTCGGTATCGACCTCAGGCAGTTCCCCGGCCATGTCGGTCGTCAAATCCGACAGCGTTCCCGATGTCTTTCGAATCTGTCCTTCGAACCCCGGTGCCGCGTGACCGTCCGTTGGACGGATCAGCTTCGGGACGCGGCCGAGCGTACGTTGATCGAATGTCGGCAGGTCGACGCTCATGCTTGCGGGGCCGTCCCATGCATGACCGTCCGATTTCACGGTGAACTTGCCGGGGCATCCCAGTTCGATATCGCCGCCATGCAGCTTGAGATACGCGCCGCCGGACGTGACGAATACGACTTCGTCGCTTGCCGTGCCGGCAAGCTTGCCGTCGGCGGCAGTCAACTGGATGTCTTTGCCGGACTCGATTTGGGTGTCGTCGTTCTGCGATTGAATGGCCACTTTCCCCTGATTCGCGATCGCCGATACGCCGTTGCTGTGCGCGAACATCGCGATGCCATGTCCGGCGTGCAGATTGATCCGCTCGCCGCTCGTGATCTGCATGTGTTGCTGCGCAATCTGATCGATGTTCTCGCCCGCATACATGACGTGCGTTTTCGGCGTGACGTTCAGCGACCCCGCTTGCGCGCCGAACGCCATGAACGCGGATGCGTCACCCGTGGCAGGGGATTCCGAACCGCCGGGTTTCCAGTGACGGAATGCGCTGGCGATGTTGTCCTGGCCGGCCGTGTCGGCGGATTGCCCGCCATGCTGGCCGGCATACTCGCCGAGCGACTTGAACAGCTCCGTGCATTGATCGAGCAAGTGAATCAGCTCATCGCGATCGAGCTGACCACCGGTCGCGTGCGAACGCGCATAGGTCGTCAACAGCATGCCCCGGGCGGCGCGCAACGCGGCGGCGGCGTCGGTGCGCAATTCCGCGCCTTCGCCCCGGTCGTTCCCGTGTCCATCACGACGGGGCTGCGTCAGATAGCCGAGATTCAATTGGGTGTGCGCATGTTCGCTAGCCAACTGCGCCGAAATTTGCGACGGCGTATCGTCCAGGCGTAGCTGGTTGTACCGATGGCCGTTGATTTCCTTGGTCTTGATCCCGGACAAGTAGCGGTTGCCGGGTAGCGAGCCGGTATCGCTGAAAGTCGCGGGCGGGTTCGCGCCGTTGCTCAGGATTCCGATGATCACCAGACGGTCCGGATCGCCCGACAGGCTGCCCAGCAAAACCTCCATGCCGACCCGAGGCAGGAAAAGCGCGCCGAAGTATTTCCCCGCCAGGCTTGCTCCGACGCGAATCGGCGCACTGTCGCCGGTCAGGCCGGTCGTTCCGGCGCCTTGCGCGTGGGCGTGATCGGCCGGGTCGTAGCCGTGAATCTGCACGCGCACGCGGCCGGCCTCATCGCAAAACACTTCCTCTCCCTGTGTGCCGACGATCGTGCCGGTGAGTAGGTGGACCGGCGGCACATCGATTCCCGGATCGTAGGAAGGCTTGAGCGGCACGCCGCGTCGCACGCACGTGAAACTGTTCTCATAGCGCGTGTCCGTTCGTTCCGATGCATCGGCTGGCGCCGGCGGAACGACTTGCGTCAGGTGACGGCTTGCCGTGAATAGCCCGTCCACGCTACCTGCCAGGATCTTCGGCAGGTTGTTCCAGATATCGTGCCGAATCGACGTGACGACAAACTGGCGATGATCGGCGGGCTTCATATCCAGCTCGGGGTCGCCGGTCAACGTGAACCAGTGACCGACCGGCAGGTCGCGCACGCTGCTGATGCCTTCATGGCGTACGGCTTCGAACTGATGCGCGAGCATCCGGTCGCGCGTGATGCGATCGTGATCGCTCCACGAATCGCCGACGTGCGGAATGTCGATCGCGACGTCGGTCAGCAGGTGCGCAAGGTCGTTCCCCGACTCGCCCTGATCGATGCCGGTGACGGTCGTGGATTCGTCTACACGGGCTTTCTTGTAGTCCCACGACGGACGGCTGACTTTGCCGGACGACAGACTTTGGCAGGTCGCAAAGAGCGTCACCGTGTCGCGTTGTTCGACTCCGGCATCGCGTGGATGGACGCGGAGGGTGCCGGCCGGCACTTCCGTCAGGCGATAGGGATCGTCGCAAAACACGAGCGTGTGCATCGGGCGTTCGTCGGCCGTGTCGCTCGCCCCGCCGATCGGTCCCGCCTTTGCAAATACCGTGATGCCTTCCCGACGCAACAGACGCCGGATGAAGCGCGCGTCGGACTCGTTGACCTGCCGTGTCAGTTCGCGCACCGGATAGCGTTCGGCCTGCAATGCCGACAGGTCGAAATCGAAGGCCTGCGCGAGTGCCGGGCTGCGCTGTTTCCACTCATTCATCAGCGTCGCCAGAATGTCGATCACGCTGCACGATCTGAACAGGCGGGCGTTCGTGCGGCGGTCCATCAGCGACAGGGCGTCGCACACGTGCAATTGGTACACGGTCAGTTCACCGTCGGATTGACCGGCGCGCACGTCGCACACGATCGCATTGATCGCTCGTATGCCACCCCGATCGGTCGTCAGCCGGACCGACACGGGCAGACCGAGAAACAGCGCAGGCGATAGATGCGCGTGGGTGGACACGCAGGTCAGTTGCCCGTCGATCCCCGATATCAACCCTTCGCGAATATCGGAGTGATGGAGCGCCAGCAAATGGCCGACCGTGCGTTGCGCCAGCCCGAAATAGAGATCGACAGGCCGCTTGTTGCCGCCCATCAGACCGGACGCAAAATTTCGGAATGTACTTTCTATCGACATCACCGCAATCTCGTTATTTTCGTTCTCAATTCGGACTGGATCGAATTGGGGTTTCAGGTAAATAAAAAGAAGGTTCTGGAAAATTAGCGGTGAAGAATATCAAACATGTCTGCCGTGAGAAATGATTTGATATTTAGAGATAAATTTCCGATTTAGAGTGGACTTTATTTGACATTCTTTGCGATGAGTGGGGGATTTGTGTTTAGTAATGGGTGTAAATGTTTTGGATAAGAATTTATTGGCTTATCAAGGTTGGATAATTTATTTGTCGTCGAAATAAATTGAATGGAACGTGTAAAGAATGAGATTCATCCCATGTCTGAACGCGCTGCGTCGCATGGTGGTGTCGGAAAGGGCGGTGAACAGGATTGCGCTGGTGCTCGTCCGGTGCATCTTGGTTTGCCACTGCTTTTTGCCTCCCGCTGCTCGGCGGGCGGCTTCTTCTTGCATGGTTCGCGAAGGGGCTGCCTGATCGTGTGCATGCATGACGTGAATGGCGCCGTGCGTGGATGCCTCGATGTCCATGAGGGAATTCCCCCGTGACGCATGAGCGAGCGTTACTTCGACACCGCGCCCGTTCGCTTCGCGCTTTCCCGTCACCCCTTCCCGCGCATCGCCCGCGATTATTTGCATTTCGCGAATGGCGCGTTCGCCGGTTGTTCCATACCCGATTGGCGGCCTTGCACCTATCGTGGTGACGTCGGCCGATTGCACTCAACGCGTCGAACCCGAACGGCGGCCGGCACTTCCTCGCGATTCGCGTCGCATACAAAAACCATCGGACCTGGCTCATGCGCAGGCGCTGCGGCGCGCGCAGGCGAACCTGTGTCCACGGAGACGGACATGAAAGCAAACGAGTGGGATACCTCATACGAGTGGAAGGCGGTCACGCTGCTGGCGCTCGGCTTCGGGCTGGTCGGCCTCGATCGCTGGCTGATCGCGCCGCTGTTCCCTTCGATCATGAAGGACCTGAACCTGACCGCGCAGGACGTCGGCAACTGCATCGGCGTGCTCGGCCTGTCGTGGGGCATCTTCGCGGCGCTGATGGGCGGCATCTCCGACAAGATCGGCCGCCGGAAGGTGCTGATTCCGGCCATCGTCGCGTTCTCGCTGCTGTCGGGCTTCTCGGGGCTTGCGGGCGGGCTGCTCGGCCTGATGGCGATTCGCGGCCTGATGGGCGTGGCCGAAGGCTCGTTCTGCCCGACGAGCTTTGCCGCGACGGCCGACGCGTCGCATCCGCGGCGGCGCGGGCTGAACCTCGGCCTGCAGCAAAGCGGCTTCGCGCTGTTCGGGCTCGCGCTGTCGCCGATCATCGCGACGCAGCTGCTCGGCTTCGTGTCGTGGCGCTGGGTCTTTGCGCTCGTCGCCGTTCCCGGCCTGATCCTCGGCGCGATCATGTTCTTCGTCATCCGCGAGCCGAAGGTCGCGAAGGCCGTCGCGTCGGAGCATGCGCCGGCGTCGCTCGGCCATGTGCTCAAGAGCCGCAATATCCTCGTGGCGATGGCCGCCTTGTGCTGTGCAATGACCGGCGTATTCGTGCTCGGCGCGCTGCTGCCGCTGTACCTGACCGACTACCTGGCGCTCGGCACGCAGAAGATGGGCCTCGTCGTATCGGCGATCGGCTTCGGCGGCTTTCTCGGGCAGTTCGGGTTGCCGGGCCTGTCCGACCTGGTCGGCCGCCGCCTCGCGAGCATCGTCGGCTTCGCGGGGACGGCCGTGATGCTCTACATTTTCCGTGGCCTCGGCCCGCAGCCGCTCGCGCTGTTCGGGGTGCTGTTCGTCGCGTCGTTCTTCACGCTCGGGCTGGTGTCGCTGCTGTCCGGCCCGGTGGCGACGGAGGCTGCGCCCATCGGGCTCGTGTCGACGTCGATCGGCGTGGTGGTCGGTGTCGGCGAGATCTTCGGCGGCGGCATCGCGCCGGCGATGGGCGGCTATGTCGCCGCACACTTTGGCATCCAGAACATTCTGTGGCTGCCGATGTGCGCGGTCGTGCTGGGCATCGTGGTCAGCCTGCTGCTGAAGGAAACGGCGCCGGCCGTGCTTCAACGTCGCGTGGCGGCCGTGCAACCTGAACTGGCGGCGGGTGAGTAACCGCGGTAAGGCAATGTGCGGGCTGGGCGGCGTGTGCGGGGGCGGCAGCATCGGCGATTGACATCGATTGGGTGACAGAGTGACGCCTCCCGCATGACACAGCCCGTTACCCGCACGGGTAGACTGCCGGTTTCGCTGTCGAAAAAGGGCGCGGTATGGACCGGTTTCTGAGCATCGAGGCATTCGTCAGGGTGGCGGAGGCGAGCAGCTTCGCCGAGGCGGCGCGGCAGCTTGGCGTGACCAGCTCCGTCGTGACGAACCGCATCCAGCAGCTCGAGAAGTTCGTCAACGCGCCGCTGTTCCATCGCAGCACGCGCCACGTGCGCCTGTCCGAAGTGGGCGAGGCGTTCTATCGCGAATGCGCGGAGGTGGTGGGGCGCGTCAACGAGCTGACGGACCAGATGCGCGAGCTACGCGCGACGCCGACCGGGCGGCTGCGCATCCAGGTGCTGCCCGGTTTCGCGCTCGATCACTTCGGCGCGCCGCTGATGGAATTCAACCGGCGCTACCCGGGCATCCAGCTCGACGTCATCGTCAATGACCGTGTCGTGGACCCTGTCGAAGAAGGGTTCGACATCGCGTTCCAGATCTTCCCGCCGATCTCCGAGTCGCTGATCGAACGGCGGCTGTTCACGGTCAGGCGCCTGTTCTGCGCATCGCCCACGTACCTCGACGCGCATGGTGCGCCACAACATCCGCGCGACCTGCTGCAGCACACCACCGCGCTTTATTCGGGCTATCCGTCGCGCAACCGCTGGACGATGACGCGCGGCGACGAGGTCGTCGAAATGGAGCTGCCGGGCATGATCCGCTCGAACTCCGTGCACCTGCTGCGCGAGTACGCGCTGTCAGGCGGCGGCGTCGTGTGCCTGCCGACGCTCGTGGCGAGCGAGGCGCTCGTTGCCGGCCGGCTGGTGCCCATCCTGACCGACTTCCAGCTCGCGCCGCTGAGCTTTGCCGCGGTTTATCCCGCAACGCAGCGACAGGCGTTGAAGGTGAAGGCGCTGGTCGAATTCCTCGCGGAAACCATCGGCGACGAATCGCCGTGGGATCTTCCCCTTCTGGAGCGTGGCTGTGTGCGTTGAAGCGCGCGGATTATTCGCGAAACGCAAATGCCGTAGTCGCCGTCCCGTGCCTTGTTGCGGTGGTTCCTTGCCCCTAGAGTTGAATCCAACAAGCGGTTCAACTCAGGAGACAGAAATGACCGACACGGCATTCCACACCGTCTTTGGCTCGCTCGACCGTTACCGGAAGGGCGAGATCGAAATCACCAGCGGCAGCGCTCAACACTATGCGTTCTCGAATGTGTTCGAGGTCGCATCGAAGTCGGCCCCTTATGAAAAGGTCGTCGCCGGCAAGAACCTCGAATACGTGATCGAAGTGCTGCGGACCGATGGCCAGTCGCCGTGGTTCGCCTGCTCGCACGACGAGTTCGTGATCCAGATGGATGGCGAAGTCCGGATCGAATTCATCAAGCTCGATACGCCGCCGCAATCGGGGCGCGGCACCGTGAGCGCCGGCACGCAACCGGCCGGCCGCAAGATGGGCTACGTCGTGCTGCGGCAAGGCCATCAGGCGCTGCTGCCGGCCGGCTGTGCATACCGCTTCACCGCCGGCCAGCCGGGCGTCGCACTCGTGCAGACCGTCCTGGGCGAGTTGTCCGTGGAGAAGTGGGCCGACATCTGCCTGCACTGATTCGTCCGACCTCATTCGACTATTCCAGGAGACACGTTATGGCCACCCTCGAAACCCTCGACACTTCCGCGGGCTTTGCCGCCGATCTGGTGCGATCGACCGAAGCCGATGCCGTCACCGGCTACCGCCGCTTCCAGCTCGGCGCATTCGAATTCCAGCGCGACGAATATTTCGTGAAGATCAGCTGGCCCGCGAAAGGCCAGACCCGCACGCATGCGATGCCGGCGGACGCCTTCCTGCGCGCGATGATGCGCGACGTGGCATGGGGCTTCTTCTACGGCTGGGTGAACTTCGATCACGTGTTCGGCACGCGCAATCACTACGGCAAGGTGGACATGTATGCGGGCACCTTCAACGGCATCCTGAAGGACGCCGGGGTCGACTACACCGAGACCTTCGAAACGCCCACGATCATGGCGACCTTCAAGGCGATGCTGCACGACTGGACGAACGAAGGCTTCGATCCGTTCGCGGCGCCCGAGGAAACCGGTACGGCGTTCGGGCGCAAGCACGGCGACAACGGTTCGGCGATCGAGCGCACGCGTATCGCGACGCGCCGCATGCCGGGCCTCGAAGGCGATTCGCCGCTGCGCGACGACCTGCCGGTCAACCGTGCGTTCGTCGACGTCGCGCAGGACGAACCGGAAGTGCATGTCGAGCCGGGCTTCGAAGGCGAACTGCATGCGTTCAACCTGTTCAAGTACCTGTCGCGCTCGGACGTGACGTGGAATCCGTCGGTCACGTCGGTGTGCGGGCGCAGCCTGTTCTGCCCGACCACCGAGGAATTCATCCTGCCGGTGTTCCATGGAAACGACCGTGTCGAATGGTTCCTGCAACTGTCCGACGAAATCGTGTGGGACATCGGCGACAAGAACACCGGCGCGCCGCGCGCACGCGTGACGATGCGCGCCGGCGACATCTGCGCGATGCCCGCCGACATCCGGCATCAGGGTTACTCCACGAAGCGGTCGATGCTGCTGGTCTGGGAAAACGCGACGCCCGACCTGCCGCAACGCTACGAGAGCGGCGAGCTCGCGCCGTATCCAATCGCGTTCTGAGCGGCGCTTCAGTTTCCGCTTCAAGCCATACACCGAGGACGATTCATGCAAACCCAACTCTTCATCGACGGGCGCTTCGTTGACGCCGTCGACCGCGGCACGATCGACGTGCTGAATCCGCACGACGGCTCCGTCATCACGAAGATCGCGGCCGCCACCGCGGCGGACGTCGATCTGGCCGTCGAAGCCGCGACGCGCGCGTTCCCCAAATGGTCGGCGCTGCCGGCCGCCGAACGCGGCCGCTTGCTGCTGCACCTCGCCGACGCGATCGAGGCCAACGCGGAGGAGCTGGCGCAGCTCGAATCGCTGGACACCGGCCACCCGATCCGCGATTCGCGCGCGCTCGACGTGCCGCGCACGGCAGCGTGCTTCCGCTACTTCGGCGGCATGGCCGACAAGCTGCAAGGCTCGGTGATTCCCGTCGAAACCGGCTTCCTGAACTACGTGCAGCGCGCGCCGATCGGTGTCGTCGGCCAGATCGTGCCGTGGAATTTTCCGTTGATGTTCACGAGCTGGAAGATGGGCCCGGCGCTCGCCGCCGGCAACACCGTGGTGCTCAAGCCGTCGGAAATCACGCCGCTGTCGACGCTGCGCATCGTCGAGCTGATGGCCGAGGTCGGGTTCCCCGCCGGTGTCGTCAACATCGTCCCCGGCTACGGGCATACGGCGGGCCAGCGGCTCGCCGAACATCCGGGCGTCGGCAAGATCGCGTTCACCGGATCGACGACCACCGGCCGCCGGATCGTCGAGGCGTCGCAGGGCAACCTGAAGCGCGTGCAGCTCGAACTGGGCGGCAAGGGCGCCAACATCGTGTTCGACGATGCCGACCTCGACGCGGCCATCAACGGCGCCGCGTGGGCGATCTTCCACAACCAGGGGCAGGCGTGCATCGCCGGCTCGCGTCTGGTGCTGCACGAACGCATCGCGGATGCGTTCCTCGAGCGCTTCGTGGCGCTCGCGTCGTCGATCCGCATCGGCAACCCGCTCGATGCGAACACCGAGATGGGGCCGCTCACGTCGAAGCAGCACCTCGAGCGCGTGCTGTCTTATGTCGACGTCGCACGCGAGCAGGGCGGACGCGTGCTCACGGGCGGCAGCGCACCGCAGGATCCGGCGCTCGCCAACGGCTACTACGTGCGCCCGACGGTCATCGAGGCCAAGAGCGCGGCCGACCGCGTCGCGCAGGAAGAAGTGTTCGGCCCGTTCGTCACGGTGCTGCGCTTCGGCAGCGACGACGAAGCGCTGGCCATTGCGAACGCAACCGAGTACGGGCTGGGCAGCGGCCTCTGGACGAAGGATCTTTCCCGCGCACACAAAATGGCATCGCGGATCAACGCGGGCATGTGCTGGATCAACTGCTACAAGCGCGTCAATCCGGGCAGCCCGTTCGGCGGCGTCGGCCAGTCGGGCTACGGCCGCGAGATGGGCTTCGAGGCGATGCACGACTACACCGAGGCGCGGTCGGTGTGGGTCAACGTCGACGGCAACGTGCCGCCGCACTTCAAGCGCTGAGGTTCGCCATGGATCACTTCGTCTATCAGGGCACGCCTTCCCGCGTGGTGTTCGAATGGGGCGCGCTCGACAAGCTGCCGGACGAGCTGTCGACGCTCGGCGCCCGCCGTGCGTTGATCCTGTCCACGCCCGAGCAGCGGCCGCTCGCCGAGCGCGTGGAGGCGATCCTGGGCGAGCGTGCGGCCGGCATCTGCGCGCAGGCGGTCATGCACGTGCCGGTCGAGGTTGCGCACGCGGCGCGCGAGATGGCCGGCGAGCTGGACGCGGACTGTTGCGTCGCGATCGGCGGCGGGTCGACGATCGGGCTGGGCAAGGCTATTGCGCTCGAGTCGGTGCTGCCGATCCTGGCCGTGCCGACGACTTACGCGGGCTCGGAGATGACGCCGATCTTCGGGCTCACGGAAGGCCGGCTGAAGCGCACCGGGCGCGACGCGCGCGTGCTGCCGCGTACCGTGCTCTACGACCCGTCGCTGACGTTGTCGCTGCCGCCGGACATTTCCGCGGCATCGGGCATCAATGCGATGGCGCACGCCGTCGAGGCGCTCTATGCGGAGGACGCGAACCCGGTGATCAGCCTGATGGCGGAAGAATCGATCCGCGCGCTCGGCGAGGCGCTGCCCGTGGTGGTGCGCGATCCGGGGAACCGCGAGGCGCGCAGCCGCGCGTTGTACGGTGCGTGGCTCGCGGGAACCTGCCTGGGCGCGGTCGGCATGGCGCTGCATCACAAGCTGTGCCATACGCTCGGCGGCACCTTCAACCTGCCGCACGGGCAGACGCATGCGGCGATGCTGCCGCATACCGCGCACTACAACCACGCTGCCGCGCCCGATGCGCTGCGCCGCGTGGCGCGCGCGTTGGGCGGGAGCGACGCGGCCGAAGCCGGCCCGCTGCTGTTCGCGCTGAACGCACGGCTCGGCATCGCGCCGGCGCTGGCCGACCTCGGGATGCCGGAGGCCGGCCTCGACGAAGCGGCCGACCTCGCGTGCCGCAACCCGTATGCGAATCCGCGGCCGATCGAACGCGCGGCGATTCGCGCGCTGCTTCAGCACGCATGGGAAGGGCGCGCGCCGCAATGAGCGGCCGGATGCGTCAACGGAGACAACCATGAGCCATGACCACCATGACGGCGACGCCAGGCTGACCGGGCAGGCCGTCGCAGGCTTCGACGGCACGCCGAGCCCGCGCCTGCGTGCGCGGATGCAGCGCCTCGTGCGGCATCTGCCTGCGTTCGTCCTCGACCGGAGCTGACCGCCATGGCGAGATTCTTTGCGGTGTTTGCGACGGACCAGCCGGGCATGCGCGACGTGCGCGATCGCGTGCGGCCGATTCATCGGACTTACCTGCGCGCGGCAGATCAACACGGCGTGGTGGTGCGGCTCGGCGGCCCGACGCTGGACCCGCACGGCGACGCGATGAACGGCACGCTGCTCGTCGTGGAGGCGGACGACATTCAGGCGGTGATGCAGTTCATCGGCAACGATCCGTATGTGAAGGAGGGGCTGTTCTCGCACGTGGAAGTGCGGCCGTGGGACTGGAGCCTCGGCAACCCCGAGCAGAGGGTGTGAATCGTGGATGCTCGACAACTCTGCCGGTTTTCCGATGTGCCCGACGGCGGCGCGCGGGTCGTCGATGAAGCATGTATCGGACGTCCCGTGATCGTCGTGAGACGCGGTGAGCAGGTGTGGGCTTATGTGAATCGTTGCCCGCATTTCTCGGTGCCGCTCGATTTCGTACCGGGCAGTGTGTCCTGTTATAGGTCGCAGGTATTGATGTGTGCCCATCACAGCGCGTTGTTCCGGTTCGATGATGGCGTGTGTATCGATGGGCCTTGCTCGGGCTCTGCGTTGGAGGCGGTGGTTGTCGAGGTGGATACCACTGCATGGGTCATCTATCGAGGCGCTTGATTCGTGTGGTTCGACGAAGTGCGAGCAGGGCCGGCCAATGCGACGACTATCGTATTTATAAATCAGTAAAACTAATCACATTTCGGGTGTCTGGTAATCGATGCCTGAATGAACGCGATTCCTTGTGCAGCATCGAGCGAGTACCTGCCACGTAGCAGGTGGCGGTCTCGCTTTTTCATAAAAAAGACGGAGACGCAATGAAACTCAGGTTTGGAGCAGTGGCGATTCTTGCCGTGGCGCAAGGCGCATGGGCGCAGAGCAGCGTGACGATGTTCGGTCTGATCGATGCCGGCATCTCTTATGTCAGCAACGAGGGCGGCGGAAAGAACGTCAAGTTCGACGACGGCATATTCGCGCCCAACCTCTTCGGCTTTCGCGGCACGGAAGATCTCGGTGGCGGATATCGCGCGATCTTCGCGCTCGTGAACCAGTTCTCGATGGCGAACGGCAGCATCATCGGGACGGGGATTTTCGGGCGCAACGCGTATGTGGGCCTTGAAAGCAACCGGTTCGGCAGCATCACGCTCGGCAATCAGTACGACTTCATGGTGGATTCGCTGTTTTCGAAGAACAACGCGATTTCACGGGATATCTCGGGGCTGTACGGCTTCCGCAATGGCCCGTTCCAGCGTCTCGCGCTCCCGGACAATCCGACCGGTGCGTTCGATTGGGATCGCACGGCGGGTAGCAAGCCGATCGCGAATTCCGTCAAGTACAGTTCGCCGACGGTGTCAGGCTTTTCCGGCGGCGCGATGTACGCGTTCGGCGGGGTGGCCGGGTCGGTCGGGGCCGACAATGCGGTCAGCGCCGGGGTCAACTACGAGATGGGGCCGTTCGGCGTGGGCGCTGCCTACACGAACGAGAAATACGGCCCCGCGCCCGGCGTGCCGTCCACCAGCGTGCGCAACTGGGGCATCGGGATGCACTACGACTTCGGTGTCGTGACCGCGAATGCGCTGATGACGACCGTACACAACTCGTTCAACGACGCCGGGGTGTGGATGGCCGAAGCGGGCGGGCTGTGGCACGTCAGGCCGGATGTCGTGCTGGGCGCGAAGTACATGTACATGAAGGGCAACGAAGCGGTGAACGACAACCACGCGCATCAGGTCAGCGTGGCGCTTCAGTACCTGTTCTCGAAGCGGACGATGGTGTATGTGTCGGCGGACTACCAGCGTGCGAACAACGGTGCGAATGCGCAGGTCAATGGCGTGCTGGATCCGAACGGGGCTTCCAGTTCAGCGAGCCAGACGGTGGCGCGGATCGGGCTGCATACGGTGTTCTGACGGGGTGTGGCGCCCGTTCCTCGAGCGCGCAGAGCGATCCATGCTCGCCCTGCGTCGATATTCCCCATCACCGATATTGCCCGCAGGGTTTGCAGCACGACGATATTTTCCTGGTAAGTGAGCGGTAAGTCGACTGGTCCTACAGTAGCCCCCGTTTCGATCGTCGACTCCAGGAAAATGATTGTGAAAACAGCCTCCCGCCGCGAACGTCCATTACTGCTGCTTGCCGCTTCATTCGCATTTGCGTCTGCTTCCGCCTGGGCGGACGACGGCATGATCTCGCCCGATGCCGATAATTCGGGGCTGACCATCCTCAACAACGCGACCAATGTGACGCATTGGGGATTGGGTGCCGGAGTCGGCTTTGCGCCATCGGTCTATTCGGGCGATAGCACCCGTGTGTTGCCGTTTCCGCTGGTCTATTTCGACAACAAATGGGTACAGGCCATCGGTACCACGGCCGATCTGAAAATCGGGAGCTGGAGCGGCGTCAGTGTCGCGCTTCGTGGCCAGTTCTCGTTTTTCGACGGATACAAGGGCTCGGACGCACCGATCCTGAACGGCATGGAAAATCGCAGGGGCGCGTTCTGGTACGGGCCTGCACTGTCATGGGGCACCGGGTTCGGTACGTTGTCCGGCACCTTCCTGTTCGGCGGAAACAAGGGCGAGCGCGCGAAAATCGGCTTCGAGAAAGCGTTTGCTCTCGGCCAATTCTCGATCACGCCCCACATCGGCGCGGAATGGCTGAGCAACAAATACGTCGACTACTATTACGGCGTGCGACCATCGGAGGCGCGTGCGGGACGTGCCGCCTACAGCGCCGGTTCGACCGTGAACGTGTCGGCCGGCACGCGTATCGATTACAGGCCGACGAAGCAGCAGACGATATTCCTGGACGTCGGCGTGTCGCGTCTCGGCGACGCCATCACCGACAGTCCGATCGTTGGAAGACGGTTCGTTCCCGAAGCACGAGTGGGCTACATGTACCGATTCAAGTGAGAGCGGCTATGCCGAGAGTTGCGATTGTCGAGGATCATGAGCGCCTCGCCGACATGTTGAGCCAGGCGCTGGCCGGAGCGGGAATCGAATCCGATCGGTTCGGCAATGTCCGTGAAGCTGCCTACGGTGTCGACCGGGCCGACTACGCACTGCTGATCGTCGACCGCGGATTGCCCGACGGCGATGGCCTGGCGTTCTTGCGGACGCTGCGCGCGGCGGGGCGCATGATGCCTTGCCTGATGCTGACGGCACGCGATGCGTTGCATGACCGCATCGACGGACTCGAAAGCGGGGCAGACGACTATGTGACCAAGCCGTTCGAAATGAGCGAACTCGTCGCCCGCGTGCGCACGCTGATGCGGCGCCCGGCGCTGCTGACGACGCTCGTCGCATCGTTCGCGGATGTGACGGTCGACCCGCCACAGCGCGCGATGTGCTGTGGTAACCGGACGATACCGCTTGCGCCGGCCGAGATGCAGGTCATGCTTTGCCTGATCGAAGCCGCGGGCCGGACGGTACGGCATTCGATACTCGAGCATGCCGCGTGGGGGCTCGGGGAGGCGGTCACGCCGAACGCGCTCGAGGTGACCGTGCATCGCTTGCGCAAGAAGCTGGCGGCGATCGGTGCAACGATGCGGCTGACCAATATTCGCGGTGCCGGGTTCGCGCTACGGGACGCATGACGATGATTCGCGACGTCTCGCGAGCAGCCATTACCGGATAAGCCTGCCACCATGTTCCGTCATTGGATCCGGCGTCTGTCGACGCGTCTGTGGATGACCAACGTCGTTGCGTTCGCCATCAGCCTGGCGCTGCTGTCTGCGCTCGCCGTGTATGTCCTCGATCGATATCCGGAGTTCCTGGGGCGGCGGCAGCAGATGGAGATCATCGGTCACGTCGTGACCGGATTGAGCTTCGACGACGCCGGGCGTCCGGTATCCGTGCAATTGGGCGAGCGACCGGCGCTGATGTTCCGGCTCTTGTCGACCGAGGTGAAGTATCGCGTGCTCGATTCGGCGGGGCGGTTGCTGCTGGCGTCGGCGCCTTCGAACGGGGATCGGCCGTGGCTGACGGAAGACCTCGCGAAGGCGGCCGGCAAGGTGCTGTCCGCCACGATCGACGGCAAGGTATACGCCGTCGCCACACGGCGCATGTCGAAAGGGAGCGTCGACTATTACGTGCAGGTTGCGCAAAGCAGGCAGCTTGTCGATGCGCTTGTCATTTCGAAGATCGAGCCGATACCGAAGACCGTCGGCTATGTGCTGCTCATTGCGACCATCATTTTCGGGCTGACGCTTCCGCTGACGATCAGCCGCGTGCTGAAGCCGTTGCGCGAGGTATCGCGTGCCGCGAGAGGAATCGAGCCGCGCAACCTGAAGACGCGACTGTCTTCGGACGGGATTCCGAGCGAGATCAAGCCGCTGATCGATGCGTTCAACGATGCGTTGACGCGACTCGAGAATGGCTTCGCCGTGCAGCAGCGGTTTCTGGCTGACGCCGCGCATGAGTTGCAGACACCGCTCACGCTGGTCAGAGGCCAGATCGAGTTGCAGCCCGATATCCGGCAGAAGGCGCTGCTGCTTCGCGAGATCGACCTGATGGCTCGGCAGGTCAAGCAGTTGCTGCACCTGGCTGAAGTCAGCGAAGCGCAGAACTTCAGCTTCGACGACGTGAACAGCGTCGAAGTCGCACGAGACGCCGTTGGCTTGCTGGCCGGCAAGGCCGATGCGAAGCAGGTGAAGCTCCATATCGAAGCGCGCGATTCCGCGCCACTCATCCGGGCCGATGGCGGGGCGCTCTTCATCCTGCTCAAGAACATTCTCGAGAACGCGATCAACGCTTCGCCCACGGCTGGCGTGGTCGTGCTGACCGTGCTCGATACGGCGATTCACGTCGACGACGAGGGGCCGGGCATTCAGCGGGAGCATGTGCCGCTGCTCTTCGACCGATATTGGCGGGCGCCGGATTCACGGTATGACGGTGCCGGCCTCGGGCTGGCAATCTGCAAGGAGATTGCTGTGGCGCATCAGTGGAAGCTTACGGTCGATGTGCTGGCCACGGGGACGCGGTTCAGCGTGTGGTTTTAGTCTGCGCGGTTGTCGTGCCGGGCCGGGGTTCGACAGTACAAGGGCCGGATCGGAGGCTCCGCATGGTCGAAGGGGGGGCTTTCCCGGGGGCCCTTGTTCGATGTTTGTTTTTCGGTATAATGAACCAACGTTCGGAATGTCGAACGTGAGAAGTCAAGCATCCAGAGTCGGATTCTCCGACGCCAACCTGCCCTCCCGGGCAAGGTGGACGCCTCTGAGGCGATGCGGCCGATTTACGGCAACGAAACGGGAGCAGCATGGCTGGCACCGGTTCGATAACCACTCATCCGGAGCAACCATGAGCCAAATTTCCTCCGCTTCCCACCCGGCAGTCTGTGAAGACTGGTCGCAGTTCCTTCCCGGTTTCACGCTGACGCATACGGTTCATCTCGTTTCGAGACGGAATCCGGGCATTGTGTCGACTGCGGCGGCTGTGCTCGAAGGTGAAACTGCTACGGTTGATCGTTGGGCCATCACACGCTGTGGTGATGTTCTCGAACAGAAAATCGTTCTCGGGGAAATGACGGAAGGGCAGGCGGTTCGGTTGCGTGAACGGCTTGCTGGGCTCGATGGCGTGCTCCGTGCGAGGGTGGAGCATCATTTCGTTCGGGGTGGTTCGGCTGCGGTCGAAAATGCATCAGGGAGCGGGCGTTAGACGATGAATTCTCGGCGGGCGTGTCGACTGATGGCAGGTTCTAACAGCTTTCCTTAAAGGCGCTAGTTTTCCTTAAGGATTTGAACAGTCTTTAAAAATCAACTGCTCATCGTGGGCAACTTCGTATCCATGCCGGCCGGCCTTGGGAGACCGCGTGTCACACCCGAAAAGCCCGATGAACCGGCGCGGTTCTAATGGTTTTGCTTAAGGACGAACTCAGCAGGCGGGGCTCTGGTCTGCCTCGTAGGGTGCGCCACAAAAATCGCGATGCTCGAGGTTCGAAAGCGCAGCCTCGACCTGAGAAATCTGCCGCTTGGAAAGCGGATTGATGACATCAATCGGAGCCGCCATCGGACGCTCCAGGAAGTGTTGCTTAACGACCTTGCGGAGGTCCGGGAATTCTTTACCGATTCTTCGATGTCTCGAGCAAGCAGGACTTTGATGGTGTAGCGCTCCGGATCTGCGGCCGCTTGCGTTGTCGCGATTCTTCTTTTAGCTTCGGGCGAAAGCTCACCCGTAAGCCATAGTTCGAAGGTGAGCTTGATGTTCTTGAACTCAGAGTTCTCGAGCGTTTGGCTTCTCACGGTCGGGATGCGCTTGGTCAGCCAAGCCTCGATTTCTGAATCTGGCAGTTGGCGGCCGGGCAGTAGACATTTGCATTCGATGAACCTAACCTCTTGATCGGGTACGCGCATTGATGACGACCATCCGAAATGAGATTGCGTCGAACCAAGGTATCTACCCCCACAACACAGGGGCGATTTCGTTGGCAGAGGTCGCCCGGTGCACGGAAATTCACCCGTTTACTATCCATAAGCCACGTTACGTCTAACTCGCAAATGAAGTCGGGCAGTGGCTGCGTCGCTGAGGCAAGAGTCAGTCGTTGGCAGAGTACACGTTCGTAAAGAACTGGGAACACGCGTTCGGGAGTGGACGCAACTCTATGAAGAGTTTCGGGAGGTACATCAGCATTGCTGAAACCGATTTGGCGCATGCCCAGATTCTTTTGGAAGAAGCTCGCCGCGAGAGCGAAGAACTTAAAATTCGCTTGGCTAACCTCGTCAGAGGTAGCGTAGTACAGTTGCAAGTACAGAAACCACATGAGTGATGCGGGCCATAAGAAAGCCCCTTTTCTCCTTCTCGACGAATGAAATCCACGACTCAAGAGCGCGTCGCAACGGCAAGCGTCGAAGCGGGGGCCGCTAGACTTGGAGCGAGGCCTTGGACGGACGCAGCGATTCAATCGCAATTACCTCTGCTGCGGGCGCCCACCTCATCCGACTTCGCCTGGTTCGTTACCGCGATCGAAGCCGCACTTACCTCACGGCATGCAAGGCGAACTGAGGACTTGCTGTGCCTGACGCTCCAACTCGCCGAGAAGCCCTTCCTAGAGAAAATTAAGACAAAGGGACACTTCCGCTCAAGCAGGTACCAGTACGATGGTGAGTTGTTGCGACGAGTTTTGACCGGGGTGATGGAACGAGTCAGAAGCAAACTCGGCGTCGACACACTCGAATATCTTCAATCCGTCGTCGCACTCACAACATTGTCGAAAGGTGCGATGCGCGTCAGACGCCAACTGACGGCCATGCTGCACAAAAAGAAGTCGATTGCACTCAAAAGTGCTTACGCCGAGTTGGACTTGATGTTCCAAATGTCGGAGACAAACGGTAGAGACCCTACATCGGTTGAGCACAGTATTGAAGAACTCGGCGAAGGATTATCTCTTCTCACGCATTTGTACTTCGATACCGTTAAAGTGGACCCATACCGGTTTGGCCTTATTGACGAGCCGGGCATCGCATCCGGCGAGTATCGAAAAGTACTCGAAGACGCAATGTTGCTGCGACAGATTGGAGAGGCGGAAATTCTCGTCGATGCGTATGGGTATCGAGCAACGTCTCAAGACGGCCACGTCACCGTGCAGGCTGGCGACGAGGCACTCGAACGAAGCATCCGCTATAGCTATATCCAGTTCCAAATGGCAAACAACATAGTTGCGCACGAGAGCGCGCAACTTCACGCGGACAAACCCACCTTCACCGCTACCGTAGATGCGCTCCTGACACGAAGCGGCCAACGTTGGGTCAATCTCCGCACATCTCCAATTCCGCGATATGTACTTTCGCCTCCAGGAACCGTTGCCGGACGAATGCAATTTAGAGAGCTCGTGTTCCAGGAAGATGAGATTCATGTTGACGTGACAGCCTACAACCTCTTCTGCAAACCACATGACCTACTTGCATTGCACTTGAAAAGTGGATTCCCGGTAGAGGAGGCGAGACAGGTCCAACGATACGTAGATTTAGTACGCAAGCTCTTCTGGCAAGGATTGGGGAAATTGCATTCTCCCGACGAACCCATTTCGATGAGAAGTAGAATCGCAGTGTTTCGGCGGGATGATCTCGAGAAGTTTTTTTCTATTTGCGTTCTTCCAGAATATTTAAACGATGTAATTGATTCATTGTCTCAATCTCGCACAAGCTCAGGTTTCTTCGACATTCAGTATCGCCCGATTCTTAATATTGACGATTACTATGTAATGCCGATGAACATTCTTGGCTTTTCCAACGTATTTCGTAATCTTCTTCAAAGTACGGAGTCTCGAATCGCATGGCCCAATGACAAAGACCCAGTACAAGTCATGCTGGCAGACGCTCTCTCTGCAGCCGGTTTCAAGACTCGTGCCCCATTCCAAACGAAACATCATGGGCGCACGTTGGACATTGACGTACTTGCGATGAAAGGCGACACGCTCTATTTGTTCGAATGCAAAAACCCTCTTCATCCGACAGGTGTGCACGAGCTCCGAAGGTCCCTGAACTATGTGCAAGAAGCATCAAGCCAGCTTGACCGAGCAATTGCGGCATTCGAGGATGCGAATAAGAGAGCTCAATTGTTTCAAAGATTGGGGTGGACATGTCCTCCCAACCTACGCATTGCAACTTGCGTGATGATGGGCAACCGAATGTTCAACGGATGGACCGTCGGGCATCACCCAGTTCGGTCTGTGCGCGAGGCAGTCAGGATGCTCGAAAGCGGCACCGCGGGCGTCGGCGACTACATATACAGAACCTTATCTTTGCGTCACCCTAGCAAGGCTGACCTGGATGACTATCTTTCGACGCGTTCGCTTGCGGTGCAGTCGTTGAAGTTGATGGAACCTGTCCAACGCAGCTATATGATTGGGCCGTCTTCCTTAACATTCAGCACATTTGCACTGGACTTCGTAAAGCTCATCTTCGCCGTGGATTCCGCATTGCCTAGAGCGAACCTCCGCACACCTTCCCCGCGTAGCTCCCGTCGAACCAAACCAGAACAAGTACGAAGCCCAAAGTTAGTACGCGCCGCGTCTCGGTACTTCGACATAGATACATTAGCAGCGTGGCTCCAACGCCCGGTGAAGAACGTCAAGAAGGATGTGTACCGCCGCGAACCGCGAGTACCACTGCTTGTGGTCGCTCGCCGGCGAGGGCAGGTGAGATGGAAGCGCAATGATGTGCGGAAGTGGTTTGGTATCGAATCGGAGGCAGAATTTCAGCGCAAGATGATTCGCCGCTTTAAGGCGGCAAAATCCCGAATGTCGTCCACTACCCCTTGGTAAATCACTGACGCATCCGCTTCGAGCTCACCAGGCCTGAACAAATAGTGCGTCAAGGCAATACCGTTCAATCCGCACGCATACCTGTATACCTCGCTCGCTCGAACGAACACACTGGAGGCCTGATTCGGCACACCATATAACTGTTGATATATACAGTATTTCCCGCCCGGCGTATTTCAGGGAGACTACAGAGTCTCATCGGGGAAGCAGATGAATGAGCGAGACCAAAATCCAGAAGTAGAAAAACCCATCGACACCAACGCGGCGCCGACTATCGTCGCGTTTACATTCCAGTTTGAGCGCGCTTTGTACTCGCTATTTGTGGGCCATGCGAAGCGAACGCAGGTTGGCATCGAAACGCTCGACGACGTGGCAGAGTTGACATGGAATGCCGATGGTTCGGTGGATGCACGGCTTGAGCAGGATGCAAACACCGTCCAATCTGCAGGCCAACCCTTTCAGGACAGCAGCTATAAGCTGTGGCACACGCTTCGCGTTTGGTTGAGTCATGTCAAAGAGTTGCGGGAAAAGTATGCCGACGTCCAGTTCTGCTTGGTCACAAACGCCAAGGTTCCCGAGAAGGCCTTGGCTCGTGTGCTTTCCGACGCGAAGTCGGACGAGCAAGTAACGGCAGCCGTTTCTGCGCTGCGCGCGCAGGCTCAAGTCGTCGTGACGAAGAAGAAGTCGAAAACGACAGCAATTCCAACTTCAAAACCGAAGACATCAACGAAGAAGAGTTCTTCGGCAAAGGCAGAGGCGGTGGAGGTTCTCAACCACGACGACGACGATTTGAGCTACCTCGTTCGTGGGCTGGAATTATTGGATAACGGGGGCACCAGTTCGGTCGCGCAACCGCGTGAAGCCACCATTGAGCTTTTCCAACTGCCGTCGGCGCTGGTGGAGCATGGTGAGGAAGTCTACCAATACCTACTCGGTATCGTAGTCGACACTTGTCGTAAGGCGTGGACTGCTGGAGAAACAGTCTGGCTTTCCCCCCAGGTTTTTAGGGACCACCTTCACAACGAGCGAGACCGCAGATTTCTCTATAAGTACCTCGACCGCCCGATGATGCATGTTGATTTCAAGAATCTGGTCGCGAAGAGTGGCCGTGAGTTCTTTTTCCTGAAGCAACTCTCCCGCCTCGACATCCCACCCAGAATCATTGACCGTCACTTGGAGAAATTCTGGGCCTTCTATGTCGAGCGTGTACGGCTTGAGAAGGAAGGATTCAACCAGGTCGACTGGGAAGCGCGCGAAGATAGTCTCCACCAACGATGGGAAGACTGCCGCGACAACGCAGTGATGGAGTCGATGATGCAAGCGAGCGCTACGCCTGAACAAATCGGTGTGCGAACTCTCACCAAAACGCTGGACGAGAATTTCAAAGCCGCGCTCGGAAGGCACGAAACTGGTAACTCGTACTTCACCCACGGGCACTACCATCAGATGGCGAATGAGCCTGATGGCCGCTTTTTCGTCTACTGGCATCCAGAATACGGTTCCCGGAAGGACACTGATGACGAAGGAGGCTCCTGATGTCAGGCTACACCGACCGCTCGCTCATCCATAACAGCGCACTTGCATGCTTCCTTCTGGCGAGTTTCACCAAGGAATATCAGACCCGCACTAGTAACGAGCGCCATCCGTCGTTCGAAAAGCTGCTGCTCGTGCTGCCTCTAATTTGGCATGGCCCAAGCCGAAGAAGCATTTGCAATCGAAACTTCGGCACCCCGATGCATGCAGTACTTGCAGATGAACCTCGCATCACTGAACGACTGTCTGACAGAGTCGGCGCCCACGCGGCGGTATCAGCACAGGGACTCAATATCGCATGTGCAACAGGGCTTCTTGTTGAGCGTTTCGACACTGAAGAGAGGGAATTCGCATTTTCCCCTCTGCGATGGCCTCAAGGAAGTAGTCCGACGAGCATCGATAGCGAAATGTCCGGTTCCGTGCTGCGCCTTGCGAACTGGTTCAAGGATTCCACCACTGCGGAACTCTTCGTAACACTCGGCCTATATTGATATGCAATTCTTCATTTCACATCTGATTCTTTGGCCGAAAAATCAACGCCTCAATATTCGAACGCTCGAATTTCAGGAAGATAAGGTCAATGTCATTCATGGGCGCAGCCGAACTGGGAAGTCATCCATCATCGCCATCATTGATTACTGCCTCGGTGCTAAACGATGCACCATACCAGTTGGCGAAATTCGGCAGAAGACGGAATGGTTCGGTCTAAAGGTCCGGATTCGTGACACATGGGTTCTGATTGGCCGCCGCACACCGCCAAGTAGCTTTGGGAGCGGTGAGTTCTTTTTTTTGACGTTGGATGGTCGCGACGCGCCCATACCGGCTCGTATCGAGGCGACACACACCCACTCCCAATACAAGGACGAGTTCAACCGGATAGCGCGCGTCACGAACATGTCACTGATAGACGACGAAGACGCTGAGAACGCAGAGAATCGACCATCCTATCGTGATTTGGCTGCGTTCAACTTCCTCCCGCAACACATCGTCGCCAATCCAAACGTTCTGTTCTACAAAACCGACACATACGAACATAAGGACAAGTTTAAGCGGGTCCTTCCGTACGCGTTGGGTATTGTCAATGCAGAGTATCTGCAGAAGGCGCGAGAGCGCACGCGAAATTTGAAGAATCTCGAAGCTCTCTATAAGGTGCAACGGACTCGTGAGACAGCATTCGCATCGTGGCAAGCCGATGTTAGGGCGCTCTGGAACGAATCGGTTCAACTGGGATTGTCGGACGAGCGTGAGAATGTATCGCTTGAAGCTTGCGTGACGACTCTAAAGGCGTTAAACGACGCGTACGTTGCAGGACATCTTGCCCAGCGGCTGCGAGCACCAAATCACGCTTTCGCAAACGAACTATTCCTAGACGCGACCGAACAAGAGGAAGAGGCGCAAAGGCAGGTCGATGATTTGATGCAGGAGTTGCGTGACTATCAGGGGTTATCACACCGAGCGAAGAAGCTGACGGGAGCAATGGAGGATGAGAAGGTTCGCGTTGTGAACCTCGATTGGCTCCAGCGCAACTTGGTGCGAGACGCGTCCTGCGTAGTCTGTGGCTCGGCAAGCAATCACAACCATGACGTCCTGAATGGTCTCGGAGAAAAACTTGACAGCGTGACACGACTGTCCGCAGCACTTCTCGAAGGACCGATTGTTGACAGACAACTGGCAGCCCTCGACAAGCGTCTCTCTCAAGCGGAAGACGTACTCCACGCGGCGCGGATGCACCGATTAAGCCTTGAGCCAAAGGCTTCGGTTCCCGCCGAGTCGTTGGGCCGAGTGTATGTGCTCCTCGGAAAGCTGCAGGCTCTTCTCGCGGCTCTGGCGACACTAGATGGCGAGGACGACCTAGGAAACCGCATCCGTGATGCAGTGAAGAAACTTGCCGAACTGGACGACTACTTCCGTAGCTCAGGCCGGGAAACTCGAGAGAGAGCGGTCGCAGTAGAACTCGGTGAGCTCATCAAAGGCTATGCAAAATGGTTCGAACTTCGGTCAAAAGCGACTGTTGAACTCGACCAAAAGGAATTGACGTTGACGTTTTCTCGAGAGCCCGGAACCCATAAGGACTATCTATGGGAAATCGGCAGCGGTGCCAACTGGATGGCGTATCACGTTTCGACATTCCTAGCACTGCACGAATTCTTCACCAAGCCCGAACGACTGAATGGTCCGGTTTTCAGCTTCCTCGCGATTGACCAGCCAAGTCAAGTGTTCTTTCCAAGCGCGCACTCTGGAGAGAATCTTCTTGATGAGCATGACGACCAGGCCAATAGCCTGCGTGGCTCAAGGGACTCCGATATTGAAGACACCCGCAAAATCTTCCTCGCCTTGGCACGTGGTCTCGTACGTACGAAATTCAAGTATCAGATTATTGTCGTCGAGCATGCAGACAAGTCAATTTGGGGAAGTGCAAACCACATGAATCAGGTGGCCGCTTGGAAAAATGAAGGTGATGGGCTCATTCCGCGCGAATGGTTCGGCCGCTGACCGAGGTGGCGGGAACGGGGGCGAACTGTATAGGAAAACAGGCTGTATTCGTCACGATCGAATCCACGTGAGGGATTGTGAGACAGGAGTTTGACGGTATTTCACTTTTCACAAAAAGTGCAATGCGATTAAGGGCGGAATCAGGATAAATATTCTCACTTTTGTTGAGAAAGCGTGAGAGGGTGGGAGCCCCCAATCCTATCTGCACGCATGGTTGTGTCTGTCATATTGCTTGCATTGGGTCTTCCTTATATGATTTTGCTTGGCCGTGAGAGAGTCTGGTACAAGGGAAATCAAATGGGAGGGCAGGTCACTTAAGGAAAGCTTCTGCGGCGAGCTTTAGGTGAAACTATTAGAACCTGCCACTGAAAAGGGCGGGAAATACCCTCTCACTCCACCGTCACCGACTTCGCCAGATTCCTAGGCTTATCAATATCCGTCCCCCGCGCCAGCGCAGCGTGATACGCGAGCAACTGCATTGGCACCGTATGCAGAATCGGCGAAAGCGGCCCGTAGTACTCGTTCAACCGAATCACCTCGATCCCTTCACTCGGCACCAGCCCACAGTCCACATCCGCGAACACAAAAAGCCGTCCATTCCGCGCACTGACCTCATGCATGTTCGACCGGAGCTTTTCGAGCAGCATGTCATTCGGCGCAACCGCAATCACCGGCATCTCATTGCTGACCAACGCCAGCGGCCCATGCTTAAGCTCCCCCGCCGGATAAGCCTCCGCGTGAATATACGAAATCTCCTTCATCTTCAGCGCGCCTTCCAGTGCGATCGGATAATGCATCCCCCGCCCGAGAAACAGCATGTTGTCGCGTCGTGCGAGCAGTTCTGACCAAGCCATGATCTGCGGCTCGAGCGCGAGCACTTTCGACATCGCATCCGGCAGATGCCGCAGCGCACGCAGATGCTCCTTCTCTTCGTCGTCGCTTAACCGCCCACGCACCTGCGCAAGCGACAACGTCAGCAGAAACAACGCAACGAGCTGCGTCGTAAAAGCCTTCGTCGAAGCGACCCCGATCTCGATCCCCGCGCGCGTGACGAACTGCAGCGCACATTCCCGCATCAACGCGCTCGTCGCAACGTTGCAGATCGCGAGCGTATGCATCATCCCGCTGCGCTTCGCGACATGCACCGCACCCAGCACGTCAGCCGTCTCGCCGCTCTGCGACACGGCAACAACGAGCGTACGCGGATTCGGCACACTATCGCGATACCGAAACTCGCTCGCAATTTCGACACTGGCAGGCAGCTTCGCGATGCTCTCGATCCAGTACTTCGCCGTAAGCGCTGCGTGATAACTACCGCCACAGGCGAGCAACAACACCGAATCGACATCATTGAAAACCCGCCACGCGCCATCACCGAACAACTCCGGCATGATCGAAGACACGTCGAGCAACGTATCGGCCACCGCCTGCGGTTGCTCGAAGATCTCTTTCTGCATGTAGTAGCGATACGACCCGAGATCGGCCGCACCGCTATGCGCGGCGACCCGCTGCACTGCGCGCTCGACACGCTGGCCGACCGCATCGACGATCCAGTAGCGATGCAGCTGGATATCGGCAACATCACCGTTCTCGAGGTAAGCGATGCGATCGGTGATCCCCGACAGCGCAATCGCATCCGACGCCAGAAAATTCTCGCCTTCGCCGACCCCGACAACGAGCGGCATGCCATCACGCGCACCGACGATCCGGTGCGGCTCGTCGCGGCACATCACCGCGATCGCATAGCTGCCGCGCAGTCGCGCGACCGCACGCCGGACCGCATCGAACAGATCGCCGTCGTAAAGATGATCGATCAGGTGCGCGATCGCCTCGCTGTCGGTCTGGCTCGCGAACACGTAGCCATGCGCCTGCAACTCGGCACGCAGCTGGTCACAGTTCTCGATGATCCCGTTATGCGACAGCGCGATGCGCGCATTGGCGTCGCTCGGCGAGAAGTGCGGATGGGCGTTGAGCGTGACGGGTGCGCCATGCGTGGCCCAGCGCGTATGCGCGATGCCGGTGTAGCCCGACAGCGCGTGCTCGGCGATCTCGCGCTGCAGGTTGGCCACACGATCGACGCTGCGGGCGCGCGCCAGCGCCCGGTCGCGGTAGACCACGACGCCGCATGAATCGTAGCCGCGGTATTCGAGCCGCTTCAGGCCGTCGACCAGGTTCGGCAGGATGTCCCGCTGGGCAACCGCCCCGACAATTCCACACATATCGCGCTCCGTAAATGTCCTGTCTGGATCAGTGAGAGCGATGGTAGGGCGAGCCAAATGGAATTAAATTTCAAAATACAATAACAAATGAAACGAATGGTAGATCGGCTATCATGTTGAAATTAAATTTCACGCCTTGACCGCAAGGAGCCGCCGATGGCCGGCATCACCCTCGACGATCTCGACCTGCGCATCCTCGCGATCCTGCAGGACGACGCGTCGGTGTCGAACCTGGAACTGGCCGAGCGCGCGCTGTCGTCGCCGCCCACCTGCATGCGCCGCGTGCGCCGGCTGACGGAGGCCGGCGTGATCCGCCGACAGGTTGCAGTGCTCGACCCGGTGGCGATCGGCACGGCCGTCACCGCGCTGATCGAGATCAGCCTCGACCGGCAGACCGCCGAAGACTACGACGCGTTCGAAACGTACGTGTGCGCGGAGCCGGCCGTTACGCAGTGCTACCGCGTGTCGCCGGGGCCCGATTTCGTGGTGGTGGCCGATCTGGCCGACGTCGCCGAATACGACGAATTCGCGCGAAGGCTGTTCACCGGCGCGTCGAACGTCCGCAACGTGCGGACGTTCTTCTCGACGCATCGCGCGAAGTTCGAGGCGAACGCGCGGGTCACACACGCGATGCGCAAGCGCGCGTGATGCGATCAGGCAGCCGCGTCATCTACGTTCACGAGCTGCAGCGGCTTGCCGTACCCGAAGCAATGCGCGGGCTCCGGGAACACGCGCTGCCGCACGTCGTGCGCATACTGACGAATCGCATCGCGCATCACCGTGCTCGCATCGGCATAGCGCTTCACGAAGCGCGGCGTGTACGCATCGAATGCGCCGATCATGTCCTCGGTCACGAGCACCTGCCCGTCGCACGCGGGCGATGCGCCGATGCCGATCGTCGGGATCGTCAGCGTTTCGGTGATATGGCGCGCGAGCGCTTCAGCGGTGCCTTCGATGACGATGCTGAACGCGCCGGCCCGTTCGGCCGAGCACGCTGCGTCGAACACCTGCGCGGCCGAACGCGGGTCCATCCCCTGCGCGCGGAAGCCGCCCGTCGCGTTGGCCTGCTGCGGCATGAGGCCGACGTGCGCCATCACCGGGATGCCGCGCTCGGTCAGGAAGCGGATCGTATCGGCCATCTCGCTGCCGCCTTCGAGCTTCACGCCCTGTGCGCCGGTTTCGGCGAGCAGGCGTGCCGCCGAGCGATACGCCTGCGCGGGCGACTCCTGGTACGTCGAGAACGGCAGGTCGACGACGACGCACGCCTGCGCGGCGCCGCGTACGACAGCCGCGCCGTGTGCAATCATCATGTCGAGCGTGACGCGCAGCGTATCGGGCATCCCGTACAGCACCATGCCGACGGAGTCGCCGACGACGATCACGTCGGCCACCTCGTCGACCAGCTTCGCCATCGGCGCGGAATACGCGGTCAGCGACACGAGGCTGCCGATGCCCTTGGTCGAACGGATCGCGGTGACGGTCTTGCGGGTGGTGCGGGTATGAGCGCTCATGAGCGGAAGCCATGTGAAAGAAGAGCCGTCACGGTAGCATCGCGCTCGTTCGTGCAATGACCTTCGGAGGACGTCTTATGTTGCTGGCGGGACAACCGGGTGACCCTTACGCGGTGCCGCCGATGGCGCGCCTGCCGAGGCCGCTGTACGTGCGTGCGTTCGAGATTCCCGGCAACGCGAATGTCGACGCGCACAGTCATCCGTGGGCGCAGCTGATGTATGCGACGAGCGGCGTGCTCGAGGTGTCGACGCCGTCGGGCCGGCACCTGCTGCCGCCGCACTATGCGATGTGGATTCCGCCGCACGTGCCGCATGCGGTGTCGACGCGCGATTGCGTCGCGTTCCACAGCCTGTATCTCGACGCAGCAATCGCGCGCGACGACGTGCACGACGATTGCGCGATCCTCTGCATGACGCCGCTATTGCGCGAGCTGGTGATCGCGACGGCCGAATTGCCGGTGAATTACGACGAGACGGGGCCGGACGGCGCGCTCGTCTGCCTGATCGCCGACCGGATCGCACGGATGCGCGCGGCGCCGCTGACGGTGCCGCTGCCGCGCGATCCGCGTCTGCTGAAAATCGCGCGGGCGTTGCATGCGTATCCGGGCGATACGCGCAGTCTCGACGAATGGGGCCATCAGGTCGGCGCGACGCGCCGCACGCTGTCGCGGCTGTTCCGGCAGGACACGGGGCTGTCGTTCACCGAATGGCGGCAGGCAGTGCGGCTGCTGGCATCGCTGCCGCTGCTCGATGCGGGCGAGCCGATCGGCACGGTGGCCGCGCAACTGGGCTACGACTCGACGTCGTCGTTCATCGCGCTGTTCCAGGCGAAATTCCGCGTGACGCCCGGCGCGTACGCGAAGCGTGAAGCGCGCCGGCCCGTGCTGAGCGCGTGACGCGTCCTTATGCCACGACTCAGAACGCGAGCGCCTGCTGTACCGGATGGTGGGCGCCGCGCTCGAACCCCGCACCTTCGAGCGACAGCAGCGCGCGCTTGCGGTCGATGCCGCCCGCATAACCGGTCAGGCTGCCCGATGCGCCGACCACGCGATGGCACGGCACCATGATCGACACCGGGTTGCGGCCGACCGCACCGCCCACGGCGCGCGCGCCGCTCATCGGCAGCCCGACGCGCTCGGTGATGTCGCCATACGTCACGAGTTCGCCGAACGGAATCGCGAGCAGTTCCTTCCATACGCGTCGCTGAAACGCGGTGCCGCGCAAGTGAATCGGCACCGAGAACGTCTCGCGCATGCCGGTGAAGTACTCGGCGACTTCTTCCGCGACCTTGCGCGCAAGCGGCGACTTCGCGAGCGCGTTCGCTTCGGTCACGATCGCAACCGGCGGGAAGTATTTCTGGCCGACGAAGTAGAGGCCGGTCAGCGCGTCGTCCTCGATGCGCACGGCGATGTCGCCCAGCGGGCTCGGAATCAGGTGAGCGGGAGTCATCGCAACACATCTCCATGAAGGCGCCACACGTGCAGTGCGGCATACGCGCGCCACGGCGCCCAGCGCGCCGCATGCGGCGCGGATGATGGCACACGGGCGCGTTCGGTGCGGGCGGGCAGCCACGCATCGTCGGCCGGGAACGCGTTCGGCCATGCCATCGCGCGCATCGCGACGTATTGCACCGCGCGTTCGTCGAAGCCGGGCAGCGCGCGCAGCGCGGCAAGCGTCGCGTCGAGCGGCGCCATCGGTTCGAGCGCGAGCGCGCCGTCGTCGACTGCGCGGGCGAGCGACACGATCGCCAGTGCGGCGTCGCGCGCGATGCCGATCGCTTCAAGTGCGGAAGGCGGCAGGGCGGCCAGCGTCGCGGCGGAGGGCAGCGCATGCGTGAGGCCCGGCGGCGCGCCTTCGATCGAGGTGCCGAAGCGCTCGGCGATGCGCGCCAGCACCGGCGTGCCCGCACGCGTCGCCGCAAGCCGTTCACCCGCAATCGCGCGGATCGCAATCTCGACACCATCGAACGCGCCGGGGACACGCAGGCCCGGCGAGCCGCTCGCGAGTTCGCCGAGATGCGCATCGATCACGTCGGGGCGGCTGTCGAGATCGAACAGTCGCCGCACGCGCGCGAGCACGGCCGGCACGACCGGCGTCAGCGCGGGCGACACGGTGACGGCCAGCGCGAAGCGCTGCGGCACGTGCGTGACCGACAACCAGCCGGCCACGCGCCCGTTACCGCCGGTGCTGTTGCCATTCCGGTTCGGCAATTCGACGATGCGCGCATAACCCTGTGCATCGATCCGCTCGACACCGTCGATCTGCCGCTGCGCGAGAAAGCGCATCAGGTCGTCCCACGCGAACGGCGGCCGGTACGGCAGCGGGAACGTCATGTCGCCATCGGCCGATGCGCGGGCCCCTTTGCGCAGCCGCAATGGATTGAGGCCGTAACGCTGCAGGAACAGGTCGTTGAAGCGCCGCACGCTGCCGAACCCGGCTGTCGACGCGACGACAGCCACCGGCAGTGCGGTATCGGTCAGCAGCCGCTTGGCCATCAGCAGCCGGTGCGTTTGCGCGAACTCAACTGGCGACACGCCGAACTGCGCGCCGAAGATTCGTCGCAGGTGGCGTTCGGTCACGCCGACGCGCTGCGCGAGCGCATCGACGGAATGGGCGTTCAGGAAACCGTCCTCGATCAGCGTGGCGGCCGCGTCGGCGAGATTGCCGGACAGGTCGAGCAGCCCGTGGCCGGGCGCGAGCTCGGGCCGGTAGCGCATGCAGGGTCGAAAGCCGGCTTTCTCGGCGGCCGCGGCGGTCGGGTAGTAGCTGCAGTTCTGCGCTTTCGGCGGCTTCACCGGGCAGACGGGGCGGCAATACACGCCCGTCGTCGCGACGCCGACGAAGAACCAGCCGTCGAAGCGGCGGTTCCGCGAGAGCAGGGCGTCGTAGCAAGTGTCGGGATCGAGGCGCATGAGACGACTGTAAACCATCCCGCCCCCCGATTCTGGCTGGAATCGGACATGTGTATCGGCGGCCGTCTCCGCGCGCCCCCGTTGGGAAAATCCGGGAAAAACGGTTAATGCCACGTCGCGAAACAGTCGTCTCTTTTGCCGCGACCAATTTGAGATGACTCATCGAAATCCCCGACTGACAGGGCGCCGGCACACGCCCTATCCTTTGAAAAACGTTTTCCAGATTGATCGGCGGAATCGGCCGTGCGCGACAAGCGCGCCGCCGTCCGCCCCGGCGCCGGTCGCCGGTCAACGAACATCGTGCGGCGCGACGGGCGCGGCCGCGCATCGGAGACATTCATGCAATCTGCCGTCGTCGGCGCCGTGCGCGCTGCCGCCAGCCGCTACCGCTGGACCGTCTGTGCGCTGCTGTTTTTCGCGACCGTCATCAACTACATGGATCGGCAGATCCTCGGCCTGCTCGCGCCGATGCTCCAGCACGACATCGGCTGGAGCCAGGTGCAGTACGGCCGCATCGTGATGGCGTTTTCCGCGTTCTATGCACTGGGCCTGCTCGGCTTCGGGCGCATCGTCGACCGGCTCGGCACGCGCATTTCATACGCGCTGGCGATGCTGGTGTGGAGCATCGCCGCGATGCTGCACGCGGCGGTCGGCTCGGTGATGGGCTTCGCGTTCGTGCGTGCGCTGCTCGGGATCGGCGAGGGCGGCAACTTCCCGGCCGCAATCAAGACGACGGCCGAGTGGTTCCCGCGCCGCGAACGCGCGCTCGCCACCGGCATCTTCAACTCGGGCGCGAACATCGGCGCGGTGTTCGCGCCGGCGATCATCCCGGCGATCGCGGTGGCCTACGGCTGGCGCGCGGCGTTCGTGATCATCGGCGCGATCGGCCTCGTGTGGCTCGCGGTGTGGCTCGTGTTCTATCGGCAGGCCGATACGCGCGCGCTCGCCGCCGAGTACAACGAGCCGCGCGACGAAGCGGAAGCGCTCGACGCGGCGAACGCGAACGCCGGTGCGCCGCGCTGGGGCGAGCTGATCCGCAAGCGCGAGACGTGGGCGTTCCTGATCGGCAAGTTCCTGACCGACCCGGTGTGGTGGTTCTACCTGTTCTGGCTGCCGAAGTGGCTCAACGAATCGCGCGGGATGGACATGCAGCACATCGGCCTGCCGCTCGTCTGCATCTACGCGCTGACGACGGTCGGCAGCATCGGCGGCGGCTGGCTGTCGTCGATGCTGCTGCGTGCGGGCTGGAGTGTGAACGGCGCACGCAAGACGGCGATGCTGATCTGCGCATGTTGCGTGCTGCCGATCGCGTTCGTGTCGCAGGTGCAGAGCCTGTGGGCCGCGGTGCTGATCGTCGGCCTCGCTGCCGCCGCGCACCAGGGCTGGTCGGCGAACCTGTTTACGACGGCATCCGACCTGTTCCCGCGCCGCGCGGTGGCATCGGTGGTCGGTATCGGCGGGATGGCCGGTTCGATCGGCGGCGTGCTGTTCTCGGAAGTGATCGGCCAGGTGCTGCAACGCACGGGCCACTACTGGGTGCTGTTCGCGATCGGTGCGTCGGCTTACCTGATCGCGCTGGGCGTGATGCACGTGCTCACGCCGAAGATGAAGCCTGCGCAACTCGACGCGTGACGAGGCGATCGCGCAATCGTCTCATCGCGTGCGCGCAAACGAACGCGCCGCCCAAGGGCGGCGCGTTTTCTTTTGATGACTCGAAGCAGGGCGCTCAGCCGACCGAGGCCGTCGACGCACGCATGATCAGCCGCGGCTCGAACGTCGAATAGCTCGCATCGGTACGGCCCGCCAGCGCATCGATCAGCTTCTGCATCGCGAGCTCGCCCATGTTCTCGCTCTGGATATCGACGGTCGTCAGCGCGGGCGCCGCGTATTCGCCGTACGGCACGTTGTCGATGCCCGCGACCGAGACATCCTGCGGCAGCCGGAAACCGAGCGACGCGGCTTCCTTCATGAAGCCGAGCGCGATCAGGTCGTTGTAGCAGATCACGGCCTGCGGGCGCTGCGGCCCGAGCATCACGCGCGAACACGCACGCTCGCCGGCCTCGGCGGTCGGCGCATGCGCATCGTGCACGTCGAGCGTGAGCCCGGCTTCCGCGAGACAGTCGCGCGCGCCCTGGATCCGTTCGTCGTTCACACGCGCGGTGCCGAAGCCGAGATAGGCGATGCGCGTGTGCCCGAGATTGAGCAGGTGGCGCGCGAGCATGTAGGTCGACAGCCGGTTGTCGATGCCGACGCTCGGAATCGGCAGGCCGGGGCTGCGCCGCAGCAGCACGAGCGGCTTGTTGAGATCGAGCATCCAGCCGGCTTCTTCATCCGGCATCCGCGTGCTGACGATCAGCCCGTCGACGCGCTGCGCGAGCGCCTCGATCAGCGAGCGTTCGCGCGCCTGGTTCTCCTCGGTATCGACGAGCAGCAGCGTGTAGTCGTGCTGCAGCGCGACGCGGTTCGCGCCCTTCACCACGTTCGTGAAGTGCGGGTTGCTGATGTCGAGGATCACGAGGCCGATCGTGCGCGTGCGCCCGGTGATCATCGAGCGCGCGAGCGGGTTCGAACGGTAGCCGAGACGCTCGATCGATTCCTTGAGCCGTGCCTCGACGGTCGGCGAGAAGCGCTGCGTGCCGTTCACGTACTTCGATACCGTCGCGACCGACACGCCGGCTTCCGCTGCCACGTCGCGGATCGTCGGGGAAACTTTTTTCATTCGAAGGGTAACGTTTTCGTTCCGTAAGGCCGGATTGTGGCAGAAAAAGGGGGCGTGCGGCCACGCACCGATATCGGGAAAGTGCGGATGGCTGCGAACGGGTTCGACCATTGACGTTCGGCGACGCTCCCGCGTATAGTTGGAAAACGTTTTCCGATTCAGTCAGATTTCAGGTCAGATTCAAGGAGATTCAATGAACGCCTCATCCACCGGCGCGCGCAAACCGTTCGGGCGCCTGCTGCTGACGGGCGCGGCCGGCAACCTCGGCCGCCAGTTGCGCGGCGCGCTCGCCGACTGGGCCGACGTCGTGCGCGTCAGCGACATCGCGACGCTTGGCGACGCCGCTGCGCATGAAGAAACCCGCGTCGTCGACCTGGCCGACCGGGCCGCGGTGATGCAGCTCGTCGACGGCGTGGACGCGATCGTCCACCTCGGCGGCATTTCGGTCGATGCGCCGTTCGACGATCTGGTCGGCGCGAACATCACCGGCACGTACAACCTGTACGAAGCCGCGCGCAAGCACGGCGTGAAGCGCGTCGTGTTCGCGAGCTCGAACCATGCGATCGGTTTCCATCCGGTCACGGAAGTGCTCGACGCCGATTCGCCGCTGCGCCCCGACAGCCTGTACGGCGTGACGAAATGCTTCGGCGAATCGCTGTCGCGCTACTACTTCGACCGCTTCGGGATCGAAACCGTGTGCCTGCGGATCGGCTCATCATTCGAAGTGCCAAAGAATCCGCGCATGCTCGTGACGTTCCTCAGCTATCGCGACTTCATCGAGCTGGTGCGCTGCTCGCTGCTGACGAACCGTGTCGGGCACGCGATCGTGTACGGCGCGTCGGACAACCCGGTGAAGTGGTGGGACAACACGAAGGCCGGATTCCTCGGCTTCCGTCCGCGCGACAGCTCCGAGCAGTTCGCCGGGTTGTTCCCGGTGACGGCGCCGACCGCCGACTACGACGATCCCGCGCAGCGGTTCCAGGGCGGCGGGTTCGTCGTCGGCGAGCCGATGGAGCGGAAGGCGTAGGCGGCACGGCCAATCGAGGGGCCGCTTCATTGACGACGGATTTGCGATTGCGGTAAAAGGAAAGCCATCCGGTGCGACAGGTTCCGCCATGCGGGGCCGCAGAACGACGATACGCACCGGACGGCTGCATGCGTTGCGCGACACGTGGGGGCACGATGTCGCGCTGCGCCGCTATCCGATCGAACAATCACAATATCGAGAGCAATGAAAAAGACCCTATTGGCGCTGTGCATTGCGCTGGCCGTTGCGCCGGCATTTGCCGATTTGCAGGGCGGCCTGGACGCCTACAAGAAAGACGACTACCAGACAGCCATCCCCGAACTGACGACCGCGGCGAACGCGGGTAACGCCGAAGCGGCAGCATTGCTCGGCGAGTACTACGGCGACGTAGACGTTGACAAGGAGCAGGCGGTCAAGTGGAGCTTCATCGCCGCGCAGCATGGCGACGTGAAGACGCAATACGACATGGGCGTACGGATCGACGATATCGCGTGGCGGCTGTTCCGGTACGAGGAGGATCCGGCCAAGCGCTATTTCCGCGTGGCGGCGGACTGCTTCCAGCTGGCGGCCGACCGTGGTTATGCGCCCGCACAGAGCGCACTCGGCTTGATGTACGACATGGGGATGAAGCTGCCCGAAGACCTCGGCAAAGCCACTGCGCTGTATCGTGCGGCCGCGCGCCAGGGCGACCCGCTTGGGCTGGAAAGCATGGGGACGCTCTATCAGCAAGGGCGCGGCGTGAAGGAGAACCCGCTGACCGCTTACACGTTCTATCTTGCCGCGGTGAAGGCCGGGAAAGGCAGCAACAAGGTCAGGTTTTCCGAGGTCGTGGGCGGCGACCTCGAACGCGCGCTGTCGGCGGATGATCGCGCGCGGGCGAAAGCGATCATCGACGCGTGGGAGCCGGGGCAACCGCTCGACGGGATGTAACGCGGTATCCGGGCGCACGCCTGCCGCGTCGCGGGCGGGCAGGGCGCGTGCGTCGCTGGCGCCGAGGGCGTCGCCGTTCAGCGCAGGATGTCGGTCGCCCTGTGCCGCTCGTCGACGCCGTCGATCAGGATCAGCGGGCCGCTGGCGTGCTGCGCACGCAGCGGCTGGATCCGCCGGTACGCATCCGATTCGTACCAGGCGCGCGCGGTGTCGAGATCGGGAAACGCGATCGCGATCAGGTCGCCGCGCCACGCGCCTTCGCGCACCTCCGGCCGCGCGCCGTGAATCGCGAAATGGCCATCGAACGGCGCAAGCGTGGCGTCGATGCGTTCGAGGTATTCGACGATGTCGTCGCACATCTCGACGTCGTGCAGGTGGGCGATGGCGTAGGCGGTCATGGCGGGCTCCTCGATGTGATGCGGTTCGTGCGTCGATGGAGCCATGATCGCGGCGCGGGCGACGCGCGTCGATTACCCGCGACGTAAGCAAAGACGCACGACCACGGAAGGGGACTTGCGCGTGCCGGCAGACACACCGCTCGTGCGGTGCGGCAGCGTCCACGCTTACCGCTTACCCGCACGCATCGTCCGCCATGCAGCCACGTCTGCGTCAATGCGCCTTGCTGCAAGCCGGATCGGTGTCGCGCCGCTCGGCCGAATCGCACCAGTAACTCGGCCGCCACGCTTCGAACGTGACGGTTTTCGCCGCATTGGCGCGCGTGACGCGCACCGGGTCGGCTTTCAACGCATCGCCGTTCGGGTCGTCGTTGAAGCGCCAGTTCCGCATCACTTCGCGATGGAACACCCACGTGCGATGCGCGGTGTCGTAGCGAAACGTCACGCGGTCGCGCCAGTGGCTGGGCCCTGCGAATACGCCCTGTTCAACGGTGAACGTTCGAGGTTCGATCGTGAGTGCGTTGTCGGCGACGCCGTCGAGATACGGGTCGCCCATCCCGCCTTCGTCGGCTTTCATGATCACGGTGTCGTTGCGCGCCGCGAGCCGGTAGTGCCCGTCCTTGTCCGGCAGAAAGATCATCAGCGGGCGCAGCGACGCCTTGCGCATCGAATCGTCCGGCTGATGCGCGACGACGACATAGCCGACGCGGGCACCGTCGGTCAGGCGTCCCGACGCGGCATCCAGCGCTTCGTAGCCGGCGGGAAGCTGCGCGACGATGTCGTGCGGAAGGTCGGAGGTGTCCGGGCAACGGATCGAAGAAGGTGTGTCGCTGCACGTTGTAGCGTAGGCGCCGCCGATGCCGAACGTCAGCAACGCAGCGACGAGGAATCCTTTGATGCGGGGGATCGTCATGCGGATCGTGTCATGAGGTCGCGCTGCGGAAGCCGGCGCACACGCGTCGACTCGTCTCGCCGCAGCGCAGGTGGGTGGTTCGTCAGGTGACGCAGTGTAACCAGTCATGCACGCTTGCGCGTCGGCCGCGGTGCGGGCACGGGCGCCGGCGTCGATGCCCGCGCTTCGTCGGCTTGCGCACACATCCGGTCGAGCATCCGTTGCGCGGTTTCCGCGCAATCCTCGCCCTCCGGCTTGTTCTCGATCTCGTCGATCAGCACCTGCAGATGGTGCCGGTTCTGCGCGAGACGCTGTTCGAGCAGCGCGATTTCGTCGACCTTGTGCCGCAGCGCGACCAGCAGTTCGTCGCGCGGCCACGCGCCGAGATCGGGCGGCAGCACCGCGCGGATTTCGTCGAGCGCGAAGCCCGCGCGCTGCGCGCGGTCGATGATCGCGAGCCGCGTCAACGCTTCCGACCCGTATTCCCGATAGCCGTTGGCCTGCCGACGGGCCGGTTCGAGCAGGCCGCTCGCTTCGTAAAAGCGGATACGCGACGCCGCGATACCGCTGGCCCGCGCCAGTTCGCCGATTTTCATGCTGTGCTCCAAAGGGGCTTGACCTTAAAGTTGACTTTAAAGTTATCGTTGGGCATCGTCAATCGAGGGTGCCCTCCATGAACCTGTTTACACCGCTGACACTGCCCAACGGGGCGGTGATTCCGAACCGTCTGGCCAAGGCCGCGATGGAAGAGAACATGGCCGATGCGAACCACGCACCGTCCGACGCGTTGCTGCGCCTGTACCAGGCGTGGGCCGACGGCCAGGTCGGCCTGATCCTGACCGGCAACGTGATGGTGGACGGCCGCGCGATGACGGGGCCGAACGGCGTCGTGCTCGAGAGCGATGCGCATCTCGACCGCTTCCGCCGCTGGGCGCAGATCGCGCGCTCGGGCGGCGGGCAGGTCTGGATGCAGATCAACCATCCGGGGCGCCAGATGCAGGCGGCGCTCGGCCAGACGACGCTCGCGCCGTCGGCCGTGCCGCTCGCGCTCGGCGCGCTGTCGAAGCAGTTCCCGGTGCCGAAGGAGATGACGCAGGCCGATATCGCCGACGTGCAGCGGCGCTTCGTGCGTGCTGCGCAACTCGCGGAGCAGAGCGGCTTCACCGGCGTGGAGATTCACGCGGCGCACGGCTATCTGCTGAGCCAGTTCCTGTCGCCGCTCGCGAACCGCCGGCAGGACCAGTGGGGCGGCAGCATCGAGAATCGCGCGCGCCTGTTGCTCGATATCGTGCGGGAGGTGCGCGCGACGGTGTCGCCGGCGTTTGCCGTCGCGGTCAAGCTGAACTCGGCCGATTTCCAGCGCGGCGGCTTCAGCGCGGACGATGCGAAGCGCGTGGTCGAACTGCTGAATCCGCTTGGCGTCGATCTCGTCGAACTGTCGGGCGGCAGCTATGAAGTGCCGGCGATGCAGGGCGAGGCGCGCGACGGGCGCACGCTGGCCCGCGAAGCGTATTTCCTCGAATTCGCGCGCGACATCACGGCCGTCGCGCGGATGCCGCTGATGGTCACGGGCGGCATCCGGCGCCGCGTGGTTGCCGAGCAGGTGGTCGACAGCGGCGTGGCGATGGTCGGCATCGCGACCGCGCTGTCGATCGAGCCGAACCTGCCGCGCGATTGGCGGGCCGGCAAGGACAGCGCACCGGTGCTGGAACCGATCCGCTGGAAGAACAAGGCGCTGGGCGCGCTGGCCAACATGGCCGTCGTCAAGTTCCAGCTCACGCGGCTGAGCGAAGGCCGGCGCACGCACCCGCAGGTGTCGCCGCTGCGCGCGCTGGTCAGGCAGCAACTGGCCGCGCAGTGCCAGACGCGGCGCTACCGGAAGTGGATGGCGGGGCGCGTGGCAGGTACGCGTGCGTGACGTGCACGTGCGGGGTTGAATCGACTGCCCCGCACCGATCGGCCCGTCGCCCGGCGGGTCGTTTCAAGGCTTGATTCTTTCGGATGACTTTCCGAAATATCGAGCCTGTTTACTGCGTTATTCAGGCGCCTGAGCGCGATTTCAGCGTGGCATAATCGACCACCTTCATCGCATTCCATCCTCGTCGCGCGTCATGCACGTCGCCCGTTTCCGCAAGCCAGGCAGCCTGATCGGATTGATCGCAATCCTGATGATGGCGCTCGCCCCTGCGGTCTCGCAGATGATGGCGTCGCGTCACAGGCTCGTCGATGCGCTGGCGGTTTATTGCACGGCCGGCGTCGACGAAGTGGTGGTCGCGCACGATGACAGCAAACCCGCGCATGGCGTCAAAGCGCACTGGCACGCTTGTCCTTATTGCAGCTTCGTTGCCCACGCCGCCGCGCTGCCGGGCCATGCCGTCGCATTCGCCGTTCCGCTTCCGGATTCGCAGCGGCCGATCGTGGCGGCATCGATTCCGGCCCGCATCCGTCTCGTCCATACCGTCGCGCAATCGCGCGCGCCTCCCGCGTTCTCCTGAGTTCGTCTGATTTTTCTGCCTGACACGCCGCCGCTTCGCGACTGGAGCGAGCGGCCGTTCGTCGCGCATCGGCGCGACGGCATCGAACGACAACCGGAGAACACACAACATGCCCCGCTTGAACGAACGGCACGCGCCCCGCGCATGTGCCGCGCTGCTGGCCGCCTTGGCCGGCCTGTCCCATGCTTCCTTCGCGAACGCGCACGCCGTGGTGGGCGATCGCGTTTTTCCCGCGACGATGACGGTGGACGACCCCGGCGTCGGTGACGAATTCGACACGCAGTTCGGCCATATCAAGTCCCCCGATGGCAACGGCAACAACATCAACGTCAATACCGTGTCGTACGAGTGGGACAAGCTGATCACGAAGAACCTCGCATTCAGCGTCGCCAGCCAGTACGTGTCGCAGAACGCGCCGGACGGCGGCTCCGCGAAGGGTTGGGACAACGTGACGCTCGGCGTGAAGTACCTCGCCTACACGAACGCCGCGCATGAATTCATGGCGTCGGTCGGCCTGAAAACAGCGATCGGCGGCACTGGCGCGAAATCGATCGCGAACGCGTACTCGACCTTCACGCCGGCCGTCTATGTCGGCAAGGGCTTCGGCGATCTGCCCGCGTCGCTCGGCTATCTGCGTCCGTTCGCGCTCACGGCCGAACTCGGGCCGAACCTGACCACCGCGTCGTCCGACCAGGGGCCGAATTCGCTCGGCTGGGGCGTGACGCTGCAATACAGCATCCCGTACCTGCAGCAGCAGGTGAAGAACCTCGGCCTGCCGCAGCCGCTCAGCAACATGGTCTTCGTCGTCGAGGCGCCGATGAGCACCTGCACCGCGGGCGCGTGTTCGGGCCAGACGACCGGGACGATCAACCCCGGCGTGCTGTGGCTCAATCGCTACGGTCAATTCGGCATCGAAGCGCAGATCCCGGTCAACCGGGCGAGCGGCAATCACGTCGGCGTGCTCTTCGACGCGCATCTGTATTTCGACGACCTGTTCCCCGGCTCGCTCGGCAAGCCGCTTTTCTGATCGACGGAGAGACACCATGAACCACTTGACCAGGATGCGCGTGGCCGCTGCCGCGCTGTTGCTCGCCGGCGCGCAGTTCGCGCATGCCCATGCCTTTCCGACGCATCAGGCGCCATCCGCAGGCGAGACCGTGACCGCATCGCCGCCGCGCGTCGCGATCGATTTCGACGACGGGCTCGAACCCGCGTTCAGCTCGATCGCCGTGACCGACGCGCAGGGTCACGCGGTCACGAACGGCAAGGCCGAGGTGGACGCGTCGAACCGCAAGCACATGTCCGTCGCGCTGAACCCGCTGACGCCGGGCGTGTACACGGTCGCATGGGTGGCCGTCGCGCTCGACGGCCACCGCACGCAAGGGCACTACGCGTTCACCGTGAAGTAATCGTGCGCGCATTCGCCGTCGCGCCCATCGCGCTGGCGGCCCCGACGGCCCATTCGTCCTGAAGCGGCAGCCACGGCCGCAACCATCGAGGGCCCCGCGCGCGGGGCCCGCTTCATTCCCCTCGTTTCCCGCCGAGATCGAGCCGTTTGATACCGGCCGTCAAGTCGCGACTACCGCCGCCCACTTATAATGAGAACGATTTTCATTTTTCTTCCGTAGCATTCCCCGCCATGCGCCTCTCGAATCTGACCCAACACACGCCGGCCCTGGTCGACCATGTCGACGACGTGCGGCCCGACGACCCCATCGCCCAGCGCCTGCGCGATCTCGGCTTCGTGCGCGGCGAGCCGGTACGCGTCGTGGCACGCGGGCCGTGGGGCGCCGATCCGCTGCTGATCCAGGTCGGCTCGACCCGCTTCGCGCTGCGCCGCGCCGAAGCGGAGCGCGTCAGCGTGAGCGTGCAGGAGGGCGGCCAGTCATGAGCACCACGGCACTCCGTATCGCGCTGGTCGGGAACCCCAACTGCGGCAAGACCGCACTGTTCAACCAGCTGACCGGCGGCCGGCAGAAGGTCGCGAACTATGCCGGCGTCACGGTCGAGCGCAAGATGGGGCGTTTTGTCGCACCGTCGGGCCGGCAGATCCAGGTGCTCGACCTGCCCGGCGCGTACAGCTTCGAATCGACGAGCCCCGACGAGCGCATCACGCGCGATGTGCTGCTCGGCCGCCACCCGGGCGAAGCGCCGCCCGACCTCGTGGTGTGCGTGGCGGATGCGACCAACCTGCGCCTGCACCTGCGTTTCGTGCTCGAAGTGCAGCGCCTCGGCCGGCCGGTCGTGCTGGCGCTGAACATGATGGACGCGGCCGAACGCCGCGGTATCCGGATCGACGTCGACGTGCTGGCGCGCGAGCTGGGCGTGCAGATCGTGCAGACGGTGGCCGTGCGGCGCGGTGGCGCGAGCCGGCTTGTCGACGTGCTCGACCGCGCCGTCGTGAACCCGCCCGCGGCGCCGGCCAGCCAGCCGCCCGCGACCGGCACGGCCGATCCCGACGCGATCCACACGCGCGTGCGCGCGCTGCTCGCGGCCGCGGTCGAGATGCCGCGTGCCACCGACGTGCGCGACGACCGGATCGACCGCTGGGCGCTGCATCCGGTGCTCGGGCTCGTGATTCTTGCCGGCGTGATGTTCCTGGTGTTCCAGGCCGTGTATTCGATCGGCAAGCCGATGACCGACGCGATCGGCGACGGCTTCGGGTGGCTCGGCACGCTGGCCGGCGCACATTTGCCGGACGGGCCGCTGCGCGGCCTCGTCACCGACGGGCTGATCGGCGGGCTCGGCACCGTGCTCGGCTTCCTGCCGGAAATCCTGGTGCTGTTCCTGTTCATCCTGGTGCTGGAGGAGTCGGGCTACCTGCCGCGTGCCGCGTTCCTGCTCGACCGGATGATGGTGTCGGTCGGGCTCACCGGCCGCTCGTTCATTCCGCTGCTGTCGAGCTTCGCTTGCGCGATTCCCGGCGTGCTCGGCACCCGCAGCATTACCGACCCGCGCGACCGGCTGGCGACCATCCTGGTCGCGCCGCTGATGACGTGTTCGGCGCGCCTGCCGGTGTACGCGCTGCTGATCGGCGCATTCATCCCGTCGCAGCGCGTGCTGGGCGTCTTCAACCTGCAGGGCGTCGTGCTGTTCGTGCTGTACGCGGCAGGCATCGGCGGCGCGATGCTGGTGGGCTGGATCATGAAGAAGGTGCGCGGCCCGCAGGGCGAGCACGCGCTGCTGATGGAGCTGCCGTCGTATCGCCTGCCGCGCGTGCGTGACGTGGCGATCGGCCTGTGGGAGCGCGGCTCGATCTTCATGAAGCGGCTGACCGGCGTGATTCTCGCGCTGACCGTGCTGATGTGGTTCATCTCGACGTTCCCGTCGCCGCCGCCCGGCGCGGTCGGCCCCGCAATCGACTATTCGTTCGCCGGCTACCTGGGGCGCGGCCTGCAGTACGTGTTCGCGCCGCTCGGCTTCAACTGGCAGATCAGCCTGTCGCTGATCCCCGCGTTCGCCGCGCGCGAAACCGCCGTCGCGGCGCTCGCGACGGTCTACGCGGTGAGCGGCGGCGACGCCGACATCGCGAGCGTCGGCCACGCACTCGCCGCCAACTTCTCGGTCGCCAGCGCGTTGTCGCTGCTGGCGTGGTTCGCGTTCGCGCCGCAATGCATGTCGACGCTGGCGGTGATCCGTCGCGAGACGGGCTCCTGGCGCAACGTCGCGATCTCGTTCAGCTACATGTTCGTGATGGCGTATGCCGCGTCGTTCGTCACCTACCAGATCGCACGGGCGCTGACATGAGCGCGGCCCTTGCCTGGCAATACGCGGCGATCGCGGTGCTGGTCGCCGCCAGCGTGCTCTTCATGTTCCGCAAGCTCGCGCCGAAACTGGCGGCGCGCGGCCAGCGCGCTGCCGCACTCGCGTTGTCGCGGCCGGGCCGGCCGCGCGCGCTGCGCTGGCTCGGCGCGCGCCT
>NZ_CABVPW010000023.1:0-143596 GCF_902499025.1 Burkholderia lata | reverse complement strand
CGCTTGCCGCTCATACTGACCTCCTCGGTTGCCATAAATTATGGCTCGAAGATGTCTACGAAAGGCTGGCCGGTCCAGAGTTTGAGCGGCGCTACGCGCTAAACGGCTCGTGAGTGTCTATGAAACTCTGGCCGGTCCAAAGATCGATACCGGCACATCTCCCGGGCGTCTCAAGCTGGAGCCGAAAATGCCGATATAGGACCTGATGGGCAAACCAGTTCCTTGAGCTCGCCAAATACGCTCCATTGCTACTACGAGTGCCAGCTTCTCGCAATCCCCAAAAGACGGTCAATTTCGCACAGCTTTTGGGGGAAATGACGCATTTGAATGGACTACCATAGCGTCGACTTAAGCCGATTCCATACGCAGAGAGATCGCAAATGTCAGCCAGTTCCACGATGATCGGTCGAATTCGTGAGTCCATGAAAGGTGCCACGGCCGGGGGCACTGCGCGCTTGATGGCGCTTGGACTTCCGATCACCACGATGATTCTGCTGTTCTCGATCGCCGCCACATTGGGGCGACCGATGCCTAAGAACGGTACGGCCGTCATTCTGACGCTGTTTGCCGCGGACCTCGTCGCGGCGCTCCTCGTTGCAACCGTCTCGAACGAGGACAATTCACTGACAGACGGCGATAGGCTCGTCTTGATGGCTGCCGCTACCATCAGCGTGGCACTTGGCCTCGTGACCGCCTCCTACTTCTGGGTCATGTAATCTCTGGGGATACGATGGATGAGAAGATCGAACCGCTTGTGTTCACGCCTCACACAAGCGACGTGGGCCACACCTGTGTGATTGACACGATTGGCAGCGGCAAGACAGTGCCTGCTGAACTGGCGAGGCTGTGGGCTGCTGGACATCCGGGCGGAAGTAGCTCACTCGCCCCGGCCGACGACAGCCAGAGCGCAAGATAAGACGGATCGGACGACGTCCTTGAAGACGATTCGATGGATTCTCGCGACCTATTTGCCAATGCCAGCGGCACTGGCGACGGCGCTTGAGGACGGCACCGTACGTACTTCCACCGACGCCGAAGGAGCGACCGCGTATTTTATTGCGCCAGGAGTTGCAGACAAGGTGACAATTCGCCGCGCAATCACACAACGGAAACTTTCGGAATTGCTTGCAGTATGTGCTTTCGGTATCGCTGTCGGTACGGCGTTGGCAGGCATCGCCGAATTTTTCTCCGTGTGATCGGCACGCCTCAGCAAGCAAGTTGGAGAAGCGCCATTTTGTCCGTCCCTAAGTTCGTCTCTCAGTACATGCGGCGCATAGGAAACGCCGACAGCGCGTCGAACAGGAAAACCATGTCTCTACTAAGTTTTGTGAAATTTCCCTACCGGATGCCCGACGGCTTCGAGGCGGTCGATTCCTACGACACCAAAGATATCTTGCCGTCGGAGTTCAAGATGCGGTCTTGCGTGGTGACTGCGGACGGGCGACTGATCTGCGATGAAGACGGCGATCTTCACTACGACGGCACCATGGCGATTGGCAACGTTGACCGTCGCGTGTACCTGCTCGATTTTGAATCAGGCTCGTTGAGAACGATAGGATGCTTCGAGTCGGACGGTAGCGTGCGGAAGTACGATTTTGACGCCTCCAGCTATCTTGCTGATAACGCTGCTAAAGCGTAGCGTCACGCAGGATAACCATCGGAAAAGCGGCGCATGCTGTGTCAAAGCCATTCTCAAATTTCCCGTTGATTCTTGGTACTTGCGGCCGGCTGTTGCGTTCGCTCAAATAAAAGGAAGCTGATATGCCAGCGGTCAATGACGAAACCACGACCGATCCGTTCGTAGTTCGGTACGTCTATCGCTGCGCCAAATGTGGCTATGGCAGCCAAGTGTTTTTTTCGGGCCGCAGTCGCAATGGAGATACGGTTCCATGCGACAGTTGCGGCACAAACGTCTCTGTCAGCCGGGATTGGGCTGTCATTCGACGCTATGCGAAAGACATTGATCGGCTTGCCGAGTATGTTGATGAGCAAGTAAACGACCTGAAGCAAGCGTTGCCGGTCGCTGCGATCCAAGAGATTGCCGACCTTGCGCGACGAATAAACGAGCTTGCGAACTCAGTCAAAGGTGTTGGGTCGACGGATGGCTGAATTTGTTGCACAGAATCCGCCTGGAAGCCTTGAGCTACCGTCGCCGGATGCCCGAAAAACGCAACAGCTGTAAACATACTACAACCAGCTCGCGCGATAATAACATTTATGTAAAATTCAGTAGGAATACGAATTACTTTCCACGCCCGCAGACCGGATGTCAAGCGGGCGACTGCACTTTCGCCCTGATCGTGGTTGCTCCCGCAAATGGGTAAGCTGCCGATGACGCTGTCGATTGCGCCACCTTCAGGAATATAATTGCCCCGTCTTGGTCGACTGCCTTTCGCTTTACCGAGAGGCTACTCACCGACTGATCAATTTTCCACATGGAGATCCCTTCACACTCATGGCTACCTATCTCGAACTCAAAGCGCAGGCAGAAGCTCTGGCACAGCAAGCGGAAGAAGCCCGGCTCGCCGAACTGGACAGCATCATCACGACGATGCGTGAACAGATCGCCGAATACGACATCACACCAGAGCAGCTTTTCGGGCGGCGCCGTGCCGTTGCGACAAACACGCGGGCGCCGATCGCGCCGAAGTATCGCGACCCGAAGACCGGCGCGACCTGGAGCGGGCGTGGCAAGGCTCCCCAATGGATTGCGGGCGCGAAGAACCGCGATCGGTTCTTGATCGAACAGTAAACCGATAGGCAGTTGGGTACGATGTCGTCATCCTTACCCGGCGGGACATACTGGGCGACGTGTCGTGAGCGGACTGTCTTTGCCGCCTCGGCAAACGGTCACGGAGACGTATTTCCGCGCGCAGAGATGATCGCGAAAAATGGATGGGCTACCTTCGCACGTGACGGCGCCGAAGTGTGGAACTGCAGCGCGCGCTACGCCACTGCGCACTTCGACGTTCAGTCCACTTAGGAGGATCTGCCGATGAGCCAGCTTGTTCAGATTGCGCCGGGTGTCGTGTTCTCCGCCGATGTACTCGGGGCCGACTGGGCACGCAAGTATCAGCAGATCAGCGAAATCGAAGTGCCAAACGGACATGCACAATCCGCAACTCGACGGGGCCCGCCCGCGAAGGAAGCCGATCAAGCGATCCACGAAAGCACTTCGAGCCAGATGTCGTTGTTGTAGACGACGGCCGGTCAGCAAAACCTATACCCTTCGGCCTCGCATAGAGAAGACCAAGCGGCGCACGGTCATTGTTCAGCCAGCTGCTCGACCCCGTCGAATTCCCCAAAAAAAGTCCCGCTGCCCTGGAAGTGGGGCCGGCGGCCGCCGCGCTGTGCGCGGACGCGGATGGCCGGCGCGCCTTAACGTGGGGTGACCTTGATTTCTATAAGAATTTCCGGTTCGCGCAATCCAACCTACATAAGCCCTTGCGGACCGGCCCTAATAAATACTACTGAGAAATCAAATGGTTGCTGTCTGGGCGACCAACTGGTGCTACGGGGCAACATGTGGCTGCCGATTGCTCGCGGCTTTAATAATTCAGAGGGTGTAAGACCGGTGTTCGGAGCGGATGTGGTCAGTCCAGTTCGGCGGCGCCGAACACAGTCGGCGACATGGCAACCAGCACCGTCGAAGTCCGGCTACCCAATGGTGGTGCGACGTTGCCTCCTGGAATGGGACGGATCTCGCGAATTCACAATGCGTGATCTGTCGCTCCACTGGAATGATAACCCGGCAACCACCGTTGTCGTTTCAAGATTGGAAGGCAGAGGTGAGCAAGATGCGCGCGGTGTACGACGCGCCGCTCGCCGTCGATCAGATTGAGCAGATCGTTCGTTATTTGAGCGAGATTAACGGAAAACCGTAGGTTAATACTGAATATATAGTTTGTCGAAGACGAATCCCCTTGAGCTTCAATGGAGTAGGGGGTTGGGTTAAACTTTAAACTGCGACTTAAATTCTCGGTCTTGCACTAAGTCATAAATTTATTAATTATCAGCTATGCCTTAAGTGACCACGTCCCGGTGAACAGCGCTCCGGAAACTACTCCGATAGTCGTGAGCGCCACATAGGCGATGTGCAAATGCTGATGCGACGCAAGTCCACGGGTGCCATACGTCAGGATGCCCAGGCTGGCAAGACATGCAAGGGCTCTCAGGGGAAACACAGTTGAACGCATTGTTTCGCTTCTCCAGTGACGCTGGTCGCACTGCGGGGTTAATGGAACCAGGGCCATTCATCGATGTTGTTGTGCACGTGGACCGCCTAGCGTGGCTACGCTGTACTGTCTGTGCTCGCGCGTACACGGAGGACACTCGTCAAGCAGACGCACAAGGAGCGGGAGGTCATGCGGACGACGCGTAGAATACTAAAGCATGGGTAGCTCGAATAGTTGCTGGAATCCCTCACATACCGGTCAGCACCTCGTGCGGCCCAGCACCCCGCGGCCGGACCTGCTGCGGCGCACCAGTTTCTGGGCTAACCGTTTCGGCGCGCGACTTCTAGAATTGGAGAACGGGTCTGCATAGCGATGCAGTGGAGGGCGACAGCGGAGGTTGCCGTGGATTTGCGGTTCTCTTGGGGGTGGTACTTCCTGGCGTTACTTGGTGTGATGGCGTTGAGTCTCGGGCTGACGGCACTCCGGGCGGGGGAGGCTAACAGGAAGAAGCGCGACAAGCGTCCCGATAAATAACAAGCGGCTTATGTCGGCGCATGCATCGCGTGACTAGCCGATATGACGCGCTCCGCCAAGGTGAGCGCTCGATGCCTCTAAGCTGCGTAAGTCGACACCTGATCTCACAGTCAGCGTCAGATCAGGTCTGAGATCGCTCGGCCCTCACTTCGTCACGCGCCGTGATCGACCCGGAGCAGTCCTTCAATGTTCCCCGAAGGAGACGTTGAAATCAGTACGTGGTCGAAGTGCAAGTCGAGCATATCTGGACAGGGGTATGGAACGCCTCAGCCCGGGAAGTAGCTCAGACCGTTGCGAGAATCAGACGCGCGGGTGTCACACCGATGAGCAATCCGTCATCGCGATTCGCAAGATAGCGCTGGTTCAACTCCTCGAGAGTCCACGCATTGGTACGGCTGAATCCCAATGCACCCAGCGTCTCGGTAATGGCGGCCGGTTCAAAGAAAGTTTTCCACGGCTCACCGCGCTCGGCGAATTGCGCCGTCAACTGCTCCATCGCGATACGCATGATCGGCGGCAAGCTCGAAAGTGGCGTTACATACTCGAACAGGACCGCACTGCCTTTGGCGCAACCGGCGATGAAGCGCAACGTCTCGATGACTGCGACCTCGTCGAGATACATCGTCACGCCGAGCCAACTGAAAATGGCCGGCGAATCAGCATCGAAACCCGCACGCGCCAATCCCTCTGCCAGCCTGACGCTCTCGAAGTCGACCGGCACGAAATGCAGCGACTGCGGCACTGCTATGCCGGCCTCGCGCAGACGGGCCTGCTTCCACTCCTGTGTTGCCGGCAAATCAACCTCGAAGATACGAGCCAGTGTACCGGGATACCGGAACGCGCTGGTATCGAGCCCCGCCCCGAGAACCACGTACTGGCGAATACCGCGTTCGACAGCCTCGCCCCACACGTCATCGGCAAGACGGCTGCGCACGATCACGGAGCTACGCATTCCCACCGACGTCGGATCGCGGAACCGGTCGATGTTGTCACGCAGCACCTTTGCTTCGGTGGCACCGAGAATGGTCAGCGCAACAGGATCATCAAGCACCAACGGCCGATCAAGCAGTTGATGCGCGGCCCGCTGCGTCGCCACCATCAACGCGCTCGGCTTGGGTCCGGCGTCGACTGGCGACATGTCGCGGCCGACGATATGCGCCTTGTGCAGATAGGCCAACAGCGAATCGTCGAGGCCCACGCCCAGTTGCAGATCCGGTTCACGCATCAGGGCATCGCGCACGCGCGCCTCCAGGACTGCGTCATCTCCGCAAAAGCTGTCGCGAAACAGTTGCTGCCAGCGTTTGACGATCGCCTGTACCGGCGCGGCACTGGCATCGACGCCCGCTTCCATATTTGCCCTCAGTTCTACCACCAGCGCCGGCCACGCATGATTTTTCGCGGTGGCGAATTGGCGACGCCGCACCTCGTCGGCCTGTTCTGGGCTGAGGTACTTGGCGAACAGCGTGCAACGCGCGTGCATGAAGGCCACGTCGATCCATTCCAGCATCTCTACCGTAATGCCGACGATCTGCCTGGCGCGAGGCTCGTGGAGCTGCATCAGCATCAGCTTGGTCGCGAGGTCTGGGTCGTTATGGGTCATTCGGATCACGAGCCTGATCCAGCGCCAGGCCAAAGCCTGGGCCGCCTCGCTTTCGGTCGGCAGCGCCTTCTGCATGGCAACGCGCACCTCGTCTATCAGAACGGTCCATGCCGGATCCAACGGCGGTACCGTCTCATGCCCGGATGCCAACAGCGCATCGAGTTCATCGTCATCAAGATGCTTTTGGTACATGTTCATCAGCTCCAGAGCGTTCATCCAATCGGCCGCCGCGATCTCACTGCCCGCGGAGACCATGTCAACGATGTATTGCAAGTGACGGCCAAGACGCTGCGCGCGTAATGCCTGCGCATTCAGCTCAGCGATCTGACGTTGCAGAAGCTGCAGCGGAATGAGTGTTGGTTGCCCATCGAGGCTGGCCTTGATGTCCGGCAGCGAATACCCGAACCGTTTCAGGGCCTCAATGCGATGCAGACGGATCAGGTCGTCCTGCCCATATAGGCGCGCGCCTCCGTCTGTACGCTGCAACGGTGACAGTAGTCCGATTGCGTCGTAGTGGTGCAGGGTACGGACACTCAATCCCGCCTTCTTCGCCAGTTCGCCGATTTTTAGTCGCATTGTTTTCTTAGTCGTCGGTGTCAACCATAAAAGCTAACGTAGAGTCAGGTGCAAATGGAAAGAACCGACGTCTGAACGCGCGTGGGCAGCATAGGAGAGCGTTCGCTGGCCCGACTGAACCCAGCGACGAGTTGCCACCAGAATTGGCGGGCAGTCGCGCTTGGCGTCGCTCCAGTTCGGCCGGTGTCGTACAACACATTGCTTGCTTCCCGGCTCTTGGTGTCTCCTTCATTGTCTGGCGTAGGCGCCGTGTCATGGCTGCGTCGAGCGTTTGGCGCGCGGGGCGGCGGTCTGGGTCGCGATATGAACGCGCGTTGCCGCGCGCCGGGCATGGTGGTGGGCCGCCAGCGTGATGACCAGTGCCGCGAGCTCGCACAGTCCGCCGATCGCGCCGATGTCCATCACAGATCTGTACGCGACAATGAACGATCCAAGCGCCGCGCCGATCGCGAAGCCGAGATACGTGAACGATGAATTGAGCGACAGTGAGACTGGCGCGACGTCAAGGCCGGCGATGCCGATCAGATTGGTCTGTTGGGCCGGGTTGAAAGCCCAGCCAGCCGCGCCCCACGCGGCGATCGCGATTAGGATCGCGACGCGCGCATGCGCGGGTTCCAGGTGCAGCGCGCTGACGGTCAGGCTCTCGTACGACAGCATCATCACGACCAGGCAGACGAGCAGTACCTTCCCGCTGCCGAGGCGATCGATCGCACGGCCGCTGATGAACACGCCAATGCCGGCGAACACGCCGTACAGCAGCAGCACGGCGTCGACTTGCGCGCCGCTGAAGCCGGGGCGGCCCGTCAGGAACGCCGCGAGATACGGGTAGATAGTCCAAATGCCCGCCGCCCACAGGGTCGTGATGAGCAGGGTGACCAGCACGGCGGGCTGCCGCCCGACTGCCACACGCTGCGCGAGCGACGGCACCGACAGGTTCGCACCGATCCCCCGCGGCAAGCCGCCCACCACCCCGAGCGTCACGATCGCGGACAACACGCCGATGCCGGCGAACGTCGCACGCCAGCCGAAATGATCGCCGATCCACGCGCCGAACGGCACGCCGAGCGCGAGGGCAATCGTGATCCCGCCATGGACGGTCGCGAGCGCGCGCCCCCTGCGGTCCGGCGCGACGAGCGAGCCGGCGAGCGCATTCGCGCTCGGCATATACAGGCCGGCCGACACGGCCAGCAACACGCGCGCGGCCAGCAGCGATAGATAGCCGGGGGATGCGCAAGCCGCGAAATTGGCGGCGGTGAAGCAAAGCAGCGCAACGATCAGGAAGCGCCGCCGGTTGACGCCCGCACCGACCGTCGTCAGGATCGGCGAGCTGATCGCATACGAAAGCGAAAAGACGGTGACGAGCTGCCCCGCCGCCGCGAGGCTGATGGACAGATCCTTCGCGATGATCGGCAGCAGCCCTGCGAGCATGAATCCTTCGGTGCCAATCGCGAAGGCGCCCAGCGCCAGGAAATACAGCGATGCGTTCTGTTTGAGTTCGGCGGCTGACGCCATGAAGTCGTCTCCCTGATGATGAATCCGGAAAGTGGACGCACTCGCACGCGCAGGGCGCGCTACTTCAGCGCGCAGTCGACGGGTTGAACCCGTCGGGGGCAAGCGCATCGCGCGAATGGACGTAGACGCGCGGGCGCATGCGACACACAACGCCGGCATCGTTGCTACGCCTCGCTGAGCGTACATGCGCGCGCCTCCGTCGGTACGCTGCAACGGTGACCGTAGCGCGATTGCGGCGCAGTGGTGCAGGGGGGAACACCCAATCCTGCCTTCTTCGTCAGTTCACCGATCTCTGCTCGCATTGCTTTCGCAGTCGTCGGGGTCAACCATAAAAGCTAACGTAACGTCAGGTGCAAGCGAAATCGACGCGCTCGCGCGCCGGGGCGGTGTAGCTGCCCCGAAACTCCAGGGCCATATGTGCTTACGGAACCTCGATTGTTGGCGAACTTACGGTGGGCGTCGATCGGCTGGTCTTGGCCTACGTACTGCCCCCAAATAAGTTGTATGCTGCGCGAGTCGAACGGGTGCTTTATCGAGTTTCCATCACAGCCGTAGCGCCCTGTTGTCCGCGCTTGTCAATGCATTACTCTTTTTTTAGTATGCGGAGACTACGCTCGCCACCGGAGCGCACGTTGACGCAGTGAGGAGAGCTATGCCACCACGGACGGCAGCCCCCTCCACCATCGTGGTGGTCGGTATTCTGATCGCCTGCGCATTGATGGGCCTGTGCGTGATGCAGTTGATGCAGAGCCGCGACGATGCACTGGACCGCGCCAGTGAGACCTCGCGTAACCTTGGCCTGATGGCTGAGCGCGACATCGAGCGCAGCTTCGAGCTTTACGACCTGTCGTTGCAAGCTCTGATTCATGGTCTGCAACGTCCGGACGTGATGGCGTCAGCGCCGGCCTTGCGGCGCGCCGTATTGTTTGATCATGCGATGACGGCGCAATTCCTCGGTTCGATGCTGGTGCTTGATGCCGATGGCAAGATCATCCTGGATTCGGCGCGTGACGTGCCGCGCCAAGGCAATTTCGCCAATCGCAAGTATTTCACCGTCCACCGCGACAATCCAAATGCGGGACTTTTTGTCAGCGACCCGTTCGCGTCGCCCCTGCGCGGGGGAGCGCTCAGCATTGCCCTCACGCGGCGGGTCTCGAATCCGGACGGCTCGTTTGCCGGAATCGCGCTCATTGAGGTCAACCTCGAGTACTTCCACAGGTTGTTCGCCGGTCTGTCGCTGGGACAGCATGGATCGATTTCGCTAATCGGCACAGACGCCATCATGGTGATGCGCCAGCCGTACAACGTGCGCACCATCGGCCGTGACATCAGCAAAGCTGCGACCTTTCGGCAGTTCCAGACCGCATCGGAGGGGGCATTCTCGGAGACGGCGTTTATTGACGGTGTTCGCCGTCTTTACTACTTCAAGCATCTTCCGAACCTGCCGATGATTATCATGGTTGCGGAAGCAGAGCAGGACATCTACGCGAAGTGGCGGCGCCGTGCCGTTACGATCGGCGCGCTGGTGGCGGCCTTCGGCGCCGCTTTCATAGGGCTGTCCATCATGCTCGGCGCCCAACTACGTCGTCGGATGCGTGCTGAGTCTGAGCTCGTGTTACTGGCACGCACCGACGGTCTCACCGGCCTGAGCAATCGCCGCAGCTTCGGAGAAGTGCTGGACCGCGAATGGCGTCGCGCAAGGAGGACGCGTTCCGCCTTTTCGCTCCTGTTCGTCGACGTCGACCGCTTCAAGGCCTACAACGATACCTACGGACACCAGGCCGGGGACGAAGCTTTGGCTGCCATTGCACGTTGCATCGGCGAGAGTATCCGCCAACCCGTCGATACCGCGGCTCGACACGGCGGGGAGGAATTCGTCGTGCTGGTTCCCGATACACCGCCGATGGGGGCCATCCAGATTGCCGAGCGGATTCGTGCGGCAATCGATGGGCTGGGACTCGAGCACGCCGGCAGCGAACATGGGCGCGTGACCGCCAGTATTGGTTTCGCGAGTTGGACGCCAGATCAGGACGATGGGGCCGGCGCGGTTATCAAGGCGGCCGACGAGGCGCCTTACGCGGCTAAGGCGACCGGTCGAAACAAAGTCGTTGGCTTTCAGCCCTCTGCTTGACTGGGCGAGGGTGTGATCGCGGGACGGGCCGACGACATTGCGAATTCACTCGGTCAGCGTACGAATCATGCGGCCCCACAGAGAACCCTACATTGCCGTCGAAGCACGGGCGCCACGGCGCCACGGACATGTCTTCGAAGGATCAAACCCATCTTTGTGAATCTGCGGGAAGCTGGCATTTTCAGGTGTGGGTTATGAGTCACGCGTCTCAAAACTGTCACATTTCATCGATATTGTCCGGCGCTACCACACCCGGAAGGAATGGAAATGAAATTGAAAGCGATCCCGATCCCGATTCTGATGCTGGCGCTGGTCGGCTCGTCGGCCGTCCATGCGACCGACATCACCGGCGCAGGCAGCACCTTTGCGGCACCGATCTATACAAAATGGGCAGACGCTTACCACAAGTCTGGTGGGGGCAAAATTAACTACCAGGGTATCGGTTCGTCGGGCGGCATGAGCTTCCCCTGAAATTTCGCCTTCCAAGAGGTCGTGTATAAACTCGACGGAAAGGAAGGAAATCAGGCATGTTCAAGGTACCGAAACAGGCATACACGGCGGAGTTCAAGCTGGCTGCCGTCCAGCGGGTCAAGGATGGTCAGGGAGTGGCCGTGGTGGCCCGAGAGCTGGGCATTTCTGAGCAGACGCTTCGCAACTGGGCGAAGGCCGAGGCGTCGGGCAAGCTCAGCGGCGGCGGAGCGAAGCCGGTCACGCCGGAGCAGATGGAACTGTCTCGTCTGCGAGCGGAAAACAAGCGCCTGCAGATGGAGCTTGAGATCGCAAAAAAAGCGGCAGCATACTTCGCGAAGGACCTGCTGTGAGGTATGCCTGGATCGACCGGCAGGTCGGGCAATATCCGCTGTCGTCGCTGTGCTGCGTGCTGTCGGTCAGCTTGAGCGGCTATCGCGCGTGGAAGCGCGGCGGTACACCGGGGCGAACGCGACTGACGGACACGCAATTGCTGACGCTGATCCGGACGGTGCATGTCGAGGCCAAGGGAGCATACGGCTCGCCACGCATGACCAAGGAAATCCGTGATCGAGGCTACCCAGCCAGCAAGGAGCGCGTGGAACGACTGATGCGGGAAAACGGCATCCGGGCCCGACACAAACGCCGTTACCGGGTGACGACCGATTCGAAGCACAAGCTGCCGGTTGCGCCGAATCTGTTGAACCGCGAGTTCAGGCCCGCCGAACCCAATCAGGTGTTCAGCTCGGACATCACATATATCTGGACCGACGAGGGCTGGCTGTACCTGGCCGTGGTGCTCGACCTGTTCAACCGGGAGGTGGTTGGCTGGTCTATCAAGCCGCGCATGACGGCGGATCTTGTGACGGACGCGCTGACGATGGCTTGGTTTCGCCGCCGTCCTGCTCCGGGCGCACTGTGCCATTCGGATCAGGGCAGCCAGTACGCGAGTCACGAGTTCCAGCGCAAACTGGCCGCCTACGGCATGCGCTGCTCGATGAGCCGCAAGGGAAATTGTTGGGACACGCTCCGACGGAAAGCTTCTTCAACAGCTTGAAGAACGAACGGGTTCACGCCGCGCGCTACCGAACGCATCAGGACGCGAAGGCCGATCTGTTCGAATACATCGAAGTGTTTTACAACCGCAGTCGTCGTCATTCATCGCTCGGCTTTGTTTCTCCGGAGCGGTTCCTTCGGGACTGGATCAAAGCTCAGCAGACCAAGGACGCCGCCGCATAACTCGGGACCGTTGGAAGGCGAAAAACCGAGGGAAGCTCAGCATTAAGCAGATTCAGGCGAAGACTGTTGATTTCGCAGGCTCGGACGCTCCACTGAAGGACGACGAGTTGGCGAAGGATGGCCTGTTCCAGTTCCCCACGGTGGTTGGTGGGGTCGTGCCGGCGATCAATGTGCCGGGCATCAAGGCCGGAGAGATCACGCTGTCGGGACCGGTACTCGGCGACATCTATCTCGGCAAGATCAAGAAGTGGAATGATCCGGCCATCGTTGCACTGAACCCCAAGCTCAAGATGCCTGACCTCGACATCGCCGTAGTCCGCCGTGCAGACGGTTCGGGTACGAGCTTCATTTGGACCAACTACCTGTCGAAGGTCAACCCGGAGTGGAAGAGCAAGGTCGGCGAAGGCACGACCGTGGCGTGGCCAACTGGTTCGGGTGGCAAGGGCAATGATGGCGTTGCCGCGTTTGTGCAACGTTTGCCGGGCGCGATCGGGTACGTCGAGTGGGCGTACGCGAAGCAAAATCGCATGACCTATACGGCGATGAAGAATGAATCGGGGGCCGTTGTGGAGCCGACGACCGAAACGTTCAAGGCCGCCGCAGCTGGTGCAGATTGGAAAAAGTCCTTCTATCAGATTCTTACGAACGAGCCGGGCAAGGATGCGTGGCCGGTGGTTGGCGCGACATTCGTGCTGTTGCACACCACGCAGGACAAGCCGGAGCAAGGGAAGGAAACGCTCAAATTCTTCGACTGGTCATTCAAGAACGGCACCTCGGCAGCGGACAGCCTCGACTATATCTCGCTGCCGCAATCCGTGATCAGTGAGATCGAGGCTCAGTGGATGGCAAAGATCAAGGACGCGGGCGGCAAGCCTGTTTCCCAGTAATCGCTGGCATTGCAGCGCCTCGGGGCCGGGCGGTCGGCACGGGGCGTCCTCCCCATTCCCCGACGACTGACGAAGGTCTCGAAACGGGGCGGCCGACGGGATCTCGCATCCGTTTTTCAGCAGCACTCTGCCGGTGAGAGCTTACGGGAGGCAAATTCGGTTGCGGACGCGATCGAGATCCTGCTGCATCCCCGAGACGCCTCTCATCGGCTGCCTCGATAACGACTCTGCGGTAGGCATCCGCGGTGTCCGGCTATGGGAGGGCACCGGCGGTTTTTTCGAAAGTGACCGGAGTCATCGCGGCGGACAACTCGGTACTCGCGAAAAAGCTGCGTCGAGCGAATCCACATTGAACTCGCCACACTCATCCCACTCCTGTGCTGGCGCGCGGCGGCGAGCTGACCACTTGACGGGATAACCTCCGCCATGCCTCGATCGCGACGCCTTCGATCTACCTGCACAGCGACGAAGTCACGCGTACCCAGCGGACCCGGAACGCCGTCGTGGACAGATGATCATTATTCGCGCGTACCTTGTTCATCCCCCACAACGGTCCCTTGTCTTGTAACGGTACCTTTACGATTCGGTAATGCCCCATCTGATGCGTGCCCATATGCGCTCGTGAACGAGATAGCCGATCGAAGTGTAAATGTTGCTTACAACCATGAAACCGATCGCTACATGAACGGTGCCGGTGAGCAGATAGAGCGTCCCGAAATCAAGGAACATGATCACAATTCGGTACGTAATAGCCTTGACCACCGATCGACGCCTGCTGACGATTCTTCCCATGTCGATTTCCTTGCACACGTTCTTTCTGTCATCCGACTTATTGATTGTGCGACCTCGAAAGACCGTGGCTCGCTTGGCCCGAACGTCGCGCAAGAAGTCACGAATGAAACTCTTTACCTGCTTTCGGCGTCGCGCTGGAATTTCACAAGCTAGCCCCGGCGGGGATCGCATCGCAGGAAATGGTCAGTTTCATTGCCGTGGGTTTCAGCATAGTGAGCCCGGCATACCTTCGCCATGGACCCGCCCGCGCAAGCGCTTCCTGCGTCACGTTTCATCACGATTGAACGTGCGGTGCGGTATCACCGAAGCTGGGTCCGGAAAGATGAAGTCGGGCGCTCGATGCGTCACGTCAATAGCGCCACCAAACTTGCGTGTCCGTCAGACTGCGTTCAGCGCACACTTGAGACGTTTGCTGACCTCCTCCGCGAGCGCGGCCAGATTCCGTTTCTCGACCAGTTCGAACATCACGGTCGGCTCGATGACATCGATGTGTACCACGCCTGCTGCATCTTGCCGAGCAACGACATTGCAGGGCAGCAAGAGGCCGATTTCCGGCTCCGCTTGTAGCGCGCGATGGGCTAGCAATGGGTTGCAGGCCCCGAGTATGCGATAGGGGGGCATTGTCTCGCCAAGCTTCTTCTTGAGCGCCCCGGCGACATCTATGTCGCTAAGGATACCGAATCCTTCTTCGGAGAGTGCGTGTTTGACCCGCTCGATTGCTTCATCGAACGAACATGTAACCGTTCTACCAAATCCGTACGAAACGCTGCTCATGGTTCTTCTCCAGTGATGAGCGAAACCAGGCATCCAGCTGGGCTACTCAAGTGCTTGATCCGGGGGGGGCATCAAGACGCGACCGCGCAGTCGCGGACTACCACTAAACCGTCCCACGCGCGGCTACATGACTCATGGTTACGATCACGATCGACTCCGCTGGATTTTGCACGAGCACAGCATCCGTCGATGCATTGTCGGACGCGAGCAACCTCACCGGTGCGGTCGTGGGAACGGGCGCCGGGTCACCGAGCGCCCGGATGTGTCGCTGTAGCACCTCCGGTGTTTCCGTATCCGATTCGAGCGACGTACCGAGATTCATGAGGTGGCCCTAAAAATCGGCTGCTTCATGACTCCTTGGACCACCTTGCCGCCGAGTCGGCAGTCTTGATGAAACTGCTCCCGAGCCCGTCATGCACCACTCGATGTCAGTGCGCCACGCCGGAAAGCGCCGTCGGCCATGTCAGCATGATGCTGATGCCACCACGCCCTGGCACGGTGATGGTTCGCTTGCGTTCTACCCCTTCGGACGTCGCTGTCACTCGATAGGATCCTGGCGGCATTTTTGCGTATAAGTATGGCCCGTCAGATGTCGCGGAGAACACGAGCGTCCCGTCCATCTTGCGGAATATCAGGAGCACGCCCGACAGAGATTCGCCGGAAACAGACGCGAACTGAGTCCGCATGCTGTAACGCGAGGCGATGCCGCGCAGCGTAGCCACCTCGTCCAAACCAACACCACCCGTGATATACGCGATGCCGTGGTCGTATCGCTCTGACAGATTGTCGGCGGTTGCAGCGCCGTTGCTGTCGGGCGCGCAGCCCATTTCCCGATAGCCCATGCCCATACCACCGCCCATCATCGGGACGCGGTTTCGCATAGGTGATGGGAGCGCGACGCCTTGCTCATTCGCTCGATCAAGCATCATATCGTGCATTCGTTGCGCGATGGCTCGACGGGCTTCGGGCGTCTTGGCGCTGTGCATCTGCTCGCAAAATGTGGCCCGCTCGCCCGGACTGAACAACTGATAGGGCTGCATTCCACGCGCGCCCGCCGCCCGCTGTGCACTTGCGTTGAAGGTCGTCACGGACGCTACACACGCTGTTGCGATCAGCAGGGCCGTCGAGAACCTGGATAGAGGAGGGAGCATGTTGGATCTCCAGATGCGAGCGAGGTGTATGCGAACGATAGTCGGACAGCAGAACGCTCAGTCGCTTGATATAAGTCAATCGGATGCGCGCGGCGTCATGCGAGGTGCTTGCAACACAGCTGCTCTTGCGAGCCAGCAACGTGTTGCCAAAGCTTGGCGACTTCATGATCGGTGTTTTCCACGGGCATCCATGTTTGATGCCATACCTTGCCTTCGTTTCGCGGCGAGTGTTCGTCGAGCCGCGTTAAGGCCATTGACGGGCGTCAATCAGGGCGATCGCGAAACCTGACAGCGTGACAGCACGTCAGCTATCTATTGACTGTGCCACCCATGAGTCAGACGATACAGTACGTGATCTTGAGCGAGGCTGGCCCGGGAATCAGACGTCGCTTACGTTGCAGGAGCCCAAGATGACCAACTTCGCCCAATGGGTGCGCTCGGATGGCGTGGCGCCGATATCGATCGGAAGTCCAGGGATATAACTCATCGGGTCGGCGATAGCGCAAGCGCGAAGGATCTCCGGCAGGGGGTATTCCTGAGCTTGGCTGTATGGTTGTGCGACCTTGAATTCCATGCAGCTTTCCGGTTGGAGCAATCAACACCGCATTCAGCCCTACGAACTGCCCCCATTCCGTCATGCCGCTCAAGGGAGATCAAACTTACACTAGGTACGCAACTGCCGACGATAGCGGCGTGGCCCTCAACCCGGTGGTATTCATCAGGACCGTTGTCGGGAATGCCCGCTACTTTAGCGTTTTTCCCGCAGCCAACTTTCGGACTGAGGCGGTGAGTTGATTCCGTTGCTGGTAGAAGTGTCGGCGGATAAGCACCGGATGTCGTAGCGCCGACTCAGGAGATCTCTGGAGAACCCCATGGCCCCAGGCGCGGTGAACGAGACCGCTTCGGCAACCAATGCTGCAAGTGCGCAAAAAGCACCACAGGCGGGCGGATTGAGCAGCGTCGAGGCGCGCCGTAGGCTCGCAGAGTTCGGTCCGAACTCGATGCCGGATACCTCGGCCCACCCGGTGCGCATGGCGCTCGGAAAGTTCTGGGCGCCGGTGCCGTGGATGCTTGAAGCCGCTATCGTGCTGGAGTGTGCCCTTGGAAAATTCGTCGAGGCAGGAATCATTGCGGGGCTCATCGTGTTCAACGCCGCGCTCGGGCTCTTTCAAGAGAGCCGCGCACAGGCGACGCTGAATGCGCTGAAATCGCGACTTGCGCTTAACGCGTCGGTACGGCGCGACGGCGCATGGTCGATCGTTCCAGCCGCGGACCTGGTGCCGGGCGATGTAGTCAAGCTGTCTCTGGGCGACGTGGTAGCTGCCGATATGAAGCTCGTCTCGGGCAACGCACTGCTCGACCATTCGATGCTTACCGGCGAATCAGTGCCGATCGAAGCCACGGCCGGCGCGCAGACATTTGCAGGCGCGCAGGTACGACGAGGTGAAGCGGTGGCTACCGTAACCGCGACCGGGGCACATACCCGCTTTGGCCGCACGGCGGAGTTGGTCCGTACTGCGCATGTGGTGAGCTCGCAGCAGAAGGCGGTATTACTTGTCGTGCGTAATCTGGCGATATTCAGCGGCGTTGTCATTGCGATGCTGCTTGCCTGCGCGCTGTATCTTCGCATGCCGCTGGCCGATATCGTGCCGCTCGTGCTGACGGCCGTGCTTGCGTCGATTCCGGTGGCATTGCCAGCTACCTTCACGCTATCGGCCGCGCTCGGCGCGCGCGCCCTGGCAGGGCGCGGTGTACTGTCCACACGCCTGACCGCCGTGGACGAGGCAGGCACTATGGACATACTGTGCGCCGACAAGACGGGCACATTGACGCGCAACGCGTTGACAGTCACGACTGTGCAGCCGATGCCCGGCTTCGATAACCAACATGTGCTGACGCTCGCGGCACTGGCGAGCGCTGAAGGGGGGCAAGACCCGGTCGACACCGCGATTCGCGCGGCCGCCGCGAGCCATGTCGCATCCGATGCACCGACGCTGGTCAAATTCACCGCCTTCGATCCGGCGAAGAAAATGTCGGAAGCAAGCGTAACTGATTCCACTGGCGGTGCGCAGCGGATTGTGAAGGGCGCCTTCGCGGTCATAACGGGGCTTGCGGAGCCGTCGCCGACAGCGGCGGCGTTGGCCAGTGAACTCGAGGGGAAGGGCTTTCGGGTGCTTGCCGTGGCGGCAGGCACACCAGCGGCACTAAAGCTGGTCGGGATGGTTGCGCTGAGTGACCCGCCGCGCGACGATTCGGCCGCGCTCATCACGGAGTTACACGGTCTTGGGGTGCGCGCCGTAATGGTAACAGGGGACGCGCCGGCGACCGCGGGGGTTGTCGCCCATGCGGTCGGTCTCGACGGCGCAATCTGTCCGCCGGGCCCCATTCCAGACGCCGTGAAGCCGGAAGCATTCGCGGTGTTCGCCGGCGTGCTGCCCGAGGACAAATACAAGCTCGTCAAGTCGTTCCAGCAGAGCGGCCATGTTGTCGGCATGTGCGGTGACGGCGCCAACGACGCGCCCGCGCTGCGCCAGGCGCAAATGGGCATCGCGGTGTCGACGGCAACCGACGTCGCCAAATCCGCCGCCGGGATGGTGCTGACCGAACCCGGGCTCGGCGGCATCGTGGCAGCGGTGAAGGAGGGCCGCGTGACGTTTCAGCGCATGCTGACCTACACGCTGAATTCGATTACCAAGAAGATCGTGACTGCGCTTTTATTGGTGTTCGGTCTGGTCATGACGGGGCACGCGATCCTGACCCCGTTGCTGATGGTGATCCTGATGATCGCAGGGGATTTTCTTGCCATGTCGTTGACGACGGACAATGTGGATCCCTCGCCGTCGCCTAATACGTGGCGAATCGGCAATCTGACAATTGCGGGCGTGGTCATAGGTCTCGCCCTGCTGGCTTTCTGTACCGGTGCGCTGGCAATTGGCAGGTTCGCGCTGGATCTGAGCGCTGGTGCACTCCAGACCCTGACCTTCCTGGTTCTCGTCTTCGGCAGTCAGGCGACGCTCTACGCGATTCGTCACCGCCGGCGTATGTGGGGTTCCCGTCCCAGCCTCTGGCTGGTTGCGTCGTCGGGTGCCGATATCGTGATTGCGGTAATCCTTGCCGTTGGGGGAATTGCGATGACGCCGTTGCCCGTCGCAATAGTAGCGGGGGTGTTTGCTGCAGCAGTGTTTTTTTCGCTCGTGCTGACCGTTCTGAAGATTCCTGTCTTCGCTCACCTGAGGATCACATAGTGCGGAGCATTGTTTTTGTTGATGTCGGGATTGGCGGTGACTGATGCGGTTATGACCGTAAGCGGGATCAAGATGAAAACTAGGTCTGAAGATTTTCGTGTGCAAGAGGGCAATGAAGTCATTCTCGGAAAATGGCCAACGAAGGTGGATCCTCTGTACACTTCGAAAAAGCACTACCAGGAACTACTCGCCGCGCATGTTGCACGATTGAGTTCGCTGCAGCAATTGCTCTATGCATCGAACCGGCATGCTCTTTTGCTGATCTTTCAGGCAATGGACGCGGCCGGCAAAGACGGTGCGATCAAATATGTGATGTCGGGCGTGAATCCGCAGGGATGCCAGGTTTTTAGTTTCAAGCATCCCACGCCCACTGAACTGGAACACGATTTTCTCTGGCGCACCACCCGCGATTTGCCAGCACGTGGGCAAATTGGCATCTTCAACCGGTCGTACTACGAGGAGATTCTGATCGTCCGCGTCCATCCGGAGATTCTGCTAGGCGAAGGGTTGCCGGATGCGTCGCTCGACAAGCAAGCGATCTGGCAGGACCGGTATCGGTCGATCGTGGATCTTGAACGCCACCTCGAAAAAAATGGAACGCGTATCATCAAGTTCTTCCTTCACCTCTCCAAGGAAGAGCAACGCCACCGCTTTCTGGACCGCATCGACGATCCGGACAAGAACTGGAAATTCAGTGCAGCGGATATCGAGGAGCGAAAATTCTGGAAACAGTACAGAAAGGCGTACGAGCAATGCCTCGCCGCAACGAGTACCCGTTTTGCCCCATGGTACGTCGTACCCGCCGACGACAAAAAGAACACGCGTTTGATCGTTTCTCTCATCATCCTAGACGCACTCGAGTCTCTTAAGATGACTTACCCCAAATCGACAGCAAGCCGGCGACGAGAACTGCAGGCAATTCGCAGGCAGCTCGAAGGTTGATGTTCACGGGCTTCGAGGATCGACACAAAAAGTGGTATAGAAACCAGTCAACCGATTGGGGCACATCGCGGAGAAGTCGATCATGAACCAGACTTGGCGTCGAGGAAAACTTGCGGGGTACGCATGTTCTGTAATCGTCATGTCTACCACGCCGGCGATTGTGAGTGGACAGTCGGCAAGCGCACCGGTGACGGACAATGCTCAATGGGGCTACGGTATGGGGCCGGGCATGATGCACGGCGGTGGCGGCAAGTTCGGACCGGGCATGGTTGGCGGCTACGGCGGTGGCATGGCGCCCGGTATGATGGGTGGCTATGGCTGGGGTATGGGACCTGGCATGATGGGGAATGATGGCTGGTGGACCGGTCTCGACTTGTCGTCGGATCAGCAAGCCAAGATAAACAAGCTTCTTGACCAGACGCGTCGATCACACTGGGCACTCATGGGCCAAATGATGGATCAACAGTCGAGGCTTCGCGATCTGTATTCCGCACCGAAACGCGACACCGCAGCGATCGACGAGACCCAGAAGGCCATCGCCAAACTCCGGCAGCAGATGTACGACGCATCGGCGGACGCGCATAAGCGCATCGAAGCGCTTCTGACGAAGGAGCAGCAGGCCCGGTTTCGTGACTACTGGCGCAAGGGGGCGGAGGCTGGTTGGTGACGCTCGACCATTCCCGGCTCCACATCCCGGCGCGTGCGCCGACAGCTAGTGTCCTGTTCTGTTGTTAACTGGTCTATGTTCACGTAGCATGTTGACGTCAACGGAACGGGAGACGTCAACATGGCGATGGGACGACCGAAGGCGGAACTGGTGCTGAGCGAAGACGAGCGTTCGCAACTGATATCGATAGCGCGTTCTCGCTCGATTTCGGCTGCGCTGGTCTCGCGGGCGCGCATCGTGCTGGCGGCGGCTGACGGCGAGCCCAACAGCGCGATCGCGCAGCGCCTGCAACTCACGCGTGCCACGGTGGGCAAATGGCGTCTGCGGTTTCTGGAGCAGCGAATCAACGGACTCTACGACGAAGTACGTCCCGGCAAGCCGCGTACCATTGACGACGAGCGGTTGGCCCAACTGATTCACAAGACCCTGCATACGAAGCCGGCAGATGGATCCACTCACTGGAGTGTGCGCACGATTGCCGCCGAAACCGCCATCTCGCCGACGAGCGTGCACCGTTATTTCAAGCTGCTGGGTCTGCAGCCGCACCGAAGCGAAAGCTTCAAGCTCTCGACCGATCAGTTCTTCATCGAGAAACTGCGCGATGTGGTTGGCCTGTACCTGAGTCCACCGGAGAACGCTTTGGTGCTGTGCGTGGACGAGAAGAGTCAATGTCAGGCGCTCGAGCGCACGCAACCCATGCTGCCGATGGGTTTCGGCTACGTCGAGGGCGTCACTCACGACTACGTCCGTCATGGCACCACGACGTTGTTTGCCGCCCTGAATGTGCTCAATGGCGCCGTGCTTGCTACCTGCAAGCCACGCCATCGACATCAGGAATTCCTGTCGTTCCTGCGCGAAATCGACAAGGCCGTGCCAGCCGAACTCGACGTGCACTGCATCGTCGACAACTACGGCAGTCACAAGCATCCGAAGGTCAAGGCGTGGCTGGCGGCACGCCCCCGCTGGCACATGCATTTCATTCCCACCTACAGTTCGTGGCTCAACCAGGTCGAACGCTTCTTTGCGCTGATCACCGACAAGGCGATCCGTCGAGGCTCGTTCGGCTCGGTCAAACAACTGATCAAGCGAATCGATCAATTCGTCTCCCACTACAACGAAAACTGCAAACCGTTCGTCTGGACCGCGTCAGCCGATTCCATCCTCGAAAAGCTGCATCGACTTTGCTCGCGAATCAGCGGAACGGGACACTAGGGAAGGTTTGTAAAACCTTCGCATGACAGCGGCATGTGAGCCGCATCATGAACATGGGGTTTCAACCGCAGACATATGCCGGGTTCGACGCGAGCCTGCGGCAGACCTACACATCTCATGAACTTTGGAGTTGACGAATCGGAATTCCGTCGTACTCTGTTAAATACTGTTAAGAAACGCCGACAGCGACAGGCCGTATCGGTGCCAGCGAAAGCGGGCGCAAGACCATCGAGAAGAACGACGAAGGGGACGACATGGTCAACCGGACAAGAAAGTATTCCCTTGCCTTGTTTGTACTGGCTGCGGCTGTACTGTCATTTTCTTCCAAGGCCATGGCAATACCCGCATTCGCGCGGCAAACCGGGCTTGCCTGTGTCGCGTGTCATGTCAGCTTCCCTGAGTTGACGCCATTTGGCCGCTTCTTCAAGTTGACCGCCTACACTCTTTCCAACAAATGGACTATTCCGCTCGCAGGGATGGTTCAGATATCCCAGACCAACACTCGCAGCATCAACAACACCAACGTAAGCGTCCGGTGAACCCATCTTGAGTTGCCTTGAAGGGCTTGGGAGTATCGTGTCCACTTAAAAATAGGCGGACACGTGAATACTATCGAAGAACAAGCACCGGCTGGACGGCGTCGTCGCCGCCGTTATAGCCGCGAATTCAAGGCTCAGGTGGTGGCAGCGTGCCAGGGGCCGGGCGTGTCGATCGCAGCGATCGCGTTGCATCATCAGCTCAACGCGAATTTGCTCCGACGCTGGGTGGAGCAAACCGAAGGCGAGACGCTGGAGCAAGACTCGAGTGATGCAGTGGTCGTGCGGCCTGCGGCGCCGCCGGCGTTTGTCTCGGTGCCGCTCGAAACGAGGACTGCGCGTCCGACGGAGATCCGCATTGAAGTGCGTCGCGCAGACCAGTCGATCACGGTCAGTTGGCCGACCACGGAAGCAGCGCAATGCGCCGCATGGCTGCGCGAGTGGCTGCGGTGATCCGCATCGACGAAGTATGGCTGGCTGTCGATCCGCTGGACATGCGAGCCGGTTTCGATACCGCGCTGGCCCGGGTGGTCAAGGTGTTCGGCGCAGCCCATCCGCACCACGCGTACCTGTTCGCCAATCGCCGCGCCAACCGCATGAAGGTGTTGGTTCACGACGGCATCGGCGTCTGGCTCGCTGCACGTCGATTGAATCAAGGGCAGTTTGCGTGGCCGAGCCGCGGTGAGCCCAAACAGTACGCACTCACGCACGAACAACTGGCGGGCCTGGTCATCGGCCTGCCGTGGCAACGCATTGGCGAAGGTGGCGTGATCCGTGTCGTATGACGTGAGTACCGACAATCGGTGAGCGTGCCCATGTCCTGCCGATGAGCGATCCGGCACAATTGCCGGATGGTCGATCACGCACAACTCCAGGACATGAGCGCAGAGCAGTTGCGGGCGCTTGCCATGGAGTTGATGTCGGAAATACGCACCAAGGACAGCGAGCTGCGTTTCAAGGAGGCGCGCATCGGCCAGCTCACGCATGAGATGGCGGTGCTCAAACGGTGGAAGTTTGCTGCGCGCAGCGAGAAGCTCGCAGGCGAGCAGCAAAGCCTGCTGGACGAGGCGATCGAGGCGGACCTGATCGCCATCGAGCACGAACTCGAGCAACTCGCCGGTCAACCCAAGAAGGACGCCGAGCCGAACAAGCCGCGCCGTGCCCCACTGCCGGCGAACCTGCCGCGGGTGGAAATGCGTCATGAACCGGCGTCCACCACATGTGCGTGCGGGTGCAATCTCAAGCGCATTGGCGAAGACGTCAGCGAGAAGCTCGACTACACGCCCGGCGTCTTTACCGTCGAGCGTCACATCCGCGGCAAGTGGGTGTGCCGGCAATGCGAGACGCTGATCCAGGCGCCGGTCCCGGCACAGGTGATCGACAAGGGCATCCCGACCGCCGGACTGCTCGCGCAAGTCCTCGTGAGCAAATACGGCGATCATGTTCCGTTGTACCGACAGGAACGCATCTTTGAACGCGCCGGCTTGGCGATTCCTCGCTCGACGCTCGCCCAATGGGTTGGCGCGTGCGGTGTGCAATTGCAACCGCTGGTGGATGCGCTCAAGCAGCAGGTTCTGCAACACGCTGTGCTGCATGCCGATGAGACACCGGTGGCGATGCTCAGCCCCGGCAAAGGCAAGACGCAGCGCGCGTATCTCTGGACGTATTGCCCGGGTGCCTTCGAGGCTCTGAAGGCGGTGGTCTACGACTTCGCCGACAGTCGAGCCGGCGAGCACGCGAAGGCATTCCTCGGTGATTGGCGGGGCGGCCTCGTATGTGATGACTTCACCGGCTACAAGGCGCTGTTTGCGCAGGGCGTCACTGAACTTGGCTGCATGGCGCACGCAAGGCGCAAGTTCTACGATTTGCATGTCGCGAACAAAAGCGAGATCGCTCCGGACGCCTTGCACTATATCGGCCAACTCTACGAGATCGAGCGCGAAGTGCAGCCACTGGCCGCGCCATCGCGCCTCGACGTGCGGCGCCAGCGCGCTCGACCGATTACCGATGCACTGCATGCGTGGATGACCGAACAACGGAGTCGCGTGAGCGAAGGTTCGGCGATCGCCAAGGCACTCGATTACAGCCTACGGCGATGGGCCGCGTTGACGCGTTACCTCGACGATCCTGACGTTCCGATCGATAACAACTGGTGTGAAAACCAGATCCGTCCGATCGCCGTCGGCCGCAACAACTGGCTGTTCGCCGGCTCGTTGCGAGCTGGCCGCCGCGCTGCCGCCGTCATGAGCTTGGTTCAGTCAGCCAAAATGAACGGCCACGATCCCTACGTCTATCTCAAGGACGTCCTCGAGCGGCTGCCGGTACAGCCGGCCGCGCGTCTCAACGAACTCTTGCCTCAGCACTGGAAGCCAGCGCCGGCGTAACCACGGAACGGGTTCGCCGGACGCTTACCCACCAACTACGACTTCGCCCGGAATCAAGACGTCGTGCTACAGCAGGCGAGCCTTTTCTACGGTGGGCGCATTGCCGGTCCGGTCGGTGCGTTTGCGCAGTGGACGTACGACGGAATCGCACACCACAGCGGGATCGACAATACGGATATCCGTGCTGCTGGGCATTTCACACGGGACGATGTCGATTTCATCTACGGCGTCACGGTCAACAACAATCCGACCGTTTCCGATGTCTGGAATACCACGCCGGCATTTGGTTTTCCGTATGCGTCAAGCAGCATTTCTCTTACGCCGACCGCAAGTACGCTGATCGATGGCGGTCTTGCTCAACAGGTTGCCGGTGTGTCCGGCTACGCTTTCTGGAACCGGACCATATATGCAGAGTTCGGCTTCTATCGCACGGCTGATCAGATGTTTTCGGTGTTTCGGACCGGTCAGGACTCCGCGACGCCCGGCGGCGTCAAGCGCCTCAAAGGCGCCAATCCGTACTGGAGGCTTGCTTACAACCGCGAGTTCGGGCCGCATTCTCTCGAGGTGGGCACCTTCGGCATGATCGCCGATGTCTACCCGGACAACACCATCGCGGCGACCCCAACCGACCGTTTCACCGATTTCGGTCTGGACGCCCAGTACCAGTACATTACGATATCAAATGCGTTCACGACCCAGATCGCGTTCATTCACGAAAAGCAAGACTGGAGCGCAAGTTTCCCAAGCGGAGGGATCGGTGCCGGACCGACACCCACCAATCCGACGGACCACCTGAATACCCTCAAGCTCAAGGCGTCGTATTACTACCAGCGCAAGTACGGTGCGACGCTGGGGTACTTCTCGACGACAGGAAATGCGGATGCGGGGCTGTACGGCGCCGTTCCAGTGACAGGCAGTGCAAATGGCTTGCCCGATACGCGGGCCATCATTCTCGAACTCGACTACCTGCCGATGCCGCAAGTGAAGCTGTCCGTTCAGTACACGTGGTTCCTCAAGTTCAATGGTGCACGCTTCAACTATGACGGAAGCGGACGGAACGCCAGCGATAACAACACGCTGTATCTGCTCGCCTGGCTTGTCTTCTGACCCGCGAGGTAACTCATGCGCGCTATTTTCTGCCGGTCCGGAGCCGTCCCTACGAACTTGCTTCACTTGCCAAAGTTGCTGGCGCCGGTCATTGGGGCCCTCACGATCCTTGTCGGGATGCCATCAACCACGCACGCCGAAGATGGCGCGCGACTCGCTGCCCAGCTTTGCGCTGCTTGCCACGGCGTGCACGGACACAGTGAATCGCCGATATTTCCCCGTCTGAGTGCCCAGACGCCGGAGTATCTGACTGCGCAGCTCAAAGGATTCCGTGAACATGCGCGCGGCGAGACGGATGCCCGTTCGTACATGTGGGCAATCGCGTCGCAACTCGACGACGCGACGATCGCATCGCTGGCCGACTATTACTCGCGCCAGGAGCCGGTGCGCGGTGCACCGGGCGACCCGGAAACGATGTCGAAGGGACAGGAAATCTTCGAACGTGGCGTGCCCGATCGCGGAACCCCCGCGTGCTCGTCATGCCACGGCGCACAGGGCCAGGGAATCGGCCAGTTTCCGCGCCTTGCCGGCCAGCACAAGGAGTATCTGCTTCGCCAGATTGATGTCTTCAAGAACGGAACACGCGCAAATGCGCCGGTCATGACGGCTGTCGCGCACACGCTGGACGCCGATCAAGCGAAAGCCGTCGCAGAGTGGCTAGAGTCACGGTAGCCGTCGCTACGCCTCGTTGCCGGGTGGCCACTCATGACATCTGGACCGGCCAGAGTTTCATAGACACTCACGAGCCGTTTAGCGCGTAGCGCCGCTCAAACTCGACAGGTGACAAGTCGCCGGCGGAACCATGCCGGCGAATCGGGTTGTAGAACATCTCAATGTAATCGAATACGTCCGTGGCAGCGGTAGCCCTGTTCGGGTAGATGCGCCGCTTGATTCGCTCCTTCTTCAACGCGCTGAAGAAGCTTTCGGCAACGGCGTTATCGTGGCAATTACCGCGACGACTCATGCTCGGCACCATATGGTGAGCCCTTAGAGGCCAGTTCAAAAAGACCCGCGAGGGGCAGTTAACTTCACCGGCGACCTGTTAACCTCAAGCATCTGAGCAACGGGATCATGAGGAAGGGGTATGAACAAGGTAAGCGTTTATGCGCTGCAGAGCGTAAGCGCTTACCTTGTTCGCTCCCCTTGTGGTCTCGCGAAAATGCAGTCGCACGAATCCGGGGGATGAGTCGATTCGAGCGACTTCACCGGACTGTTGTCGGCAACAGTCCGGGACGAATGCCAATGCGGATGCAATGCAATCACTGCATCGACGCAGGCTTTCAGTGCGTTTTCGAGGGAGGCGAGGCAGCTGCGTACATGGTGCGAGTGGACTCGGTACAGGGGCGGTTGGAGCTTGCTTTCGCTACGTCAGTCAGGCATCGCGGATCGTAGCGCGAACGAGCCGCGGTCATCAGTCGATGCGCTCGGCATCAGGACTGTAATTGTCAGCGATCTGCGCAACGATGGCGAACGGCCGCTTGAATCCACCACGCGTAACAGCTGCCCGGCGTCATGCCGATCGCCGAGGGTGAGTGCCGCGGAAACGAAAGACCTGGCGGGCCAGTTGGCGCGGCGGGTGGTGATGATGCGGGCCGATTGTTGCGGCTCACCGCGAGGGCGGGCGGAAAGACCAGACGTCAACCAGTCTTTCCGCCGCAGATCATAGCCGGTCGGTTCGTCGACGAAATTAGGGGCCAGATAGCGTCTTTTGTTTTGTCGGCCTTTCTCCTACAGTAACGGGGCCTCGGGCCGGCTGGCCTGCCGGGCAGAACCTGAGAAGGAATGAGCAAAAAATGAGTTTCGCTCCGAATAGCGGTTTTCCGACCGGGCTCGGCGGCAGCCCGCTGGGCGCCTTGACGCCGATTGGCAGTGCATTGGGCGGCCTCGGCGGCTCGCTCGTCTCCGGGGTTGCCGGACAGCTTGATTCGTTGGCTGGTTTGGCTGGGCACGTCGACACCGCTCAGCGTGCAATGCCGCTCGCGCAAACCGGCTTCCCGCTGGCGGAGAAGACGCCCGGCGTGCTTGCCGAGGCGATCAACGGCGGCGCCAACCCCGCGCGCCCGACCCAGCTCAATCGCTACGTGACGCTCGATAAGCCGCTCGGCCCGGACGTGCTGCCGGTCGGCGCCGCCGTCGTCGACGAGCACGTGAACCGGTTGCCCGAGATTCACCTCGACCTGCTGCCCCATCGCCACAACCGTCGCCCCGAGGACCCGATCGGCCAGCAGGTCAAGATCCGGTTCGACCAGCAGCTGCGCCCGTCGACGCCGGTGCGTCGCTTTTCATGGGCCAGTCGTTTGTCGTTGCTTCTTTCGGTTGTGGCCTGCACGGTGATGACTGGTTGTAGTGCGGTCGATTCGCAAGCGCTTGACCGGCGCCCAGACCCGACAGCCCGGTATCTGATCTGGGCTCAAGGCGACAAGCCAACCCGCACCCTTTATTTCGCGCAAAGAGTCATTGATGCGCTCTCCTCCAATCCGGTCAGGCACGTCGATCTGATGATCGTTTATGAAGCGCCCAAAGAACCCTATTCGGTAGTGAGGCAGCTTCTTGTCAACTGCGCCACCGATCAGTATTCCGAGCTTGCGAATGTCACGATCTACCGCGATGGACGGACTTCAAGAATTGCCGAGCGCGGGAATCATCCGTTGGTGCCGCAGTTTGCCAAGTTCTCCTGCGGTCCAGCCGGAGCGTTGACGCTGGAAAATGGATTCGTGAACATGGGGCGCTTGCTCGACAACCAGCTGATCGACTGGGCATGGATGTACCCTTGGAAAGATGGTCAGCGGCCGCCCGAGGCCAAAGCTACGCCCGAACAAGCGGCGCGAATGCTGAAGAAACTGGATGAAGTCGATACAGCGACGCATAAGACATACGATAACGCGCGGCAGGACGTTATCGAGAAGTCGGGAGAGATTGCCAGGTTTGGTCCTCGCCCCCAGGGAATGTCCAGTCAGATTAATCACGGACCCCCTCATCCTTGTGGCGGTCCGGGGCCGGGTGAGGTCGTGGTGGGGCAGATGCCGGCCACGAACGGCGTCGGCGCCATTCCGCTATGCGCCTCTCAGTGATTGGGCTGGTAAGGTCAACTTGTTCGGCAAGCGGACGAATGAAGGCAACTGAAGTGGGTAGTCGCTTGGCCTGTGCCGCCATCCGGACACACGCCGCCTGAGGTCGGCCGTTGCCGGCCCGGAATCCGGAGCCCAGCGTCGGGGGGGCGGCGGAATTCTTGGACTGGGTTATGTCGTCAGCCCGAGACTCTCCCGGTACTCAATCGGACTGAGCGCGCCAAGCGAGATCTTGATCCGTTTCTCGTTGTACCAGCGAATGTACGAGTCGACGACCTTGATGAATTGGTCGGTGCTGATGGTCTGCCGGTCGCGAGCGTAAAACAGTTCCGTTTTCAGCAGTCTAAGAGGCCAGTTCAAAACGACCCGCGAGTGGCTGTTAACTTCACCGGCGACCTGTTAACCTCAAGCATCTGAACAACGGGATCATGAGGAATGCAAGCGCCGATCGTTGATGACGAATTGTGGATACTCATCGAGCCATTGCTCCCGTCGCCGAAACCGCGGCGAACGAAGAATCCAGGACGGTTTCCGGTTCCGAATCGGGCAGCATTGAACGGCATCCTGTTCGTGCTCAAGACCGGCATTCGATGGAACCATCTGCCAACCCAGCTCGGCTTCGGTTCGGGGGCAACCTGTTGGCGCCGACTTCGCGACTGGCACGAAGCCGGCGTGTGGGATCGCCTCCACGAACTATTGCTCGCCAAACTGCGAGCGGCCGACCAGATCGATTTTTCACGTGCCGCCGTCGATTCATCAACGGTACGGGCTGTTGGGGCGGGCCAAAAACTGGCCCGAACCCCACTGATCGCGCGCGCCCCGGCTCCAAGCACCACATCGTCACCGACGCCAACGGCACACCTCTCGCCGCGATCCTGACTGGCGCGAACGTCAACGATGTTACGCAGTTGCTGCCGCTGATCGACGCGATTCCATCGATTCGCGGCCTGCGCGGCCACCCGATTCAACGGCCTCGCGTGGTCTACGCCGATCGCGGATACGACTCCGAGCGGCATCGGCGAGCCCTGCGCAATCGCGGTATCCAGCCAGTGATCGCGAAGCGCCGGACCGGACACGGCAGCGGACTCGGCAAGTATCGTTGGGTGGTCGAACGCACACACTCCTGGCTCCACAGTTTTCGTCGCCTACGCACTCGCTTCGAGCGACGGGCTGACATTCACGAAGCATTCCTGAAACTCGGTTGCTCGCTTGTCTGTTGGAACATCTTCAGGCGTATCGAGCAGCCTTTTTGAACTGGCCTCTTAGGAATGACTGCCAGTCATCGCCGGTGAACTGACTGCCCTGATCCGAATGCACCATAACGCCGGGTCCCGGTTTGCGCTTCCAGACTGCGGCCAGCAAAGCCTGCAATACCAGATCGCTGGTCATCGTTGATCGCGTGGCCCAGCCGACGATCTGACGCGAGTACAGATCCATGACCGCCGCCAGATACAGCCAGCCTTCGTAGGTTCGGATGTACGTGATGTCGGTGACCCAGACCCTGTTCGGCGCGTCGGGGGCGAACTCCCGATTCAGGATATTGGCCACCACGCCAACCGGACCGCCACGATAGCGAGGCTTGCTGCCGTAGCCAACCTCGGCGCGCAAACCTTCTCTCCGCATTAACCGGAGCACGCGGTGACGACTGCACATCTCGCCCGATTCACGCAAATCCACCGTGATTTTGCGGTAACCGTAGACGCCGCCGCTGGCCAGCCAATGATGCTTGATCAGACCCAGCAGTCGGTCGTCCTCGTGCTTGCGCGCACTGCCCGACTGACGCTGCCAGACGTAATAGCCGCTGCGATGAACGCCGAGCACTCGGCACATCGTCCGCAGACAGTGCTCGTTGATATGGGCCCGCATGAACGCGTACCTTGCTGTCATCCCTTTGCAAAGTACGCGGCGGCCTTTTTTAGAATGTCGCGCTCCTCGGTTACCCGCTTGAGTTCGGCCTTCAGTCGCCGCACCTCGGCGCTTTGATCCAGTTCCACCTGCCGTACCACATCTGGCTTATCGAACTTCGCCCGCCAGGCATACAGGCTGTGCGTTGTAATGCCCAAACGCTGGGCTACATCCGCCACCGAATGACCACGCTCGGTGACTTGCTTGACTGCTTCGATCTTGAACTCATCCGTGTACCGCTTGCCGCTCATACTGACCTCCTCGGTTGCCATAAATTATGGCTCGAAGATGTCTACGAAAGGCTGGCCGGTCCACTCCGTCACTATGCTCACGACCTCGGCTGACCGAAAACTAGCCTCGCGGCACATTCGCTAGAGCGCGTACTGCAATGCCAGGTCGAAACCGATTACGACTAGCGAGCAGCCGAGGCCGGCCAGGAGATTTGCGACACGATGTTCGAAATCGTGATGGTGGCTGATCCAAGCTCCAATCAGGAAAATGCCTTCGAAGACGACCTGAAGCGCAACGAACACGAGCATCAACAGAAACTCGTAGCCCATGAACCGGAAGTTCGAGAAGTTCACGCCGTATTCGGCGACCGACCTGCCCACCCTGAGAACTTCATATGCCAACAACAGGATCGGAAAGACGTAACTGGCAAGGTAGGTGGGCACACTTGCGTGCCGCAGTTCCAGATGAAAGTGGTGAATGGCTTGCATATCTCCTCCTGCGTCGGCTTCCGGTACTCAAAAAGCCTGCTTGAACTTCACGATGGCAGATCCTGCTGAACTGCATGTGCATCACTTGACCTGCCGTCCATCGAACGATGCAACCGAACGGCCAGTTTCCTGATCCGGGATGGTGTGGACGATCATCGAGAACAATTTCCCCAGATCTTCTTCAAGCTTTTCTCCGTCGAATGGATCGCGATTGGCGCCAAAGGCGGCGTCGATCTCTACCCAGTCATCCATTGTCAGCAGACGTTTGGCTGCCGGCAAAATCAGCGTTTCTTCCAGGCATCGGTGGTCCGCATAGAACTCCGCATAATCGTCCGTCAGCGCGCCCAGCGTACGAAGCGCAGAGGCGCCCTTCAACTCGTACCGGGTCAGCGCGTGCTCCAGATTTCTCAGCTTCAAGTCGCCTCGATCGTGCTGAGACTCCAGTTCATCAAGGACGCTGTCGAACTCGTTGGTTCGATCCCGCAATGGTCTGAACAGGTAGCGGTCCTCTTTAGGATGGTGTACCTGTTGCGGGTATTCTCGGATGTAGTAAAGCATTGCCCGAAACACCATGAGGCCCGGAACGGGGGCGCCAGCAACAAGCAGATGGACAAAGCGCTGCATGCCCCCGATCACAGTAAGCAACTGGTCGTGCTCCTGGAGGATGACGGTTATGGCGCTACGCGGCCTGAGCAACGGCATATCGAACTCCGCAGCGATAACGGAAATACACTGGCGAACCAGCGGCTTACAGCCTCGCTCCGACAGCAAGCGCAGAAGCCTGTATCGATACTTCCATATTGGTCATCGGCCACTCGGGATCAAAGTGCGTCAACACCGCGGCGTTGATGAAGATCAACGATCTGTTCGGACATCTTGATCCATCAGGTTAATGCCCGTTGGCCAGTGGACTTGCCCCTGCGTGACCGGACAGGCGGTCACGCTTAGGTTTGAGCATGTGCTTGCTGGCGAAACTCGCGTAGTGAGGGGTATTTCAGAGCACTATGCGGGGGCGATCCGTTGTGATGGCCGAACGCGATGGCCAGGTTTCGCGGCGCCGTCTTGGCGTGGGGCTTGGGCACCTCAAGCTTGCACATGTGCCCCTCCATTTCTAGTATGGGGAAACCACACGCGACGCCCGCGCACGACGTTATGCGGCGAGGAGACTCATGCAGCCCCGGACGGCAGCTCCCTATACCATTGTGGCGATCGGAATCGTGGTCGCCTGCGCGCTGATGGGCTTGTGCGTGCTGCAACTGATTCAGAGCCGTCAAGACGCGCGCGAGCGCGCCAGCGAAACGTCACGCAATCTCGGCCTGATAGCAGAACGCGATATCGAGCGAAACATAGAGCTCTATGACTTGTCGTTGCAAGCGTTGATTCATGGTCTCCAGCGGCCCGATGTGATGGCGGCGACGCCGGCGGTGCGGCGCGACGTACTGTTCGACCACGCGATGACCGCGCAATTTCTCGGCTCGATGCTGGTGCTCGACGCCGATGGCAACATCATCCTGGATTCGGCCAATGGCGTGCCGCGCCACGGTAATTTCGCGGATCGAAAGTACTTCACGGTCCATCGCGATAACCCGAATGTCGGACTCTACATCAGCGATCCGTTCGCGTCGCGCCTGCGCGGCGGCACGCTAAGCATTGCCCTGACGCGGCGAATCTCGAACCCGGACGGCTCGTTTGCTGGCATCGCGCTTCTTGCGGTCAATCTCGAGTATTTCCATCAGTTGTTCGCCGGCCTGTCACTAGGGCAGCATGGTTCGGTCTCGCTGATCGGCAGGGACGGCATCATGGTGATGCGCCAGCCGTACAACGTCAGCATCGTCGGGCGCGATATCAGCAAAGCCGTGACGTTTCGGCGGTTCCAGGCGGCGCCCGAGGGCGCGTTTTCGGAAACTGCGTCGATTGACGGTGTTCGCCGCCTCTATTACTTCAAGCATCTCCCAAAGCTGCCGCTGATCATCATGGTCGCGGAAGCGGAGCAGGATATCTATGGGACGTGGCGGCACCGCGCGTTGATGATCGGCGCGCTGGTGGTGACTTTCGGTGCTTCCTTCATCGCGCTGTCTATCGTGCTCGGCGGGCAACTCCGGCGCAGAATGCGAGCGGAGTCCGAACTCGTGCTGCTGGCACGCACCGACGGTCTCACCGGGCTGAACAACCGCCGCAGCTTTGGGGAAGTACTGAACCGGGAATGGCGTCGTGCGCGGAGGGAGCATTCCGTTTTCTCGCTGCTGTTCGTCGATGTCGACCGCTTCAAGGCGTACAACGATACCTATGGCCACCCGGCTGGCGACGACGCGCTCGCCGCGGTTGCTCGCTGCATCGGCGAGAATATCCGTCGGCCGGTCGATACTGCAGCACGCTACGGGGGAGAGGAATTTGTCGTGCTGCTCCCGGATACGGCGCAGCCCGGGGCCACGCTGATCGCCGAGCGAATTCGGGTGGCGATCGACGCATTGGCACTCGAGCACGCCGGAAGCGAATACGGTCGTTTGACCGCCAGTATTGGCCTGGCGAGTTGGATGCCTGACCGGGACGAGGAGCCCGGCGCGTTGATCAAGGCGGCTGACGAGGCGTTGTACTGTGCGAAGACAACCGGCCGAAACAGAGTTGCGGCTTTTCAGTCTCAAGTGTGACGGCACCCTGGTCTGATACTTCGAAATTTCTTTCGACCGCGGGCGACGACGCGAATAAAAATCGGTATCGGAGCCGATGTGCGAGTCGAATCGCCGCTTTGCATTTTCGTTTTCTCGTCCGTCCGGAGTATCCACCCGTTGACGGGACAACATGTCTCGATACCCCAGGCATTGCGAACCGCATGGTGAACCGGCACGCAGGTCAATCGACGACGGCGATACAGCCGTACGTCTTTCGTCGTGCTCCGATACGTCCGTCACATGAGCAGTCTCTATCGGGTGACACCTCGGTTAAACTCGCGTGCTGGCAAATATGGGAACGAGCCTGACCTGCTCCGTGCGTGTGCCGCAAGCGAACCCACGGTCATCCTATGCGAACGGGGATCGCCGGGGAGTCTGCCCGGAGAGATGCATGGAGGACACATTCGCCGCGGTGGATTGACAGAATGCAGGGCGGATCGATTACCACCGGAAGCGGTCGCCTGCGAGGCGGGAGCGTGTGCCCCAGCCATCGGGGTGATAGGTCACGCTGGGAATGTATACCGGGCCGGAAGCCGAATCGCTTGCCCACCCGTGGCGCGCTTGCGGTGTCGAATCTGGCGACGGCTGAGGGCTGCCCACATGCGGAATATTCCACGCCGGGGCAACGACGTGGCTGGCCGTTCCCGCATGTGCGCTTATCGAATGACCGGGCTGTAAGACGGCCAACGCGATCAGCATCGGTATCGAAATGCCGTCCACTTCTCCTCACTCATACTGGTTGATGGGGTCAATCCACGCCGCGATCGGAGCAGCGATTAATGAAAGCACTTTGCACTACCCGTCACACGCGCCTATATTTTAGGTCACGTGATGACATGATTCCAGAAAACCACCGGCGTTTCTGGAGATCTTGATGGCAGCGAGCAATAGAAGGACCGGTGGAACCGCCACCAAGCACGACCTCGAACAACTGTCGGAATTTCGCTATCGGCTGAGGCGCTTCCTGCGTTTTTCAGAGGAGATTCTGCGCGCCGAAGGGCTGACGCCGCTGCAGTACATGTTGATGTTGCACACCTGTGCGTTTCCGGACCGGTCGTGGGCGACGGTGGGCGAGATTGCCGAGCGGCTGCAGGCGTCGTCGCACGGCACGGTGGCGCTGGTAACACGCTGCGAAGCAGCCGGGCTCGTCAGGCGCCAAACGAGCGAGCATGATCGAAGGCAAGTGGAGATTCATCTGACGCAAAAAGGGGCGGATTGTCTGCGCAAGGTCGCGGCTTTGCACAAATCGGAAATTCAGTCGTTTGGCTGGGCATTCCACGACGTCACCGATACCAACTGAACGGAACGCGCGGCAGCGATGCGCGCACACGGACTCACCGAATGGTCGACACACATCGGCCGTCACGAGAACCGGAAGGGCGGGAGAACGAACACACACGCAGCAGGGGGAGGTCGTTTGCAAGGAGTGGAACATGAGCACGACCTCAAGCCTCAATCTGGAAGGCAAGCTCCGGCGTGACGCCGGAATCATCGGGCTGTTGTTCGCCAGCACGACCAGCATGGTCGGCTCCGGCTGGCTGTTCGGCGCCTATCACGCATCGCGCATTGCCGGGCCGCTGAGCATCGGCAGCTGGGTTCTGGGCGCGGTCATCATCATGCTGATCGCGCTTTGTTTTGCCGAGCTGGCCGCACTGTTTCCCCGCAGCGGCGCGCTCGTCCACATGAGTCATGCAAGCCATGGCGCGGGACTCGGACGCATCTGGTGCGGACTGCTGTTTCTTGCCTATGTGCCGGTGCCGGCGGTCGAGGCAGAGGCAATCGTCACCTACGCGAACAACTACCTGCCGTGGTTCATCCAGCCTGGAAGCGCAGGCCTGTTGACGGCGATCGGCTTCATGGCCTGCGCCGGGCTGCTCGGTATCATGGCCTTGCTGAATCTGATGGTGATCCGCTGGCTGCTCGGTGTGAACTCGACCATTACGTGGTGGAAGATACTCGTGCCGCTTCTGACAATTGTCGGCTTGCTGGGCGCGAGTACGCACTGGGGCGTGATGCAAGCGGCGCCCGCCAGTTACCATCTATCGGGCATGTTCACCGCACTGCCGGCCGCGGGCATCGTCTTCAGCTACCTCGGCTTTCGAACCGCGATCGACCTGGGCGGCGAAAGCGCGAATCCGCATAGGAACATCCCGCTCGCCGTGATCGGCGCGGTGCTTCTCGCCGCTGTCATCTACATCCTGCTTCAGGTCGCATTCATCTATGCGCTCGCGCCGGCCGACCTTGCCGGCGGATGGAACCACCTCAGCTTCAAGGGCGAGATGGGGCCGTTTGCAGGGCTTGCCGCATCCCTTGGCATGGGCTGGATGGCAACGCTCCTCTACATCGACGCGTACGTGTCGCCCGGGGGAACCGGACTCATGTATGTCACCGGCGGCTCGCGCATCCTGTTCGCGGCGGGCGAACTGCAAGCCGGCCCGCGCATGCTGACGCGGCTGAATGCCAACAGGATCCCCTGGGTCGCGGTGCTGATCATGTGGGGAGTCGGCGTGCTGTTTCTGCTGCCGTTTCCGGCGTGGCAGCAGATGGTGAGCTACATCACGTCGATCACCGTTCTCACGTACGGGCTGGGCCCGATCGCGCTGCTGGTTTTGCGACGCAACATGCCTGAGCTCCGGCGACCGTTCCGGATGAGCGGGGCCGGATTGATCGCGCCGGTTGCATTCGTCTGCAGCAACCTCGTCATCTACTGGACCGGTTTCAAGACCAACAACTTCCTGTTCTCCCTTGTCGCAATCGGCTTTGTTCTCTACGCGCTTCACCATCACGTCGTCGCGCGCCGCAGCCCGCGAGACTTCGGCTGGAAGCATATCGCATGGTTGCTGCCGTGGTTTGGCGGGCTTTGGCTGTTGTCCTGGCTGGGCGGCATCGGCGGCGGCCTGGGTGTCATCGGATTCGGTTGGGACATTCTGCTGGTCGCCGCCTGGAGCATGGTGGTCCTCGCGCTGGCCATGCGCAGCGCTCTCGATGCCGGCGAGACGGCGGAGATGATGGGGCGCATGAACGAAACCAGCTGAAGGACTCGTTGGTTTGGGCCGGAATCCGCACACTCGACAGGAACCGGAGCCATGACATCGGAATCGACAGGAGGAGACGGCAACGTGCCGACTCGGGCCGACACATATGCCGGCAAGGACGTTCCGCATGAAACTGAGCGTTGAACTGGCCGTGCTGCGTCGGCGGCTTGCGGTCGCCTTGCATCTCGATCAATGGAAGGAGGTGTTGGCCGGTAATCTAGAGGATGAGTCGAATGACGATCGCGAGTGGGCCATCGTCTACCGGACGGCGAATGGATATTGCTGCCTTTACCGGGGGAAGCCGATCGAGTTCGACGAGCTCTCCGACGTGCAGTCCTGGTCCGCCGAGATGGATGTTCGGACATACTTCATGGGCTTGTGATCGCGATGCCGATCATGGACTGTTCCGGTCCGAAATGCGTGGCGGTGGCTCGCCCCCGCCACGCTGGCGCTTCATCGATAAACGATATCCGCGCGACGATTCTGCGCCCATGACGCCTCATCGTGGCCCAGTGCAACCGGCTTCTCCTTGCCGAAGCTGACCGCCTCGATCTGTGAGTCAGGTACGCCGAGCGTTTCCAGCGTGCGAAGCACGGCCTGCGACCGGCGTTCGCCCAACGCGAGGTTGTACTCGCTGGTGCCGCGCTCGTCCGTATTCCCTTGAATCAGGACATGGCGGGCTGGATGAAGGCGCAGATAATCCGCGTGTGCCTGCAGAAGAGACTGGTATTCGGGTTTGACTTCATAGCTGTCGAAATCGAAATAGATGCTGCGTTTCGCGAGCGGGCTGTTGGGGTTGTTCAGTTCGTCAGCCATGGTCGATGGCGTGCCGATCGCCTGACCATTTGCCGCATTCTGATTCATCATGCCGGCCGTGCCGGACGTCTTTGTCGCGGTGTGGCATCCGCCGAACAGCACGAGCACCAACACCACCGCATATCGCATCAAACCTTTCATCATTGGTCTCCCGAAGGATGCGTTCTATCGAACGGAACGGGTCGCAGATCCTCGAAGCAGGCGACCGCGCAACTGCCGGAAAGCGCAGTGAGCGCCGCTGTACCTTTTGATGTGCGACGGGATTTTGTAAATGGACTGAAGGATATTTCGAAAGCTTCGCGTGACCATATGGCCGGTGGAATGGATCACATCAAGTAGAGTAGGAGAAATGTCACAACATGACTAGTTGACATGTTACGATTCGGAAATTCTGCTGAATTGTGAATTCAGATGTGCTTTCTCAGCTAGCTTAACTCGACGTCCGGTCGTCCCGATACGAAAGGCCGGCGCGAGCTTCTTGAACCCGGCTACCCAGCTGGGTTTTTTTTGTCCGTTGTTTGGGCTGTTCGATAATTCGCGTCAACGATGTCCCAGTCGTCCACCGTGTCTTCCCGCATGACCGCGCCCGAATTGCGCGCGACCACGTCGCTCGCGGCGATCTTCGCGCTGCGCATGCTCGGCCTGTTCATGATCATGCCGGTGTTCTCGGTCTACGCGAAAACCATTCCGGGCGGCGACAACGTGCTGCTCGTCGGCATCGCGCTCGGGGCCTACGGCGTCACGCAGTCGCTGTTCTACATTTTCTATGGCTGGGCGTCCGACAAGTTCGGCCGCAAGCCGGTGATCGCCACGGGCCTCGTGATCTTCGCGCTCGGCAGCTTCGTCGCCGCGTCCGCGCACGACATCACGTGGATCATCGTCGGTCGCGTGATCCAGGGGATGGGCGCGGTGTCGTCCGCGGTGCTCGCGTTCATCGCCGACCTGACCTCCGAGCAGAACCGCACGAAGGCGATGGCGATGGTCGGCGGGTCGATCGGCGTGTCGTTCGCGGTCGCGATCGTCGGCGCGCCGATCGTGTTCCACTGGGTCGGGATGAGCGGGTTGTTCGCGATCGTCGGCGTGCTGTCGATCCTCGCGATCGGCGTCGTGCTGTGGATCGTGCCCGACGCGGCAAAGCCCGTGCACGTGCCCGCGCCGTTCGCCGAGGTGCTCCACAACGTCGAGCTGCTGCGCCTGAACTTCGGCGTGCTGGTGCTGCACGCGACGCAGACGGCGCTGTTCCTCGTGGTGCCGCGCCTGCTCGTCGACGGCGGGCTGCCGGTCGCCGCGCACTGGAAGGTGTACCTGCCGGTGATGGGGCTCGCGTTCGTGATGATGGTCCCGGCGATCATCGTCGCGGAGAAGCGGGGCAAGATGAAGCCGGTGCTGCTGGGCGGCATTCTGGCTATCCTGATCGGTCAATTGCTGCTGGGCAGCGCGCCGCATACCATCCTGATTGTGGCGGCGATCCTGTTCGTGTACTTCCTCGGGTTCAACATCCTGGAAGCGTCGCAGCCGTCGCTCGTGTCGAAGCTCGCGCCGGGTTCGCGCAAGGGCGCGGCCACGGGCGTCTACAACACCACGCAGTCGATCGGGCTCGCGCTCGGCGGCATCGCGGGCGGCTGGCTGCTGAAGCACGGCGGCGCGAACACGGTGTTTCTGACGTGCGCCGGATTGGTCGCGGCATGGCTCGTGATCGCCGCCGGCATGAAGCAGCCGGCGAGGCGCGTGTGAGCGATCCGGAGATCGTTCGATATTGAAACAAGGCAGACAGGTCGCAAGGGGGAGACCGATGATTCGCATTTCCGCGCTCGCAGATCGACGCGCGCTGCTGCACGCGCGGCGTCTGTGGCTTTACTATGGCGTGTTCTGGCTGGGTGCGGTTGCAGTGGGCCTCGTGGCGGTGCTTTATGCGAAGCTGATCGATTTCGGCTACGGGGTGTTTCTGGGCTACGCTGCCGAGCACGCGTGGCTGCCGCTGATCGTCACACCGATCATTGGCGCGCTCACGGTCTGGCTGACGCAGAGATTCTTCGATGGTGCGGAGGGGAGCGGCATTCCACAGGTGATTGCGATGCTGCATGCGCCGGGCAACACGGGTGCGCGGCTGCTCAAGTTCCGGATCCTGATCGGGAAGATACTCGTCTCGTTCCTGGCCATTCTCGGCGGGTTCACGATCGGCCGCGAAGGCCCGACGATTCACGTCGGGGCCGCACTCATGTTCAACCTGCGGCAGTTTTATCCTCAGCGGTTTCGGGCGATTCGCCCGGGCGTGCTCGAGCACCGGCTGGCCCTCGCGGGCGCGGCGGCAGGCCTTTCCGCCGCGTTCAATGCACCGCTTGCTGGTGTCGTATTCGCGATCGAGGAACTCACGCGCAGTTTCGAACAACGGACGAGTGGCGTCCTGATCACGGCGATCATCTTCGCCGGCATCGTGTCGCTCGGCATTCAGGGCAACTACGTCTAATTCGGCACGATCGACATCGGGGAGCACCTGCCCGAGTCGCTGGCGTTTGCGGTCGTCCTCATCGGCGTGACGGCGGGGGTCATGGGCGGAATCTTCTGCTGGTTGTTGCTCAACACGCGACGCTGGATTCCGCGCACGCTCCAGGATTTCCGTGCCGGTCGTCCGGTTCTGTTCGGCGCGGCATGCGGTCTGCTCGTCGCGGTCGTCGGCGTGACGACGCATGGCCATACGTTCGGCAGCGGATACGCGGAAGCGCGGGGCATGCTCGAAAGCCACACGAACGTCAGGATCCTGTATCCGGTGTTCAAGATGATGTCGATGATCGGATCGTACTTGCCCGGTGCGCCGGGCGGCTTGTTCGCGCCTTCGCTGGCTATCGGCGCGGAGATCGGCAACACGCTGCACATCCTGTTCTCGGGGTTGCAGCTGCAGATGCTGATCGCGCTCGGGATGGTCGGCTATCTGGCCGCGGTCACGCAGAGCCCGATCACGGCGTTCGTGATCGTCATCGAGATGATCAACGGCCATGCGCTCGTGATCTCGCTGATGGCGACGGCATTGATAGCCAGCCGGGTTTCCCGATTCTTTGCGCCACCGCTGTACGAGGCACTGTCGACCCGATATCACCCCCAACACGACAGGTAAATCGATTCGTGTTACGCGGAATGCAATTGGCTGCCCGCGCGCGGCAGCGGATCGGGCGCCTATCCAGGCTATGCCGCTCCGTGCTCATCCTGACCGATAAACAGTTCGGTCGACGACAAAAACATATAGCGAGGAACGTCGAGGTTCTGCGGTGCGGGCTTGTCGCGGAAGACACGCCCGGCGAGATCATAGGTTGATCCATGACACGGACACAGGAAGCCGCCCGGCCAGTTGTCGGGCAGGTTTGGCTGAGGCCCTGATTGAAACCGCGGCGTCGGCGTACAACCGAGGTGCGTACACACGCCAACCACGACGAGAATGTTCCGATGGTCGGCACGCGAGCGGAAGGGGCTCGTGCAATAGCTCGGCAGCGGCATCGAGAATGCGTGGCGCGAGTCGGGATCCGCGACTAGCGGAGTCGCCTTCACGACGCTTTCGAGCATGGCCGGTGAGCGGTCAACGATGAACACCGGCTTCCCGCGCCACGCCGCCGTCAACATCGCGCCCTCCGACAATTGACTGATGTCGACCTTGACCGGCGCGCCTGCGGCGAGCGCGCTGGCGGGCGGTGTCAGCGAGTCCACGAAGGGAATTGCCGCTGCAATTCCGCCGATACCGCTCGCGACGGAAGTCGCGATGAGCCAACGACGGCGATTGACGTCCGGTCCCGCAGACTCAATCGGTTTCTCGTCCATTTCAACTCCTTCCAGACAAGCTATCGTGTTTGTCGGGCAGTTTCCGCCCTTGAAACCGCGATCGAACGGAGCAGGGTGGCTCTTCCGATGTCGAGTCACATCGTCCAGACGAACACCGCGCGGGAATGCGAAGACGCATGTACGTCGACGCTCCGCCGCATGACTTGCCCGTGATACGTGGCCGTCACGGTATAGCGCCCGTCTGGCATCGATATGAGCAGGAATGGGCCTGCGGTTACCGTCGAGAGCACAGTCTTGCCATGCGCATCGATGATCTGTACCGGGATATCGGCAAGATAGTCGTTCCCGCTGCTCGTGTGTCCGGCAAACTCGAGCACGAGCGAATACTTGCCCATCTCCTGTTTGATCGCAGCCGATTGATCGCTACCGATCCCGCCTGACAGATAGGTAACCTTGCCCGAATGATCCGGCGGCGGCAGCGACGCCTGCTCGGCGGACAACCCGCTTTGTGAGAAAACGGCAATCGTCGCTGCCGCGACGCCAAGCGCCAATCTGGACGAATACTTCATGACAGACTCCTGCGGTGTGCTCCATGTCAACGTACTAGTATCGAAACGTCCTTAGCCCACGTTCATGGTGAGGAACATTCGCATGCCGTTCCGGTCGACAAGGAGCGCGACGTTGTGATCGGAACGCGCAATTTTCTTGAGGAATTGAGCAGTACTTGTCACCGGTGTCCTGTTGATCCTCAAAATGATGTCGCCCGGTTCGATCCCGGCGAACGCAGCCGGCCCGCGGCTTCGCTCGACGCGTACGCCTCCCCAGACTCCTGCTGCCTGTTCTTCGTCGCGAGTCAGATCGCGTAGCCCCAGTCCGTATGCGCCAGCAGACGCCCGGTTCATCGTGTTGACGGACAGGTCGTGGGTGCCTATCGACGACAGAACCAGCGTCGCGTGGCGTACGGCGTGATCTCGCCAATAGTCAAGATCGATCTTGGTGCCAGGACTCAGATCGGCCACTGTCGCCGGCAAATGTGTCGAATCCGAAACCACAGTGCCGTTGATGCCAACGATGACGTCGCCTGCCCGCATTCCTGCCTTCGCTGCGGGACCGCCCGAGTCGACCGACGTGACGAGCGCACCGTTCGGCCGCTTCAACCCGAACGATCTGGCAAGGGGGCCTGTCACCTCTTGCACCGCAACACCTATCCGCCCATGCGTAGCCTTGCCGTGCAACTTCAACTGGCGTTCGACCCTCATGACTTCGTCGATCGGTATCGCGAAGGCGAGGTCCTGGTACACGTTGCCGTCGTCCGGAAGCGGCGTTTCGATGCCGACGACTTCGCCTTTGAGGTTCATGAGCGGACTACCGCCTTCTCCCGCGTTCTCCGTCAGATCCGTCTGGATCAACGGGACGTACGATTGATCAGGAAGCAGACGGGAGGTGTTGCTTACGATACCTCGCACGATCGAGTTCCCAAGTCCGTATGGGGAACCAATAGATGCAACCCATTCGCCGGCTTTGAGCGTCGACGGCGATCCGATCCTGGCAACCGACAGCCCTTTCGCATGAATCCCGACCAGCGCGACGCCGCTCGCCGGATCGCTGCCAATGACCCGGGCGCGGTACATTCGCCCGTCAGCGAGGGTGACGGTAATCCTCGAAGTGCCTGCAATGTCGCTGGCGTCGGTGAGGATGTCACCGTCCGACGAGATGATGAAACCGCTGGCGTGCTGTTGTGCAGGGGCGCCGCGATCACTTCCGGGCGGGGGGGAGAATTCCCTGAAGAAGCGAAGGAAAGGATCGTTGGTTATGCCTGGTGGAGGCCAGAGTTGCTTCACACTCGATGTCTCGTTGATTGGAGACATGTTAACGGCAACGACGGCGGGCCCTTCTATCCGCGCGATGTTCTCGAAGTCGGACACGATACCCGGGTAGGCCGCCATATCCGGTGTCGCGGAGAGAACGCCTCGCGGAACTCGCGTCGCCAGTGCAGGGGAAAGCGATTCCTTCGACATGCAACTTGCCGACAAGGCCGCAATTGCCAGACTGGCGAGCGCGATGCGCTTGAATTCGATGCTTGCCATGACTACGCTCCCGTCGCGCAGCGCCGAACGTGTTGTGCGAAACCGTCGGTAAGGCTGTTTCAAGACGCGACGATTCCACCCTAGGTCGAAAGAATTAAATTGCGCTTAAGAAACCGGGATCAGCGTGATCAGTTGTCTGGGGAACGATGACCGTGGCACAGGCATGCAGCGGGGCGCGCCGTGCTTGATTGCGGCATCTGGCAAGTAGGACGAGGACGACGGTCGGGTGCTCTGCGAAGATCCAGATGTCCGCTCAGGATCTGTCGACGGATGCCGGCAGGGCCGTGCTTGGCACTTCGTCGAAATGCAAGCCGCCTCCAGGTGAGACGAGCGAGATTATTCGCCTCGGGCAAGGCAATGAACAGATGAGAAGTTCGCAAGACGATCATTACGGACCGCAGGAAGAAAGCGAGCGTGATTCGTCGGATCGGTACCGCTTTTGTCGTGATCAAAGGGCCGATCGACAGGCAGGGCAGGCGGTATGTGAGTATCCGCGTGAGAATTCCGGAACATTCGGCATTATGCGTTGCGGGTACCTCGTTGATTCATGTCAACAAGCCAGTGCGCACGTGTCAAGGGTGTTGAAGATCACACTGGCGCATCGCATTCAGACGCGTAGAAAGGCCGCGGTGCACATCGGTGTCCGACGTTGCGTCGCCGGCCAGCGGTCAATTCGCCCGTCGACAGGCTTGCTGGCGTCCGACTCGCTGTTTGTGAAGGTCGTCGCTTCTATCGCCGGGGCCGCGAGGTGGAACGCGGCTCGCACCACTCAGCATATTCCGGCTTCAGCCAATATCCTCCGTCCGGGCCGGATGCGGGTCGGCACGCGTCGACCACGGCAGGATACGCGGCAGAAGGTTTTCCATCCGGATCATTCGATGCGCCAGTGCGCCCAGCACATGGAAGCCGACCAGCGCAGCCAGCCCGTAAGCGGTCAGCGCATGCAGTTCTCCGAGCCAGTGCGACAGATCGCGGCTTCGAGGCACCAGAGTGGGCAACGAGAAGAGCCCGAAGCAGCTCGCCGTGTGCCCGGCCGCATTCGTCTTCATCCAGCCGAGCACGGGAATGACGAGCATCAGCAGATAGAGCAGGCCGTGGACGGTGCGCTCGGCGCGATGGTTCAGCGTTCCGGACGGGTTGACCGACGGCGGCAGCCGGTGTCGCGTGCGAAGCCGATTCACGATGCGAACGGCCACGAGTCCGAGAATGAAGATGCCGATCGACTTGTGCAGGCTGACGAGATCTTCGTTGTCGTCCAGCAGCAAGCCGACGATCAGGTTGCCGATCAGGGCGACGGCCAGCAGCCAGTGCAGCAGACTGATCGACAGCGGGTAGCGGGTAACGGTTTTCATGACGGGCGTGCCTGTTCAGTGACCAGAAATGTGTCGGGGTCGGATTAGCCGAGCAGGTCGTGATAGCGCTTTTTCGTACTATTGATCCGCCGCAATGCCTGCTTTGCAGCGGTCAGATCGTTGGCCTGGATGGCTTGGTCGACTTCGGTCAGTTCATCCCGCAATGCGCGCATGCCTTCATCGTAGGTCGCCTGGTCGTCGCGATACCGCTGGCGGCTCGCCTGCTGCGCATCGCTTTCGAGCCTGGCCACATAGCCATTCATTTCCGCAGTCGTGCGACTGCCCATGGCCCCCTGCATCGCATGCTTCATGTCTGTCATCAGTGTCTTGATCTCGCCTGCACAGGCCGGCGCGGCCGCCACGGAAAGCAGCACGCCCAGCGTGGCGCAGAAACGGAGTCGGAACGGTAGCCGGTTCATGGTCGTCGATTCGATTGCGGGTGTCGGTGACCGCGACCATAGGGCGTCGACGTTAACGGATTCTTAAGGACCGGATTTTTCCGCGGCTCGCTTGATGCCTGCCCGTGCCTGCGGTTATCGTGCGGCAATGACGACGCCGTGTCCGGCGTAACAGGAGCACGACACATGCGGGTGCTACTCGTGGAAGACGACAAGCTGATCGGCAGCGGGGTAGAGGACGGTCTGATCGAAGCCGGCATGACAGTCGACTGGGCGCACGACGGCAGGCATGCACAGCTGGCGCTCGAAACCACGCCGTACGACCTCGTCGTGCTCGATCTGGGCCTGCCCCGCATGTCGGGAATCGAATTGCTCGAGTGGATTCGCAAGCGCGGCAACCATACGCCGGTGCTGGTGATGACCGCGCGCGACACGGTGGCCGACCGTGTGAACGGCTTGAGCGCGGGCGCCGACGACTACCTCGGCAAGCCGTTCGACCTGACCGAGCTGATCGCGCGCTGTCGTGCGCTCGTGCGGCGCTCGCAGGGGCGCGGTACCGATACGATCGACTACGGCGACCTGTCGGTCGATCCCGCACTGATGACGGTGACGCGCGGCGCCGAACGGATCGCACTGACGTCGCGCGAATGCGCGTTGTTGGTCGAACTGCTGGCGAACCAGGGTCGCCCTCTGTCGCGCGCCCGGCTCCAGGACAGCCTCTACGGCTGGAACGAAGAGATCGAAAGCAATGCGATCGAAGTGCATGTTTCGAATCTGCGCAAGAAACTGGGGGCCGAATTGATTCGCACGATTCGTGGCGTCGGGTACGTGGTGGAGAAGGCGTCGTGATGCGCTCGATCCGGCAACGGCTCACCTTGCTCGTGCTGTCGGGCGTCGTGGTGGTCTGGACATACTCGCTGGTGTCGAGTTACCGGCAGGCGATTCACGAAGCCGAGGAATGGGACGAAACCCGCATCGAGCAGATCGCAAGGGCGTTCGTCGCGCTCGATGCATCCGATCTCCCGGCCTTTGCGGACATTGTCCTCGGCTCGGGCGAAGACAACGATGGCGACAACGATGCATCGCCGCGCATGCTGTATCAGGTCAGTGACGCCGGCGGACGAATCCTAGCGGCCAGTCCGGGGCTGGAATCGCTCGATCTGCCGGTATTTCCCGCCGCGGCATCGAGCCCGATCCGGTTCGGTAATCCGAAGTGGCACGCCTACGTGCTGACCGATGACGCGCGCGGCCGCACCGTGCGTATTTTCGAGCAACGCACGCATCGTTCGGACTTGTCCGCCGAGGTTGCCCGCCGCGTCGCGCGGCCGCTTGCATTCGCGTTGCCCGTACTGGCCATAATGATCTGGCTGGCGATCGGTCGCAGCCTGACGCCATTGCGGACACTGTCCGAGGCGATCGAGGAACGATCCCCTGACAGTCTCGATGCGATTGCCACGAAGGGCATTCCCGACGAAGTGCGGCCGCTGGTCGCCGCGCTCAACACGTTGCTGCAACGTCTGCGCGCCTCGCTCGATCGCGAGCGCGCGTTCACCAGCGATGCGGCACACGAGCTCAAGACCCCGCTCGCCGCGCTCAAGGTTCAGGCGCAGGTCGCGCTCACGGCGCGCGATCCGGATCGTCAGCGGCGCGCGATGCAACGGGTCGTCGAGGGCGTCGACCGGAGCACGCATCTCGCGGACCAATTGCTTGCACTGGCGCGACTTGACGAGACGGTACCGGTGCCCGGCGAGGACATTGAGCTCGCGCGCCTGTTGCAGACATGCGTGAACGACCACCAGGCGCGTGCGGATCGCAAGCGGATCTCGCTGACATCGCGCGCCGACGGTCACGCCATCGTGCATGCGCCGCCGACCCTGTTGCGCGTCTTGCTCGACAACCTCGTCGATAATGCGATCAAGTACGGTCGCGAGCAGGGGAACGTCGAGATCGCAACGTGGCAAGATGCGGGCACGATTGTCCTTCAGGTGCGGGACGACGGTCCGGGAGTCTCGGACGAGAATTTGTCCCGATTGCAGGATCGTTTCTTTCGCGGAGAGGATCACGACGAAAGCGGCAGCGGGCTGGGGCTGTCCATCGTCGCGCGCATCGTGGCCAAACTCGGGGGAAGCTTCGCGTACATCGAAGGGCTGAACGGGAAGGGGTTCGGCGTGCGGGTGACATTGCCTGTGCCGACCTGACCTGGCATCGACGGTATGACGGTCGATTGCATGTCCGGACGAGACGGTCGAGGTCCGGCGGCATCCGATGGCGCGCGCTGCCATGATTCAGCCGTACGGCACCGGGCCGGAGATTCGGAGTCTGCCCGTGTCTTTCGCGGCTCATGCGTTCGAGGGCGCGCAGTTAACATTGCCTTCATGTTGAACGGAGCATTCTGTCCTTACGGCAGAAGAGGTGTTCTCGGATGCCGGTTCCGTTCATTGGAGGTCGAAATCATGAAGTTCGCTATCCGTACCATTATTCTCGCCGTGGCTATTGCGCCTGCACTCGCATTCGCTTCTCAGTCAAGCGGTGGCCTGACCAGGGCGGAAGTTCGCGCCCAGATCGTGCAGGTCGAGAAAGCCGGTTACAACCCCGCGCGAAAGGACATTCACTATCCGCAATCTATACAGCAGGCCGAGGCTCGCATCCGGTCTTCGGAAACCGCTAGGCAAGCCGATGCATCAGGCTATGGGCCCGCCCAGCCGGCCGGGTTCGGCTCGGGGTCCATGATCCAGCGCCACACTTCGTCGCGTTCGTTGTACGCGCATCATTGACGCCAAGCACATGCGACCGTCGAGTCGCGCGGTAGAGTATTCAGAATCGGACTCAGAAGTCACCGGTCTGTCGTTTATTTAGGGGGGTGTTTGTTCATGGGTCATATCGCCCTGGTACGACACATAAAGGATTGCGATCAATCCAAAAAAAGACCCGGTATCGAACCGGGTCAAACGAGAGCGGCAGGCGGACAAGCTCCGAACATCAGGGACCGTACTGCGGTTGATTTGCCGCGTTTGCCGTCACTCGGCGTGGACGACCGACACATGACTTGCGTGATCACGCTGTAGCCTCGAAACGGTACTTTGACACGCGACGCTTAAGGAATCATTAAGCGCAGAATAGCGATTAACTTCGGACTTCGAAATTATTTAACATAATAGACATGATCGCCATCGGCGAACCTTTTCCGTGGTACACAATTTGGCGTGTGACCATATCGTACGCCCCACGCCGGTTTGATTCCGTTTTAGTGAGCTTGCGCAGCAACTCCACCTTTTCATCAACTACAACGGCGAATGCACTTTCGCCGCCCTCGATCTCGTTGGCCGCGTCGAGCAGAGCCTTACGAACTGCCGCTGGTAGGGGTGACCTTGATTTCAGTGCAATTCCCCGGTTAGAGCGATCTAGGCTGCCCGCGGGGTTGCGGCATGACCCCAATAAATATTTGTTTAAGATCAAATGGTTGCTGTCTGGGTGCCAAGTGGGTTGCGCTCTTGTGCCTGGCGCGCGCAAAGCAGCGCTACAACCCGTTCAGCCATTGCGGCTGGGCGGCAATCGCCAGCCGGCCTCTCGGGACACGCCCGGGCTGGTCTATCTTGGCGGGCATTTCGTTGAAGACAAGCTGGACCTCTACCGCAGCGAGATGCGGGAGCGCATCGGCTGGTGTTTTGTGCCGCCGCAAATTCTCTACCAGCTGACGGCGATGATGACGCATCCAGCCGACAAACCGGCCGGCCGAACTCACTGGCCCCGGCTTGATGCCCGGTTCCTAGGTGTCACTGTCGGATGTAATTTCCCCGGAGGGGGCGGCATAAACCAGTCCAAGATTTTTGCCGTACCCATTGTGGGTCAGATTTCTGTCGGCGTTGACACATGGCCTCTGGAATGCTCATCCCGCCTCGACTAATCCATTCGTAGAGGGGCGTACACAGAGCATCCTGTTCTTCGCGGATGGTGCGTGTCGGAGGGGGACGCGATGGCACCTGGCACCACTCAACACCAGCGTCGTCGAAGGGTTCAACGATCCCATCGAGGTCATCAAGCGTCGGGCTTACGGGTATCGCGACGAGGATTACTTCTTCCTCAAAATCCGCGCCGCGTTCCACGGTATCCCGCGATGAACCGGATTAATGGACACCATTAGCTGAATTAGAGAACCTTAACATCTACAGGGCCGATTGCGACGCGATGGGTGGACTGATCGGCTTTTTTTCGAGATTTGCCGAGCTCGTGCATCGTACGGCCCGAGTGGATCGGTCCCTTGCTCCGCGGATCATTCAGATATCCGCGTTTCGGTCGTGGATCATTCCGTCAGAATTGCGCCGACCGACTTCCATGTCCGTTCATGCCACAACATGAAATCCTCCGTCGACATATACCGTCGACCCCGTTAACGCCATCCCGGCATCGCTTGCCAGCAACGCTGCGACACGTCCGACGTCATGGGTCGATACGAGTTGATGCGCCGGCGTGCGGGCGCGCACATCGTCGAGCAACCGATCGAAATCGTCGATGCCGGACGCGGCTCGCGTTTTCAGCGCGCCCGCGGAGATCGCGTGTACATGAATCCGCTGTTCGGCGAGATCGGCCGCGAGGTAACGAACGCTGGATTCCAGTGCAGCCTTCACGGGCCCCATGACGTTATAGTGGGCGACTGCGCGCTCGGCACCGTAGAAACTGACGGTTGTCAGGCTGCCGCCGTCTTTCATGAGCGCCAGCGCCAGCTTGCTCGCGCGCAAGAAGGAATGGCACGACACATCCATCGCCAGAGCGAATCCTTCCGCGGAACAATCGACGAGCGGCACGTGCAATGCGCCGCTCGACGCGAACGCAATCGAGTGAAGGACGAAATCGAGTTGTCCCCACTGCGTTTCGATTGCGCGGAATACCTGTTCGAGCTGTCCGGGGCGCGTGACATCGCACGGCAGGATCAACGGCGCGGCCAGGGATTCGGCGATCGGTCGGACGAACGGCTCGGCGCGTTCGTTCAGATAGGTCACGGCAATCCGCGCGCCGGCGGCGACGTAGTTTTTCGCGCATCCTGTCGCGATGCTGTTTTCATTCGCGATGCCGATCACCAGCCCGCGTTTGCCGGATAGATCGATGATCGGGCTCATGTCGCGGCTCCGGCATGCAGGATGGCGAGCGTCTCTTCGGCGATGACCTGTTCTTCGTCGGTTGGCAGGACCAGCAGCGCCGCGCGGCTGGCGCGGCCGTGAATCTCGGCGGCATTGGCGCGATTCGCGTCGATGTCGACCGCGACGCCGAGCCAGCCCAGCCATTGGCAGATGGCGGCGCGCACGCCGGGCTGGTGCTCGCCGATTCCTGCGGTGAACACGATCGCATCCAGTCCGCCGAGCGTGGTGGCCAACCGCGCGATCTCGCCAGCGATGCGGAATGCGAACAGATCCAGCGCCTCCCGCGCGGCAGGCGCGGGATTGTCCACCAGCACCCGGCTGTCCGCACTGATGCCCGATACGCCCAGCAGACCGGACTGGTGATATAGGATCGTCTCGACCTCATCGACCGTGTATTTCTCCTGCTTCTGCAGATGCAGCACGACACCGGCATCGAGCGCGCCGCAGCGCGTCGCCATCGGAATGCCGTCGAGGGTCGAAAATCCCATGCTGGTGTCCCGGCTCACGCCGGCATCGAGCGCGCACAGGCTCGCGCCGCTGCCCAGGTGCGCGGCGATCACCTTGCCTTGCGCCAGCCGTGGATAGGACGCGGCCAGCCGCGTTGCGATGAACCGGTACGACAGGCCGTGGAAGCCGTAACGCTTGACGCCCGCGTCATACAGCGCACGCGGAATCGCGAAGCGCCGCACCAGGGCGGCCTGGCTGCGATGGAAGGCCGTGTCGAACGACGCGCACTGGCGCAACTGCGGGCGCAGATGGCGAATCGCCCGGATCAGCCGCAAAGCCTGCGGCTGATGCAACGGGGCGAGCGGAACCAGCGCCTCGATCGCCTGCAGCGTGCGCGCATCGATCTCGGCCGGGCCGGAAAACGCATCGCCGCCATGCACGACGCGATGCCCGACCGACGCCAACCGATGCATCGACAGGTGACCGGAGATCCAGTCGAGCGCCTCGTCGAGCACGCCGTGCAGATCGTCCGTTGCCGCCACGCCGAGCGGAATCGCGAGCTGGCCGTCGGGGCCGGTGAATTCGAGCTGCAGCTGCGCGTGCCCGAAGTCGATCCGGCTGCGCCCGAGATGAACCGGCACATTACCGTCGATACCGAACAGGCCGATCTTGAGCGTCGATGAGCCGGCATTGAAGGTCATCAGCAAGGGCAGGCTCATTGAATGCTCCCGCGTTCGGCAGTACGTTCGGCCACCAGCTTGGCGAGCGCGGCCGACGCGATCCGCACTCGCAGGCTGTCCGAACGGCTCGTCAGGATGATCGGCAGGCGGGCGCCCAACACCAGTCCGGCGCCGTCCGCGCCGGCGAAGTACATCAGTTGCTTGGCCAGCATGTTGCCTGCTTCCAGATCGGGCACGAGCAGGATGTCGGCGCGGCCGGCGACCGGCGAACGGATGCCTTTCGATTGCGCGGCGGCGGCGCTGATCGCATTGTCGAATGCCAGCGGGCCGTCGACGATCGCGCCGCTGATCTGGCCGCGCGCGGCCATCATGGTGAGCGCGGCGGCGTCGAGCGTGGCGGGCATTCTGGCATTGACGGTTTCGACCGCCGCGAGCACGGCGACGTGCGGCTGCTCGACGCCCAGCAGACGCAGCAGATCGATCGCGTTCTGGCAGATATCGCGCTTCTGGTCGAGCGACGGTGCGATGTTGATCGCGGCGTCGGTGATGATGAGCGGTTTCGGATAGGCGGGGATGTCCATCGCATAGACATGGCTGATGCGCCGGTCGGTGCGCAGTCCCGAGGTCGGGGCCACGACGGCGGCCAGCAGTTCGTCCGTATGAAGGCTGCCTTTCATGAGCGCGGCGACCTTGCCCGCCGCACCCAGTTCGACCGCGCGCGCCGCCGCGGCGTGGCTATGCTCGACCGGCTCGATATCGATGCCCGCGAGACTGATCTGGGCCGTGTCGGCCGCCGCGCGGATCCTGGCCTCGGGGCCGATCAGCAGCGGATCGAGCAGGTTGGCGTCGCGCGCGTCGAGCGCGGCGCGCAACGCGTCGGGCGAGCACGGATGGGCGATCGCGGTGCGCAGCGGCGGCTGGGCGCGCGCGTCGCGGATAAAGGCTTCATAACGATCGTGATGGCGCACCGACACGTCAGGCCGGGGCGTGCGTTCGACCGTGAGCGGTTGGTCCGGTGCGATCACCGTCGCCGTGCCCATCAACACGATCTGCCCGGCCTGGTTGGCGCAGCGTGTGTCGAGCAGCACGATGCGCTTGTCGGGACGCTTTTCCTTCACGGTCACGGTCGCGGTGATCGTGTCGCCCGGCGCGACCGGGTGGCGAAATTCGAGTGTCTGGTCCAGATAGATCGTGCCCGGTCCGGGCAACTGCGTGCCGAGTACGGCGGATACCAGCGCGCCGGTCCACATGCCATGCACCACGATGTGGCCGAACAGGTCGTGCGCGGCGAAGGCCGCATCGACATGCGCCGGATTCACGTCGCCGGACAGCGCGGCGAACAGATCGATGTCGTCCCGGGACGCGGTGCGCGTGAGCGACGCGCTATCGCCGATCGCGAGCGTGCCGAACGGGCGGTTCGTCAGGAGTTCCTGGTTCATGTCGGTCGCCTATTTCTGGAAGACGTAGGTGCCCGGCGCGTCGCCGAGCGCCTCGGCGTCCGGATCGCCCGCTCCGAGGGCCGGCGGCTGCACGCGCTGGCCGTCCGAGTGTTCGGCGAGCCACAGGTGCCAGGCGGACCACCATGATCCCTCCTGCTCCGTCGCACGGTCCGCCCATTCGTCGGGCGACAGGTTCGGGTCCATCGCGCGCGTGGACTTGATCCGGTAGTGTCGGCCCCGATGCCCGGATTCGCTGACGATACCGGCGTTGTGCCCCCCCGTCGTCAGCACGAAGGTGACATCGGTGTCCGTCAGGTAATGGATCTTGTAGACGGAATGCCAGGGCGCGACGTGATCCTGCTCGGTGCCCACCGCGAACACCGGCATCCGGAGGTTGAGCAGCGACACCGTATGCCCGTCGACGACCAGGCGGTTGCACGCCAGATCGTTGTCGAGAAACAGCTTGCGCAGATATTCGGCATGCATCCGGTACGGCATCCGGGTCGCGTCGGCATTCCATGCCATCAGGTCGAATACCGGCGTGCGCTCGCCGAGCAGGTAGTCGTGCACGCCGCGCGACCAGATCAGGTCGTTCGATTGCAGCATCTGGAATGCCCCGCTCATCTGGCCGGCTTCCAGGCAGCCACGTTCCCACATCATGCTTTCGAGAAAATGGATCTCGCTGTCGTCGATGAAGAGCTGCAGCTCGCCGGGCTCGGTGAAATCCGTCTGCGCGGCAAGCATCGTCATCGTTGCCAGCCGGTCGTCGTGTGCGTTCGCCATCGCGGCCGCCGCGATCGACAGCAGCGTGCCGCCGAGGCAGTAGCCGGCCGCATGAACCCGGCGGCCCGGAACGATCGCCGATACCGCGTCCAGCGCGGCCATCACGCCGAGCCGGCGATAGTCGTCCATGCCCAGATCCCGGTCGTCCGCGTCGACGTTGCGCCACGAGATGCAGAACACCGTACGTCCCTGGCTGACCAGGTAGCGGATCAGCGAATTGTGCGGCGACAGGTCGAGGATGTAGTACTTCATGATCCAGGCCGGCACGATCAACACGGGTTCGGCGTCCACCTCGGCGGTCGCCGGCCGATACTGAATCAGTTCGATCAGGTGATTGCGGAACACGACGCGCCCGGGGGTTGCCGCGATGTCGATGCCGACCTTGAACGCGTCGACGCCGGCCGGCGGCTGCCGGGTCGCGATACGGGTCAGGTCGTCGAGCAGGTTGAACGCGCCTTGTGTGAGATTGGCGCCGAACGACGTGACGGTACGTTGCATGACCGCCGGGTTCGACCAGAGGTAATTCGCGGGAGCGAACGCGTCGAGCCATTGCCGCATGCAGAACGCGACGACCTCTTCATGGTGGCGCGAGGTGCCGGGTACGTCGCGGGTCGCGGCGCGCCACCAGTGCTCGGTCATCAGGAACGATTGCTGCCAGAAACGATAGGGTTCGATGTGCCACAGGGCATCGCTGAACCGCGTATCGCCTGCGCAGGGCTGGGCGAACGGTTCGGCGGCGGTCCCGGTTGCCGCCTGACCGGCATAGGCGAGGGCGAGGGCCCGGGCCGCTTCGCGCGCCGCGAGCGACGCCAGTTCGAGGCGTTTGCCGGGCGCGGCGGCCAGATGAATCAGCCAGTCCGAGAACGCGAGCTGAAGCGCGGCGGGGGACAGGCCGGCGGTCAGCCGCGCCAACGCGGCTTCCTTGGCGAAATCCAGCGCGCGGAACGGGTTGTCCGCCGGACGATCGGTTGGCGGCCATGCCCGGTGCGCGGGCGCGTCTTGCGGAGGTTGCCGCGGCGTATCCATCGGTTTTCCGTCGAAAGGGCTTGCTTGTGGGCCGCCACGAGAAGCGGGTGGCGGGCATGGAGCCGGCTCGCGGTTCCATGGAGGACTGCGCTGCGAACCACTCTAGCGTCGGCCGGGCCGCCGACGCTGATTTGCATCAAATGAAGTCGCTCCTTAATTTCCGGGCGCGTCATCAAGGTGCCATGGGGAGCCGCCGCGCCGGTCGTCGTCCCGGGAAATGCGAAGCGCGCGCCGGTCAGGTTGTCCGGCAACCGGCCGGCGAGCGTCGTACTCGCGGGTTGCGTGAATCGTCTGGCCATTTCTTGACGAGGATCAGCCCCGGAACGCGAGCAGCCGTTACCGTGGAAAAGGACCCAACGATAGCGGGCAGGCACACGGTGACGATCGATCAAGGGCTGACCTCCGAACCGGCGGAACACGCCGCGCAAGCGCACCGCGACGGCCGCGTGCTGGCCGTGCGTGGCGCCGTGCTGGACGTCGGGTTCGACGCGCACGCGCTGCCCGCGCTGAACGACGCGCTCGACATCGTCGTCGACGGCGCGGCGCCGGTGACGGCCGAGGTGCACGCGCACCTGAGTGAAACCGCCGTGCGCGCACTCGCGCTCGCGCCGACGGGCGGCTTGCGGCGCGGCATGACGGTCCGGCCGCACGGCGGGCCGCTGCGGGTGCCCGTGGGCGAGCGCGTGCTGGGCCGGCTGCTGACGATGACGGGCGCGCCCGGCGACGATGGCCCGGCGCTGCCGGCCGACGTGCCGCGGCGGCCGATTCACCGCGATGCCCCGCCGCTGGCCGAGCAGAAGGGCACGAGCACGCTGTTCGCGACGGGCATCAAGGTGATCGACCTGCTCGCGCCGCTCGCGCAAGGCGGCAAGGCCGCGATGTTCGGCGGCGCCGGAGTCGGCAAGACGGTGCTCGTGATGGAGCTGATCCATGCGATGGTCGAGCGTTATCAGGGCATTTCGGTGTTCGCGGGCGTGGGCGAGCGGTCGCGCGAGGGGCACGAGATGCTGCTCGACATGCGCGGTTCCGGCGTGCTGGGCCGCACGGTGCTGGTGTACGGCCAGATGAACGAGCCGCCGGGCGCCCGCTGGCGCGTGCCGCTGACGGCGCTGACCATCGCCGAATATTTCCGCGACGAACGCGCGCAAAACGTGCTGCTGCTGATGGACAACGTGTTCCGTTTCGTTCAGGCGGGCGCGGAGGTGTCGGGTCTGCTGGGCCGCCTGCCGTCCCGGGTCGGCTACCAGCCGACGCTGGCGAGCGAGGTCGCCGCGCTGCAGGAGCGGATCGCGTCGGTGGAGGGCGCTGCCGTCACGGCGATCGAGGCCGTCTATGTGCCGGCGGACGATTTCACGGATCCGGCGGTCACCGCCATCGCCGCGCACATCGACAGCATGGTGGTGCTGTCGCGTTCGATGGCGGCGGAAGGCATGTATCCGGCGATCGATCCGGTCGCGTCGTCGTCGATCCTGCTCGATCCGCTCGTGGTCGGGGACGAGCACGTCGCGGTCGCGACCGAGGTGCGCCGCGCGATCGAGCATTACCGCGAACTGCAGGACGTGATCGCGCTGCTCGGCATCGAGGAACTGGGCGCGGACGATCGCCGCACCGTCGAGCGCGCGCGCCGCCTGCAGCGCTTCCTCACGCAGCCGTTCGCGGTGACCGAGGCGTTTACCGGCCAGCCGGGCCGCTCGGTGACGACCGCCGAGACGATCGCCGGCTGCGCCGCGATTCTGCGCGGCGAGTGCGATACATGGCGGGAAAGCTCGCTGTACATGGTCGGCACGCTGGACGACGCGCGCCGCAAGGAAGCCGCCGCCGCGGGCGGGGATGGAGGCGCGCATGGCTAGGCTCGACCTGACGATCGCGACGCCCGCGCAGCTGCTGGTCGATGCGCTGGAGATCGCCTCGCTGCGCGCCGAGGATGCGACCGGCAGCTTCGGCGTGCGACCCGGCCACGTCGATTTCGTGACGCTGCTGCGCGCGTCGGTGGTGCGCTGGCGAACACCCGACGACCAATGGCATTACTGCGCGCTGGACGAAGGCGTGTTGAGCGTGTCAGGCGGCGTTCGCGTCGCGATCGCGTGCCGCGACGCGGTGCCCGGCGATTCGCTCGAACAACTCGACGCGCTCGTGCGCGCGAACCGCGCCGCCCGGCTGGACGCCGAACGGCGCGCGCGCGTCGACGAGACACGGCTGCATGCCGAAACGGTCAGGCGTTTGCTGACCTATCTGCGACCCGGGGGAAGCGCGGGCGACGCCCGCGATCCCTTCGTCGCGGAGCCACGGCGATGAGCGGGCGGCCGCCGCCGGATCCGCGCGACCGGCCCGATCGGGTCGAGCAGGCCGCGCGGCATGCCGCCGAACGCGCGGCGCGCGGCGCGCGCGATCCCGAACCGTCGCTGGGCACGCGGCTGGCGCAGATCGGCGTGCTCGGCTGGGCGATCCTCGCGCCGACGCTCGCCGGGCTGGCGCTGGGGCGCTGGCTGGACCGGCTGGCTGCGACGCGCGTGTTCTTCTCCGCGCCGCTCGTCATGATCGGCGCGGCCGCCGGATTCTGGTTCGCGTGGAAATGGATGCATGGCCAACAAGGACACAACCATGACGATTGATGCGTGGCTGGCGCCGCCAGCTGTCGCCAACCTGGCCGCCGCGACGCTCGGCGTGGTCGTCGGCCTTGCGCTCGGCGCATGGCACTTCGGTTCGCTCGCATGGAACGGCCGCCTGTTCGCGGCCGGCCGCGTGGCGTGCGCGCTCGGCCTGCAAGGCGCGCGCATCGCCATCGCGGTCGCCGTGCTGGTGGCGCTGGCCCGGCTCGGCGCCGCCGCCGTCGTGGCGGGCGCGCTCGGGCTGCTGTTCGCGCGCGCCGTCGCGCTCCGATACGCCGGCGCATTGACGGCGCCCCGGGGGCCGCGATGAGCGCCTCGCCGCTCGCGACCGTCCCGCTGTGGACGCTGGGTCCACTGTCGATATCGTCGCCCGTGCTGGTCACCTGGGGAATCATGCTGGCGCTGGCGGCACTCTCGGCGTTCGCGCGCCGCCGCTTGTCGCTCGAGCCGTCGCGCCTGCAAAGCGTGCTGGAGTTGCTGGTCGTCGCCGTCGACGCACAGATCGTCGGCACGATGCGAGCCGGGGCCGCCCGCTATCGCGCATTGATCGGCACGATCTTCCTGTTCGTGTTCACCGCGAACGCGTCGTCGCTGATCCCGGGCGTCGAGCCGCCCACCGCGCACCTGGAAACCGACGCGGCGCTCGCGCTGGTCGTACTGGGCGCGACGTGCTACTACGGCGTGCGCACGCGCGGCTGGAAGAACTATCTCGCCACTTTCGCCGAACCGACCTGGGTGATGATCCCGCTCAATCTCGTCGAGCAATTGACGCGCACGTTCTCGCTGATCGTGCGGCTGTTCGGCAACGTGATGAGCGGCGTGTTCGTGATCGGCATCGTGCTGTCGCTCGCGGGATTGATCGTGCCGATTCCGCTGATGGCCCTCGACCTGCTGACCGGCACGGTCCAGGCCTACATCTTCATGGTGTTGTCGATGGTGTTCATTGGCGCGGCGGCGGCCGATGACGAACCTTCCGTTCACCGCCGCAAGCAGGAGCAGTCATGAGCAATCTCATCGAAATCGTCAGCATCGCGGCAGCGGCGCTCGCCGTGTCGTTCGGTGCGATCGGGCCCGCGCTGGCCGAAGGCCGCGCGGTCGGCGCGGCCATGGACGCGATTGCCCGCCAGCCCGATGCGGCGGGCACGGTTTCGCGCACGCTGTTCGTCGGGCTGGCGATGATCGAGACGATGGCGATCTACTGCCTGGTGATCGCGTTGCTGCTGTTGTTCGCCAACCCGTTCATCAAGTAGCGCGAGGCGACGATGCGAATCGACTGGTCCACGCTGATCCTGCAGACCATCAACGTGCTGGTGCTGGTGTGGCTGCTGTCGCGCTTTCTGTTCAAGCCGGTCAGCGCGATCATCGCGGCGCGCCAGGAAGCGGCGCGCAAGCTGATCGACGCCGCGCGCGACGATGCCCGCGCGGCGAGCGCTGCGCGCCAGGCGGCGCAAGCCGAGCTCGCCACGGTGGTGGCCGCGCGCGCCGATGCGTTGAAGGCGGTGGCGGGGCAGGCCGCCGCCGAGAAGGCATCGCTGCTCGCGCAGGCGCAGGCGGAAGCCGGACAGTTGCGCGACGCGGCGGCGGCGCGGCTGGAGTCGGAGCGGCTCGAGCGCACGCGCGACGACGCCCGCCGCTCGACCCGCCTCGCGCTCGACATCGCGGCGCGGCTGTTCACGCGCCTGCCGGAGCCGGCGCGCGTGACCGGCTTCATCGATGGTCTCGCCGGGCAAGTCGCGCTGCTGCCCGAATCGGTCCGCTCGGAACTGGGCGCGGGCAACACGCCGCTGCAACTCAGCACGCCGCGTGCGCTCGACGCGCAGGAAATCGCGTCATGTCGCGCCGCGCTGTCCGCCAGCCTGGGCCGGCCGGTCGAACTGGCGGTGCGGATCGACGCGTCGCTGATCGCGGGACTCGAGCTCGACGCGGCGCACGCGCGAGTGCGCAACAGCCTGAAGCAGGATCTGGAACATATCGAGGCGGTACTGCTGAATGACGATGAAGCCAGCCGACCTTCCTGAACACGCCGACTGGCTCGCGCGCCAGCGCGCCGCGCTCGACGGCGCCGCACTCGCGCCGTCGGCGGAGGCCATCGGGCGAGTCGAACGGCTTGCCGACGGGATCGCATTCGTGTCCGGACTGCCCGACGCGATGCTCAACGAGCGGCTGCTCTTCGACAACGGCTCGACCGGTTTCGTGCATACGCTCGACGCCGACCTGATCAGCGTGGTGCTGCTCGACGCCGATGCGGGGCTGGAGGCGGGCGCGGCGGTGCGCTGCTCGGGCGCCGTGCTGGAGGTGCCGGTCGGCCCGGCCCTGCTCGGCCGGGTGGTCGATCCGCTCGGCCGGCCGCTCGATCATCCGGGCCCCGTCGGCGCGACGATGCGCTCGCCGATCGAACGGCCGGCCCCCGCGATCATCGATCGGGACCTGGTGGTCGAACCGCTCGAGACGGGCTTGCTGATCGTCGACGCGCTGTTCACGATCGGCCGCGGGCAGCGCGAACTCATCATCGGCGACCGGGCGGTCGGCAAGACCGCGCTGGCGATCGATGCGATCGTCAACCAGCGGCATTCGGACGTGATCTGCGTCTACGTGGCGATCGGCCAGCGGGCGAGCGCCGTGCAGCGCGTGATCGACGCGGTGGCCCGGTACGGCGCGCCGGAGCGTTGCATTTTCGTCGTGGCGCCGGCCGCCGCGGCAGCCGGCCTGCAGTGGATCGCGCCGTTCGCCGGGTTCACGATGGCCGAATATTTTCGCGACCGCGGCCAGCACGCGCTCATCGTGATCGACGACCTGACCAAGCACGCGGCCACGCACCGCGAGCTGGCGCTGCTGACGCGCGAGCCGCCCGGCCGCGAAGCGTATCCGGGCGACATCTTCTATCTGCACGCCAGGCTGCTCGAACGCGCCGCGAAGCTGTCCGCGACGCTCGGCGGCGGTTCGCTCAGCGCGCTGCCGATCGCGGAAACGGATGCCGGCAACCTGGCCGCGTATATCCCCACCAACCTGATCTCGATCACGGACGGCCAGATCGTGCTGGACGCCGCGCTGTTCGCGTCCAACCAGCGGCCCGCCGTGGACGTCGGCCTCAGCGTCAGCCGGGTGGGCGGCAAGGCGCAGCACCCGGCGCTGCGCGAGGCGTCCGGGCGCTTGCGGCTCGACTATGCGCAGTTCCTCGAACTCGAGGCGTTCACGCGCTTCGGCGGGTTGACCGATGCGCGCCTGAAAGGGCAGATCACGCGCGGCGAGCGGATTCGCGCGCTGATCACGCAGCCGCGTTTTCATCCGTTGCGAACGATCGATGAAGTCGTGCTGCTGAAAGCGCTGGCCGACGGCGTGTTCGACTCCGCGCCGCCACGCCTGCTGACGACGATTCGCGAACAACTGCCGGCCTGGCTCGATGCGCAACAGGCGCCGCCGGGTGCCCTGCTCGACGATCCGGCCGCGCTCGCCGGGCTGGTGCGGACAGTTCGGGAGCAGGTCGAGCGGCTGGCGGCCCAGGCCGGCGCGGCGGAATCCGGGGCCGTGCCGTCATGAGCGACAAGCTGAGCGCCGCGGAAGCGCGCGCCGACACCGCCCGCCAGCTGCAGTCCGTGATCGGCGCGATGCGCGGCGTCGCGGCCGCGCGTGCGCATGACGCGCAGGCCCGTTTGCCGGGCGTGCGCGCCTGCGCCGCGATCATCGGCGCGGCGATCGGCGCCGTTCTGTCGGCGGATGCGACGCGTCCGGGGAGCGGCACGGCCGCAGCGCCCGCGAAACCGCAGGTGGTCATCGTGCTGTGCAGCGAGCAGGGCTTCGTCGGGGCGTACAACGCGCAGATTCTCGATCGGGCCCGCCGCCGCGGGGAGGCGGCCCACTATCTGCTGATCGGGTCGCGCGGCGCCGCGCTTGCCGAGGCGCGCGGGCTGCCGGTCGCCTGGACCGCGCCGATGACGTCGCGCGCGGACGATGTGGTCGCCCTCGCGGGCCGCTTGACCGACGCGCTGTTCGCCCATCTCGCCGCCAGCGGCGCCGAAACCGTGTCGATCGTGCACGCGATGCCCGGGTCCGCACGGCTCGACGTGGTCGAGCATCGGCTGCTGCCGTTCGACTACAGCCGCTTCGACGCCGCGCCGCGCTCGCAGCCGCCGTTGCTGAGCTTGCCGCCCGGCCGGGTGCTGGCGGAGCTGGCGCAGGCGTATGTCTTCGTCGAACTGTGCGAGGCGACGATGCTGGCGTTCGCGGCGGAAAACGAAGCGCGCACGCGGGCCATGATCGCCGCGCGCGCCAATATCGAACACAAGCTCGCCGAATTGCTGCAAATCTGCCGGCTCGCGCGCCAGGATGAAATCACGGCCGACATCCTCGAACTGGCGGCGGGTATCGATCCGTGACCGGGATGGCCGATCGCGCCCCGCGCCAGCACGCCACCGGCTGCGTGGCGGAACGCCGCCGGGGTGTGCCCGAGCGTGCTTGACGCAGGTCAAGCGCCGATGGCGGGCGACTCCCTAGAGTGGCACTGCAAGGGACCTCGTCCCGTCAACGGAGGCAAGACCATGAAAGCCCTGGTGTATCACGGCCCCGGCCGCAAATCGCTCGACGAGCGGCCGATGCCGGAACTGGCCGCGGCCACGGATGCGATCGTCAAGGTGACGCGCACGACCATCTGCGGCACCGACCTGCATATCCTGAAAGGCGACGTGCCGTCGTGCGAACCGGGTCGCGTGCTCGGTCACGAGGGCGTCGGCATCGTCGAGCAGGTCGGCAGCGCGGTGACGTCGCTGACGGTCGGCGACCGGGTGCTGATCTCGTGCATCTCGTCATGCGGCCAGTGCGAATATTGCCGGCGCGGGCTCTACTCGCATTGCGCGACAGGCGGCTGGATTCTCGGAAATCGGATCGACGGCACGCAGGCGCAATACGTGCGCATTCCGCACGCGCAGACCAGTCTCTACCGGATTCCCCCGGGGGCGGACGAGGAGGCGCTCGTGATGCTGTCCGACATCCTGCCGACCGGATTCGAATGCGGCGTGCTGAACGGCAAGGTGCAGCCGGGCAGCACGGTCGCGATCGTCGGCGCGGGGCCGATCGGGCTCGCGGCGTTGCTGACCGCGCAGTTCTACACGCCCGCGCGGATCATCATGGTCGATCCCGACCGGAACCGGCTGGAGGTTGCGCGCCGGTTCGGCGCAACCGACTGCATCGACGGGCGCGCGGGCGACCCGGCCGGCGACATCCTGAAACTGACCGACGGGATCGGCGTCGACTGCGCGATCGAGGCGGTCGGCATCCCGGCGACGTTCGAGCTGTGCACGGCGATCGTCGCGCCGGGCGGCGTCGTCGCGAACGTCGGCGTGCATGGCGTCAAGGCGGATCTGCACCTCGAGAAGCTATGGGATCGCAACATCGCGATCACGACCCGGCTGGTCGACACGTCGAGCACGCCGATGCTGATGAGGACGGTGGGGGCCGGACGCCTGGACCCGAAGCAACTGATCACGCATCGCTTCACGCTCGACGACGTGACGAGCGCCTATGACACGTTCTCGCGCGCGGCCGATACCCATGCATTGAAAGTCATCATCGAAGTCGCCTAGCGCGAACGGGGGACGCTGCGCGTCGTCGACGGCGCCGCCGGGCAATCCGGGCGGCGCCGTGGTTTTTTGAGGGACGGTCGGAACCGTGCCCGCGCTTGATAAAAGTCAACGCTGCGGATTCCGAAGCTTCGAAGATGAAGGCATGGCTGCGTTCGCCGCGTTCGATGGTTTCGTGCGGCAGGCAGCGCGGGCAGGTGCAGGGTCCGACCTGCCGTCCCGCAGGCCGGCACGGCATCCGGCATCCGGCGCGCGGTGCCGGGCAGCGTGGCCATGCGGTTGCCGCGCGTGGCCGACTGTCCGGTGCCGACGATTTTCGTCACCCGGGCTATCGATGCCGATGCCTGAAACGTCGCAGTCGTCATCCCTTTCCAGGAGAGCGGCATGTTTCCCAACGTGTTTCGCCAGTGTTTTGCCAACGTCGCGATCTTCGCGTCGCAAGCCGGGCTCATCGCAACGGTGCACGCCATGCTGGTCCACGACGGCTGGGCGCTTTATGTGGGCACGCTGTCCTGTTGTGCGGGCGTCGCGGGATGGATCGCGATGCGGCAGCCGACGATCGCGCGCACCGTGCGGGTCCGGCGCGATCGCCTGTAACGGGAGGATGCCTGATGGCACCCCGGCCGAAGCCGCCCCGACGTTCGTGCGGGTCGAGCCCAACGTGTGTCGGACGATCCGGTTGTCCGACCCGCGCACCGATCGGGCCTGCGGCGGTTGCCGGCGCAGATCGCCGATGCCGGCACCGTCTCCAACTGAACGAGCCGGCGGCGGGTTGCCGCCGCGCCGCCGGCCGGCTGGATGCTCGCCGCCGATTTCACGAGTCCGGCGCCGGTTGGCGGACAGCGTGTGGCGATGTCCGTCGCTTGACTCACATCAACGACGCAGAGCCGTCGCCACGGAAGATGGAGGCACGGAATCGGGTAGGGCGAACGCACCACACGGATGAACCGGTTCTCGCCGTCAATCGGCGCGATCAACAGGAGCGGAACATGGGAATCGGGATGCAGATCGCTTACTTCGGCTTCGCCGGGTCGGCTCGGCTGGAGGCGGAAGCGAGCATCCAGCTGATGCGCCTCGAGCCGTTCTGTACGCAACTGGCCGGCTGCCATCTCGCGATCGAGGCCATGGGCGCGTCGACCCGCGAGCCGAGGTATGACGTACGACTCGATCTGATCACCCGCAAGGGGGAATTTCGTCCCGTTCAGCATATGACGGGCACGGATCCCATGGACGCGCTGAAGCGGGCATTCGACATCGCCGAGCGGCAACTCGCCGGGACCGCGGCCGCTGAAACTCACGAGAACCCGAGCTGACACGTCCCGCGCATCGGACGCGATTCGCCATGCGCGAGTCGATCCGCCGCGGCGACCGGGGCGGCGCAGCCGGCGCCGCCGGTCCGGCTACGCTTCTTCGTCGCCCGTGAATATCTCGTGCTCCGGCGTTTCCGCCGTTTCGTCGACACACTGCACCCGCCATGCGCCCGGTACGGGCGCCTGCCGGGCATCGCGCAGCCAGCGTGCGATGCCGGCCTGGCCTTCGAACGGCCCGGACGGCGCGTCGAGATCGAAATCGTCGAGCCAGCACAGGGCGCCGGCGTCGTCGGGGCCCGTCATCAGGGTGGCGCCGCCTTCGCGGACGAGCGTGCCCCACACCGGCAGGTCCATCCCCGCATGACCTTCGCGCGACCAGCGACGCATGGCCGTGTCGATCCAGAGAATGGCATAGGCCGAAGGGTTGTCGCAGGCGAAAGTATCGAGATGCAGGGTGATTCGCACGATGGGCTCCGAATCGACGAAGGAGGGCGGCCGCCGTCACCGGCGGCCGACGCTTTTACTGGCTCATGACCCAGCGAATCAGCGTATGCGCGTCCTCGGAGGACAGCGCGCCGCCGCGCTCGGCGGGCAGCGGCATCGCGGTGTCGCTCCAGTGCGCGCGGCCGCCCAGTCTCAGCTTGTTCGCGAGGATGTCTTCGGCATGCGGCGTGTCCCGATACCGATCCGCGATCTCGTGAAACGACGGTGCGAGGAACGGCATGTCCGAGGTGTGGCAGAACATGCAATGCTGCTGATCGATGAGCGCGGCGGGCTCCCGCACCTGGGCGGACGCCGTCCCGCCCGCGAGCCATGCGAGGGCGAGCAGGTATCCCGGCAGGCGTGTCATTGGAGCGGTTGTCATCGCGCGGTGTCCGGCAAGTAGTTCGACCCAGTCTATGCGCGGCTCCGCGCCGGCGATTGATGCAAGTCAAACGCCGCCACGCGCTCGCCGGCCGGCTGGATCCGCGGCCCGGGCCGCGCATCGATCCGCGGCGCGTTGACGCATGTCAAGCGCGGTGGCGCTGCCGCGCGTTTCAATGGATTCAGCCAGGACGACCTCGGATGAAGGCGGTGTCCTTGCAGGAGGGCGGTGATGAACCAGGATCGGTTGTTCGCCTCGTTGGCGGCCTTGGCGCGCGACCTGTCGATTCCGGACGACGCGTTGCGGCGGATGCTCGACGACGAAATCGCGGCGCTGACGAAAGATGCCCGCGTGCATGATTACCTGCGGATATTCGCGATTCGTCGCCTGAGCCGGCGCATGCGGTCGCTGGATGCTGCAGGCGGGCATCCGGGGCGGCCGGAACCGGGAGGATAGGCGATGCGCGCGAGGGTATTCGACGGAACCGGTTCGAGCCTGCGGGATACCTGGCCGCCGGACCCGGCGCGGGCGGCCCGCGCTCAGACGCGGGCGAGCCTGGCCAGATCGATGATATGAATCTGCTTGCCGTGCGGGTCGATCAGGCCGTCGCGCTGGAATTTCGACAGCATCCGGCTGACCGTTTCGAGCTTGATCCCGAGATAGCAGCCGATTTCCTCGCGCGTCATGCGCAGGTTGAAATCGGCCGACGAATAACCGCGCGCCCTGAAGCGTTCGGACAGGTTCAGCAGGAACTCCGCGACGCGCTGTTCCGCGGACATCGTGCCCAGCAGCATCATCAGGCTCGATTCGCGCACGATCTCGCCGCTCATCATCTTGTGGAGGTGGTGCTGCATCGACCTCACCTTGGCGCAAACCTTCTCCAGCTGGCCGAACGGGATGATGCAGACCGTGCTGTCCTCCAGCGCGATCGCGTCGCAGTTGTGACGCCCGCCGCACACGCCGTCGAGACCGAGCGTTTCCCCGGCGATCTGGAATCCGGTCACTTGCTCCTGGCCGTCGCGATGCATGACGATCGTCTTGAACGAGCCGGTGTGGACCGCATAGAGACTCTGGAACGTATCGTGCGCGCGGAACAGCGACTCGCCCCGCTTGACCGAGCGGGTCGTGCAGACCACCTCGTCGAGGACGGCCAGGTCGGCCGCGTCGAGTTCCGCCGGCATGCACGCCGAACGGACCGGGCACGTCGAACAGCGCGCGCCGGGGCGCTTCACCCGCTCGTCCCGATCGACGGGATGAAGCGCGATCGTCATCGCATGCGCGACGGCGGGGTAGGCAGTTTCGTGGGGTTGGGCAGTCAGCATGATCTGCTCCTGGTGACTCGATTTCGTCAGCGCGACGGCGCCGCCGCGGGATGCGGAACCGTGCGGCGCAATCGACGGGCAAGACTGGCGGCGGCACGAGCGGCGCTCGGGCATCCATGTAAAGCAGTATGGTTCGCGCGCGGCCGGACCGAAATCGGCAGGGATGGAAAGTCACGTAGGGTTTGGAGAACGGCTGTAGGAGGATGCTGACACCGGCCGCGGCCGGCGAAAACCTTCGTTGGCGGTGCGTGGAGGCGCGGCGCGATGCCTGCGATGCGCTCGGGCAGCCCCCCGCGATGCGTTGACATGTGTCAAGCGCGCCGGTCGGCACGGCAATACAGTCGAACCCGGGGCGCTTGCGGGTGGCGCGTGAAACCCGCGACCGGATGGGGTGTCGGCGATGAAACAGGGATGGTTGGCGATGGGCATGCTGTTGATGCTGGGCGCATGCGCCAGCGACGAGCGCATGGCCAGGTTCAGGCAAAGCGAAACGCAGCTGCTCACGTTGCGGCAGACGGCGTCGTTGCCGTGTGCGACGCAAGCGGCATGCGACCGCGCGTGGCAGCTCACCCGGCGCTACGTCGAAAACCGTTCGTCCACCCGCATCACGCGGTCCGACGCTGAGGTGATCGAAACGGCCCCGTCGCACCTGGCCGGCAACGTGTACCTCTGGGCGTCGCGCGTGGCGTTGAGCGAAGGAGGCTGGCTGATCCGGATCAAGGGGATGTGCAAGGGCATGTACAGCAGCGACGGCGGCCCCGGCTGGCGATACGACGTGTGCGCGGCGCAGATCCTCGAGATCGAGGGCGGCTTCCGGTCGTTCGCCGACCCGTTGTCCGGCCCGCAACCGGCGGGCGTCTCGCCCGGGTAGCGCGGCCGGGGGGCGCGAGCGGCGCCAGGCCGTGGCCGTCCGTCCCCCGGCGAATACGAGCGGCTCACGGCATCGGGTTCCGGCTACCCGGCGTCGCGTGCCAGCGCCAGTCGCGGATTTCCGGCAGGTCGTCGCCGTACCGGTCCACATGGCGTCGATGCTCGACCAGCCTGTCGCGCAGGTATTGCCTGAAATGCGCGCCCGGCTGCACGTGTTCGCCCACGTGATCGAGCACGGCCTCGCACAGATGGAACCGGTCGACCCGGTTGAGGACCGTCATGTCGAACGGCGTCGTGGTCGTCCCTTCCTCGATGAAACCGTGCACATGGAAATTCGCGTGATTCGCGCGGCGATAGGTCAGCCGGTGAATCAGGGCGGGGTAGCTGTGATGCGCGAAGATCACCGGCCGGTTCGTCGTGAACATCGCGTCGAAATCCGCGTCGCTCAACCCGTGCGGATGGACGTCGGTAGGCTCCAGCGTCATCAGGTCGACGACGTTGACGACCCGGACGCGCAACGCCGGCAGATGGATGCGCAGCAGGTCGACGGCGGCGAGCGTCTCGAGCGTCGGCACGTCGCCCGCGCAAGCCATCACGACATCCGGTTCATCGTCGCCGTCGTTTCCCGCCCACTCCCAGATGCCCGCGCCGGCGCTGCAATGCCGGATCGCGGCATCCAGGTCGAGCCATTGCGGTGCCGGCTGCTTGCCGGCGACGATCACGTTGATCCGGTTCCAGGTGCGTAGTGCGTGATCGGTGACGACCAGCAGCGTGTTCGCGTCCGGCGGCAGGTAGACGCGCACCGTGTCGGCCTTCTTGTTGACCGCGAAATCGATGAAACCCGGATCCTGGTGGCTGAAGCCGTTGTGGTCCTGCCGCCAGACGTGCGAGGTCAGCAGGTAGTTGAGCGACGGCAGCGGCCGCCGCCAGCGGATTTCCCGGCACGCCTTCAACCATTTCGCATGCTGGTTGAACATCGAATCCACGATATGGATGAACGCTTCGTAGCACGACATCAGCCCGTGCCGCCCGGTCAGCAGATAGCCTTCGAGCCAGCCTTGGCAGGTATGCTCGCTGAGCATCTCCATGACCCGGCCGTCGGGCGCGAGCTGGACGTCGTCCGGATCGGTCGCGGCCATCCAGGTGCGCGCGGTGACGTCGAACAGCGCCGACAAGCGGTTGGATTCCGTTTCGTCCGGGCCGAACACTCGAAACGTCCGGTCGGCTAGATTCGCGGACATCACGTCGCGCAGGAAGCCGCCCATCACGCACGTGGCCTGTGCGTCGACCTGCCCGGGCGCGGGCACCGCCACCGCGTGGCGGGTGAAATCCGGCATCCGCAACTCGCGCGCTTCGCCGCCGCCGTTCGCCACCGGATTCGCGCTCATCCTGCGCGATCCGTCCGGCGCCAGCGACCGGATCGCCTCGCACGGACGCCCGTGCGCGTCGAACAGTTCGTCGGGGCGATAGCTGTTCAGCCAGGTTTCCAGCAAGTGCAGGTGCTCCGGTTGCTTCAGGTCGGCGATCGGCACCTGATGCGAACGGAAGTGGCCCTCCGTTTTCAGGCCGTCGACGCGCTTCGGGCCAGTCCAGCCCTTGGGTGTGTGCAGCACGATCATCGGCCAGCGAGGGCGGGCGAGGTTGCCTGCGCTGCGCGCCCGCGCCTGGATGCCGCGAATGTCGTCCAGCGCGTCGTCGAGCGCGACCGCCATGCGCTGGTGCGTGGCCATCGGCTCGTCGCCTGAGACGAACAGCGGCCGATAGCCATAGCCGGTCAGCAGGCTCTCCAGTTCGTCCTGCCCGATGCGGCTGAGGATCGACGGACTGGCGATCTTGTAGCCGTTCAGATGCAGGATGGGCAGCACTGCGCCGTCCGAGGCCGGATCGAGGAACTTGTTCGAATGCCAGGCGGTGGCGAGCGGCCCGGTTTCCGCCTCGCCGTCGCCCACGACGCAGGCGACGATCAGCCTGGGGTGATCGAAGGCCGCGCCGAATGCATGCGACAGCGAGTAGCCGAGTTCACCGCCTTCGTGAATGGAGCCCGGCGTCTGCGGCGCGACGTGGCTCGGCACGCCGCCGGGGAAGCTGAACTGGCGGAACAGCGCGGCCATGCCCTCGGCGTTTTGCGGCACGTTCGGATAGATGTCGCTGTACACCCCTTCGAGCCAGGCGTTGGCGAGCACGCCGGGGCCGCCGTGGCCCGGGCCGGCGATGAACAGCACGTCGAGATCGCGCGCGTTGATCGCGCGGTTCAGATGGACGTAGATGAAGTTCAGCCCCGGCGTCGTGCCCCAATGGCCGAGCAGGCGAGGCTTGACGTGCGCGATCTGCAGCGGCTCGCGAAGGAGCGGATTGTCGAGCAGGTAGATCTGCCCGACCGACAGATAGTTGGCGGCCCGCCACCACGCGTTCATGCGATGCAGCAGCGCGTCGGAAAGCGGGGCGGGGGAGGTTTGGTCGGCTTGGGTCATGCAACGCTCCTGAAAGTGGCCGTGCGGCATGGCAGACAGTGCGATTCGCGGCGAATCGCCCAGCATCCACCGTACGGCGAGCGGCCCCGCGGCGCTTGATCGTCATCAAGCCGGCGCAACGCCCGGCCGGCGCATCCGCCGGCGACATCGCCGATTGAGCCATGTCAATGGCGTGCGCCGGCCGCGTCGTTACCTTGATGCCATCGGGCCCGCGCGCGCCTTGCACCCCGACCGACAATCTTGCGCGCGCATCGTCCCGATCCGGAGCCATCATGTCCGAACCCGTTATCCAGACCCAGGCGCTTTCGCGGCGCTTCGGCGACGTGGTCGCCGTGGACGGATTGACGCTCTCGATCGCGGCGGGCGAGGTTTTCGGGCTCCTGGGTCGCAACGGCGCCGGCAAATCGACCGTCATCAAGATGCTCACGACCTTGCTGCCGCCCAGCGCGGGCACGGCGACGGTCGGGGGATTCGACATCGTCCGCGCCGCCGCGGCGGTCCGCGGGATCATCGGCTACGTGCCGCAGGCGCTGTCGGCCGACGGCGACCTGACCGGCTACGAGAACCTGCTGGTGTTCGCGAAGCTGTACGACATTCCGCTCGCCGCGCGCGGCGAGCGCATCCGCGCCGCATTGGCGCTGATGGAGCTGACCGATGCGCGCGACCGGCTGGTGAAGACGTATTCGGGCGGCATGATCCGCCGGCTTGAAATCGCGCAATCCACGCTGCATCGCCCCCGCGTGCTGTTTCTCGACGAGCCGACGGTCGGGCTCGATCCCGTCGCGCGGCTGTCGGTGTGGGAGCAGGTCGAGCGGCTGCAGTCGACGCAGGGCAGCGCGATTCTCCTGACGACGCACTATCTCGAGGAAGCGGAACGTCTGTGCGATCGCGTCGCGATCATGAATCGAGGCCGGATCGCCGCGCTCGGCGCGCCGGACGACCTGACGCGCGCGCTGGGTTCCGGCGCGACTTTCGAGGATGTATTCGAGCGCTACACGAATGGCGATACGTCCTCGCAAGGGGCCTACGATGAAACCTCCCAAACCCGCGTCACCACTCGCCGGCTCGGTTGAGCCCAGGCCGGCCGCGCGCCCGGCCGTCGTCCGCTTCGCAGCCAAGACGCTCGCGATTGCGGACATGGAGGTCCGCAAGCTCCGGCACGACCCGACGGAACTCGCGACGCGCGCCGTCCAGCCCGCGCTGTGGTTGCTGATCTTCGGCCAGGTGATGAGTCGCGCCCGACTGATCGAGACGGGCGGCTTGCCTTACCTCGACTTCATCACGCCGGGCATCCTCGCGCAAAGCGTGTTGTTCATCGCGATCTTCAACGGCATCTCGGTGATCTGGGAGAAGGATCTCGGCATCGTCCACAAATTCCTCGCCAGCCCGACGCCGCGCGCGGCGCTCGTGCTGGGCAAGGCCCTCGGCGGCGGCGTGCGCGCGCTGGTGCAGGCCGCCGTGGTGATCGCGCTCGCCGCGCTGCTGGGTGTCCGGCTCAATACCGGCCCGCAAGCGTGGGCGGGGCTCGTGCTGTTCGTCGTGCTCGGCGCCGCGGTGTTTTCCAGTTTTTCGCTGATCATCGCGTGCCTGGTCAAGACGCGCGAGCGCTTCATGGGGGTCGGGCAGCTGCTGACCATGCCGCTGTTCTTCGCGAGCAACGCGATCTATCCGACCGCCATGATGCCCCGCGCGTTGCAAGTGATTTCCCACCTGAATCCGCTGACCTACCAGGTCGACGCGCTGCGCACCCTGCTCGCGACGCTGGCCGCGCTGGTCGCGATCAGCGCGAGGATGTACCCGCACATCGCGCAATAGCCGCGCGGCCGGCAGGCCCGGCTGCCCGCCGTCATGGGACGGGCGGGCGCCGCTGCCGGGCGTAATGGTCGACCGCATCGGTCACCGTGGGGAAAAACGAGGCGGCGCCAAAGATCTCGTACAGCCCGTAGGCGCGCAGCCGATCCTTGACCGGCCCTTTCATTTCGGCGATCTGGAGCGCGATGCGACGCACCCGCAATTCATGGCGCAGCGCGACCAGCGTGTCGGCCGCCGTCACGTCGATGTCGGTGATGGGTTCCGCGGCGATCGTGACGCACTCGACCGGCGCTTCGGCCCGCGCGATCGCCGTGCGCACGTGGTCGCAGAAAATCCCGGCGTTCGCGTAGAACAGCGGCGCATCCCACCTGAACACCAAGACGCCGGGAGACTGCCGCGCGCCCGGATGTCGCGAAATGTCGTGATAGCCGCGCATGCCGGCAATCCGTCCGAGCACCGCGTCGTACGGATGCCAGGCGCGCCACACGAACGACAGCAGCGACAGCACGACGGCCAGCAGGATGCCTGGCACCACGCCAAGCAGCACGACGCCGGCAAAGCAAAACAGGGAGATCGCGAACTCTCCGCGGCGCATCCGGAACAGCCGAGCCATGCTGCGTACGTCGATGATCCCCGCCGCGGAGAAGATCACCACGGCGGCCAGCGCGGCGCTGGGCACATGGCTGAGCATCGCGGGCAGCACGAGGAGCAGCGCAATGCAGGCCGCGGCCGCGAGATTGGTCAGCTGCGTGCGGGCGCCTGCGGCGAGCGCCACCGGCGTGCGCGACGAACTGCTGCTGACCGCGCAGCCGCGCAGCAGTCCCGCCAGCAGGTTCGCGATGCCGAGCGCGACCAGTTCCTGGTTGCGGTCGGTGTCGTCCCCGTTGCTGGCGGAAAAGGCGCGCGACAACACGCTGATGTCGGCGACCGACACCAGGGCGATCGCGATCGCGCCGGGCGCGAGGCGGCCGATATCGGCGAGCGGTACCCGCGGAATCCGCGGCCATGGTGCGCCGCCGGGCAACATGCCGACGACCGCGACGCGCGCGCCGGGCGCATGTTGCAGCCACCTGCCCGCCAGGGTCGTGGCGATCACGGCCACGAGCACGCCGGGCCAGCGCGGCGCGTACCGCCGCATCAGCATCAGGCAAGCGATGCAGCCGGCGCCGAGCGTGAACGATGTGCTGTCGACCCGGCCCGCGAGCACGCCGCGCACGATATTCGACGCCGCGTCGGCAAAGGTGGCGCCTGACGCGGAAAATCCCAGCAGACCCGGCACCTGGCCGACGGCGAGCGTGACCGCGATGCCGTTCAGATAGCCGTACTGGATGGGCCGCGACAACAGATCGGTCACGAAGCCCAGTTTCAACACGCCGGCGAGCGTGCACAAGGCGCCGGACATGATCGCGAGCAGGGCGGCGAGCGCCAGCGCGCGTCCGGCATCTCCGTGAGCGAGCGGCACGATTGCGCCTGCGATCAGCGCGGCCAGCGCGGAATCGGGACCGAGGACGAGAATGCGGCTCGGCCCGAATATCGCGTAGCCGACGAGGGCCGCGATCGTTGCGTAGAGCCCCGCGATCACGGGGAGCCCGGACGCTTGCGCATAGCTCATGCCGATCGGCACGAGCACCGCGGTCAGCACCACGCCGGCAAGCAGGTCTCGCGGGAGCCAGCCGCGCTGGTAGGTGCGCAACATCGCGACGCCCGGCACCCAGCGCAGCCAGACGGCCGGCAGCCGCAAGCGGGCGGTTGACATGGCTAGGCTGCGCGCCCCGCGAGCGAGGGCCGGCCGTCGCGTGCGGCGGCCGGATCGAACGGGGATTCCGGGCTGGACGGATGCATCGTGCACGCTCCTGACTGCGGCCGCGATGCCGCGTGACGCGTAGCTTCATCGTGTCAGCGGAACACCGGCCGTCATTGACTCAGATCAATCGGGGCAGGCCGGCGCCGTCCCCGGAAACGAACCGACGCGCGGACGCCGCGCCGCATCCACGGCGGTGCGCCTCCGCTCCGCGCGCAACGCGGCCAGCAGCGGCCGCCAGTACCCGGCCGACCGGAACCGATCGATCGGCACCTCCGTATCGAAGGGAAGCGAGATCGCTGTTTCGTCCGGCGTCAACGGCTCGGCGTCGCGCCACTGCGCGTCCAGCACCGCGGGCCCGGCATCGGACGCGTCGTTTCCCGCCAGCCAGCGGCGGTTGACGCGTTCGGCCATGCAGGTCCGGCTGGCGCGGAAATCGAGGATGAACACGGGGACGCCAAGCGCCTCGGCCAACGCGACGAAGCGCGCACGGCGGGCGCGGGCCAGGAAGGTGGCGTCGACGATCGTCGGGTAGCCGGCCCGCAGCGTGGTTTCCGCGATCGCGCGCAGCCGATCGTATTGGGCGTCGATCGCGCGCGCCGTATAGGCGCTGTCGGGCAGTGCGCCGCGCTCGACGGGGGCGAGCGGCTGCGTGCGTTTGCGCTCGCTGTCGCTCGACACTCGGACCGCGCCGATCAGATCGGCCAGCGCGCGGCTTGCGACGGATTTGCCGGTGCCGGACGCGCCGTGGCACAGCAGCAGATACGGCGGCGGCCGGTGTGCGACGCGCGCGGCGAGCGCGATGTAACGTCTGGCCGCGCGCAGATCGTCGTTTTGCGCCGGCGTGCGTCGCGGGCCGCCCGAGCCGGCGCGCAACACGGCCACCTGCGCGCGCACCAGCGCGCGATAGCCGACGTACAGCGGCAGCGCCGCGAGGCCGGCGAAATCGCCCGTCGCCTCCAGCCAGCGATTGAGCAGGCGATGGGCGAGATCGGCGCGGCCGTGCGCGCACAGATCCATCGCCAGGAACGCAAGGTCGTTGACGACGTCGATCCAGCGGAGGGCGTCGCTGAATTCGATGCAGTCGAACATCAACACGTCGGTGCCCCGGCGGACCAGATTGCCGAGGTGCAGGTCGCCGTGGCAGGCGCGCACGAAGCCGTCCGCCCGGCGCGTGTCGAGATGAGGAGACAGCGCCATGCAGCTGTGCCGGTAGCTGTCCTGCAGCGCGGCCGGCAGGGCCATGGGCTCGACCGCGAGCGACGCGAGCACGGTGTCGAGTTGCGCGCGCAGCAAGGCGGCGCTGCCGAACGCGGCGGACGGCACGTCCTTGCCGGCGCGCGCATGAAAGCGCGCAAGCCGGGCCGCGACGCGGTCGATATCCGCGTTCGTGAGCGCGCCCGCCGCCAGCAGGTGGGAAAACAGCGCGGCCTGGTCGAAACGGCGCATCTTCACGAGATAGTCGATGGCCGCCGCCGCGCGCGTAGCGCAGCCGGCAAGCCGGCAACCGCGCCGCGTGCGTTCGAGCGGCATGACGGCCAGATAGAGTTCGCGCGCCAGCGGCCGGTTCAGGATCAGCTCGGCGTCGCAACTGCGGCGCCGGGCGGCGAGGGGTCTGAGGTCGGCAAAGCCCAGGTCGAGCGGCTTGAGCCGCTTGTAGGCGAAACGTCCGGCCAGGTAGACCACGGAGAGGTGTGTCTCGATTCGTTCGATCCGGCCGGCGGGGTGCGGGTAGGCGGACGCGCGCCGCAGCGCCGCGTCGAGCCGCCGCGCGTGGCGGCGGGCGGCCCGCGACTGGTTCTGTTTTCGCAGCGGGCCGGGACGGCGGCGGAGCACGGCAAGCGACATGATTTCCCCTGGGATCCGTCAATGAATCGCGCATGGCGGGCGTCCGGCTGCCGGACGCGGCTGCGGCTGCGGCCCCGGTTTGGGCTCGCGGCCGGTTCCGCGCGTGTCCGTGAGCAAGGCACGCATGCGCCGGGCCCGCGCCCGGACTCGGCTTCATTCAACGCAATCACGGACCGATCGGCCATGACCTGCGTCAATCGCCGCCCATCGCGTGACCGGGAGACAGTGTTCCGACGTCGCGCGTCCCGGAAACCACCGCGGCATTGATCCGCGTCAAGGCGTACGCGTCGGATGCGGCGATGCTCGACGACAGAAGGGCGCGATGTTCGTGCGCCACGATGGGGGCCGGCGCTCGCGCCGCGCCCGAAGAGCACGCCGCCGGAGAACCGGCACGGGCGGAACGGAGGCAGGCGAATCGATCGCGCTTCCGTTCGCCGCGTCGCGCCCTCCGCGCGATGTGCACCGAACACCAGCCGGATACCACCATGAACAGATCGAACGAGCGGAACGCGAAGCCCGGAATGCGCCGCGACAAGCAGCCGGGGCCTCATACGCGGGACAGCTATCGGTCGCCGGCGCGCATCAAGGGCTCGACGCGCTGCGGCGAATGCGGCGCGCTCTACGAAGACGGGCGGTGGATCTGGCGCGCGTCGTCGGATGCATTGCGGCAGCTCACGTGCCCGGCCTGCCGCCGGATCCACGACCATGCGCCGGCCGGCGAGTTCGTGCTGACGGGCGAGTATCTCGCGGGCCATCGCGACGATCTGGTCGCGCTGCTGCGCCGCCAGGCGGCCGGCGAAGAAAACGAGCATCCGCTCGAACGCATCATGGAAATCGACGAACAGCCGGCCCGGATGACCGTGCGGACCACGGGGCCGCATTTGCTGCGCCGGCTTGGCGAGGCCGTGCTGCGCGCGCACCAGGGCCACTTGACGCTCCACTATCGGGACGGCGACGGCCTGTTGCGCGCCGACTGGCAGCGCGCTGGCGGCTGAGTGCCGCAGCGGCCTCGCGCGCATCCCGGCCGCCGACGGACGGCAAGGCCGCCAATCGCCCTTCGGCTAGCAGTTGACGCAAGGCGACGACGCGCAGGCTCCCGCCTCGACGGCCACGAGCACCGCGTCGAGTGACGCGTCGGGCCTGAACACGGTCACGCCTTTCAGTTTCGACCGCCAGGCGGTGAAGAACAGCGCATCGATCTGCGACAGCGTGCAGGCGCTGCCGACCGTCACCGTCTTCGAGATCGCCGCATCCACGTAGGGTTGAAGCGCGGCGAGCATGGCCACGTGATCCGGCGGCGCAACGTCGACGGCTCGGGTGAAGTAGTCGGGCAGCGGCGTCCGGTCGCCGCATAGTTCGCGAAACCGGCGATGCGCGCGGTTTTCCGCACGCAGGCTGTGGGTTTCGCCGTCACCGAGTCGGACCTTGCGCTGGCAGATCCAGTCGTAGGCCGGTTCGACGCCGTTCGAACAATTTCCGCCGAACGCAATGCTGACGCTGCCGGTCGGCGCGAACGACAGCAGATGGCTGTTGCGCAATCCGGCGCGCTCGATGGCTGCGCGGACCGCGCCAGGCAAGGGCGGCGCGCCGGTGCGCCCGTCGAGATGGACGGCCGGATCGCAGCAGGGATACGCGCCGCGCTCGCCCGCCAGCCGGGCCGACGCGGCATACGCGTGATCCCGCATGTGGCGGGCGATCCGTCCTGCCAGTTCGCGCGCGGCGGGTGCGTCATAGCGCAATTTCATCATGGTCAGCGCGTCGCCGAGCGCCGTCACGCCCACGCCGATGCGGCGCGTTGCACGGGCTTCGCGCGCGTGGGCGGCGAGCGGCCAGTGCGTCAGGTCCAGCACGTTATCCAGCAGCCGGACCTGGATCTCCACGGCGGCTGCCAGCGCGCTGAAATCGAAGCGCGGTTCGCCGTCCACACCGAACGGATGCCGAACCAGCCGCGACAGGTCGATCGGGCCGAGCACGCAGCTGCCATACGGCGGCAGCGGTTGCTCGCCGCAGGGATTGGTGGCCGCGAGGGTTTCCCGGAAGCGCAACGGATTCGCCGCATTGATCGTGTCGATGAACAGCAGGCCCGGCTCCGCGCTGTCGCGCGCCTGGGTGACGATTTCATGCCAGATCCGGCGCGCGGGCAGCGTCGCATAGTCCTGGCGGCCATCGGGCGCAGCGGGCGGACTGCCGCTCGCGCCGGGTGGCGGCGCCCGGTGTCGCAGCGTCCACGGCTGATCGTCCGCAACCGCGTTCATGAATGCGTCGGTCACCGCGACCGACAGGTTGAACGTAGGCCAGCGCGAGCGTCCGCGTTTCGCGCCGACGAACGCCAGCAGGTCAGGGTGGTCGCAGCGCAGCACGGCCATCTGCGCACCACGCCGCGTTCCGGTCGCACCGACTTCCGAGCACATGCGATCGAACCGGTCGATGGCTGCGCACACGCCGCGCTCGCTCGTCGCGCCGCTGTCGCGCAGCGCAGTCGCCGGCGGGATGTCGGAAAAATCGTAGCCGACGCCGCCGCCCATCGACAGCGTCAGGCGAGCCTCGTCCAGCGCCCGGTCGAGGTCGGGGGCCTCGTGCGGCGCCGAGGCAGGCGCGGCAACGGGATACACGAAGCAGTTCACCATCGTCTGGTTCGGCGGCCCGCCCGCATTGGCCATGATGCGGCCCGCGCCGAACGCCCCATGCCGCAGATTGCGAACGAACTGCCGCGCGACCGGCTCCCGGGTGGCGGCCGGCTCGGCGAGCGCCAGGGCCTGCGCCACGCGGTCGAACAGTTGCTGGCGCGACGTTTCGGCAGGCATCGCGTAGCGATCGGCGAAGACCACATCGCATAGGGGTTGCTCAGCCATGGAAGCCGTCCTTCGAGGTGACGGCACCACTGTACGGACCGTGGCCGCGGGTTCCTTGATCGACCTCAAGCCGCGTGCCGTTCTCTGCGCGGGGCCGCATCGGATGGCGCAATCGTGCGGATTTCGGTTGCCGCCGCTAGAGAACCGCGCCGAGCAGCCGGCCGACGAACGTCATGCCGAGCATCGTCAACGCGCCCCATGCAAGCACCCGGAACACGCTCCGCGCGACCTGCGCGCCGCCCAGCCGGGCGGCCGCGGCGCCGAGCGCGGCGAGGACCGCGAGCGCAACCGCGACGACGACGGCGACCGCCCGCGAGGGCGATGCGAGAACGGCGGCGAGCAGCGGCCCGACGCCGCCTGCGGCGAAGCTGACGAGCGAGGTGGCCGCCGCGGCGATCGGCCGGGCGGCCATGGCGCTCGAGATGCCGATATCGTCGCGCGCGTGCGCGGCGAGCGCATCGCGCGCCATCAGTTGCTCGGCGACCTGGCGTGCCAGCACCGCATCGAGACCGCGCTGGACGTAGATATCGGCCAGCTCGTCCTGCTCGTGCGCATAATCGGCTTGCAGCGCCCGCCGCTCGATTTCCGTATCGGCGGATTCGACATCCGCCTGCGAGCTGACCGACACGTATTCCCCGGCGCTCATCGACAGCATCCCGGCCGCAAGCCCCGCGATGCCGGCGGTGAGCATCGTGCGAGGCGCCATCCCCGCCGACGCCATGCCGACCATCAGGCTCGCCATCGACAGCACGCCGTCGTTGGCGCCCAGCACGGCCGCGCGTAACCAGCCCGACCGATGGGTCCGATGGACATGACGAGGGCTGCCTGCGCTATTCATCGCCGGCACCGAACATGCGGGTCGCGTCGTCGTAGGTGTAGAGCCCCGACGCGCGGCCCCAGTCGATGACGGTTCGCAGCGTATCCGCGGCGTCCTGCCGGTTGAGGCGATCTTCCAGTTCGAGCTCGAAACGTTCGCGCGGCGCCCGATGCCCGTCCCGTTCGTCGAGGACGGCCCGGATGTGACTGGCAAGCGGAACGAAATGTTCGAGATGCTCGCGCAACAGCCGCTTGCGGTCGGCCGCACGTCCCTGCGCATAGACCCGGCCGGCGGCAGTGAGCCGTATCGCGCCGTCGCGCAGTTCCGCGAACGCCAGGATATGCAGCGCGGCGGCGGCGGGCAGCAGTTCGTCCACCTTGAGCAGCGGCCCGGCGATCTTCGACAGCTCGGCGTAGCCGTTGCTCGAGCCGGCGGCGAGGGTCTCGATGAAGCCGTCGATGCGGTGGCTCGACACCACCGGCAGCCGTTGCGTGAAATCGGCCAGTCCCTTGCGCTGCGCATCGAGCGATTCGACCAGCCGCGCGGTCAGGATCGCGTAGATTTCGTTGGCGAGCGCCTGGAACTGGCTGTCGAGACGCTGGCGCGGATGCGGCAGCGGAATCCGGAGTTCGGCGACGATATGGCCGGGATGCGCGCCCAGCACGAGCACGCGGTCGCACATCTGGACCGCTTCCTCGATGTTGTGCGTGACGAGCAATACCGCCTTGGTCGGCAACTGCCGCGCGGCCCACAGATCCAGGAAATCCATGCGCAGCGTGTCGGCGGTCAGCACGTCGAGCGCCGAGAACGGCTCGTCCATCAACAGCAGCGCCGGTTCGCCGACGAGCGCACGCGCAAACCCGACGCGTTGCCGCATGCCGCCCGACAGTTCGCGTGGAAACGCGGACTCGAAGCCGTCGAGACCGATCAGTTCGATGACCGACGACGCGCGCCGGCGAATGACCTCGCGCGGCAAGCCGCTCGCATCGAGTCCCAGCTCGACGTTGTCCAGCACGGTCAGCCACGGGTAGAGCGCGAACGTCTGGAACACGACCCCGATTCCTTCCGCGGGCCCCGCGAGCGGCGCGCCGCGATAACGGACCTGGCCGGACGAGGGCTGGACGAGACCGCCCGCGATGCGCAGCAGCGTGGATTTACCGGACCCCGACCGCCCCAGCAAGCCGAGAATCTCGCCTTCGCGCAGCGTCAGGTCGACGCCGGCCAGTACCGGCAGCGGCGCGCCCGAGGGTTTGGCGAACGACATGCAGATATCGCTCAGTTCGATCACGGGCGGCGCCTCGCGAATGGCCGGCGCGGCGTCGGGCTGAATGGCAGGAGGCGGAAGCTCGGACATGGCGGGAGTCAATCCAGTCGGGCGCGGCGTTCCGCATACACATAGAGCGGACGCCACAGCAGGCGGTTCGTGGCGATCACCAGTATCGACATCATCGCGATGCCGAGTGCGATGCGCAGGTAGTCGCCCGCAACGGTCATGCGCGCGATATAGGCGCCGAGCCCGCCGCCGTCGAGCGTGGTCGGCCCCCAGCTGACCACTTCGGACACGATGCTGGCGTTCCACGCGCCGCCCGATGCCGTGATCGCACCCGTGACGTAATAGGGAAAAATGCCGGGGAGCATCACCTTGCGCCACCACGCCTGCGGCCGCAGGCGCAAGCTCGCGGCGGCTTCCCGCAGATCGTCCGGCAGCGCGGTCGCGCCCGCGATCACGTTGAACAGGATGTACCACTGCGTGCCCAGGATCATGAGCGGGCTCAACCAGATCCTCGGCGCGAGGCCGAAGCGCACGATCAGGAAGACCGCCACCGGAAACAACAGGTTGGCGGGGAATGCCGCGAGAAACTGCGCAATCGGCTGCACGCGCTCCGTCATCCTGGGCCGCAGTCCGATCAGCACCCCGAGCGGCACCCAGACGATCGACGCGATCGCGATCAGCACGGCGACCCGCGACAAGGTCAGCAGGCCGTCGTGCGCGACGACGGTGACATCGGCCCAGGTCAGGCGCGGTACGGCGACGCGCAGCAACGCCGAGACCACGTAAGCGAGGCCGGCGGCGCACGAGGCCAGCCAGATCGCGTCGCCCGTGCGCCGGGACAAGGACAGACGCAGCGCGGGCGCATGCCGCGGCAACGCGAGGCGCGCGTGCGCGGCCCGCTGCAGGACCGAGCCGAGCGGCGCGCTTGCGTGCCGGATCAGGCTGGAGCGCCGCAGCAGATCGAGCACCCAGCTGTGCGGCGCGCTTCGGCTGACCGTCTGTTCGAAGCGGAACTTGTCGGCCCAGGCGACCATCGGCCGAAACAGCAACTGGTCGTAGAGCACGATTGCGACGGTCATGGCGAGAATCGCATAGCCGACCGCGCGGAGATCGCGCTGCTCGATCGCCTGCGCGACATACGAACCGACGCCCGGCAGCGCGATTCGCAGGGTGCCGACCGAAATCGCTTCGGAGGCCACCACGAAGAACCATCCGCCCGACATCGACATCATCGTGTTCCAGATCAGGCCGGGCATCGCGAACGGCACTTCGAGCCGCCAGAATCGTTGCCATGCCGACAGCCGCAGGCTGCGGCTCGCTTCGTCCAGATCGTGCGGCACCATCCGCAGCGACTGGTAGAAACTGAAGGTCATGTTCCATGCCTGGCTCGTGAAAATCGCGAATATCGCCGCCAGTTCCGCGCCGAGCACATTGCCGGGAAACAGCGACACGAAAAACACCACCGTAAACGACAGATAACCGAGAATCGGCACGGATTGCAGGACGTCGAGCAGCGGAATCAGCACCATTTCCGCGCGGCGGCTTTTCGCGGCGAGCGTCGCATAGGTGAAGGTGAAACACAGCGACGCGCACAGCGCGGCCAGCATGCGCATCACCGTGCGCAGCGTGTATTCAGGCAACGCGCCGGGCGCGAGCGTGATGGGCGCGTGCTGAGCGATCACGAGCGGCCCGACCATCTGCCGTGCGCCGGCGCCGACGAGCACCGCCAGGCCGAGCACCAGCAGAACGGCGAGCGGATCGCGCCAGTCGGCCGCGCGCGGGTACCAGCGTCCGCCGCTCAGGATGTCGGCATGGTGCTCCACGTGGCTCCCCTGTTCCGTGTCGTCACATCGTCGACCACGCTTGCCGGTGGGCCGTTGACATGGGTCAATCCCGTTGCCGGATCGCTGAATACGCTGCGAAGGAGGGGGCGCGAACGCGCGTGAACGACGCTTTCGCGCTGCCGTCCCGCGCCGCGCCATGCCGGAATTCACGGCACGGGGCGCCGCTTCGGCCAGGCTGCGGCGACGCATGCGCCGGCCAGTCCATCGCTCCATCGCTTTTCCCGTCAGGTCTTTCTCATGGAATACAAGGACTACTACGAGGTGCTGGGCCTGGCGCGCGACGCGACGCAGGACGACATCAAGCGGGCGTATCGCAAGCTCGCGCGCAAATATCACCCCGACGTCAGCAAGCATCAGGATGCCGAAGCGCATTTCAAGGAAGTCGGGCACGCCTACGAGGTGTTGAAGGACCCCGAGAAGCGGGCCGCCTACGACAGGCTCGGCGCCGGATGGCACGGCGGCGACGCATTCCGCCCGGAGCCGAACTGGGACGAAGGGTTCGAATTCAGCGGAGCCGGCGCGCCGCCCGACTTCGACGACTATCTGGCGTCGATCTTCGCCGCCGGGCGAGCCAGGCCGGACGGGCCGCTCAACGCCGGGCGCGATCACCATGCAAAGCTCGTCGTCGATCTGGAAGACGCGTATCGCGGCGCGCAGCGCGTCATTTCGCTGAGCCTGCCGGGCATCGACCCGCAGGGACACGTGCGGCTGCAGCCGCGGACGCTGAATGTCTCCATCCCGAAAGGCATCCGGGCCGGACAGTACATCCGGTTGGCGGGACAGGGCGGCGTCGGGCACGGTGGCGGTGCGCCCGGCGATCTGTATCTCGAGATCGCGTTTCGCGACCATCCGCGTTTTCAGGTGAACGACCGGGATGTGACGGTCGATCTCCCGGTCGCGCCATGGGAAGCGGCACTCGGCGCAACGGTCACGACGCCGACGCCCGACGGCGAGGTCGCGGTGACCGTGCCCGGGAATTCGCCATCCGGAAGACGGCTGCGATTGAAAGGCAAGGGGATTCCCGGCGATCCGCCCGGCAACCTGTACGTGAAGCTCAAGATTGTCCTGCCGCCCGCCGATAGCGAACGGAGCAAGGCTGCCTACGACACCATGCGCCAGTCGTTCGATTTCGACCCGCGCGCGCATTTTTACGGGTGACGCATCATGAAAGAAACCAGAACCGCCTGTCTGCAAGGACAGGTCATCGACGAGCGCGTCGAGCTGACGTTCGTCGAGCTGTGCCGGATCAGCGGCGCGTCCGAGGCGGAACTGACGCTGTGGGTTGCCGAGGGCGCCCTCGATCCGATGGGCGCCGGCCCGCGAGAGTGGCGTTTCAGCGGGGCGGTGCTGCGCCGTGTCGCGATCGCGCAGCGCCTGTCCCGGGATCTGATGATCAACCCGCCCGGCATCGCGCTCGCGCTCGATCTGCTCGACGAGATCGATGCGCTGCGCGCCGTCACCCGGGCCACCCCGGCCGCGCATCGGGAATCGGGCCCGCCCGCGGGGCCCGCCTGATTCAAGTCAAGGACGCGAACCGGTCGCGGGCGCTTGCCGATCGGCCCGGTGCGCGTCGCGCGGGCAGATCGTGAGCGCCGCGCTCGCCGTCCTGCATGCCGCGCTCAGGCATCGTGCAGCGTCGTGAATGCCCGATACAGCACCCGCGGGTCGTGCTGTCCCTTGTAGACCGGGGGCGGCCGGCGGTCGAGATCGAGCAGTGCCGCAACGGCCGTCTGCGCGCTGCGGATCGAGTATTCGACGGTAAACACGACGTCGTCCGGCAACTCGCAGAACTGCCCGACGAAAGCAAGATTGGCCGTGCCTTCCGGCGTCACCTGCGGCCGGTCGCCGTCCTGGCGCGCCAGGAACTGGCTCGTGATGAACGGCATCATGCACGGGATGCAGGTAAGCCCGGCGAGGAGGTCGTCAGCCTGCTCGGCGAGTCGCAGATGTCCGAGCAATTCGGTCATGATCTCGCGCCCCGTGCAGGCCGCCATCGGCTTCTCGACGAAGTTGCCGGGCGCGTCGACGAACAGCCCGTATCCCCACAACACGCTGACGTCCTCGGGCTGGCCGAGGAAATGCGGCTGATGCGGCACGACGATCGACATCAGCCAGTTCGATTCCGCGAAGGTGATCAGGCCGCCTTCGCCGGGCACATTGCCGGTCAGGTCGCGAATCCGCTGGAGCAGGGCGGGCTCGCGCAGCGTGGCCGTGAACGACAGCCATTTGGATTCGTCGATGTGATCGGCGAACGCGGCCGGGCGGCCGAACGCCGGCCGTCCTGCGGCGATCTTCTCCCACAGCGCCCATGCGCCGGCGTCGGCCCGGCCATTGAGCGTCGCGGGGCGGTCCATGCCGCCGAGGCTCGATCCTTCCGTCATGGAGCCCAGCGTGACGATCGCGCAATCGCCTTCGCGCACCGCGATTCGGGTGGTGGCGCCGTCGCGCTCGCAGACGATTTCCTCGACGCGGGTGTCGCCCTCGGTGCGGCTCAACACGAGATCGGTCACGCGGGTATTCGACTCGAACCGCACGCCGCGCTCGTCGAGCCATTTCTCGAGCGGCCTGACCAGCGAATCGTACTGGTTGTAGACCGTGCGCATGATGCCCTGGAGCTGGTTGAATCCGGACACCATGTGCGCGAACCGGAGCAGGTAACGCCTGAATTCGACCGCGCTGTGCCAGGGCTGGAACGCGAAGGTCGTGCACCACATCAGCCAGAAATTCGTCGTGAAGAAACCGGCGTTGAAGTGATCGGAGATCCGGCTGTTTCCGAGCATGCTTTCCGGCTCGATCGACAGGCGCTCCAGCGCGACGATGTGCCCTTCGTCGAGCCCGAAGGGCGGCTTGTTCACCCGTCGGCCGTCGCGCACCAGGCGCGACTTCGACGCGGTCCGCATGGTCTCGTTCCAGTCGAGGATTTCGCGGGTGACGGAACCGCGCTTGTCGAGCGTCGGGATCGACGAAAACAGATCGTAGGTGCAGAGGTACTTGCTTTCGAGCATGCGGCCGCCCCGGATCACGTAGCCCTCGTCGGCCGAACCCGCGCCGTCCAGGCTGCCGCCGAGGCGATCGAGCGCTTCGATGATCGTGATATTGCAGCCGCGTACGTCGCCGTCCCGGATCAGAAAGGCCGCCGCCGCCAGCGATGCGATGCCGCCGCCCACCAGATAGAACCGGCTGTTGTCCCGATCGATGCCGGCCGCGCGTCGGCGGGCGGCTCGATCCGAATCCCGTGTGCTGCGTTGCATGGAAATGCCCCTGTTCAGATTGGGTGAAACCGCTGTCGACGTCCGGGGACGCCGGATCGCGCTGCCGTCATTGGCGAGCGCTCGCGCCACGATATCCGCGTTCCGGGCGCGGCGATTGAGATGCGTCAACCGATCCGGATGCGGCAGGCCATGCCGGTGCGTATCGCGCGCGGCTTGACGCAACTCAAGCAGATCCGCGGCTTCGTGCGCTGCAATTCGGATGCGCGCGAGGCCCTGCGGAGCGGGTGCGGCGCCGGATGGGCTTGATGTGCGTCAAGGTGCCCGGTGACCCGAGGGGCGAGATTGATCACGGGAACGGCCACGACGAAGCGCGGCCGCCACGAATGCGATCCGAGGAGAATCGATCATGGGAAACGACTTTCGACAGGGGGCGCGACCAGAAGAGTCGCAGCGCGTATCGGGCGACGACGACGTCGGCCTTCGGCAGTATGTGCGGCGCATCTACAACTATATGGCCGGGGGCCTGGCGCTGACGGGCGCTGTTGCGTACCTCGGCGCGTCAACCGGGTTTTACCGGTCGATCGCCGGAACGCCCCTCTTCTGGGTGGTGCTGCTCGCACCGCTGGCGCTGGTCATGTTGCTGAGCTTCCGCATCGAGCACATCAGCTTCGGCGCGGCGCAGATCAGTTTCTGGGCCTACGCCGCGCTGGTCGGGCTCTCGCTTTCCGGCATCTTCCTCGTGTATACGGGCGAGAGCATTGCGCGCGTGTTCTTCATCAGCGCGGCCACGTTCGGCGCAACGAGCCTCTATGGCTACACGACACGGGCCGATCTCTCGCGCTTCGGCTCCTTTCTGTTCATGGGGCTGATCGGCATCATCATCGCGGGGTTCGTGAATCTCTTCCTGGTTTCGTCGGCGCTGCAGTTCGTCGTTTCCGTGATCGGCGTGCTCGTGTTCACGGGACTCACCGCGTACGACACGCAACGCATCAAGCGTATCTACATCGCGGGCGAAGCGGACGAGATCGCCGGCAAGAAGGCGATCATGGGCGCGCTTGCGCTCTATCTCGACTTTCTCAACCTGTTCCTGATGCTGATGCGGCTCTTCGGCAACCGCCGCAGCTAGGCGAGCGCCGGGGATCGGGGCGGGGAGCCCCGTGCGGCAAACCCCGGCAGGATCATCGCTGGAGCAAACAGGGGCCGGGCCGTGATGAACCTGGCCCGGCCGTCCGCTACCGGCCGCACATCATGTCGGTCTGGTTTGAACGTTGACGCTGCCCAACGCCTCGAGCGCGCCGAGTCGGGCATTCATCAGCTCAGCATGCAGCTTGATCGCCCGGATCAGAAATTGAACATCCTCGTTTTCGCTTTTCGAAGCAAGGTCATCGAATTCGGCCCACATCTCCTTTATCCGTTCGGCGCGCATGGCGACTCCTTTGGCGTGTGTATGGATGACGTCGTACGGCAGACTGGAACACCGTTGACGCCGTATGAACAGCATCGGCACGGGCCTGCGTTGCGTGCTGATCTGGATCAAGGGGGCGCAACTTCGAGGTATCGCTCGACATTCGGCACCGGGTTTGAACGGACCGTGTCTCGCCCGGAAGCGCGCGCGCCGTGGCGATCCGCCCAGGCCGCCGCACTTTGTACGTCAGCGTGCAGACGACACGCCTTTACGACCCCATGCTTTCAAACAAACCGGTGCCTGTGAATCGCAGGTCATTGCGGGTTCGTTCACCTGCCGAATGGATGGGTGTTTGTCATGATCAAAGTGGTGATTTCCGACGCGCATGCCGTCATGCGGGCAGGGGTGCGCAACGTCCTCGAAGCGGTCGACGGCTTCGATGTCGCCGGCGAAGCGACGGACGGGGCCGGCACACTCGAACTCGTGCGCGCTTTGAAGCCGCGCGTGCTGTCGCTCGGATGGATGATGTCCGGCATTCACGGAGTCGACCTTATCAGGCAAATCAAGAAGGAGCACCAGGACGTCCGGGTGCTCGTTCTGACCGCGCATTCCGAACAGACCCATGCGGTGCGTGCGTTCCGGGCAGGGGCTTCGGGATTTCTTTCCAAGACTTGCTCGCGGTCGGACCTGATCGACGCGGTTCGAAAGCTTGCCGATGGCGGGGTATACGTGAGCACGATGGTGGGTGATCTGTTGGCGCAAGTCGCTAACGGCGACAGCGGAACGCTCGCGCATCATCGTCTGACTGAGCGGGAGTTCGAGGTCCTGGTTGGTTTGGCCTCCGGACAATCGATCTCGCAGATGGCCGGGTGCCTGAGTATCAGCATCAAAACGGTCAGCACGTACAAGTCGCGCATTATGGAAAAACTGGATCTGACCAATGAATCGGACATGATTCGCTTTGCGCTACGTCATCAGTTGCTGGACCTTGGCGACAATATTCTCGGGTAGTCGATCGCTGCGATGGGTGAAACGCCACCCGTGTGCGAAATCGCACGGCAGATCCTGTCGTGCGGTTTCCGCATCGAAATCCGGCGCGATGCCGGACATTTCGCACGGTTGATTTCGGTCAACGTCCGATCTCGACGAGCGGTGATGATGAAGGCAAGTCCAAACGTCGCCTGTACGCCTGTCCATCCCGCGAGGTCCGTATGTACACGAATATCATGGTCGCCGTAGACGGTAGTGCTTCGTCCAGCCAAGCGCTTGACGAAGGCCTGAAGATGGCCAGGTTATACGGAGCCCGTCTGTTTGCCGTTTTCGTCGTCGACAAATCCATTTTGCTCAGTTACGCCGGACGAATCGATCCGAATGCCTTGATCGAGGAAGTCAGACGTGACGGTGTAGCCGTGCTGCGAGAAGCCGAGCGGACGATCGCGCGCGCGGGCGTGAACGGCGATACGGAAATCGCCGAAACGGAGCTCGGTCAGGATGTCGCGGAGCGCCTGCAGCGCTATGTCGCCGAACATGCGATCGATCTGGCCGTACTCGGCACGCATGGGCGGCGCGGGATCCGGCGCATGGTGCTCGGCAGTGTCGCGGAACGCTTCCTGCGCGCGGCGAGCTGCCCGGTACTGCTCGTGCGCGGCGACGACGCGGCGCGGGCAGTCGTTGCGGCCGCCTGACACCCCACCGTGCAAGCGTCGATCGGGGCGCCATCCCGTCAGGAGACCGTCATGGATATCTCGTTTCCCGCCGAACCACCGGCGTATTCCGGGATGGAGCCCGCGCTGGCCTTTTCAGCGCTCATCGAAGGTCGGCGCGTGCAATGCGTGATCACGGCCGAGGCACTGGAAGACCATTTCCGCGCCGCGTCGCCTCGCGAGCCGGATCTCGTGGCCGCGTTCTCGTGCAATCGCCCCGCCATCGAATGCGCGGCGCGCCGCATGCTCGAGGAAGTCGGCGGCCGGCCGATCCTGCTCCACAGCGGATTTTTCCGGTTCTGCACCTGACCACCGCGCGCCGTTGACACGTATCAAGCCGCAGCCGGCCGGCACGTCTACGCTGGATGCCAGACAGGACGGTTCGTTCCTCGCGCGACACGCATGTGCCGCGGCGGCGCGTCCCGCCTTCCGGTCCGGCACCGTCGGGACGAACGCGCCGGGTCGATTCAACCGTTCGAGGAGTGCACATCATGAGCAATCTGATTCACTACGATCCGTTTTCCGTCGACCCTGTCTCCGACCTGTTCCAGGGGCTGTTCAGGCCACTGCGAGGCATGGCGATGACGGACGAACCCAATCTCGCGTCGATGAAGATCGACGTCACGGAAAGCGACGATGCTTATAAGGTCAACGCGGAACTGCCGGGCGTCGCAAAGGAAGACATCGACGTCCAGGTGACGGGCCGGGCCGTCTCGATCAACGCAAAGATCGAGCGCAACAACGAGCAGAAGGACGGCGAGCGCGTGATCCGGCGCGAGCGCTACAGCGGCACGATCAGCCGCTCGTTCTCGCTGCCCGGCGAGATCGACGACGCGAACGCGACGGCGTCGTATCAGGATGGCGTTCTGGCGCTGACGCTGCCGAAGAAGACGCCGGCCGGACAGAAGAAACTGACGATCGGCTGAGCGCGCGGCAGGCGCGGCGAGGCAGGATCGCGCCACCGGGGAAAGCGAAACGGCGTGCGGCGCGATCCGCGCGCCGTTTGTTTTCGTGTGACCGCCGCCACCGGCGCGACGGCATCCGGTGCCGGATCAGGCCGCCGACGACGAGCCTCACGCACGGAAGCCGACGGTCTGCGCAACGATCGGTAACTCGTCCTCGTTCAGACGCAATGCGTCGGCGAGCGCCCGATGGTTGATCCAGCCGCGCACGACCGTCCCCAACCCGGCGGACGCGCAATACAGCGAAACGTTCTGTGCAATCGCACCAGCCGCGATCGCCGAGAACACGTCGCGCTGCTGCGGCGGCATCGCCAGGAGCGCGGCGATTCGCACGACGTAGACGAGATCGAGCGGCGCGCGGCCGACAAAATCCTGGTAACCCGTCAGGTTGCGCGCGTCGACCGCATGCTTCAGCACGAGTCGGTGCGCGGGCGCGTCGTAGCGATATACGCCGCCCGGCAGCGCGACGTAAATGTCGATCTCGTTGAAGGCATGGGCGGATGGCGCCGTGCGGCCGCCGTTCGCCGGCCGGTTGATTCCGTCCGCCGCCCACAGCATGGCGCCGAGCGTTTCCGGCGAGAGCGGCGCCGCGGCGAATTCGCGGCAGCTCATTCTTGCCGCGAGCGCCGTCATCAACGGAACGCCGCCGTCGAGATCCGGGCGGGGCAAATCGATGACGGCGGGCGACTCGCCCTGCGGCGCAACGGGGTGCGCGGGCGCCGCCGGCGAATAGGCCAACAGTTGCTGTTCGGTCATCTGGGTCTCCTTCAAGCATGTATGCGACTGCTCGGCATCTCGCGTCGCGGCGATCTCACGATAGAACGAAGGGGCGGCACCCGCTTGACCTTTGTCAAGCGGCGCGTCGGCTGGCAACACGTTGCGGCGCCGCCGGCACCATTGACCTGCATCAGCGTTCCCGCCGCGCGCCTGTGCAAATCTGGTGACGTGCGGCGAAGGCGAATGCCGCGGCTCACTGGGGAGCAGGCGATGAAAAGCGACAAGCAATTGAAGCAGGACGTTCAGGACGAGCTGGAATCCGACCCGACTATCGACGCGACGCGTGTCGGCGTCGAAGTGGCGAACCGCATCGTGACGTTGTCGGGCCATCCGCCGAGCTATGCGGAGAAACTCGCGATCGAGCGAGCGGCGAACCGCGTCGCCGGCGTCAAGGCGATCGTGATCGACATGACCGTGCATTTGCCGGACGACGACGTCCGGACCGACGAGGACATCGCGAACGCGGTGCGTTCAGTGCTTCACTGGACCGTCGGCCTGCATGACGATGCGATCAGGGTGCAGGTCGAGCGCGGCTGGATCACGTTGTCCGGGAAGGTCGACTGGGTGCACCAGAGCCATCTCGCGGTGCGCGCGATCTCGCAGATGCGCAGCGTGACCGGCGTGACGGACCACATCCACGTGCAGGGCTCGGTCGCCGCGGCCGACATCGGCGAGAGCATCAAGCGCGCGATCATGCGTCACGCGGAGCGCGAGGCGATGCATCTCGAGGTCGACGTGCACGACGGCACCGTGACGCTGTCGGGCAAGATCGGATCGGCAGCCGAACGCGAGGCGGTGCGCGGCGCCGCGTGGTCGTCGAAAGGCGTGCGGGCGGTGGTCGACAATCTGGTCGTCGACTGAACCGGGGCGGCACGGCGGGCTGCCGGTGCGACGGGAATGAGCGAAGGGGCACGAGATGACGCTTTCAGGCGAGATTCACGAAGCGGACTGGTCGGTGGCGATCGAGACGATCCCCAACGAAACAGGGGGCTATCGTTGCCGGATTCATGTGACGCTCAAGTCGCCGGATGGCGTATACGAGCACACGTTCGCGCATAGCAGGACCCACGTCACCGAGCGCGAGGCCGCCGTCGAAGGATTGCGAGCCGGGATGACGTGGATCGAGATGAGGAAATCGGACACCTTCACGCTCTGAGTTCAATCGGACGGCCTCGAGCCGCGCGCAGGAAACGGCCCAATGAAGGCCCAATGAATTCGGCTCATTCCCGCATCGGGTGGTTCGCCCGTGAGGTCGAGCGTCGCGGCGGCGATCGCCGCTGTGCATACCAGCCGCCGATGGCATGCCAGATGTCCTGCGCGGATTCGCAATAGACGAACAAGTCGAGATCGCTGCGATCGATCATCCCGTCATCGGCGAGAAACGCGAAATCGACGGCGCGGCGCCAGTATGCTTCGCCGACGAGTATCACGGGAAGCGGCGCGATCTTCCGGGTTTGCAGGAGCGTCAACACCTCGAACAACTCGTCGAAGGTGCCGTACCCGCCCGGGAAGAACACCGCTGCTTTCGCGCGTTCGAGCAGGTGCAGCTTGCGGATCGCGAAATAGTGAAATCGAAAGCACAGGGCCGGCGTGAGGTAGGGGTTGGGCGCCTGTTCCCGCGGAAGTTCGATGTTCAAGCCGATGCTCGGCGCGCCGCTTTCGTATGCGCCTCGATTGGCGGCCTCCATGATTCCCGGGCCGCCGCCGGTGATCACGGCGAGCCGTGCCGTGCGGGTGCGCCGGTCGGCACGGCCGACGATGCGCCCGAATTCGCGCGCGACACGATAGTAGACGCTGTATTTGACGAGACGGCTCGCGGCCGCGACGGTGCGACGCCGGCGCGCGTCGTGCGGCCGCTCCGCCAGCGCGCGGCTCGCTTCACCCAGCAGCGCATGGGCTTCGGCGGGCGCGACCATGCGCGTGCTGCCGTAAACCACGATGGCGTGACCGATGCGTTCCTGTTGCAGGCGCTCCTCGGCCTTCCAGTAGTCGAATTGCAGCCGGAGGCCGCGCATGCCGGGGCGCTTCAGGAGCGTCGTGTCTTCATCGGCCCATATGCGGTGCGTGGTATCGGCCCGGCGCCGCGGCCGCCGCGCAAGGGGGCGCGCGGTTCGCACGCGACGTTGCGGGGCCCTGAAAGCGGTCCGTTTGACTGCGCTCATGATGGAGGGCGGATAACGAGGCTCGGTTACTGGCTCATGACCCATTGCACCAGTTGACGCGCGTCGTCACGCGAGAGCGGACCGCCGCGCTCGGCGGCGGACGGCATCGGCGTATCGCCCCAATGCGCGCGGCCACCGACACGCAGCTTGGTTTCGAGCTGCTTGTCGGCGTGCGGCACGCCCCGGTAGCGTTCCGCGATCTGATGAAACGATGGCGCGAGGAACGGCATGTCGGAGGTGTGACAAAACATGCAGTGCTGTGCGTTGACGAGCTCGGTGGGTTCCGGCACCGCCGTCTGGGCGGCCGCGATGCCGGCCAGCGCGGCGAGCACGCCGGCAGCGAGTGGGCGCGTGACGTTCATGGTTTTTTCCTCGTTTTCCGCGTCGGAACGAAAGCCGGCACCGGGCGCGATCAGGCAATCACTTCGTCGAGCGGCCGGCGCGGCGAATGCGGCACGTGCGGGCCGCGCCCGATGCGCAGCAGCAGTTGCGGATGCCCGCGCAGCGCGAGCAATTGGCACAGGTGCGCGCGCAGTCCAGCCGCCTCGATCGGCTGATTCAGGTACGACGCCGTGTAGCCCGCACGCGTCGCGACGAGCAGCATGCGCTCGAGCGCTTGCCCGGCGGCGAGCCAGGCGTCGCGATCGTCGCTGACCGTCGAGATGCAAACGGTCAGCGGCGACGCGCCGACGAGCTGGTGGTGCAGCGCGGCCAGGCCGTTGCCGAGATCGAACGTGCGCACCGCGGTCGTCACGATCGGCGCGGCGAAATCCAGCAGCGCCGGCACGCCGGCCGCGAACGCGGGCATGCCGTCGACGTGCCGGCGCGGATCGATCCAGCTCGCCAGTTCGCGCCGAAACCGCGGGTCGGCAAACTGCTGGCGGTCCGCTTCGGCGATGACCTCGGCCACCCGGGCGCGCCGTGCGATCGAGTCCGCACAGGCCACGTCAGCACCTTCCGCTGCGCCCGCCGCGATCAGCTCGCGCTGCAGCGCGTCCGGAACGGGTTCGGATTCGAACGGGGCGCGCGTCGTGACGCGCTCGGGGATCGCGGCGAACAGCGTACCGAGCTCCGCATCGGTGTAGCCGTCGTCGCACACGCGCACGAGTGCCAGGATGTCGGGATCGATGTCGGACGGGAACGTGCTGATCGTATGCGCGATCCCGGCATGATCGAGCGCGACGCGGAGGTTGAGCAGCGCCGCGCCGCAACTGATGATCAGTTCGCGATCGAACGGATCGACCACCGGTAACGCGCGAACCCGGTCCGCGCATACCGCGATCGTCGTTCCGTCGACGATGAACCGCCACGGCTGCGAATTGTGGCTTGATGGCGCCAGCACCGCGTAGCCGACCAGCGACCGCAGTCGATCGTCGAGACGGGGGATTGCGGCAAGGGGAGTAACGGATCTCATTCGACAACCTCCAGGGAGCCGGCCAGCGGCGGAACGCCATTTCATCCTGTCAGCAACCGGCCGGCGGCCGTTGACCCACGTCAAGCCCGCGTTACCGAGTCGTACGGACTCGGTTTCGGGCGCCTAGGCTTGGAACAAGCGAAGCGCGCGAGGCGATCGCGCGGGGGAGGTCCACATGCTTGCGATGATGTTCGACGGCACGGCACCGGATTTGCGCGAAGCGCACGTGCCGGCCCCCGTGCCTGCGGCAGGCCAGTTGCTGATCGACGTGCATGCCTGCGGCGTATGCCGCACCGACCTCCACGTGATCGACGGCGAGCTCCCGCATCCGAAGCTGCCGCTGATTCCGGGGCATGAAATCGTCGGGACGGTGCTGTCGCCGGGCACGGGCGTGACGGGTTTCGCGGTCGGCGACCGGGTTGGCGTGCCATGGCTCGGCCAGACGTGCGGGCATTGCGCGTATTGCGCCGCCGGGCGGGAAAATCTGTGCGACAGCCCCGGATTCACCGGTTATACGATCGATGGCGGTTATGCCGAGCGCACCGTCGCGGACCACCGTTATTGCGTGCATCTGCCGAGGCGCTACTCGGATCAGGACGCCGCGCCGCTGCTTTGCGCCGGCCTGATCGGCTACCGTACGTTGCGCATGGCCGGCGACGCACGGCGAATCGGGATCTACGGGTTCGGCGCGGCAGCGCATCTCGTCGCGCAGATCGCACACCATGAAGGACGCAAGGTGTTCGCGCTGACCAAACCCGGCGATACCGTTGCACAGCAGCTTGCGCTGTCGCTGGGGGCGGCATGGGCAGGCGGCAGCGACGAAGCGCCGCCCGAGCCGCTCGACGCCGCGCTGATTTTCGCGCCGGTCGGCGCGCTGGTACCGGTGGCGCTCCGGGCGGTCGACAAAGGCGGGATCGTCGTGTGCGGCGGCATTCACATGAGCGACATTCCGGCTTTCCCGTATGCGTGGCTGTGGGGCGAGCGCCGCATCGCATCGGTGGCCAATCTGACGCGCGCGGATGCCGTCGCGTTCATGCGGATCGCCGACGCGATGCCGCTGCGGGTCGAAGCCACGCGCTATGCGCTGACCGACGCGAGTCGCGCGCTCTCGGACCTGCGCATGGGCCATGTATCGGGCGCCGCCGTACTCGACATGCGCGGCTGAGCCGCGCGCCGCCCGTGCCGGGCAATCCGCGGCGTCAGAGGCGCGCGAGCCCTTCCGAATCGACGATGCGGATCTGCTTGCCCTGCGCCGCGACGAGCCCTTTCTGCTGGAACTTCGACAGCATGCGGCTGACCGTCTCGAGTTTCATGCCCAGATACTCGCCGATCTCGTCGCGGGTCATCCGCAGCACGAATTCCGCGGCCGAGTAGCCGCGTGCCTTGAAACGCGTCGAGAGATTCAGCAGGAACGCGGCCACGCGCTGTTCCGCGCTCATCGTGCCGAGCAGCAGCATCAACGCGGACTCGCGGACGATCTCGCCGCTCATCATCTGGTAGACGTGGTGCTGCATCGACTGCACCTCGCGGCACATCTGCTCGAGCTGGCCGAACGGAATGATGCAGACGGTGCTGTCTTCGAGCGCGATCGCATCGCCGTTGTGACGTCCGGTATGCACGCCGTCCAGCCCGAGCGATTCGCCGGCGATCTGGAAGCCGGTTACCTGCGCGTCGCCGTCGCGATGCATGACGACGGTCTTGAACGATCCGGTTCTCACCGCGTAGATGCTGTTAAATGTATCGCCGGCCCGATACAGGGTGTCGCCGCGCTTGATGTGACGCGTCGTGCAGATCATCGCGTCGACCCGCGCGAAATCGTCGGGTGTCAGCGCCTGGGGCAGGCAAGCGGCGTGCAGCGCGCACGACGAGCAGCGGGACGACGCGCGCTTCGGCTGGTCCGACCGCTCGACGGAGTGCAGCGGAATAAAGGGGCGCGACAACGGGGGCATCGACACTTCGGCATGGCTCTGCATGATCTGCTCCGGTTCGTTGGGGGAGGGCAGCGAATCGCGTTGGCACGGTCGCGCTGGCCGCAGTACGGCGGCTTGAAACCTCGCCGCCTTCATCAAGGACGCGCCGCTCCGGACCGGCGGGACGACGGATGCAGTCGACGCAGGACTGCGCCGCCGGGCTGCTCCGGAAGGCACGCGTGTTCGTTTTTCTTGATCGGAAGTATGGCGAGCCGGACGCGAGAATGAAATCAGCGGAGATTGAAGATTCAGTAGGTGACGAGGAAGGGCTGTAGGGCAATTCCTACAAGCGCGCGGCATCTTGTCGCACTCGAGACGGATGCATGGGGCCGCCATGTCCGTCGCGACGCCCGCTTGATCGGCGTCAACGGGCCGGGCCGCGGCGCGCTCAGACTGAAATTCCCGATCCGGCCGGAACGGGATGGATCAACCGGGAGACGCCATGTATGAACGGATCTTCGCCGCGCTCGACGACACGCGCGCCGCGCGGCTTGCGCTCGACGAGGCGATTGCAATCGCCCGCGCGTCGGGCGGCCTCGTCGTCGCGGTGTGCGTCGTGTCGGATCTGCTGCAGCTGACGGGTATCGACGGCGGTTATGTCGAGCGGATCGACCCGAGCGGCGTGGGGACGGACCGGGCGGCGACGGCGGTCGCCGATGCCGAGACCGCGTTCCGGCTGTGCGGGGTGCGCGGCACCGCGCGAACGATCGACGCACGCGGCGAGAACGTGTCGTCGGTGCTGGCGCGCGCGGCCGCCGAATGCAATGCCGACCTGATCGTGATGGGGACGCACGGCCGGCACGGGGTTCGCAGGGCGTTGCTCGGCAGCGTCGCCGAGTCGCTGCTACGCACCGCGGACCGGCCCGTGCTGCTGGTCCGCGACGCGCCGGGCGCGTTGTGATCCACCAGGGCGGGGCGGCCGAATGAGGCTGCCCCGTTTCCGTTCGCGCTCAGTGCGACAGCAGCACCGGCACCGTCATGGTTTCAAGGATCGTGCGCGTCGCGCCGCCGAGTACGCGCTCGTGCGTCCGGGTATGGCTGTACAGGCCCATCACGATCAGGTCGGCGTGAAGGTCGGTGGCCCGGTTCAGCAGGGTCGCGCCAACGCCGACCGTGCTCGCGCGCGCTGTTGTCGAGAACGATGCGCGGATGCCGTGGCGCTCCAGGTACGCGGCGACGTCCACGCCGACCGGCGTCTTGTCCGGATCGGGATGCCCGTGGCCGACCGTCTCGACGTTCACGAAACGCGCCCGCGCGAGCAGCGGCAGCGCGTCGGCCATCGCGCGCGCGGCTTCGCGCCCGCCGTCCCAGGCGATCAGCACGTTCTCGCCGAGAGGGCGCACGTCGCCCGCGTACGGCACGACGAGCGCCGGCCGGCCGCTGCCCATCACGACGTCCTCGATGAAATGGCGCGCGACGTGCGTCAGGCGGTCGTCGGGATTTTCCTGGCCGAGCACGAGCAAGTCGGCATGACGCGCATGCAGGATCGCCGTGTCGGTCGCGGCGCCGGCGGGCGCCCGCCATTCGACGCTGCGCCCCGCGCGCTCGGCGGCTTCGAGAAATTTCTCCTCCGCGTCCTTGCGCCGCTGTTCGCACAGGCGCTCGTACACCGCAAGCTTGAGCGGCTCGTCGGGCCGCCGCAACGGTTCGAAGATAGCCTGGCAAACCACGTAGAGGCCTATCAGGTGAGCGTTCCAGCGTCCCGCGAGATCGAGCGCCAGTTCGACGCGTGTCGCGCAACGATCGCTGTCGTCGAGATGGACGAGCAGGGTCTTGTAGCTCATGACGGCTCCTTTTCGGTCGACGCGGCGGCGGGCGCCGCGGCGGGCACCGGCGAGCCACTCGCCGGAATCATCAGCACGGGGCACGCGGCCTGCCGCAACACGCGCTCGGCGACGCTGCCCAGGACGAGGCGGCGGAAGCCGCGCCGGCCGTGGGTGCCCATCACGATCAGGTCGGCGCCGGTTTCCTTCGCAACGAGCACGATCCGCTGCGCGACGTCTTCGCCGGCCGGTTCGACATTGGCGATCTGCGGCGTGCCGGCGACGCCGCGCGCCTGCATGCGCTTCGCTGCGTCTTCGGTGACGCGCAGCCCTTCCTCGCGGAACGCGTCGATCAGGATCGACGGGTCGTAGCCGTACATGTCGTAGGCCGGCACCAGGAAATCGACCACGTAGACGGGCGTGAGCCGCGCACCCGATTCCGACGCTAGCGTCAGCGCGGTATCGAGCGCGCGGGAAGACGTTTCGCTGCCGTCGAGCGCGACCAGAATGTTCGAATACATGGCGGTCCCCTTTGAACGCGTATCAATGATTTGATCATCGGCCCGCGCGCGCCGATCGCGCTGATCTGGATCAAGCGGCGCCGTCGCGTCGCGGCAGGCGCATCGCATCCGGTGTCGAGCGCTTTGCCTTCGTGCAGCGGCCGGCGTGCTCAGTGCGACATCAGTACCGGCACCGTCATCGACGCCAGCACCGTGCGCGTGGCGCCGCCCATCAGCAGCTCGTGCCAGCGCGGATGGCCGTATGCGCCCATCACGAGCAGATCGGTGCCGCTTTCATACGCGCGTGACAGCAGTGTGTCGCCGACGGACGCGCCGGGGCCGTTATCGATGTCGAGCACGTTGACGTCCGGCGCGTGGCGCGCAAGCATCAGCGCGGCATCCGCGGCCGGAATGCGGGTGGTCGCGGCTTCGGAATCGCCATCGACCACCGCGACGACCGTCGTGCGTTTCGCGTGTTCGAGGAACGGAAGCGCATCGTGCGCGGCGCGCGTGGCCTCGCGGCTGCCGTCCCAGGCCACCAGCGCGCGTTCGCCGACCGACGGAAATTCCCCGGCGTACGGCACGAACAGCACCGGACGCCCCGCCGACAGCACGAGCGTTTCCGGAAACTGGTCGTCGATATAGGTTTCGGGATCGTTCGGGTCGCTCTGGCCCGCGATCACGAGATCCGCAAGGCGCGCGAGACGCGGCACCGCGACGTTGGCGCGCGCATCGGCGCGAATCCAGGCCGACGACACCCTGGCCCGCGCCGTTTCGGCGTGAAACAGGCGCTCGAGCGCGGCGAGACGTTCGTCGCGCCGTTCGCGATGCTCGCGAAAGTAATCGGCGGAGCCGGCCATCACGTAGAACGAAGTCGGCTCCGGCGTGTAGATCGCGAACAGCCCGGTCAGGTGCGCCTTGAAGCGCCGCGCGAGACGCAATGCGAACTCGAGGCGCGAATGCGCGCCAACGCTCGTATCGAGATGCACGACCATGCTCTTGTAGCTCATCGGGATCGCTCCATCGACGGTGTATCCGCCAGTGCAATTCAGTCTACGAAGCAGGCTTCCCGCGCGCTTGACCCAGATCAACGGCCGCCGTGCCGCACAGCCGCAGAGTGACACGGTCGCGGCCGGTATCGGGCCGGCGGCGCGAGACGGGTGCAGACCCTTCGACCGAATCGACAGAGGGAAGACCATGACCATCGACGCTTTGACGACACCGAATATGACGGAAACGGCCGGCGCGAACGGCGCGTTGGCGCTTGCCGCCGGGCGGCGCGACGGCGCGAATACGACGCGGGAGCACGATCATGTGCGCTGATCGGGTCGCATTCGTGACGGGCGGCATGGGCGGCCTGGGCGCCGCGATCAGCCGTCGCCTGCATGCGGCGGGCATGACGGTCGCCGTGTCGCACACGGAGCGCAACGACCATATCGCGACCTGGCTGGTGCACGAACGGGAAGCCGGGCGCACCTTCCACGGCTTCGAAGTCGACGTCGCCGACTACGACGCGTGCCAGCAGTGCGCGGCGCGCGTGCTCGCGCAATTCGGGCGTGTCGACGTGCTCGTCAACAACGCCGGCATCACGCGCGACGCCAGCTTCGTGAAGATGACCAAGAGCATGTGGGACGCGGTGCTGCGCACCAATCTCGACAGCATGTTCAACATGACGAAGCCGTTCGTGCCCGGCATGATCGAAGCCGGCTTCGGCCGCATCGTCAACATCGGCTCGGTGAACGGCTCGAGAGGCGCGTACGGGCAGGCCAACTATGCGGCCGCCAAGGCGGGCATTCACGGTTTCACGAAGGCGCTCGCGCTCGAACTCGCGCGGCACGGCGTGACGGTCAACACGGTGTCGCCCGGCTACCTCGCGACCGCGATGCTCGACTCGGTGCCGAAGGACGTGCTCGACACGAAAATCCTGCCGCAGATTCCGGTGGGGCGCCTCGGCAACCCCGACGAGATCGCCGCGCTCGTCGCGTGGCTGTGCTCGGACGCGGGCGCATTCGCGACCGGCGCGGAATTCGACGTCAACGGCGGCATGCACATGCGCTGAATGCGTCCGTCATCCGTGTGCCGGTCACGTTCTCGCTCGACGACGTCGAGCGTGACAACGACACGTTCGGCCGCGCCGCAAACACGCATGCGCTGAAGGATCATCATCGAAGCGGCGTGATTGCAGCGCGCATCGTGGCGAGGGGCGGGCGCCCGCCGCGACGGATGACGGGACGCGCGGCGTTCGTGCGCCGCGCGTTGCCGTCAGGATGAAAGCGCCGCCTGTCCGCGTGCGTCGTCGCGTACGACTTCGTCGAGATCGACCGTCTGCCCGTAGGTCGGCACCTCGCACGGCCAGTGCAGGGTCTCGGCGATGCGCCGCCGCAAGGCATCGGCCGCCGCCGGTTCGCCGTGCGTGACGAAGGTCCGGAACGGCGCGCGCTGCATCGTGCCGAGCCACTGCAGGATTTCCGCGTAGTCGGCATGCGCGGACAGCGCCGCGATCGACTCGACCCGCGCCCGCACGCGCACGTACTCCCCGTGAATCTTCACCGTCGGCTCGTGCGCGGCCAGCGCCGCGCCGCGCGTGCCCGCGGCCTGGTAACCCACCAGCGCGATCGTGTTGCGTGCGTCGGGCGCATAGCGGCTCAGATGATGCAGCACGCGACCACCCGTCGCCATGCCGCTTCCCGCAATGATGACCATCGGCCCCTGGTGCTCGGCGATCGCCTTCGACTGGTCGACCGTGCGGACCATCGTCGCCGCGTGGCCGAGCGCGTTCGCTTCCGACAAGGTCAGCCGGTGCTCGAGGAGGTGGTGACGATAGATCTCCGTCACGTCCGTCGCCATCGGGCTGTCGAGAAACACCGGCACGCGCGCCATGCGGCCGGCCGCTTTCAGCCGCGCGATGTAGTGCAGGATCTCCTGCGCGCGGCCGACGGTGAAACACGGGATCACGACCACGCCGCCGCGCGAGAAGGTGGTGTCGAACAGCGCGGCCAGCTCGCTCTCGGGGTCCGATGCCGGATGCAGGCGGTCGCCGTACGTCGATTCGACGACCAGGTAATCCGCATGGGCCGGCGCCGTCGGCGGCTGCATGATCGGGTCGTGATAGCGGCCGAGATCGCCGGAGAACGCCAGTACCTTGTGATCCCAGTGCATGACGACGCTGGCGGCGCCGAGGATGTGGCCGGCGGGCAGCAGCCGGAACGACAGGTCCTCGCCCAGCGTGACGCATTCGTCGAATGCGGCGGGTTTCATGAGATGCAGCGCGCGCTGCGCATCCCCGGTCGTGTAGAGCGGCTGGGCCGGATGATGCTTCGAATAACCGTGCCGGTTCGCGAAATCCGCTTCTTCCTCCTGCAGCCGCGCGCTGTCGCGCAGCATGATGTCGCACAGTTCGGCCGTCGCCGGCGTGCAGTACACCGGGCCGCGAAACCCGTCGCGCGCCAGGACCGGCAGGTAGCCGGTGTGGTCGAGATGCGCATGCGTGAGGACCACCGCATCCAGGGTGTCGGGCGCGATCGGCAGCGGGCTCCAGTTGCGCAGCCGCAGGTTCTTCGTGCCCTGGAACAGGCCGCAATCGACCAGGACGCGCCGGTTGCGGTGCTCGACCAGATACTTCGATCCGGTCACGGTTTCGGTCGCGCCGAGAAAAGTCAGTTTCATGGGTTGCCTCGCCGGAAGTTGAGGAGTTCGGTGTTCCGATTACAGCGCGTGCGCGCGCCACCGCGTTGACGGAAGTCAGGGATTACCGTGTCCGTGTCCGTGCGCGTGAGCGCGACGGTGGCGATTCGACGGAGGAATGGCGGCGGGCCGCCGTGCGGCATACGGGGCGCGTCGTTTCGCGGGGTTGATGCCGGTCAACGCATGGGCCCGGCGGCAGTACGATAGTGATTGCATGTGCGACGGCGGCGCCGCGTCCCGGCAACCCGGGCGCGCGTCGCGCGCGAGGCGAGGTGCGTGCCGATATGACAGGATTTTCAGGGCGAGGCCCATCATGACGTTGATCGCGAATCTGGACGGCGCGCGGGCCGGCTACCGGCTGTGCTTCGTTCGCCGCCCGTGGGCGTGGTTCACCTGTCTGCCGCTTGACGAGCAATGCGGTCAAGGCTGGGCGGACGTTCCGTATCAGGACTTTGCGAAACCGCCTTACAGCGATTCGCGCGCGCAGCTGCTGCGGGTCGCGTTCGACGCACCGCGCCTGCTGACGCCCGAGACGGGGCTGCATGCGCATGCCTGCAGCGTCGAGCAAATCAACGAGGGGGCCGCGCCGTGGCTGCGCAGCGAGGATTTCTTCGACGGCACGACGCTCGTCGTGCCGGGCGGGATCGCACTCGGTGCGTTCGTCGAGCGGATCGAGGCGGCCGGCGGCACCGTGTACGCGCCGCTCGGCTGGGCCGAACTGCCGCCGTGGCACCGTCCCGACGTCGCGGCGCCCGCGGGCTGAACCGCCGCCTCGCCGCGTCAGCCCGCTTCACCCCAGCCGCCGCCGAGCGCGACGTAGAACGCGACCGTATCCTGCAGCCGCTGGGCAACGGCCTGCAGCCACGCGACGCGCGCCTGATGGTATTGCGTGTCGGCGACGAGCAGCGGAATGTAGCCGGTGATGCCGCCGTCGTAGCCGGCCTGCGTGAGCGTCAGTGCGTCGCGGGCCGCCGCCATCGCGCGCGCCTGCGCATCGAGCGCCGCCGCGTCGTTCGCCAGCGCACGCAGGGTGTCGGCGACTTGCGAAAACGCCGACAGCACGACCTGCCGATACGCGGCGTCCGCTTCGTGATACGCGTCCTGTGCGGCGCGCCGCTGGTTCCACAACGTCCCGCCATGAAACAGCGGCGCGGTAAGTCCCGCACCGACGCTCCATGCGCGTCCGGCCGGCGCGAACAACTGGCCGGCGACGATGCTGTCGAATCCGCCCGAAGCGGACAGCGTGATGTTCGGGTAGAGCGCCGCTGTCGCGACGCCGACCTGCGCGCTGGCGACATGCAACTGCGCTTCCGCCTGCAGGATGTCCGGCCGGCGCCGCACCAGCGACGACGGCGCCGTGTCCGGCAGGCTCGCGGGCAGCGCGATCGCGTCGAGCGACACCTCGGCGGTCGTCCCGTCGGCAGGGTAGCGGCCCGCCAGCAGGGCGAGCAGGTCGTCGGCCTGCCCGCGCTTCTGTTCGAGCGCGGGCAGCGTCGCCTCGAGCGACGCCCGCTGCGATTCCAGCGTCAGCACCGCGACATAGGCGGTCGCGCCCGCCGTCACCTGCGCGCGTGTGAGGCGGATCTGCTCGTCGAGCAGGCCGATCATTTCGCGCGTCGCGGCAGCCTCGTCGCGATACGCGGCGCGCGCGATCATCGTATTGACCACGTTCGCCGTCAGCATCAGGTACGCGCCGGCGAGCGCCTGGCGTTGCGCATCGACATCGGCCGCCAGCGCCTCGACCTGGCGCCGCTCGCCGCCCCACAGGTCGAGGGTGTAGCTGACCGTCGCGGACAGCGTGAACAGGTTGAAGATCGTCGGCGGCAGCGTCTGTCCGGTGCGCAGCGGCGCGGAGCGCTGGTGCGCCGCGCCGGCCTGCGCGTCCGCCTGCGGGAAAAAGATCCCTTCGCCGGCCCGCAGCGCGTGCTCGCTGCGCTGCAGTGTCGCCTGCGCGCCCGCGAGCGTCGGGCTGCCGGTCAGCGCGTCGTCCACGGCCGAGTCGATCGCGCGGCTGCCGAAGCGCATCCACCAGTCGCGCGTGAGCGGTTCGCCGGCCGACAGCGCCTGCGTCTGGCCGCCGCCGGCCCAAGTGCCGGCCGCGGCGCCTGCGTCGTCGGGCGGCATGAAACGCGACACGCGCGGGGCAGGCGGGCGCACGAAGTCGGGCCCGACCGTGCATCCGGCCAGCAGCGCCGCGACGGCGAGCGCGCCGGTTGCGCGCCACGCCCGTTTATTTGCCGGCCACGTAGACATCGACGATCTGCCCGGGGAACAGCCGGACATCCTTGTTCGGCACGATACGGAAGATGACCGGCAGCACGCGTACGTCGACGCGTTCGGTGCGCTGGTCGGACAGTTCGATCTTCGGCGTCACGTACGGCTGGACCCGCACGAACTGGAGATCGGCCCCGACCGACGTGCCGCGCACGAACATGTGCGCCTTCAGCGCGTGCAGGTCGGGCAACTGGTGGATCAGGATCTCGTCGATATAGCAGCGCACCTGCAGGCGGTCGCCCGGCGTACCGAGAACGATGACGGGCGAATTGCCCTGCGCGTAGGTGTCGTAAAGCCCTTGCGACGTCAGGTAGGCGCCCACTGCCGCGTTCATCGCGAGCACCATGCCGTCGGACGGCGCACGCAATGTGTAGCGCGCGAGCAGCGCGGCGGCCGCATCCGCGGCGCGCCGCAGCGCGACGACCTGCGCTTCCTGGTTGCGCACGTCGTAGCGCCACGCACCGGCTTTCGTCAGGCGAAACTGACGCGTGACGACATCGAGGTTCGCGGTCGCGACGCGCACGCCGTTCGCGGCGGTGTCGAGCGCGTCGCGGCTGACCGCTTTCGGATCGATGTCATAGGCGTGGCGCTGTTTGTCGTACTGGTCCTGCGCAAGCTTGAGGCTGGCCTGGGCGGCCGTCGTCTGGGCGCTGGCGACGTCGAGCACTTCGCGGCGCGGTTGCGCCCTCAGTTCGTCGAGCAGCGCGGCGGCCGCGTCGGCCTGCGCGGCGAGCTGCGCGGCGGTCGCGCGCTGCACCGAGTCGTCGATCGTCAGCAGCGGATCGCCAGCCTTCACCGGATCGCCGTCATGCACCATCACGCGTGTCACGGCGCCCGATACGTCCGGATACACGTTCACGTTCGCGCCCGCAGGCTGCTCGCTTTCGACGATGCCGTTCGCGTAGACGCCGCGCGCATACGGATTCGCGGCCGGGTTGAACACCGGCGGCTGCGGCGGTTCCTGGCGGCCGTACAGCCAGGCGGCGCCGATGCTCGCGAGAAAGCCGAGCAGGGCCGCCGCGAACACGAACTTGTGCTTCATTGCGCGCCTCCGCGGTCGATGCCGTTCAGCTTGCCGTCTTCCATCCGCAGGATGCGATCCGCGTACTCGAAGATCCGGGCGTCGTGCGTGACGATCACGATGCAGCGCGTGTCGTTCAGCACCTTGTGCTTGACGAAGTCGATGATCATGCGCCCGGTGTCGCCGTCGAGCGATGCGGTCGGCTCGTCGAGAATCAGCAGGTCGGGCTGGCTGACGATCGCCCGCGCGATCGCGACGCGTTGCTGTTCGCCGCCGGACAGCTTGACGGGCGGCAGTTGCGCGCGATTTTTCAGCCCGACGATGTCGAGATAGCCGAGCGCTTCCTTGATGGCTTCATCCCACGGCCGGCGTTTCAGAATCAGCGGGATCGCGACGTTCTCCGCCGTCGTGAGCTTCGGAAACAGGTGATAGTCCTGGAACACGAAGCCGATCCGGTTCAGCCGGAAATCGGCGATCGCGTCGTTCGGCTGCGCCCACAGATCGACTCCGTCGATCGATACCGAGCCGCCTTCCGGCCGCAGGATTCCGGAGATCACGCTGAGCAGTGTCGTCTTGCCGCTGCCGGACGGCCCGACGATCAGCAGCATTTCGCCGAAGCGCGCCTGCATCGACACCTCGCGCAGCGCCTGCGTGCGCGCGTCGCCTTCGCCGAACCACTTGCTGACGCCGCGCGCGTCGATCGCGATGCCTGTCATCGTCAGCCCCGGAAGATGTCGAACGGCTCGATGCGCAGCACGCGCCGCACGCCGAGGTAGCTCGAGATCGTCGCGATCACGACCACCATGCCGAACGCGAGCGCCAGGTTGCCGTATGTGACCAGCGCCGCATAGTCGGGAATCTGCAGCTTCGCGAGGCTGATCATCAGCACGCACAGGCCGACCCCGATCCCGTAGCCGGTGAGCGCCGTGAAGGTCGCCTGGAACAGGATCATCACGACGAGTTCGCGGCTCTTCGCGCCGATTGCCTTCAGCGCGCCGAATTTGTCCAGGTTCTCGAGGATGAACGCGTAGAAGGTCTGGCCCGAAATCGACAGCCCGATGATGAAGCTGATGATCGTCATCAGCATGATGTTGGTGCCGAGGCCCGTCTTGTATTTGTAGAAACGGGCGATCTGCGCGATGAATTCGTCGCGGGTGTACGCGAGGTAGCCGAGCGAGTGGACGACCGCCTTGATGTGTGCGATGTCCGCATCCGATTTCGGCTCGACGAGGATGTAGGACGTCGTGAAACGCGGCGACGGAATGTACTGGATTGCGCGCGCATAGGTCGTGTAGAGCGTCGGTGTGCCGAATAGCCCGCTCGCCGTGACCTTCGCGATGCCGACGATCACGCCGCGATGGTCGTTCAGTTCGAAATCGGTGCCGATCGACGGATTCTCGAGCTTGGGAAACTCCGGATCCTGGATCGCGATGAAGCCGTTCTCCGCGTAGATGTCCTCGATCCGGCCCTTCAGCATCGTCGGGCGGCCCAGCAGGCTCGCGTCGTCGAGGCCGATCACCGTCACCGCCTGGTAAGCGCCGGAGCGCAGCTTGACGAGCGCCGCGCCGGAGTAGAGCGGCACCGCATACTTGACGCCGTCGATGCTGCGCACCGCGTCGAGCACGTAGTCGGGCATGCCGATGCTGCTCGCGATCGTCTGAACGGCCGGGTCCATCACCCACATCTTGGCGCCGATGTTGATGACGGCCGCCGACGACTTGTTCAGGATGCCGGCGAACAGCGACGTCATCTCGATCATCAGCAGCACCGAAAACGTGATACCGACGGTCAGCGCGGTGAATTTCGCGCTGTCGTTGACGAGCAGCTTGAAGGCGAGCCGGAGGATGCCGTTCATGGTGTCGAATGCCGCGGGGCCGGAAGCGTCACGGCCGGTCGTGGACGGTGGGATTCAGCAGCGCGACGAATGCGAGGATGCTCGAGATCAGCGTGACGATCGCATAGCGAAAGATCCGCCCGTCGTCGAACAGCAGCGCGTGCACCACGCCGGCGAGCGAAGCGAGCGTGATGAACACGCAGAGCGTCGCAAGAACGATCCGGTATTGCTTTCGAATCATGACGGTCTCCCGGGAAGCGGCCTCCGGCCACGTCGCCAAGGCTCGCGCAAGGTCTGGTGTCATGATCGCGGCGCAGGCGCCGGCGCGGTTGATCTGTATCAATGGACAAATCCGGCCGCCGCAAAGGCGGCCGGCCCTCCGCAAGCCCGTCGCCGGTTGATCCTCGTCAAGCCGCCGGCACCGCGCTGAGCGATGCTGATCGGGAACGGCATGCGTGCGACGGCAAGACTGGCTGTCGTCATGACCGACGGGAGACCGACATGAAATCCGATGCAGCGCTGAAGCAGGATGTCGAGCAGGCGCTTTTCTGGAATCCGGCGATCGATGCGAGGCGGATCGACGTCGAGGTGCGCGACCGCATCGTCACGTTGCGCGGCACGGTGGCCGGCTGGGCCCAGAAACTCGAAGCGCAGAAGATCGCGCAGCATGTCGAGGGCGCACGCGCGCTGGTGCTCGAACTGGACGTTGAAAAGTCGTCCCAGGCCGCCTGTGCGGATCGCGAACTGGCCATCGCGATCACCTTCGCGCTCGGCTGGCAGGAAGCGCTGCGCGATCTGGCGATCCAGGTCGAGGTCGATCACGGCTGCGTGACGCTCGACGGCGAAGTGGATCATGCGTATCAACGCCACGCGGCGGAGCGGCTGGTGAGCCGGATGATCGGCGTCGTGGGTGTCGCGAATCGCATCCAGGTGCGCGCCGACCATACGGTGCCCGACGTCGGCGCCCGGATCGCCGAAGCACTTGCGCGACGCGCGCGGCGCGAATCCGCGGCCATTTCGGTCGACGCGATCGACGGCACCGTCACGCTGACGGGCAAGGTCGCGTCGCTGGCGGAGCGTCGCGCCGTGTGCGGCGCGGCATGGTCGGTCAAGGGCGTCCGGGAAGTCGTCGATCAGTTGACCGTCGCCTGACCCGCGCGGTTCTCCGCGTTAATCCTCCGGCTCCATGCGATGAAACGCCCCATCGACTACCCCGGGCTGGTGATCGTGATCGGCTTCGTCGCGCTGGTCGCGGCCCAACTGCTGATGTCGCGTCAGCCGACGACGTCGATCGGCTACAGCGATTTCCACCGGCTCGTCGAAGCGAAGCTCGTCGACGATCTGGAGATCGACCAGTCGTCGGTTTCCGGCGCGTTGCGCATGCCGGAGGCCGGGGCGATGCTGCCGGCAGCGGATGCCGTCGCGGTGAAAAAAGCCGGACCGCCATGGCGCTTCACAACCCATCGCGTGACCGACGACCATCTGGTCGACGCATTGACGGCTTCCGGCATTCGCTACCGCGGCATGCCGGAGGCCGGCTGGATCGGTACGCTCGTGTCATGGGCACTGCCCGTGATCGCCTTCGTGTTGATCTGGAACATCATGATGCGCAGGCCGGGCGGGGTGCGGGACCTGAGCGGCATGGGCAAGAGTCAGGCCCGGGTCTACGTGCAACAGGAAACGGGCATCACGTTCGACGATATCGCAGGCATCGACGAGGCGAAGGCCGAACTGCAGCAGATCGTCGCGTTCCTGCGTGAACCCGAACGCTATCAGCGGCTCGGCGGCAAGATCCCGAAGGGAGTCTTGATCGTCGGATCGCCTGGAACCGGCAAGACGCTGCTGGCGCGCGCGGTGGCCGGCGAGGCGGCTGTGCCGTTCTTTTCGATCAGCGGCTCGGCGTTCGTCGAGATGTTCGTCGGCGTTGGCGCCGCGCGCGTGCGCGATCTGTTCGCACAGGCGCAGCAGAAGGCGCCGTGCATCGTGTTCATCGACGAACTCGATGCGCTCGGCAAGGTACGCGGCGTCGGCGCGATGTCGGGGAACGACGAGCGCGAGCAGACGCTGAACCAGCTGCTCGTCGAGATGGACGGCTTCCAGGCGAATTCCGGCGTGATCATCATGGCCGCGACCAACCGGCCCGAGATCCTCGACCCGGCGCTGCTGCGGCCGGGCCGCTTCGACCGTCACATCGCGATCGACCGGCCGGACCTGACCGGACGAAAACAGATCCTCGCCGTGCATACGAAACGCGTGAAGCTTGCACCGGAGGTCGATCTCGCCGAACTGGCGTCGCGCACGCCCGGTTTCGTCGGCGCGGATCTCGCGAACGTGGTCAACGAGGCCGCGCTGCACGCGGCCGAACTCGGCAAGCCGGCGATCGGCATGGCCGATTTCGACGAGGCGATCGACCGCGCGATGACCGGCATCGAACGCAAGAGCCGCGTGATGAACGAGCAGGAGAAGCGGATCATCGCGTATCACGAATCCGGGCATGCGCTCGTGGCGCAAAGCCGCGCGCACTGCGATCCCGTGAAGAAGGTATCCATCATTCCGCGCGGCGTCGCGACGCTCGGCTATACGCAGCAGGTGCCGACCGAGGACCGCTACGTGCTGCGCAGGAGCGAGCTGCTCGACCGACTCGACGTGCTGCTCGGTGGCCGCGTCGCGGAAGAACTCGTGTTCGGCGATGTGTCGACGGGCGCGCAGAACGATCTCGAGCGTGCGACCGCAATGGTGCGCCACATGATCATGCAGTACGGGATGAGCGAAAAGATCGGCCTGTCGACGTTCGACGACGGCACGCCACAGGCCGGCCCGCCGGGCTTGTGGATGCCGGGTAACGGGCGTTGCAGCGAACATACGGCGCAGATGATCGACGACGAGGTGCGCGCGCTGCTCGCCGATGCGCATGCGCGCGTCGCGTCGACGCTCGGCAAGCAGCGTGACGCGCTCGAGCGGATTGCACGATGTTTGCTGGAACAGGAGTCGATCGATCACGACACGCTGGCGGCCCTGATCGCACCGCCGGCCGATGCCGATCTGGCGACGCGGGCGGAGGCGACGGCGCGTGTTCCGGTATAGCGCATCGTGTCGTTCTACGGGCGACGCGCACGGCTCGGTGAGAGCCCATGATGACGCGCTGATTCGTCGAACACCGCCAGGGGTGGTCTTGATTTCCGTGCGCTTTTCCGGTTAGACGCCTTTAGGCCTGGCAAGGCCTTGCCTTGCGGCCCTAAATATTAATTCCGATAAAACAATGGCTTAGTGTCTACCCTCCGCTATCGAAGCAGGGGGTGTCTCCGGACGAGGTGAATCGAAGATGAGAGGTCCCTTCACCGGCGGCGCCAGTTCACCCCGTCGTTAGGCGCTCCGACTGGTTGACGGAATGGGGTTGTCGGCAGCGATGCTCGGCAAGATCCGCTTTGCGTACAGTGACACGGGAAAATTGAAGGTGCCGCGCAAGTTGATGCCTTCGATATGAGTTGGGGCGATTCGCCGGAGTTGCTCGGTCGCGATCGGCTGCCTCCGACTAGCTTCGATGTTCTCCAGGGCTCGTTGCATGTGGGTGGTGTTCCAGGCCATCAAGATGTTCGAGAGCAGGGTCAACGCCGATGACACTGCCGCGAGCGATTCTTGGCGCCGAGCTAGCTCCACCGGAATGCGACCGATGTGAATTGCGCGTTGCACGGTATGCACCGCTTCTCCCCGATTCAGGGCATGTTGCAACTCCGACCGGAAAGAGGCATTTGTGAAGTAGTCGATCAAAAAAATACTTCGGAATAAGCGGCCGATGTGAACGCCGCCATCGTACACAGCCTGCCCTCGAGCAGCTGATCCGAATCTGGCAATCGCTTCGATAGCCGTGCATTGGCCAGAGCGAATCGATGCGGCGATCCTCACGAACTCGTCCCACATGTCAACGATGAGACCGAGTCGGACGTCCCGATCCGTGACCCCTGCGAGCCGCGCCGGCACCACCTGACTGCGAGGCACGTGCAGACGTCGGTCACGAAGGTGTGACAGGCGAGGGCATAAATCAAAGCCAAGTGCCCGGGACACGCCCATCGCGAAATCGGTGTAACCGTGCGTATCGACGGCGAGTTGAGCGATGTCCTTGGTTGCGCTTTGCCGGACGACGCCCTCGATTGCTGCGCCTGCTTGTCGCTCATTCAGGATGATGGGCTGGTAGTAGAAAATGCCCCAACGATCCAGCACATGCGTGTACATCCCGATGGATGCAGTCCGGCGACGTGGATCCGCACGCGCTCGCCAAATCGTCCGGGTTGTCTCCAGCGACATCATGTCGGACGACGCTAGATCGGCTCGCCCCCAGTGGGCGGCGATCGGGTGTTCGTGCATGAATTCAAGGACGGCGTCGGCCGCTGTACGCAGCATTCGTTCGTCCGCGAGACGCTTCATCATTTGGCGAATCGCCTCAGTTGACACTTCCGGGACCATCCGAGAAATATCAGCTGCCGTCAGCGAGGTGCCGTGAGCCAGTATCGCCGAATACACAATCAGTAACTCGGTGCGTGACCGCGGCTCGCGTCCAAGCAGGATCCAACTGAAGCGTGTCGCACTATCGATCTCGAGGATGATCTCAGGAAATTGGCCTGGCGGATGAGCTTCGAAGATCTGACGGCGAAGTTGATCGGCTTCTGCGTCTGGATCCTGCGCAGCAATCGGGTCGAGGTGGACGGCAGTGTCAACCCGGATCGAACCATTGACCACGGCATCATCGAGTGATGCGAGGCGCTGTTCGAGCTGTTCAAGGATTGGTCCGAGAAATTCGTTCGGGTCTTGGGGCAGGCCGAGGTGTCCATAGTGATTGTTACGCTTTGCCTTCCACTGCTCGGCCGAGATCAGCATATGCGACTGACTTCTGAACGAGAAGCTGTGGTTGATGAAAACCGAGCCGTTGCGCAGGGCGACGCGGAGCGCAAAGAGGGTGGCCCACTCGAAGGCAATCATGGCCCGCAGCCGATCGTAGCCATCGATCGCCTCGCGCCACGCCCGCCCAAGCCTGATATTGACTCCGTCGGGCAGAAGATAAGCGCGGCGTCGATATAGCACACGTAACAACGAGAGGGCATCGATTACAGGATGAGCACCCTCGGCCTCGAACGGCAGCTGCACGATCCGATTCAAAAGGTTACGGGCGTAGTACCGCTTTCGGACCAGGCACTGCCGGATCTGGCTCCGACGGCTGGTGGGATGCGGTTGCAAAACATCATCTGCAAGCAGACAAAGCCTCTCACCGAGCTGTTCGCGCGAGAGGGTTTCATCATTGGCGAGTGCTTTGACGGCAAGCGCGAACTCGCGGAGTTGATCCGCGGCCTTCATCCGCATCGCATCCACTTCGCGTGACGTGTCGTTGACAACCTTCAGTACCCACCGCCGGAGCATCTCGAGTACCTGATCAGTCGCAATACAGAGGGAATACCGCATGAAACAGGCGGCTTCGATTCGTCGGTTTTGGGGTTCGATTCGCTTGCTGATTGATGGCGGGCGACTTGCACACCGGCGGGCGTAGTGGCGCACCATGGCATCGTTGCATTCAACCGGCCAACGCGTTGCCACCTCGTGCATCGTGAGCAAATTGACTTTGTCGAGGATCTCGCTCATCTGATGGGTCGAGTTACGCAACGGGACGGCCCACAGCCATCGCTGGAGACTTGAATGTTCGCCATGGGGCAGTGCCAGAATTCTCGCCCAACTCTCGAGTTTTTCTATACCGACAACATGCTCGAGCGCGCCGTGCAGTTGCCCCTCGATGTCGCGTACGGCCTGGACGACAAACTGCCTGAGCATGCGTTCCGGTGGTATCACGATGCGATGGTCGTAGAACCAACGTTTGAGATCGTTCGTCAACTGGCCGCGTTCCGGGCGGCCGGTAAGCTGTTCTTTGAGCCAACGGATGACATACCGACGTTGATGTTCCGCGATGGAGCGAAAATTGATGGTGTCCCGAGCAAATCGCTGGTGGTCGGATAAGGTCTTGAGGTTGCCATCGTAAAGTGAACGTAACGTGCCGAGGTCTGGCGGCTTTACATTCAGTTGTCGGCCAAGATGTCGCCATAGAACCGTGGGAATCTGCTTGTACGAGCCGAGCGGCCGGCCGGTCATGCGCAGAAAACCGATGTGCAACGCGACCGCAAGCCGAAAGAGATCGGTGCGTCTTGAATCAATGGCAACACGCTCCCGCTTGGAAAACGTGAAGAATGTGGCGAGCTCGAACTCGCTCAGCTCGCGCGGCACCTGCCGGATCCCGAGATATGCCAATCGCCAGTGGTCCATCAGCCACTCCGCATCGATGACGAAAGCGGCCCAGCGTAGCGAGGTAAAAAATGAGGTGCTACGGGGAAAGTCGGGATGGCGGCTGCAGGTGTCGATCGCCTAAGAATGGTGTCGGAACGAAAACGAGCCGAGGCGCTCAAGCTGCGCGAGCAGTCGTCGTTGAGACCAGGTGGCGTGCTTCAACAAGGAGCTTGCTCGATGCAGAATTTTCTTGCGACCCTAAAAAGTCGCTAGTTTAGCTTATGTAAAATCGAAGAGGAATGCGAACCATGTGGCTCCATGACGCGCCGTCTGGGACTCGAGCATTGACACTGGCAACCAGATCTCGGTGAACCATCTCTCGTGGACAGATCGCACGTCGTTGACGCTGTCGATCGTACCGTCCCACGACCTACCGGCGTCTTCTGGTGCGCGTTTCGCTCGACGACGATGTCCGAGTTTGCGATCTAAAGGTTCGGCGCGGTTGCGGCGAACCCGCGCGTGACGAACGGGTGCTCCATGAAATCGCCGTCAAGGGTTTCCCCACGTGACATCAAGCACCGTTAGCGCGGCTTGTGCAGCGCCAGTCTCAGGGCCTTGCGCAGACGATGGCTGTGAGAATAAATGGAATGACCTGATGCGCGACGGCCTTGCTGCCCGCAAGCCGAGAATGCTCTTCGACCGAATCGATCGGCGCCTTGACGACGACGCCGTAAATCGAGCCCGGCAGAGGGTGGCCGCTTCCTTGCCTGAACAGCGCGTCATACTGCTCATAGGCGAATACGGCATAGACGCTGAAGCCGAACACCGTGAGCGCGGCGTCACTGGTAGGCCGGAATGCGTTGATCGAATTCTGTTCGACCCGCATCGGATCGCGATCGATATAGCCGTGATTGAACAGGCGCACGATGAACGCGTGCGCGTTGGTTTTACAGTCGAACTGCGCGTCTAGCGCATACGCGTGGCTCGGCGCGGGGGCGAGCCAGACTCCGCCCGCAAAGAATGCGGCCAGTGCATTGAGGATGATTTTTCTCATGGCAGTTTGCGCGAACCTGATAGGTCCGCCGTGCTCGTCACCCGTACCACGTGCCCCGATTGGACAGGCACGCTCCAATCCGCGATCTTTCTGCCGATCTTGTCGCGCAGGTGCATGCCGACCGTCTTGCGATCCGACAACAGCGAGGCTGATGCCGCGGCGACAAGCGCGGCGGATAGAACCCGTGTGATTGCATTCATGGTGGCGCTCCGTTTCGGTGACGACGGCCCGACCGTAAGCGATGTAACGGGTCGCATCCCGAGTCTTCCTGCGCGCTCTGGCCACATGGACCCCGGCGCTTGATCCGAACGTGCGTCCGATCACTCGAAGCCGAACCGCACCGCCAACCTCCGATTTGCGGAACGACTTCCATGACGAATCGCAGTGCGCCGGCGCCGGCGCGCGCGTATCTCGCAGGCTCATCCCCAGCGCTACTGCTCGGTCTGCTGCCGCAAGTATTCGTCATATTTCATCTGCATGTACTGTTGCCGATCCATTTCATGCAGTTGTCGCGGATATCGCTCGCTGGCGTCGAACCAGTCGGTCAGGCGTTGCTCGAGTCGCTTGTCGGGCGGGCTGGACAGCGCGCCGAGATACGCATCGATGGCCAGGTAGTAGCGCATCGTGTTGCGCTCCATGAGGCCGCGCATCCCGCCGATGTATTCCGCCTGAGCCGCGGACGGATCGGCGATGTTGGTGAAGCCAACCTTGCCGCGACCGAAGGCGGCCAGATAGGTTTTCATCGCAAGACGCCCGATCACGCCGTAACTATAGGCATAGGTCAGATGCAGAAACGTGCGATTGTCGCCAAGCGCCACCGCTTCCAGCGCAATCCGATAATCGCGGGTATTCAATGGTCCCCGGTCCGCATGGAGCTTGACCTGCAGGTATCCCGGGCCGGTGGTCGCCGCGTCGTATTCGAATTGCACCTGGTAAGTCGTGCTGAGCTCCTCGGCAACTTCCTTCTTGCTGACGTTCACGATCAGCGTATTGCCGCCGCCGCCGGCAGTACGGCAATACTTGATATTGGGGTGCAGGATTAATGCGTCGCACCAGTTCAACGGGCCTCGCGAAGGGTCATTGAACGCGCCGTTGACGGTCGCGAACGGGTAGGCCATCACCGCGTAGACCTCACCCTTGAGCGTGGAAGACGATTCCTCCGAGTCGAGATACAACGGGCGCTCGAACTGGTTGTGATCGAGCCGGGGAATCAGTTGCCGGTAAGCCTCTCGCAAGTTGGCCGCGTCGTCCGCACCGTCCACAGGCGTCCCTCCCAGGCATGGCAGGCTGCACGCCATCAGCATCGACGCCATCAGCGCCACCTTGCGTAGCGCGTGGCTGGTTGGGCTTCCGGCAGATGCACTCATCGATTTGCTCCGGCTCGCGACGGCATGCGCGTTAGGCTGATCGCACGCGAGACATTTCTTTCGTCGACGCGGCTGGCGGATGTCGCCGCGCGTCGCGGCGCGCACGGGCATGCCCGGCGCCAATACATTGGGTGAAAAACCTGCGCAGAATCCGCGCCTCTACGTTCTGTCCTGCAATCCGCGATACGAGGTAACGCCCGACTGCGGCGATTGTGCGGCGATGGATGCCGCAGTATCGCGGCATCCATCTGTCGCGGCCGACACAGCGATCAATGCGTCTTCTTCGCTTGCTTCGCCTGCTGCCTGATCGCTTCCTTGGCGTCGCCGTACTTCTTCTGCACTTCTCCGACTGCTTGCTGGGCATCGCCTTTGACTTCCTGCTTCGTGTCGCCAGTGGCTCGGCCAATTTCCTCGTTGACCTTGCCCTTTGCCTTCTCCGCGACGCCCTTGACTTGATCCTTGTTCATTGCGAATGCTCCGGTCACAGCTGCTGGATGGATGACCTGCCGCCCGTCGCGATGAGCGCATCGAGCGATGCACGCGATACGGCAGAATCTGAAAAGCAGCAATCGCTCACCGCATTCCGCAGTCACGCTGGCGCGTGCGTGGCGGAATGCCGGCAGAGCCTCCTCCTGACGTGCCGCTACATCGGCGGCGTATTACCCGAATGAAGCGCCCCGCCCCATTGCGAATCCGCCACCGCAGGCCAATGGTCCTTGTCGAATCCGGATGCGCTCTTCATCCGTTCTTCTGTTACGTCGAGCCGGAAGCATTTCTTGCCGGTATCGAGGGTGAACGCGCTCCACGGCACCGCGAAAAGTTTGTCGCCTATCCCGAGGAAACCGCCACACGACAGCACGGCGTACGCGATCCGGCCGCTGCCAACGTCTAGCATGATGTCTACGACCTTCCCGATCTCCTTGCCATCGGATGACAAGACGTTATCGCCGGTCAGCGTGGTAGCCGCCATGACATCAGGACCAGGCCCGCCTGTGGTGGTTGCGCGACCGATGATGCGGGCGCCGCTGCCGTTGCTCGGAAGTGGATTGCTGGGAGAAACAGGTGTCATGATCAGCTCCGGTATTCGTTGCACGAATTGCCGGCGAGCGTCGCCGGCCAGCGTGACGGTGCGAAGCGCGCGCCGATCGGACTCTGTTCCGAGCCGGGACGATGCGCGCTTCGCCTGCAATCGCCCGCCGTCATTCGGGCCGAAACATTCTCGATTCGAGCAGCGTTTCGGGCTGAAATGCGCGCTGGTTTCCGCGCTATGCCCAGCCTGGATCATTGCCGTATCACACTGCGCATCGCCTCGAGCAGCACCCGCTTTCGGCTCCGGTATCCATTGCTGTCGACGAGATGACATTGGAAGCGCGACGGATGTACGATGCTCGTCGACGTGCCGTGCCGAGGCTCCCCCTGTGTCGATGTGTGCTCGGTGCGCGTACCGGGCATGCGGCTGGAGAACACATCCGAACTGTCGTGGCATGCGTACCAGTCAACTCAACCTACCCTATACGCGAGCAGCCCGGGAGTCGGTACGCTGCCGTACCCATGCGGGAACGGCAGTGATGCGGTCGCATCGTGGGATGCGGTCACAGATTGCCTGTTGCGACGCTGTCTTGGTCTCAAGCGTCGATTGAAAACGGCATGCCGATTTTCGATCCATGCGGACATCGACAATGGCGTATGCGCCTGCACCCTCCGCATGCCGGGGTCACTCAAGACAAGTCGGGAACGGTCAGCCGGTAGCGGGCGACTTAACCGAAGTGATTCGGCGATTCGGGGATGGAAAGCGTGTTGCCGGTCAGTCCCGGTCGCTGCGCATCGTGAGAAATCATGCCGTCCTCCAGGATCGCGCACATTGCGACGAGCAGCATGATCGCGACGGCCACGAGTCCCGCATAGCCGATGATCTTGAGCGTCTTCATTTTGCTTCCTGCGATAAACGATGGCTGTCGCGACCTGGATCGTTATGATCGCGGTCGTTGACCAGCCATCGCGTGACAAGCACGTAAACGAGATGCCCTATCTCAATCCCAAATAGCCGAGGACGAACAGAACGATGACCACGGCTCCAACGAGCCAGACAATGTTGTACATGGCAACTCCCCTCAAGTTAGACGCCGACCTGATCTGCTGCGCGGCTTGTGGGCCACGGAGCCACGCGGGCGAAGCTTCCAGCGATACCCGACGTTTTTCCGCAGCAAAGACTTGCGCGATTGAGCCGGTTATCGGTTCGAAGGCGCGCCTCGCGACGGGGGCCGGGAACCCGATGCGCGAAGGACGCAACTCGACGTTCTCGTATCCAATAGCGGATGTCTGTACGGTAGTAGCCGCAGTGAGGTTGGCACGATGCGGAAGCACCGTGCGAGAGGGGAATAGCCCCCCTCGTGAAGCCTATGTGTCCAATCAGGCTTTTTTGACAGCTTCCTTGGCGTCGCCAAGATTCTTGCGCGCCTGGCCGGCTGCTTGCTGGAGATCGCCTTTGACTTCCTGTTTCGTGTTGTGCGTGGCACGGCCAATGACCTCATTCACCTTGCCTTTGACCTTCTCCGCAGTTCCCTTGACTTGATCCTTGTTCATGGTAGAGCTCCAATACGTAACTGATCTGTGGATGCTGCTGCTATCTGTTGCCGTCAGGTGATGACACCGTCCGACCGGTGAATCGGTATTCGATAAAAATCATCAGATATCCATATTTTTACCGGCTGGCGAGGGCGTTTTAATGTGTGGGCGGACGATTCGTGGTGGCGTCTGGGGTCGCTGACCAGTACGGCTGCCGATTGTAGAACTTGTGAAGCGACGAACCCCACTGCTCATCCGCCATCGACGGCCAATGGTCCTTGTCGAACGCGGGCGCATTTTTCACGTGGTCCGCGGTAACGTCGAGCCGGAAGCATTTTTCGTCCGTGTCCAGGGTCAGCGCACTCCACGGAATGGCGTAAAGTTTGCCGCCGATGCCGAGAAAGCCCCCGCTTGACAGCACGGCATAGGCAACCCGGCCGCTACGTACGTCCAGCATGATGTCTGAAATCTTCCCGATCTCCAGCCGGTCGGACGTGAAGAGCTTGTTTCCCTTGAGCGTATCGGCTTCCATCACGTTGGGGCCGGGCCCGTCGCCGGCCCCGCTGCCGACAATCGCCGCACCCGTATCGCTGGTCGATGGCCGATGGGTCGGGTCTAATATCGTCATGATTCCCTCCTGGTTTCATTTCGCGGGACGCCGGAGCGGATCGCCGGCTCGCCGTGATGGACGGCACACACCGGTCACGCGATATGAACGGTTACGTGCCGGACAGGTGTCGCCTCTGGCCGCCCTACCCGTTGCGCACCTGCCGCTCACGCTGAGCGCCCGGTGCATCGTAAAGGGAGAGCGAGTTGCAACGATGCGCGGTGCCGGGATACGAAGTCGGTACGGCGCCGTACCGGGCCGCGAGAATGAACGATCGGAGCCGATGCTCAGATGAAAACGAACATCGCGATCACGGCGGCGCCCATCACACCGGTTGAAAGCCATCCCACCCACCGCAGCAGCACGGGCGTGACGAAGGCGCCCATGACCTTTGGGTTCGACGCCATCAGCATCATCAGCACCATGATTGGTACCGACGTGACGCCGTTGATGACCGCGCTCCAGAACAGCGCCTTGATCGGGTCGATCGACGTGAAATCGAGCGCGAGGCCCACGACGGTCGCGAGCACGATGATCGCGTAGAACCGTTTCGCCAGTTGCGGCTCGAGCGCGAGGCTGTTTTTCCACTTGAACGTGCCGGCCATCGCGTAGGCCGCCGACCCGGCCAGCACCGGCAGCGCGAGCAGCCCCGTGCCGATGATGCCGAGACTGAAGAGCAGGAACGCAAACTGCCCTGCGATCGGTTTCAATGAGGAGGCGGCCTGCGCCGACGTCTGGATATCGGTGATATGGTGCGCATGCAGCGTGACCGCAGTCGTGAGAATGATGAAAAACGCAACGAGATTGGAAAATGCCATTCCGATCGACGTATCGAGGCGGATGCGGCTCAGGTTTTCCGGCCCTTGCGACGGCATTTTCGTCAGCGCCTGCTGTCCCTCCTTCGCCTGCAGTTCCTCGACCTCCTGTGATGCCTGCCAGAAGAACAGATACGGGCTGATGGTGGTGCCGAACACGGCGACTACCGTCGTGATGTAGCCGGTGCTCCACGAGCCGTGCGGAAGTACCGTGCGCAGCGCCACGGTCGCCCATGGGATCTGGACCGCAAAGATCACGCCGACGTAGGCGAACAGCGCCAGGGTGAGCCACTTGAGGATACGGACATACCTGCGGTACGGCACGAACATCTGCAACACCAGCGAAAACACGCCTAACACGACCGTGTAAGCCCGCGTGGGGCCGCCGACCAGCAGGTTGACGGCTGCGCCCATGGCCGTCAGGTCGGCCGCGATATTGATCGTGTTCGCCACCAGCAGGAGGATGACGGTGCCATACAGCAGCCACCGCGGGTAATGACGTCGCAGATTCGTCGCGAGACCATGGCCGCTCACCCGGCCGATCCTCGCGCTCACGACCTGAATGGCAACCATCAGCGGATAGGTCAGCAGGACGGTCCAAAGCATGTCGAAGCCGAATTGCGCACCCGCCTGCGAATAGGTGGCGATGCCGCTCGGATCGTCGTCCGCCGCACCGGTGATCAGTCCAGGTCCGAGCTTCGTCAGCCACGAGTCGGCCTGGCTATCGACATCGCTGCTGAGTGTTGCGGACGGATCCTTGTCGTATTCCATAAACGTCCCGAGCGGCGCGCCACCTGTTGATTGCATGAGCGAATCTGCTATTCATGCCGCGCACCAGTCTTGGTTTGGCACCCGCAGTGATTGACCAGGGCGCCACCGCGAACGCGTGCGGCGTGCCGCCGATTGAACTGTGCCGGAACGGCTGTCCATTGCGAAGCCGTAACATCGGACATGATGAAACGGGCCTCAAGGAACCTGACCGGCCGGGTTCACGTGATGACCGCAGCCGACCTACCATCCTTCCCGTTGCCCGGACCCATGCGCCCCCTGGTCATCGGCACGCCCCGAGTGATTCATGTGGTCACGGGAAGGGCCGCGTTGATTCCACCCGCTTTCGTGACCACCACCGTACGAGCCGCCATACCCCCCGCCTCGATCACCACGATAGCCGTCGCCGGGTACCCAGAGGCATCCGGCAAGCATGGTTGCAATGGCGGCAAGACCGACATAGATAGATGAACGCATGTTGCTCTCCTTACCAGTCGCATTCGAGTGTGGCGCTTCGTTTGATCGACCGGAGACGAATGACGGAATCATTCTCCACAGATGTGAACCACGTCGATGTTCGTGAAGAGATCGCGCACGAATGCATGGTCGCGGGAGACATCCTCCTGTAGACGAGGTTGCGTGTCTGTACGATGAAGGACGCTTGCGGTGGCGGACCGGTGGAAGCACGTTGTCGCCATCGCGATTCTCCGCAACGCGGTTTGACATACGTTGCCGGACCGGTTGCACGACATTGACCGACACGGGCCAACCTTGTTGTCGGCTTGCCAAAATCGACATGCCGGACGTGACGCGCGCCGACAGTCGACATTCCGCCCACACGGCTCGCGTGCTGCAAAGCTGAACGAGACGCGGGCCAGGGCGGATTTTGCGTCTTTGTACGCTGTCGTACCGCGTCCGCAGCCGCCCTAGCGTAGCGTCAGAAACGCCATCAACAACCAGGAGACGACGATGCTGAGACGAACATTCATATTGGGTACGCCGGGATCCATCCTTGCCATTTCCCTTGCGGTTTCGGGTTGCACGACGACCGGCACATCCGACGCCAGCGGCCACCAGGCCGACAAACGCCGCACCATCGATGCAGGCGTCGACTCGACCCTTGCACGCCTTTACACGACCGCCAAAGGGTCGCGTGAACTCGTCGGCAAGGCACGCGGCGTGCTGGTATTCCCGTCCGTCATTGCGGCCGGCTTCGTCCTCGGCGGCCAGTACGGTGAAGGATCGCTGCGCGTTGCCGGCAGCACGGTCGGGTACTACAGCACCACGACCGGCTCGATCGGGCTGCAGATCGGCGCGCAATCGAAAGCCATCATTTTCCTGTTCATGACCGCGGATGCGCTTGATCGCTTCCGTAACAGCGAAGGCTGGTCGGTGGGCGGCGACGCATCGGTGGCGGTACTGAAAGTCGGCGCGAACGGCAATGTCGACACCAGCACCGCGACCGCGCCGATCGAAGCGTTCGTCCTGACGAACAGCGGGTTGATGGCCGGTGTGACGCTCGAGGGAACGAAGATCACGAAGCTGACGGCGCTGTAGCGCTCACGCTCAAGTCCTGCTGGGTGAACCAACCGGCCAACACGTCGATCCGATGGCGCGGCGGCAGATCAGAGTTCAACACGCCTGATACGCACATAGGCGTGCTCGTGCGCGGAGCTTGTCTGGCAACGTACCGGACGCGCGCGAGTCATCGCGGCACACCGTTCCGCGGTCGACGCGGAGTAGGCCTGGCGACCGCGATTTCCCGTCAAACGCTCCGTGAAATATCGGTTCCGTATCGAGCGCGCGCGATTGCGCGCACCTTGATGAGACATGTGTCGGCACTATAATTTTCGAAGGTAGGCTCGTATTCGAACGGCCACCCCGCGTTCATCGATAAAAGGGACACATTGCCGCCTTCCGCCGATTCCCGCAGCGCCCACATCGGCCGGATGCTCGTTCGTCAGCCGGACGCAAGCGCAGGAGCCACACATGCAGGACAACCCGCCCCTTACCGAAAATCACCTGCTTGCCGCGCTGCCGGAAAACGAGCGCGCCCACTTCGCTGAACACCTGACGCTCGTCGAGATGCCGTTGGGAAAAGTGCTGTACGAGTCGGGTGGCCAGCTTCATCACGTCTTTTTTCCGACCACGTCGATCGTTTCGTTGCTGTATGTGATGGAGGACGGCTCGTCCGCTGAAATCGCGATCGTCGGGCATGAAGGCATGATCGGCGTGTCGTTGTTCATGGGCGGCGAAACGACCCCGAGTCGCGCCGTCGTGCAAAGCGCGGGGCAAGCTTACCGGCTCGACGCGAGCATCCTGAAAGAAGAATTCCGGCGCGGCAACGCGATGCAACGCCTGTTGTTGCGCTATACCCAGGCGCTCATCACGCAGATGGCTCAGACCGCGGTATGCAACCGGCATCACTCGATCGATCAGCAACTGTGCCGCTGGCTGCTGCTCAGCCTCGACCGCCTGCCTTCGAATCAGCTGCGCATGACGCAGGAACTGATCGCCAACATGCTGGGCGTGCGCCGGTCGGGCGTGACGGAAGCGGCATTGAAGCTGCAGGACGCGGGCCTCATCCGCTACAACTACGGCCATATCGAGGTGCTGGACCGGCCCGGGCTCGAAGAGCGCGTGTGCGAGTGCTACGGCGTGGTCAAGCGCGAATTCGATCGCCTGCTGCCCGATCTGAAGCGACTCTAGCCGCCTCTGCACCGCAGCGCGGCGCGAACGACTCCAAATGCTCGATTCCGTGACCATGCGACTGCCGGTGCGATGGAAGTCCTGCCCTACCTCGTCTCATCCGACCACCCAGTACGGCGTCCGGTTGTAGTACTGGTGAAGCGACAATCCCCACTGTGATTGCGTCATCACCGGCCAATGCTCGTCGTCGAAGCCCGGGGTGCCCTTGACGTGGGCGGCGGTCACGTCCAGATGGAAACATTTGTCGTCGGTATCGTATTCCATCGCACTCCACGGAATGGCGCAAAGCATCTCGCCCGTTCCTCCGCTGCAAACAACCGCGTAGGCAATTTTGCCTTGGTGCAAGTCGAGCACGATGTCGAAAACATTCCCGATATCCTCGCCGTCCGACGCGATGATCCTGCTGCCCTTCAGCGCATCCGCAGTCGTCACCATATGACCGGATTCATCGCCGGTATCGCCTTCGACAAGCTTGCCCCCGTTGCTATCATCCCCAGATCGATTCGGGGTGTTGAGCATTCTCATGATGTCCTCCTTGGACAAGATCCGGGAATATTCATGGTGTATACAGTCTCGACATTGACACTCAACGCACGAGAGAACGCTGCGCGCACCGGCATCGGAAGTCGGTACGGTTCCGCACCTGGACACACCGGAAATATCAGCTTGCCGTCGCTCCGACAGATACCACTGCGTTCATCGATATCGCTGAATACGGGTGACAACTCGATGGGTCCTTGTCACGCAAAGCGCCGATCAGCGCCGCGCAACCTGCGTTAACGGTGCTTGATCTGCGACGACTTCCGGTGATGCTTTCGATGGGCCGGGGTGGCAATCATCGCGGTGACACCGCCGATCGCCGGCGGATCGCTGGCGGGGAACGTCCCCCAGACGGCCTCGTCGACGTTGCATTCGCTCTTGGCGCCATTCGTATGCTGCTCTCGATACCTGCTGCGCATAACCGCCTCCATGGCGCTGAGAGCCGGACGAGGCCGGCCCGGATTCGACGGGCTGCGTGCCGGCAACACGCCAGCGTGGAATGCAGCCGGTCACGACGCCAGCACAGGCCCGATTTGAAAACTCCACCGGGCACGCGCGCGGCTTGCGTCGCTGCCAGATCGGCCATGATCTCGACTCATCCGGACTGCGCCGACAAGCGCGCATGCCGGTCCGCGCAAGCGCAAGGCCATTCCGGTTCCACTCGCCAGGTGGACCGGCAAACCGTTCGGCATCGGACAGACTGAGCCCCCGCATCCCGCGTAGAGCTGGGCTACCGGACCGAATCCGCCGCCGACCGGATGCGTCGCGGTACGTCGACTCCTTCCCGATTTTTTACCAGGATCCGCCATGACACTCGCTCGTCTCGCCCTCCCCCGACAGATTGCCGGCGCGTTCGCCGTGGCGGCGACAGTCGCCCTCGGCGCAGCCGTCTTCTCCCCGCTCTCGATTGCCGCCGGCCCCGCACCGGATCAATCACAGCCCCACGTCATGACCGTCGCGACCCAAAAGTCGGTCGACGGGCGCATCAACAGCCTGCACCAGCGACTTGGCATCACACCTGGCCAGGAATCCCTGTGGCAGCCAGTCGCGCAGGTCATGCGCGATAACGCGAACGCGATGGAATCGCTCAGGAAGATCCGTAGCGATCACGCTAGCACCATGAGCGCGATGGACGACCTCCATTCCTATGGCGATGTTGCCAACGCGCACGCCGATGGCGTCAAAAAGCTGACCACGGCATTTCAACCGCTATATGACAGCATGTCCGATACGCAAAAGCGGAGCGCGGATGCGATTTTCCGTGGCAATGGTCGTCACCTGATCAAGAAACAATAGTTCCGGACCTTCCGCTGATACCGGCTATCCATGTCAGTCACGGACCAGCGGATCGCTGATCGACCGTACACAGGAGAACATGATGGACGTTTCTATCGGACATGCACGTCGAAACATAATGGCGCCGAGATCGGGCATGCGACTCGTCGGCCTGATCGTCGCGATCGGCTGCCTTTTCGCCGCACCGCAGTTGCATGCGGAGAGAATGAATCACGGTTGGGACCAGAGCAATCACGCGCGCATGAGACATCAGGGTGGTCGCCACTACGACCATTACCGGAACGGCGGCCACGACGGTTATAACGGCGACGAGGAGTATGCGTATGGCGCGCCTCCGATGGTTTACGCGCCGGCACCGGCACCGGGCATCTCGCTGTTCATACCGCTGCGGCTGCGTTGAGACACGAACCGAATCCGGCAGCCTCGGTCGCCCGGCAGCCCGTCGACGTGGCGATCCTCACTGCTTCGCGATCCCGACGACGAAGACCGAGAGGATGTTCCGCGACGTGCTGGGAAGGACGGCTCGCCGCCGGATAGCCCCCCGTGCTCGAACCGGTGCACGCTTTGTACGGTTTCGTACCGCATCGGCCGTTCGTCGCGTGTAGCGTTTCAACCATGCCGGCCATCCGAGGAGACGCGATCGGCAGGAATCGCTCCGCACCGACGGATGAACGACTGGATGCCACGGTGTGGCAGGCAGTTCAGCCGGATCACCGACGTGCCGGGCATCGCTCTGGCGAGGACATCATGTTGCGAAGCATTCGAAGGTTGCACGGAGACACGGTTCGAGCGAAGGACGGCGATATCGGGCACATCCACCAGGCCTACTTCGACGATGACAACTGGTGCATCCGTTACCTCGTCGTCGAGACGGGCGACTGGCTGCACGACAGGCAGGTGCTGGTTTCGCCGTATTCCGTCACGCATGCCGACCCTGAAACCCGCACGCTATACGTCAGCCTGACGCAACAGCAGGTGAGAGACAGCCCGAACGTGGACACGCACAAGCCGGTATCCCGCCAGCACGAAATCGAGATCCTGCGTTACTACAACTACCCGACTTACTGGGGCGGGCCGAACCTTTGGGGAATGGGCGCGTACCCGGCTTTCGATCCCGCCGGGCCGTCGCAGGACCCTGAAGCGGGCGATCCGCTTTTCTCGGGCACCGCGCCGCCCAGCGCACCGGCGGATACGCATTTGCACAGCACCGGCGAGGTCGACAGATATCGGCTCGAAGCCACGGACGGACATATCGGCCACGTGTCGGACTTCATTTACGACGACGAAGCGTGGGTGATCCGCTACCTGGCGATCGACACGTCGAGCTGGTGGTCGACCGGCAAGGAAGTGCTGGTCGCGACCCACTGGCTCGACCAGGTGGACTGGTCAACGGAAACGGTATCGACCACGCTCACGCGCGATGCAATCCGCCGGAGCCCTCTATACGACGATTCGCAGCTCGTTCATCGCAGCTACGAAATCGAGTTGCACGACTTCTACGGCAAGCACGGCTATTGGCACGGAGACCGATGACGCAGACCGGTAACGCAGACCCGCGCAACGGGTAGCCAACGCAACCACCATGCCGTACGGGATATCCCGTGACCGGACGCCAGGGAGCAACTGCATGACCTCAGCCGTTTTCCCGCCAACCGAAGATGCGGCACTCGATACGCTTTGCATCAATACGCTGCGCTTCCTGTCGATCGATGCCGTGCAGAAAGCGGCGAGCGGTCATCCGGGCTTGCCGCTGGGCGCAGCACCGATGGCCTATGCATTATGGATGCGCCATCTCAAGCATCATCCCGCCAATCCGGCGTGGCTTGATCGGGATCGCTTCGTCCTGTCGGCCGGACATGGCTCGATGCTGTTGTACAGTCTGCTTCACCTGACCGGCTACGACCTGCCACTCGACCAGATCGGTCGCTTCCGGCAATCGGGCAGCCTCACGCCCGGCCATCCGGAGCGCGGCCTGACGCCCGGCGTCGAAACGACAACCGGCCCGCTCGGCCAGGGCTTCGCCAACGCCGTCGGTATGGCGATTGCGGAGACACAGCTTGCTGCATGCTACAACCGCCCCGGCTTCGAGATCGTCGATCACCACACCTACGCGCTCGTCAGCGACGGCGACCTGATGGAAGGCGTCGCAGCGGAAGCCGCATCGCTGGCCGGCCATCTCCGGCTCGGCAAGCTGATCTGCCTGTACGACGACAATCGGGTCACGCTGTCCGCCGGTACCGCGATCACCTTCACCGAAGATCGCGCGCGACGGTTCGACGCCTACGGCTGGCATACCGAAACGGTCGACGACGGCAACGATCTGGCCGCCATCGACGCGGCGTTGGTCAACGCGCGTGCCGAGCAACTGCGTCCGTCGTTGATCCTCGTGCGCACGCATCTCGGCTACGGCTCGCCCAACCGGCAAGATACCTACCAGGCTCACGGATCGCCGCTCGGCGACGCCGAGGTGCGCCTGACCAAGCACAACGTCGGCTGGCCGCCCGACCCCGCGTTTCATATCCCTGCACCAGCGCTCGCGCATTTTCGTCGTGCACTGACGGAGGGGCGAGCCCGGGAAGAGCACTGGAACGCAATGTTCGCAGCCTATGCGCGCGCGTTTCCCGAGCTGTCCGAGGCGCTGCTGAACACGATGCGCGGCACGCTGCCCGACAGGTGGGATCGCGATATCCCGGTCTTTCCGGCCGATCCGAAAGGCATTGCGACGCGGGTTGCATCCGGAAAGGTGCTGAATGCCCTTGCCTCCCGCGTCCCTTCGCTCGTCGGCGGCTCCGCCGATCTGAATCCTTCCACTTTTACCGGGCTGACCGGGTTCGGCGATTTCGAGGCCACCGGCGTGAACGCGCTCGACCGGCAAGGCTCCGATGGCGGCGGCTGGAGCCGCAGCGGCCGCAATCTGCATTTCGGCGTGCGAGAGCACGCGATGGGCGCGATCCTGAACGGCCTGGCAACCCACGGCGGCATCCTGCCGTTCGGCGCGACTTTCCTGATCTTTTCCGACTACATGCGTCCGCCGATCCGGCTCGCCGCATTGATGCGCCTGCAGGTGATCTATGTGTTCACGCACGACAGCCTCGCCGTCGGCGAGGACGGTGCGACGCACCAGCCGATGGAACAGCTTGCCAGCCTGCGCGCGATCCCGGGCCTGCTGGTGATTCGACCGGCCGATGCCAACGAGACGGCCGTCGCATGGCGGGTGGCGCTCGAAGCACGGGAGCAGCCGACCGCGCTGGTCCTGACCCGCCAGGACGTCCCGACGATCGATCGCCTTCGGTTCGCGCCGGCCGAGGGCTTGCGGCGCGGCGGCTACGTGCTGGCCGACGCCCCCGACGGCCACCCCACGCTGATCCTGATCGCGACAGGCTCGGAAGTCGCGCTCGCGCTGGCAGCGCACGCCGCACTGCTCGCGCGCGGCGTCGCGGTTCGGGTTGTGTCGCTACCTTGCTGGAGATTATTCGACGCGCAGCCCAAGTCGTATCAGGACGCCGTGCTGCCGAAGTCGGTCGGCGCGCGGCTAGCGATCGAAGCGGGGGTATCGCAGGGCTGGCACCGCTATGTCGGTGATCGTGGCGACGTGCTCAGCATTGCGAGCTTCGGCGCGTCGGCGCCGGGCGACGAGCTGATGCGCGATTTCGGCTTCACGGTCGAGAACGTCTGCGATCGCGCGCTGAAACTGCTGGCGTGATCATTGGGCGGGCCGTGCGCGTATCAGGCGTTCGAGCCGCCACCCGCATCGCACGTGCCGGCTTCGATCACCGCGTCGACCATCGACTGCGCATCGGACACGATGCGCGCCACGTGATCCTCTCCGTTGAAGCTTTCCGCATAGATCCGGTAGAGATCTTCGGTACCCGACGGCCGCGCAACGAACCAGCCGTGTTTCGTCATCACCTTGATGCCGCCGATCGTGGCCCGATTGCCTGGCGCCCGATCGAGTATCTGGACGATCGCTTCTCCCGCCAGTTCGGTGTGCGTGAACTGGTGCGGCGTCAGCCGCGCCAGCAATGCGCGCTGCTCACGTGTGGCTGCGGCCTGTACCCTCCGTTCGGCGGGCGCGCCGAATTGGTGCGCCAGACCTCGGTAAAGCTCCGCCGGATCGCGGCCGATTCGGGTCGTCATTTCGGCGGACAGCAATGCGGGAACGATGCCGTCCTTGTCGGTCGTCCAGGGTTGCCCGTCGAGTTGTAGGCACGTGGCCCCCGCACTCTCCTCGCCGGCAAAGCCCAGCGTGCCGTCGAGTATTCCGCCGACGAACCACTTGAAGCCGACGGGCACTTCGTAGACTTCGCGATCGCATGCGCGGGCGACACGATCGATCATCCCGCTGCAGACGACCGACTTGCCGACCGCCGCGCGCGCGGGCCACCTCGACCGATGCGCAAACAGGTAATCGACGAGCACCGCGAGATAGTGATTGGGCGGCAGCAGGCCGTCGCCGCGCGTGACGATCCCGTGCCGGTCGTGGTCGGTATCGCACGCGAACGCGACGTCGAACCGGTCTTTCCGCGCGATCAGGGTCTGCATCGCATACGGCGACGACGGATCCATGCGGATCCGTCCGTCCCAGTCGACGCTCATGAAGCGAAAAGTCGGGTCGACTTCCTCGCTGACGATCGCGAGATTCAGGTGGTAACGCTCGGCAATCGCGCGCCAGTAGTGCACCCCGGCTCCGCCGAGCGGATCGACGCCGAGTCGGATCGGCGCGCCGCGCAGGATGTCCATGTCGATGACGCTAGCCAGGTCATCGACATACGTCGCGAGGAAGTCGTACCGGTGCGTCGTGGCGGCATCCGATGCCTTCGACAACGAGACGCGGCGCACGCCCGCGAGCCCCGCTTCGAGCAGATCGTTCGCCGCTGTTTCGATCCATCGGGTGACAGTCTCTTCGGCCGGGCCGCCGGTAGCCGGGTTGTACTTGATGCCGCCGTTGTCCGGGGGATTGTGCGACGGCGTCACCACGATGCCGTCGGCAAATCCGGCACTGCGTCCGCGGTTGTACTTCAGGATCGCGCGCGACACGGCCGGCGTAGGCGTGTATTCGCCCGGCGACGCCAGCATGACCTCGACGCCATTGGCAGCCAGCACCTCAAGCACGCTCGCCTGCGCCGGTTCGGAAAGTGCGTGCGTATCGATGCCGAGAAACAACGGACCATCGATGCCGTGCGAACGTCGATACCGGCAGACCGCCTGCGCGATCGCAAGGACATGCCACTCGTTGAAGCTGCGGGTCAACGCCGAGCCCCGGTGTCCAGACGTGCCGAACGTCACACGTTGCGCCGGGATGGACGGGTCGGGCATATCGGTGTAGTACGCGGTCACGAGGCGGGGGACGTCGATCCACAGCGCGTATGGCGCGAGTTGGCCCGCCAGCGGACTGACGGGCATCGCGGCCGGCGCGCCCGGCGGGTCGAATGGCGTGGGATTCAACTTGCCGCCTGTATGGGTCACATCCACATTCTCGTCTGCTCAATGCGCGTTCGGCTTGCCCGCTCGACGCTCGAGCATGAGGATCAGGGCGATGATGCTGACGAAATGCTTGCGTTCCGCGGGCGTCAGGTCACCGAATTCCAGAATCGATTCCAGCCGCATTCGCCAGAGGGCCCATGGCGCAGGCTCACCGAGCGTGACGCGTGCAATGAGTCGTTCGAGTGAACGCAAATCTCCCTCGATTGCGGTATGCGCCATGGCCACGCTCCGATTGTCATGAGGATCGGCGTACAGTCTATGACGAAGCACTGCACCGCTCTGCCCGCTACCGTACATCGCGTGCATGCCGGTTCGGGCGCGTCGTCCCGGCCGCGTCAGCAGCAGCCACGCGTCATTTCGATCGCGATGGTTGCGACGGTTGCGCCCGGTTCTTTGTCCGCCATCGGACAGACGCCGAATCGACTCGCTGCGAACGTGGTACGACCGGAGCGATATTGTGCGACGAATGCAAGGCATCGACGCCCAGTCCGGTGTGTGCCGTCCCGCGCGTGCCGCCTGAACGACACCGCATGGCGACCTGCGTTCGACGCTCGACGCGCGGCGAGCGCGACGTTACCCACGCAGGACATTCAAATTGACCGAAACCATCGGATGCCTCATCTTCGGAGCCCTGCTGATTTTCATGGGACTCATCGGGTCGTCGCTCAAGCGTCTGCCGCTGAGCGCGGCCATGGTGTATCTCGGGATCGGCTTTCTGATCGGACCGGCCGGCCTCGGCTTCCTGTCGCTGACATTGCCGGACGACGTCACGCACTTGCGCATCGCGGCCGAAATCGGCTTGCTGATCTCGCTGTTCGCGATCGGCCTGAGGCTGCGTGTCCCGCCCGCCGATCGCCGCTGGATGCTGCCGCTGCGGCTTGGCGTCGTCGCGATGATCTTCACCGTCGCGTCGATCGCCGCGCTCGGCATGCTGGTGCTGCATTTGAGTCTCGGCGTCGCGGTACTGCTGGGCGCGATGATCGCGCCGACGGATCCCGTGCTCGCTCATGACGTCGGCGTGCGCGACGCGGGTGACGTCGAACTGGTGCGTTTTTCGTTGTCCGGCGAAGGCGGGATCAATGACGGCACCGCCTACCCTTGCGCGGTGATCGGCCTGCTTGCGTGCGGGTCTGGCACGATGTCGGAGCTTCACTGGAGCATGCTCGGCGGCATTGCATGGGGTATCACCTCCGGCGTGGGCGCCGGCTGGCTGCTCGGCTTCGCCACCGCCCGGCTCGTCGCATTCCTGCGCAGCCGCCACGGACAGGCGCTCGGCCTCGAAGGGTTCTTCGCGCTGGGCCTGATCATGCTGTCGTACGGCGTGACGCTCGCGATTCATGGCTACGGGTTCCTGGCCGTGTTCGCCGCGGGCGTCGCGATGCGGCGTGTCGAGCATCGAACGAGCGGCCGGAAGACGTCGAAGGAGACAGTCGGCATCGTGGACAGCGAGGATGTCGAGGCCACCGCCACCGATCCCGACAAAGCCCATGCCTTCGTAGCGGAATTGGTCATGGGATTCACGATCGAGCTCGAACACATCGCCGAAGCCGTGCTGATCCTGCTGATCGGCGCGCTCGTCTCCCGCTATTGGGTTGACATGCTCACCTGGGCGGGCGCGGCCGTGGTCGCGACCCTGCTGTTCGTCATCCGGCCGGCGGCCACCCGGCTCGCGCTGATCGGGTCCCGGGCGTCGCTCCACCAGCGCCGGCTGATCAGCTGGTTCGGCATTCGCGGCGTGGGTTCCCTGTATTACCTGATGCTGGCCCTCGAGCAAGGGCCGCGTGCGCAACTGTTGCCTCTGGTTCCATGGGTACTGGCCATCATCGCCATGTCGATCGTGCTGCACGGCATTTCAGCCGCGCCGCTCATGCGTCGCTATGCGTGAGATCCAGCGCGGGCGCGGTGGCGCGATGCGTACGCGGGTCGAACGGTTCGGCGGGATGCCACACCCGACACTCGCGGTGTCGGGCGGCAGTCTTCCCGTGAACCTGCAGCGTCGATGATGTCCCGCGTCACAGCCTGCCCAGCAGCATCAGGATGAGTAACACGACCAATACCAAGCCCAGCAATCCGCTTGGACCATACCCCCAGCCGTTGCTGTAGCGCCAGGTCGGGATCACCCCGACCATCAGCAGCACGACAACGATCAGTAGAAGAAGTCCCAGTGACATGTCGTCTCTCCTCAATCAATCATCCGGCGGGTCATGGCGCAGTGCGTTCGCACCGATGGCCATCGCATGCAATCGAACCGATGTGTCCGTCGATACGCTCCCGTGCGCTTCCACGTCGACGCGCGCCCGCGCCGTTCGCCGCCTGTCGCGTCGAAATGGGCGGTGCCGTATCTCGAATGCCGGAGGAGCCGGGGAGTCAGTCGCCCTGCTCCTTCATGCAGGACGCGTGCTCGATGCACCCGGTTCGGGACGTGCATCGACTCTTTCGCTATCAATGTAGGCGGACGCACGCATGGAGTCTGTCCGGCAACGTACCGGACGCGGGCGGATTATCGCGGACATCGGCACAAATCATCGGCGTGCCGGTCCGAAGCGACGCCAGCCGCCACTGCACGGCATCGTACCGACTTCCGCTGTTCGCTCGTCCATTCTGGGTCGGCACGCGCGCATGCGCTGCCGATGCCGATACGCGCTCGGCGCCACAACGCGCCGACACATTGCCGATGTACTCGCCGTGCTCCGGTTCGAGCGGCCGGATCCATGCGAAGCGGCATTCACCGGAGAAGCTCATGAACGACCTGACTCGGAAAGCCCGCGGCACGCCGCAACAGCATCGGAAATATGCGCAAGATACCGCGACCGATGACGGAATGCCCATTGCCCCCGAAAAACCGAGGCTGACGAACCCGAACGCGCGCGAGCAACCGCGCACCGCGGAGCAAAAGCGTTCCGACGCGAGCCCGCGTCCGGGAACGGCATACCGATCGACTCGATAGCGCATTCAGCCCGCTTCAGCCACCACGCGCTCAGGGTCGTGCGATGCGCCGGCCAACGCCCGTCAACGAGCGGCAGGGTGCCCTCGTTGCGCTCCGGAGCGTGAAGATGGCGCGGTCGGCCCGCGCCTATGTCCGGGGCAATACCGTCAGATTCCACGCATGGCCCGAGAGCCTGGAGCGCCGCACGTTACCGGAAGAACCCCCGGTCCGGATTGCCGGCAACTGCCACGTAGGCAATCCGGGCCCGTCGCGAACGCTCAGGGGCACGTCGACAGTCGGAGATCGCGGGCGCCGCCCGCGAGGTTCGTCACCTGCTTTTTCGAGAGAGGGTTGGTTCAGTGGAGATGTCCTCCGAACAGCCCGAGCAACCCGATGACGATGAGGTAGATCGCCACGATGTAATTCAACAGACGGGGCACCACCAGAATCAGAATGCCGGCGATCAGCGAAACCAGTGGGCCCGCGCTCGTGAGAATGTGCATACGCTCTCCGCAAGAATGAAAACAACCAATGGAGACCAAGCCGCCCCGCGTCCGCCGCTCGTTACAGCGACTTGAGCCGGGTGATCTTCGTGCCTTCCAGCGTCACGCCGGCCATCAATCCGTTGTTCGTCAGTACGAATGCTTCGATCGGCGCGGTCGCGGTGCTGGTGTCGACATTGCCGTTCGCGCCGACTTTCAGTACTGCCACCGACGCGTCGCCGCCCACCGACCGGCCTTCGCTGTTACGGAAGCGACCAAGCGCATCGTCGGTCATGAACAGGAAAATGATGGCTTTCGATTGCGCACCGATCTGCAGGCCGATCGAGCCGGTCGTAGTGCTGTAGTAACCGACCGTGCTGCCGGCAACGCGAAGCGAGCCTTCGCCGTACTGGCCGCCGACGAAGATGCCGGCCGCGATGACCGACGGGAATACCAGCACGCCGCGCGCCTTGCCGACGAGTTCACGCGAGCCTTTGGCGGTCGTGTAAAGGCGTGCAAGGGTCGAGTCGACGCCTGCATCGATGGTGTGGCGTTTGTCGGTCTTGTGACCACTGGCGTCGAATGTACCGGTCGTCGTGCATCCCGAGACCCCGAGGCCGATAGCCAGGATCGATCCCGGCGTGCCCCATAGAAATGTTCGTCGCTGCATGATTCACCACAGGTTGTTCGTGGATACCCCTGACGCTACACACAGGCGAATGCGAATGCGGTACGAAAGCGTACCAAGCATGCAAAAACAGACAATCTTCTCAACCTGGCTTCGCGGCGATCGATCCAACCGCCGCCCGCATGCATACGCTGGCGCACCGGCGGCGATCCGCGTACGGCATCGTACCGACTTCCATCGCGATTGCGCTCAGTGTGTCTTTGGGCGCACCGCTTGTTCCGCGTAAAGCCCCCGATACGACGCTTCGATGGTTCCAGGTTTCGTACAGATCAAGCGGGCGCCCCATGTCAAGGAGCAGTGTGATGAACAGGGATCAGGTGAGAGGCCGCATCGCCGAAGCGAAAGGCAGACTGAAGGAAATGGTCGGCAGGATCATGGGAAATCGATCGACCAGAATGCAGGGCACGGTCGAGCAGGTCGTCGGAAAGACACAAGCGTCATTCGGTGACGCGAAAGAGCAATTCAGGAAGCGGCCGTAGGGGGTTCGCGCGAACGGTTCCGTAGCGCCGCGCGATCGGGCTACGTGATGCGGATTCACTGGATGTTGACCGCGCGTGCAGGCAACATCCGGCGATACCCGCTTCCCGACTGACCGTCACGATGCCGCAATGCGTCGGGGGTGGTGGTCGCCATGCGCAGCGGCAAGCGGCTTGTGCTGCTCGTTTCCCACGCCGGGAAAGAACGCGTTCCACGCGTCCCGGACACCTTTCGCCGCGGACGCATCTGCGGTCGCATCCACTGCGTCGCCCGACTTGTCCGGATCGGAGCGCAAGCCTCGCCAGCGCGTAAAGGTGAGCATCGGCTTTTCCGTCCATTCGCCATCGCCAAACTTCGCAAACGCCGTGTCGCCGCTCACCAGTCGCACTTCATACCATCCGTCGCGAACGGGCGCGTATTGGTCCAGCGCAAACCATCGTGTAGATTGGGTTTTCATCATTGCCTCATGGGTCCATGAATCGCTGTACAGGACAAAATCCGGTCTCGCCTGGTCGACGCATGCGCGCTAGTCCGCACACCGATTCAGCCACAGACGGCCTGCCGCCGTCATGTTGATCGAACCGCCGGTGCGCGACTCGTATGCAAGCCCGTGAGCCAATAGTTCATCGGCTATGGCGCGTGGAATATCAGCCTGGGAATCCGGAATTCGATCAAGCGATTTGAGAGTCTCGACGACCTCGAGTGAAAGTGGGATGCACATGGCGGCCTCCTCGGTGTTGAGTTCATCGTGAACCGGAAGACGCGCGTCGGTCTGTACGGTATCGACTATTTGAAAGCAGATTCTTCCGCAACCGCACCGCAACCCGGTGATTGACCCGTATCGAAAATATGCTTCGGCATCCGATATTGTTATTGCGAAACCATTGACGAACGCGCACACTGAAGATACCTGCCGGTTTGTTGTCAAGGCATCGGCGCCCTTGAATCCTTCGGCGCCAATCGTTGCTCTGTCAGGAGCAAATCATGACCATCCCCACTCTCGAATATCGCGGACATGAACTCCGCGTCTATTCACAAATGCTTTTCCCGCCGTTCGGCGATCCCCACGCTCCCGGCCCGAAGCGTTTTGCTTCAATCGTGCGCATCGACACGATTCCGGCGACCTCCGCAACGGCACCGCGTTACTCGACCATTTTCGAGCATGGCGCTCCGCAAACGGCGGCGCTCGCACTCGACCTGGCAATGCAATTCGGCAAGGACATCGTGGACGGCAAGATTGCCCCTGCGGCGATCTGATCCGTCCGCCGCATCCGACCCGACGCGAGCACACCTCACTCAGGAGCGATTCATGAAATATCACTCAGGCACCTCAATCGATCGGCGCGATGACGCGACCCGGCAAAAGCAGCGGGATAATCTGGCCCGTGCCGACGTCGAACGCGCCGAAAAGCGCATCCGCCAGGATGCCGGCATCAATTCCAATGCGAGCAAGTGGCGTTATTCGCGTCCAGACAATCGGGCGAGATGAGCGGCGCTTGCGCCGCACCCTGTGGCAGACCGGTCCCGCATGGCGGGTCACCGGCGTGCCGGGATCACGCATACCGGCGCAGACGCATCGAGAAATCGGCAATCGCCTTGATGCCGCTCTGCTCCGCGCAACGGCACCAATCCTGCAACTGAACCAGCAATTGCTCGTGCGACGCGTGTGACCACGTCCATAGCTCGAGCAACGCCTCGTACATATCGACGTACACGCGCATTCGCCGGTTGGCATTGGGGCTCGTCAGCGCCCGCAGATCGGGCTTGCCCCGATGGCCCCAGGCCTGGCGCAGCCAGCGTTTCATGGCGAGCGCGAACGCGCGCTTGTCGTCGCAGCTCATGTCCTTGATGCGGCGCAACTCCCGCCGGCAGGCGGGTTCGAGCATGCGCGCATAAGCGGCCATCACCGCATGCCGGTTGCGGATGACCGCTTGCAGCGTTGCGTCGTCGACCACTGCCTTGTTCGGGAGCAGGCGCGGCTTCGTTGTGACGCGCCGAACGGTCGCCAGTCTCAACGCCGCCAGCAGGCGGATGTACAGCCAGCCGATGTCGAACTCGAACCATCGGTTCGACAGCCTGGCGGACGTCACGTATGCGTGGTGATTGTTATGCAGTTCTTCCCCGCCGATCAGGATGCCAAACGGGAAGAGGTTGGTGCTCGCATCGGGCGTCGCAAAATTCCGATAACCGCCGAAGTGGCCGCAACCGTTGATCACGCCGCCGGCCCAGAACGGAATCCACATCATCTGGATCGCCCACGCCGCCACGCCGGGGAGCCCGAACAACCCGACGTCGATCACGGCGAGCAGCCCGACGCCGAGATTCGGATAGCGGGCATAGACGTGGCGCTCGAGCCAGTCGTCGGGCGTACCCGATCCATACCGGCGCAGCGTTTCCTCGTTCCGCACTTCCTCCCGGTACAGTTCCGCGCCGCGAAGCAGCACGGTCGCGAGGCCACGGGTTCGCGGGCTATGCGGATCCTCCGGGGTCTCGCTCCTCGCGTGATGCTTGCGATGCACCGCGACCCACTGCATGGTCAGCATGCCGGTCGTCAACCACAGCCAGAACCGGAAGAAGTGGCTGACGCACGGGCGCAGATCCAGCGCCCGATGCGCCTGACAGCGGTGCAGGTACACGGTCACGCTGATGATGGTGACGTGCGTGAGCGCGAACACGACCCACGCAAGCTGCCACCAGGACAGCCTCAGCCCGCCGTTCAGGAGAAATGCCGACATACCGGTCGCACTCCGGGTCACGCCCGTATCCACGCGCTTCGCCGTGACGGCGAGTGCGCGTGCCGATTCCCTACCGTTCGGCCGGCCTATTTCCCGACCTGGTTGCCGACAACGCCGCCGACGGCCGCGCCGCCCACCGTGCCCAACGCACTGCCGCCCGTCAGGACCGCGCCGGCGACGCCACCGACGCCCGCCCCGATCACGGTATCCGTTCCGCGGCGAGACATACCGCCGCAACCCGCCAGCACGACAATCGTCAACGTGACTATCGCCATCTCGACTGCCACGGAATGTAGCTTTCTCATGATCATCCCCTCGGGTTGCCGCCGCGCCGTCCGATCCGGCACGACGCACGGAAGCCCATGCGCTGACATCCCGATGAAATGCGGGACGTCGGTTCATGATGGACGGTACATCGCGCGCAGTCCGTCCGCTAACGTACCGGCGCGGATGCCGACCTGTCGCCTCACAGAAGCACCGCTTGCGCCGCCCCCAGCGTCACGACCACGCGGTGGCGCCGGCCGTCGTCCACGAGTCGCACCGCCACTTCGCCGGCGGCGAGCCGCGCGCGCCGGTCGTCGATGATCTGATCTGCGAGTCGCCGCAGGTTTTCGATCAGCACGATCCGCAACGTGATCGCCACCGCCCACAGTTCGCCGATCGTCAGCGGTTCCACGGCCTGATAGGCAAGCATGAACCGGCATAGCATATCGGGATCGAAACGGCTGTCCGTGTGGGCGACGAATGACCAGTTGATCTCGAACACGCGCGGATAACCGGCAAACGGCCCGTTGCCGAGCTTGGGCAGTTGCCGATAATAGCGCGGGGAAAGATCGTCACGGATCTGCCGCACCTGCTCCGCGACGAGATAGTAGTTGTCGAGCAGCCACTCCGCTGCCGGCGTGATTTCTTCGCCGCGCGCGTCTGCGGCCACGGTGTTCCGGTACGCCTTCAGCAGATGATCCGCGTTGTCCTTCAGCCGCGTCGCCAGAGACGGGCCAGAGGCCGCCCCGGGAACTACCTTCTGCGCACGCGCCAGACTTCCCGCATGCTGCGCCAGCCGTTCATCGCCGAAGAACTCCTCGCGAATCGGCCGTGAATTGCTCCATGGCGATGTCCGGCGTCGCGAAACACGCACAACGTGAATCTTCAACGCACCTTCTCCCCAATGACCGCACCACCCGTCCGGCGTCATACCCGGTGCGTCGCACCATCAACCCGCTTCCGACAGCGATTTCGCGACGGGTTCGAAACGCACGTCGCGATGCTGCGCGGATCGGTCGGCGGCGTTCGCGCACGCCATCGACACGAACGCGTCGCGAGTCATGCGCAGCGCGCTCGCCGTCATGTCGATGTCGCGCACGATGCGCTTCGGCAGGCACAGCGCGATCCGCACGGAACTCGAGGTCACGCCGGTCAGGTCGATATCGAAGAACCGCCAGATTCCGTTACCCCGGTCGACATCCGACGCCTGCAATATCGCCATGTCCGTGGTCGGCGGCGGCACGAGACGCGCGGAGCGGTCATAGCAGGCCATGACCTGTCGCGCCGCGGCCGCCTGCAACTCGCCATACGAGTCGCCCTCCACATCGATTTCCGGAAAATCCGGAAGCGCGCCGCGATAGCGGGGATTCCCGTGATGCGTGATATAAACCGGATATTTCATGAACCGCTCCCGACAGAAAATGACGACGAACGTCATCATGCGTCGCGGCGGCCCGACGAGTCGGTACGCTGAAGAACAGTCTGCGGGGCACGTTTCGTGGTGACCTGCCCGCCGTTCACACCCCGGATCGCCCGATGCCTCGCTATCCGGTCCGTCAGGCACAACGCGCACGATCGAGGTACGGCACCGTACCGATCGGCACTGCAATGGCGCGCACACTCACATCAAGGGCCTCTGTCCCCGTTGCCAGAATGCCCAAGACGATCCGGATGCGGCGTGCTTCATCGCTCATCCGGCAGGCCGTTGTCACCCAAACGGAGCCTCACCATGAATCCCATCACACTCGTTTTATCGGCTGCCTTCGTCCTCGCGGCATTCGCCGCCGGCGCGTGGGGCTACCTGTATCTCGCGGTCTCCCTTTTTATCGTCGCGGTCCTGATCGCGTTGTCCGTGCGGGTCGCCAACGTCTGGGAAAAGTTCGTGATCCTTCGGATTGGCAAGTTGCAAAGCGTCAAGGGCGCCGGCTTCTTCATGATCATTCCAATCCTGGACAACGTTGTCGCGATCATCGACGAACGTATTCAAACCACCGCCTTCAACGCCGAACAAGCGCTGACCAAAGACACCGTTCCTGTCAACGTCGACGCCGTGATTTTCTGGCACGTCCATGACGCGCAGAAAGCCGCGCTCGCCATCACCGACTACCGGCAAGCCATTGACCGCGTTGCGCAAACCTCCCTGCGGGAAATGATCGGGGCATCGATGCTGGCTGCATTGTTGTCGGATCGCAAGGCGGCCGACATGCACTTGCGCGACGAGATTGGCAGAAAGACCGTGGAATGGGGCGTGACTGTCCGCTCGGTCGAGACCCGCGATGTCGCGATCCCGGTCGCGCTGCAGGATTCGATGTCGCGGCAGGCGCAAGCCGAGCGCGAAAAGCAGGCACGGGTGATCCTCGGCTCGGCGGAGGCCGAAATCGCCGCCAAGTTCGTCGAAGCGTCGCAGGTCTACGAAAATCATCCGGGTGCGCTTCAGTTGCGGGCGATGAACATCATCTACGAAACGACGAAGGAACGCGGCGCGACGATCCTGATTCCCAGCGCGATGGTGGACAGCCTGAATCCCGTGCTCGCGCTTGCGATTGCCGGGCATGACGCGGCGGGCGCCGCGCCCGTGCCTTCGCTCAAGACAGCGGCGTAATCGCTAGCTCGTATTAACTCCCCTGCGACGCCTTGCACAGATCGCCCGGACATTGCCAGAACGGGGTACACCTACAATTTGATGACGAGTCTGTTGTGAATACTCCACCATGGGCAGGAGGCAGAAATCGCTTTACCACGTTACAACGCGGGGATGGTCGCGGCGAAGGTCAGTCCGACACTCATTCCAGATCGGCCGTCGATCCTGATATAGCATCGATTGCTGAACCTGCGTGAACGTGTCATGGCAAGAAGGTAGTGGCCGCGCTCATATCGCAAAGGCTGATCTTCGAATTGCACCTGGTTCGTCACCGAGACGGTGCCGCCGACGCGCCACGCGACTGCTGCTACGAAGTTCGCCTGGTTCGCGTCGGCAACTGACCCGACATGCGCCGCGATGACGGTGCATCACCTTGCGGGAGACTCGCGCGCTTTCATTTCCTATTAACGGTTGGTTTGACGGTATGCCTCGAACCCGCCGGCATGGCACCCAGACAACAACCATTTGATTTTAAACCAATATTTAGTGGGGGCGGGTCGCAAACCCGCATGCAGTCTAGAGCGCTCTAACCGGAGAACTCCACGGAAATCAAGGTTACCCCCGCCATTGACTCAAGACGCCAAATTAGCGAGAGACGACGCCGACTCTGTTAATTGGCAGAGGGGCGTCATAATGGCCACCGGAATCTGCCGCGCTGCTAGTTGCAATTTGATATTTGACATAAGCTAAACTAGCGACTTTTTAGGGTCGAAAGAAAATACCTCCTGCAATCCCTGTCTTGGTCGACGCATACGGCGTCGGCACAACGACTGCAGCTCACACGTTTTGTTGCCCCGAGTCGTTGTTGTTCCGACACCATTCTTAGGCGTTCGACAGCTCCAGCCGCCATCCTGACTTTCCCCGTAGCACCGCCATTTTTGCCTCGCTACGCTGGGCCGCTCTCATCATCGATGCGGAGCCGCCGATGGATCACTGGCGATTGGCTTATCTCGGGATCCGACAGGTGCCGCGCGAGCTGAGCGAATTCGAGCTCGCGACATTCTTCACGTTCTCCAAGCGCGAGCGTGTTGCCATTGATTCGAGACGCACCGATCTCTTTCGGCTCGCGGTGGCGTTGCACATCGGCTTTCTGCGCATGACCGGCCGGCCGCTCGGCTCGTACAAGCAGATCCCCACAGTTCTCTGGCGACATCTTGGCCGACAGCTGAATGTAAAGCCGCCAGACCTAGGCACGTTACGTTCACTTTACGATGGCAACCTCAAGACCTTATCCGACCACCAGCGCTTTGCTCGGGACGCCATCAATTTTCGCGCCGTCGCGGAACATCAACGTCGGTATGTCATCCGTTGGCTCAAAGAACAACTCTCCGGTCGCCCGGAACGCGGCCAGTTGACGAACGATCTCAAACGTTGGTTCTACGACCATCGCATCGTGATACCACCGGAGCGCATGCTCAGGCAGTTTGTCGTCCAGGCTGTACGCGACATTGAGGGGCAATTGCACGGCGCGCTCGAGCAGGCTGTTGGTATGGAAAAACTCGAGAGTTGGGCGCGAGTTCTGGCTCAGCCCCATGGAGAACATTCAAGTCTCCAGCGATGGCTGTGGGCCGTCCCGCTGCGCAACTCGACCCATCAGATGAGCGAGATCCTCGACAAAGTCAACTTGCTCACGATGCACGAGGTGGCAACGCGTTGGCCGGTTGAATGCAACGATGCCATGGTGCGCCACTACGCCCGCCGTTGTGCAAGCCGCCCGCCATCGATCAGTAAGCGAATCGAACCCCAAAGCCGACGAATCGAAGCCGCCTGCTTCATGCGATATTCCCTCTGTATTGCGACTGATCAGGTACTCGAGATGCTCCGGCGATGGGTACTGAAGGTTGTCAACGACACGTCACGCGAAGTGGATGCGATGCGGATGAAGGCCGCGGATCAACTCCGCGAGTTCGCGCTTGCCGTCAAAGCACTTGCCAATGATGAAACCCTCTCGCGCGAACAGCTCGGGGAGAAGCTGGACCGGCCAGAGTTTCATAGACGCTCACGAGCCGTTTAGCGCGTAGCGCCGCTCAAACTCGACAGGTGACAAGTCGCCGGCGGAACCATGCCGGCGAATCGGGTTGTAGAACATCTCAATGTAATCGAATACGTCCGTGGCAGCGGTAGCCCTGTTCGGGTAGATGCGCCGCTTGATTCGCTCCTTCTTCAACGCGCTGAAGAAGCTTTCGGCAACGGCGTTATCGTGGCAATTACCGCGACGACTCATGCTCGGCACCATATGGTGAGCCCTTAGGAATGACTGCCAGTCATCGCCGGTGAACTGACTGCCCTGATCCGAATGCACCATAACGCCGGGTCCCGGTTTGCGCTTCCAGACTGCGGCCAGCAAAGCCTGCAATACCAGATCGCTGGTCATCGTTGATCGCGTGGCCCAGCCGACGATCTGACGCGAGTACAGATCCATGACCGCCGCCAGATACAGCCAGCCTTCGTAGGTTCGGATGTACGTGATGTCGGTGACCCAGACCCTGTTCGGCGCGTCGGGGGCGAACTCCCGATTCAGGATATTGGCCACCACGCCAACCGGACCGCCACGATAGCGAGGCTTGCTGCCGTAGCCAACCTCGGCGCGCAAACCTTCTCTCCGCATTAACCGGAGCACGCGGTGACGACTGTGTTGATTTCCACCGAGTCTTAACCCACCGATTTCATCTAAATCTGACCCACCCTGAGACAGCGTAGTACATCTATT